>NZ_JBXAON010000001.1:0-401628 GCF_058802865.1 Caulobacter sp. GW822-FHT01G02
GTTTTCTCAGGTTGTGGCTTGGGTCGATCTATAAGGTTTTCAATGCCTTAGTGGGATCGACCCAAGTTGCAGCGACAGTGGCCGGTGTTGGGGATGACCAGCAGGTGCGAACAGCCGATCGCCGCCGCCATCGCGCGATGACCGGCGGCGGGCGTGATCTGGTCGTTCTCGCCGACAATGACCACCAGCGGCACGCGCAGGGCCTTCAGCGCCGCCTCGCCGTCCTCGCGCTCCAGGCTGTTCTGGCGCAGGAAGACCTCACGGCCCAGGCGCTGGGTCATGTCGACGATGCGGCCGGTCAGGTCGGCGTCGTCCAGGCGCGAGGCGTCGACATAGCTCTTCATGATCGCCTGGCCGATCCCCAGGAACGTCCCGCCCTTGGCGGCCGCCTTGTTCAGGGCCCGGCGCTGGGCGGCGCGCTCGGCCGTGTCGACGCGCATCGAGGTGTCCAGCAGGGCCAGCCGCTCGATGCGCTGGGGCGCGATCCGCGCGATCTCCTGGGCCACGTAGCCGCCCATCGAGAACCCGGCCAGGGCGAAGGTCGGCTCGGCCTTCTCCAGCACGCTTCGCGCCATGTCGCGGATCGTGGCGTAGGGCGTCAGGTCGGGGACCCACGGCCGGGCGACGTCGGAGAGGCCGCTGATCTGGTCCCGCCACAGCGCGGCGTCGTTGAGCAGGCCAGGCAGGAGGATCAACTGCGGGAGGGGAGCGGTCGTGTCGGTCATTGCCGTGCTCATAGCACCATAAAAAGCTCGGTCATTCCCGCCTGGAGATGAGGGAGCACACCGATACAAGCAAAGCCGGCCGCAGACGTCCGATAGCGGACCTGCCCATCGTCTGTTCGGGGTGGGAAAGAGACGTTAGCCTTCGTGCGGGAAGCAGGCTCGGCGACGTAATTCACTTGCTCCAGATGAGTTTGACACGCGGCCGCCCTTGGACGTCCAATACGTCCGAGACTTCAATCAGCTCAGCGTTGGGCGATGCCGCGTCGAGTTGAACCGCTATGTCGCCGTTTATGATCATCGCAGCCCGCGCGGGCAGTCGCATCACTCCTTTGGCATGATCTTCACCGCCGATCAGTGGGGAGGGTACGTATGCAATGTGATCGGCAAGTAGCAAGGGCCCGAGCCTCTCCTTTACCTCCTTCAGCACGACGTCATAGGGATCGCGCGCGCAGCGAAGGAACTCGCTTGCTAGGAACTCCGAGAACGATTCTGCCACTCTTGTTGCCGACATTGCGAGGGCATCAAGGACATACACAGACGTGGGACCAGTCTCAGTCAGCGAATAGGCATACTGATCGCCCCAGGCGGTTTCCGCAAAGCAGAGGTATTCGTCGCACCGCCCCTGCCATGCAAACTTCCAGCAATCTTGAGCGTTCCACGCGCTTATACCCGCGCGATCTCGCCCAAGCCCGAAGATGCGGAAATAGCCCCAATACGCCGTCGCACCATTGGCCTCCTCCAAGAAGGCGATGTGGTCCGGCGGAAGCGAAGCGCCCAACTCACTTCCAGCGGAAGCGAGCTCGGCCTGAGACAGCGGCGGGATAAACTGAACACCTTCAGTGTAACGGAGGGTTTCAAGCGTCGAGTTGCCCATAATGCGCAGGCTAGCTCAGGTTCCAAGGCGTCGCCATGCTTGGACTGCTACCGACGTGCGGACCTTCCCAACTTCAGCCATGGGTCGAGTGCGGAAACCTGGTCCGCGCCTGAAACCGGACCTCGGGCGCCGCGCCGAAAAGCGGGCGGGGCGAAGGTCCGACTAGGGTCGAAATTCGCCGCCGGCGCCTTGCCGGCAACCGGACCTTCAGGACCGTGGCGCAGCGAAAAAAGGGGCGCTCGGCGAGCGCCCCTTTCCGTCTCACTGACGTGAGCTCTAGCCTTACGCATCCACCATGTTCTTGGCGATCGCCGCCTCGCGCATGGTCTTCTGCAGCTTCTCGAACGCCCGGACCTCGATCTGGCGGACGCGTTCGCGGCTGACGCCGTACTGGGCGGCCAGTTCTTCCAGGGTGGTCGGGTCGTCCTTCAGGCGGCGCTCGGTCAGGATGTGACGCTCGCGGTCGGTCAGCTCGACCATCGCTTCTTCCAGAAGCGACATCCGCAGCGACTTCTCCTCGTTCTCGGCGACGACGGTCTCTTGCGACACCTGGTCGTCGTCGGCCAGCCAGTCCTGCCACTCGCTTTCGCCGTCGGCGCGCAGCGGCGCGTTCAGCGAGGCGTCGGGACCCGACAGGCGGCGGTTCATCGAGATGACCTCGCTGTCCAGCACGCCCAGCTTGGTGGCGATGGCGCTGACCTGGTCGGGACGCAGGTCGCCGTCCTGGAAGGCTTCGATCTGGCTCTTGGCCTTGCGCAGGTTGAAGAACAGCTTCTTCTGCGCGGCGGTCGTGCCCATCTTCACCAGCGACCACGAGCGCAGGATGTATTCCTGGATCGAGGCGCGGATCCACCACATGGCGTAGGTGGCCAGGCGGAAGCCCTTATCGGGCTCGAACTTCTTGACGGCCTGCATCAGGCCGACATTGCCTTCAGAGATCACCTCGCCGATCGGCAGGCCGTAGCCGCGATAGCCCATGGCGATCTTGGCCACGAGACGCAGGTGCGACGTGACCATCTTGTGGGCGGCTTCGGAGTCCTGATGCTCTTTCCAACGCTGGGCGAGCATGAACTCCTCGTCCTTGGGCAGCATCGGGAACTTGCGGATCTCGGTGAGGTATCGCGACAGGCCGCCGTCCGGCGACATCACCGATAGAGAATTCACGGCCATACTTTTCATATCCCCTTGCGTGCGGATCCGCTCGCCAATCGCGCGCGATCATCCCCCACACGAGGGACTAGATAGTTCGCGAAACGGCGGTTGGAAGAGTGGTAACGCATTTGTAATGTCCGAGTTGCCCGCTGGGATATTGTACGAATGCGGCGTCACTTTGATCGGGGGCGGGATTGGGCCAATCTCCGTCCATCGAGAGGGGAGTCGCGCCGCATGTTCCGTTTCATCTTCCGCATCCTGATCGCCGCCGCCGGCCTGTGGCTGGCCGCGCGCATCGTGCCCGGCGTCACGGCCGACGGCTGGAAGACCCTGCTGATCGCCGGCCTGCTGCTGGGGATCGTCAACGCCATCGTCCGGCCGGTGGTCACCGTCCTGACCTTCCCGCTGACCCTCCTGACCCTGGGCCTGTTCCTGCTGGTGGTGAACGCGGCGATGATCGGGCTGGTGGCCTGGTTCCTGGACGGTCTGGCGGTGAACGGCCTGTGGGCCGGGGTGCAGGCGGCCGTGGTGACGGGGATCGTCAGCTGGGTTGGCCAGGTGCTGCTGGGGGACGCCAGGAAGGAAATGGGCTGATCACGCCGTCCGGGGGCGCCCGCGGGCGCCGCGTTCGACGATCGGAGGAGCCGGTGGTCAAGCTCGCCCCGCCAGAGGATTTCCCGAGAGGATTTCCCGGCCCGGGATTTTCATGGATAACGGGCGCCGGGTTCAGGTCGCCAGTCAGAGTAGACGGGAACGGTAAACGGGCCCGCAAGCACTGTGACGTCGCCATGAAGTTTTCGCGAAATAACCCCGTTCAAGCGGGACCATTAGCACGCTGTTAGCCGAGGAAATGATCCCTCCCTCCGCGAGTGGAGGCGTTGCCATGTTCACCCTGCGGGATACCGTTTCTTCCCTGACCCCCGCGCGTCAGGACGATCTCGGCAAAGCCCTGTACGAACGGTTCCGTGAGGAGCCCGACACCCTGATCGTGCCCGTCGTCGACGCCGACGACCGCCCGATCGGCCTGGTCGAACGCAACGCCTTCTTCCTGCGCATGGCCGCCGAATACGGCCGCGCCCTCTACGCCAACCGTCCGATCTCGACGCTGATGGACAGCGAGCCGCTGGTCGTCGACGCCGACACGGCCCTGGCCGACTTCACCAGCGACAGCCTGTCGTACCGGGCGTCCGACCTGCTGCGCGGCTTCATCGTCACCGAGGGGGGCCGGTATCTCGGCGTTGGCACGGTGCTGGGTCTGCTGCAGGCCGCCAACGAGACCAACCGCCGGGGCGTGGCCGATCTGGCCGCCGCCAAGGCCGATGTCGAGCGCGCTGAAACCTTCATGACCGCCATTGTCGAGGCCATGCCCTCGATGGTGTTCGTCAAGCGCGCCGACGATCACAGCTATGTGCTGCTGAACCGCGCCGGCGAGAAAATGCTGGGCCGGCCCCGCGCCGAGGTGATCGGCAAGACCGACGCCGACTTCCACGACGCCGAGCTGGCGGCGCTCTATGTCGAGCGCGACCGCGAGGTCCTGGAGTCGGGCGAGGTCCGCGTGATCGAGGAAGACCACGTGCCGCGCAAGGACGGCGGCATGGCCATCCTCCGCACCAAGAAGATCGCCCTGCGCAACGCCGAGGGGCAGGCCGAATACCTGCTGGGCGTTTCGGAAGACATCGCCGAACGCAAGCGGGCCGAGGCCCAGATCGCGCGCCTGGCGCACTATGATCCGCTGACCGAGCTGCCCAACCGCGTGCTGTTCCAGCGACACCTGTCCGAGGCCCTGGCCCGCCGCGCCCGAAAGGGCGACCAGCTGGCCGTGCACTTCATCGACCTGGATCGCTTCAAGACCGTCAACGACACCCTGGGCCACCCGCTGGGCGACGAGCTGCTGCGCGTCGCCGCCGAACGGCTGCGTAGCTGCGTGCGCGAAGGCGACACCGTGGCCCGCCTGGGCGGCGACGAGTTCGCGGTGGTCCAGGCCGGCCTGTCCGACATGACCGGCGCCACGCGCCTGGCCGAGCGCATCGTCGAGGCGATGTCGGCGCCGTTCGACCTGCAGGGTCACCAGGTGGTGATCGGCGCCAGCGTCGGCGTCGCCGCCGCGCCGTCGGACGGCGAGGACGCCGACGAACTGCTGAAGAAGGCCGACATGGCCCTCTATCGCGCCAAGGCCGACGGTCGCGGCGCCTTCCACTTCTTCGAACGCGCCATGGACGAGCAGCTGCAGGCCCGCCGCGCGCTTGAGCTCGATCTGCGCCGGGCCCTGACGGCCGGCGAGTTCGAGCTCTACTATCAGCCGCTGTACAATCTGGGCGACGAGCGGGTGACGGGCTGCGAGGCTCTGCTGCGCTGGCGCCACCCCGACCGGGGCATGGTCTCGCCGGCCGACTTCATCCCGCTGGCCGAGGAGATCGGCCTGATCGTCCCGCTGGGCGATTGGGTGCTGCGCACGGCCTGCGCGGAAGCGGCCCGATGGCCCGATCACGTGCGCCTGGCGGTGAACCTGTCGCCGGCCCAGTTCCGCGACCGGGGCCTGGTGCGCACCGTCGTCTCGGCTCTGGCCGCCTCGGGCCTGCCGGCTGAGCGCCTGGAGCTGGAGATCACCGAGTCGGTGCTGCTGCAGGACAGCGCCGCCAACATGTCGATGCTGCACGACCTGAAGGCCCTGGGCGTGCGGATCTCGATGGACGACTTCGGCACGGGCTACAGCTCGCTCAGCTATCTGCGCAGCTTCCCGTTCGACAAGATCAAGATCGACCAGACCTTCGTCCGCGACATCCTGGAAGACAGCGACGCCATGGCCATCATCAAGGCCGTGCTGGACCTCGGCTCGTCGATGGGCATCGTCACCACGGCCGAGGGCGTCGAGACCCTGGAGCAGCTCAACGCCCTGCGCGGCCAGGGCTGCGCCGAGATCCAGGGCTATTTCATCAGCCGCCCGGCCCCGGCCAGCGAGATCGCCAAGCTGCTGGGGATCACCGAGACGAGCGCCAGCGCGGCGGCTGAAGCGGCCGCGGCCCCCGTTGTCACCTTCTCCCAGAGGGAGAAGGAGGGACCCGCGCCGCAGGCGTGGGGGGATGAGGGGTTACAGCGGCTCGGGACTTAGCCCGTCTTTCGCGGTCGACCGCCCAGCTTGCCATTCGCCCTTGCGGCCGCGGCCTTGCTGTCGGTCCGCGCGAGACCACCCTGCTGACCCATTCGGGCCGCCATCCAGGCCTTCGAGCCAAAGACGCCCTCGATCAGGGCGGGGATGTAGAGATCGGCGTCGATCGCCGGGAAGTGCAGCCCCGTGCCCGCGCCGACGATCTCGACCGTCTTCAGTTGGACGGTCGTCGCATCTTGCAGCGCCTGGGCGAGGTGTGGGGGAAAACTGAAGAAGGCGCCGTTCGCCAGGGCGATTTCCACGAGGCCTCGCGCGGAGTCATAACGCGCCGCCACGGCCTGGGGGCTTTGGGCCCGCGAAGCCTCGCCACGTCGCGTCGCCGCTTCGATCTCTTCATCGGTAATCGCCATGCACGCGTCTCCATTCCGTGCAGAGCAGATCGAGGTTGGCCTCGACCTGTTCGATGATTGGCGCCAGTTCCCGCGCCAGGAAGCCGTAGCTCTCCCGAATGGCGACGGGGCCATGCGAGAGCGGATCGTCATTGCAGTTCAGGAACAGAATTGCCGCCTGATCGGCTCCAACGACATGCACATGGCTCGGTCGATGGTCTTCCGAATAGATGACGACCCGTATCCTGCCGTAGCGCAGCAACGTGACCATGCGAGACTACCAAAAACCCAAGCGATTGGGAATTTTTGCGATAATCTCAACCTATGGATGTTTATATGTGCTGACAAGCGTCAGGCGTTAGGCCACCCGCCCCAGCGCCGCGCCCAGGTCGTCGACCATTTCCGGCGTCGTCGCCCACGAGCACATGAAGCGCACGGTCCCGTCCAGGAAGCGATAGACGAACCAGCCTTCGCCGCGCAGGCGCTCCAGGGTGGGGTCGTCCATCTCGACGAAGACGCCGTTGGCCTCGACCGGGTGCTTGATCGGAAACGGCATCAGGTCGGCCAGCTTGCGGGCCATGGCGTTGGCGTGGGCGGCGCGAGCGGCCCAGGGACCGGTGGAGCCGTCCTCGCCCAGCAGGCCCAGCCACGGGGCGGCCAGGAAGCGGCCCTTGGACACCAGCTGGCCGGCGTGCTTGAGGCGCGCGTCCAGGCGTCGGGCGTGATCGGGGTTGAGGAACACCACGGCCTCGGTCGGGGTCGAGCCGGCCTTGGTGCCGCCCATCACCAGGATATCGACGCCCATCCTGGCCACGCTCTTCAGGTCGAAGCCGGCGGCCACGGCGTTGGCCAGGCGGGCGCCGTCCAGGTGGACGCCATAGCCCTTGGCCTTCACCGGGGCGATCAGCGCCCGCAGATGCGCCTCCGAATAGACCGTGCCGTATTCGGTGGCGGTGGTCAGGGACAGGGCGTTGGCGGGCTGGTTGTACGAGACCTCGGGCCGCGCCAGGGCCGCCTCGAGACCCGCCAGCGCGATCTTGCCCGAGGCGCCCGGCAGGCCGATCAGTCCGCCGCCCTGGCTGAAGAAGCCCGGGGCGCCGGTCTCGTCGGTGCAGATGTGAGCGTGCTCGTGGGCCAGCACCGCTTCGTGCGGGGCGGCCAGCAGGGTCAGGGCGAAGGCGTTGGCCGCCGTGCCCGAGGCCGTGAACCTGACCTCGGCGTCGGCGTCCAGCAGGGCGCGGATACGGTCGCCGGCGGCCTTGCTGATGTGGTCGGTCCCGTAGCCCGAGGCCGTCCCGGCATTGGCGGCGACCAGGGCCTCCATCACCTCGGGCATGGCGCCGGCGACGTTGTCGGAGGCGAAATCGTAGCGGTGGCTTGTCATGTCCTCTGGATAGAGGCGCTCGCGGGCTCCGGGCAAGCGGAACCCGCGCGGCGGGCGATCGACCTACTGGGCCGCCGCCAAGGCCTGGTTCAGGTCGGCCAGGATGTCGTCGATGTGCTCCAGGCCGATCGACAGGCGCACATAGCCGTCGGACACCCCCGTCGCCGCCTGCTCCTCGGCGCTGAGCTGCGAGTGGGTGGTCGAGGCCGGGTGGATCGCCAGGCTGCGCGCGTCGCCGATATTGGCCACGTGGTAGAACAATTTCAGCGCGTCGATGAACTTGCGGCCCGCCTCGCGTCCGCCGGCCAGCTCGAAGCCGACGAGGCCGCCATAGCCGCCCGACAGATAGCGGTCGGCGCGCTCGCGCTGGAGGCCGGTCTGAACGCTGGGGTGGATCACGCGCGTCACGCCCGGCGTCTGGGAAAGCGCCTGGGCCACGGCGGCGGCGTTCTCGCTATGGCGGGTGATGCGCAGCGGCAGGGTCTCCAGCCCTTGCAGGATCTGGAAGGCGTTGAACGGCGACAGGGCCGCGCCCAGGTCGCGCAGCAGCACCGTGCGGGCGCGCAGGACATAGGCGATCGGACCCAGCGGCTTGGCGGCCTCCGACCACACCGCGCCGTGATAGCTGGGGTCGGGCGTGTTCAGGGTCGGGCTGCGCTCGGGATGGGCCGTCCAGTCGAAATTGCCGCCGTCGATGATGACGCCGCCGATCGAGGTGCCGTGGCCGCCGATATATTTGGTGGTCGAATAGACGACGATCGCCGCGCCGTGCTCCAGCGGTCGGGCCAGCAGCGGGGCGGCGGTGTTGTCGACGATCAGGGGGACGCCCAGCTCGCGGCCGATCTGCGCCACCTCGGCGATCGGGAAGACGGTCAGTTTCGGGTTGGGCAGGGTCTCGGCGTAGTAGGCGCGGGTGCGTTCGTCGGTGGCGCGGGCGAAGGCCTGCGGGTCCTGCGGATCGACGAAGCGGACCTCGATCCCCTGGTCGCGCAGGGTGTTGGCGAACAGGTTCCAGGTGCCGCCATAGAGGTCGGTCGAGCTGACGATGTTGTCGCCGGCCCGGGCCAGGTTCTGGATCGCCAGGGCCGAGGCCGCCTGGCCCGAAGCGACGGCCAGGGCCGCGGCGCCGCCTTCAAGAGCCGCCAGACGCTGCTCCAGGATGTCGGTCGTGGGGTTGCCCAGCCGCGTATAGATATTGCCGAGCTTGCGCAGGGCGAACAGGTCGGCCGCGTGCTCGGCGCTTTCGAACTGGTACGAGGTCGTCTGGTAGATCGGCGGGGCCACGGCCCCCGTGGCGGGATCGGCGCGCCAGCCGGCGTGCAGAGCCAGGGTTTCGGGGTGGAGCTTGCGGTCGGACATCGGCGTTTCCTCGTACTTGTAATCCAGGCGACGACGGGCGCGACCTTAGCCGCGCGGGAGCGGGCGAAGTGGTCGGATATTCTCGCCGACGGGTCAGAAAATCTTCAGGTCGCGCGCGCGCCTATAAGCTCCGCGCCCAGGCCCGCACGTCGTCGACGAACAGCCCCGGCTCCTCCATCGCCGCGAAGTGGCCGCCGCGCGGTTGGTCGGTCCAGCGGGTGATGTTGTAGGCGCGGTCGGCCCACGAGCGCGGCGGGGGCTTGTAGATGCTCTCGCCGGGGAAGTTGGCGAAGGCGGTGGGCGTCTCGCAGCGCTGGCCCTGCGCCAGGACGGGGCCGCCTTCCTCCAGCATCCCGCGATAGTACCAGGCGCCGGTCGTGAACCCGCCGGTCATCACATAGAGCATCAGGTTGGTCAGCAGCTGGTCGCGCGTGAACACCCGCTCGAACGGCTTGGTCGACAGGTCGGCCCAGTCGTGGAAGCGCTCCAGGATCCAGGCGGCCTGGCCGACGGGGTTGTTGGCCCCCAGCCAGGCGACGGACTGCGGCTTGCTCGCTTGCAAGCGAAAATAGGCGCCGTAGGCGTCCATCTGGGCGCCGAAGTCGGTGATCCAGGCGATCTCCTCTGGCGTCGTCGGCGGTCCGGCTGGGCGCAGGCCGATCATGTTGAGGTGGATGGCCTTCACATGCGCGGCGTGGTCCAGGCCCAGCCACGAGGTGACGAGGCCGCCCCAGTCGCCGCCCTGGGCGAGATAGGTCGGGTAGCCGAGGACCTGCGTCATCAGCGTGTCGAAGATCCGCGCCGTGGCGCGCTGGCCGAGCGGGCGCTTGGGCTTTCCCGAAAATCCGAAGCCCGGCAGCGACGGGATGACGAGATCGAAGGCGTCGGCCGGATCGCCGCCGTGGCGCGAGGGGAAGGCCAGGGGCTCTATGGCGTCCCAGAACTCGAAGTGACTGCCCGGCCAGCCGTGGCTGATCAGCAGCGGCCGCTTGCCCTTCGCCTCGCCGACCACGTGGACGAAGTGGATGTCGAGATCCTCGATCGTCGCGGTGAACTGCGGGAAACGGTTGAGGTTGGCCTGCGCCGCCGCGACGTCGAAGCCGTCGGTCCAGTAGGCGCAGAGCGCTTTCAGGAAATCCGCGTCACAGCCATAGCCCCAGCCGCCGCCTTCCGGCGCCGGCGGGAACTCATAGGCGCGAACCTGGGCGAGGACCTTGTCGATGGCCTCGCGGGTCCAGTTCACCTCGAACGGCGTCATGGCGGCCTCCCTGTTTTGAGGCAGGGTCAGGCGGGTGACGCGGGGGAGGTCAAGTATCCCAACCCCCGTTTCCCCGGCGAAGGCCGGGGCCCAGATTCATCCGGAGCAGTTTGGCATGATGCGCCGACGATCGTTGCCCGGCCCACCGAGACTCGTGAGTTCGATCTGGACCCCGGCCTTCGCCGGGGAGACGGGTATGGGTATCAGGCCGCCGCCAGGAACTTCATCCGCACCTTCGGCCACAGCATGTTCACCGCCAGGCCCGTCAGCACCAGCGCCGCGGCGATCAGCTTCCAGGCCGGCAGGCCCTCGCCCAGCACCAGGGCCGAAGCGCTCATGCCGAACACCGGCACCAGCAGGGCCATCGGGGTCACCGTCGCGGCCGGGTGCCGGGCCAGCAGCCAGCCCCAGGCGGCATAGCCGAACATGGTGTTGCCCACGGCCTGCCAGGCCACGGCGAGCCAGGTTCCGAGGCTGGCGCTGGTCACGCCCTGAACGATGGCCGGCCAGCCTTCCAGCCACAGCGACATGGCGAACAGCGGCGGGATCGAGAACAGGCTGGCCCAGACGACGTAGCCCAGCATGTTCACCGGCCCGGCCTGGCGCGCGACGATGTTGCCGCCCGACCAGCTGAGCGCGGCCAGCAGGCCCAGCATCACGCCCAGCGGCGTGGCCGCCCCGCCGCCGTGGGCGGCGATCACCACGATGCCGGCGACGGCCAGCAGCAGGGCCGCGACCTGGAAGCCCTGGATCCGCTCCTTGCTGATCCACATGGCCATGCCGATGGTGAAGAACACCTGGGTCTGCAGGATCAGCGAGGCCAGGCCCGGCGAGATGTGGCCCTTCATGGCCACGAACAGCAGGCCGAACTGCCCCGCCCCGATCAGCAGGCCATAGGCCGCGAGGTTTTTCCACGACACCGCCGGCCGCTTGACGATGAACACCATCGGAACCAGCACCATGCAGAAGCGCAAGGTGGCGAACAGCAGCGGCGGCAGATGGTTCAGGCCGATGCGAATGACCACGAAATTGGTGCCCCACACCGCCACCACGGCCAGGGCCAGCAGGAAGTGGCGCAAGGGCAGGGGCGTGGCGGTCATGGCGGTTCCAATCGCGAGCTGGACTGGTCCCGACCTGAACCCTCGCGCCACGCGTCGCAACGGAAACATTGTCCCCGTGACAATCGCACCGCTCCTGAGCGCGCCGCCGTGTCGCCCCGTGGCGGCGGGTGATCTGAGGTCAAACGTGTGTTTGACTTGCCGCGCGGCCTCCCGCTAACTCCGGTCAAATGAAGCTGGGAGGCTACGCATGGCCTGGGATTTCGTCGTCGCCAAGAGCGACCTGCGCCGCACGGAATTCCGTGACGCCGCGCCCGCGCCGCTGAACGATGGCGAGGTGCGGCTGGCGATCGAGAGCTTCGCCCTGACGGCCAACAACATCACCTACGCCGTGTTCGGCGAGGCGATGAAGTACTGGGACTTCTTCCCCGGCCCGGACGGCTTCGGCCGGGTGCCGGTCTGGGGTCACGCCCGGGTCGAGGCCTCGGCCCACCCGGACATCGCGGTCGGTCAGAGGTTCTATGGCTACTGGCCGATGTCGACGCATCTGACGGTGCTGGCCAAGCCGGGCAAGACCGGCTTCACCGACGTGGCGCCGCACCGCCAGCATCTGGCGGTGGTCTACAACCAGTATCAGGCGGTGGGCGAGGACGATGGTCTGGAGGCGCACAAGGCGCTGTTGCAGCCGCTGTTCACCACCGCGTTCCTGATCGACGACCAGTTCGACGAGCACGGCTTCTACGGCGCGGCCAGCGTGATCCTGTCCAGCGCCTCGTCCAAGACGGCGATCGGCCTGGCGGCGCTGCTGAAGCGGCGCGGCGGGGTCAAGGTCGTGGGCCTGACCTCCCCACGCAACAAGGCCTTCGTCGAAGGGCTGGGGTTCTACGATCAGGTCGTGCTGTACGACGACCTGGCGACGGCGCCGATCGAGGGACCGGCGGCCTTCGTCGACTTCGCGGGCGATGCGGCGGTGCTGGCGAGCGTTCACAACCGGTTCGCCGATGCGCTGAAGGCCTCGATCCTGGTCGGCGGCACCCACTGGCAGGCGCCCAAGACAGGCGGCGGGGCGTTGCCCGGCCCGACGCCGGCCTTCTTCTTCGCCCCGGACCGCATCGCCAAGCGGCGGCAGGACTGGGCGCCGGGGGAATTCGAGCGACGCTATGGCGCGGCGTGGAGCGGGTTCGTGGCCGATGCGCCGCGGTGGCTGAAGGTGGAGACCGGACAGGGCCGCGAGGCCGTCCAGGCGGCGTACCTGGCGCAGGTGGACGGCGGGACGCCGGCGGATGTGGGCGTGGTCCTGCGGCCTTAGGAGGCGCGCGGGGGGCTCTCCTCCCCATTAGGGGGAGGTGGATCGATGCGAATACGCATCGAGACGGAGGGAGTCCGCGAAGCGGTGGCGCGCTCGCCGCGGCTGACCCCCTCCACCGCCGTTCGGCGGTCCCCCTCCCCCAAGAGGGGGAGGAGAGGATAATCCCTAAGCCGCGACCCGTCCCTCATCCTCCAGGCTCAACCCCAGCCGCTCCCGCAAAGCCAGCGCCCCCTCGGCCGTCACCCTGACCGCGCGCCCCTTGGCCTCCAGCGCCAGCCAGCCGCGCGCCGTCATCGCCGCCAGCAGCTTCACCCCCAGCGGTCCGGCCAGGTGATGCCGCCGCTCGGTCCAGTCCAGGCATTGGCGGGCGACGCCGCGCGGCGAGCGCAGGGCGTCCACGGCGACGCCCAGGTCCTCGAACCAGCGTCGCCCTTCGGCCGTGACGTCGTAGAGTTTTCCATCCGCCGGTCGGATCAGGTCGCGGTCGACCAGCGCTTCGCAGACCTTCACGCCCAGACGCCCCGCCAGATGGCCGTAGCAGCACCGCGCGTCCCGCAGCGCCCGGGCCTTGGGCGAGCGCGGGATCTCCAGGGAGCGCACCGGCGCGGCCAGCACCGACAGCGCCTCGATCGCGTGGGCCACCTCGGCGCTGGCCAGCCTGTAGTACCGATGCCGGCCCTCGCGCTCGACCGCCAGCAGGCCGCCGTCGACCAGCTTGGAGAGGTGATTGCTGGCCGCCTGGGCGGTGACGCCGGCGGCCCAGGCCAGGGCGCTGGCGGGTTGGGCGCGGCCGTCCTGCAGGGCCTGCAGCATGGCCGCGCGGGTCGGGTCGCCGATCAGGGCGGCGGGGGAGGCGATGTTGGCGTCCATGATCGGCATCCTAGACCGATCGCCGCCGGAATGGTTCATCGGCGCGTGTAGCAATCGCGCGCCGGACCGGGGCATGACGGAGGCCATGAGCACCAAGCCCTCCCGTCTCGGCTGGATTACCGCCGCCGCCAGCTTCGGCTTCCTGGTCACGCAGCTGGACGTGACCATCGTCAATGTCGCGCTGGACGCCATCGGCAAGGCCTTCGACGCCCCGACCGCGCAGCTGCAATGGGTGGTCGACGCCTATGTGCTGGCCCTGGCGGCCATGCTGCTGTCGGCCGGCGCGATCGGCGACCGGGTCGGACCCAAGCGGGCGTTCATGGCGGGGCTGGCGCTGTTCGGCCTGGCCTCGGCCGCCTGCGGCTTCGCGGGAAGTCCGCTGGCGCTGATCCTGGCCCGGGTGGCGCAAGGCGCGGCCGGGGCGCTGCTGATCCCGCCATCGCTGGCGCTGATCGCCCACGCGGCGCACGGCGACGACAAGGCGCGCGCCGCCGCCGTCGGCTGGTGGACCGCCGCCGGCGGGGTGTCGATCGCCGCCGGACCGGTGCTGGGCGGCCTGCTGGTCGAGGCGGTCGGCTGGCGCTGGGTGTTCTTCGTCAACCTGCCGCTCTGCTTGGCCGGGGCGGTGCTGACCCAGCTTGTCGCCCCCAAGACGCCGCCCAGGCCCAGGGTCCCGTTCGACATCCCCGGTCAGGTCCTGGCCGTCGCCGCGGTCACTCTGCTGGTCGGCGGGCTGATCGAAGGGGGACATCGCGGCTGGAACGGGGGGCCGCTGGCGGCTTTGATCGCCGGCCTGCTCCTGGCCGCCGCCTTCGTGTTGTTCGAGCGGAGGGCCAGGCATCCGGCCATGCCGCTGGCGGCCTTCCGCAAGCGCCCGGCCTGGACGGCGGTGGTGGTCGGATCGGCCCTGAACTTCACCTATTACGGCCTGATCTTCGTGCTGGGCCTCTACATGCTGCGCGCCCTGCACTGGGCGCCGGGCAAGGCCGGGATCGCCTTCCTGCCGCTGACGGCGACCTTCGTGTTGTCGAACCTGGTCAGCGGCCGCCTGGTGGCGCGGCTGGGGGCCAGGACGGTGACGACCGGCGGCGTGCTGATCGCCGCCTGCGGCTACGGCCTGACCGCCCGGCTGGGCGCGGACAGCGGCATGCTGGAGATGCTGCCCGGCTTTGCTTTGATCCCCGGCGGCATGGGCTTGGCGATCCCGGCCCTGACCAGCGGCCTGTTGGCCAGCGTCGATCGACACGACGCCGGCGCGGCCTCGGGAACCCTCAACGCCTGCCGCCAGGTCGGCGGCGCGGCCGGGGTGGCGATCTTCGGGGCGCTGGCGGGGGCGGACGTGGCGACGGGGTTGCGGGTGTCAGGTATCAGCGCGGCGGTGATCCTGGTCGGGGCGGCGGCGGTGCTTTTGGCGCCTTCCAAAGCTCGATAACAAATCCCGTCTCCCCGGCGAAAGCCGGGGCCCAGATCTCAAGGCGCTGGGGCTGATTGGAAGACCTCTGAGCTCATAGAAATCACCCCAGCGCTCTTCCATCTGGATCCCGGCTTTCGCCGGGAAGACGGGATTAAATAATCTTATAAGTTGTTATATGAGTGCTTCATCTTAAGCTCCGACCATGGCGTTCTTCGTCTACATCATGGCCAGTCGTCGCAACGGAACGCTCTACGTCGGCTCGACGGACGACATCGGCCGCCGGGTCTTCGAGCATCAGAGCCGGGTGAGCGGGTTCACCGCCAAATATGGCTGCACGATGCTCGTATGGTGTGAAGTCCACGACAGCCGGGAAAGCGCAGTGATCCGCGAGCGGCGGATCAAGGAATGGCGGCGGGTCTGGAAATTGCGGTTGATCGAGACCGTCAATCCGGAGTGGAAGGATCTGGCGCTGGAGTTCATCGGCTGAGATCCAGACCCATGCTGCTTCCTCACCCCTGAACGCGAAAGGGCGCCGAACGAAACGTCCGGCGCCCTTCGTTTCGACCTCAGTTCCCGCTCACACCAGCGAGCCGTGGCACTGCTTGAACTTCTTGCCCGAGCCGCAGGGGCAGGGCGCGTTGCGGTTGGTGCGTTCCCACTCCTCCGGCAGGGACGAGATCGGCAGGGCCTGGCGCTGTTGCGGCGACAGGCCGTCCGGGATCTCGCCAGCGACGGCGGCGTTCTCGCCGGTCAGCGGGTCCAGGTGGACCTCGACCAGGTTCTCCAGCGACGAATGCGGGATCTCCGGCTCGGCATAGGCGATCTCGACCGTCATCAGCCAGCGGGTGGTGTTGGTGCGCAGGTCGCCCAGCAGCTTTTCGAACAGCGAGAAGGCTTCGGTCTTGTACTCGTTCAGCGGATCGCGCTGGCCATAGCCGCGCAGGCCGATGACGTTGCGCAGGTGATCCAGGTGCATCAGGTGCTCGCGCCACTGCAGGTCGATCATCTGTAGCAGGAAGTTCTTCTCGACCGAGCGCATTTGCTCGGGCGTGATGATCACTTCGCGCTGGGCGGCGTAGTCGTCGGCGGCCTTGACGATGCGGTCCTTGATCTCCTCGTCGGCGATGCCTTCCTCGGCGGCCCAGGTCTCGATCGGCAGGTCCAGGCCCAGGATCGACTGGACGCGTTCCTTCAGGCCCTCGACGTCCCACTGCTCGGCATAGGCCTTGGGCGGCAGGTGACGGGCGATCAGGTCGTCGATCGTGTCGTGGCGCATCTCGACGATGATGTCCGAGAGGTCGTCGCTTTCCATGAACTCCTGGCGCTGCTCGAACACGGCCTTGCGCTGGTCGTTGACGACGTCGTCGTACTTCAGGAGGTTCTTGCGGATCTCGTAGTTGCGCTGCTCGACGCGCTTCTGGGCCGTGGCGATGGCGTTGTTCAGCCACTTGTGGGTGATCGCCTCGCCTTCCTGGACGCCGAAGGTGCGCATGATCGCGTCCAGGCGTTCGCCGGCGAAGATGCGCAGCAGGTCGTCCTCGCACGACAGGAAGAACTTCGACCGGCCCGGGTCGCCCTGACGGCCGGTGCGGCCGCGCAGCTGGTTGTCGATACGGCGGCTTTCGTGGCGCTCGGTGCCCAGCACGAACAGGCCGCCGGCGGCCAGCGCCTGTTCCCGGGCGACGACGATCTCGGCCTCGAGGCGCTTGCGCTCCTCGACCTCGTCCTCGTGGGTGACCTCCAGGCCCATGCCCTTCTGCTGTTGGCGCCAGTTGGCCAGGCGCATGTCGATATTGCCGCCCAACTGGATGTCGGTGCCGCGGCCGGCCATGTTGGTGGCGATGGTCACCGCGCCGGGCACGCCCGCGTCGGCGACGATGCCGGCTTCCTGCTCGTGGAAGCGGGCGTTCAGCACCTGGTGCGGGATGCCCTTCTGCTTCTTGCCGTTGTTCTCGAACGAGAAGCTGGACAGCAGCTTGGACAGCTCTTCCGACTTCTCGATCGACACGGTGCCGACCAGGATCGGCTGGCCGCGCACGTGGCAGTCGGCGATCTGCTTGAGGATGGCCTCGTTCTTCTCGCGCTCGGTGCGATAGACCTCGTCGTCGTCGTCGATGCGCTTGATGACGCGGTTGGTCGGGATTTCCGAGACGGTCATCTTGTAGATGTCGTCGAATTCCTGAGCTTCCGTCGACGCCGTGCCGGTCATGCCCGACAGTTTCTTGTAGAGGCGGAAGTAGTTCTGGATGGTCACCGAGGCCAGGGTCTGGTTCTCGGGCTGGACGTCGGCGCCTTCCTTGGCCTCGATGGCCTGGTGCAGGCCTTCCGACAGGCGGCGGCCGGTCATCATGCGGCCGGTGAACTCGTCGATCAGGATGACCTCGCCGCCCTTGACGATGTAGTCCTTGTCGCGCGTGTACAGCACGTTGGCGCGCAGGGCCTGGTTGACGTGGTGCACCACCGAGACGTTGGCCGCGTCGTAGAGGCCCGCCGAGTCCTCGGCCAGGTGGCCGCCCGACATCAGGATCTCTTCGATCTTTTCCTGGCCGTCCTCGGTCAGGATGACCTGCTTCTGCTTCTCGTCGTGGTCGTACGTGCCCTTGTCCTGGATCAGCTGCTTCACCAGCACGTCGATCGTCTTGTAGAACTCGCTGCGGTCTTCGGTGGGACCCGAGATGATCAGCGGGGTGCGGGCTTCGTCGATCAGGATCGAGTCCACTTCGTCGACGATGACGAAGTTGTGGCCGCGCTGGACCATCTCATCGACGCTGTAGACGAGGTTGTCGCGCAGGTAGTCGAAGCCGAATTCGTTGTTGGTGCCGTAGGTGATGTCGCTGCGATAGGCGCGCTGACGCTCACCCTGGCTCAGGCCGTTGACGATCACGCCATAGCTGAGGCCCAGGAAGGTGTAGATCTGGCCCATCCAGTCGGCGTCGCGCCGGGCCAGGTAGTCGTTGACGGTGATGACATGGACGCCCTTGCCTTCCAGGGCGTTGAGGTAGGTGGGCAGGGTGGCGACCAGGGTCTTGCCTTCACCCGTGCGCATTTCCGAGATGCCCGAGAAGTGCAGCACCATGCCGCCGACCATCTGGACGTCGAAGTGGCGCATGCCCAGCACGCGCTTGCCGGCCTCGCGCACCACGGCGAAGGCTTCGTTCAGAAGATCGTCGAGGGTCTCGCCCTTTTCGAGGCGGGCCTTGAACTCGGCGGTCTTGCCCCTGAGGGCTTCGTCCGACAGGGCGGCGTACTCGGCTTCGTAGGCGTTGATCTTCACCACCCGCGCGGCGAAGGCCTTGACCTTGCGTTCGTTGGAAGAGCCGAAGAGCTTTTTGGCGAGACCAAGCATGCAGGGGGAATCCGGTGGGACGGTTTGACGAGGAGGCCGGCGCTAAGGCTGTGTGGCCTCGACTACGGTAGATGAAGTCGCGCTGGATCAGCGGATAAATCCGCTATTCCGGTGCGGCCGGAGACTTAAGCACCGGTCATCTTGGTGTCAACGCGAAGACCCTGGCGCAAGTAAGGCTTCTGGGGCCATTAGTGGCCGTCCCGCCTCGGTTTTCGGGGCCTCGAACGCTTTCCGCGCCGAAGCCGTTTCCTCTCGGCGAAAAACCGCGCTAGAGCGGCTTCAGCAAAGCCGGAGATCTTGGCCTTGAACAGCACTTTCCGCCGCGTCGGTATGATCAGCGCCATCGCCTGCGCCTTGTTGCTGGCCGCGTGCGGCCAGAACAAGGTCGCCGACAAGCCGCCGGAGCCTGGCGACACCGCGGTGGCGCGCGTCAACGGCCAGGTGATCTGGGCGTCGGACGTCAAGCGCGAGGCCGTGGCCCAGGGCCTGATCAGCGAGGGCGAGCCGCTGGACATCTCCAGCGAGGTCTTCCGCCAGCGCCTCGACGAGGTGATCGACCAGAAGCTGCTGGCCTCGGAAGCCACCAAGCGCAAGATCGACAAGGATCCGGTGGCCCAGCGCCGCCTGGCCGCCGCCCGCGAGCGCATCCTGGGCGACATGCTGGTCGAGGGCGTCGTCGAAAAGGCCGTCACCGAGGACGCCATCCGCAAGCTCTACGCCGAGCAGCAGAAGCTTTCGAAGCGCTCGGAAGAGATCCGCGCCCGCCAGATCATCGTCGGCAGCCAGGCCGAGGCTGACAGCATCAAGAAGCTGCTGGCCTCCGGGGCCTCGTTCGACGCCCTGGCCATGGAGCGCTCGACCGACCAGGCCACCCGCTTCAATGGCGGCGACCTGGGCTATTTCACCCTGGACGTGATGCCCGAGCCCTATGGCGTGGCCCTGAAGGACGCCCAGAAGGGCACGCTGGTCGGTCCGTTCGCGGCCGAGGGCGGCTGGGTCATCGTCAAGGTCGAGGACAAGCGCACCGAGGAGCCGATCACCCTGGAGGCCGCCCGGCCGCAGATCGTGCGCTTCCTGACCTATGACCAGGTGCGCGACATTCTCGAGAAGCTGCGCGGCTCGGCCAAGGTCGAGATGCTGGTCGCCAAGCCCCAGGACGTGTCCGGCGCGACCGGCGCCCAGGAACCGGCGTCCGCCCCGGCGGAGCCGCAGGGCGCTCCCCCGCCGGCGGCGGCGCCCGTCCAACCTGCCCAACCCGCCAAGAAGTAAGAGCGGCCCACATGACCAAGACTCCCCAGATGGCCGGCAAGACTTCGGGCAAGACCACCGTCGCGAAGGCCCCCGAGGCCGCGCCGGGTTCGGCCAATCCGGTGGCCGCCGCCGGCGCCGCGATCGAGCGCGCCCTGGTCGATCCTCTGACCTCCGCCTTGAAGCGCGCCGGTCTGCGCCGCGCCCAGAAATCGGCCGGCGAGGACCTCGTCAGCCCGACCGCCCCGGTCCCCGCCAAGCCGGCGTCCGCCAAACCCGTCTCAGGGGGCGCGGGCAAGCCCGGACTGGCGATCTCGCCCCTGGCCGTGCCGTTCCCGGTGATCCCGCCGATCGCCGGCGTCGAGATCGCCACCGGTCGCGCCGGCTTCTACAAGCACGAGCGCGAGGACCTGGTCCTCATGCGCTTCGCCGAGGGGACGTCGGCGGCGGGCGTGTTCACCCGCCATGGCGTCGGCTCGGCGCCCGTCGACTGGTGCAAGCGTCAGCTGGCCGCCACCGGCGGCGCGGACGTCCGCGCCTTGGTCGTCAACGCCGGCTGCGCCAACAGCTTCACCGGCCGTCCCGGCGCCGACGCCGTGCGCCGCGTGGCCACGGCCGTGGGCAAGCGCCTGGACTGTCGCCAGCGCGACGTGATGATGGCCTCGACCGGCGTCATCGGCGTCATCCTGGACGACAGCAAGATCACCGCCCGCCTGCCGGAGGTCGAAGCCCGCCTGAAGGCCGACGCCTGGGCCGAGGCGGGCCGGGCGATCATGACCACCGACACCTTCCCGAAAGGCGCCTACGCCACGGCGCTGATCGACGGCGTGGAAGTGAAGATCGCCGGCATCGCCAAGGGCTCGGGCATGATCGCGCCCGACATGGCCACCATGCTGGCCTTCGTGGCCACCGACGCGGCCATCGCGCCCGCGGCGCTGCAGACCCTGGTCAGCCTCTATACCCGCACGACCTTCAACTGCGTGACGGTGGACGGCGACCGCTCGACCAACGACACCCTGCTGCTGTTCGCCACCGGGCAATCGGGCGCGCCCAAGATTCACCGCGCCGGCGACAGGCGCCTGGCCGACTTCCGCGAGAAGCTGGAGGCCGTCTTGCTGGACCTGGCCCTGCAGCTGGTCCGCGACGGCGAGGGCGCCACCAAGTTCGTCAAGATCACCGTCAACGGCGCCGAGAGCCCGGCCAGCGCCCGCAAGATCGCCCGCACCATCGCCGAGAGCCCGCTGGTCAAGACCGCCTTCGCCGGCGAGGACGCCAACTGGGGCCGCATCGTCATGGCTGTCGGCCGCGCCGACGAGCCGGTCGCCCGCGAGAAGATCAGCGTCAAGTTCGGCGACCTCTACGCCGCTCGCGACGGCCTGGTCTCGGCCGAATACGACGAAGCCAAGATGAGCGCCTACGTCAAGAACCAGGAGTTCGAGGTCAGCGTCGACGTCGGCGTCGGCAAGGGCTCGTCCACGGTCTGGACCTGCGACCTGACCAAGCAGTACGTGGCGATCAACGGGGACTACCGGAGCTAGGGGCTCGGTTCCAAATTCCAAACCCTTGTCATCCCGGCCGCAGCGAAGCGGAGAGCCGGGACCCAGGGGCCGCTTCTCTGCCGCTAGCCCCTGGGTCCCGGACAGCCTCTGCGAGGCTTCCGGGATGACAAGCGGTCGGCGCTTTTCTGCTATCGTTAAATCCCGACGCCAATCGCGTAAGGAGCTCTCCCCCATGACCGACCTCACCCCCGACCAGGAAGCCGCCCTGCTGGCCGACCTGACCAAGGCCTGTCGCGAGGCCGGCTATGTGGTCGAGGCGATCGATCGCGGGCTGGAAGTGTCCGGCGGCGAGGAGGCCAATGACGACGGGGCCAATGACGACGGAGGCGGCGCCTACTACCTGCTGCCCGACCATGGCTGGCTGCAGGCGCGTTGCCTGGTCCTGGATCCCGAGGATCTGGCCGAGGCCCGCGACCTGACGGCCCTGTTCGAGACCGTGGCCAAGGCCCAGTTCCGCCTGATCGGCTGCCGCTTCGGCTACGACGCCGAGACCGGCCTGTGGCTGGTCGAGGATCTCTATCCGGGCTTCGATCCGGCCAAGGTTCCGGCGGTGCTGGAACAGCTGACCTTCATCTGGGACGCGCTGGAGGGCCTGTTCGAAAGCGCGCTCGAGGGGGTGGTTCCCAACGACGACGCCTTCGACGCCGCGTTCGACCTGGAAGCGGCGACGCCGCCGAACTAGTTTGGACGCCTTGTCGTCCAGGGGAACCGTCGGCCAAGCTTGCCGTTCCTGATCGGTGTTCATGTGTGGTTGGAGGGCGTTGCCATGTCTCGGAAACTGTTTGTCATGATCGGAGCGGTGGCCGTCCTGGCGATCTCGCCGACGGCCCACGCCCAGATGAAGCCGCCGACGACGCCGGACGAGCCGGGCGGCCGTTGGGGCGAGGCCAAGAAGAAGGCCGTGGATATCGGGTCGCAGCCGGCGCGCGACGTCGGCATCTCCAAGCGCGATATCCCGCCGATCCTGGAGAAGGCGTTCGACAATCCCTACAGCCTGCAGGGCCTGAAGACCTGCAAGGCGATCGCCGGCGAGATCACCCAGCTGAACGCCGTGCTGGGTCCCGACTACACGATCGGCAACGAATATACCGAGAACCGCGCCGGCAAGCTGGCCGAGGCCGGCGGCAAGACGATCATCAACAGCATCATCCCGTTCCGCGGCCTGGTCCGCGAAATGACCGGCGCGGCTCCGGCCGACCGCCACATGAACGCGGTGGTCGACGCGGGCTTGGCCCGGCGCGGCTTCCTGCGCGGCGTGCATCTGCGCCAGGGCTGCAAGACGCGGTTCTAGGAATTCCCCTTCTCCCTTGGCGGGAGAAGGGGACCTTCGGCTACAGCGTGCTCATGTCGATCACGAAGCGGTAGCGCACGTCGCTCCTGGCCATGCGCTTGTAGGCTTCGTTGATCTGGTCGATGGCGATGACCTCGATGTCGGCGACGATGTTCTTTTCGCCGCAGAAGTCGAGCATCTCCTGGGTTTCCTTGATCGAGCCGATCATCGAGCCGGCCAGGGTGCGGCGGCCGGGGATCAGGGCGAAGGCGTTCAGCGGCACGGGCTCTTCCGGCGCGCCGACCAGCACCATGGCGCCGTCGACCTTCAGGAGGTTCAGGTACGCCCCCCAGTCGATGCCGGCCGAGACCGTGCAGATCAGCAGGTCGAAGGTCCCGGCCAGGGTCTCGAAGGTCTTGGGATCGTTGGTCGCGTAGTAGTGCGACGCGCCCATCCTCAGGCCGTCGGCCTGCTTGGACAGGGTCTGGCTCAGCACCGTGACTTCGGCGCCCATGGCGTGGGCCAGCTTGACGCCCATGTGGCCAAGGCCGCCCATGCCCAGGATCGCGACCTTCTTGCCGGGACCGGCGTTCCAGTGGCGCAGGGGCGAATAGAGCGTGATCCCGGCGCACAGCAGCGGGGCGGCGGCGTCTAGCGGCAGGTTCTCCGGGATCGACAGGACGTAGTCTTCCTTGACCACCATGTGGTCGGAATAGCCGCCATAGGTCGGGGTGTCCGACCCCGGCTCGAAGCCGCTGTAGGTCAGGACGAGGCCCGGCTGGTACTGCTCGCGGTCCAGGTCGCGGGCTTCCTTGCAGGTCACGCAGCTGTCGACGAAGCAGCCCACGCCGACATGGTCGCCTTCCTTGAACTTGGTGACATTGGCGCCGACGGCGGTGACCACGCCGGCGACCTCGTGGCCGGGCACGATCGGATAGACGCTCTGGCCCCAGCCGTTGTCGACCATGTGGATGTCGGAGTGGCAGACGCCGCAGTACTTGATCGAGATGACGACGTCGTCGGCGTTGGGCGCGCGACGGTCGAAGCTGAACGGCGCCAGGGGCGCGCCGGCGGCGGGCGCCGCATAGCCTTTAGCGGTGGCCATAGGAATGTGTCCTTGAGTTTGGGGACCGATCGGGGAGGATCGAACGACGGGAGGTTTGCCACGCGCCGGGGCGGCGGCGTTATGCCGATCCTGCAAAGCTCATGCACGATCCCGCAAAATGCTGTGAGAGCGGTTTTCGCCTCGCGCGCGGCGGCGTAGAGGTTCGATGGTCCGAAACCCCAGGAAACCAAGCCCTTGAGCGCGTCCGACAACGCCCCCGACAGCGCGGCCGTCTATGCCGAAATCGCCAGCCTGGTCGCCCGTTACGCCAAGGACGACGGCCCGGAATCGGCGATCGACGGCCTCTATCTGACGCGTCGCTGCTCCCCCAGCGGCCGGCTGCACGTCGACCAGCGGCCGTCGTTCTGGCTGGTGGCCGGCGGGCGCAAGTGCCTGACCGTCGGCGACCAGGACCTGCACTACGGCGTCGGCGACTGCCTGCTGGTGGCTCTGGACCTGCCCGCCACCGCGCGGATCCTCCAGGCCAGCGACGCCGAGCCGCATCTGTGCGTCGGCGTGGCGATCAACCCGGCCCGCCTGGCCGAGCTGATCGGTCGCCTGCCCGAGCAGGCCTCGGCCGCTCCGCCGGGCGGCGTGCGCGGCGTGGCGGTGAACCCGGCCTCGCCGGAACTGCTGGACGCCACCCTGCGGCTGCTGCGCCTGCTGGACCGTCCTGGGGACGTGGCGGCGATGGCGCCGCTGATCGAGCAGGAGATCCTCTACCGCCTGCTCAGCGGTCCGCAGGGCGCGCGCCTGATGCATATCGCCATGGCCGAGGGCCAGGGCCAGCGGGTCACCCGCGCCGTCGCCTGGCTGCGCCAGCATTTCGACCAGCCGCTGCGGATCGAACTCCTGGCCGAGCACGTGGGCATGAGCGAGAGCTCGCTGCACCACCACTTCAAGGCCGTCACCAACATGACGCCGATGCAGTACCAGAAACAGCTGCGGCTCTATGAGGCCCGCCGCCTGATGCTGGTCGAGGGCCTTGACGTCGGCGCGGCCGGCTTCTCCGTCGGCTACCAGAGCCCCTCGCAGTTCAGCCGCGAATACCGCCGCCTCTACGGCCTGCCGCCGGCTCGCGACTTGGAGGCGCTGCGGGCCCCGATCGCGGCGGAGTAGGGCGCCTTGCCACTCGCCCGCTGATCGCGTCACATGCCCGCCTGCAGTATTGGGGGCGGGTTTTGACGGAAGCCTTGATCGTTCGCGGCTTGAACAAGACGTTCGCCAAGCCCGCGGTGTCCGACCTCGACCTGACGGTCCACGCTGGCGAGCTCTATGCGCTGCTGGGCCCCAACGGTGCGGGCAAGACCACCACCTTGCGGATGGTGGCGGGCCTGACCCAGCCCGACAGCGGCGCGGTGGCGATCTTCGGGGTCGACGCCCGCACGGACCCGGCGGCGGCCAAGGCCCTGCTGGCCTGGGCCCCCGACGAGGCGATGATCTACGACAAGCTCAGCCCGCTTGAATATCTGGAGTTCGTCGCCGGACTCTGGAACATCGAGCCCAAGGCGGCGAAGGCCAGGGCCGAGCAGCTGCTGGAGACCCTGGGCCTGACCAGCGAGGCGCGGCGCCGGTGCGAGGGCTTCTCGCGCGGCATGAAGCAGAAGGTCGCCCTGGCCGGGGCGTTGATCCACGATCCCAAGCTGCTGATCCTGGATGAGCCGCTGACCGGCCTCGACGCGGCGGCCGCGCGCCTGGTCAAGGACATGCTGCGGGCCCGCGTCGACGCCGGCGCCACGGTGATCCTGACCACCCACATTCTCGAAGTGGCCGAACGCATGGCCGACCGCATCGGCATCATCGCCGGCGGCCGCCTGCTGGCCGAGGGCACGCTGGACGAGCTGCGCGGCAAGGCCGGCGAGGCCAGCGGCCGGACGCTGGAGGACGTGTTCCTGCAGCTGACCTCAGAGGCCGTCCCTCAGGGCGTCGTCGCGTGAGCCTGCCGTTCAAGCCGGCCAGCACGGCGTGGCTGCTGGCCCACGAGCTGCGCCTGGCCTGGCGCGGCTTTCTGGCGGGGCGCAAGGGGCGGGGACCCGGCGCGCTGATCGCCTTCGTGATCCTGGGCGGCCTGATCGTGTTCGGCGGCGTGGCCATGGGCCTGGCCCTGCGCGGCCAGCAGGTTCCGGTGGTCCCGCTGGCGGTGGTCATCGTCGACCTGGCGCTGGCGGTGATCCTGACCCTGATGCTGTCCAGCACCCTGGCGGCCTCGGCCGACGCCCTCTACGAGCGCGGCGATCTCGATCTGCTGTTCTCCTCGCCGCTGGCGCCGCGCAAGGTGCTGTTCGTCCGGGCCCTGGGGCTGGCGGTCAATGCCGGGCTCTGGTTCATGGTCCCGGCGGTGCTGCTGCTGACGCCGTCGATCGTGCTGGGACATCCGGCCTGGCTGGGCGTCTTCGTGGTGCTGGCCGCCGCCGCCCTGGCCGCCTCGGGCGTCGGCCTGCTGCTGGCCATGGCGCTGTTCGCCCTGATCGGTCCGCGCCGCACGCGCACCGTGGCCCAGGTGATGGCGGCCCTGATCGGCGCGGCGTTCTTCCTGGCCAGCCAGTACCGCAACCTGATGGGCCAGAAGGCCAGCGAGAGCCTGTTCGCCCGCATCGCCACGGACGCCCGCGAAGGCCGTATCCAGCCGCCGCCGTTCGCAGACCTGCCGCTGCGCGCGGCCCTGGGCGAGCCGATCCCGCTGCTGATCCTGGTGGTGCTGGGCGCGGGGATCTTCCTGTTCGCCGCCCAGACCCTGGGCCGCCGTTTCGCTGACGCCGCCGCCGCCACCCAAGGCGCCGAGACCCGCAAGGGCGCCAAGGGCCCGACGCGCGCTTTCGCCGCCGGGCCGTTCCAGGCCACGGTGCGCAAGGAGCTGCGCCTGATCAGCCGAGACGCGGCGCTGCTGTCGCAGGTGCTGCTGCGGGTGCTGTACATGCTGCCGCTGGCCCTGGTGCTGGCCCGCGGCGCCGCGCACATGCCGGTCTGGGCGCTGGCCGGACCGGCCGCCGTCGTGACCTTCCTGGCCGGACAGGTAGCCGGGAGCCTGGTCTGGATCACCGTCTCGGCCGAGGACACGCCGGACCTGCTGGCCATAGCGCCCGCCCCGATGGGCGTTCTGCGCCAGGCCAAGCTGACCGCCGCCCTGCTGCCGGTGGCCGTGCTGCTGGCCGCGCCGATCGCGGTCCTGGCCTGGTACGCGCCGCTGGCCGGGCTGTGGACCGCGATCGGCGCGGGGCTGTCGGCCTGGAGCACGGGCCTGATCGGAGTCTGGTATCAGAAGCCCGGCAAGCGCGCCGACTTCCGGCGCCGGCGCGGCGCCTCGCTGCTGGCGACCCTGGCCGAATTGTTCGTCGCCACCCTGATCGGTGTGGCGACGGCGCTGGCGGTGGCGGGCTGGCTGGTCTGGGCGCTGCCGCCGCTGATCGTCGCGGGCGCGGTGATGATGGCGTTGCGAAGGACCGACGAGCAGATCGCGGCGGCGCTGCGCGTGGCGAGCTAAGCCTCCAGCAGGGCCCGGATCCGGCACACCACCCCGTCCGGCTGGAAGTCGATCGCCGCCGAGCCTGACAGCTCCGCCGCCAGGCCGCGCTCGATCAGGCGCGAGCCGAAGCCGCGCTGGGTGGGCGGCGCGACGGGCGGGCCGCCGCTTTCGGTCCAGGTCAGGTCCAGCCGCGCCGCGCCGGGATCGGGAGCCAGCGCCCAGGAGACGCGGACCCGGCCCTCCGGCGTCGACAACGCCCCGTACTTGATGGCGTTGGTGGCGAGCTCATGCAGGGCCATCGACAGCGACAGGGCGCTCTTGGGCGAGAGGCGGATCGATGGCCCGCTGAGGTCGAACCGGCCGGGGCCGCCATGCAGCGCCGCCACGCGGCTGATGACGTCGTGCAGCTCGGCCCCCTCCCAGTTCTCGCGGGTCAGGAGGTCGTGGGCCTCGGCCAGGGCGACGATGCGGTTGGAGAAGGCCTCCTGCGCCTGGTCCAGAGCGCGGGCGCCGTTGAAGCTCTGGGCGGCGATGGCCTGGATGGTGGCCAGGCTGTTCTTCACCCGGTGGTTCAGCTCGTTGACCAGCAGGCGCAGGTGCAGCTCGGCGCGCTTGCGCTCGGTGATGTTGACCAGAGCTCCGACGACGCGGTGCGGCTTGCCGTCGTCGCCGAAGAACACCTTGCCCTTCGTGCCCAGCCACCGCTCCACATGGTCGTCGCGGCCGATGACGCGATACTCGACGGCATAGTCGGCGCGTAGGGTCGGATCCGTGGCCCGCCTGGCCGCGTCGCGCACCCGCTCCACGTCGGCCGGATGGATCAGCCCGTAGGCGGTCTCGACATCCACGGGTTCGCCGGACGGGAGGCCGAACATCTGGCAGCAGCGGTCGGACCAGGTCAGCACGCGGGTGTCCAGGTCCAGGTCCCAGGTGCCGACATCGGCGGCGTCCATGGCCAGGCGCAGGGTCTGTTC
Organism: Caulobacter sp. GW822-FHT01G02; assembly: GCF_058802865.1. Taxonomy (NCBI): domain Bacteria; kingdom Pseudomonadati; phylum Pseudomonadota; class Alphaproteobacteria; order Caulobacterales; family Caulobacteraceae; genus Caulobacter; species Caulobacter sp. GW822-FHT01G02. The sequence continues at coordinate 27,864 of NZ_JBXAON010000001.1, forward strand.
CTGACGCAGCAGGCGGTCGACCGCTTCCCGGCGCTCGGTGACGTCCGACGCGACGCCGACGAAGCGCACGCACTGGCCGCCGTCGAAGAAGGCCCGGCCGAAGACCTCGACCCAGCGCAGGGCGCCGTCGCCGCCGCGGCGGATGCGATATTCGAGATTGATCGCGCCGTCGCCGGAGGGATCCGTGGCGGCGGCCACGGCCGCGCGGACCCGGGACAGATCGTCCGGATGCAGCAGGCGCTCGAAGGTCTCCTGCGTGGGCTTCTCGTCGGGCGACAGGCCGAAGATCGAGCGGGCGCGGGCGTCCCAGAAGCGCTGGCCGATATGGGGCTTATGGTCCCAGCGACCCATGCCGGCGGCCTGGGCGGCGAGGTCGAGGTCTATGCGCGCGGCCGCCAGTTCGGCCTCGACCTGCTTGCGTTCGGTGATGTCGACGACGACGCCGGTGTTGCGGGCCGGCTGCCCATCCTCGTCCAGATAGGCCCGGCCGCGCGTATAGACCCAGCGGATCGAGCCATCGGCCTGCACCAGGCGATACTCGTGCGAGAAGTCGCCGCCCTCCTGGGTCGCTTTCAAGGCGCTGTCGCGGACGCGTTCGCGGTCGTCGGGATGAACGGCGGGCGTATAGCTCTGCACCGGCAGGCCGGCCGCGGCGAATTCGGGCGAGACGTTATGCAGCTCGGCGTAGCGGGCGTCGGCATAGACCTTGTTGGCCTTGATGTCCCAGTCCCAGGCTCCGACCACCCCGGACGCGTCGCGCGCCATCTCGTAGCGCTCCTGAGTGGTCTTCAGGGTCTTCTGGTCGGCCACCGACTGCGAGACCTCGACCGCGGTGACCAGCACCCCGCCGATGCCGTTCGGCGCGCTGGCGTCTGGCACGGGGCTGTAGCTGATGGTGAAGTAGCCGATCTCCTGGGTTCCGTGGCGCGTCACCTTCAGGGGCAGCTTCTCGAACGCGAAGCCGCCGCTGGTTCCGTTCAGGATGTCCTCGTGGAAGGCGCGGATCGAGGCCTGGAAGTCGGGCGAGGTCTGGTCCAGCCGCGCGCCCAGCGCCTCGGGGTGCCGCTCGTGCAGGGCGGGCGCGTAGGCGTCGTTGTAGATTAGGACCAGCTCTGGACCCCAGCGCAGGGCCATCGGGAAGTTGGTGGCCAGGATCATGTCCACGGCCAGATGCAGGCTGGGCGACCAGGCGTCGCGGGGGCCGACGGGCGTCTGGGACCAGTCGAACGCACGCACGCGCTCGGCCATCTCGCCGCCCGCGATTCTAGTCAGCACAGGCGCGGCGCGTGGCCTGCCCTCGCCCATTTGCGGTCCCCCATCCGATCAGACGACCGGCCCTGAACAAGGTGAACCCATAGCCCGTCCGGATTCAAGCGGGGCTTTGGTGAACGCACGCACGAAAACGCCCGGAAAACGCGAATGGTTCTCCGGGCGCAACGGATTGTTCGAAATGAGGATTAGTCGATCGGGGACCAGCGTTTTTCGGGCGGAGCGGCCGCGGGCTTGGGGCCGCGGAACTCGTTCCGGGGAGCCCCGGCCTTCTGACCTTGGCCCGGACCCCGGCCTTGACCCTGGCGCTGCGGGCCCTTGCCCTGGGCCGATTGTCCGCCGGCGGAGCGTCCACCGCCGCCGCCATTGGAGCCATTGCGACCCCGGGGACGCTGACGACGCAGTTCCGACGGCACGTCGTTGCGCGGATCGGCCTTGCGCGGATCGACGTACTTCTCGGCCGGAGCCAGCTTGTCGGCGACGGCCGCGGCGGCGGCCAGCTGCTTGTCGTTGCGGCGGTCGAAGGACGGGATCGTCTGGCGGGTGGCCTTCTGGATGTCCTTCAGCAGGTTGCGTTCGTCATCGGCGCAGAAGCTGATGGCGATGCCGTCCTTGCCCTTGCGGGCGGTGCGGCCGATCCGGTGGACATAGGCCTCCGGCACGTTGGGCAGCTCGTAGTTGATCACGTGGCTGACGTCGTTGACGTCGATGCCGCGCGCGGCGATGTCGGTGGCGACCATGGCCCGCATCTCGCCGGCCTTGAAGGCGGCCAGGGCGCGCTCGCGCTGGCCCTGGGTCTTGTCGCCGTGGATCGAGGCGGCCTCGATGCCCGCCGCGTTCAGATACTTGGCCACCCGGTCGGCGCCGCGCTTGGTGCGGGTGAAGACGATGGTGCGATCAACGCCCGGTTCGGACAGGATCTCGGCCAGCAGGGGGCGCTTGCGTTGCGCTTCGATGAACAGGACGCGCTGGTCGATGCGCTCGACGGTGGTCGCTTGCGGCGCCACCGAGACCTGCACCGGATCCTTCAGCAGTTCGGCGGCCAGCTTGCCGATCTCGGTCGGCATGGTGGCCGAGAAGAACAGGTTCTGGCGGTTCTTGGACATCTGGGCGGCGATCTTGCGGATCGGCACCACGAAGCCCAGGTCCAGCATCTGGTCGGCCTCGTCGAGGACGAAGATCTCGACGCCCGAGACGCTGGCCGACTTCTCGGCCATGTGGTCCATCAGGCGGCCGGGGGTGGCGACCAGCACGTCGATGCCGCCGGCCAGGGCCTTCATCTGCGGGCCGTACTTCACGCCGCCGTAGATGGTGTGGACCGAAAGGCCCATGTGGACGGCGTAGGCCTTGAAGTTCTCGGCGATCTGGGTGGCCAGTTCGCGGGTCGGCGACAGCACCAGGCAACGGAAGCCGCGGCGCGGGGCCGGCATGCGGTTCTCGGCCAGGCGCTGCAGGATCGGCAGGGCGAAGGCGGCGGTCTTGCCGGTGCCGGTCTGGGCGATGCCCAGCAGGTCCTTGCCTTGCAGCACGACCGGGATGGCCTGGGCCTGGATCGGCGTCGGCTCCTTGTAGCCCTTCTCGGCAAGGGCCTTCAGCAGCGGCTTGGCCAGGCCAAGGTCGGAAAATTGAGTCACGTGTGTTTTGTCTTTCGTGCGCCGAAAGACAGCCCATGCGTCCTCGCACGGCTGGCCCCTCGGCTGGTCGTCGGAGGAGCGCCCCGCGTGCACGGGCGATCTAATGAGAATCTCTTCAGGGCGCTCGACAGGCTGGTCCGGAAACGGACCGTCACGCGGCTGGAGCACCGATAGCGCCAATGGAGCGCGAAGCGGATATCGCTTGTTGCAGTGCAAAAGTCAAGGAAGGCGAGGCTCGGGGCCCTTGCCAGCGTCGGAACGCCGCGCCAAACCCGGCTCATGACCAAGCCGATCGTCCTTGTCGCCGCCGCCGCCCTGATCGATGTCGACGGGCGGGTGCTGATCTGTCAGCGGCCCCAGGGCAAGCAGTTGGCCGGCCTGTGGGAGTTCCCGGGCGGCAAGGTCGAGCCGGGCGAGACGCCCGAGGAATGCCTGATCCGCGAGCTCGACGAGGAGCTGGGCATCAAGGTCGCCCAGGCCTGCCTCGCGCCGTTCGTGTTCGCGTCCCACGGTTACGAATCTTTTCACCTGCTGATGCCACTTTATCTGCTGCGCCGCTGGGAAGGCCAGGTGACGCGCAAGGAGCATGAGGGCCTGGCATGGGTGAAACCCGACAAGCTTGCGGACTATCCGATGCCGCCCGCGGACGAGCCTCTGGTGGCCTGGCTGCGCGACGTGCTCTGAAGCGTTTCTGGACCGACGAGTCCGGCGCGACCGCGATCGAATACGCCCTGCTGGTCGGACTGCTGGCCCTGGCCCTCGTCGGCGTGCTGACGGGGCTGAGCGGGGCTCTCAACGGGGCCTTCGACAAGGCCAAGGCCGCCCTCGGCGCCTGATCAGGGCCTGGGCTTCTCGCCGGTCGGCTGCTCCTGGACCCCCAGGGCGTCGGCCAGGCGCATCTTGGCCGAGCCCGGCCGCAGCGGCTTCTGCTGGCTGTCGTGCGGCGCCCATCCCGTCACCGAGACGATCTCGAACGTCGCCGGCACGCGGCCGTCGGCCTCCGCGAACCTCTCGACATAGAGCTCCATCGCCCGCAACAGCACCTTGCGGCCCAGCGGCTTGCGCGAGCGGTCCAGCAGCACGCTGGTCTCGCCCATGGCCCGCAGGTCGCCCAGCAGCTTGATCGGGTGGGGGTAGCGGACCTTCACGCGATCGACGTCGGCGACGGGCAGGGCGAAGCCGGCGCGCTGCAACAGGCCCGCCGCGTCGATGGCGTCGGCGAACGGCGACACCCGCATCGACGCCCCGTCCGATATCTCGGCCTCGGCGGCCAGCAGGCACTGGCGCAGCTCGGTCAGGGTGGCGCCGCCGAACATCGCGCCCAGGAACAGACCGTCGGGGCGCAGGGCGCGGCGGATCTGGATCAGCGCCCCGACCAGATCATTGGTCCAGTGCAGCGACAGGGTGGAGACCACCAGGTCGAGCGTCGCGTCGCCGAACGGCAGGCGCTCCTCGTCGGCGGCGACGCGAAGGGTCTGGCGACCGTCCAGCATCCGCGCCGAGAGGTCGGTCTCGATCAGCGTATCGATGTTGGCGCGGGCGTCGCTGTCGCTCAAGGCTTTGAAAAAATGACCGTTTCTCGCGCCGAGGTCGACGGCGACCGGAAAGCGTCGCAGGATCGTCTCCAGCCGCATGACCACGTCCTGGGCCACGCGGGCCTTGAGAAAGTCGGCGGAGGCGTAGCCCGGCGCGGCGCGGTCGAGGCGGACGCGATGCAGGGCGCGGTCGAAGAGCAGGGGGGAGGCGGTCATTGCGCGCGGAACATGGCGATTCCGAACCGTTCTGGAAAGCCGGACCTCTCATGCTCGGACTCGGGCGCTCGGTGCTCGACCTGCTGCTGCCGCCCTCCAGCCTGGACGGCGCGGCGGCGCTCAGCGGCGGGCTGACCGCCAGCGCCTTTTCGAAACTCACCTTTCTGGACGATCCGGTCTGCGACGGCTGCGGCCTGGCCATGGCCTATGCGGAGGCGGCGCTGGAGCGCTGCGCCGCCTGCCAGGCCAGGCCCAAGGCGTTCCAGCGCTGCCGCGCCGCCTGCGTCTATGACGAGCACTCGCGCGAGTTGATCCTGAAGCTGAAGCACGCCGACCGCACGGACCTGGCCGGCCTGTTCGCCCGCTGGCTGTCGCGCGCCTCGGTGGATCTGCTGGATGAGGCCGAGGCCATCGTGCCGACGCCCGTCCACCGGTCTCGCCTGCTCAGCCGCCGCTACAACCAGGCCGCCGAGATCGCCCGGCCCCTGGCCCGCATGACCGGGCTCGCCTACCTGCCCGACGTCCTGATCCGCAGGCGCGACACCGACAGCCAGGGCGGCAAGTCGGCCTCGGGTCGGCGGCGCAACGTGGCGGCCGCCTTCGCCGTCCCCGAAGGGAGGCGACACCGGGTTGTCGGCCGGCGGATCGTTCTGATTGATGACGTGTTGACCACAGGCGCCACGGCCGAGGGGTGCGCGCGAGCGCTTCTGGCCGCCGGCGCGGCGTCGGTGACGCTTTCCGTCGTCGCCCGCGTTACAGAAATGCAGGCCCGTCCTATATGAGGACGCACAACACCAGGGTATCGACCGTTCCATGGCTCACGTCACCATCTACACCCGCCCGTTCTGCGGCTACTGCGCCCGCGCCCTCGCCCTGCTGACCGACAAGGGCGCCGACTTCACCGAGGTCGAGGCCGGCATGGATCCCAAGCTGCGCCAGGAGATGATGGACCGTTCGGGCCGCACCACCTTCCCGCAGATCTTCGTCGGCGAGCGGCACATCGGCGGCTGCGACGACATGATGGCCCTCGAACGCGAGGGCAAGCTGGACGCTCTTCTCGCCGCATGAGCCCGTCCGCGTCCTTGCGAGTCGGTCTGATCCAGACCCGGACGCCCGCGACCCACGCGGCGGCGCTGGCCCATGTCGCGCCGCTGGTGCGCGAGGCGATCGGGCAAGGCGCCCGGTTCGTGCTGACGCCGGAATGCACCAATGTCCTGCAGAAGGACCGGAGCAAGCTGCTGCCGACCCTGACGGCGCTGGCGGACGACCCGGTGGTCAATGGCCTGCGCGCCATCGCGGCCGAGACCGGGACCTGGATCGACGTCGGCTCGGCCCTGGTGCGGCGCGAGGACGGAAAGGCGGCCAATCGTCAGGTCGTCATCGATCCGACCGGCGCGATCGTCGCCACCTACGACAAGCTGCACATGTTCGACGTGGATCTTCCGACCGGCGAGACGGCGCGGGAGTCGGCGACCTATACGCCGGGCGACAAGGCCGTGGTGGTCGAGACGCCGTTCGCCACGTTCGGTCTGACCATCTGCTACGACATGCGCTTCCCGGCCCTGCATCGCGCCCTGGCCCTGGCCGGAGCGACGGTGATCACCGCGCCGGCCGCCTTCACCCGTCCGACGGGCGAGGCGCACTGGGACGTGCTGCTGCGGGCCCGCGCCATCGAGACCGGCTCGTTCGTCATCGCCGCGGCGCAGGGCGGCTTCCACGAGGACGGCCGCGGCACCTGGGGCCGCTCGATCGTCGTCGGGCCGTGGGGCGAGGTGATCGCCAAGCTTGACCATGATGAGCCCGCCGTGCTGATAGCCGAGCTCGACCTGCCCGCCGCCCTGTCGGCGCGGGCGGCGATCCCGGTCCTTCAGAACGCCAGGCCTTTCGTCGGCCCCTAAAGCTCGCCATCTATAGCCCATGATCAAGTACGCGCTTCAGTGCGACGCGGCCCATGAGTTCGAAGGCTGGTTCGGCTCGTCGTCGGACTATGACGACCAGGCCGCGCGGGGCCTCGTCGAATGTCCGCTGTGCGGGTCGCGCGGCGTCTCCAAGCAGATCATGGCTCCAGCCGTGGCGGGCACGAAGGCGCAAAGCGCCGCGCCGGCCGTCGATCCGAAGATGCGCGAGATGATGATGACGGCCATGGGCGAGGTCCGCCGCCACGTGGAGGATAATTTCGACTATGTCGGCGACACCTTCGCCAAGGAGGCGCGCGCCATCCACGAGGGCAAGTCCGAGGAGCGCGGCATCTACGGCGAGGCCTCGCCGACCGAGGTCAAGGCGCTGGTCGAGGACGGCGTGCGCGTGGCCCCGCTGCCGCCGCCCGCGCCGAAGAAGACCGAGGTGAACTGAAGGTCCCTGCCAAGGACCGGCAGGATCAGGGCCGCGATCAGCGACAGCGAGCCCGCCGAGATGTTCAGGCCATAAAGCGCCGCGGCGGTCGCGTAGGCCAGCCACTGGCGATCCTGTGTCCGCGCGACATAGGCCGCGACCGCCGGGGCCAGCAGCGCCAGCTCGTAGTTCATGGCGTAGGGCGAGATCAGCAGCGCCCCGCCCAGCAAGGCGATCAGCTGGTCGGGCCAGGCGGCGTCGCGGCGGAAGGCCGTCCACACGCCCCACAGGACGGCGGGCGCCAGCAGATAGGCCCAGGCGCCGTTCAGGCCGAGGGCCGTCAGTTTCGCATAGGGCGTGATGGCGGTGTCGAGCAGGCCCTGGCTGGCGACGATCCCGTGGAAGCGCGGCAGGGCGGCGAACCAGTCGACCCAGGTCCGCGGCCCGAACACGCCCGCCGACAGCGCGCAGATCAGCAGGCCCCAGCCGCCGGTGAACAGGATGGCGCGCCACTGTCCCTGGGCCGCCAGGGCCAAGGGCAGCAGGATCAGGAGCTGCGGCTTCAGCGAGGCGGCGACCGCGAACAGCAGGCCCGCGATCAGCGGCCGCCGCCGGAACGACAGGCCCAACACGACGAGGCCGGCGATCAGCAGGCTGAGCTGGCCGCAGAAGATCGCGAAGGCCACCGACGGCAGCAGCAGCCACCACCATGGCGCGCGGATCCTCGCCGCCGCCGTCGCCACGACCGCGACGCTCAGCGCCATCAAGGTCAGGTAGCTGGCCAGGAACGGCAGCCGCGACAGGGGCGCGAATAGCAGCAGGGCCGAGGGCGGGTTGAGGTAGGGGCGAAGAATCCCGCTGGCCGGATCGAAGCCCTGGCGCAGGGTCAGATACTGGAAATCGTAGAGCCGGCCGGGATCGACGAGCGCCACGCGGCCGCCGCTCCAGAAGCACAGGAAATCCAGGCCGACGGGCTGGATCGTCACGTCGCGCGCCACCAGCATGCCCAGCACGGCGAATGTAGTCAGCAGCGCCGCCAGCGGCGGTTGGCGATGGTCCTTCCGGCCAACGGACATATCACCCTCGGGGTTGTGACAGGTGTCCCCAAGGTTGCGAAAACTCTTAAAAGGCGTCTTAAAAATTGATCCGTCGGAGAAATGAATCCCTGGGTGGATCTATTGCTCGCCATAGGCCCCAAACACGAAGGGCGCCGGACCGGAGTCCGACGCCCTTTTGTCTGTCAGCGCTGCTTAGCGCTTAGCGCTTAGCGGTTGCGATAATAGCGGTACTCGTAGTGGCACTTCTTCTTGCCCTTGCCGATCTCGTGACCGGCGACGGCGCCGACGCCGGCGCCCAGCAGCGTGCCCTCGGTCTTGTTGCCATGGCCGGCGACGGTGTTGCCGAGCAGAGCGCCGCCGAGACCGCCGATGATGGCGCCGTTCTTGGCCTTGGACTTGTTGCAGACCAGGACGCGCTCACGGCGTTGCTGGGCTTCTGCGGCGGTGATGGCCACGCTGCTGACGGTGAAACCGACGACGGTGGCCAGGACGATGGTCTTCAGGCGGGCGCGCATGGCGGGCTCTCCGATTAATTGTTCTTGTAGATCCCTCGGCTCGTAAACGCCCAAGCCGACGGTCGGTTGCCAGAAAGTCGGGCAGCCGACCGTCAGGTCAGGTCTTACGTCGTCGAAATACTAGCCTTCGACGCGATAGTGGCCGTTGGCGTCGGGGCAGACGCGGACATAGCGGGTCTCGACGCGGCCGTTGTACTCGGTCGGGGCCGGGGCCAGGCGGCAGCGTTCGCCGGAGCTGGCGTAGCGGCCGTCGCTGTAGCGGTAGGGCTGGGTCTGCTCGTAGCTGTAGTAAGCGCCGCGCGTGTCGCACTTGGCCGAGGCGTTGCCCACGGCCGCGCCGACGCCGGCCCCGACCAGGGCGCCCAGCACGGTGCCTTCTGGACGGGCGTTGCGGGCGGCGACGTTCGAGCCCAGCGCCGCGCCAGCCAGCGCGCCGATCACGCCGCCGACGGTGGCGTTCCTCTTGGCGTCCTGCCGGCAGTCGTTCGCGGCGGAGACGTTGGCGTTGGTGTCGATGCTGTAGGCGCCGGCATAGGGCGCGGCGAAGCGCGAACCCTCGCCCGGGTGGCGACGGTCATAGGCGCCATTGCCGTAGCGGCGGTCATAGGCGTCGCGGGCCGAGGTGTAGCGATCGCGATCACGCTCCCACTGCTGGCGGCCCGGATCGTAGTTGGAGCCCGAGGCGTAGCTCACGCCGCTGGTGCGGAAACGGTCGGCGTCGCGCGGATGGCGGCGGTCATAGGCGCCATCGCCGTTGCGGCGGTCATAGTTGTAGCGGGCGCGCTCATAGTTGGCGCGGGCCCGTTCGAAATCGGCCTGCTCGGAGTAGTAGGCGGCGCTCTCACGATACTGGGCCGTGCTGTAGCGCGTGGCGTAGGTGGGATAGCGACGGTCATAGGCGCCGCGACCGTAGCGACGGTCATAGTCCTCGCGGGCCTGGACGTAGTTGGCGCGGTCGCGCTCATAAGCGTCCTGGCGCTCCTGATACTCGGCGACCTTGTCATAGTAGTTGGAGCGCTGAGCGTCGTAGTTCTGAAGGCTGCGCTGGTACGCGGAATCCTGGGCGAAGGCGGGGGCGACCGCGCCGCACGCCATGGTGGCGGCCAGCACGGCGGCCAAAGTCTTGGAAGTCATGAGAAGTCTCCGTTCCCTCTAGAACGGATCGACGGCCGACCCCCCGAAAGTTGGGTCGCCAATCCGAGTTCAAGTCCCTGCGCGGAGAGAAGCCGCGCCTCGGGCCGAAGTTCCCGGCTCAGCTTCGTTTCAACCCCTGGTGACGGTCATCATGTAGTTGATGTCGACATCGGCCGAGCGGCTCCACCGTCCCGTCAGCGGATTGTAGGCCACGCCGAACGGGCCCTGCATCTCGACCGGCTCGCCGGCCAGGAAGGCGCGCAGCTCCTCGGGCTTGAGGAACTGCTTCCAGTCGTGGGTGCCCGGCGGCACCCAGCGCAGCACGTATTCGGCGCCGATCTTGGCCAGGGCCAGGGCCTTCAGCGTGCGGTTCAGGGTGGCGACGATCATCAGCCCGCCGGGCTTGAGCAGCTTGGCGCAGGTGCGCAGGAACTCGCCCGGATCGGCGACGTGCTCGATCACCTCCATGGTCAGGACCACGTCGAACGGCCCCGCGCCCTCGGCCAGCAGCTGTTCGGCGGTGGCGGGACGGTAGCCGATCGCCAGACCCTGCTCGGCCGCGTGGGTGGCGGCGGTCTTGATGTTCTTCTCGGAGGCGTCGATGGCGGTGACGGAAAAGCCCAGCCGGGCCATCGGCTCGGACAGCAGACCGCCGCCGCAGCCGATGTCGAGCAGGGAGAGGCCCTCGAACGGCGCGCGGACCGTTCCGTCGCGCTCGAACCGGGCCAGGGCCTGGTCGCGGATGAAGGCCAGGCGGCAGGGGTTGAACACGTGCAGCGGCGCGAACTTGCCCTTGGGGTCCCACCACTCGGCGGCGATGGCCGAGAACCGCGCCACGTCGGCGGGGTCGATGCTCCAGGAAGGCGCGTCGGAGGGGGAGGGCGAGGTGGTGTCCGTCATGAAGCCAATCTAGAGCGCCCCATGCGTCCGGGCTAGGGTCCGGTCGAGCGCCTGGAGTCAAAGCCGATGAAGTCCTTGATCGCCGCCGCCTTGCTGACCGTGGTCGCCGGCCAGGTTTCGGCCCAGGAGCCGTCCCTCACGACCGTCGAGACCCGCCGCCTGGACGCGCCCGAGGCCAACCAGGGCGTGGCGGCCGACAAGGCCCACCTCTACGCCGTCGATAACGGCAGGATCGCCCGCTACGACAAGGCCACGGGCGTCAAGCAGGCCGAGTGGACGGGCGACCCGGTGCGTTTCAAGCACCTGAACGCCTGCCTGATCGTCGGCAAGGACCTTGTCTGCGCGGGCTCGAACTATCCCAGTGTGCCGCAGAACAGCGCGGTCGAGCTGTTCGATCCCGTCAAGATGACCCACACGCGGACCATTCCGCTGGGGCCGGGAATCGGCTCCCTGACCTGGGTCGACCGCCGCGACGGATTCTGGTGGGCGATGTTCGCCAACTACGACGCCAAGGGCGGCGAGCCGGGGCGCGACCATCGCTGGACCACCCTGGTGAAGTTCGACGACCAGTGGCGGCGCGTCGGGGCCTGGGCCCTGCCGGCGGCGGTGCTGGAGCGCATGGCGCCGTACAGCTGCTCGGGCGGCGGCTTCGGCGACGACGGCCTGCTCTATGTCACCGGCCACGACCGGCCCGAGCTCTACGCCCTGGCCATTCCCACCGAGGGCGGGGCGACCCTGGATCTGGTCGCGACCCTGGCGATTCCGTTCGAGGGCCAGGCCATCGCCTGGGATCGCGGCGGCGATCCCCACGCGAAGCGCACGCTGTGGGGCGTCAACCGCGCCACCCGACAGGTGGTGGCGGTCCAGGTTCCGCCGGTTCCGGACGTTTCGGGCCCAAAATAGCCGTCAGAGCATTGCGGCGCCGCATCAAGGTCGCTAGAAGGCGGCGGCTTGCGCGAGCGGGGGCCTCGCGCCGCGTTCCGCGCAAGAATTGACCGGTTTTCGAGGTGACAGGCACGTGTCTCGGTTGGTGATGAAGTTCGGCGGCACGTCGGTGGCCGACCTGGAGCGCATCCGTCGGGTGGCGCGCCTGGTCGCGGCCGAGGTGGCGACGGGCAAGCAGGTGGCGGTGGTCGTCTCGGCCATGTCGGGCAAGACCAACGAGCTGGTCGCCTGGACCGACGGCGCGGGCCGCGCCGCGCAAGGTCTTCCGGAGTCGGACGACGAGTACGACACCGTGGTCGCCTCGGGCGAGCAGGTGACCGCCGGCCTGCTGGCCATGACCCTGCGCAACATGGGCCACAAGGCCCGCTCGTTCCTGGGCTGGCAGGTGCCGATCATCACCGACGAGGCCCACGGCCGCGCCCGCATCGAGGACATCCCGCCCGCCAATCTGGAAGCCTGCTTCGCCAGCGGCGAGATCGCCGTGATCGCCGGCTTCCAGGGCGTGACCCCGAACCAGCGCATCACCACCCTGGGCCGGGGCGGCTCGGACACCTCCGCCGTGGCCATCGCCGCCGCCGTGAAGGGCGCCTGCGACATCTACACGGACGTCGACGGCGTCTACACGACCGACCCGCGGATCGAGAGCAAGGCCAGGCGCCTGGCCAAGATCAGCTACGAAGAGATGCTTGAAATGGCCTCGCTGGGGGCCAAGGTGCTGCAGACCCGTTCGGTCGAGATGGCCATGGCCCATCGCGTCCCGGTGCGGGTGCTGTCGAGTTTCGTCGAACCCGGGGAAGCTCCCGGCCAAGGTACGATCGTCTGCGACGAGGAAGAAATCATGGAAAAGCGCATCGTCTCGGGCGTCGCCTACAGCCGCGACGAAGCCAAGATCACCCTGCTGGGCCTGCCCGATCACCCGGGCGTGTCCTCGCAGATCTTCGGCCGCCTCGCCGACGCCAATGTGAACGTCGACATGATCGTGCAGTCGCGCGCCCGCAGCGCCGCGACCGCCAACATGGAGTTCACGGTCGGCAAGCGTGACGCCGCCCGCGCCGTCGAGATCGTCCGCACGGCCCAGAAGGAGATCGGCTTCGAGGACGTCGCCGTCGACGAGGACGTCGCCAAGGTCTCGGTGATCGGGGTGGGCATGCGCAGCCACGCCGGCGTCGCTCAGTCGATGTTCAAGGCCCTGGCCGAGAAGAACATCAACATCCAGGTCATCTCGACCTCGGAGATCAAGATCTCGGTCCTGATCGACGCGGCCTACACCGAACTGGCCGTGCGCGCCCTGCACGCGGTGTATGGGCTGGATCAGCTGTAAGGCTGAGCGGCCCCCTCAGTCGGCTTCGCCGACACCTCCCCCATGAAGGGGGAGCACGCTTAGGTTCTCCTCCCCCTTCATGGGGGAGGTGGCCGCGAAGCGGTCGGAGGGGGCTTCACCGCCATCTTCCTTCTACAAAACGTCGCGTTCGGACGTTATGAGGGCGCCAGCCCACGGAGCCCCCATGCCCGACGTCTTCAAGTTCGATCCCGACGCCAAGACCGTCACCTTCCACGGCGACGCCGGTCTGGACCTGCTCTACGACCTGCTGCTGCGCGCCAAGTTCGGCGACGGCTACGAGAAGCCGCTGCTGATCAGCCCGTGGCTGGCGGCGCTGCTGAACCAGCTGGACCAGGCCCTGCCGGACGACGGCCAGTGGTTCCCGGAAAAGCCCGGCCAGCCGATCTTCGACACCGACGACCTGCTGGCCATGGGCGACGCGGTCATCGAGGAAGGCCATACGGTCGGCTGGTGGACCATGACCAAGGCGGAAAAGCGCGCCTATCTGCGCAACGTCGTCGCCGCCCCGCACCCGCTGACCGATCTCGAGGTCGAGTTCATCGAGACCGACATCGACGCGGCGCTGGAACAGGCCCGCAAGCTGGTGGCCGACGCCGACGAGCCGCTGGCCCTGCCGGGGCACGGGTAGCCCGAACTCCCACCTCCGTTTTCCCCGGCGAAAGCCGGGGTCCAGATGGAAGAGCGCGGGGGCGGGGTCTAGTCGCGCCGCGTGCCTCCAGTCAGCCCAAACGCCCCGAGATCTGGGTCCCGGCTTTCGCCGGGAAGATCGGAATGGGGCAGGGTAGCCGTTATGGGCCACCACCTCTCAGCCCCCGCCGAACTGTCGTTCCGCCGCTATGGCGAGGACGCGCCGCCGCATGTCCACGCCTTCGACCAGATCGTGCTGCCGCGCCGCGGCGTACTGGAGATGGAGATCGACGGCCAGGGCGGCCGGGTCGATCCGGGCCGCGCGGCGGTGGTCCCGCCTGGCGCGCGCCACGCCTTCGCCGCCTCGGGCGAGAACCTGTTCGTGGTCGCCGACATCGGCGGGGCGCTGATGAGGCCGTTCGAACGCCTGCGCGAGCGACCGTTCGCCCCGGTCACCGGCGCGGTGCGCGGCCTTCTCGAGTACCTAGCCGGCGAGGCGCCCGGCGCGATCGAAACCGGCGTCGCCAGCCTGTGGACGCCGCTGCTGCTGCGCGGTCTCTCGGCCGCGCCGGGCGCTGTCGACCCGCGCCTGGCGCGAGCGGTCGCGATAATCGAGGCCCGCTACGATCAGCCGCTGACCGTCCGCGACCTCGCCGCCGAGGCCGGCATGAGCCAGAGCCGGTTCTTCGCGCGGTTCGCCGACGCCTACGGGACGACGCCGCACGGCGCGCTGTCCGACACGCGGCTGCGCGCGGCCCAGCGCCTGCTGTCGGACACCCGCCTGTCGATCGCCGAGATCGCCGCGCGCACGGGGCACGGCGATCAGAGCGGTCTCACCAGGCGCATGAAGGCGGCGCTGGGCGTCACCCCCGGCGCCTGGCGAAAGCGGCGCTAGCCTCAGTGGGCAATCTCAGGCGCCGCCATAGGCGGCATGGATGCTCGTGCTGGCGGTGTCGTTGTTGCCGTCGGTCACCTGGCACACCCAAGCCGACAGACGCGGCGGTCCGCTCCAGGAGCCGGCCCATCCGAATTCGACCACCGGACTGTTGGGATCCGATATCACGATATCGGTCGAGCCGGAGATGCGCGTCCACTGGTAGCTATAGGGGCTGACGCCGCCGCTGACGCTGACGGTGACTTCGCCTTCGCCCACGCCGATAACCGACGGCGAGGCGCTGGCCGACAGCGTCCGGGCCTGGGCGGCGGACGCGACCATCAGGGCGCCGACGCCCAGGCCGGCGGCGCCGAACATCAATTCACGACGGGACTTCATTCAACCCTCCTGATGTTACCTAAGGTTGGATAAGGCCATCACTCTACCTTCGAGTCAACCTGTAATAGAAACCGCCAAACCTCCGGGAGTTTTCGCCAAGCCAGGCGCCGCCGGGCCTGCTAACCCGGACGCATGAGCACCTCCCGCAACCTCCTTCTGGGCCTGCTGTTCGGCCTGATCGCCGGCGCGTTCTGGGGCGGGGTGTTCCTGGCGCCGAAGCTGCTGGCCGCCTTCACGCCGCTGCAGATGACGGCCGGGCGCTACATCGCCTACGGCCTGGCGTCGGCCGTGCTGCTGGCCCCGAGCTGGAAGACGGTGATGGGCAAGATGACCGGCAAGGACTGGCGGGACCTGGCCGCGCTGAGCCTGTTGGGCAATCTCATCTACTATGTCGGCCTGTCGGTCTCGGTGCAGAGTTCGGGCGTGGCCCTGGCCTCGCTGATCATCGGCCTGCTGCCGGTGACCGTCACCCTGGTTGGGGCGAAGCCAGGGGAGGGCGTGGCGCTCCGCCATCTGGCCGCGCCGCTGGCGCTGGTCGTGGCCGGCGGGGTCTGCATCAATGTTTCGGTGTTCACTGAGAGCCAGGGCGTCGGCGTCGCGCGGCAGATCGTCGGCGTGCTGGGCGCGACCCTGGCCCTGGCGATGTGGACCGCCTACGCCGTCTGGAACGCCCGCCGCCTGGCCGCGACGCCGAAGTTCACCAGCCACGAGTGGTCGCTGCTGACGGGCCTGGCCACCGGCCTGCTGTCGCTGGCGCTGGTGATTCCAGCCTTCGCCCTGGGCGGCGAGGCTCACGCGCCGGCGGCCCATACCCCTGAAGCCTGGGGCTGGTTCTGGATGGTCAGTTTCGCCGTCGCGATCGGGGCCTCGGTGATCGGCAACGGCCTGTGGAACGCGGCCAGCCGCCTGCTGCCGCTCAGCCTGTCGGGCCAGCTGATCGTGTTCGAGACCCTGTTCGCGCTGCTCTACGGCTTCCTGTACGAGGGCCGCTGGCCGCGCGGGCTGGAGACGGCGGCGATCGTGCTGATGCTGGCCGGCGTGCTGTGGTCGGTGCGGCTGCATCGGCCGGCGAGGGACGTGTTGGTCGCCTAACCCCCCAAGCTTTTTGGCGTCCCGAAGGCTTTCTCAACATGAAGCGAACCTGAACAGCGCGGTTCAGATCAGGTTCAAGCGCGGGGTCCTACAACGGACATCAACAGCGCCGCCCAGTCTCATCTTCGGGAAAGGGGGCGACGCTTCTGGAACAGGAGCCCTGCCATGAAGACCATCGGCAAGTTCACCAAGACCGTCGTCGCCGTCGCCATCACCGGCGCGCTGGTCGCCCCCGCCTCGGCCGCCTTCGCCGGCGAGAAGACCGATCGCGCCGTGGTCGGCGCTCTGATCGGCGGCATCGCCGGCGCGGCCCTGGGTCACGGCAAGGGCGAAGCGGTCGCCATCGGCGCCGTCGCTGGCGCCGCCCTGGGCGCGACGACCGCCAAGGACAAGTACGACCGTCGCTACAGCCAGTCGTACCGGACCGCCCCCCGCTACAGCGAGAGCCGCTACAGCGACAACCGCTACAGCGACAATCACTACGGCCATGACAACCGCTACGCCTACGATCGCGGCGGCTACCGCAACGATCGTTATGACGCCCGCTACGACAACCGTTACGCCTACGGCTATCGCCGCTAAGCGTCCTCCAACGCCGCTCGTGTTCCGATCCCTCCCCGAGCGAGCTCACTGCGCCGCCCCTCACAGGGCGGCGCTTTTTCGCGCCGCCCGTCCCCCTTTCGGAAAATTTGGGCGGCGCTTTTCCGCGCGGTCACACCTAATCGCCGTTCGGTTGTCCGCGCCGGCTATCGCGCTGGCGGAATCTGCTGTAGCCCCCATCTGGAAGGCTTGGACCGGCCTTAACCCTTGGCGCTTCAAGCTGGGCTACACCGGTTCCAGCGAGAGGGAGCGCGTAAAGGCGTCATGGCGGCATCCGGCATCGCCGTTCGAGGACCACGCAGCCTGCTGCGGCAGATACGCGAGGCCATGGCCGGCGGCGGTCCCGCCCAGGCCAAGCTCGACATGGTGGTGCGCACCATCGCCATCTCGATGGTCGCCGAGGTCTGCTCCATCTATCTGCGCCGCGCCACCGGCGATCTCGAACTGTTCGCCACCGAAGGCCTGGCCCGCGAGGCCGTCCACGTCACCCGGCTGAAGCCGGGCGAGGGCCTGGTCGGCGAAACCATGCGCCTGGGCCGGCCGCTGAACCTGTCCGACGCCGCCAGCCATCCGCAGTTCTCGTACCGTCCCGAAACCGGCGAAGATCCGTATCACGCCTTCCTGGCCGTGCCGCTGCTGCGCGGCGGCCGGGCGATCGGCGTGCTGGTCGTCCAGAACCGCACCGAGCGCAACTATGACGAGGAGGAGGTCGAGGACCTCCAGATCATCGCCATGGTGCTGGCCGAGATGGTCAGCTCCAGCGAGCTCCTGGGCGCCGCCGAACTCAAGGACGTCGAGCTGGCGCCGCACAAGCCCGAGCGGCTGAAGGGCTCGCGCTTCGCTGAAGGTCTCGCTTACGGCGTCGCGGTGCTGCACGAGCAGCCTGTCGCGCCCGAGACCCTGCTGTCCGACGACGCCCTGGCCGAGGAAGCCCGGCTCTCCTACGCCATCGAAGCGCTGCAGACCCAGATCGACCAGATGCTGGAGGGCCAGCATGGCCTGGTCGGCGCCAGTTACGAGGTGCTGGAGACCTACCGCCTGTTCGCCCACGACCGGGGCTGGAACCGGTCGCTGCAGGAGGCGGTGCGCTCGGGCCTGACCGCCGAGGCGGCCGTCGAACGCGTGCGGTCCGAGCACCGCGCCCGCCTGGGCCAGGCCCGCGACCCCTATCTGCGCGAGCGGCTGCACGACCTGGAAGACCTCAACGACAGGCTGCTGCGCCACCTGTCGGGCGACGTCCACGCCGTGCGCAAGCTGCCCGACGACGCCATCCTGATCGCCCGCAACCTGGGGCCGGCCGACCTGCTGGAATACGACCGCACCAAGCTGAAGGGCATCCTGCTCGAGGAAGGCTCGGCGGCCAGCCACGCCGGCATCGTGGCCCGGGCGCTGGACATCCCGTGCGTGGGCCGCCTGGCTGGCCTGCGCGACCGGCTCAGCGAAGGCGACCCCGTCGTGGTCGACGCCGAGACCGCCGAGGCCTGGCTTCGCCCGCGTCCGGACGTCATCAAGGCGCTGAAGGTGCGGATGGAGGTCCGGGCCCAGCGCAAGGCCGAGTTCGCCCGCCTGCGCGACACCCCGCCGATCACCAAGGACGGCGCCAAGATCACCCTGCTGATGAACGCCGGCCTGGCCGTCGATCTCGACATCCTGGCCGAGACCGGGGCGGAGGGCATCGGCCTGTTCCGCACCGAGTTCCAGTTCATGGTCGCCGAGGAGCTGCCGCGCCTGGAGGCCCAGACGGCGCTCTACGAGAAGGTCCTGGAAGCCGCCGACGGCATGCCGGTGACCTTCCGCACGCTCGACCTGGGCGGCGACAAGCTGCTGCCTTACATGGAGCTGGAGCGCGAGGACAATCCGGCCCTGGGCTGGCGCGCGGTGCGCATGGGCCTGGACCGTCCGGCCCTGCTGCGCATGCAGATCCGCGCCCTGATCAAGGCCGCAGCGGGCCGGCCGCTGAAGGTGATGTTCCCGCTGGTGGCCAATGTCGACGAGTTCCGCGCCGCGCGCTCGTTCGTCGACCAGGAAGTGGCCTGGGCGCTGAAGCGTGGCCGCCCCGCGCCGTCGCGCCTGGACGTCGGGGCGATGATCGAGGCCCCGTCGCTGCTGTGGCATCTGGACGCACTGTTGCCGATGACCGACTTCGTTTCGGTCGGCACCAACGACCTGATGCAGTACCTGTTCGCCGCCGATCGGGGCAATCCGAAGGTCTCGGACCGCTACGATCCCCTGTCGCCGGCCGCCCTGCGCGCCCTGAAGACCATCCAGCAGGCCTGCGCCGACACCGGCACGCCGGTGTCCGTGTGCGGCGAGATGGCGGGCCGTCCGCTGGAGGCCTTCACCCTGGTGGCCCTGGGTTTCGAGGCCCTTTCCATGCCGCCGGCCGGCATCGGGCCGGTCAAGCAGATGGTCCTGTCGTGCGATCGCGAGGCCGCCCGGCGCAATGTCGAGGCCTTGCTGAAGGGCTCCGGCGGATCGCTGCGCGGCGAGATCGAAACCCTGGCGAGAAAGCTGTACGTGGCGGTGTGACGAAAGCTTGGCCGTTAACCAAGCGTCACCGTTTAGTACATTGAATCCCGCTACTTAGTTTGATATCCACAAACAGTTGTTAAGACTTCCGTGAGATACGGAGTTGGGGGGCTCCGCGCTTTCGCGCGCGGCGCGATATTGGGGGCGTTTAGTCGGTCATGCCGCTGGATACGGGCAACGTGAGGCGTTTGCATCTCGTCACGGACGCTGATGTGGACGATGCGCCGATCGCGGTCGCGCAACCTTCGCTGGACGAGGGGGCCGATATCGGCCTGGCCCTGAAGGCGGCCCGCGAGTTCCGCGGCCTGACCACCCAGGACGTCGCCGACGCCACCCGCATCCGCCAGAGCTATATCGAGGCGATCGAGGACATGCGTCTCGACGACCTGCCGTCGCGCCCGTTCACCATCGGCTATGTCCGCGCCTATGCCGGCCTGCTGGGCCTGGACGCCGAGGCGGCCGTGGCCCGCTTCAAGACCGACAGTCCCGACGAGGGCGCCGAGCTGCGCGCCCCGGTCGGCGTGCGCCGCGAGCGCGATCCGCGGCTGGCCCTGATCTTCGCCGGCGGCCTGCTGGTGGTGGGCGCCATCCTGCTGTGGAACGTCGCCCAGCGCGCCATCACCAAGGAAGAGCCGCCGCCGCAGGTGGCTCCGGCCGCCGTCTCGACCCAGGTCCAGTCGCACGCCAGCAACAACCAGGTCGCCCTGGGCTCGCCGCTGCCGGCCCCGGTCGAATCGACCACGCCCGATCCCTACAAGACCCCGGGCCTCGACGACGCCGCCGCCAACGGCGGTTCGGTCGACGCCGCCAACGCCGCCTCCAAGGCGCGCGCCGTGGCCGACGCCAAGGCCGGCGTCGTCGATCCGGCCAGCCAGTTCGTGGTGGGCTCGCCGTTCAAGCTCAAGGGCCAGGTCCTGGGCGCGACGCCGGCCGAAGCTTCTGGCGTGCTGATCCAGGCCCGCAAGGCCGGCTCCCTGACCGTGCGCCGCGCGGACGGCACGATCCACATGACCCGCTGGCTCTCGGCCGGCGACGCCTATCGCGCGCCGCGCACGCCGGGCCTGATCCTCGACGTGGTCGAGCCGTCGCTGTTCGAGGTCTATTACAACGGCCGCCTGACGGGACATCTGACGTCGAACCAGACCGCGGTGGCCAAGCTGATCCCGGCTCCGGTCGCCCCGGTGGCGGCGGCTACGGCTCCGAAGCCCTAACCAAAACCGATCTCCCCGGCGAAAGCCGGGGCCCAGATCGAACCCACGAACGTTCACGGGCCTGTCTCGGGCCTGAGGCGCATTCGCCCCAACCTCACCGGATGAATCTGGGCCCCGGCCTTCGCCGGGGAAACGGGTTTAGGGAAATCGAGAGCAGGGCGGGGGAAGCCCTTCTATCCGGCCCCAACACCCTCTAAATTAGCGCCATGGCCGCAGACCACACGCACGTCCGTCCCTGGCGCATGATCACGCGTCGGCAATCGCGCAAGATCCGCGTCGGCGATGTCGAGGTGGGCGGCGACGCGCCGATCACCGTCCAGTCGATGACCAACACCCTGACCAGCGACGCCGCCGCGACGCTGGAGCAGATCCGCCAGCTGGAGGAAGCCGGCGCCGACATCGTCCGCGTCAGCTGCCCCGACGTCGAAAGCACGGCGGCCTTCAAGACTATCGCCCGCGAGGCCAAGGTCCCGCTCGTGGCCGACATCCACTTTCACTACAAGCGCGGCATCGAGGCGGCCCAGGCCGGCGCGGCCTGCCTGCGGATCAACCCGGGCAATATCGGCAGCCCCGACCGCGTGCGCGACGTCATCCAGGCCGCTCGCGATCACGGCTGCTCGATGCGGATCGGCGTCAACGCCGGCTCGCTGGAGCGCGAGCTGCTGGAAAAGTACGGCGAGCCATGCCCCGAGGCGATGGTCGAGAGCGCCCTCAACCACGCCCGCATCCTGCAGGACCACGACTTCCACGAGTTCAAGATCTCGGTGAAGGCGTCCGACCCGTTCATGACCGTGGCCGCCTATTACCAGCTGGCCGAGGCCATCGACTGCCCGCTGCACCTGGGCGTGACCGAGGCGGGGGCCTTGCGGACCGGCACGGTGAAGTCCTCGATCGGCATCGGCTCGATGCTGTGGGCCGGCATCGGCGACACCATCCGGGTCTCGCTGGCGGCCGATCCCGTCGAGGAGATCAAGGTCGGCTTCGACATCCTCAAGTCGCTGGGCCTGCGCCACCGCGGCGTCAATATCATCGCCTGCCCGTCGTGCGCCCGTCAGGGCTATGACGTCATCAAGACCGTTGAAGCGCTCGAAAGCCGGCTGGCCCACATCTCGACGCCAATGTCGCTCTCGATCATCGGCTGCGTCGTCAACGGCCCGGGCGAGGCGCTGATGACCGACATCGGCTTCACCGGCGGCGGGGCCGGGGCGGGCATGGTCTACATGGCCGGCAAGCCCGACCACAAACAATCCAACGACGGGATGATCGATCACATCGTCGAACTCGTTGAGAAGAAGGCGGCCGAGATCCAGGCCACGAACGCCGCGCGGACTCTCGCGGCCGAATAGGGAGTGAGCGCCATGCGCGCGATGGTTCGCGGTCTGACCATGGTCCTGGCTCTGGCGGCGGCGTCGGGCGCCCTGGCCGCCGGCCGTCCCAATCCAGAGGGCGAGGCCAAGCTGGCCAAACGCCTCGAGGGGCTCGTGCCGGGCAAGCCGGTCCACTGCATCAGTCTGCATCCCACGGAAAGCAGCGAGATCATCGAGGGCACGGCGATCCTCTACAACGGACCCGGCGGCCGCATCTACGTGAACCGGCCTCGGAGCGGCGCCGACACGCTGCGTCGCGACGACATCCTCGTCACGCGGACCATCACCGCCCAGCTGTGCAATACCGACATCGTCACCCTGGTCGAGCCGATGTCGCACTTCTCCAAGGGCTTCGTGAACCTCGGCGACTTCGTGCCCTACGCCAAGCCGAAGCCGAAGCCCTGAACTCAAGAGTTTTTACTAGTCACGGCGCGTCATGACGGCTAACGGCGTGGGATGATCGGACCTCACCCCTCGGGCGGCTATATCCTGGACGAACTGTCCGTCGGGATGACCGCCGAAAAGCACGTCCCCGTCACCGAAGCGCGGATCGGCCTGTTCGCCGAGGCCTCGGACGACTTCAATCCCGTGCACATGGACGAGGCGTTCGCCGCCAAGACCGCCTATCGCGGGCGGATCGCCCACGGCCTGCTGTCGGCGTCGTTCGGCTCGGCGGTGGTCGGCACCATCCTGCCCGGGGCCGGGGCGATCTACCTATCCCAGACCCTGGCCTTTCACCGTCCGGTGCGGGTCGGCGACGTGGTCATCGCCCGCATCACCGTCGCGGCCATCGACGCCGAGAGCGCCCGCGTCACCCTGCGCTGCGCCGGCTATGTCGGCGAGGACCTGATCATGGACGGCGAGGCCGTGGTCCGCGTGCCGCGTCGGCGCAAGCCGGCCAGGGCTTAAGCACGTTCCGTCGGCTCCGCCTCGACGGTTGAGGCGGCGAGGGTGAGCCGCGCTTCGTGACGCGTCGGCCTCAGCCCGCGATCAACGCCGCCCGCTCTTCGCTGGTCAGCGGACGCCAGCGCCCTTCCGGCATCTCGCCCAGGGTCAGCGGACCGATCCTGACGCGGAACAGGTCGACGACCTTCAGCTCGACCAGCTCGCACATGCGGCGGATCTGGCGGTTGCGGCCTTCGCGCAGGACGATGCGCAGGCGCTGGTCCGAGATGACCTCGACCTCGGCGGGGCGCAGCTCGCGGCCGTCCAGCTCCAGGCCGAAGCGGAGCAGCTCCAGCTTCTCCTCGGTCAGCTCACCCATCACCGCGACCCGGTATTCCTTTTCCAGGTCCGACTGCGGGCCGATCACGGCCTTGGCCACGACGCCGTCCTGGGACAGTAGCAGGAGGCCGCGCGAGTCCTTGTCCAGGCGACCGATCGGCGGCAGCAGGTCGCCCGACTGCGGGATCGGCGCCGGAACGCCGCCCCAGATGTTCTGCCGGGTCAGCAGGCGGGCGGCCGGGACCTGGCCGGGATCCGGCTGGGACGAGACCACGCCCACCGGCTTGTGGATCATGTAGGTGAAGGTCGATTCCAGCTTGGCCGTGGCGCGGTCGGCCAGCACCAGGGTCTGGCCCGGCAGGATCTTGCGGCCGACGTCCTCCACGACCTCGCCGTCGATCGACACCAGGCCTTCGGCGATCAGCGCCTCGGCCTCGCGGCGCGAGCACACGCCGCTCTGGGCCAGCCACTTGTTGACCCGCTGGGGCTCGTCCTCGTCGTAGGTCCGGGTCCAGGACATCAGCCGAAGCTTTCTTCGAGGCTGGCCAGGCGTTCGGCCTGGTCCTCGGCGATCAGCGGATTGATCACGTCGTCCAGGGCGTCGCCCTCGATGATCCGCGACAGGTTGTAGAGGGTCAGGTTGATCCGGTGGTCGGTCACCCGGCCCTGCGGGAAATTGTAGGTGCGGATGCGTTCCGAGCGGTCGCCGCTGCCGACCTGGCTCTTGCGCGCCTCGGAGCGGGCGCTGTCCAGGGCCTCGCGCTGCATGTCGTAGAGGCGCGCCTTCAGGTTCTTCATGGCTCGGGCGCGGTTCTGGTGCTGCGACTTTTCCGAGCTGGTCACCACCACGCCGGTGGGCAAGTGGGTGATGCGCACGGCCGAGTCGGTCTTGTTGACGTGCTGGCCGCCCGCGCCCGACGAGCGGTAGGTGTCGATCCGCAGGTCGCTTTCCTTGATGTCGATCTCGACGTCCTCGGCTTCCGGCAGCACCGCGACGGTGGCGGCCGAGGTGTGGATGCGGCCCTGCGCCTCGGTGGCCGGCACGCGCTGCACGCGGTGGACGCCGCTTTCGAACTTCAGCCGTCCGAACACGCCGTCGCCGGTGATCGAGGCGACGATTTCCTTGTAGCCGCCCATTTCGCCTTCCGAGATGCTGTCGATCTCGACCTTCCAGCCGTGCAGCTGGGCGTAGCGCTGGTACATGCGGAAGAGGTCGCCGGCGAACAGGGCCGCCTCGTCGCCGCCGGTGCCGGCCCGTACTTCCAGGATGGCCGAGGCGTTCTCGTCCTTGTCCTTGGGGGCCAGCATCAGGGCCAGCTCGCGCTCGAGGACCGGCAGCTTCTCGTCCAGGGCCTGGATCTCGTCCTTGACCATGTCGGCCATTTCGGGATCGGCGGCCATGACGTCCAGCTCGGCGCGCTCGGCCGACAGCTTGGCCAGGCGCTCGACGGCCTCGGCCACGGGGCGCAGTTCAGCGTGCTCCTTGGAGAGCTTGACGATCTCGGTCCCGTCGGTGGCCGCGCCCATGCGCGCCTCCACTTCGCGGAAGCGGTCGAGAACCTGGTCGAGGCGGGCCTGGGGCAGTCGCAAGGGAGATGTCGCAATGGCTAAGGGATAGGGTCGGTCTTCCTAGTGCTTTTCCCCGCCGAAGGGAATGTTTCCCGCGCCTGAGCCAGGCGGACGCCAAGGACGCGCTGCTGACGCTCATTGTCATGCGTGGCGATTGAAAACTTACCTGGACGTGCTTAGGTCGCGATGCAGCGCGCGCGGAGAGGTCCGGCGGGCTTTGCGAGGGAAATTTCCATGTCCGTCACCATCCAGACCGTCACCGTGACGTCGCTCACGCGCGGCCTCAAGACGCTGTCGTCTCTGCTCGAAAAGGCCAAGGCCCACGCCGAGGCCGCCGGGACCAGTCCGGACGCCTATGTCGAGGCGCGCCTGTTCGACGATATGCTGCCCCTGTCCGGCCAGATCCAGCGCGCCTCCGACGCGGCCAAGGGCGCGGTGTCGCGGCTGACGGGCCTCGAGGCCCCCGCCATGGCCGACGAGGAGAAGACCTTCGCCGACCTGCAGGCGCGCGTCGCCAAGACCCTGGCCTATGTCGAGAGCGTCCCGGCCTCGGCCTTCGACGGCGCCGAGACGCGCGAGGTCGTGGTCCCGGCTGGCTCGTTCACGCTGCAGTTCACCGGCCTGGACTACCTGCTGGAGTTCGTGATCCCGAACTTCCAGTTCCACGTCGTCACCGCCTACGACATCCTGCGTCACAAGGGCGTGCCGCTGGGCAAGCGCGACTTCTTGGGCATCGGCCCGGAGCGCCTGAAGGCGGCTTAGGACGCTGACCTGATCCTCCCCCGCGTCGCGGGGGAGGATCAGAACGCCGGCTTCACCTCGATGGACACCAGCTGGCGCGGCGCCCGCGAGGGCCGCAGGTCGCCGTCCACGACCAGGCGATAGGGGCCTTCGCGGTCGTCCAGCCTGTGGCCGCCCACCGTGTCGGCGACCACCACCGGATTGGCGCGATAGACCGGGTCGGTCTCGGCCAAGGACAGCACGCTGAAGAAGCCGTCGGCGGCGCGGGCGATGATCACCTGGTTCAGATAGCGCCCCATCAGCCGCTCGCCATGCACCACCCCGGCCTGAGCCAGCACGGCGTCGAGGCGCGCGCCCTCGTAGGTGACGGCCGCGCCCTTGACCGTGATCGTGGCCTTGGCGCGGGGCAGGGCGGCCAGGTCCTTCGGGCTCAAGGTGACGGTGTCCCGGCCGGCGACGGTGACCTTGAGGTCCTGGGCGGCGGCCGTCGTGGCGAGCAGGGCCGTGACGGCGAGGGCGAGCAGCAGGCGCATGGGGAGTCTCCGTGGGGGCTGTCCTCGCCCTTCGACAGGCTCAGGGTGAGGACTATTGAGCGGCCACACCAGTAGAAACCTCATCCTGAGCTTGTCGAAGGACGAGGTTTCGGGCCCTCACCCGTGCGACCGCATCGGCGGCGGCGGGGCCACGTCCGCCAACGCCTCCAGGCTCACCGGCTTGGCCTCATGGCTGACGAACAGCGGGTACAGCGACGCCACCAGCAGCGCCGCCATCACGATATTGAACGTCCGCAACACCGCCGGCTTGTTCAGGAACGGCCGCAGCCCCTGGCCGAACCCCGCCCAGGCCGCGCTGCACGGCGCGCCGATCAGCATGAAGGTCCCGGCCAACAGCGGCACGAGGGTCCAGCCGCTGCCCTCGGGGGCGTAGGTCGTGACCGCGCCCAGCGCCATGGCCCAGGCCTTGGGATTGACCCACTGGAACGCCGCCGCCTGCAGGAAGGTCATCGGCTTGGCCAGGTCCTTGTCGCTGACCTTGCTGGACGTCCCGATCTTCCAGGCCAGCCACAGCATGTAGCCGGCCCCGACCCAGCGCAGCACCTCGTGCAGCACCGGATAGGCCCGGAAGACGCCGCCCAGGCCGAAGCCCATGGCCAGCACCATGAAGCCCAGGCCGCAGCTGATCCCCAGGATGTGCAGCAAGGTCCGGCGGAAGCCGAAGTTCGCCCCGGACGCCAGCAGCATCATGTTGTTTGGCCCAGGCGTCCCCGCCGTGGCGAAACAGAACAGCACGTAAGCGAGCAGCAGTTCGGGGGTCATCTCCGGTCTCCCTGACAAGTGTCTCGGTACGAGTAACCGAGGTGTCACGGTGATGATTTCCATTGTATCGTGAGTCAAATTGCATATTGTCATCATGACAATAAACGAGACGCGCGACGCCCCGTGGCCTGGACACCGACAATTCCCGAGGGTGACGCCCCGCTCTACGAGCGGCTGGTGGCGGTGCTGCGCGCCGACATCGTCTCGGGCGCCCTGGCCCCCGGCGTGCGCCTGCCGCCGCAGCGGGAACTGGCCTATCGCCTCGGCGTGGGCCTGGGCACCGTCACCCGCGCCTATGTCGAGGCCGAGCGGGCGGGGCTGGTCAGCGCCCATGTCGGGCGGGGCAGCTTCGTCAACGCGCCGGCCGAGCACCGGCCCTATGAGCGCGACGGCCCGATCAACCTGGCCCAGAACATCGCCGCCCAGGCCCCGGCCGGGGCGCGCCTGCCCGAGGCCCTGGCGCGGCTACGGCGACGTCCGGATCTCCTGGAGCACCTGACCTACGCCCCGCCGGCGGGTCACGAGACCCAGCGGCGGGCCGGGGCGGCCTGGCTGGCGCGGACCAGCAGCTACGAGGCGGTCGACTGGCGGCGGCTGATCTGCTGCGCCGGCGCACAGCAGGGCCTGGCCCTGGCGCTGGGCGCCGTGCTGGCCCCGGGCGACGTAGTGCTGACCGAGTGTCTGGCCTATCACGGCCTCAAGACCCTGGCCCTGCACAGCGGCTGGCGTGTCCGAGGCCTGGTGATGGACGCCGAGGGCCTGCGCCCCGACGCCCTGGAAGAGGCGATCCTCACGACCGGCGCGCGGGTGCTGGCCGTGCTGCCGACCCTGCAGAACCCGACGGGCCGGATCATGAGCCGCGCGCGCCGCGACGCCATCGTCGCCATCGCCCGCAAGCACGACCTGACCCTGGTCGAGGACGACATCTACGGCGCCTATGCCGACGGCGCGCCGCCGCCGTTCGCCATGCTGGCCCCGGAGCGGACCTTCCACGTCTCGGGCGTCTCCAAGACCCTGGCCCCGGGCCTGCGCGCCGGCTTCCTGGTCGTGCCGGCGGCCGAGACCTTCGAGCGGGTGCTGGACGCGGTGCGGGTGTCGGTCTACGCGCCGCCGGCTTTCGGCGGGCTGATCGCCACCCAGTGGATCGAGGACGGCTCGGCCGACGCCATCCTGGCCGAGACCCGCGACGAGGCCCGCGTCCGCATGGCCATGGCGCGGGATCTCCTGGGGCCGGCCATGGAGACCGTCTATGCCGAGACCGCGCCGCACATCTGGCTGCCGATGAGCGAGCTGGAGGCCGAGCGTCTGGCCGGCCGCGCCCTGCGCGGCGGGGCCGAGGTCACCCCGCCCTCGGCGCCCGTCGTCGAGGCCGGCCACGAGAGCGGCGTCCGCGTCTGCCTGGGCGCGGTCCCGGACCGCGAGGTCCTGCGCCGGGGCCTGGAGATCGTCGCCGGGGCGCTGTCGAGCGAGGTCTCGGAGCGGTCTAGGGCGGTGATTTAGCCACCTACCCCGCCCCGTCTCCCCGGCGAAAGCCGGGGCCCAGATTCATCCGGAGTGGCTGGGGTGTTCGCGCCTATCGACCTGTCAGGATAATATGCGCTCGTGGGTTCGATCTGGGCCCCGGCCTTCGCCGGGGAAACGGAATTTTTGGCTACCACAACAGCGTCTTCACCCACGTCGAGCCGTCCGGCGCGATCGAGACGTTCTTGATCACCACCTGGCTGTCCTTGGCCAGCCAGAAGGTCGTCGGCTTCATTTCGGGGTGGTTGTAGTCGGTGGTCACCACCCAGCAGTCGACCTTGCCGCCGGCCGAGCTGGTCAGGACTTCGCTGCCCGTGACCTTGAACACATAGGCCGCCGGGGCCTCGCCGCCCGGATGGTGGAAGACGATCGAGGCCTCGTAGCCCTTGGCCAGCGGCAGGGCCTGCAGGAACTCCATGTCGGTCTCGAAATTGAAGGCCGGCTGCGGCGAGGCCACGTCGTAGGCGGCCGTCGTGTTGGCCTCCAGATCCTTCAGCCCGACGATGCGGTCGGGCTTGAAGTCGAAGCCTTCGATCTTGGTCTGGCCGTCCTTGCCGGTGGTGCGGCGCTCGTGGCTGTAGGGCCGGAAGGTCCCCAGCTCGAACCAGCTGTCGAGCTTTTTCACCACGCCCGGCGTCGAGCCGTCCCAGTGCTGGACGATGTGCAGGCGCTTGACCCCGGCCTTGTCGGGCTCGACGCGGATCTCGCGGGTCCAGACGTCCAGCGGCGTGATGGTGTCGCCCATCTGGCGGTAGCGCAGATAGCGATGGGTGGTGGGCTGCAGCTTGTCGAACCGCGCCAGCGGCTGGCCGACGGGAACCGGGGTGACGGCGGCCTGCGCGGAGGCCGCGACGGCGAACGCGAGCGCGGCGCCAGCGGCGACACGAGTGATGAACGACATGGAAGAGCCCCTGAGCCAAGAACGCCGGCATGTGAGGCCAGGCGCGCGGCGGGGGCTACTTAAGGTTCGGTAATGCTGGCCAGCACCGCCGCCGCCCGCTCAGCGGGCGCGCCCGGCGCGATCGGGATCAGCGTGTAGCCCAGTTCCCGATAAGCCTCTTCGTGCGCCGCCTCGAACCGCCGCGCCTCCTCCAGGCTGATCCGCCGCGCGGCGGTGGGCGTGATGAAGCCCAGCCCCCGCACCAGGAACACCCGCCTCTGGTAGAGCCCCTCGATCCGCTCGAGCTCGGCCCGCAGCAGCGGCGAAACCGGATGACCCAGGAACCGCGCCAGGGCCAGGGCGCAGACCGGCGAGCGGTCGAAGAACACGACCTCGCCGGCCGCCCGCGCTTCGCGCTGCTTCTGCAGACCCACGATCGCGTCCACGAAGCCCGGATCGGTCCACGGCTCGGCCACGCCCTCGGCCTGGGCCAGGGCGATGACGTCGGTGGCGGCCTCCTCGACCACGGCGTGGCCGGCGCGCTCCAGGGCGCGCAGCAGCACGGTTTTGCCAGCGCCCGGGGCGCCGGTCAGAATGTAGCGATGCATGGGGGATCCTCGCCGCGACGGCGGCGTGTGATCCGAGCCTAGCGCGTCTACAGCGCCTTTTCCAGGATCACGAAATGCAGGTCGTCGCGCTGCGGCACGCCGAAGCGCTCGTCGCCATAGGGGAAGGGTTCGGTCTGGCCGGTCAGGCGGTAGCCGCGCCGCTCGTACCAGGCGATCAGGGTGTCGCGCACCGAGATGACGGTCATCTCCATGGTCTTGCCGCCCTGGGCGCGGGCATGGGCCTCGGCGGCTTCCAGCATCGTGCGGCCGATGCCGTTGGCCTGACGCAGCGGCGAGACGGTGACCATGCCGACATACCAGGCGTCGTCCTCCGACGGCTGGATCCACACCGAGGCGTGGGGCTTGTCGCCCTCGGCGTCGCGCAGGGTCAGGATGGTCGCGCCCGGCGTGGCGGCGAGGTCGGCGCGCAGGCTCTCTTCATCGGTGCGCTGGCCGCCCAGCAGATAGCTCTCGCTGGTCCAGCCCTTGGCCGCCAGTTCGCCGCGATAGGCCGAGTTCACCAGGGCGGCGATGTCGGCCAGTTCGTCTTCGCGGTAGGGCAGGAGTAGGGTCATGCCGGTTCCTTAGGCGGCGAGCGCGGCCATGGGAAGTCTAACGGCCGCGCACCTTGTTCCACGCCCCGCCGGTCACCCGCCGGACCATGCCGGCCTCGCGCTTGATCATCTCCCAGGGATGGAAGGCCAGGCCCACCGTGTCGGCCATGGCCGCCCCCCGCGCGCCCATCGGCTGTTCGGGACCGATGGTGGAGTCGACGGCGGTCTGGTGCTCGATCTCGGCGTTCAGCTCGGCCCCGACCAGGATGGCCATGATCGAGAACCACACCCAGACCATGAAGGCGATCACCGCCCCCAGCGTGCCGTAGGTGGCGTCATAGTGGGCGATGTTGGCCAGGTAGAACGAGAAGCCCAGCGAACCGAACAGCCATCCGGCCGAGGCCGCCGCCGCGCCGATCCACACCCACCGCCAGCGGGCCCGCGCCCGGCTGGGTCCGAAGCGATAGAGCACGGCGAATGCGATGGCGGTCATGGCCAACACCAGCAACCAACGCAGCGGCGCGACGATCTCGTCCAGCGCCGAGAGGCGCGCGGCCTTCAAAAGCAGAGGTGTGACGATCAGCACGCCCGAGGCGATGGCCGCGTACAGCAGAGCGCAGAAGGTGAAGAGGTAGCTGAGCAGGGTGCGCGGTACGAGGTGGCGCTTCTCGTCCTCGTCATAGGCGATGTTCAGCCCGTCGAAGAGCGTGCGCATGGAGGCGTTGGCGCTCCAGATCGAAAGCAGCAGGGAGAAGCCGAAGGCCACGCCCAGCTTGGCCTGGCCCTGGCTGGCCAGGCGCAGCATCTGCTCGCCGACGATCTGCACGACGCTGGCGGGAAAGACGCCGGCCATGTCGCGCAGCTGCGCCTCGACGGTCCGCACGTCGGCGAACAGGCCATACAGCGAGACGAAGGCGCCGATGGCCGGGAAGAGGGCCAGCAGGGTGTAGAAGGTCACGCCCCCGGCCACGGCCGGCAGGCGGTCGACGCCGATCTCCAGCCAGGTGCGCCAGACGATGTCGCGCCAGCCCAGCAGCGGGATATGACCCGGATGGCGCGCGGCCCGGCCGCGCTGGGGCTCGGCCTCGTCGAACTGGGCCGGCGGCATGGCGCGGTCCTCGGACAGGCCCGGCGGATCGACGATCGGCTCTTCGATGGGCTTCTTGCGCGGCAGGACCAGCGGCGCGGCCGCCAGCAGCACGATCCACGGCGCCAGATGGTACGGACGCGATTTGAGCCATTTAAGGATCGGACGCGGCGAAGCGTCGGTCATGAAGCGCTCTCCAGGCCACCAGAACCCCGCGCGGCGAGTCGCGTTCCCGTCCAAGGGCCCCTCAAGCCTTGCCATGACTCGCGTCGTCCACGATTTTCGCGATCATGGACGCCCGCATCGCCTCGATCTACCGCCATCCCGTGAAGGGCTTCACGCCCGAGCGGCTGACCGCCGCCACCCTGGAGGCCGGGGCCTGCTTTCCGTGCGATCGGCTCTACGCGGTCGAGGACGGCCCCAGCGGCTTCGATCCCGCCGCGCCGGCCCACATCTCGAAGATGAAGTTCACGGTGCTGGCCAAGATTCCCGCCGTCGCCAAGGCCCGCACGGCCTATGACGAGGCCACGGGGATCTTCAGCGCCCGCGCCGAGGGCGCGCCCGACTTCGCCGGTAACCTGCGGACGGAGAGCGGCCGCGCGGGCCTGGAGGCCTGGCTGACCACCCTGCTGGACGGCGAGATCAAGGGGCCGCTGAAGGTGGTCGAGGGGCCGGGCGCCTACCGGTTCATGGACAGCCGCTCCGGCTATGTCTCGATCGTAAACCTGGCCAGCGTGCGCGACCTGGGACGACGGATCGGCCGCGACCTGGACCCGCTGCGGTTCCGCGCCAATCTCTATGTCGAGGGCTGGCCGGCCTGGGTCGAGAACGACTGGACCGGCAGGACTCTGACCCTCGGCGGCGCGACCGCCGAGGTCCTCAAGCCCATCGTCCGCTGCGCCGCCACCCACGTGGATCCGACGACGGCCGAGCGGGATGTCGAGCTGGTGAAGGCGCTGTTCGACACCTACGGCCACATGTTCTGCGGCATCTACCTGAACGTGACGCGGGGCGGGGCGGTGGGCGAGGGGGATGGGGTGGCGGTCGGTTGATCAGCCCAGGTGAAACTTGGCGTCCATATTCTGATGGAGAATGCGGACGATCTCGACCATGCCGCTGACCCTGTAGAAGATCACGTGGGAACCAGCCGAGCGTCGGCGGTATCCGGGACGCAGATTGCTGTCGGGCCAGCCAAGGTCTGGTCGTTCAGCAATCATGCCAATGGCCGTGTAGATTTGGCGATGATAGGCGGCGGCCTGCTGGTCGCCCCACCTATTTAGGGAATAGTCCCAGATTTCGTCGAGATCGGCTTTGGCGCGGCGCGAAAGCCGATACCGTGTCATTCCTCGTGGAACCCTGGAGGTGCGGAGGAGGCTTTCAGCTTCTCTTCGATATAGGCGTCGAAATCGAAGTTCTCGATAAAGCCGCTTTCTTCGCCTTCGATCAGTGCGGCCCGCAGGGCGGCCAGCTTCGTTTGCTGATCCTCGAGCAACCGCAGCCCCGCCCGCACGACTTCACTGGCCGAGCCGTAGCGGCCGTCGGCGACTTGGCTGTCGATGAAAGCCTGGAAATGCTCCCCTAGGCTCACGGAAGTGTTCTTGCTGGCCATGATGCCACGATACCAAAAACTGGTACCGCTTTCAATCTCGCCTCCGCCCATCCAAAGCGCTAAATCCCCCTCATGACCCTGACTCTCGTCAAAGCCTGGACCGCCGCCAAGGATCGTCTGAAGGACGCCGGCATCGATCAGCCGTCGATCGACGCGCGCCTGATGCTGGAGGTGGCCGCCAACGTCACCCGCACCGAGATCGTCACCGATCCCTACCGCGAACTGACGACGGAGCAGCAGGCGACCCTGGAAGAGTATCTGTCCCGTCGCGCCCGCCGCGAGCCGGTCAGCCAAATCATCGGCCGCAAGGGCTTCTGGAAGATCCTGCTGCAGGTGAACAAGAACGTCCTGACCCCGCGTCCGGAGACCGAGGTCATCGTCGACGAGGTGCTGAAGGCCTTCCCCGAGCAGATGCCGTTCTCGATGCTGGATCTGGGCGTCGGCTCGGGCACGATCCTGCTGGCGGTCCTGGCCGAGCGGCCGGCGGCCAAGGGTCTGGGGGTCGACGCCTCCGCCGAGGCCCTGGCCGTGGCTCGCGACAACGCCGCCAGCCTGGACCTCAACAATCGCGCGGCCCTGATGCACGGCGACTGGACGGCGGGCCTGGGCGATGGCGGTTTCGACGTCGTCGTCTCCAATCCGCCCTACATCCCGACGGCGGTGATCGACACCCTGGAGCCCGAGGTTCGCGACCACGAGCCGCGTCTCGCCCTGGACGGCGGCGACGACGGTCTGGACGCCTATCGCCTGCTGGCGCCGGAGATCCTGCGTGTGCTGAAGCCGGGCGGGATGTTCGCCGTGGAGATCGGCCACGACCAGTCCAAGGCGGTCGAAGCGCTGTTCAAGACAGCCGGCGCCCAGCAGGTCAAAACGATCAAGGACCTGTCGACGCACGACCGTGTCGTCACCGGGGTGAAAAATCCCTTGGAAACCGGGGCGTGAACCGTTAGACGAGTCTTGTCTCCTTCCAGATCGCCAGGTGACGGGAAAAGCAGACGTTCATGACGCCTAGGCGTTGAACGGATGCGACGCTCCCCTGGCAGGCGCGCCCGGTCCGCCGGTCGCCGCGCCAAAAGAGCAGGGCGGGGGCTCTACGGAAACCAGTGTCTCTGAAACTCAACAGGGTTCGACCCGCTCAGAGACCAGCAAGGCCGGACGCGCCAGCGCAAGACTGACCTCCGGACAGGTTCAGAGAGACCATGAGAGATTTCAAAGGCATGAAGCGCCAGCGCGGCCGCAACAATCGCGGTGGCAGCGGCGGCAAGCCTCAACAGCACAACGCCAACCGCGCTTTCGATTCGAACGGGCCCGAAGGGGTCAAGGTTCGCGGCGCGGCCCAGAGCGTCTACGAAAAGTACCAGCAGCTGGCCCGTGACGCGACGTCGTCCGGCGACCGGGTGCTGGCCGAGAACTATCTGCAGCACGCCGAGCACTATTTCCGTGTTCTGCGCGCCATCCAGCCGAATCGTCCGGTGTCCGACATCGTCGGCAAGGACGTCTACGCCGCCTACGAGATCGATTTCGAGGCCGAGCCGCCGGAAGAACAGGAGGTCGCCGAGACCCCCGCTCAGCCGGAAGGCCAGGGCGAAGGCGGCGAGAACGGTGAAGGCGGCGAGCAACGCCGCGACCGTTTCGAGAATCGCGATCGGGACCGCAACCGCGATCGGGACCGCAACTTCGACAACAATCGCAACCGCGACGATCGTCCCCGCGACAACAATCAGGGCGAAGGCCGCCGCGACCGCTGGCGTGACCGCGACGACCGCCCCCGGGATGATCGACCGCGTGATGACAGGCCTCGCGACGATCGCCCTCGCGATGACCGTCCCCGTGATGACAGGCCCCGTGACGACAGGCCGCGCGAGGACCGCTTCCGGGACCGCGACGACCGCCCCCGTGATGATCGGCCCCGTGACGACCGCCCGCGCGACGATCGTCCGCGTGAGGACCGTCCGGCCGCCGCCGAGGGCGAGCAGCCGCAGGGCGGCGAAGGTCAGGGCGAATTCCGCGAGGGCCGCCGCCGTGGCCGCGACCGCAACCGCGATCGCGACTGGCAGCCGCGCGGTGACCGCGACCCGATGGCCGTGATCGAGCCGGAAGCCTCGCCGCTGCCGATCGCCAGCGCGCCCGCCAGCGAGAGCTCGCCGGTGCTGCGTGGCCAGGACGGCGCCGTCAGCGAGGCTCCGGCCTTCCTGGGGCGCAAGACGTCTCGCACCACCGCCGCCGCGGCGGTCGCCGAACCGGCCGCCGAGGCTCCGGCCTCGACCGTCGACGGCGAAGAGGTCAAGAAGCCCCGTCGCCGCCGCGCCCCGCGCAGCTTCGAAGCCGGTGAAGGCGCTCCGGCCAGCTCGGAGTCGGAAGAGGCCTGATCGGCCGCTTCACCGCTGAAGATCGAAAGGGAGCCGTGAAAGCGGCTCCCTTTTTTCTTGGGCCGCCGCCAGGCTCCGGACGCGGCTGGCCGAGACCATGGACGGGCCGCGACACGTCGCCGCGACCAATGCCCGGCGCGCGCGCGAGTCCCCTCTGGCGATGTCGCGACTTCACCGATAGGGTTGGCCTGCTACAGGGGCGGAGCCAGTTATGGCGAGTGCGCGTAAGCCTACCTCCGGGGGACAGAAGGCGGCCAAGGCGGCCGCCGTCGACGCGCGCTACAGGGCCATCGTGGACACGGCCGTCGACGCGATCGTCGTCATCGACGAACGCGGAAGGATCGAGGCCTTCAACCCCGCCGCCGAGCGTCTGTTCGGCTATAAGGCCGCCGAGATGGTCGGCCGCAACGTCCACATCCTCATGCCGGAGCCCTATCACGGCGAGCACGACGGCTATCTGGCGCGGTATCGTGAAACAGGCGAGCGGCGAATCATCGGCATCGGTCGGGAGGTCAGCGGCCTGCGCAGCGATGGGACGACCTTTCCGCTGGAGCTCTCGATCGCCGAGTGGAACGACGGCGACAAGCGCTTCTTCACAGGCGTCATGCGCGACGTCACCGACCGTCGGCGCGCCGAGGAACTGCAGCGCCTGATGATCAACGAGCTGAACCACCGGGTGAAGAACACCCTGGCCACGGTGCAGTCGGTGGCCGGCCAGACCCTGCGCAACGCCGCGGACCTGGGCGACGCCCGGGACGCCCTGACGACCCGGCTGCTGGCGCTGGCGCGCGGCCACGACATCCTCACCCGGGAGAGCTGGGACGGGGCCGAGCTGGCCGATATCGTCGCCTCGGTGGTCGCCGCTCATGGCGAGACGGAACGTTTTTCCGTGGAGGGGCCTCCCGTCCGGCTGGCGCCCAAGGCGACCCTGGCGTTGTCGATGGCCCTGCACGAACTGATGACCAACGCGGCCAAGTACGGCTCGCTCTCCAACGAAAATGGCCAGGTGCGGTTGGTCTGGCGACGAAGCAAGGCGGACGCGGGCGAGCGGCTGCGCATGACGTGGGAAGAAATTCATGGGCCACCTGTTTCGCCTCCGACGCGCCAGGGCTTCGGCACCCGTCTCATCACCGGCGGCTTGGCCCGCGAGCTCGGGGGCGAGGTCCGCCTCGACTATCCGCCGAACGGCGTCATCTGCGAGATCGACGCCGAGCTCGGCCAGACCGGCCAGTCGAACCGTTTCATCCGCGGAGCGGCCTGATCCTCTAAGGGTCTTGATCGTCGAGGATGAGCTGTTCGTGGCCATGCTGGTCGAGGATCTGCTGACCGACCTGGGCCATAGTATCGTGGGTCCGGTGTCCTCGGCGCGCGAGGCGCTCCTGGCGGCCGAGCGCGAGACGTTCGATTTCGCGCTGCTGGACGTGAACCTTGGCGACGGCGAGACCTCGTTCGAGACCGCCGAGATCCTTCGCGCGCGCGGCGTGCCCTTCGCGTTCGTGACCGGCTACGGCGAGCAGGGCGTGCGCGCGGATCTGCGCGACGCGCCGGTGCTCGCCAAGCCTATCGACCCTCGCCATCTGGCCCGGGTGATCGAGCGGTTGAGCAACAGCTAAAGGCCACGCCAACGCCCGACTTCCGCCACCGACCTCCGCGCTAGTGCCGCGACCGGGGGTTTAGAGGGGGCGGCCGTGTGGCGACGACGGTGGGGCGTTGTGCTGGGCTCGGTGGCGTTCCACGCCTTGCTGGTCGCGCTGTTCGTGCGCGATCTGGCGCGGGCGCCTGTCGCCGCGCCGCCGCCGGCCGTGACCATCTTTCTGGAGCGCGCTCCGACTCCGCCCAGGCCCAGGCGCTCGTTGCGAGGCGGACCCAGGACCCCGAGCGCGGCGACGAAGATTGATGCGGCGCCAGCCGCGCCGATCGCCGTTCTCGCCACGCCCGCTTCGCCGTCCTCCTCCGAAGGCGCCGTTGCCGCCGAGACCCCGGCGCCCGATCTGCGCGGTCTGGGAGGCTGCCGACTGGCGGCGCTGGATCGCCTTCCCGCCGACGAGAGAGCCCGCTGCCAGGAGCGGCTGGCCCAGGCGATGGACAAGGGGCGGGCGACGCGCCCGAATCTCGACCCGACCGGCCGCTTCGCCCGAGACGCCAGGCCCTATCTGACACGACCGCCCGAGAACGGCTGCAAGCCGGTCGGGAGCATCAAGCCGGGCCTGATGGGTGCAACCGACGCCACCCTTGGCCTTGGCTGCGCGAAGTCATTCTAAGCTTGAGCGGTTGCGTCCGAGGCGACCGCCGGAGATAAGCTTATGTCGAGTTCGAAACGCTTCGCCGGACCCATGATCCTTCGCCGCCTGACCCTGCCGCTCCTGATGGCCGCCGCCTGCGCGGTGTCGGGCTGCGCCTATAACGCCGATCTCGGGCGCGACCAGCTGTTGATCGTCAATGACGACAATCTGGCCGCCGACGGCGAGAAGGCCTGGGCCGACACGCTGCGCATGACCTACATCTCCAAGGAGCCGCGCAAGAACGCCCGCGTCCAGGCCGTGGGTCAGCGGGTGATCGCCGCCGCGGGCCTGGCGGGCCGGCCCTGGGACTACGCGGTGTTCCTGGACGAGGAACCGAACGCCTTCGTGCTGCCGGGGGGCCATGTCGGGGTGACGGTCGGCCTGCTGTCCATGGCCCAGAACGACGACCAGCTGGCCGCCGTGATCGGCCACGAGGCCGGCCACGTCGTCGCCCACCACGCCGCCGAGCGCGTCTCGCAGGAGCGGACCTCCAAGATCCTGCTGGGCATCGCCGGCGCGGCGGCCGGCGGCACCGACTTCGGCAAGCTGCTCAAGGATCACGGCGGCGACGCGGCCAAGTACGGCGTGCTGCTGCCGTTCTCGCGCAAGCAGGAGCTGGAGGCCGATCGCCTGGGCGTCGATTTCATGCAGCGCGCCGGCTATCGGCCGCGCGAGGCGGTGGTCCTGTGGCGCAACATGCAGGCCCAGGATGCGGCTTCGGGCCAGGCCTCGGGCGGCGAATTGAGCTCGACCCACCCCTCTGACGCCGTACGAATTTCGGAACTGGAACGTTATCTCGCCAGCAAGGGGTGGTAGGTCTTGTGTGGCGGATCCGCCACACTTAAATGCCCCATCGGAGCGTGTTGTGCTTAGTCAAGGCGGCGCGCCCCGATCCGCCTAGGAAGGGGACATCATGAATATCGATCTCTACTCGGACCGCGCCAAACAGGCCGTCCAATCCGCCCAGAGCCTGGCCCTCGCGCGAGGCCACCAGCAGTTCGCGCCCGAACACATCCTCAAGGTCCTGCTCGAGGAGAAGGACGGCCTCAGCCGCGCCTTGATCCAGAGCGCCGGCGGCCGCCCCGACCAGCTGGACGGCGGCGTCGAGACCCTGCTGACCAAGATCCCGCGCGTCGACGGCGCCGGCGGCCAGCTCTACATGAAGCCCGACACGGCCCGCGTCTTCGCCGAGGCCGAAAAGGGCGCCAAGGCGGCGGGCGACGCGTTCGTCACCACCGAGCGCCTGCTGATCGCCATCGCCAAGGAAGGCGCGGACGCGGCCAAGCTCTTCAAGGAGGCCGGCGTCTCGGCCCAGGCCCTGGAGACCGCCGCCAACGCCATCCGCAAGGGCCGCACCGCCGACAGCGCCAACGCCGAGGAAGGCTATGAGGCCCTCAAGCGCTACGCTCGCGACCTGACCGCCGCCGCCCGCGACGGCAAGCTGGACCCCGTGATCGGCCGCGACGAGGAAATCCGCCGCACCATCCAGGTCCTGTCGCGCCGCACCAAGAACAATCCCGTGCTGATCGGCGAGCCCGGCGTCGGCAAGACCGCCATCGTCGAGGGTCTGGCCCTGCGCATCGTCAATGGCGACGTGCCCGAAAGCCTGAAGGACAAGAAGCTGCTGTCGCTGGACATGGGCAGCCTGATCGCCGGCGCGAAGTATCGCGGCGAGTTCGAGGAGCGCCTGAAGGCCGTGCTGGCCGAGACCACGGCGGCCGAAGGCTCGATCATCCTGTTCATCGACGAGATGCACACGCTTGTCGGCGCGGGCAAGGGCGACGGGGCGATGGACGCCTCCAACCTGCTCAAGCCGGCCCTGGCGCGTGGCGAGCTGCACTGCGTCGGCGCGACCACGCTGGACGAGTACCGCAAGCACGTCGAGAAGGACGCGGCTCTCGCCCGTCGCTTCCAGCCGGTGTTCGTCGGCGAGCCCACGGTCGAGGACACCATCTCGATCCTGCGCGGTCTGAAGGAGAAGTACGAGGTCCACCACGGGGTGCGCATCAGCGACAGCGCCATCGTGGCCGCGGCCATGCTCAGCAACCGCTACATCGCCGACCGCTTCCTGCCGGACAAGGCGATCGATCTGATGGACGAGGCGTCCAGCCGCGTGCGCATGGCGATCGACAGCAAGCCGGAAGAGCTGGACGAGATCGACCGCCGCCTGGTGCAGCTGAAGATCGAGCGCGAGGCCCTGTCGAAGGAAACCGACGCCGCGTCCAAGCACCGCCTGGATAACCTGGAGGTCGAGATCGACGACCTGCAGTTCCGGTCGGACGAGATGACCGCCAAGTGGAAGG
Source organism: Caulobacter sp. GW822-FHT01G02 (assembly GCF_058802865.1). NCBI lineage: Bacteria > Pseudomonadati > Pseudomonadota > Alphaproteobacteria > Caulobacterales > Caulobacteraceae > Caulobacter > Caulobacter sp. GW822-FHT01G02. The sequence goes on from NZ_JBXAON010000001.1 coordinate 67,505, forward strand.
CCGAGAAGGACAAGGCCGGGGGCGCCGCGCAAGCGCGTGAAGCCCTCGATCGTCTGCGCGCCGACCTGGCCAACGCCCAGCGCGCCGGCGACTTCGCCCGCGCCGGCCAGATCCAGTACGGCGAGATCCCGGCCCTGGAGCGCCGCCTGGCCGAGGCCGAGCAGGGCGACACCCAGGCCCTGACGCCGGAAGTCGTCGACGCCGAGCAGATCGCCGCCGTGGTCAGCCGCTGGACCGGGGTGCCGGTCGAGAAGATGCTGGAAGGCGAGCGCGAGAAGCTGCTGAAGATGGAGGACGAACTGCGCGGACGCGTGGTCGGTCAGGACGAGGCCCTGGCGGCCGTGTCCGACGCCGTCCGCCGCGCGCGGGCCGGCCTGCACGACCCGACCAAGCCGATCGGTTCGTTCCTGTTCCTGGGCCCGACGGGCGTGGGCAAGACCGAGCTGACCAAGAGCCTGGCCGAGTTCCTGTTCGCCGACGAGCACGCCATCACCCGGATGGACATGTCCGAGTACATGGAAAAGCACTCGGTCAGCCGTCTGATCGGCGCGCCTCCCGGCTATGTCGGCTACGACGAGGGCGGCGCCCTGACCGAGGCCGTCCGCCGGCGTCCGTACCAGGTGGTGCTGTTCGACGAGATCGAGAAGGCCCACCCGGACGTCTTCAACGTGCTGCTGCAGGTGCTGGACGACGGTCGTCTGACCGACGGCCAGGGCCGCACGGTCGACTTCCGCAACACGCTGATCATCATGACCAGCAACCTCGGGGCCGAGTTCCTGGCCAACCAGGAAGAAGGCGAAGACGTCGAGGCGGTGCGGCCGATGGTGATGAACATGGTGCGCGGCCACTTCCGCCCCGAGTTCCTTAACCGGATCGACGAGATCATCCTGTTCAAGCGCCTGTCGCGCCACAACATGGGCGACATCGTCACGATCCAGCTGAAGCGGGTCGAGAAGCTGCTGGCCGACCGTCGCATGAGCCTGGCGATCGACGCCGAGGCCCTGAACTGGATCGCCGACAAGGGCTACGACCCGGTCTATGGCGCGCGCCCCCTCAAGCGCGTGATCCAGAAGGAACTGATCGACCCGATCGCCCGCAAGCTGCTGGCCGGCGAGATCGAGGACGGCGGCGTCATCGCCGTCGGGGTTCAGGATGGCCAGCTGTCGTTCGGCAAGGCGACGCTGCAATAACAGAGAAGGGCCGCTCCGGAAGGGGCGGCCCTTTTTCTTGAGGCCACATCGGGGTATTCCCCCGCATGGCCAAAACCACCAAGCTCACCGCCGAGTTCGACATCGAGGTCGACGCGGACCCTTATGTCTGGCGTCTGCACCGCCTGCCGCAATGGAACTACGACCCGTCGGAGCGGCACGGCAAGGTGCTGGCCGTCCGCCACAAGGAAGGCCAGCGCGAGGCGCTGATCGAGTTCCCGCCCGGCCCCAAGCCCAAGTTCAGCGCCCCGCCGCTGAAGCCCTCGCAGATTCCCGAGCGCATCGTGGCCAAGGCGATCGCCTCGGCCATCGAGGCCGGCTGGGAACCGCTGTCGCGCGGCAAGCCGGTGGTGATCTATGTGGACGAGGAGGGGGCCTAGGGGAGGTCTTCAAAGCAAAAAGGCCAGTCCGAAGACTGGCCTTTGATTTGGCCCCGTCGCCGGGGCGTGGATCTCTCGATCCGGCGGCCGAAGCCGTGAGAACAACATAGCGACGGACCTTGAATTTTCAAGCGCCATCCACCGCCCGCGGTGGATAGCCATGGTCGAAGAAAGGCTTCAGCGCTTTGAAAACACGACGCGCGATTTCCGCGAGGTCAACAGGACTCAGGCGGTCGGGATCCTTGGTCACGCCCTTGGCGTCTCGCAGCAATTTCAGCCGTTCGGGCGCGACCGTGTAGACGTGATTGCAGACCGCCCAAGCTTCCGGCGCGGAGCTCGGATTAGGGTTGGAGGTCAGCCTATATCCGTGAGGGTTCTCTGGCTGGGGCTGTTTCGTCAGCGGCACGACGACGTGAGCATCATGCTCTTTCTTCCCACCCCGGATCACGACCACGAGATGCTGGTCGTCGAACTCCGGTAGCCAATTGTGCGGACTGAAGGCGCACCAGTAGACTTCACCAACGCGCGTCGAGCGCCGAATTTCTAAGTTTGGCTTCTTCCTTATCGCCGAGACTTGCACGGCTTTGGCCACGGCCTTGGTCATGGCCGGGGTGGCGGCAAGCGGCGGGCGCTTCGGTTTGTCCATCCGGCAACTGTGTGGCCGTAAGCTCTACCGTTCAAGATCAATCTAAGGAAGATTTCCAAGAAAATTTCTCGCTAAAAGAGATTAACGCGCCCGCAGCCCCGCCATCATCACGCTGAGCAGCCGCCGGGCGCCGGCGTCCCAGCCCGGCTGCTCGTAGCCGAGGCTCAGGCCGCTCATCATGCGCAGGATGTCCTCGAAGCCGATGTCCGCGCGGATGTCGCCGGCGGCGAGGGCGGTTTCGGTCAACCGCCGCAGCGCCGGCAGGATGGTCGCCCCCGAGCTGGCGTAGAGCCGCGAGCCCTCGCCCGGATCGGCGCGCAAGGCCGGGGCCACCACGCGCTTGGTGGCCATGTAGTCGATCAGCAGGCTCAGCCAGGCTTCCAGCGCCTCTCCCGCCGGGCGCCGCGCCAGCAGGTCGTCGGCGGCCTTGGCCAACTGGTCCAGCTCCCGCGAATAGACCGCCGCCACCAGGGCCTCGCGGGTGGGGAAGTGGCGGTAGAGCGTGCCGATGCCCACGCCGGCCCGTCGCGCGATGTCCTCCAGCGGCGCCTCGGCCCCGACCTCGCCGAAGGCCGTCTTGGCCGCCGTCAGCAGCAGGTCGCGGTTGCGCAGGCTGTCGGCGCGCGGCTTGCGCGGGGCCTTCTCCACGGCGGTTTCGGAATCTTCGGACATCGACCTTGAAAAGCGGAGGCTGCCTCCGAATATGTATCCGGAGCCTTCCTCCATTTAATCCTCCGGATCGGCTCGGACAACAACCCTGCAAGGGATCGAGAGAGTCATGAGCACTTCCTTCGGCGCCAAATCCACCACTGACGACGTCCTGGCCGGCGTCGACCTCAAGGGCAAGCGTGTGCTGGTCACCGGCGTCTCGGCCGGCCTGGGCGTCGAGACCGCCCGCGCCCTGGCCGCCCACGGCGCCGATGTCGTCGGCGCGGCCCGCGACCTCAAGAAGGCCGAGGGCGCGACCGCCGTCGTCCGCGAGGCGGCGGCCAAGAGCGGCGGCTCGCTGCAACTGATCGAACTGGACCTGGCCGATCTCGCCAGCGTTCGCGCCGCCGCCGACGCCCTGGTGGCCGACGGCCGCGCCTTCGACCTGGTCATCGCCAACGCCGGGGTCATGGCCCCGCCGTTCGGCAAGACCGTCGACGGCTTCGAGACCCAGTTCGGCACCAACCACCTGGGCCACTTCGTGTTCGTCAACCGCATCGCTAGCCTGCTGAAGGCCGGGTCGCGCGTGGTGTCCCTGGCCTCGGCGGGGCACCGCTTCTCGGACGTCAATCTCGAGGACCCGAACTTCGAGACCACCGACTACGTGCCGTTCGAGGCCTATGGACGCTCCAAGACCGCCAACATCCTGTTCGCCGTCGAGTTCGATCGTCGCCACAAGGAACGCGGCGTGCGGGCCGTGGCCGTGCATCCGGGCGGCATCCAGACCGAGCTGGCCCGCCACCTCGACCCGGCCTTCATCCAGGGCATGATCGACAGCCTGAACGCCCAGGCCGCCGCGGCCGGGGCCGACGCCTTCGAGTGGAAGACCATTCCGCAGGGCGCGGCCACCAGCGTCTGGGCCGGGGTCGTCGCGCCCGCGGACGAGGTCGGCGGCCTTTATTGCGAAGACTGTCACGTCGCGGAACTGGCCGAGGACGCCTCGCAGATCCGCGCCGGCGTCCGGAGCTACGCCCTCGACCCGGCCCATGCCCAGGCCTTGTGGGCGCTGAGCGAGAAGCTGGTCGGCGAGACGTTCTAGGTTCGCATGGCGGCGCCCGGGGCCTGTGTGTCTCGGGCGCGCTCGCGCTATCGTCGCTTCAGTTTCTTCAGCGCCGCCCGCATCGCCAGGGCCTGGGCGGCGGGCGGCTTGCCCGCGTCGCGCGCTTCCTGGCGCGCGGCCTCGGCGACCAACGGCGCGGTGGCCGCGTCCAGCCGGTCGAAGGCCTCGTGAATCATGGCCGGCAGTTGGCGTGGCTTGGGCTGGGGAACCAGCGCGGCGACCTTGCGGGCCTCGGCGGCCAGCTGGCCGCAGAGTCTGGCCTTGTCGCGGGCCTTGGCGATGACGGCCGGGTCGTCGCTGGCCTCGGCCAGGGCCCAGGCCGCGTCGATGGCGGCCATCAGCTTGGCTTGCAGGTCGGCGCACCAGGCGCTGGGGGCGGGGGATGGGCTCATGGGGAAGAGCATGAGCGAGGTTTGGGAGGCGGGGATGGGAAACGGGTATTTTCGTATAAGTATCTGTGGAGACAGGGAAATGGTGGTGACGGGGCGGGGATAGGAACGAGCGCGGTGCTCAATCTCTCCTCCCCCTCTTGGGGGAGGGGGACCGCCGAACGGCGGTGGAGGGGGTCTGCGCCGCGCCAATTGGGTCCGCGCTGTCCCCCTCCGTCACGGCGCGTATTCGCGCCGCGCCACCTCCCCCAGCAGGGGAGGAGAGCCGCAGGTCGCCCGCCCCTGTGGATAACTTACGCCCCGAACCCCGCGCCCACGACCGCCCGCGCCACGTCGGCCAGCACCGCGCTGCGGACGTCGTCATCCGCCGAGCCCTGGTCGTGGAAGGCGGCGACGAACAGCGGCTTGCGCCCCGGCGGCCAGATCACGGCGATGTCGTTGGTCTGGTCCCGGCCGTTGTTGCCGGTCTTGTCGCCGACCTTCCAGCCGCGCGGCAGGCCGGCCCGCAGGCGCTTGTCGCCAGTGCGGTTGGCCACGACCCAGGCGGTCAGTTGCTTGCGCGAGGCGGCCGACAGGGCGTCGGTGGTCAGCAGGGTCTTCCAGGTCTCGGCGATGGCCGTTGGCGTAGTGGTGTCGCGCGGATCGTCGGGGGCGCCGGTGTTGAGCTCGGGCTCGCGGCGGTCGCAGCGGGTGGTCTGGTCGCCCAGCGCCCGCAGGAAGCGGGTCAGGTCGGTCGGGGCGCCCAGGGCGTCCAGCAGCAGATTGGCGGCGGCGTTGTCGCTGAGGGTGATGGTGGCCGCGCAGAGCTCGCCGATGGTCATGCCCTGGGCCAGGTGTTTCTCGACCGCCGGCGAATTGCCCATCAGCACCTCGCGGCCATAGGTCACCCGGCGGTCCAGGCGCTCCCGGCCTTGGTCGACGCGGCGCAGGATGGCCGCCGCCAGCGGCATCTTGAAGGTGCTGCACATGCGGAAACGTTCGTCGCCGCGCCAGGCGAACCGACGGCCATCCTGGGTGTCCAGCACCGCCACCCCGAGGCGGCCGCCGTTGCGCTGTTCCAATTCGTTAATACGTGAGCTAAGGGCGGAGGGCGGCGGACTGGCGAAGACGGTGGCCCGGGATGGTACGGGCGTGAGGACGGGCGCGGCCGCCAGGGCCGTCAGGAACATGCGACGATCAAGCATTAATGGGGTCTCCTTGCCCGCCGAACCTGCCCGGGGCTGGTCTTAGCCGCAAACGACGATACCTTGGTGGAGCCCCTAGATGAATTTGGGTCATCCTGAATGAGCCGCGCCCAACTGCCGCTGAACGCCCTGCGCGCCTTCGAGGCGTCGGCCCGGCACCTGTCGTTCACCCGCGCGGCGATCGAGCTGTGCGTGACCCAGGCCGCCGTCAGCCACCAGGTGAAAGGCTTGGAAGCCCGGCTGGGCGCGGCGCTGTTCCGTCGTCTGCCGCGCGGTCTGGCCCTGACCGACGAGGGCCTGGCCCTGCTGCCCAGCGTGCGGGACTCGTTCGACAAGCTGGGCGACGTGCTGGCCCGCTTCGAGGGCGGCCGGGTGCTGGAGGTCTTGAGCGTCGGGGTGGTGGGCACCTTCGCCGTCGGCTGGCTGCTGCCCCGCCTGCCGGCCTTCCGCGAGGCGCATCCGTTCGTCGACCTGCGGCTGTTCACCAACAACAACCGCACCGACCTGGCGGGCGAAGGGCTGGACTGCGCGGTGCGGTTCGGCGACGGGGCCTGGCACGGCACGGAGGCCGCGCCGCTGTTCGAGGCCCCGATGAGCCCGCTGTGCGCGCCGGCGGTGGCCGAGCGACTTTCCGATCCGACCGACCTGTTCGGCGAGACCCTGTTGCGCAGCTACCGCGCCGCCGACTGGCCAGACTGGTTCGCCGCCGCTGGCTTGTCGCCGCCGCCGATCCGTGGTCCGGTGTTCGACAGCTCCTGGGTGATGGTCGAGGCGGCGCTGCAGGGCGCCGGCGTGGCCCTGGCCCCGCCGATGATGTTCGAGCGTCATCTGCAGGAAGGACGCCTGATCCGGCCCTTCGAGACTCAGGTCAGCGCCGGCCGCTACTGGCTGACCTGGCTGAAGTCCAGGGGGCAGACTCCGGCTCTGCGGGCCTTCCAGGCGTGGCTTTCGAGCTTCCGCGAAAACTAAAAATCTTCGGAACCAATCTTCGTCCGCGGCGCTTGCGCGCGGTATAGAAGTCAATGAAAATATCTTGAGTATCAATGGTCTAGCTTGACCTTGAAGCGCCGGAATCGCGCCCATCTTTGGTCAAGTTCTGCTGTCCGATTTGTCACCGCGAGCGTTGCAGGACGTCTCGCGCCCCCATTTTACGGACGAGACCCAAACAATGATAGCTAGCACGAAGACCATGATGGTCGCCGCCGCCCTGGTGATGGGCGGCCTGTCGGTCAGCGGCTGTGCGACCAAGAAATTCGTCAACCAGCAGGTCGGCCAGGTCGAGACGCGGGTCAGCGCTCACGACACCCAGATCGGCGAACTCGACAAGACCTCCAAGGACGCCCTGGATCGCGCCATCGCCGCCGGCAAGCTGGCCGAGGGCAAGTTCCAGTACGCCCTGGTGCTCAGCGACGACTCCGTGAAGTTCCCGGTCAACGCTGCGAACCTCTCGCCGGAAGCCGAGCAGCGCCTGTCGGAGTTCACCGAGAAGCTGAAGACCGACAACAAGAACGTCTACCTGGAAATCCAGGGCCACACCGACAATTCGGGCTCCAAGGAATACAACGACGAGCTCGGCGAAAAGCGCGCGGAAACCGTGCGCAAGTTCCTCAGCCAGCACGGCGTCGCCCTGAACCGCATGGCGACGATCTCGTACGGCCAGGACGCCCCGGTCGCCCCCAACGAAACGCGTGAGGGCCGGGCCCAGAACCGCCGCGTCGTGGTGATGGTGCTCAGCTAGTTTCCCGCGTTCCGGATGGGCTTTTCAGGTCGGCATCAAACCTGAAAAGCCCGTCAGGGCGGACTCGCCGGCGCGGGAGTGAGCGCCGCGCCGGCGAGTTTTCCGCTGTTAGAGCGTGGCAGCCGAAAGTGTGAGCGGTTTCGGCGCCTGCCACGCTCTAAGTGTTTGAGATAGAGCCTGTTTATCCGTTTCTGATGTTTCCATCAGAAACGGACAGGCTCTTAGGCCTCGCGGAGGCGAGCCGCCGGCTCGCGACGCGACAGGTTCGGATAGAGCTTGGCCTTGGCGGCCAGGGCGCCCTCCCAGTCGGCGGCGTCCGGCAGCGACGGGATCGTCACCAGTTCGCCCTGGTCGAAGCCGGCCAGCGCCGCGTCGACCATGTCATCGACGTCCATGATCGTGTTCGGATCCATCGCGTCGATGTCCGAGCCCGAGCGCTCCCAGATCTCGGTGCGCGTGGCGCCGGGCAGCACCGCCTGCAGGCGCACGGCCGAATGGGCGAACTGCACGCGCAGGCCCTGGGTCAGATAGGTCACGAAGGCCTTGGTCGCGCCATAGACCGGCATGCCCAGTTCCGGGATCAGCCCGACCACCGAGGCCAGGTTGACGATCGTCCCCTTGTCGCGCGGCACGAAGTTGCGCGCCGCCGCCGCCGCCAGGCGGGTCACGGCCGTGACGTTCAGCTGGATCATCTTCTCGAACGCGTCGGGATCGGAAGCGACGAAATCGTTGGAGCCGGCGACGCCCGCGTTGTTGATCAGCGCCGTGATGGCCGCGTCGGTGGCCAGGCGCTGCTCGATCTTCAGCAGGTCGGCCTTGTTCGTCAGGTCGGCCTTGATGACCTCGACCTTGACGCCGGTCTGGCCGCGCAGACGCTCGGCCAGGGCGTTCAGGCGGGCCTCGTCGCGGGCGACCAGGATCAGGTCGTAGCCGCGCTTGGCCAGGCGGTCGGCATAGACCGCGCCGATGCCGGTGGAAGCGCCGGTGATCAGGGCCGCGCCCTTGGTGTTGGTGTCGCTCATCGTGATAATCCTCAGTGTCTCGCCAAGGCCCTGGTGGTCCGGCTTCCAGCTCTAGCTATGGGGTAACTTGCTTTTCGCAAGTGAGTGGCCAAATCTTTCGTCATGAGCAAATCTGAACGCCCTCCCACCCAATGTCCGGTCGGCCGCACGCTGGAGCGCGTGGGCGATGGCTGGACCCTGCTGATCCTGCGCGACGCGGCCCAGGGCCTGACCCGCTTCGACCAGTTCGAGAAGAGCCTGGGTGTCGCCCCCAACATTCTGACGAAGCGGCTGGCGGGGCTTGTCGAAAACGGACTTCTCGAGAAGCGCGCCTACAATGAGCGGCCGCCGCGCTACGAATATCTGCTGACGGACCTCGGTCGCGACTTCGCGCCGGTGCTGACGGCGATGCTGGCCTTCGGCAACCGCCACTTCGCCGTCGAGGGCGTGGCTGGCCAGTTGATCGACCGCGAGACGGGCCTGGCCGCCGAGCCGATCATGGTCGACCGGATCAGCGGCAAGCCGATCACCAACGAGCACTTCACCTACGCCCCCGGACCGGCGGCCGGACCCGAGGTGCTGAACCGGGTGGCCTTCATGGCCGAGCGACGCGCCAAGGGGTGAAAAGGGCTTGCGCCGGACGAACTTGGCCGGAAACGTGCGCGCCTCGAAGTCGCGCTGTCCCCGGAGCTCCGATGCGCCTGTCTCTTGCTCTCGCCGCCGCCCTGATGGCCGCTGGCGCCGCCCACGCGGAAGCGCCGGCGCCCTCCACGGACCAGCCGCTGCTGCGAACCATCGCCGGCGACGTCGATCCCAAGGCGCTGGAGAGCACGATCCGGTCGCTGGTCGGTTTCGGCACCCGCCACACCCTGTCGGACACCAAATCGGACAAGCGCGGCATCGGCGCGGCCCGCCGCTGGACCAAGGCCCGCTTCGAGGCGATCTCCAGGGACTGCGGTGGATGCCTGACGATCGAGACGCCCTCGCAGACCTTCACCGGCAAGCGCGCGCCGAATGGCGTCGTGGTGGAGGACGTCCTGGCCATCCAGAAGGGGACCAGCGATCCGAACCGGGTGATCATCATCGCCGGCCACATCGACAGCCGCGTCACCGACGTGATGGACTTCACCAGCGACGCGCCGGGGGCCAATGACGACGGCTCGGGCACGGCGGCGGTGATCGAGGCGGCGCGCGTGCTCAGCAAGCACAGGTTCCCGGCCACCCTGGTGTTCGCGGTGCTGTCGGGCGAGGAGCAGGGCCTCTACGGCGGCAAGGTGCTGGCCGATTACGCGCGCGCTCAGGGCTGGAAGGTCGAGGCCGACCTCAACAACGACATCGTCGGCAACAGCCGCGGCCAGAGCGGGGTGATCGACAACACCCACGTCCGCGTCTTCTCCGAAGGCACCAAGGCCGTCGAGACGCCGGAGCAGGCCAACGGCCGCCGCTACAACGGCGGCGAGGTCGACAGCCCGTCGCGCAACCTCGCCCGCTTCCTGGACGGCCTGGCCGACCGCTACCTGACCAATTTCGACGTGATGATGGTCTATCGCACCGACCGCTACGGCCGGGGCGGCGACCAGGTTCCGCTGCTGGAGGCCGGCTATCCGGCCGTGCGCGTCACCGAGGCGGTCGAGAACTATGACCGCCAGCACCAGAACCTGCGCACCGAGAACGGCAAGCCCTACGGCGACGTGATCGAGGGCGTGGACTTCAATTATCTGGCCCAGGTTACGCGGCTGAACACCATCGCCATGGCCAGCCTGGCCTCGGCCCCGACCCCGCCGACGGACGTCAAGATCGCCGGCGCGGTCAGCCCGGACACCAAGGTCTCGTGGGCGCCGACGCCGGGCGCGGCCGGCCATCGGGTGTGGTGGCGCGGCACGACCGATCCGACCTGGCGCTTCAGCCGCTGGGTTCCGGACGCGGCGACCACCACAACGTTGAAGGACGTGGTGATCGACGACTTCTTCTTCGGGGTCTCGTCGGTCAGCGCCGACGGCTGGGAAAGCCCTGTGGTGTTCCCGGGGCCGGCGGGCAGCTTCGAGAGCCCGCCGCCGGCGCCCAAGACGCCTTAGGCGATCAGGTCCGGATCGTTCCGCTTCAGCCAGGCGGCGGCGTAGGAGCACAGCGGGGTGATCCGCATGCCTTCCGCGCGCGCCGTCTCGGCGACCTTGGTCATCAGCCGTCCGGCCGCGCCCGTGCCGCGCAGGGCCATGTCGGCCTCGACGTGCGGGATCACCAGCCGGTGTCCGGCGCGCTGATAGTCGGCCACGGCCAGCAGGCCGTCGACCTCCAGCTCGTAGCGGCTGAGTTCGGGGTTATGGCGGAAGGTGTCGGTCATGACGGGGGAACGCGTCTCACGGGCAAGGGATGCCAAGGGGTGGTCGTTAGGGTCTCGCTGGACAGGGCTCGGCTAAATCCTGTCATCCCGGCCGCAGCGAAGCGGAGAGCCGGGACCCAGGGGCAACCGCACTGCGCCGGCCCCTGGGTCCCGGACAAGCCCTCCGGGCTTTCCGGGATGACAAGAATAGGTTCGCTCTAAACCAGCTCGATCGCCATCGCGGTGGCTTCGCCGCCGCCGATGCACAAGGACGCCAGGCCCTTGGTCTTGCCGCGCGCCTGCAGCGCCGAGATCAGGGTGCACAGGATGCGCGCGCCCGAGGCGCCGATCGGGTGGCCCAGGGCGCAGGCGCCGCCGTTGACGTTCAGCTTGTCCGGATCGAAGCCCAGTTCCTGCTGGGCGACCATCGGCACCACGGCGAAGGCTTCGTTGATCTCGAACAGGTCGACGTCCTCGACGGTCCAGCCGGCCTTCTTCAGCGCCTTTCGCATGGCCGGGACCGGGGCGGTGGCGAACAGGGACGGCTCGTGGGCGTGGGCGGCGTGGCTGACCACCCGGGCCAGGATCGGCAGGCCCAGGGCCTTGGCGACGCTCTCGCGGGTCATGACCAGGGCGGCGGCGCCGTCGCTGATCGAGGAGCTGTTGGCCGCCGTGACGCCGCCGTCGCGGCTGAAGGCCGGGCGCAGGGTCGGGATCTTGGCCGGATCGGCCTTGACCGGCTGCTCGTCGGTGTCGACCACCTCGGTCCCCTTGCGGCTGACGACGGTGACCGGGGTGATCTCGGCTTTGAAGGCCCCGCTCTCGACGGCGGCCTTGGCCTTCATCAGACCCTTGGTCGCGTAGTCGTCCATGGCCTCGCGGGTGAACTGGTACTGGGCGGCGGTGTCCTCGGCGAAGGCGCCCATCAGCTTGCCGGGGGTGTAGGCGTCCTCCAGCCCGTCCAGGTACATGCTGTCCCACAGCTGGTCGTGTCCGATGCGGGCCCCGCCGCGGTGCTTGGACATCAGGTAGGGCGCGCCGGTCATGCTCTCCATGCCGCCGGCCACCACGACATCGACCGAGCCGGCCTTGAGGGCGTCGTGGGCCAGGATCGCGGCCTGCATGCCGCTGCCGCACATCTTGTTGACGGTGGTGGCTTCGACCGAAAGCGGCAGGCCCGCGCCCAGCGCTGCCTGGCGGGCCGGCGCCTGGCCGAGGCCGGCCGGCAGCACGCAGCCCATGAAGATCTGCTCGATCTTGTCGCCCGCGACGCCAGCCCGCGCGATGGCGGCCTTGACCGCCGTCGCGCCCAGCTCGGTGGCCTTCACCCCGCCCAGGGCGCCCTGGAAGCCGCCCATCGGCGTTCGGGCGTAGGAGACGATGACGACGGGATCGGACGCGGACATGGTTTAGCTCCCTGAAGACGTATTCGAGGCGAGATAGGCCTTCATCCACCCGCACAGGGCAAGAGGTTTGCGATGCCGTGATGAGAAGGGGCGAGGCGTCATCAGAGAAGAACTCGAGTGACGCCTCGCCAGGTGGCAACCGAGAGAGTCAATTGCGATAAAAAACCTACTTCGGTTCATCTTCAAACGCAACGCTCTCTTGCTTTCCCTCGCGGAACGTCTCAACCTCACGAAATGGGCCGCACTGCTGACTATACGAACGAACGTTGCTCGGTCGCCGCCACGCTGGAAGTCGTGGGCGATCCGTGGACCCTGCTGATCCTGCGTGACGCCTTCGCCGGGGTGAAACGCTTCGAGCAGTGGCAGGAGCGGCTGGGCGTCGCCCGCAACGTCCTGGCCGCTCGCCTGAAGACCCTGGTCGCCCACGGGGTCATGGAAACCCGCCGCTATTCCGAGCGTCCGCCGCGCCACGAATACTGGCTGACCGAGAAGGGCCTGGCCCTGTCGCCGGTGCTGCTGACCATGTCGGAGTGGGGCGACCGCTACGTCTATGGCCGCGACAAGTCGCCGGTGCTGTTCACCCACAAGGGTTGCGGTTGCGCCTTCCACCCGGTTCTGGCCTGCGAGCAATGCGGCGAGGTCGTTCAACGCGGCGACCTGGAGCGTGGCGCGCCGCTCCAACGGGGGCTGACCGTGGGCGAAGCGCTGGAAGCCACCAAGATCGCGGCGGAGTAACCCTACCCCCGCAGGATCTTTTCCATCGCCTTGCCCTTGGCGAGCTCGTCGATCAGCTTGTCCAGGTAGCGGATCTCGCGCATCAGCGGCTCGGCGACCTCTTCGACGCGGACGCCGCAGACCACGCCCTTGATCTCGGCGCGCGCCGGGTTCAGTCGGGGCGCCTGCGCGAAGAAAGTCTCGAAGTCCGTCCTGTTGGCGAGCTGAGCCTCGAACGCCTCGGGCGTGAAGCCGGTGAGCCAGAGGATGATCTGGTCGACCTCGGCGCGCGTGCGGCCCTTCCTCTCGGCCTTGGCGACATAGGCCGGATAAACGCTGGCGAAGGCCATTCCATAGAGGCGATGCTTGCTCGTCACGGTCCGGTCCACCCTCAATTTCATCCGCCCGCGGTCATTCACCATTTTTGGAAATGATTAACCGCGAACCTTAGCCATTCTTTGGCGTCTGCCTGCGAAAACAGTCTCATCAGATTTGAACGCCGCAAGGGGCAGCTAACCATGAAATTCTCGATCGCGATCGCCGCGGGTATCGCCGGCAGCTTCTTCGTCGCTCAGGCCGCTTCGGCCGCCGGCGGCTTCGAAGACCAAATGGGCCGTTGCCTGCAGCAGTTCGCGAACACCCGCGACGCCGCCCAGGTGATGCTGGAATGCACCGCCGACGCCGGCAAGCTGTCGGACTGCAAGGTCGTCGACAACAGCGCCGCCGGCAAGGGTTTCGACAAGGCCGCCATGTGCATCGCCGAGAAGCTGCCGATGGGCGCCAAGACCGGTTCGGTGAAGGTTCCCTTCCGCTTCCCGGGCGGCGCGTAAGCATCGCTTCGTCAGCTTGACACAGAAAGCCCCCGTCGGTTCGCCGGCGGGGGTTTTTCGTATGGGCGGCTTGGATGCCGGACAGTCTGGACCCGACGCCCGGGCGTCCGTCAGGCCTCCTGGAGGTCCATCGTCCGCGTCGTGCCGGCGATAAAACCGCCGCCCAGCACACGCTCGGGATCGGCCGGATCGTAGAGCACGCAGGCCTGGCCGGGCGCCACGCCTTCCTCGGCGCCGTCGAACACCACCGAGACCTCGCCGTCGCGGATCGCCAGGCGGCCGGCGACGGGCTCACGGGTCGAGCGGACGCGAGCCAGCACGGGCTGGCCGTCCTGCGCCGCCGCTTCCAGGCTGTCCTGGCCGCCCAGCCAGCTGCCTTCCTTGAGGGTGAGGGCGGCGGTCAGCAGCGCCTCGCGCGGACCGACGATGACCTGGCGCTTGTCGGCGTCGATCTTCACCACGAACAGCGGGTCGCCGACGGCGATGTTCAGGCCCCGGCGCTGACCGATGGTGTAGCGGGTCACGCCTTCGTGGCGGCCCAGCACGCGGCCGTCCAGGTGCACGACGTCGCCCGCTTCCGCGCCTTGCGGGCGGATGCGGTCGATCACCGTGGTGTACTTGCCCTCGGGCACGAAACAGATGTCCTGGCTGTCGGGCTTGTCGGCGATGGCCAGGCCGAGCCCCGCGGCGACGGCGCGCACGGTGGGCTTGTCCATGCCGCCCAGCGGGAAGCGCAGGAAGTCCAGCTGGTCGCGCGTGGTGGCGAACAGGAAGTAGCTCTGGTCCTTGGCCGGGTCGGCGGCGCGACGCAGCTGCGGACGGTTGCCGCCCCCCGCGAACGCGCGTTGAACATAGTGGCCCGTCGCCATGGCCTCGGCGCCCAGGTCTCGGGCCACGTCCAGCAGGTCGCGGAACTTGACGGTCTGGTTGCAGCGCACGCACGGGATCGGCGTCTCGCCGCGCAGATAGGCGTCGGCGAACTCCTCGATGACCTGTTCGCGGAAGCGGCTTTCGTAGTCCAGCACGTAGTGCGGTATGCCGATGCGCTCGGCGGCCATGCGGGCGTCCAGGATGTCCTGGCCGGCGCAGCAGGCGCCCTTCTTGGTGATCGCCGCGCCGTGGTCGTAGAGCTGCAGGGTGACGCCGACGACGTCATAGCCGGCGCGGGCCAGCAGGGCGGCGGTGACCGTGGAGTCCACGCCGCCGGACATGGCCGCGACGATCCGCGTCCCCTCCGGCAGGCCGACGGCCGCGCGCACCTGTTCGACCGCGCGCGCGATGAGCGAGTCGGCGTCGTTCGTGGCGGCGGGGGTCAGCAAGTCGGCGTCCATCGCCGCCATATAGCGGTTGATGGCCGGTTTTGCGAGGTTGGGGGAGGGCGGCTTGTCGCCGCCCCCTACTTCAGTACGTTCAGCAGCGACGAGGCCTGCAGGCTGGAGAACACCTGGGCCGAGGCCTGGACGGCCAGCTTGGCGGCTTCCAGGCGGGTCACGGCGTCGGCCATGTCGACATCGGTGATGCCGCCGACCATGCCTGTCAGGGTGTCGGCCTGGTTCGACAGGTCGGCGGTCGCGGCCTCGAAGCGCTTCTGGGTCACGCCGTTCTTGCCCTGCAGGTCGACCACGCCCTTCTGGGCGGTGTCGAACGTGGACAGCAGGCCGGTCAGGAACTGGACCTGGGTGTCGTTCAGCTTGCCGCTGAAGTCGCCGTTGGCGTCGACATAGGCCTGCACCTGTTTGAAGGCGTCGAACACGGTCGTACCGATCGCGTCGCCCAGCACGCCGGTCTTGGCGTTGGTCTGCTCGTCGATGCGGTTGGTGGTGATGTACTGGTCGTTGTGGAACAGGTCGGCGGTGGTCGGCGCGGCGGTCAGGTCGGCCATGGTGGTCGCCGAGGTCGTGGCCGTGTCGGTCTTGGCGCCGGAGAACACGTAGAGTCCGTTCGACTTGGTGTTCAGCCCCTGGATCACGTCGCCGAAGCTGGCCTGCATCTGCTGCATCAGGGTGGTGGCGTTGCCGGCGGCCAGGGCGTTGGCGATGGCCTCGCGGGCCTTCTGGGTTCCGTCGGCCACGCGGCCCAGGCCGGTGTCCTGCATCTCCAACCGGTTTCCGACCTGCTTTGACTGGTCGAGCAAGCCGTTGATCCGGTTCTGGGTGCCGCGCATGGCGGTCAGGATCTCGGCGTTCTTGGCGTAGCCTTTCAGGTCATTGGCGACCTTCTGGCTCGACACCTGGGCGCCCACGTCATTCTGGCGGATCTGCGCCTTCATGAGGTTAGACGTCATGATGTTGTAGTTCTGAACCGTTGAGACGCGGGTCATGGCTTACCTCAGGATTCCGGTGAGCACGTCGAACATGTCCTTGGTCGCCTGGATCAGGCGGGCCGAGGCATTGAAGGCTTGCTGGTAGGTGGTCAGGTTGATCAGTTCTTCGTCGAGGTTCACGCCCTCTTCCGACTGCCGCTGGCTGTCGACCTCGCTGGACACCGCGTCGGCGGCGTCCTTGCGGTTGGCGGCGGTGGCGGACTTACGGGCGATCGAGCCGCTGAAGTCCGAGGCGTAGCGGTTGACGCTCATATTGACGGCCGAGGCGTCGCCGGCGGCCGAGAAGCCGGCGGCGTTGTCGCCGGACTTGGCCAGGGCCAGGGCTCCGCGTCCGTCGCCGACGGCCAGGGCGGGGTTGCCGCCGACGGCCTGGGTCAGGTCCAGCTGGGCCAGGGGCAGCAGCTTCGGGTTCTCGTTCATCGCCTGACTGACGAAGAATTTCTCGCCCCGGGTGCTGCGTTCGGCCGGGCCCAGGCCGAAGAGCTGGCTGACGGACGGGCCGCCGACGCCGCGTTCAGTGGTGTCGGCCTGGATCGACATCGACACCGGCGTCGTCCCGTTCGAGGTGAAGCCGATCTGGCCCTTGGCGTTCAGCGAGAACTGGCCGTAGAGGCCCACGCCCGAGGCGCGCGAGTTCAGCGCGTCCAGCATGTCCTGCATCGTGCCGCTCGCGGGGGGGAGGGGGGGCGCGACGACGATGTCGCGGATGCGGCCGCCTTCGACGTCGGTCAGGCGGATGGTCATCGAGCCCGAAGTGAAGCCGTGCGGATCGGCCGACGTCAGGCCCGTCTCGTACGGCGAGTAGCCGTTGGTGCGGATGATGTCGTTCAGGCCGAAATAGTGGCTGAAACCCTTGCCGGCCTTGCTCGACGGGCTGGTCGCGTCGTCCTGGACAGCCACGCCCAGGCCGCCGCTTCCGGTCAGGGTCATGGCCCCGCCCGAGAAGCCGGCCGCGCCCATGCCGCCCATGGCGGTGTTCAGCTGGGCCATGAAGTCGGACGGGTTGAAGCTGGGCCCGGCCGCGCCGTCGACGCTCATCGTGCCGGCGTCGAAGTCGATGTCGATCCGGCGCTGGATGACGCCGCTGCTGTCGGTCAAGGCGATCGTGGTCTTGCCGGTGAAGCCGGTCATGGCCGCGGTGTCGTCCAGACCGGTGTTGCGGCCGGTCATGCTGGTCGGGGCGGGCACCGACGAGGCGGCGTTGGCGGCGCGGTTGATCTCCTCGGCCGCGCGCGAAGTGAATTCGCCCAGCTGGTCGGACAGGTTGACCAGCTCGGTGTTGCGCACGTCCAGCAGACCCTTGATCTCGCCGCTGGAGATGTTCAACGGCGTGGGCTGCACCGAGCCGTTGGCCAGTTGCACGGTCAGGTAGCCCGTGGCGGTGGCCGAGGTCTGGTAGGTCATCTTGGCCGCGCCGTCGCCGGCCAGGGGCAGGCCTTCGGTCGAGCGGACATAGACCCCGCCCAGCTGCCGGGGCGTGACCTGGACGTTCATCAGCTTGGACAGTTCGTCGACCAGGCTGCTCTGGACGTTCTCGGCGCCGGTGGCGTCGGCCCCGGCCACCTTGGCGCGGGTGATGTCGGTGTTGAGGCCGTCGATCTGGCTCAGCAGGTCGTTGACGCGGTCGACATCGGCCGAGATGCGGGTGTCGGCGTCCTTGCCCAGCTTGGACAGCGACGAGGTGATACGGCTGGATTCACTGAGGAAGTCATCCACCCGCGTCAGCGCCTGGGTGCGCAGCAGGGACGAGGACGGATCGTCCTGGGCCGACGAGAAGGCCGAGAAGATGTCGTCCAGGGTCGAGAAGAAGCTGCTGTCGCCGCTGGGATCGCCGAACAGCTGCTGGGCGCGGTTAAGGGTGTCGGCCACCACGGAGGTGCGGCCGCTGTCCGAGGCGGCGTTGAGGCTGGCCGACTGCAGGAAGCGGTCGGTCGCGCGCTTGATGGCGTCGATGCTGACGCCCACCCCCATGCCGTTGGACAGCAGGTTCGACTGGCTGATCGTCTTGCGGACGTAGCCGGTGGTGTTGACGTTGGCGATGTTGTCCGAGGTGACGCGCAGACCCGTCTGCGCGGCCATCATGCCGGACGTCGCCGTGTTCATGATCGCATTCAGCGACATGCGGCAGCTCCCCTAGAAGTGGGCGTCGAGGGCGACACCGCCCCCAAAGCCCACTTCGAATTTGAGTAGATCGAGCCTGCTCATCGAAACCCGACGGAAAGGTCCGGCTTCGACAGGCTCGTGCTGGGCAAACCGCGCAACGCAGGGCGCGTCGTTGCCCGGCCAAACTTGCCGGGTCACGCAGGGAATGGAGTTCCCGATATTTTCCAAGCTATTGAAATTCATTGCGAAAAGTTCCGGCGGTCGGAAGTTCGACGAGGGATCATGCGCAAGGACGGCGCCAACTGGCCCCGCGACCGGGCGACGCGGCAACTCCCGTCCCTTTCGACCGGGCGGGCCCGGCAAAAAGCGCCGCACGGAGAGCGATTTTGCTTCGTAAACAAGCCATTAAGATGAGCTAAAACAAAGGCTTGAGGCCATTTCGGCGAGTTGGCCCGACCGTTGCGTAAGGAGGCCGGACAAAGGCGTGTTCGTCATGGACCGCCGTCTCAACCGAGCAACGACTGCGAATGACCGCGATCGCCGCACCCACCGCCGCTCTTCCCGCCGCGCCGCCTCCGGCCGCGAACGGCAAGTCGTCGGGCGACGGCTTCGACGCCCTGCTGGCCATCGCCGGCAAGAACGATGAGGCTCCCGCGCCCCGCGCCCCGTCGCGTACGGAGTCGAAGAGCGACGCTCGCGATGACGGCCGTGACACCAGGGCGGCCGACAAGCCGACCAGGACGGACGGCAAGACCGACGCCAAGCGCGCCGATCGCGCCGATCGCGCCGACAGGGCCGATGACGCTCAGGACGCCAAGGCCGCTCAGGACTCCAGGAAGGCCGACGCCGCCGACGCCAAGGCCTCGGACAAGGCCGACGGCGGCAAGGACGGCAAGAGCGACGCCGCGGACAGCAAGGCCTCGGACAAGGACGCCGACCAGAAGGATGACGCGGCGAACGCCGCCGACGCCGCGGCCCAGGCCGCCGCCACCCTGATCGCCGCCATGACCGCGCCGGTCCAGGCTCCGGTCCCCGTTGAAGCCGCCGCCGACGCTCAGCCGGCCGCGGACGCGACGGCCGCCGTCGCCAATCAGGCCGTCGATTTCGCCGCCGCCGTGCAAACGGCCCAGACCCAAGCCCAGGTGACCGCGCCGGTCGCCGCCGAAGCGGCTCAGCCCGCCTCGCCCCAGCAGCAGACCGCCGCCGTTCAGGCGCCGGTCCAGACGGCCACGCCGGCCGCCGCCGCGCCGGAAGGTCAGGCCGTCGACGCCGCCGCGCTCGAGGCTCTGGCCGCCCTCGCCAGCGACGAAGCGACCCCGGTCTCGACCGACGACCTGACCGCGCCCAAGGCTGTCGACGCCAAGGCCGGCGACGCCAAGACCGCCGACGCGGCCAAGGCCGCCGCCCCCCAGCCGGCCGCCCCGCAAGCGCCCGTGGCCCCGGTCGCCGCGCCGGCCGTCCAGGTCGCCGCGGAGGTGATCGAGGCGCCGGTGGTCGCGGCCGCTCCGGTCGTCGCCGAGACCGTTGCCGCCGCCGAGGCCGCCGAGCCGGAAGCCGCCCAGACCACGACCAAGACCGCCGAGGCTCCCAAGGCCGCGCCGTCGCCGCTGGCCGCCCAGGCCAAGGCCGCCGACGCGGTGGCCGTCGAGACCGCCCAGGCCGTCACCGCCGTCGCCGCGGACAAGGGGGAAACGACCACCGACGCCAAAGGCTCGGACAAGGCCGCCGCGACGATCGCTTCGGTCGAAGCGCCGGCCGCCGCCGCGGCCGCCGCCGCCGTCGACACCAACGCCATGGCCGTCCCGGCTCCGGTCGCCCAGGCTCAGGCCGCCAGGGCCGCCGCGCTGGCCGCGGCGCCCGCCCCAGTGCGCGGTTCGCCCGAGACCGTCGCGGCCCTGTCGGCCGAGATCCTCAAGCGCGCGGACAAGGCCACCCGCTTCGACGTGACCCTGACCCCGGACAACCTGGGCAAGGTCGACGTGCGCATCGAGATCGGCCGCGACGGCGCGATGACCGCCTCGATGAGGTTCGACACCGTCCATGCCGCGCAGGAACTGCGCAGCAAGGCGGGCGAGCTGCGCCAGGCCCTGAACGACGCCGGCTTCAGCGTCGCCGACAATGGCCTGTCGTTCGACGTCTCCAGCCAGAACAACGGCCAGAATTCCAACCCCTTCCTCGCTTTCCAGGACTTCGGCGACCAGGGACGGCGCGCCTTCTCGGGCCGCGCCTTCCAGGCCTCGCTGACCGGCGAGGAAGACATCGCCATCGCCCCCGCTGACCTGCTGCCCGGCCTGAAGACGGTCGCCGACAGCGGTCTCGACATCCGCATCTAAGGAAGGACCGAGTCATGGCCTCCGCCGTCTCGTCTCAGAACACCTCTTCGGTCCTCGACAAGATCAACAACTCGCGCACGTCGCTCGCCAACAACGAGCAGACGTTCCTGAAGCTGCTGACCGTCCAGTTGAAGAACCAGGACCCGCTTTCGCCCACCGACACGACCCAGATGACCAGCCAGATCACCCAGATGACGGGCGTCGAGCAGCAACTGGTCACCAACGACCTGCTGGCCGCCCTGGTCGGCATGAACACCGGCACGGGCCTGTCGGAAGGCGTCAACATGATCGGCAAGCAGGTCACCGCGACCACCGACAACTCGACCCTGAAGGACGGCAAGGCGGTCTTCTCGTGGAGCCAGCCGGGCGGTTCGACCTCGCTGACCGTCGAAGTGAAGAACGCCGCCGGCAAGGTGGTCCGCACGCTACACCCCGACGACCAGAAGAGCGGCGACCACACCATCACCTGGGACGGCAAGGACGACAGCGGCGCCCAGCTGGAAAACGGCGGCGTCTACACCATCGCCGTCACCGCCAAGGGCGCCGACGGCAAGGAAATCAAGGCGACGAAAATCAAGGGCCGCACCGAAGGCGTGGTCACGGCGGTCGACAACTCCACAGGCTCGCCGCAGGTCATCATCAACGGCAAGCCGGTCCCCATCGACAACGTCATCGGCGTCACCGCCGTGGCCGCCAACTCCGACACCAAGACGGACGACAAGACGGACACCAAGACGGAAGACAAAGCCGCCTAGGCCTCCCGCCACCCTATCGAACGGGCGTCAGAATGACGCCGACGCGGTCCCCGGAAGACGGTCTTCCCCCGGACCCAAACGCAAACAGCGCTGAACCCTTCGAACCCCATTTAGAAGCAGGAATTCAGTCATGAGCATCAACAGCGCCATGCTCGCCGGCGTCTCCGGCCTGATCGCCAACTCGTCGGCCCTGGCCGCGATCTCGGACAACATCGCCAACGTCAACACCGTCGGCTACAAGCGCTCCAGCGCCAACTTCTCGACCCTGGTGACCTCGGGCTCGAAGAACCAGGCCTACAGCGCCGGCGGCGTGAAGGCTCAGACGCACCAGTACGTCAGCCAACAGGGCCTGACCCAGTCCACCACCTCGAACCTCGACCTGTCGATCTCGGGTTCGGGCTTCTTCGTCACCACCGAGAAGCCGGAAAACCTGACGGCGACCGACACCCGCTCGTTCACCCGCGCCGGTTCGTTCCAGCTGGACAACCTGGGCTACCTGCGCAACGACGCCGGCCTCTACCTGCAGGGCTGGCTGGCCGATCCGGTCAGCGGCATGATCACGCCCGACCCGTCGGACCTGATGCAACTGTCGTCGATCAACGTCGGCAGCGTCGGCGGCACGGCCGAGAAGACCACCCGCGTCGGCATCAACGCCAACCTGCGCTCGGAACAGCCGGTCGCCGCCGCCGTCTCGTACAAGGTCGGCACCGCCGGCTCGCCGTCGAAGCCCAACGTCCAGGACGACAAGCTGGTCAACCACAACTTCGACGTCGTCTACAGCTCGACGGGTTCGGCCAATCCGGCCGCCTCGGGCGACAACGAATACCTGGTCGACATCAAGGAAAACGGCGTGATCGTCGCCAGCGGCAAGGTCGGCTACGACGCGGCGACAGGCGCGCTGAACAGCTCGACCATCGACTACAAGGGCGCGGCCACGCCGGCCGGCAACCTGACGGACACGGCGATCAACGCCGCGGGCGACAAGGTTATCCTGGCCGACCTTGGTCTGATGACCGACGCCGATGTCAAGCTGGGCAAGCTGTACGATCCGTCGACCTGGTCGATGTCGGACTACGCCCTCGACAACACCAAGGGCGTCAAGCCGGACTTCGAGATCCAGGTTCCGCTGTCGGACTCCAAGGGCGGCCAGCGCACGGTCACCCTGTCGCTGCTGAAGGGACCCGGCCCCAACGAGTGGTACGCCGAACTGCGCGCCAAGCCGGGCGACCTGGCCAACAACGCCAACGGCCTGATCAGCACGGGCGTGGTGAAGTTCACCACCGACGGCAAGCTGCAGAGCACGGGCAACCTGTTCGGCGGCACCAACCCGACCTCGATCTCGCTCAAGGCCTCGGGCACCCCGCTGGTGGTCCAGCCGGCCCCGCCGGCCCCGCAACTGCCGCAGCCGCCGATCTGGGCCGACAGCCTGGGCATCGACACCCAGGACGTCCAGATCGACCTGGCCAACGCCGCCGGCGGCCTGACCCAGTACAACAGCCAGTCGGTCGTCCAGTCGGTGAACACCAACGGCACCGCCTTCGGCAACCTGACCAATATCGAAGTGGATGACGACGGCTACGTCTCGGCCATCTTCGACAACGGCGTCACCCGCCGGATCGCCCAGGTCGCCGTCGCCACCTTCTCGAACCCGAACGGCCTGAAGGGCGTGAACGGCAACGCCTATCGCGTCACCAACGAAAGCGGCACCTACAGCCTGAAGGCTCCGGGCCAGGGCGGGGCCGGCGGTCTGGCGCCCTCGACGCTGGAAGCTTCGACAGTCGATCTGTCTACTGAGTTCACGGGGCTGATCACCACGCAACGCGCCTACTCGGCGTCGTCGAAGATCATCACGACCGCCGATCAGATGCTTGAAGAACTTCTGAATATTAAGCGCTGATCATAGGGATTAACGCTCTTTAATTCTTGTGTTTCACATCGAGACACTACGAACTGCTAAGGGAGCCACTCTGTTCAGGCCTTCTTTACTATTGGGATTAAGCCGCTGTTATTAGGCGGCGCCTATAGTGGCCTTCAACAGTGATGGTTGTGGGAAAGGCGTAAAGCCATGTTGCAACAGCAGCGCACGAACAGCCGGGGTGAAAAGTACGTTATCGGTCCGACCGGTGCGCCTCTTACCCTGTCCGATCTGCCGCCGCCGGAGACCCAACGTTGGGTTATCCGTCGTAAAGCCGAGGTCGTGGCCGCCGTCCGCGGGGGCCTGCTCTCGCTCGACGAGGCTTGCGATCGTTATAAGCTGACCAACGAGGAGTTCCTCGCGTGGCAGCAGTCGATCGACCGGCACGGCCTGGCGGGCCTGCGGACCACCCGGATCCAGCAGTACCGTTAAGAGCCGTTCGTCAGGCTATTGGGGGGGTGCGATATTGTGACCGCCCCTTGCTCTTCCCGAGAACCCCGCAGGCCTTGCGCCACAAGGGTTTGAAGACGTTCAGCGGCCGCTCCCGAAAGGGGGCGGCCGCGACGTTTTGGCGCCGTCCCGGCCGCCTTCCCGACCCAGATATAAACGCCTCGTTTACCTTGTACTGGGTAAATCCTGCCTACCGGTGGGCGGTTCTCGTTCGCCTGCCGGTTCCTCCTCGCGGAGGGGCGTGGGATCAAGGGTGAGGCTTCGTGGAAAGCTTTCTGGGTTCGATCAAGCAGTTTGGCGTCGGCCGTCTGGCCGCGATGCTCGGCGTTGGCGCCGGCGTCGTCGCGGTCATGGTGGCCCTCGTCATGTTCATGGGCAAGGAGCCCAATGAGCTGCTGTATTCGAACCTGGACCTGAAGGAAGCCTCGCAGGTCACCCAGGCGCTGGACCAGGCGGGCATCAAGTACGAGACCAAGGGCGACGGCTCGACGATCATGGTGGCGCGCGACAAGGTCGCCAGCGCCCGCCTGATGGTGGCCGGCAAGGGCCTCGTGAGCTCCGGCTCCATCGGCTACGAAATCTTCGACGGCAACAACGCGCTGGGCCAGACCGACTTCGTCCAGCAGCTGAACCGTCAGCGCGCCCTACAGGGCGAGCTGGAACGCACGATCAAGGCCATGCAGGGCGTCAACAGCGTCCGCGTCCACCTGGTGCTGCCCAAGCGCCAGCTGTTCGAGGAAGACGCCGAGCAACCGTCCGCCGCCGTGACCATCGGCGTCGGCTCGCGCGAGCCGTCTTCGGAAATGGTCCGCGCCATCCAGAACCTGGTCTCGTCGTCGGTCCCGAACATGAAGGCCGAGAAGGTCGCGGTCATCGACCAGCACGGCAAGACCCTGTCGGCGCCCAGCGACGACAGCCTGGCCGGCAAGATGGCCGAGGATCGCCGCACCGAAGCCGAGGCCCGCATCGCCAAGACCGTCAAGGACATGATCGAAGGCGTGCTCGGCCCGGGCAAGGCCCGCGTCAACGTCACCGCCGACCTCGACCTGAACCGCGTCACCACCCAGGAAGAGAAGTTCGACCCGGACGGTCAGGTCGTCCGCTCGGAAAGCACCAACGAACAGGGCAACAGCGAGACCAAGAACGACGACACCTCGGGCGTCACCGCGACCGCGAACGTCCCGGGTCAGGGCGGCGCCAACGGCTTCCAGCAGCTGGGCTCGCGCTCGAACGCCAACGAGAGCGTCACCAACTACGAGATCTCCAAGTCGGTCACCACGACCGTCCGCGAGCCGGGCGCGATCCGCAAGGTCGCCGTGGCCGTGGCCATCGACGGCGTCACCGCCCCTCCGGGCAAGGACGGCAAGCCGGGCGCCTATACCCCGCGCACGGCTCAAGAGATCGCGCAGATCGAAGAGCTGGTGAAGACCGCCGTGGGCTTCGACGCCCAGCGCGGCGATCAGGTGAAGGTCACCAACATCAAGTTCCCGCAGCCCGAGGACCAGGGCCTGGAGAAGCAAGGCCTGCTGGCCGGCTTCGACAAGAACGACATCATGCGCTTCGCAGAACTGGGCATCCTGGGCGTCGTGGCCCTGCTGGTCCTGCTGTTCGCGGTCCGCCCGTTCATCAAGAACCTGTCGACGCCGGCGCCGGGCCCGATGGCCCTGGCTGGTCCCGGCGGCCAGGTGACCCGCTTGGTCACCCTGTCGGACGGCACCCAGCAGCAGGTCGTGGTCGACCAGTCGGGTGAGCCGATCGCCATCGCCGGTCCGGTCTCCGACATCGACTCGCGCATCGATATCGCCAAGATCGAGGGCCAGGTTAAGGCTTCGTCGATCAAGCGGGTGTCAGAGTTCGTCGAAAAGCATCCGGAGGAATCGGTCGCGATCCTCCGTAACTGGCTGCACGAGTCGACCTGATGGCCATGAAAGTCGCCGTCAACGATATCAAGAACCTCTCGGGGCCGGAAAAGGCCGCGATCGTTCTGCTCGCCCTCGGTGAAGATCACACCAAGATCTGGGAAGCCCTGGACGACGAGGAGATCAAGGAAGTCTCCCAGGCCATGGCCGGCCTGGGCACGGTGTCGGCCAGCGTCGTCGAGGATCTGCTGGTCGAGTTCGTCTCGGGCATGAGCGCGACCGGCGCGATCATGGGTTCGTACGAGCAGACCCAGCGCCTGCTGGCCTCCTTCATGCCTCAGGAGAAGGTCGACGCCCTGATGGAAGAGATCCGCGGTCCGGCGGGTCGAACCATGTGGGACAAGCTGGGCAACGTGAACGAGGCGGTGCTCGCCAACTACCTGAAGAACGAATACCCGCAGACCGTCGCGGTGGTGCTGTCGAAGGTGAAGAGCGATCACGCCGCCCGCGTGCTGGCCTGCCTGCCGGAAGACTTCGCCCTGGAATGCGTCACCCGCATGTTGCGGATGGAGCCGGTGCAGCGCGAGATCCTCGACAAGATCGAGATGACCCTGCGCACCGAATTCATGTCGAACCTGGCGCGCACGTCCAAGCGCGACAGCCACGAGATGATGGCCGAGATCTTCAACAACTTCGACCGCCAGACCGAGGCCCGCTTCATCGCGGCCCTGGAAGAGCGAAACCGCGAGGCGGCCGAGCGCATCCGGGCCCTGATGTTCGTGTTCGAGGACCTGTCGAAGCTGGACCCGGGCGGCATCCAGACTCTGCTGCGCGGCACGCCGAAGGAGCAGCTGGCCCTGGCCCTGAAGGGCGCCTCGGACAAGCTGCGCGACATGTTCTTCTCCAACATGTCGGAGCGCGCCGCCAAGATCATGCGCGAGGACATGGAGAGCATGGGCCCAGTGCGCCTGAAGGACGTCGACGCCGCCCAGGTGGGCATGGTGCAGGTCGCCAAGGATCTGGCCGCCAAGGGCGAGATCATGCTGGCCGGCTCCGGCGGCGACGACGAGCTGATCTACTGAGGCGGATGGCATGACCGACACCCCTCACCGCAGATTTGGCTTCGACACGGTCTTCGACGACCGTGGCGGCGTCGCCTACACCCCGCCGAAGGTGAAGAAGAGCTTCACCCTCGAGGAGGTCGAGGCGGCCAAGGCCCAGGCCTACCAGGAGGGCGAGCGCTCGTCCGTGGCCCGCGCCGAGCAGGAGGCCGCCCATGCCCTGAACGAGGTGGCCCACGCCATCCGCGAGGCGTTCGGGTCGCTGACCCAAGTGGCGCACGAGCACCGCGAAGGCGCGGCCATGCTGGCCCTGGCCTGCGCCCGCAAGATCGCCGACGCGGCCCTGCAACATTTCCCCGAGGCCCCGGTCTCCGCGGCCCTCGAAGCCCTGGCCCGCGAGGTCGAGGCCCAGCCGCGCATCTTCGTCCGGGTGTCGCCCGAGCTGGAGGAGCGCACCCAACAGGCTCTGGAGCAGGTGGCGACCCAGATTGGCTTCCAAGGCCAGATCGTCGCCCGCGCCGACGGCGCCATGGCCCCGGCGGCCTTCACTTTCGACTGGGGGGAGGGCCGCGCGGCCTTCGATCCAGACGGCGCCGCCCAACGCGTCGCCGAAGCGCTGGAAGCGGCCATCGCCGCCGAAGGTCTCCACGCCGAACCCCTGTTCTCCTGAAAAGGCTGATCCAAGATGGCCGAAGACAATCTCCCGCTCGACGAATTCGGAGGCTCGATGCTCGCCTCCGAAATGCCGGTCGAGCTCAGCGACAAGACCGCGTCGGATCTGGCGCCGGTCTTCGACGTGCCGGTCAACATCTCGGCGGTGTTGGGACGCGCGCACATGTCCGTGGCGCAGCTGCTTCAGCTGAGCCAGGGCTCGATCCTGGAGCTGGACCGCAAGGTCGGCGAGGCGATCGACATCTACGTCAACAACCGCCTGGTCGCCCGTGGCGAGGTCGTCGTCGTCGACGAACGCCTGGGCGTGACCATGACGGAAATCATCAAGGACGGCGACCAGGGCTAACGCCCTGCCGTCCGTGAGGGAGAGTAGAAAATGCGGCTTCTGGTCGTCGGAAAACTGAACGGGCAGCTCTCGGTCGCCGTGAAGATGGCGATGAACGCGGGCGCGAAGGTGTCGCACGTCGAAACGACGGAGCAGGCGACCAATGCGTTGCGCGCGGGGCAGGGCGCGGACCTGCTGATGGTCGAGTACTCGCTCGACATCGCCGGCCTGATCGCGGCCAACGAGGCCGAGCGGATGCGGGTGCCGGTGGTGGCCTGCGGCGTCGACGCCGACCCCGCCCGCGCGGCGGCCGCCATCAAGGCCGGGGCCAAGGAATTCATCCCGCTGCCGCCGGACGCCGAGCTGATCGCCGCCGTCCTGGCCGCCGTCACCGACGATGAAAAGCCGATGGTCGTCCGCGACCCGGCCATGGAGTCGGTGATCAAGCTGGCCGACCAGGTCGCCGCGTCCGAAGCCTCGATCCTGATCACCGGCGAAAGCGGTTCGGGTAAGGAGGTCATGGCCCGCTACGTCCACGGCAAGTCGCGCCGGGCCAAGGCCCCGTTCATCTCGGTCAACTGCGCCGCCATCCCCGAGAACCTGCTGGAAAGCGAGCTGTTCGGCCACGAGAAGGGCGCCTTCACCGGCGCCATGGCCCGCCGCATCGGCAAGTTCGAGGAAGCCGACGGCGGCACCCTGCTGCTGGACGAAATCTCGGAAATGGACGTGCGCCTGCAGGCCAAGCTGCTGCGCGCCATTCAGGAACGCGAGATCGACCGCGTCGGCGGCTCCAAGCCGGTCAAGGTCAATATCCGCATCCTGGCCACCAGCAACCGCGACCTCGTCCAGGCCGTGAAGGACGGCATCTTCCGCGAAGACCTGCTCTATCGCCTGAACGTCGTGAACCTGCGCCTGCCGCCGCTGCGCGAGCGCCCGGGCGATGTGATCAGCCTGTGCGAGTTCTTCGTGAAGAAGTACTCGGCCGCCAATGGCGTGCCGGAAAAGCCGATTTCGGCCGAGGCCCGCCGTCGCCTGATCGCCCACCGCTGGCCGGGCAACGTCCGCGAGCTGGAAAACGCCATGCACCGCGCGGTGCTGCTGTCGACCGGCCCGGAGATCGAGGAGTTCGCCATCCGCCTGCCGGACGGTCAGCAACTGGCCCCCGCGCCGGATGTCGCGGTCGCCCGCGGCGCCCAGATGGCCGCCGACGCCGTCTCGCGCGCCTTCGTCGGCTCGACCGTCGCCGAGGTCGAGCAGAAGCTGATCATCGACACGCTGGAGCATTGCTTGGGCAACCGCACGCACGCCGCCAACATCCTGGGCATCTCGATCCGCACGCTGCGCAACAAGCTGAAGGAATACAGCGACGCCGGCGTTCCGGTGCCGCCGCCGCAAGGGGGCGTGGGCGCGGCCGCCTAGTGATTTTCGTTGGCGTCGCGGAGCCGAAAACCCCGTCCTTCGACAAGCTCAGGATGAGGTTTTCTACTGAAGCGGCGCCGACCATCGTCCTCATCCTGAGCTCGTCGAAGGACGAGGACGACGCAAGGAAGAAGACGGCCCTGGGGGCAACATGTCGCGGCGCCGCGACCATCCGTCCGGCGCCGAACATGGCTAATTCTCGTTAAGGAGATGGCGGCGGACCGCAAATCGCTTCAAGCGCTGGTCTAGCTTACCCATCAACGGTTCAAGGTTCAGCATGGCCGACGCCGCCGCCCCGACCGCCCGATCCGTCCCCAGCGCCCGGTCGCTGCTGGATGGCTTTCTGCGCGGCGAAATGGGCCTGGCCCTGGGCGTCGTGGGCATCATCGTCCTGCTGATCCTGCCGGTCCCGCCGATGCTGCTGGACATGCTGCTGGCCATCTCGGTGACCGGATCCGTGCTGATCCTGATGACGGCGATCCTGATCAAGCGGCCGCTGGAATTCACCTCGTTCCCGACCGTCCTGCTGGTCTCGACGCTGTATCGCCTGGGTCTGAACGTCGCCTCGACCCGCCTGATCCTCGGCCACGGCCAGGAAGGCACCGGCGGGGCCGGCGCGGTCATCGAGGCCTTCGGTCATCTGATGATGCAGGGCAACTTCGTCATCGGGGTGATCGTGTTCATCATCCTGGTGGTGGTGAACTTCATGGTCGTCACCAAGGGTTCGGGCCGGATCGCCGAAGTCGCCGCCCGCTTCACCCTGGACTCCATGCCCGGCAAGCAGATGGCGATCGACGCCGACCTGTCGACCGGCCTGATCGACCAGGAAGGCGCCAAGCTGCGCCGCAAGGAACTGGAACAGGAAAGCACGTTCTTCGGGGCCATGGACGGCGCCAGCAAGTTCGTGAAGGGCGACGCGATCGCCGGCCTGATCATCACCGGCATCAATGTCGTCGGCGGCATCATCATCGGCGTCGTGCAGCACAAGCTGCCGATCGGCCAGGCCGCCTCGACCTACACCATCATGACCATCGGCGACGGCCTGGTCAGCCAGATCCCGGCCCTGATCATCTCGATCGCCGCCGGCATGGTCGTTTCGAAGGCCGGCGTCGAAGGCTCGGCCGACAAGGCCCTGACGACCCAGCTGGCCATGAACCCGGCGGGCCTGGGCATGGTTTCCGCCTCGTCCGGCATCATCGCCCTGATCCCGGGCATGCCGATCATCCCGTTCGCGGTGCTGTCGCTGGGCGCGGGGGCCCTGGCCTACAAGCGCATCCAGGACGCCAAGAAGCCCAAGCCCATCGATCCATCCCTGCTCGAGGCCGCCTCCGCCCCCGCCGAGGCGGAAGAGGAGCCGATCAGCGCCTCGCTGGCGATCGACGACGTCAAGATCGAGCTGGGCTACGGCCTGCTGACCCTGATCAACGACCTGGACGGCCGCAAGCTGACCGACCAGATCCGCGCCTTGCGCAAGACCCTGGCCGGCGAGTTCGGCTTCGTCATGCCGCCCGTGCGGATCCTCGACAACATGCGCCTGGCCAACCAGGGCTACGCCATCCGCATCAAGGAAATGGAAGCCGGCGCCGGCGAAGTGCGCCTGGGCAGCCTGATGGCCATGGACCCGCGCGGCGGCCAGGTCGAGCTGCCCGGCGAGCACGTGCGCGAGCCCGCCTTCGGCCTGCCGGCCACCTGGATCGCCGACGACCTGCGCGAGGAAGCCACCTTCCGCGGCTACACGGTCGTCGACCCGGCCACGGTGCTGACCACGCACCTGACCGAGATCCTCAAGGAGAACATGGCCGACCTGCTGTCCTACGCCGAGGTGCAGAAGCTCCTGAAGGAGCTGCCCGAGTCGCAGAAGAAGCTGGTCGACGACCTGATCCCGGGCACGGCCACCGCCGCCACGGTGCAGCGCGTGCTGCAGTCGCTGCTGCGGGAGCGGGTCTCGATCCGCGACCTGCCGCAGATCCTGGAAGGCATCGGCGAGGCCGCGCCGCACACCGCCTCGGTCACCCTGCTGGTCGAGCAGGTGCGCGCCCGCCTGTCGCGCCAGCTGTGCTGGGCCAACCGCGGCGACGACGGCGCCCTGCCGATCATCACCCTCTCGGCCGACTGGGAGCAGGCCTTCGCCGAAGCCCTGATCGGTCCCGGCGACGACAAGCAGCTGGCCCTGCCGCCTTCGCGCCTGCAGGACTTCATCCGCGGCGTCCGCGACGCCTTCGAGCGCGCGGCCCTGGCTGGCGAACACGCCGTGCTGCTGACCAGCCCGGGCGTCCGCCCCTATGTCCGCTCGATCATCGAACGCTTCCGCGGCCAGACCGTGGTGATGAGCCAGAACGAGATCCACCCCCGCGCCCGCCTGAAGACGGTGGGGATGGTCTAGGGATAGGGTGGCTTTCGGTCATCGCCCCGGGGGGCTTTCGACCCTAGTCGGACGTGTCCAATCGACCTAAGATCGTGCGGTGCTAGCCGACATCCTGCTCCTGTTCCTTCTGCTTTTGGCCATCGCATCGGCGGCGTTGTGGCCGGCTCTGTATGCGACGGCAGCGCGCGAAGTCTTCAGAGCGTGGCCCGAGGCTCGGGACGCCTTTGTCGGCGGCGGCGCCTGGATTCCCTTCTCGCGTAAGTTTGGAAAGGCCTACGCTTTGGGGGCGCTCCTCCTTGCGTTCACTTGGGTCGTGGCAGGCGCGGGACTTGTCCCAAACACGACAGCTGGTGCCTGGCTCCTCTTTGGTCCTGCGATCCTCTTGATGGCCGTCGGCGTCATTCTAGCCATGCTCGTCGTCGTCCGGTGGGTGGTGGACGAATAAAGGCCGACTTCCACCCATCACTGCCTCTCGAAACGTCGGCTTAGCCGTCCCCGGCTTTAGGACGCTCTCGCCGCCGCGCCGGGCGTCGGTCGGTATTTCTCGGCGTCGCTGGTGAATTCGGCGTGGCCGTATCGCGCCAGCTGGCGCTTGAGCTTGGCGACCAGGCGCGCGTCGGCCAGGTCCGAGACGCCGGGGAGGTTCCGCGCCAGGCGGTAGGCCAGCAGCTGGCTGGTCACCAGCAGCGCCACGACGCCGAACATCATGAAGTCGCGGGGACCGATCTCGACGCCCATGCGCCTCGCGGCCGCGACGTCGCCGTTCATGAAGTTGCGCAGGAAGAACACCTTGGAGAAGCGGCGCTCGACCTTGTCGAACAGGCGGTTCTCCGGGCGCTCGTCCGGCGGCAGGTAGGCGTTCAGCGTGGCCCGGACCAGCTCGCCGCAGGTGGCGTCGTCGAAGCCGGCGCGCAGGGTGCCGCTGCGGGCGTTCATGGTGTCGACCACGCCCTGCGGGGTGTCGGCCAGCAGGTCCTCGGGCAGGCCCAGCAGGAAGCAGCGGTAGCGGGCCAGCTCGACCCGCGCGCGCTCGTCTGCGGTGAAGGTCTTCCGGCCCTGGCCGACGATCTTGTAGCTCATCAGGAAGATCGGGATCAGGCCGGCGGGCATCTGGTCGACCTGCGGGATCGGAATGCCATACACGCCGACGTCCCAGCGGTCCGAGCGCTTCAGGGCGTTGAACCGCACCATGGAGTGCATCAGCCGCACCATGGCGGCGGCCTTGAAGCCCGCCCCGTGGCGCTCCAGAGAGCCGGGCAGCAGGGTGGTGGTGAAGAAGGTCGCCGTCTCGTTGACCCGGCGGGCGGCCGTGTCGTTCGACAGGGTCCCGGTCAGGGCCATCGGCAGGGCGGCGTACTTGTTCATGAAGGTGGCGATGAACGCGCCCCGGATCGCGAACGGCCCCAGATTGGCGGCGGCGTTGCGGTCCAGCCGCTGGCCCTCGCGCACCAGGTCCATGTCGACCCAGGCCGGCGTGGCTTCCATGTCGGCGATGAAGGCGGCCAGCTCCGGCGGCGCGTTGGGCACGGCGGCGACGCCTTCGTCGCAGGCGCTGGTCAGCATCTGGATCAGCGGACGGAAGCCATATCTGGGCATCAGCGCGGCATAGGCGTCTGCGACCACGTCGCCCAGCAGGGTGTAGGCCTTGATCAGGGCGACCTTGTCCGGATCGAGTTTACGGAGGCGCGGCGCGACGCTGGTTTTCGGATCGTCGGTGAAGCGCTCCGGCGTGGCGTCGAAATCGACGTCGCCATAGAGCGCGGGCAGGGCGGTCTTCTGGGACGCGACCTTGGCCCGGACCTTTTCGAGGGCGGCGTTCATGGGAACTCCTGGCGTAGCGGAACCGAGACGGATCCAACTGTTCGGCGCTAGGTTAGGCCCACAGAACCCCGACGCTACTCGCCTTGCCCGCATCTCGGAGGCCAAGCCACAAGTGACTGAAAAGACGAGGCGAACGCCGCGCCAGTCGCGCTCCGAGGCGACGGTGGACGCAATTCTGGAAGCGGCCTTTCAACTTCTCGAGGCCGATGGCGTCGAAGCCCTGACCACCAACCACATCGCCGAGCGGGCCGGAGTCAGCGTCGGCACGCTCTACCAGTACTTCGCCGGCAAGCAGGCGATTCTGGCGGCCCTGGCCCAGCGGCGGGCCGCCGCCGCCCGCGACCGCATCGCCGAGATCGTCATCGCGGGACCTGAACTGGGGGCGGTGCGCCTGATCGTCCGCACCCTGGCCACGGCCTTCGAGGGCTCGCCCGCCACCCGCCGCGCGCTGCTGGACGCCCTGACCCTGGCGGGCGGCGACGACGTGGTCATGCGTCACCACCTGACGTTCTTCGACACGATCGCCGGCAAGACCGCCTTCGGCTTTCCATTGTCGCCCGAGGCCGGCTTCGTCCTGACTCACGCGGTGGTCGGATTGCTGCGCGCGGCGACCGCCGAGACCGAGCTGGCGCTGGACCCGGCGCGGCTGGAGGACGAGCTGGTGCGGCTGATGGAGGCCTATATCGGGGCCCTGGTCATGGCCCCTCGTGGCGACGGCGGCTCGCCCCGGTAGAACGTGGCGTCGACTCGCCGACGGAACCGTGTCCGCAAGGTCACGTTGTTTCCGGCAAGGGAGGGGCCCCTTTCGACGGAGAGTGACCATGACCAACAAGATCGCCCTGCTCGCCGCCGCCGCGTCCCTGACGTTCGCCGGCGCGGCTTTCGCCCAGAGCACCACCACCACGACGACCCCGGCCGCGCCGACCACCGGCGCCATGCCGCCGGCCTCGACCACCATGCCGGCGCCCACTCAGTCCACGACCACGACGACGCCGACTCAGAGCACGACCACCACGACCACGCCGTCGGCTTCGACGACGACTCAGACCACCACCCCGTCCGCTGACGCCGCGGGCGCGCCGACCTCGGCCAGCGTCGCCAGCTTCAAGGTCGGCTCGGCCGTGAAGGACGCCGCCGGCGTCTCGGTCGGTCAGATCACCGGCACCAGCACCGGCGCCGACGGCTCGACCAACGTCATCGTCACCAACGGTGGCGTGAAGTTCGCCCTGCCGGCCAACAGCCTGAGCGCGGCCGCCGACGGCAGCGTATCGACCACGGCCACCAAGGCTCAGATCGACGCCACGGTCGCGGGCGCCAAGCCGCAGTAAGCGACCCGTATCCGCACGGATGCGACAGCGAGCCCGCTCGGCATTGCCGAGCGGGCTCGTCACTGATAGCGATGACCATCAAGAGGGGCGGTCATCGCCGACTTGGGGTTCAGTATGCCTCCGGCCAATAAGACTAAGCGTGGGTCTAACTCACTGCTGTGGGACTTGCTCACGTTCGATCGCCTGGTCACCGGGCCGGTGATTCACTTCATCTATTGGGCTGGCCTCGGGGTCGTGGCCCTGTTCGGCTTTTCGGTCGTCGGCGCCGCCGTGGGCCTGGCGCTGAAGGAGCCGGGCGTCGGCTCGCTGCTGCTAGCCTTCCCGGTGCTGGTCGCCGGCCTGCTGGTCGCGGGCGCGCTGGTGCTGCTGTGGCGCGCCTTCTGCGAGTTCTACGTCGCCATCTTCCGGATCAGCGAGGACCTGCGGGCCCTGCGCCAGACCAGCGACGCCGACCACGCCGCCATCCGGGCTCGCCAGGCGGCGCAGCCGCCGCGTTCTCAGGTTTAAGGTCAAGCGGCCCAGCCGCCGCGTACCCAGGTCTAAGGCCGCTACTTCGCGACGGTCTTCAGCTGCTCGCGCAGCGCGCTCATCGTCTCCAGCGGCATGTCGAGCGCGCAGAACAGCTTCTCGGGGATAGAGACGGCCTGGTCGCGCAGGGCGCGGCCCTTGTCGGTCAGCGCCACGATGACCCGCCGCTCGTCCTCCGGATCCCGGGTTCGCTGGACGAGACCGCCGGCTTCCAGACGCTTGAGCAGCGGGGTCAGGGTGCTGGAATCCAGGTCCAGCGCGTCGCCCAGGGCCCCGACGGTCCGGGGACTGGCCTCCCACAGCACCAGCAGGGCCAGATACTGCGGATAGGTCAGCCCCAGGGCGTCCAGCATGGGCCGGTAGAGCCGCGTCATCCGGTTGGCCGCGCCGTAGAGGGCGAAGCACAGCTGGTTGTCGAGGCGCAGGACCTCGATCGGAGCATCGGACGGCGCGGACTTCTTCTGGGTCATGACATTACGGCTTAGGCGGCCTTCACGGTGATGGCCACGTCGACATTGCCACGGGTGGCGTTCGAATAGGGGCAGACTTGGTGGGCCGTCGCAACCAACGCTTCGGCGTCGGCCTGGCTCAGGCCCTGGGTTTCGACCTCCAGCGCGACTTCCAGCTTGAAGCCGACCTCTTGCGTGGCGAGGCCGACCTGGCCCGTCACGGTCGAGCCGGTCAGAGCGATCTTCTGGGTGCGGGCGACGTGGGCCATGGCGCTCTGGAAGCAGGCGGCGTAGCCGGCGGCGAACAGCTGCTCGGGGTTCGTGCCGGTCTCCTTGCCGCCCAGGGCCTTGGGCATCGACAGCTGGACGTCCAGCAGGCCGTCTTCGCTGCGGGCGTGGCCGTCACGGCCGCCGACGACGGTGGCGCGGGTGGTGTAGAGGGTGGTCATGGGAGCCTCCTTGGCTTGAAGTGATGTGAGCGATTTAATCGCACACGATATAATTGCAAGGGCTGGACGGTGAAAAAGATCGCGTGCGACTTAATTCGCCGGTGGAGGGGGGGCAGCACCGCGCCACTGAGTCATGACCAGCCCCCTCCGTCTCGTCGCGTATCCGCGCCGATCCACCTCCCCCAAAAGGGGAGGAGAGGCATTTGTCGCTAGGTTCTAAGCCGCCCAGGCCGCCGCGAAGCGCCTGAGCAGCGAGCGCGCCGGGCTCTCGACCCTGGCTTCGGCGGCTTCCAGGCGCAGAAACAGATCCCCGGCCTTGTGCGCCGCGCGGGCGGGAAGGCCCTGGCCGGGCAGGCGGACCAGGCCGCGGGCGGCGGCCTTGGTCGAGATCCAGGCCGGGCGCGGGCCCAGCGGGGTGTCGGCGTCGACGCGGCCGCCTTCTGCCAGCACGCGCGGATCGACCTTGCCGGTCAGCCAGATGTCGTCGCCACGCACCAGGGCGCCGTCCTGAGCCCGCAGGCGGACCTCGAACAGCACGCCCTCGACCCGGACCTTGTCGCCTTCGCGCAGGCCGGCGGGCAGCTTCAGCCTCAGGCGGCGGCCGTCGATGGCCAGCTCCTCGGCGCCGCCGGCGACGGCCGTGGCGATGTCGATCTCGAGAAAGACGCGGTCGGCGATCGGGACGGCTTGCACCGTTGGCGGGAAGTTGTGCTGAACGACCGGCGTGTCCTGCAGCAGGCGGTAGGCGGCCAGCACGTCGCGGAACAGGGCCGCATCGCCGGTCGGACGGTCGGGGTGGGCTCGCTTGGCGGCCTCGCGATAGGCCATGCGCAGCTCGCGCTCGTCGGCGGTGGACGCAACACCCAGGAGGGCGCGAGCAGCCGAAAGCGTCAGGGCGGGCGTACGGGTCGTCATGGTTCGACCGTGGCGCCGGATGGTCAACGGCGGGTTAAGTTAAGACTTTAGAGGCCAGGTCCCCAAAGGGTTCGCCCTGATGTGGCTCTCGACCGCGCCAGGCTCTATATCGAAGGGCATGAGCGCTGACCCGACCCTGATCCCCGCCTCGCCCAGCGAGGACGAGTATGTCCGTCAAGTCACCGAGGCGGTCCCGCCGGCCCTGCTGTCGGAGGAGGATCCCTTCGCCCTGTTCGCCGAGTGGCTGGAGGAGGCGGGCAAGAAGGAGCTCAACGACCCCAACGCCATGACCGTCTCGACCGTCGACGCCGACGGCATGCCGGACTCGCGCATGGTGCTGCTGAAGGGCGTCGATCCGCGCGGCTTCGTCTTCTACACCAACACCCAGAGCGCCAAGGGGCGCGAGCTGAACGGCCAGCCCAAGGCGGCCTTGCTGTTCCACTGGAAGTCCCTGCGCCGCCAGGTGCGGATTCGCGGGGCGGTCGAGCCGGTCAGTGACGCCGAGGCCGACGCCTATTTCGCCAGCCGCGCCCGTCCCAGCCAGCTGGGCGCCTGGGCCAGCGACCAGTCGCGTCCGCTGCCCGACCGCCTAGCCCTGGAAAAGCGAGTCGCCGAGATGGGCCTGAAGTTCGGCCTCTCCAAGGTTCCGCGCCCGCCGCACTGGTCGGGCTACCGCATCATCCCCGTCACCATCGAGTTCTGGCGCGACCGGCCGTTCCGCCTGCATGAACGGCTGGTGTTCGACCGGGCGGACGGGGGCTGGACCACGAAGCGGCTGTTTCCCTAGGCCCGCGCCCGGTCACCTTACCCCGTACCGCGCCAGGAACGTCTCGACCGCGTCCTCGGCGATGTCCTTGATCGGACGGCGGGGCAGGACGTCGTCGCCGGCCGTGATGCCCAGGACCAGGGTGACGTGGTCGAGCAGGCCCAGCAGTTGGCCGGCGGCCCAGGAAGCCTTCTCGACCCTGATTTCGCCGGTCCTGGTCAGGTCGTTGATCACCGAGATCGCCGCGCCGCCCAGTTCGTCGCGGGCGCTCTGCAGGAAATATTCGGCGACATCCTCGAAGCGGCGGCGCTCGGCCGTGACCATCCGGAACATGGCCCGGGTGTCGGCGCGTGACAGGAAGGTCGCGTAGGCGATGGCCAGGGCGGCCAGGCGCGTACGGGCGTCGCCCTTCACCCGAACGGCTTCGCGCACCGGCGCGCCGACGCTGCTGACCGTCTCCAGCACGATCGCCTTGAACAGGTCGGCCTTGCTGGGGAAATAGGCATAGAGGGTGGCGGTCGAGACCCCGGCGGCGCGGGCGACCACCTCCATGCCGGTGTCGGCGTAGCCTTCCTTCAGGAATAGGGATCGGGCCGAGGCGAGGATTTCCTCGCGCTTGTGTCCAGACCGCTTCAGACCCGCACCGACAAGCATGTGACACTCGCACTCAATGGCTTTCATGCAATCTAACCGCGAAAATCACGACTCGGCAAGGCTTGCGCGAGAGGACGCGGGCGCACGTTTCGGCTATGCAGCCCCGGCGCCGATCTTCGGGCGCGACGAGATGGGACGCTGGGCGTGATCAAGGACGCGGAAGCCGCGCGCGAGCAGGAAGTCGCCGCCTGGTTTGGCGAGCGGGCGGAAAGCACGATCGAGACCTCGTGCGCCCGGGTGTTCCTGATCGACGGTTCGGCCTTCAAGGTGAAGCGCCCGGTCGATTTCGGCTTTCTGGACTACTCGACCCTGGAGCTGCGGCGCTGGGCGCTGGAGCGCGAACTGACCTTCAACCGCGCCGCCGCGCCGGACATCTATCGCGAGGTCCGCCAATTGAACCGCACCGCCGACGGCGGCCTGGAAATCGACGGCGAGGGCGAGATCGTCGAGTACCTGCTGGAGATGCGCCGCTTCGACCAGAACGGCGTGCTGGCCACCCAGCCCTGGGCGATCGACGACGCGCTGGAGGATTCGCTGGGCCGCACCGTGGCCCGTTTCCACGCCGGCGCGTCGCTGCGTCCGCAAGGCGGCGGCATCTCGGCCCTGGGCTACACGATCCGCTCGAACGCCAACCTGCTGCGCGGCCTGTCCGCGCGCCTGGGCAAGCAAGCGGTCGAGCGCCTGGTTCACGAGACCGACATCGCGCTGGAGCGCCTGGGTCCGCTGCTGGATGGTCGCGCCAAGGACGGCTTCGCCCGCCACTGCCACGGCGACCTGCACCTCGGAAATATCCTGATCGAGAACGGCCAGCCGATCCTGTTCGACTGCATTGAGTTCAACGACACCCTGTCGGACATCGACGTGCAGTACGACCTGGCCTTCCTGCTGATGGACCTGGATTTCCGCCGTCGCCGCGACGCCGCCGGCCGGGTGCTGAACGCCTATCTGGACGAGGCCGCCCGCACGTTCGGCGAGGGGCTGTGGGCGGGCCTGGCCGCCCTGCCGCTGATGCTGAGCGTCCGCGCCGCCGTGCGCACCCACGTCTGGGCCTATACCGGCGATGACGAGGCCGCCCGGGCCTATCTGAACACCGCTCTGGAACACCTGGCCCCCAAGCCGGTCAGCCTGGTGGCGGCCGGCGGCCTGTCGGGTTCGGGCAAGTCGACCTTCTCGCGCGTCTGCGCCCCGGGCCTGGGTTCAGCGCCCGGCGCGGTCGTTTTGCGCACCGACGAGATCCGTAAGCGCCTGTGGGGCGCGCCGTCCCTCCAGCGCCTGCCGCGCGAGGCCTATACGCCGGAGATGAGCGCCAAGGTGTATGACCAGCTGTTCCATGACGCCGAGCTGTGCCTGAAGGCCGGACGCTCGGTGGTTCTGGACGCGGTGTTCCTCAAGCCCGAGGAGCGGGCCCGCGCCGAGGCCCTGGCCACGCGCTGCGACGTCGGCTTCCTGGGCGTCTGGCTGGAGGCCCCGCCCGAGGTGCTGCGCGCGCGCGTGGCGGCCCGGGTCAACGACGCCTCGGACGCCGACGTGGCGGTGCTGGAGAACCAGCTGACCCGCGAGACCGGCGAGATCGCCTGGCGCAAGGTCGATACGGTCAATGCGTTCGAGGACGAGGCCCGGGCGCTGGCGGAGACCATGGGCTAAGGCTTACGCCGCCTGCCGATCTTCGTCCGGCGGCTCCGGGTTCACCGCCCGGATGATCGCGGTGATCAGGTCCATCGGCTTGACCGGCTTGCCCAGATGGTCGTCGAAGCCCATGCCGAGGAACCGCTCGCGGTCGCCGGCCATGGCCGAGGCGGTCAGGGCGATGACGGGCAGGGCGGGATCGCCGGCCCGGCCCTGGCGGATCGCCTCCAGCGCGGTGATGCCGTCCATCACCGGCATGTTGATGTCCATCAGCACGCAGTCGTATTGGCCCGAGGCCATGGCCTTCAACGCCTCCTCGCCATTCTCGACGACGGTGAGGGCCACGCCGGTCGGCTCCAGCATGGTGCGCACGACCAGTTGGTTGACGGCGTTGTCCTCGGCCATCAGCACGCGGATCTGGTCGAGCGTCTCGTCGTCCCTGGTTTCGAGCTCCGGCGCCGGGCTGGCCGCCTCGGATTCCTCGGCGCGGATGCTGAGGACGAAGCAGGCGCCGACCGGGGTCGGGCGCAGTTCCAGGTCGCCGCCCAGCTGGCGGGCCAGGGCGCGCGAGATGGTCAGGCCCAGGCCCGCGCCGCCGTGGCTGCGCGAGATGGTCTCGTCGGCCTGGGTGAAGCTGTCGAACACCCGGTCGGCCGCCGCCGCCGGCACGCCGGGGCCGGTGTCGCTGACCGCGAAGCGCAGCATCCACGCGTCGCCCGCGCGTTCGGCCTCGACGCTGACCCGGACGTGGCCGTGGGTCGTGAACTTGACGGCGTTGGAAACGAGGTTGGTCAGGATCTGTCGGATGCGCAGCGGATCGGCGACGATCCAGGCTGGCGTGCCGGCGCCGAAATCGGCGTACAGCGACAGGTTCTTGAACACCGCCGCGTCGCGCCAGGCGTCGACCACGTCGGCGACCATGGCGCGTGGATCGACCGCCTCGGGAGCCAGCTCGACGCGGCCGGCCTCGATCCGCGACATGTCCAGCACGTCGTTGAGCAGCTGCATCAGGCTGTCGCCCGACTTGAGCATCAGGGCGACCTGTTCCCGCTGGGCCGGGTTCAGGGGCGAGCGCTCCAGGGCATGGGCCATGCCCAAGAGTCCGTTCATCGGCGTGCGTAGCTCGTGGCTGGTGACGGCGATGAAAGTCGACTTGGCGCGAGCGGCCTCCAGGGCGCGCTCGCGTTCCTCGCGCAGGCCCCGGGTCAGCGTGTCCATGCGGCGGGCGGCGGCGCGATTGCGCAGGGCGACGTTGATCGTGACCGCGATCAGCAGCGCCAGCGACCAGCGCATCGACTGGGTGCTCATGTCAGCGCCGGGCATGAAGAAGAACGGGAAGATGATCAAGCTGGTCACGGGGAGCAGTCCGCTGATGATCAGCAGGGCCAGCGGCTGGTGACGGTACTGCTGGGCGAAGATCAGCTGGCCGCACCAGATGGCGACCGCGGCGATCTTCAGCTTGTCGGAGCCCTGCAGCCAGAGCAGGCTGGCCAGCGCGGCCCAGCTGGCGTTGACCGGGATCGCGGCCAGGATGAAGACGGCGCGGTCGCCGCGCGACACCGGACGGCCTCGGCCGAAGTTGCGGGTCGCCAGGGTCGCCAGGCCTTCGGCGAGCAGGAAGCCGGCCAGCCACGTGAAGGCGGTGGCCGCGCCCAGACCCAGGCAAACGGCCCCGGCGGCCAGACAGCCGGAGATGAGACGCGAGACGCCGAGCCGCCGGATGTCGGCGCCCACTTCGTCCAGTCTTTCATCCGCCAGAGTGTCGGCCAGCCAGCCCACGCCGCGTCTCCCGCCCACGAACCGCGTTCGCCTGGGGGAATTATCCGCCCACGGCAACGAAGAGTCTTTAAACGCGCCCTGCGGCCGATTGGCGCGGCGTGCGAGCGTTGTCTTTTCTCCCGAAGGGCGCGGCGCGTTGCGTGTTGCGCCGCACAACGATAGCCTTGCGTGAACAATGATAAGCGGCCGGGAGCGTAGCGTTCAGATGCAGGGATTGATGCAGCACGGGGCCCTGACCCTGGACAAGATTATCGATCACGCCGCCAAGTGGCACGGCGGGCGTGAAGTGGTCAGCCGTTCGGTCGAGGGGCCGATCGTGCGCACGACCTATCGCGAGATTCGCGACCGCGCCAAGCGGGTGTCGAACGCGCTGCTGGCCCTGGGGATCAAGCCCGGCGACCGCGTTGGCACCCTGGCCTGGAACACCGGCCGCCACATGGAAGCCTGGTATGGCATCATGGGCATCGGGGCGGTCTGCCACACCCTGA
This sequence comes from Caulobacter sp. GW822-FHT01G02, assembly GCF_058802865.1. Taxonomy (NCBI): domain Bacteria; kingdom Pseudomonadati; phylum Pseudomonadota; class Alphaproteobacteria; order Caulobacterales; family Caulobacteraceae; genus Caulobacter; species Caulobacter sp. GW822-FHT01G02. The sequence continues at coordinate 109,472 of NZ_JBXAON010000001.1, forward strand.
ACCCGCGCCTGTTCCCCGAGCAGATCGCCTGGATCGCCGATCACGCCGGCGACCGGCTGATCTTCACCGACCTGACCTTCCTGCCGATCATCGCCGCGATCCTGCCGCGGCTGCCGCATGTCGAGCACGTGGTGGTGTTCACCGATCGCGGCCACATGCCGGCCGACTTCCCGCTGGCCGGCGAGGCGCCGCATTTCAAGGGCCTGATCGCCTACGAAGACCTGATGGAGCAGCATGGCGCCGAATGCGCCTGGGGCGGCTTCGACGAGGGTACGGCGGCCGGTCTCTGCTACACCTCGGGCACGACGGGCGACCCCAAGGGGGTGATGTACTCTCACCGTTCGAACTTCCTGCACACCTTCATCACCATGCAGCCCGATGTGATGGGCGTGTCGCAGCGCGACGTGATCCTGCCGGTGGTGCCGATGTTCCACGCCAACGCCTGGGGCGTGGCGTTCTCGGGCCCCGGCGCCGGGGCCAAGATCGTGATGCCGGGCGCCAAGATGGACGGCGCCTCGATCTTCGAGCTCCTGGACACCGAGGGCGTGACCTTCTCGGCCGCCGTGCCGACGGTCTGGCAGATGCTGCTGCAGCACCTGGAGGCCACCGGCGCCAAGCTGCCGGTGCTGAAGAAGGTGGTGATCGGCGGGGCGGCCTGCCCAGAGACCATTATCCGCGCCTTCCAGGAGACTTACGACGTCGAGGTCGTCCACGCCTGGGGCATGACCGAGACCTCGCCGGTCGGGACCCTGTCGGTGATGACCGACGAACTGGAAAAGCTGCCCTACGACCAGCAGATGCCCTACCGCCTGAAGCAGGGCCGGCCGCCGCTGGGCGTGGAGCTGTGCCTGACCGACGACGACGGCAAGATCCTGCCGCACGACGGCAAGGCCTTCGGCCACCTGAAGATCCGTGGCCCGATCATCGCCGCGGAGTACTTCCGGGGCGCCGGCGGCAAGATCCTGGACGAGGACGGCTTCTTCGACACCGGCGACATCGCGACGATCGACGAGCACGGCTTCATGCAGATCACCGATCGCGCCAAGGACGTCGTCAAGTCCGGCGGCGAGTGGATCAGCACGATCGAGATCGAGAACATCGCCGTGGGCCACCCCAAGGCCGCCCTGGCCGCGGTGGTCGGCATGCCGCATTCCAAGTGGGACGAGCGGCCGGTGCTGCTGGTCAAGCTGAAGCCGGGCGAGACGGCCACCAAGGCGGAGTTCATCGACTACCTCCAGGGCAAGATCGCCAAGTGGTGGATGCCGGACGACGTGCTGTTCGTCGACGACATCCCGCTGGGCGCGACCGGCAAGATCGACAAGAAGGTGATCCGCAAGCGCCTGCAGGACGAGGGCTACACGCTGCCGGAGACCCCGGTGCAGCCGTCGCCCGCGCCGTCTCCGCCGCCGCCTGAACCGGAGCCCGCGCTGGCCCCGACCCTGGCCGCCGCCGATGGCGGCCACGCGGCGGTGATCTATGCGCCCGAGCCCGTGGAGGAGGTCGAGGCCGAAGCGGCGCTGCGCGCGCCCGAGCCGGAGCCCGAGGTCGTCGCCGACCCGACGCCGGAGCCGGAAGTCCAACCGGTCTCGGCGACTGACGCGATCATCGCCGAGGCCGCCGCCATCGCCGCCGCCGCCCCGGTCGAAAAGCCCGCCGAGCCGGCGCCCACGGCCGTCGCCGACATCGTGACGCGGGAGCCCGAGCCGGGCGGGGTCGGGATCGCGCCGGAACCGCCTCTGCGCCTGCGGGATCCGGATCAGGCGGAGGCGCCCAAGCCCGTCCTCGCCGACGCCGGCGAAGCCCTGCCGTTCGCCATGCCGATCACGCCGGGCAAGCGCGGCAAGGGCAAGAAGAAGACCGACAAGGTCGTGACCACGGACAAGGTCTCAGGCAAGTCGCCCCGCTGGGCGTCGCTGTATCTGGACCTGGCCCTGCTGATCGCCCTGGCCCCCGCCATCCTGGCCGCCGGCGGCGCCCTGGGCGTCAAGCTGGGCATGATCCCCCTGCCGCTGGGCTATACGTCCATGACCCTGGACTGGGCGCCGCGCATGGCCTTCATCAGCGTCGCCACCGGTCTGATCGGCCTGGTCATCGCGCTGAGCGCCGGCTTCGCGCGCCTGTGGAAGGGCGCGGTGCTGGCCCTGGTGATCACGGCGGCCACCTTCGGGGCGATGTTCGCGGCCAAGGCGCTGGGCGGCCAGTCGCCGCCGATCCATGACGTGGCCACCGACTGGAAGACGCCGCTGGGCTTCTCCGACGCGGCGATGGCCGCCCGCGGCGGCTCGGCGGAGATCGTCGTCGATGATCCCAGCCTGCCGGTGGGTTCGGCCGCCTATGCCGGTCGCCGCCTGGCCGAGATCAACGCCGAGACCTGCCCGGCGGCCCGACCGCTGGTCAGCGAGCGGGTGCCGGGCGACGTCTACGAGTCGGTCAAGGCCGCCGTCCTGGCCTCCGGCATGACCCTGGTCACCGACGATCCGATGGATGGCCGCCTGGAGGCCACGGGCAGCAGCTTCTGGTACGGCCTGACCGACGACCTGGTGGTGCGGGTGCGTCCGGACGCCAGGGGCTCGCGCCTCGACATGCGCTCGATCGGCCGCGACGCGGGGCCGGACCAAGGCCGCAACTGCGCCCGGATCGGCGCGCTGATGAGCGCGGTGCGGGGCGGCTGAAAAAATCCCGATCTCCCCGGCCTTTGCCGGGAAAATCGGATTTTCTGGTAGCCTTCAAGTCAGGCGATATTCCGCGTCCAGCTCCGGCTCGCCCGGCGTTGTCACCCGCCCCTCGCGGACCAGCTGGATTATGTGCGCGAAAACCGAGTGGGCCGCCGCCGGGTGCAGCCTCGGGTCCACGGTCGCGTAGAGGCTGGGCACCATCGCCTTGATGGTCGTGAAGCCCGCGCGCAGGGCCTCGAGGATCTGGGCCTCGCGGGCGCGGCGGTGGGCGACATAGGCGTCGATGAACGGGCTGACCTCGCGGACCGGCGCGCCGTGAGTGGGCCACAGGATCTCGAATCCGCGCGATCTCACCTTTTCCAGGCTGGCGAAGTAGTCGCCCATGTCGCCGTCGGGCGGGGTGATCACCGTGGTCGACCAGCCCATGATGTGATCGCCGCTGAACAGGGCGTTCTCTTCCTTCAGGGCGAAGCAGACGTGGTTGGACGTGTGGCCCGGCGTCATGATGGCCTCCAGCGTCCAGCCAGGGCCCGAAAGCAGGTCGCCGTCGGCCAGGGCGACGTCGGGCCTGAACCGGCCGTCGGCGCCTTCCTCGAGTCCCGGGGACGCCGCCTCGCCGTGGTCGGCGGGGGCGGGCAGGCCGTAGACCTTCGCGCCGAACGCCCGGGCCAGAGGATGGGCGAGGGGAGAGTGGTCCAGGTGGTGATGGGTGACCAGCACATGGGTCACCCGCTCGCCCGCCAGAGCGGCTTTGAGGGCGTCGAAGTGCTCTGCCAGATCTGGGCCGGGGTCGATCACCGCCACCTCGCCCCGTCCGACGATGTAGACGCCGGTGCCGGTATAGGTGAACGGCCCGGGATTGCGGGCGATCACCCGCCGGATCAGCGGCGAGACCGGGTCGCAGCGGCCGTATTCGAATTCCAGCTCGCGGACGAAGGGGATCATCGGTTCGCTCCTGGGACACGGCGGCGGCGCCGGTCTTGCGCTTTAAGCTTCCAGTAACCCTGGAGGGATCGGCCATGACGGCGGACGCGGCGATTTTTGTCTCAAAACGGCTCCAGCGCGTGGCCTTCGCCATCCTGTGTATCATCATGGCGCAGTTCGTTCTGGCCAGCTGCCACCCCGAACCGACGCCGATGGCGGCCCGCGAGTCGGCCGCTTTCTAGTCAGGCTTAAGCGGGCAACACGCCCGACAGGTCATAGCCCGCTTCACGGCCCTGGTTGACCAGGGTCTCGCGGTCCTCGCCGTCCTGCGCCCGGCCGATCGACCAGGTGACGATGGAGCGCGTGCCGGAGCGGCAGAAGGCCAGCACCGGTCCGCCGGCGCCTTCCACGGCCGCGCGAACGGCGTCCACCTGTTCCTGGGTCGGGCCGCCCCGCACCGGCACGTGCAGATAGTTCATCCCCGCCGCCCGCGCCGCCGCCTCGATCGTCGCGCTCGACGGCTGGCTGGGGTCCTCGCCGTCGGGGCGGTTGTTGATCACCAGGACGAATCCCTGGGCCGCGGCGCGGGCCATGTCGGCCTCGGTCACCTGCGGGCTGACCGAAAGGGAGTCGGTGACGCGTCGAAATTCACTCATCGGTTCTTTGGGGCTCATGTCGCGCGGCGTGCTCCGCCGCGTCGGCATCTTCATGGGCGACGGGCGCCTAGGCAATGGTCAGCGCTGCCGGTCAAGGTGCGCGCCGGGGTGGCATTTGTGAAGAGAATATGTCGCCCTTCGCCTCGCTCTCAAAAGAGATTTGTGCCGAACCGCGTTGTTCCGGGCATGATTTTCTGTCTGTCAATTATGGCCGGTAATTTTCTCGCCGGATTTTCTTCGAAACGATAACGGCTTGAACGGCGTTCCTTGAGGTCAGAATAACCTCGATAAAACAAAAGCCTGGCGAAGATTTTGCGCGGTCTCCCGAGCCTTCGGTATCCCGGACGAGCAATGGTCTCCGGAAAAGCGGCGACCCTGTGGCGATTTTGCGACAGAGAGGCGTGATGTGAATTACAATTTTGCAATGACAATTGACCCTCAGCGGCGCGCCCCCCTAACGTCCGCACAACCGGAGAAATGTTTTCCGGGACACCAGTGATCTCGTGGCGCCGTTTGGCGGTTTTTCCGCTCCAGGTCGGACAAAGTTTCTCGAGGGGTTCTGTCCGACTTGCCGCCCGCGCCACGCTCAGAGGGGATTTGAAAAGCATGGAATTCAACAAAGGTAGCGCACGCGCGCGCCTCGCGAAGGGCGTGAGCCGCGCCGCGCTCGGCATTGCGTTGAGCGTTTGCGTCGCCGGGGTCGCCCTGGCGCAAGCGTCGTCGGGCGCCCTGCGCGTCACGGTGACCGGTCCGAACGGCCAGCCCCTCGCGGGCGCCACGGTCCTGGTGAAGTCGCCGGACAGCATCCAGCCGCGCACGGGCGTGACCGACGCCGAAGGTAAGGTTCGCGTCAGCGGTCTCGACCCCTCGACCAACTACACCGTCACGGTGACCTCGGCGGGCTACAACGAGTTCAGCACCGGCAACGTCGCCGTCGTGTCGGGTCAGGACCGTTCGGTCGGTTACGCCCTGGCCGCTCAAGGCAACACGATCGAAGAAGTCGTCATCACCGGCCGTTCGCTGGCCGCTGTCGACGTGACCTCAGCCACCGTCGCCACCACCCTGACGCTGCAGACGGTGGAATCGCTCCCCACCGGCCGTAACTATCAGAGCTACCTGCAGCTGGTTCCGGGCGTGAAGCCCTCGTCGGGCGGCAACCCGTCGTCGCGTTCGGGCGTCAACTATTCGGACGTCGGCGGCGCCATCGGCTCCTCGAGCGACAACATCTACTACATCGACGGCGTGAACGTGACCGACCCGGCCACTGGTACGTTCGGCTCGAACTTCAACTCGGAAATCATCCAGGAACAGCAGGTCATCGTCGGCGGCGTCCCCGCTGAATACGAAGGCGGTTCGGGCCTGATCTCGCGCGTCGTCACCAAGTCGGGCTCGAACGAGTGGCACGGCTCGGTCAACTACTACCTGCAGAACGACAGCCTGGTCGCCAAGGACAAGCACTCGACCTCGGGCGGCTTCAAGACCTACGATACCGCGTTCACCCTCGGCGGTCCGATCGTCAAGGACAAGCTGTGGGTCTTCGGCTCGTATCAGAAGAAGCACCGTTCGGACGAAGTGCTGAACCCGACCACGGGTGAGGTCCGCCGCAGTGTCACGAGAGACGAAAAGTACGCCTTCTTCAAGGCCACCTGGCAGATCACCGACAACGATCGCCTGACCGGCACCTTCTTCAACGACCCGTACTTCCGCGACGGTTCGCCCAGCGCCACGGTTATCAACCGGCGCGACAACACCACCAAGCAAGGTGGCGACAACTACAAGATCGACTACACCCACACGTGGAACGACCTGTCGATCAATGCTTACTACTACAACCACAAGGCTGAGCTGACCACGCAGGCGGCCGACCAGACCGTTCGTGACAACCTCATCTTCCGCGGGTCGGGCGCGACTATCGAGCAGCGTCAGCTCGGCGGCGCCGGCACCAACTCGGAGTCGCACCGCAACGCCGAAGAGTATGGCGTGAAGCTCGAGTACTACCTGGACACCGCCTTCGGCAGCCACACCTTCAAGGGCGGCTACACGACGTCGAAGCACATCTACAAGAGCAACGCGACGATCCCGGGCAACGCCCAGTATCAGTCAATCGCCGCGGCCTTCGCGGGCACGACGTTCAACGACTTCGTCTCCAGCTCGCTGTGGACGGCGCGTCCGTTCCAGAACGATGACCGCGCTCGCATCATCACCGCGGCCAACGCCAGCCCGAACGCCGCCTATTTCCGCGGCCTGCTGGACACCAATGGCGACGGCACGATCGCGCCGACCGAAGTCAGCGCCTACACCTTCACGTCGACGGCGGGTAACCCCTACGGCAACGTGAACGCCTACCGCGCCCTGCGCACGATCGACGCTCCTTACTCGATCAAGAGCGAAGGCGAGACGGCTTACCTGCAGGACACCTGGACCTGGAACCAGCTGACGGTCGCCGCTGGCGTTCGTAGCGAAAAGTGGAGCCACTTCAGCTCGGCTGGCGAAAAGCTGTTCACGTTCGACTGGAAGCTGGCTCCGCGCGTCAACATCGTCTACGACGTCGCCGGCAACGGCCGCAGCAAGATCTATGCGTTCTATGGCCGCTACTATGACCCGATCCGTTCGGACATGGCCAACTTCGCCGGTAACCTGACCGGTCCGGTCACGGAAGAGCAGGTCTACCTCGGCAACCAATGGCTGACCTTCCGCACCCGCGGCGGCGCCGTGACGCCAGACTCGGTGTTCGGCCCGAACACCAAGACCCCGTTCACCGACGAGTACATGATCGGCGGCTCGACCACGATCGGCTCCTCGATCAACGTCTCGACCTCGCTGACGCGCCGCGTCACCAGGGACATCTTCGAAGACTACGATCTGGCCGTGTACTCGGATCCGACCTGTACGGTCGCGGTCTGCGGTCCGGACGGCGTGGCCTCGCCGGGCACTCTGTTCTACCTGCCGTACTCGTACTTCGGCTTCTCGTCGAAGCCGAACGCGAACTACGTCCTGGGCACCCTGGCCGGCGGCAAGCGTGAGTACACGGGCTTCGAACTGACGGTCACGAAGTTCAAGACCACCAACTGGTTCGGCCAGATGTCCTACACCCGGAACTGGGCTAAGGGTAACACGAACTCGGACGGCAACGCCGACTACCAGGGCGACATTATCTCCGTCGACCCGCGTGCGCCGAACATGTGGGGCCCGCAAGCTGGTAACATCAAGCACCAGTTCAAGGCCTACGGCGCCTACGACACCCCGTTCGGTCTGCAAATCTCGAGCGTGTTCAACTGGAACAGCGGTTCGCTGTTCACGCCGGCCGCTCCGGTTGCGAACCGTTACTTCGCTCCGACCGATCCGGCGTACTACTACGGCGGCGTCTATACGACCTACCCGCAAGCGGGCAAGGTCGGCAGCGAGAAGAACCCGTCGTACTACACCTTCGACATGCGCCTGAAGTACGAGCACGAAGTGCCGGGTTTGGGTGGCAAGGTCGAGTTCTTCCTCGACGCCTTCAACATCCTGAACAAGCAGTCGGCCAACAGCGTGCAAAAGCTGATCAACGGCGACGGCGTGTACAACTTCAAGGTCGCCAACGGCTGGGTTGAACCCCGCCGCTTCTACCTCGGCGCCCGCTACTCGTTCTAATCGAACCAGTAGTCCGCTCTAAAGTTGGACGCCGGTGCGCAAGCACCGGCGTCTTTCTTTTGGGCCTTGCTGCAAGCCGCTGACTGCAAGGTCAGCGGCTTTGCTGTGTCTGGGGGAGGCGGGGGGCTATCGTGGCTCCGCGCTCAGATCTCACGCCATGCCCGCCCCTGTGGTGGGAAGCCCATGTCTGCCGCAAGGGTAGGGCTGTGGCCGGCCAGGCCCGCCTATCCACGGCCTCATGCCGGCTGAACCAGGGGGGCTGTGCGGGACTGACGGCGCTAGGGACGGCGCACAAACAGAAAGCCCCGACGCTGGCGGCGTCGGGGCTCTCGTCGTCTCTGACGGATGCGACGGTCGCCTTACCGGATTGGCGTGTCCGCCAGCACTGACGCCCCGCCCGGCGCGGCCCGCAGGCGCGCCTTGGCCATCTCGTCCAGGATCGCCTGGGAGCGCGGATCGCCCAGCACCCACGCGGCGGCCGCCAGGGTCTTGGCCGAGGTCTCGCTGACGCCCAGGAAGCGCTCGAAGGCCTCGAACGGCGACTTGCCGCCATCCATGCGCTTGAGGCGCACATCGTCCTTCAGCTTGGCCAGGGCCTTGGCCTTGTCGACCGCGTCGTAGAAGCCGCCCAGCTCGTCGACCAGGCCCAGCTGCTTGGCCTGCTCGCCAGTCCAGACGCGGCCCTTGGCGATCTCGCGCACGCGCTCGGGCGGCAGGTGACGGCCCTCGGCCACGCGGGCGACGAAGCCGGCATAGATGCGGTCCATCCAGCCGGAGAACTTGGCGCGCTGTTCGGGCGTGAAGCCCTCGCCCGCGCCGAAGGCCTGCGAATAGTCGCCGCCGACATGCAGGGGCTTGGTGTCGACGCCGAAGCGGGCCAGGGCGTCGCCCACGGCGAACTTGCCGCCATAGACGCCGATCGAGCCGGTCAGGGTCGAGGGCTGGGCGACGATCGAATTGGCCTGGCTGGAGATCCAGTAGCCGCCCGAGGCCGCATAGGTCCCCATGCTGATCACCACCGGCTTGCCGGCCGCCTTGGCGGCCCTCACGGAGGCCAGGATCTGCTCCGAGGCGGTGTCCGAACCCCCTGGCGAGGAAACGCGGAACACGATCGCCTTGACGTCCTTGTCATCGATCGCCGTCTTGAAGGCCTGGGCCACGTTGTCGGAATAGACGTTGCCGTCGCCGCTGAACGGCGAGCCGCCGCCGTCGGAGCCCGTGACGATCGCGCCCTCGGCCCCGATCACGGCGATAGCCGGGCCCGTCTTGACGGTCGGCGGCTTGGAACGGGCGGCGTAGTCGTCGAAGTCGACCAGCTTGGCCCCCTTGCCGGCCTTGTCGAGGGCGAAGGCCTGGATGTCGCTGACCTGGCCGACCTTGTCGATCAGGCCCTTGCCTTGCGCTTCCTGGGCGCTGTACGGGCCCGCCTCGAGGGTCCTGGTCAGGGCGACCGGATCGCGCTTGCGGTCGATCGCCGCGCTGGTCAGGGCCGTGCGATAGACCGAGCCCATCCACGACAGCGTCGATTCCCGGTGGGCCGGCGTGTAGTCGCTGTAGAGGTAGGGATTGACCGCGTTCTTGTACTCGTAGCGCTGCTCATACTCGGCCTTGACGCCGTACTTGTCGAAGAAGCGCTTGAAGAACATCGCCTCCGACGAAACGCCGACCGCCTGGAAGCTCGAATCGGGCTGCATCCAGAGCTCGCTGGAGGCCGCGCCCAGCATGTAGGTCGAGGTGACCATGCCGGACGGATAGAGCCCCTGGCTGTGGGCGTAGATCGGCTTCTTGCCGGTCTCGCGGAAGTGCTTGAACGCCAGGCGCAGCTCGTCGGCCGCGGCCGGGGCCATGCCGCCCTCGGGCAGGCGCACCAGAACGGCCTGGACCTTGTCGTCCTTCTCGGCGCGCCGCAGCGTCTCGATGATCGACATCACCGAACTCCCGCCGCCGCCGAACGCGGCGAAGGGGCTCTGAGGCGCCTGGTCCGACAGGCCGCCCCGCAGGTCCAACTGCAGCACGGTGTGGGTGGGAACGGGCGCGGGCCGCGCCGCGCCGGCGGCCATCACGATGAGCAGAAAGGGGACGCCGACCACGAACAGCAGAAGGCCGACGAAGACGCCGGCGACGGTCAGGAAGAACTGCTTCATCGGAGGTCCTGTGAGCGAAACCGGCGACAAGCTAACCGCTGTTCGGGTTGCGACCAAATGAACAGCGCGCAACGCGCCCAAGTTCTGGCGAGTCGCAAGTCAGGCGCCGCTTTCGCGACGCCTAAACTTATGAATTTTGAGATGTTTTCCCGCCTCTGGTTGGCGGGGAGGAAATGGTCGGAGTGGCAGGATTTGAACCTGCGACCCCTGCGTCCCGAACGCAGTGCTCTACCAGACTGAGCCACACTCCGACTTGGAGGCCGGCCTTATAGGGGGCGGTTTCGGAGGGCGCAAGCGCCTTTTTCGAGGTTCGTGTGACAGCCCGAAAAAAGTTCTGAAATGGGATGTTGCATCCATCCGAGTCGTGAGCTATTTCCACCGCCTCGCCGAGCCCTGAGGGGTTTCGCCGTTCCTGCTGGGGAATGGTGTAATGGTAACACTGCGGTTTTTGGTACCGTCATTCTAGGTTCGAGTCCTAGTTCCCCAGCCACTTCTTTCCATCAATAGTCAGGCTGATCTTCAGCCCTTGGGCGCGTTCCGCTCTTGATCAGCGCGGCGGTCGTTTCCGCGCCCGCGTGGCGGTTCTCCGAAGTTCGCGATACCGCGGTCTCGTCGCCGAGGTCCCAAAAGGTCAAGCGCGGCGCGGATACAATCGATTGGCAAGTCCAGCCGCGCAATGATCTTGTCGGCGAAAGCCTATTCCTGGGCGACGAGGGGCAATCGGCGCCGCTTCGAGCGTTGAGCACGCGCACGTCGCGGTATTGGCCCATGGGGTGTCAGAACTCATCAAAGTCGAGTTCGCAGTTGCGAGATAGATGGGCGCACGTTGGGGTTTAGTTGCCGAATCGATGCCTGATAACAGCGTTGTCATCGTTATAGTTGGCGAAAATTAGCGCTGCTGAGCGCGCTCAACGACAGTCAATTGTTACGGTACTTCACGAATTGGCTGACAAATCGTGGGTAAACTACTTGTCTTTCTCAGGCGACCGTGTAATTGCGGATCAAAGGGGAATGGAGTTGTGATCGTGGAAGATAAAGCGACCTTAATCGAGCTCACCGCCGAAATCGTGGCCAACTATGTGGCCAATAACGTTACGCCGGTTTCGGAACTTCCTGCGTTGATCCGCGCTACGCACGACGCTCTGGCCGGTATTGGCGCGCCGCCGGCGCCCACGGTCGAGGCCGTGACCAAGGCGACGCCAGCCCAGATCCGTAAGAGCATTACGCCGGAAGCTCTGATCAGCTTCGAAGACGGCAAGCCCTACAAGACTCTGAAACGCCACCTCACGACCCACGGTATGACCGTGGCCGAGTACAAGGCCAAGTGGGGTCTGCCGAACGACTATCCGACCACGGCGCCCGCCTATAGCGAAGCCCGTTCGGCGATGGCCAAGGCCCTTGGCCTGGGCCAGGGCGGCCGCAAGGGCAAGGCTACGCGCTCGCGCAAGGGCTGATCGCTCACCAGCCTTTAGAACGACGAAGGGGACGCCGGCGAGCGTCCCCTTTTTCGTATCCGCCCTTTGGCGGGCTCAGGCGGCGCCGCGTCCCTCGGTCTCATCGACCTCCGTGATCGACAGCGCCTGGGCCAGGGCCTCGACCAGGCGCGGAACCTCGACGGGTTTGGGCACCATGGCGTCCATGCCGGCGTCGGCATAGAGCGTCCGCTCATGGGTCAGCACGCTGGCGGTCACGGCGATGATCGGGGTGCGAGGCCGGCCTGTCCGGCGCTCGCCCTCACGGATGGCCCTGCTAGCCTCTACCCCATCCATGACCGGCATGTGCACGTCCATCAGGATCGCGTCCCAGCGGTCCCTCTCCCACATCGCCACCGCGTCGCGGCCGTCAACGGCGAAGTGGCCGTCGACGCCCAGATGACTCAGCAGGGTCAGCAGCACGGCGCGATTGGTCTGGTTGTCATCGACGACCAGGATCCGCGGCGCGCTGGCCTTGTCCTCGAGCTCGGGCGCGGCGATGTTCAGGGCCGGAGCGGGCGCGGTCTTGGCCATCGGCAGGACAACAGTGAAGCAGGCGCCGCCCTCGGCCGGGGCCGAGAAGGTGATCGCGCCGCCCATCAGCTCGATCAGGGTCTTGCAGATCGCCAGGCCCAGGCCTGAGCCGCCGGCCTGGCGGGTGCTGGAGCTGTCCAGCTGGGCGAACTTGGTGAACAGCCGTTCGCGCTGGTCCTCGGGGATGCCGACACCGGTGTCGATGACGCGCGCGGTCAGCGTCGTGGCGTCGCCCTCGACGATCACCCGCACCGCGCCGGCCTCGGTGAACTTCACGGCGTTGGAGATCAGGTTCGACAGCACCTGGCGCAGGCGCTCGGCGTCGCCCAGTCGCCAGCCGCCGGCGTCGGGCGCGACCTCCAGGCTGAACGCCAGGTCCTTGTCGCGCGCCAGGCCGCCATAGAGCTGGCGCAGCGTATTGAGTTGGGCGCAGAGGTCGAACGGGGCGGGCAGGATGTCCATCTTGCCGGCCTCGATCTTGGAGATGTCGAGAATGGCGTTGATCACGCCCAGCAGCGACTGGCCGGAGGCGGCGATGGTTTCCAGGCGCTGACGCTGGTCGGGCGAGAGGTCGCCGGTCCCCATGATCTGGGCCATGCCCAGCACGCCGTTCAACGGGGTGCGGATCTCGTGGCTCATGGTGGCCAGGAATTCGGTCTTGGCGCGGTTGGCGGTCTCGGCGGCCAAGGCCAGCGCCTGGGCCTCGGTCTTCAGGCGGCGGTTCTCGATCAGCTCGCGCTGCAGCTCGGCGTTCAGAGTCTCGCTGGCCAGACGCGCGCGTACTTCACGGCGGACGACGCCACGCATCAGGGTCGACATGCCGACCGCCGAGAAGGCGCCGGCCAGGCCGACGAAGATGAATTGGTCTATCATCTCCTTCGAGGCGTGGCGGATCATCCAGGTCAGGCTGGCGATGGCGGCGGCCACGCTGATCAGCGCCACGCGGCGGCTGGGGGCCGAGGTGGCGAAAACCAGGGCCATCAACACGAAATAGACCAGCTTCTGGGCTTCGAAATGCAGGGTCTGGTAGGCCAGGGTGTTGGCCAGGAACAGGGCGTTCATGCCCAAGCTGACGGCTTCCAGCGACAGGCCCATGATCCTGCCGCGGCTAAGGGCGACCCAACTCCACAAGGCATAGAGCGCGGAGCTTACGGCCAGGCCTTCCAGCACCAGAAGCTCGCCGCCCTTCTCGTAGAAGGGGTGGGATAGGCTGATCAAAGCATAGTAAACGGCCGCCGCGATCAGGTAGCCGCGTACGATTGGCACGTAAGCCCGCATCAGCGCGGTCGTCGTCCGCCGCTTTTCGTCCATCTCAGAAGTTCTCCCGAACCTTCCCAGGCGGGAAAGCTATGGGGGGACTGGTTAAACTTCGTTCTGGCGTAACAATATTTTACAATTACACGCCGCTGAGGGCCATGCCGGGCGCGTCCGGCGGAGTCTCGCCGCCGCCGTTGAGAGGGCGCTGCATCCACACCAGGTCGACCCAGCGGCCGAACTTGTGGCCCATGCTCGGGAAAACACCTTTCTTTTCAAAGCCAAGCGCCGCATGCAGGCCGATCGAGGCCGTGTTGCCGCTGTCGCCGATCACCGCGCACATTTGCCGCAGACCCAAGGCTTCGCAACGGAGGATCAACGCCTCCAGCAGCGCCCGGCCGACGCCCTTGCCGACCGCCTTGGGCGAGACATAGACGCTGTCCTCGACCGTGTAGCGATAGGCCGCGCGCAGGCGGAACGGGCCGGCGTAGCAATAGCCGACGACCTCGCCGTCCAGCTCGGCGACCAGATAGGGCAGGCCGCGATCCAGGAAGTTCGCGCGGCGGCGGGTCATCTCGGCCTGGTCCGGCGGAACCTCTTCGAACGTGCCTAGCCCGTTCAAGACGTTCCAGGCGTAGATCTCGGTGATGGCGGGCAAGTCTGCGTCGACGGAAGCGCGGATAACGACGGAACTCATTTCGACCAGCCCTTTTCCACCGCCCAGACGGCGAAGGCGTAGTCGAGCGCGATCTCCTTGAGGAAATCGAAGCGTCCCGAGGCCCCGCCGTGGCCGGCGTCCATATTGATTTTCAGCAGAACGGGATTGCTGCTGGTCGTGAAGTCGCGGAGCTTGGCGACCCACTTCTCGGGCTCCCAGTAGGTGACGCGCGGGTCGGAGAGGCCGCCGGTGGCCAGGACGGCCGGATAGGGCTTGGCCGAGACGTTGTCGTACGGCGAGTAGCTGGCGATGTAGTCGTAGGCCTCCTTGTCCTCCAGCGGATTGCCCCACTCGGGCCATTCCGGCGGGGTCAGGGGCAGGGACGTGTCGCTCATGGTGTTGACCACGTCGACGAACGGCACGGCGGCGATGATCCCGGCGAACAGGTCCGGGCGCATGTTGGTGATGGCGCCCATCAGCAGGCCGCCGGCCGAGCCGCCGTAGGCGACGGTGTTGGCCGGCTTGCCGTAGCCGGCCGCGTGCAGGTGCTCGGCGCAGGCGATGAAGTCGGTGAAGGTGTTCTTCTTCTTGAACTTCTTGCCGTCCAGGAACCAGCCCCAGCCCTTTTCCGAGCCGCCGCGCGGGCAGGCCGTGGCCCAGATCCAGCCGCGGTCGACAAGGCTGAGGTTCCGGATCGAGAAGCTGGGCTCCATGGCGATGCCGTAGCTGCCGTAGCCGTACAGCAGCAGCGGGGCCGAGCCGTCCAGCGGGGTTCCCTTCTTCATCAGGATGAACACCGGCACGTCGGTCCCGTCGCTGGCCTTGGCGTTCAGGCGGCGGGTCTCGTACTGGGCCGGGTCGTGGCCGGAGGGGATTTCCTGGGTCTTGCGCAGGGTGCGCTGGCGCGAGGCCATGTCGTAGTCGAACCATTGCCGGGGCGTGGTCATCGAGTTGTAGACGAAGCGCAGGCTCGCGGTTTCGTACTCGTAGCCGCCTTCCAGGCTGAGCGCGTAGGCCGCCTCGTCGAAGCCGATGGTGTGCTCGTCACCGTTCACGGCGGTGACCACGACCTGGTTCAGCGCGTCGACCTTCTCCAGCCGCACGAACCAGGCCTTGAAGGCCATGGTCCCGGAGATCAGGCGGCCCGGCTGGTGGGCGATCCAGTCCTTCCAGTTCGCCTTGCCGGTGGCGTTTTCCGGCGCCGTGACCAGCTTCCAGTCGACGGCGCCGTCGGCGTTGGTGCGGATCACCCAGTGGTCGTTCCAGTGCTCGACCTCGTAGCGGACGCCGACCTCGCGCGGGTGGAAGACGACCGGCGTCGCGGTGGGCGTCGCGGCGGGGATCAGCAGGTTCTCGCTGGTCTCCTGGTTGCCGCAGGAGATGACGACATATTTCTCGGAACTGGTGACGCCGACGCCGATGAAGAACCCTTCGTCGGGCTCATCATAGATCAGCACGTCGTCCTGGGCCGCTCCCCTGGCCGGGCGACGATAGATCTTGGCCGGCCGGCCGTTGTCGTCCCGGAACGTCCAGTACAGCCACTGGCTGTCGGGCGAGAAACAGAAGTCGCCGGTGGTGCTCTCGACGGGACTTTCCAGGACCTCGCCGGTCGCCAGGTCCTTCACATGGACGCGGTAGACCTCCGAACCCTGCTCGTCGACGGCGAAGGCGTAGAGCTTGTGGTCCGGCGAATGGCTGGCCGCGCCGACCTGGTAGAAGGCCTTGCCCTTCGACTCGGTCTCTTCGTCGAGCAGGATCTCCTCGGCGCCGCCGCCAGCTGCCTTGCGAGCGTGGATCGGGTGCTGCGCGCCCTTCTCGAAGCGGGTGTAGTACTCGAACGGGCCATCCTTGGCGGGAACGCTGGCGTCGTCCTCCTTGATGCGGCCCTTCATCTCCTCGAACATCGCCGTCTGCAGCGCCTCGGTCGAGGCGAGCATGGCCTTGGCGTAGGCGTTCTCCTCGGTCAGGTGCGCCTTGACGTCGGCCTTGATCAGGGCCGGGTCGCGCAGAACCTTCTGCCAGTTGTCGTCCTTCATCCAGGCATAGTCGTCGACGCGGGTGCGCCCCAGCTGCTCGATCGTCTTGGGGATCTTGCGCGCGACCGGGGGAACGGGGCGGGCTGCGTCTGAGGACATGGCGGATCCGAAAGCTATTCCAGGGAGGACTGTGGGGGATGACGTAAGCGTCGCGGCCGCGCTCGTCATCATCTGTCGCCGGTTCATGGCCAGAATTTTCCCCAACAGGCTCTAACGCGCGACTGCGGCAGAACGACAACTTGCGGCGCGAGAATCCTGTGGTCAAACTCACTCGGTAGTCGGGCGAGTAGTCGAGTTAAGCGTAACCAAGGGGGCGATATGGCCTGGGATCTCTCCGTCGACCTGATCAAGGCGACGGTTCAGATTGAGCAGCCGCTGGGTGACGGTACGCGGACGGTCGGCACCGGCTTTCTGATCTCCGACCCGACCCCGGACGGCAAGCCGCGGACCATCCTGGTCACCGCCGCCCACGTGTTCGACAAGATGCCTTCCGTCTCGGCCAAGATCGGCTACCGCATCGAAGGCGGCGACGGCGTCTGGCGCTTCGATCCCGAGACCCTGAAGATCCGCGACGGCGACCACCCGCTGTGGGTCAAGCACCCGACCCGCGACATCGCGGTCATGGTGGTCGAGGCGCCGCCCGAGTTCGTCAAGGCCGCTATCCCGATCAACTACCTGGCCCAGGACGACACCTTCAACAAGTTCAACCTCGGCCCCGGCGACGAGATGATGGCGCTGGGCTTCCCGCGCGGTCTCTCCGCCAATCCGGCCGGCTTCCCGATCCTGCGCTCGGGCCGGGTGGCGTCGTACCCGCTGGCGCCGGCCGCCAACTTCCCGACCTTCCTGATGGACTTCTCGGTGTTCCCCGGCAATTCGGGCGGGCCGGTGTTCATGGCCGAGGGCGCGCGTCGCCGGCCGGGCGCCAGCGAAAGCCAGGAAGTCCAGTTCGTGGCCGGCCTCCTGACCCAGCAGGTCGAGCTTTCGGGCGAGCGTCTCGAGATCGGCATCGTCACCCACGCCAAGTTCATCCGCGAGACCCTGGCCCTGCTGGACAAGGTTCCCGGCTCGCCGGTCACCCAGGCCCGGCTGACCAAGCCCGAGCCGGCCATCCCTGGCGCGGTCGCGGCGGTGGCGATCTCGGCCAATGCGATGGGGGCTTCGCACTAAGCGTCTGGGGCGGAACTAGACCCGCGCCCGACCCGTTTCTTCTGCAACGCAACACCAGCAACGCAGGAGTAAAGCCATGAGCACCAATCGTGTCGAAGGCGCTATCGACAAGGGCGTGGGCGCCGTCAAGGAAGCCGCTGGCAAGGCCACCGGCAACGAACGCCTCGAAGCCGAAGGCATGGCCCAAAAGGCCAAGGGCGACGTGCAGAACAAGGTCGGCCAGGTTCAGGACAAGATCGGCGACGCCATCAGGAAGTGACCACCCGCCCATGACTGACCGAAGCGGCCGCCGGAGCGATCCGGCGGCCGCTTTGCGTTTGGGCTGCGCCCCCTGTCAGGCGGCCGCTTCCTCGTAGGTCGCGGCATAGGCCACCGGGAAGTTCACCGATCTGGCGATGAAGCAGACCTTGTGAATCTCATGGTGGATGGCGTCGGCCTTGGCGAGATCCGCGCCGCGCTCGACCCGGATATGGGGCTTCAGCGTCGCGCTCAGGAAGCGGCCGGCGCCGTCGGGCGTGCTTTCGCCGACGCCGATCGGCTGGTCCCGGTAGCCGCGCACCACGATCCCGGCGACCGAGGCCAGGTGCAGGTACCACAGCATGTGGCAGGCGCTCAGCGAGGACAGCAGCAGGTCTTCGGGATTGTGCAGCGTCGGGTCGCCGCCCAGCAGCGGATCGTTGGAACAGGGGACGGGCGGCTTGCCGGGCGTGATGATGGTCCAGGTGCGATCGTAGCCACGATAGGTGCGCGTGCCCTGGCCCCGGTCGCCGGTCCATTCGATCAGGCTGGTATAGTCGTGTTGCTTGGCCATGAGACGCTCCTCGGACCGCTGGACGCTAGCGCGATTCCGGCGGTCCGAGGGTCGTGGGCGACCTACGCTCCGTAGATCACCGAGATCGTCTCGGCCACGCAGGCCGGGCGCTCCTCGCCCTCGATCTCGATGGTGCACTCGTTCTTCATCTGCAGGCCGCCCGACTTGGGCTCGGCCGATAGCAGCTTCTGGCGCATGCGCACGCGCTTGCCGACCCGGACCATGCCGGTGAAGCGGACCTTGTCGCAGCCATAGTTGATGCCGCGCGTGACGCCGGTGACGCGCAGGATGTCCGCGCCCAGCATCGGGATCAGTGACAGGGTCAGATAGCCGTGAGCGATCGGGCCGCCGATCTCGCGGGTGGCGCGCTCGACGTCGACGTGGATCCACTGGTGGTCGCCGGTGGCCTCGGCGAACAGGTTGACGCGCTCCTGGGTGACCTCGACCCAGTCTGACACGCCGATCTCCTGGCCGACCAGGCTGGCGACGTCGGCGTAGGCGACTTCCTTCATGGTGTTTTCTCCCTCGAACAGTTGTTTGGATAGGTCGCATGGGTGGTGATTAAGGGCAAGCGGTAGCCGTTATTCCAACCGATCTCCCCGGCGTTCGCCGGGGAGATCGGTGATTTTAGGAGAAGGTCGAAACCACCAGCCAGACATTCGCCGCCGAGATCACCACGAACAGGAACCATGCGACCGTCTTGGTCCGCCAGCCATTGGCGAAAACGCCCATCAGCGCCTTGTCGTCGGTGAAGCGCAGCAGCGGCCAGATGGCGAACGGCAGCTGGGCGCTCAGCACCACCTGGGTCAGCACCAGCAGCTTGCCGACCGAGTGCTCGCCCAGGGTCAGCACGCCGATCAGGGCCGGGACGATGGCCAGACCCCGGGTGATCAGCCGCCGCTGCCAGCAGGGGATTTTCAGGTCCAGGAACCCCTCCAGGATCACCTGGCCGGCGATGGTGCCGGTGAAGGTCGAACTCTGGCCCGAGGCGAACAGGGCGATGGCGAACAGCACGCCGGCCAGCGCGCCGCCGGTGACCGGGGCCAGCAGCTGATGCGCCTCCTCGATGCCGGCCACTTCGGTCAGGCCCGAGCCGTGAAAGGCCGAGGCCGCCAGGATCAGGATGGCGGCGTTGATGAACAGCGCCAGGGCCAGCGACACGACGGTGTCGAGGGTCGACAGGCGAAGGGCGGCGCGCTTGCCCGCCTCGTCGGTCGGCGTCACCCGGGTCTGAACGATCGCCGAGTGCAGGTAGAGGTTATGCGGCATGATCGTCGCGCCCAGGATGCCGATCGCCAGATAGAGGGCGTTGCCCTGCTTCAGCGCGTCCAGCGATGGAATGAGGCCGCGTGCGACGTCGCCGGCGTTGGGCGGGGCCAGGATCAGCTGGACCGCGAAGCAGATCCCGATCGTCGAGATCAGGCCCAGGATGATCGCCTCCAGCTGCCGGAAGCCCTTGCCCTTGAGACCTAGCACGATGACCGTGTCCAAGGCGGTCAGCAGCACCCCGCCCCACAGCGGGATGCCCAGCAGCAGCTTGAAGGCCAGGGCCGAACCCAGCACCTCGGCGATGTCGCAGGCGATGATGGCCAGTTCGGCCAGCAGCCACTGGACCTTGACCGTGCGCGGCCCGAACCGTTCGCGCGACATGCGGGCCAGGTCCTTGCCCGTGACCAGGCCCAGCCGCATCGACAGGGTCTGCAGCACGATCGCCGCCAGGCTCGACAGCACCACCACGAACAGCAGCGACGTGCCATAGCGCGACCCGGCCTCGATGTCGGTCGCCCAGTTGCCGGGGTCCATGTAGCCGACGCTGACCAGCAGGCCAGGCCCAGCGACCCGCAGCATCCGCTTCCAGGCTGGCAGGCCATCGGGCACGGCGACCGCGCCCCGAACCTCCGCCGGACAGAATGGCGCGGTGGCGGTCTTGGGAAGGCGGTCGAGCAGGGCGGCGAGCATGGCCAAGCGTTAGCGTGGATTCGCCGCACGTATAGAACCAAAGGCGCGGCTTAGCGCTCCAACGCCTCGCGCGCGGCCTCGGGCAGCAGGCTGACGGCCTCGTCCAGCAGGGTCCGCCACGTCTCGCCGCGCTCGCGGGCCTCGGCATAGGCGTCGCGGAGGGCGAAGGGGTCGTCCTCCGTCAGGATCTCGATCAGCTGCGCGGCCTGCAGCCGGTCCTTGAGGCCCTTCTCCGGATTGACCTTGCGATCACGGCTGACGATCAGCTTGTGCACGGCGTAGCGAGCGGGGGCGGGGACGTTCACCAGCACGCCGGCGCCATGCAGCATCGCCGTCTCGACCGGCTCGCGCAGCAGATAGTCCATGAAGGGGAGGGGCGCGGCGTCGCTTCCCAAGGTCGGCAGGAAAGAGGGCTTGTCGCGCGGCGCGCCGCGATTGGTGGTCAGCACGTCGACCCGATAGCGCTCGCCCAGGGCGTAGCTTGTCGTGCGGGCGGCGTCGAAAGCGTAGCTGACGGGGCGGAAGCGCGGATCCAGGCCGCGCAGAATATCGAGCACGGGGCGCTCCAGCTTGTCGTCGACATGCGTGGCGATCCCGAAGTCCTGGGCGATGTCGAGGTCCAGGGTCGCCAGGCTGGTGATCGGCAGGCGGACGGCCAGGTGCGCCGCATAGGTCTGATAGGCGGTGGTGCCGATGACCAGGGCCCGCAGCCGGAACGCGCCGGCCTCGGCCAGGGCGGCGGCGATCTCGCCGCTGGTGCGATCGGGGCGGGGCGCGCCCGAGGCGACGATGGCCGCCACCAGTCGGCGACGATCCTCGACGTCGGCGCGATGTTCACCGTGGCGGGCGATCCGCTCGCGCAGGTCTTCGCTGTCGGGGCCGACATAGACTTGCTTGCGGCTGCTCACGCCGCCAGTCGGCATCTGGACGTACCAGTAGATCCGGCCCTTCACCGTCTTGGAGACGAAGCTCGACCCAGCCGGAAACTCGCCCAGACGCGCGAGGCGCAGGCGTTCCATCAGTTCCGCGTAGCTGGTGCTGGCCGAAAGCGGCAGGCGCTGGATCATGCAAGCAAGTTATACGCAAATCTGAAATCTGCGTATAACTTTCCCGGGAGCTAGACGATCCGGCTCTCGCCCTTGCCCCAGTACGCGTCGCGGATCAGCCGCTTGTAGAGCTTGCCGGTCGGGTGCCGGGGCAGTTCGGCCATGAAGTCGATCCGCCTGGGCGACTTCACGTGGCTGAGATTGGCGCGGGCGAAGGCCATCAGCTCGGCGGCGAGAGCCGCCTGATCCTCGGCGTGGTCCATGGGCTGGATGACCGCCACGACCTGCTCGCCCATCTCCTCGCAGGGCGCTCCGACCACGGCGGCGTCGGCGACCTTGGGGTGGGTGATCAGCAGGTTCTCGATCTCCTGCGGATAGATGTTCACCCCGCCCGAGATGATCATGAAGCTCTTGCGGTCGGTCAGGTAGAGGAAGCCTTCCTCGTCCGCCCAGCCGACGTCGCCCAGCGTCGTCCAGCCGTGCTTGTTGTAGCTCTCGGCGGTCTTCTCCGGGGCGTTGTGATAGTTCACCGCCGGGCCGTTGGCGAAGTAGACCGCGCCCTCGGTGCGGGGCGGGACCGGGTCGCCGGCGTCGTCGCAGATGCGCAGTTCGCCCAGCACCGCCTGGCCGACGCTGCCCTTGTGGGCCAGCCAGTTGTCGGAGTTGATCCAGCAGAAGCCGTTGCCCTCGGTGCCGGCGTAGTACTCGTAGATCACCGGACCCCACCAGGCGATCATCTGCTCCTTGACCGGGATCGGGCAGGGGGCGGCCGCGTGGACCGCCGACCTCATCGACGACACGTCGTACTTGCCGCGGACCTCTTCCGGCAGCTTCAGCATCCGCACGAAGTGGGTCGGGACGAACTGGCCGCAATTGACCTTGTGCCGCTCGATCAGGGCCAGGGCGGTCTCGGGATCGAACTTCTCCAGCACGATCACCGTGCCGCCCAGCTTGTGGACGGTCATGCACCAGCGCAGCGGGGCGGCATGGTAGAGCGGGGCGGGCGAGATGTAGACGCTGTCGCCGGAAAAGCCGAACAACCCCTGGGCCATCATCTGCAAGGCGTTGGGCGCGTCGATGGGGCCGCCGTTCAGGGCGGGCTTCACGCCCTTGGGCCGACCCGTGGTGCCGGACGAGTAGAGCATGTCCGAGCCGGCGCTCTCGTCGGCGATCGGCGTGGTCGGCTCAGGGGCGCGGGCTTCCTCGAAGTCGGCATAGGCGCCCTGGGCGCCGCCGACCGTGAACAGGGTCAGGTCCGGGACCAGCCGGGCCACCTCGTCGATCAGCGGTCCCATGGCGGTGGAGGTGATGAACACCTTCGCCCCGCAGTCCTCGAGGATGTATTCGACCTCGGCCGCGGTCAGCTTGGTCGAGACGCAGACGAAGTACAGCCCCGCCCGCTGCGCCGCCCAGGCGACCTCGAAGAAGCGGGCGTTGTTCTCCATCAGGATGGCGATGACGTCGCCTTGCTGCAGGCCGAGCGAGCGGAACAGGTGCGCGCCCTGGTTCGAGCGCTGGTCCAACTGGGCGTAGGTCACCACCTCGCCGGAGCCGGCCATGATGTAGGCGGGCTTGTCGCCTTGGGTCTGGGCGTGGAGGTAGGGGTGCATGTCCAGGACCTCTTCGGCTCAGGCGGCGACGGGGGCGCGAGCGGCTTCGCGGATCATGTCGCTGGCCTTTTCGGCGATCATGATCGTGGGGGCGTTGGTGTTGCCGGAGACGAGGCGCGGCATGACCGAGGCGTCGACGACCCGCAGGCCCTCGACCCCGCGCACGCGCAACTGGGCGTCGACCACGGCCATCACGCCCTGGCCCATCTGGCAGGTGCCGACCGGGTGATAGATCGTCGAGCCGGAGAGGCGGGCATAGGCCAGCAGCTGCTCGTCGGTGGCGAACTCGCCGCCCGGATTGATCTCGCTCTCGACATAGGGCGACAGCGCGGCGGCCTGGCCGATCTTGCGCGCCCACTTCAGGCCCGCCACGGCGACTTCCTGGTCCAGCGGATCGGCCAGGTAGTTGGCGAAGATGGTCGGGTAGACGCTGGGATCGGCCGACTTGATCCGCACGTGGCCGCGGCTCTCGGGGCGCAGTTGGCAGGGGGCGATGGTCAGGCCGGGCGCGTTCTCCAGCTCCATCTTCTGTTCGTTGACCAGCTTGTCCAGGTCCATGGTCGCCGGAAGGATGTGGAACTGGATGTCCGGTCCGGCGAGATCCGGCCGCGACTTGCAGAAGGCGGCGATGTGGGCGGCCGATAGCGTCAGCAGACCCTTGCGCTGGAAGAGATAGCGCAACGCCTCGCCGGCCAGCCGGCCGCCCTTGGACTGCTCGTTGACCGAGACCACGCCGGCCTTAAGCCTATAGCGCACGCTCATCACGTAGTGGTCCTGCAGGTTCTCGCCGACGCCGGGCAGGTCGGCGACGACCTTGATCCCGTTGCGGATCAGCAATTCGGCCGGACCGACGCCCGACAGCTGCAGGAGCTGCGGCGAGTTGATCGCCCCGCCGGCCAGGATGACCTCGCCCCGCGCCTTGACCACGCGCCTGACGCCGTTCTGGGTGAACT
Source organism: Caulobacter sp. GW822-FHT01G02 (assembly GCF_058802865.1). Lineage (NCBI taxonomy): Bacteria > Pseudomonadati > Pseudomonadota > Alphaproteobacteria > Caulobacterales > Caulobacteraceae > Caulobacter > Caulobacter sp. GW822-FHT01G02. Next base: position 133,004 of record NZ_JBXAON010000001.1, read on the forward strand.
CGACGCCGACCGCGCGCTTGCCCTCGAACAGCACCTTGCCGGCCAGGGCGTTGGTCTCGACCCGGAGGTTGGGACGGTTCATCGCCGGGTGCAGATAGGCCACCGCCGCCGAGCAGCGCTGGCCGTTCTTGACCGTCAGCTGGTAGTAGGTCGCGCCCTCCTGGGAGACGCCGTTGACGTCGTCGTTGCGCGGAATGCCGGCCTGTTCGCAGGCCTCGATCACCGCGTTCGAGATCGGGTTCTTCTCGGTGACGTCCGAGACGTTCAGCGGTCCGCCCGTGGCGTGCCAGTCGCTTTCGCCGCGTTCCTGGTGCTCGGCGCGGCGGAAATAGGGGGCGACGTCGTCCCAGCCCCAGCCCTCGCAGCCCAGCTGCCGCCAGCCGTCATAGTCGGCGTGCTGGCCGCGGATATAGAGCAGGCCGTTGATCGAGGACGAGCCGCCCAGCACCTTGCCGCGCGGCCAGACGTGGGTGCGGCCGCCGGTGCCGGGGTCGGGCTCGGTCTGGTAGAGCCAGTTGACCTTGGGATCCTTCAGCGTCGACGAATAGCCGACCGGGATGTGGATCATCAGGTTCGAGGCGAACTGGGAGAGGTTCTTGGTCGGGCGGTCGTCGCCGCCGGCCTCCAGCAGCACGACCTTGAACTTGCCGTCCTCGGACAGCCTCGCCGCCAGCACGCAGCCGGCCGAGCCCGCGCCCACGACGACGTAGTCGGCCTCGATGATCCCGGTCATCGTCTCTCTCCCTGTCGCCGTCTGCTTGTCTGCGCATGATCGGCGTTCAGTTGGCAGGATGCGCCCAGCTTTCGCGATCGCGCAAGTTGCCGTCGCGGCGCCGTTGGTTCGACCTGTTTCCGGGCTATCGTCCGCCGAAAGAACGGCGTTCACATGGGCGCCATCCGGGAGGCGTGCGATGGACCTGATCAGCCAGACAGTGGTGGACGGTGTGGCGGGTCCCGGCGCGCCGCCGGCCTATCCGACGCTTGCCGGCGTGGACCTCGCCGACATCTTCCGGTTCTCGAAGGGCCAGCCCTGGGCCGACTTCGCGCGGATGCGGACCGAGGCGCCGGTGATGTGGCATCCGGAGCCGTTCGATGGCCCCGGCTTCTGGGCTCTGACGCGATACGACGACGTCCAGCGGGTCAATGGCGATCCGGAGGCCTTCTCGTCCCAGCGCGGCGGCATCCTGATGTCGATGGGCTCGCCCGAGAAGCGCCACGCGCTGCTGTTCAGGGCGTCGATGGACACCATGATCAATCTCGACGCGCCGCATCATCTGCAGCTGCGCCGCGAGCACATGCCGTATTTCACGCCGGCCTATCTGCGCGGCCTCACCGAGCGGGTGCGGGCCGAGGTGACGCGGCTTCTGGACGCGATGGAGCCGCTGCTGGCGAACGGCGCCGAGATCGACATGGTCGAACACTTCTCGTCGCACCTGCCGCTGTTCACCCTGTGCGAGATCCTGGGCGTGCCGCCCGAGGATCGGCCCCGGTTCCTCAAGTGGATGCACTATCTCGAGCGCGCCCAGGACCTAGCCGTCCAGAACGCCGCCGCCCCCGTCGCCCCGACGCTGGAGCTGATGCAGTTCGTCCAGGACTTCAACACCGGCGTCGAGGAGATGTTCGACTACGGCCGCATGATGCTGAAGCGGCGTCGCGAAGACCCGCGGGAAGACCTGATGACCGCCATCGCGCGGGCCCAGGTCGACGGCGCCCTGCTGGCCGACGAATATCTGGACGGCTCGTGGCTGTTGATCGTGTTCGCCGGCAACGACACCACCCGCAACACCCTGTCGGGCGCGATGAAGCTGCTGACCGAGTTTCCGGACCAGAAGCAGAAGCTGATCGACGATCCGTCGCTGCTGCCCGGCGCGGTCGACGAGTTCATCCGCATGGTCAGCCCGGTGATCTACATGCGCCGCACGGCCACCCGCGATGTCGAGGTCGACGGCCAACTGATCCGCGAGGGCGAGAAGGTGGTCATGTACTACGGCGCCGCCAACCGCGACCCGGCGATGTTCTCCGAGCCCGACACGCTGGACGTCACGCGGCCCAACGCCAGCAAGCACATCGCCTTCGGCTATGGCCCCCACACCTGCATCGGTAAGCGCGTCGCCCAGATCCAGCTGGAGGAAGCCTACCGCCAGATCCTGACCCGCTTCCCGGATCTGAAGTGGACCGGAAACATCGAGATCGCGCCGAACAACTTCGTGCATGCGATCAGCAAGCTGGGGGTGAGGCGGGGGTAGCTAAAACGTCCGTCACCCGGCGAAAGCCGGGGCCCAGATCGAACCCATGAGCGGCTGCCAAGCTGACGCGGCGTATCTCGGATCATCCCCAGCCGCTCAGGCTGAATCTGGGCCCCGGCTTTCGCCGGGGAGATCGGATTTTAGTTAGGGCTTCCTCGTTGCTCTGAGTTCATACGCATGTTTGACTGCCCCAAAAGCGGAGAGCCTGCATGTCGCAACCCACCTTCGAGACCCTGCTGTACGACGTCGAGGACGGGATCGCGACGATCACCCTGAACCGTCCGGAGCGGATGAACGCCTTCACCGCCCGGATGATGAAGGATCTGCTGGAGGTGCTGGACGTCACCGACGCCGACGATGCGGTGAAGGTGGTGATCATCACCGGCGCGGGCCGTGCGTTCTGCGCCGGGGCCGATCTCGGCGCCGGCGGGGCCACCTTCGACCGGACCTCGCCCCAGGCGCTGGAGCGGGAGGAGGGCAAGGTCGGCGACATCTATCGCGACGGCGGCGGTCGCGTGACCCTGCGGATGTACGACAGCCTGAAACCGATCATCGGCGCGATCAACGGCGCGGCGGTCGGGGTGGGCGTGACCATGCAGCTGCCGATGGACATCCGCCTGGCCTCGACCGAGGCCAAGTTCGGCTTCGTCTTCGCCCGCCGGGGCATCAATCCGGAAGCCGCTTCGAGCTGGTTCCTGCCGCGCCTGGTCGGACTGCAGACGGCGTTGGAGTGGTGCTACACCGGCCGCGTGTTCCCGGCGTCGGAAGCGCTGGAGAAGGGGCTCGTCCGCTCCCTGCACGCGCCCGACGATCTGCTGCCCGCCGCCCGCGCCCTGGCGCGCGAGATCGCCGACAACACAGCCCCCGTCTCGGTCGCCCTGACCCGGCAGCTGCTGTGGCGCATGGCTGGCGCCTCGCATCCCATGGAGGCTCACAAGGCCGACAGCCGGGCCATCCAGTCGCGCGGCGCCTCTGGCGACGCCAAGGAGGGCGTGACCTCGTTCCTGGAAAAGCGCGCGCCGGTCTATCCCAACAAGGTCTCGACCGACCTGCCGGACATCTGGCCAGAGTGGGAGGAGCCCCAGTTCCGCTAAGAGATTTTAGGTGAGTTTGTCGCGGCTCTCGCTCACGACCCGTTAAGCACGATCTGATCTTGTCGATGCGATGAGCGAGCCCGCGTCCCTGTCGTTTCCCGAGCCGGAGGCCCCGAGGGCCGCGCCGCGCTCGCGCTCGGCGCTGTTGAAGCGGCTGGCCGACGTCGTCTGCCTGCCGACCAGCCGGATCAACGCCTTCGAACGCTCGATGACCGCCGACCTGCTGGTGGAGATGCTGCGCGACGCCAATGTCGGCGAGCGCGAGAGGGTCGCCCGCCGCCTGGCTACGCTCGTCGAGATCCCAGGCGTGCTGGCGCGCCTGCTGATGCGCGACGAGCTGCCGGTGGCCCGCGCCCTGCTGGTCGAGGCCGAGCGGCTGTCGGACGCCGACCTGATCGCCTGCCTCTACCAGTCGACCACCGATCACCGCCGCCTCATCGCCAAGCGGCGCGGGGTCAACGAAGTGGTGGCCGACGCGCTGATCGACATGGGCGAGACCGCCGTCATCGAAACCCTGCTGCGCAACGAACTGGTCAAGTTCAGCCACCAGGGCGTTGAGAACATCGTCGCCATCACGCGCGACGCCCAGTACCTGATCCCGCTGCTGCTGCGCCGGCCCGAACTGCGGCCCAGCCATGCCTATGTGATGTTCTGGTGGGCCGACGCCGAGGCGCGCCGCACGATCCTCCAGCGCTTCGCGGTGTCGCGCGAGATCCTGCAGGACGCGGTGGGCGACGTCTTCGCCCTGGCCTCGGCCGAGGGGTGGCAGGACCCGCTGTCGCGCAAGGCGCTGCAGTTCATCGAGCGCCGCCAGCGCAACCGCGCCGCCATCGCCAAGAGCCCCTACGGCAGCCTGGACGAGGCGGTGGCGGCCGGCGAGACCGGCATCACCCGCGAGATCGCCGAGGAGATCTCTTATCTTTCGGGCCTGAAGCCGATGACCGGCGCCAAGATCTTCACCGATCCGGGCGGCGAGCCGCTGGCCATCCTTTGCAAGGCCACCGGCCTGCCGCGCGCTTGCGTGCGCCAGTTGTGGCGTGGGCTGCGCCGCCAGGAAGTCGACGACAGCGGCCAGACCGATCAAGCCCTGGAGCGGGTGCTGACCGTCTATGACACCATCGCCGTCGATCGCGCCCAGACGGTGCTGCGCTACTGGAACTGGTCGCTGACCTCGGCCCTGACGCCGGCCCTGCTGAAGGCTATCCGCGAGGGCGACGAAGCCGCCGTGGACGAATACTCGGCGCCGCAGCGCGCGGCGATGCTGGCCCTGTCCCGCGACTTCGGTCGTTAGTTTCGGGATATCTTTGGTATCTCAATATGTTCGCTGGACGTCGTTCAGGAACTCAAAATGCGGGACACAACCTCTAGCCGGTTATGTCCATCTCACGAACACTGGAAGACTACGTGCGATCTCTTTGTAGAGACCGTATTGCCGGGCGTCTGCAATCTTTGTATGCAGCCCTCGACTGATCTTGGAATCAGAGACATCAACAAAAAGATTTGTCGACTGGCGAGGCTATGATGGAAGATCAATCCGACCTGATCGAGATGACCGCGGGCATTGTTTCGGCCTATGTCGGCAACAATGTGGTCGCCACGGCCGACCTTCCCGCGCTGATCCAGCAGGTTCACGGCGCCCTCGCCACCGTCGGTTCGCCGGCGGCCGAGCCCGCCCCCGCTCCGAAAGAGCCCGCGGTCGCCGTCAAGAAGTCGATCACGCCCGACTTCCTGATCTGCCTGGAAGACGGCCGGAAGTTCAAATCGCTGAAGCGCCACCTGCGCACCAAGTACGACATGACGCCGGAAGAGTACCGGGCGAAGTGGAACCTGCCCAAGGATTACCCGATGGTGGCGCCGAACTACGCCGAGGCGCGTTCGAACCTGGCCAAGCAGATGGGCCTGGGCCAGGGCGGTCGCAAACCCGCCCGCAAGACGAAATAGCCGAGTCGGAACAAAAGCTTGGCCTTGGGGCCAAACTGAAGATCATAACGCCCGTCGTCCGAACCCGGACGGCGGGCGTGTTCGTTGGTGATTGACTCTCCGCGGGAATCTTGTCGCGCGACATGTTTTTCGCTTGCCGCCGATTCGTTCCTTAAGCGATAGTGAATCGAAGTGATTCCAACGACTTGTTAAGGACTCTGAAGATGTCCGCGCAACTGAGCGCATCCGCCACGGCGGCCCGCGCTCACCAGGAGATGTTCGCCTACTGGGCGTCCCTCCGTCGGGGGGCGAGGCTCCCCGCGCGCGTCGACCTGCATCCCACGAGCATGAAGCGGCTGCTGCCGACGGTGTCGTTGATCGACGTGGTCAACCAGCCCCGCGACTACCGCCTGCGCCTGGCCGGCACCGGCCTCTATGGCGTCTATGGCCGCGAGATCACCGGCCGGATGATCGGCGACGTCTACAACAAGGACGCCTTCGACTACTGGCGCAAGGAACTGGACAAGGTGGTCGACGAGCGCCGCCCCGGCGTCGGCGTCCACAGCCTGGCCTGGCGCGGCGCCCCGCACATGTCGATCCTGTGGCTGCGCCTGCCGCTGGCCAGCAACGGCAAGGATGTCGACATGATCCTCGGCTACGACGCCGTGGTCGGTTCCCAGTCCGAGGGCTTCTCGGGCATCCGGGCGGCCTGAGGCCCGGGCTTCGACGGAGCCGGGGCGGCTAGCCGAGCCGAACCAGGTGGCGCAAGCCCTCCTCCATCTCCTCGATCACCCGTCCCACATGGGGATCCCGCCCTGAAAGCCGGCTATAGGTCTCGGTGAGCGAACCGGCTTCGACCAGGTCCATCCCGAGGCGTTCGGCCGTCACGCGGATCGCGAAGAGGGCGGGCGCGAGGGCGCAGTCGGCGATCGTGAGGCGATCGCACAGGGCGTATCGTGGCCCTTTCAGCATACCATCGAGCATGGCGACGCCGTCCAGCAGGTCCTCGACGGCCCGACGGGCGTTGGCGTCTTCGACGCCAGGCCGGGCGAGAACCACCATCGGCGGCATCAGGTACAGGTCGACGTGCCGCACCAGGAGTCTGGCCATCGCCCGGTCGAAGGCGTCGACCGGCATCAAAGACGGCGCTTCTGGAAACCGTTCCTCCAGATAGTCGAGCAGGACCGCCGACTCCCAGATCGGGCCGCGGTCGTCGAGCAGGACCGGGATGCGACCGGTCGGGCTGAGGTCCCGAAAGCGGCGGCTTTCGCGCCAGTCCGCCGGCGGCGGGACCAGGTCGATCGACAGGCCCTTGGCGTAGATCGCGATGCGGACCCGCGCCGCGAAGGGCGATACCGGAAGGCTGATCAACTCCATGCGCGGGCTCCAATCTGCTTCGGCAATCAGAGGGTCTCACCCCTCCAAAAACGCCTCGACCTCGCGCCGGGACGGCATCGACGGCGCGGCGCCCGCTTTCTGCACCGACAAAGCCGCGGCGGCGTTGGCCAGCTCGACGGCCTCGCGCAGGTCCATGCCCGAAGCCAGGGCCGCGCACAGGCTGCCGCAGAAGCAGTCGCCAGCCCCGACGGTGTCGACGGCCTTGACCTTCTTGCCCTCGACCAGGAAGGCCTCGTCGCGGCGCACGGCGGCGACGCCCGCGGATCCCAGGGTGACGATGATCGTCTGGTCCGGGCGGCTCATCAGCTTGCGGGCCGCCACCGACACCTCCTCCAGGCGCATCGGCTCGCGGTCCAGCTTGGCGTAGCTGGCCAGCTCGGTCTGGTTGACGATCAGGATGTCGGTCAGCGGAAACAGGGCCGCGCCCTGCGGCAGGGCCGGCGCGGCGTTCAGCACCCGCAGCGCGCCCTTGGCCGCGCCGAGGCGGAACAGGGCCTCGATGGCCACGGGCGGGGTCTCCAACTGGCAGAGCAGCACGCGCTGGCCCTCGATCGCCGTAGCGGCGACCTGCTGCGCCGTGATCATGGCGTTGGCCCCGGCCGTGACCACGATCATGTTCTCGGCGTTGTTGGCGACCCAGACGTGGGCCTGGCCGGTCGGCACGCCCTCCAGCGCCATGACGTCGGCGACCTGCACGCCATAGCCGGCCAGCTTGGCCTTGAGGCTGAGGCCGCTATCGTCGCCGCCCACGGCCCCCATCAGCCGCGTGGCCACACCCATGCGCGCGGCGGCGACCGCCTGGTTGGCGCCCTTGCCGCCGAGGAAGAGTTCCAGGGAGGTGCCCGCCACGGTCTCGCCGGGTCTGGGCAGGTCGTCGACCCGCGCCACGGCGTCCAGATTGATCGAGCCCAGGACAAAAACAGTCATGTCGTACGTCTTCTAGCTAAATGCGCCTAACCGCCGCCGCCCCGTTGGAAGCTCTCCACGAGACTGCCCGCCACGAGTCGCCAGCCGTCCACTAGCACGAAGAAGATCAGTTTGAAGGGCAGGCTTATGGTCGCCGGCGGCAGCATCATCATGCCCATGCTCATCAGCACGCTCGCCACCACCAGGTCGATGACCAGGAACGGGATGAACAGCAGGAAGCCGATCTCGAAGGCGCGCTTCAGCTCCGAGATCATGAAGGCCGGTGTCACCACCTTCATCGGCAGGTCCTGGACGTTCTTGGTCTGCGGAACCTTGGACAGGCGGACGAACAGGGCCAGGTCCTCGCGGCCGACCTGCTTCAGCATGAACTGCTTCACCGGACCGCTGGCCTGGTCGAAGGCTTCCGGCAGCTCGATCTGGTGGTCCAGCAGCGGCTTGATGCCGGCGTCGTAGGACTTCTCGAAGGTCGGGCCCATGACGATGGCGGTCAGGAACAGGGCCAGGCTGATGATCACCGGGTTGGGCGGGCTCTGCTGAATGCCGATGGCCGTGCGCAGCAGGCCCAGCACCACCACGATCCGCACGAACGAGGTGGTCATGATCACGATCGACGGGGCCAGGGACAGCACCGTCATCAGGCCGACCAGCTGGACGACCCGGTCGGTCAGGCCCGCGCCGGTCCCCAGGTTGATGTTCACGGCCGACTGGGCCATGGCCGCGGCCGGCATGACGCCGAAGGCGATGGCGGCCAGCACCGAGATGATCGCGGCGCGGCGGAGATCCTCCGGCCGGGCGCCCGTCACGGTCTTGATCAGGTCGCGGATCATCAGGCCACGGGCTCCGAGGCGGGGGCGGGGACTTCGACGACGGGACGCGGTTGCGGAATCCAGTCCAGCAGCTTGCCGTCGCCCAGCAGGACCATGCGCTCCTCGCCGTCCAGGCTGACCACCACCAGGCGGCGGGTCGGGTCGAGGGCCAGGCTCTCGACGATCCTCAGGCGGCGGTCTTGCCGGGCGGCGATCACGCGGCCGATGGCGTCGGGGCCGTACTTGCGCATCGCCCAGGCGGCCAGGCCGATCAGGCCCAGGGTCACGGCCAGGGCGGCGAGGGCGCGAATGAACTCGATGATGTCGATCATGGCCGCCCAAAAGCGAGACAACTTGGCGCAGGCGGAACAGGCCCACGACACTGGTGTGCCTGAGGGTTCTTAATGCCGAATTAACCCTGTTTCTTCACCATGATCGTCATGGGTCCGGACGACATTCCTCTTTTCGGCATGCTCAAGAGCCGCCTCGGTTATCTGACCGAGCGCCAGAAGCTTGTCGCCCAGAACGTCGCCAACGCCGACACGCCCGGCTACCGCCCGCGTGATCTCAAGGCCTACAGCTTTCAGGCCTCGCTGATGAACCAGGGGGCGGGCTCGGTCTATCGCGGCGGGCGCGCCGCGCCGACCTCGGGCGTCCAGATGATGGAGACCTCGGCCGCCCACATGGCTCCGTCGAACGCGCCGAGCGCCTGGCGGTCGACGGCGGGCGTCGATTCGGAAGTCACCCTCGACGGCAACGCCGTGTCGCTCGAGGACCAGATGCTCAAGATGACCGACGCGCGGATGAACTACGACGCGGCGATCAGCTTCTACCAGAAGTCCATGAACATGCTGCGCCAGGCCGCGCGCAAGCCGAACGGCTAGGGGACTAAGCGATGCCCGAGATCAAATCCAATTCGCTGGCGACCATGGCCGTGGCCTCCTCGGCCCTTCGCGCCCAGCAGGGGCGCATGCGGGTCATCGCCGAGAACATCGCCAACGCCAACTCCACCGCGCGCACCGCCGGCGGCGATCCCTACCGCCGCCAGGTGCCGGTGTTCAAGCCGACCAAGGTCCAGGGCGCCGAGGGCGTGCAGATGCTGCGCGTCGACCCCGACCAGAGCGAGTTCAAGACCGAGTACGAGCCCGGCAACCCGGCCGCCGACGCCAAGGGCTACGTCAAGCTGCCCAACGTCAACACGCTGGTCGAGGCGCTGGACATGAAGGAGGCGCAGCGCGCCTACGAAGCCAACCTCAACGTGATCGAGACCGCGCGGTCGATGGAATCGCGCACCCTCGACATCCTCAAGAAGTAAGGGGCTAGGCCATGATCACCGCGCTCGCCGCCGCCAAGGCCTATGCTTCGCAAAGCGCGATGGGCGTCGGCTCGATCGGATCGATCGGCGGCTCCGAGAAGAAGGGCATGGACTTCGGCGACATGCTGAAGTCGGCCATGGAAGGCGCGGCCAAGACCTCCAAGGTCGCCGAAACCAAGATCGCCGACCAGGTCGCCGGCAAGGCCGAACTGGTCGACGTCGTCACCGCCATCAGCTCGGCCGAGGCCAGCCTGGAGACGGTGATGGCCGTGCGCGATCAGGTGATCTCGGCGTATCAAGAGATCATGCGGATGCCGATCTAAGGCGTCTGCGTCGTAAACTCCGCCTTCCCCTAACCGCCGTGGTTGTTGTGAGCGACAAAAGAAGGGCCGCGTCCGGGGAGGACGCGGCCCAGTTTGTTTCGGGGGAGAAGATGGAAACGCTACGCTTACTGAACAAACTCAGAGGTGCAGGAACGCCTTGGCGACCGTGAACAGGCCGCCCCAGACGATGGCGTTCAACACCGAGGCCAGCAGAACCGCGAAACCCAGCGGCCACTGGCGGCCAGACCCCTTGGCGGGCCGGCGGACAGGACGCGGATCGAACGGACGGGCTTGAGACGCAACGGTCATGAGGGGCTCCTTAACCATGACCCCATGGTCGAGATTGACTCGGCCTTCGCGAACCCGGCGACCTGTCGCGCGCCGCCTTGTCGCACCCGGGGCTTTGAGACAACGCTTGAGAGCGGTGAACCGTTGATTCTGCACCCGCCGTCCGGAGCCCGCATGACCGCCATCGTCCTCGACAGGGTCAGCAAGACGTACAGCGGCCAGACGGTGCTGGCGCCGACCTCGCTGAGCGTCGCCAAGGGCCGTTTCGTCGCCCTGGTCGGCGGCTCGGGCGCGGGCAAGACGACATTGCTGAAGCTGGTGAACGGTCTCTCGACGCCATCGAGCGGCCGGGTGTTGCTGGACGGCGCGGACATCGCCGGCCGGCCGGGGCCGGAACTGCGGCGGGGCATTGGCTATGTCTTCCAGGAGATCGGCCTCTTTCCCCACATGACCGTGGGCCAGAACATCGGCGTCACGCCCGAGCTGCTGGGCTGGCCGGCGGATCGGATCGTCGCGCGGACCGATGAACTCCTCGACCTCGTGGCCCTGCCGCGCGAGATCGCTGGCCGCGCGCCGTCGCAGCTGTCGGGCGGCCAGCGCCAGCGGGTCGGCGTGGCGCGGGCGCTCGCCGCGCGCCCCTCGATCCTGCTGATGGACGAACCGTTCGGGGCGCTGGACCCGGTGACCCGCGCGGCCCTGGCCGACGACGTCCGGGCGCTGCACGCACGGCTGGGGCTGACCACGGTGATGGTCACCCACGACGTCGGCGAGGCCCTGCTGCTGGCCGACGAGGTGGTGGTGATGGCTGGTGGCAAGGTGCTGGCCCAGGCGCCGCCTCGGGCGCTGCTGGCGGGCCATCCCGATCCCGTCGTCGCCGAGCTGATCGCCGCGCCGAAGCGGCAGGCCGAACGTCTCGCGGAGCTTGCCCGTGGCTGATCGTCTTTCGTCGGCTCTCGCCGTCCTGCCCGAGCGCCTGGGCTGGCATGTCACGCTCTCGGCCTCGGCCCTGGCCCTTGGCCTGGCCATAGCCTTGCCGCTGGGGATCGCCGCCGCGCGCAGTCCGCGCCTGAAGTGGATCGCGCTGGCGACCGCCGGCCTGGTCCAGACCATCCCCAGCCTGGCCCTGCTGGCGCTGTTCTACCCCGTCCTGCTGCTGCTCTCCGGGTTCGCGGTGAAGGTGCTGGGCCATGGCTTCCCGGCCCTGGGCTTTCTACCGTCGCTGCTGGCCCTGACCCTCTATTCGATGCTGCCGATCTTGCGGAACGCGGCGGCGGGCGTCTCCGGCGTCGACCCGGCCGTGGTCGAGGCCGCGCGCGGCGTCGGCATGACCGACCGCCAGAGGCTGTGGCGTGTCGAGCTGCCCCTGGCCGCGCCGGTGATCATGGCCGGCGTCCGCACCGCCGCCGTCTGGACGATCGGGGCCGCGACGCTCTCGACGCCCGTCGGTCAGACCTCGCTGGGCGACTACATCTTCTCGGGTCTCCAGACCGAGGACTGGGTCGCGGTGCTGGTCGGCTGCGCGGCCTCGGCGGGCCTGGCGCTGATCGTGGACGGCTTGCTGGGCTTGATCGAAGGCGGCGTGGCGCGGCGTGACGCCAAGCGCCTGTGGGCGGGCGGCGTGGGCTTGGGCGTCGGCCTACTGGCGGCGATCGCCCCCCTGGCCGGCGCGGCGCTGTCGCAAGGTCGCCCGGCCTATGTGATCGGTGCCAAGAACTTCTCCGAGCAGTACATCCTGGCCGAGCTGATGGCCGGCAAGCTGGAGGCTCGGGGCGCCAGCGTGCAGCGCCGCGTCAACCTGGGTTCGGCCGTCGCCTACCGCGCCCTCGCCAGCGGTGAGATCGACGCCTATGTCGACTATTCCGGCACGCTGTGGGCCAACGTCCTGAACCGCACGGACAACCCCGGCCGCCAGGCTGTGCTGGACGGCCTGAGGACCGAGCTGAAGGCCCGCGACGGCGTCGTGCTGCTCAGCGCCCTGGGCTTCGAGAACGCCTACGCCCTGGCCATGCGCCGCGACCGCGCCGAGGCGCTGGGCGTGAAGACCCTGGGCGATCTGGCGACCAAGGCCCCCCAGCTGACCATGGGCGGCGACCTGGAGTTCTTCTCGCGGCCGGAATGGGCGGCGGTGGTCAAGGCCTACGGCCTGAGCTTCAAGGCCCAGCGCCAGTTCCAGCCGACCTTCATGTACCGGGCGCTGGAGAGCCGCGAGGCCGACGTCATCTCGGCCTTCTCGTCGGATGGGCGGATCGCGGCCGACGACCTGGTGCTGCTGGGCGATCCGAAGGGCGCGCTACCGCCCTACGATGCGGTGATCCTGGTCTCGCCGAAGCGGGCGGGGGATCCGCGGCTGCTAGAGGCCTTGGAGCCCCTTGGCGGCAGTATCGACGTCAAGGCGATGCAGGCGGCCAACTATGCGGTCGATCGGGACACCGGCAAGAAGAGCCCCGCCGAGGCGGCCAAACTCTTGTCATCCCGGCCATAGCGAAGCCATGAGCCGGGATGACAAGTTTGGTTTAAAGAATCCCCGGCAGGTCCAGGCCCTTCTCCCGCGCGCAGTCGAGGGCGATGTCGTAGCCGGCATCGGCGTGGCGCATGACGCCCGAGGCCGGGTCGTTCCACAGCACCCGCGCGATCCGCTTGGCCGCCGCCTCGGTGCCATCGGCGACGATCACCATCCCCGCGTGCTGCGAGAAGCCCATGCCGACCCCGCCGCCGTGGTGCAGCGACACCCAGGTCGCGCCCGAGGCGGTGTTGAGCAGGGCGTTCAGCAGCGGCCAGTCCGACACCGCGTCCGAGCCGTCCTTCATCGCCTCGGTCTCGCGGTTGGGCGAGGCGACCGAGCCTGAGTCCAGGTGGTCGCGGCCGATGACGATCGGGGCCTTCAGCTCGCCGCTGGCGACCATTTCGTTGAAGGCCTGGCCCAGGCGATGACGATCGCCGAGGCCCACCCAGCAGATGCGCGCCGGCAGACCCTGGAACTTGATCCTCTCGGCGGCCATGTCGAGCCAGTTGTGCAGGTGCGGATTGTCCGGGATCAGTTCCTTGACCTTGGCGTCGGTCTTGGCGATGTCCTGCGGATCGCCCGACAGCGCCGCCCAGCGGAACGGGCCGATCCCCCGGCAGAACAGCGGGCGGATATAGGCCGGCACGAAGCCGGGGAAGTCGAAGGCGTTCTTGACGCCCTCTTCCAGCGCCATCTGGCGGATGTTGTTGCCGTAGTCGACGGTCGGGACGCCGGCGGCCTGGAAGTCCAGCATCGCCCGAACATGGACGGCCATCGAGGCGCGGGCGGCCTTGTCGACGCTGGCCGGATCGCGTTCGCGGGCGTCGTGCCACTGGTCCAGGCTCCAGCCGGCCGGAATGTAGCCATTGACCGGGTCGTGGGCGCTGGTCTGGTCGGTCAGCAGGTCGGGTCGCACGCCGCGCTTGAAGAGCTCCGGCAGCAGCTCGGCGGCGTTGCCCAGCAGGCCGACCGAGATTGGAGATTTCGCGGCGCACGACTCCTCGATCCAGGCCAAGGCCTGGTCGACGCTATCGGTGGACTTGTCGAGATAGCCGGTGCGCAGGCGCATCTCGATCCGCGAAGGCTGGCGCTCGATGGCCAGGCACGAAGCGCCGGCCATCACCGCCGCCAGGGGCTGAGCTCCGCCCATGCCGCCCAGGCCCGCCGTCAGCAGCCACTTGCCCGAGACATCGCCCGCATAGTGCTGGCGGCCCATCTCGACGAAGGTCTCATAGGTGCCCTGCACGATGCCCTGGGCGCCGATATAGATCCACGAGCCGGCGGTCATCTGGCCGTACATGGCCAGGCCCTTGCGATCCAGTTCGTTGAAATGCTCCCAGGTGGCCCAGCGCGGCACCAGGTTGGAGTTGGCGATCAGCACGCGCGGCGCGTCGACATGGGTGCGGAAGACGCCGACCGGTTTGCCGGACTGGACCAGCAGCGTCTCGTCATCCTCGAGCCGGCGCAGGGTCTCGACGATCTTGTCGAAGCTCTCCCAGTCGCGGGCCGCGCGGCCGATGCCGCCATAGACCACCAGTTCCTCCGGCCGCTCGGCGACGTCGGGATGTAGGTTGTTCATCAGCATCCGCAGCGGGGCTTCGGTCAGCCAGGACTTGGCGGAAAGTTCGGTCCCGGTGGCGGGGCGGATGACGCGGGTGTTGTCGCGGCGGGTCATGGGTATCCTCGGCGGAACCGTCCTCGTCCTTCGACAAGCTCAGGATGAGGACGAATTCAGGCTCGGAGCGATCATTCGAAACCTCATCCTGAGCCTGTCGAAGGACGAGGTTTCGCCGCGCGATCAGGTCGTGTTCGCGAAATCCAGGCAGGCCGTCAGCACGTCTTCCAGCACCGCGCGCAGCGGCTCGGCGCGGTCGGCGTGGAACGGCGTGGGCCAGGTGTCGGGCGTCGGCGGTTCGACCGGGTCGTCCATGTAGCCCCGGCAGGCCAGCTCCATCTGGATGGCGTGGACGCCCGCGCCGGGCTGGCCGTAATGGCGCGTGGTCCAGCCGCCCTTGAAGCGGCCGTTGGTGACGCGGGTTCGGCCTGAAGCGTCGCAGGCGGCCTCGACGGCGGCGGTCAGGACGGCGGCGCAGCTGGCGCCGCCGTTGGTCCCGAGATTGAACTGCGGCAGCTCGCCGTCGAACAGGCGCGGCACAAGCGAACGGATCGAGTGAGCCTCGTACAGCACCACGGTCGGATGGACCGCGCGCAGGCGGTCGATCTCGGCGCGCAGGGCGGCGTGATAAGGCTCGAAGTAGGTGGTGCGGCGACGGTCGATCTCGGCCGCGGCGGGTCCGCCGTCGCGATAGAGCGGCTCACCGTCGAAGGTGGTGGTGGGGCACAGTTCCGTGGTCGCCTGGCCCGGATAGAGCGAGGCGCCCGACGGGTCGCGATTGACGTCGATGACGGTGCGCGAGATCGCCGTCCGCACGATCGTAGCGCCCATCTCCTCGGCGAAGGCGTAGAGCCGATCGACCCACCAGTCGGCGTCCTTGCGGGCCAGCCAGGGGGAGACGAGATGGGCCTCGATCTCCGGCGGGATCTCGGTCCCGGTGTGGGGCAGGGAAACGATCAAGGGGGCGTCGCCGCGAACGATCTGGAGCCAATCCTTCATCGTGTCATCCCGGCCGCAGCGAAGCGGAGAGCCGGGATCCAGGGGCGACAGCAGTGCGCCGACCCCTGGGTCCCGGACAAGCCCTGCGGGCTTTCCGGGATGACAAGAAAAGAGGGCATCAGCTAACCCCCGGCAGCACACCCGCCGCCGCGATCACCGCACCCGAGCGCACCAAGGCGTTCGCCGCCTCCAGGTCCGGGTGGAAGTGCCGATCGTCGTCCAGATGCGGCACCTGGCTGCGCGTCAGCGTCCGCACCGCCTCCAGCGCCTGGCTCGACCGCAGCGGGGCGTGGAAGTCGCAGCCCTGCGCCGCCGCCAGCAGTTCGATGCCCAGCACCGCCGTGGCGTTCTTGACCATGCCCATCAGGCGCCGCGCGCCGTGCGCCGCCATCGAGACGTGGTCCTCCTGGTTGGCCGAGGTCGGGATCGAGTCGACGCTGGCCGGATAGGCCTTCTGCTTGTTCTCCGAGACCAGGGCGGCGGCCGTGACCTGCGGGATCATGAAGCCGGAGTTCAGGCCCGGCTTGGGCGTCAGGAACGCCGGCAGGCCCGACAGCGCCGGGTCGACCAGCATGGCGATGCGACGCTCGGCGATCGAGCCGATCTCGCAGACGGCCAGGGCGATCATGTCGGCGGCGAAGGCCACCGGCTCGGCGTGGAAATTGCCGCCGGAGAGGGCCTCATCAGCTTCCGGGAAGATCAGCGGGTTGTCCGAGACGCCATTGGCCTCGGTCCCCAGCGTCGCCGCCGCCTGGCGCAGGACATCCAGCGCCGCGCCCATCACCTGCGGCTGGCAGCGCAGGCAATAGGGGTCCTGGACGCGCCCGTCCGCCTTCAGGTGCGACGCGCGGATCTCCGAGGTCGCCATCAGGTCGCGCAGGGCGGCGGCGGTCTCGATCTGGCCGGCATGGCGGCGCAGGGCGTGGATGCGCGGATCGAACGGGGTGTCCGAGCCCTTGGCGGCTTCCGTCGACAGCGCGCCGGTGACCAGGGCTGACTGGAACAGCAGCTCGGCCTCGAACAGGCCCGCCAGGGCGTTGGCGGTCGAGAACTGGGTGCCGTTGAGCAGGGCCAGGCCTTCCTTGGGGCCGAGCGTCAGGGGCGCGAGGCCGGCCTTCTTCAGCGCCTTGGCGGCCGGCTTGCGCTCGCCTTCGACGAAGATCTCGCCGACCCCGATCATGGTCGCGGCCATATGCGCCAGCGGCGCCAGGTCGCCCGAGGCGCCGACCGAGCCCTGGCACGGGATCACCGGCGTCAGGCCCTGGGCCAGCATCTCCTCCAGCATGCGCACGGTCTCGACCCGCACGCCCGAGGCGCCCTGCGCCAGGCTGGCCAGTTTCAGGGCCATCATCAGGCGGATCACCGGGACCGGCGAGGGCTCGCCGACGCCGGCCGCGTGCGACAGGACGATGTTGCGCTGCAGGGTCTCCAGGTCCGCGTCGCCGATGCGGACGCTGGCCAGTTTCCCAAAGCCGGTATTGATGCCGTAGACCGGCTCGCCCCTGGCCAGGATGCGTTCGACCGCCGCCGCGCTCTCCGCGATCACTGGCCAGGCGTTCTCGGCCAGGCGCGCCGAGGCCCCGCGATAGATCGCCTTCCAGTCGGCCAGCGGCACGTCGCCGGGGTTCAGAACAAGTTTGGTCACTGGCCTCTCCACACGCGCGCATGGAGCGGATTGAAGCCCATGCGATAGACAAGTTCGGCGGGACGCTCGACGTCCCAGATCGCGAGATCGCAGGCCTTGTCGGCCTCCAGTGTCCCGCGATCGCTCAGAAGGCCCAGGGCGCGTGCGGCTTCGCGCGTGACGCCGGCCAGGCACTCCTCGACGGTCATCCGGAAGAGCGTGGCGGCCATGTTCATCACCAGCAGCGGCGAGGTCAGGGGCGAGGTGCCGGGATTGCAGTCGGTGGCCAGGGCCATCGGCACGTTCGCTTCCCGAAGGGCCGCGATCGGCGGGGCCCTGTGCTCGCGCGTGAAGTAGTAGGCGCCGGGCAGCAAGGTCGCGACCGTGCCCGAGGCGGCCATGGCGGCGATCCCGGCCGTGTCCAGGTGCTCCAGGTGGTCGGCCGACAGCGCCCCGAACTCGGCGGCCAAGGCGGCGCCGTCGAGGTTCGACAGCTGCTCGGCGTGCAGTTTGACCGGAAGGCCGTGGGCCTTGGCCGCTTCGAAGACGCGGCGGATCTGGCCAGGGGAAAAGCCGATGCCCTCGCAGAAGCCGTCGACCGCGTCGGCCAGGCCCCGGGCGGCGATGGCGGGGATCATCTTCTCGCAGACCAGGGCGACATAGCCGTCCTTGTCGTCGCGATATTCCGGCGGCAGGGCGTGGGCGCCCAGGAAGGTCGTGCTGACGCCGACGCGGCGGATGTCGGCCAGGGTGCGGGCGGCGCGCAGGCTCTTGATCTCGTCGTCGAGGGAGAGGCCGTAGCCGGACTTGATCTCGACCGTGGTGACGCCCTCGGCGATCAGGGCGTCGAGGCGGGGCAGGGCGGCGGCGACCAGTTCGCTCTCGGAGGCCGCGCGGGTGGCGCGCATGGTCGAGACGATGCCGCCGCCGGCCCGGGCGATCTCTTCGTACGAGGCCCCGGCCAGGCGCAGCTCGAACTCGTGGGCGCGGTCGCCGGCGAAGACCAGATGGGTGTGGGGATCGATCAGGCCGGGGGTGATCCAGCGCTCTTCGACATCGATGGTTTCGGTCGTTTCGAACGTCGGCGCGTCGGCGGCGGGGCCGGCATAGGCGATGCGGCCGTCCAGGCTGGCGATGAGGCCGTCCTCGACGATCCCAAGGCCTTCGCGGTCCGAGGCCAGGGTCGCGAGGCGGGCGTTGATCCACACCCGATCACAGCGCATGAGCCTGCCTCCGCCAACGCGGACCGTCTCTTGCGGGCCGCTTCAATATGTATAGACATATTTGCGAACGATGAGGCTTGTCCAGTGACCGACGCGCACATTTCCGAGTCTTCCACGGTGGTCTGGTGCGAGAGCGCTCTGCTGGCGGACGGCTGGGCGCGGGGTGTGAAGTTCACCATCACCGACGGCCGCATCGCCCGGATCGACACCGATACGTCGGCGGGCGACGCTGTCCGTCTCGGCCCCGCCTTGCCGGGCCTGGGCAATGTCCACAGCCACGCCTTCCAGCGCGCCATGGCGGGTCTAGCCGAAACGCGCGGCGACACGGGCGACACCTTCTGGACCTGGCGCGAGGTGATGTACCGCTTCCTGGAGCGGCTAGATCCCGACATGGCCCAGGCCATCGCCGCCATGGGTCAGGTCGAGATGCTGGAGGGCGGTTTCACGCGGGTGGGCGAGTTCCACTACCTGCACCACGCGCCCGACGGCGGCTTGTACGACAACCCGGCCGAGATGGCCGCGCGGATGGCGGCGGCGGCCGAGGAGACCGGGATCGGCCTGACCCTGCTGCCGGTGTTCTACGCACACAGCAACTTCGGCGGCCTGCCGCCGACCGACGGCCAGAAGCGCTTCATCCATGATGTCGACGGCTTCGCGCGGCTGGTCGAGGCCTGTCGGGAGATCGTCGCCGGCCTGCCCGAGGCGGTGGTCGGCGTCGCCCCGCACAGCCTGCGCGCGGTCACGGCCGAGGAGCTGGACGCCATCGTCCCGCTGGCCGCCGGCGGCCCGATCCACATGCACGTCGCCGAGCAGACCAAGGAGGTCGACGACTGCCTGGCCGCCACCGGCCAGCGTCCCGTCCGCTGGCTGATGAACCACACCGAGGTCGACAAGCGGTGGTGCCTGATCCACGCCACCCACATCAACGCCACCGAGACCGAACGTCTGGCCAAGAGCGGCGCGACCGCCGGCCTGTGCCCGGTGACCGAGGCCAATCTCGGCGACGGGATCTTTCCGACGCCGGACTACCTGGCCGCTGGCGGAAGTTTCGGAATCGGGACCGACTCCAACATCGTGATCGACGCCGCCCAGGAGTTGCGGACCTTGGAGTACGCCCAGCGCCTGACCCGCCGGGCCCGCAACGTGCTGGCCGGCGGTCCGCGCCGTTCCACCGGCGGCGACCTGTGGCGCGCGGCGACGCTGGGCGGGGCTCAAGCCCTGGGCGTCGGACGCGGCGGCCTGCGCCGTGGCGCGGCGGCCGATTTCATCACGCTGGACGCGAACCATCCGAACATCGTCGGCCGTTCCGGCGACACGCTGATCGACAGCCTGGTCTTCGCCGGCGGCGGGATCGACACTGTCTGGCGGCACGGCAAGCAGCTGGTCTCGGGCGGCCGCCACCACGCCCGCGAGCCGATCAGAGCGCGCTACGTTCAGACCCTGAAGGCCCTGCTGGCGTGACGGGACCGCTGCACCAGCGCATCCGCTCGGACATCGAGGCCCGCATCCGCTCCGGCGAATGGGCGCCCGGCCATCGCGCGCCGACCGAAGCCGAGCTGCTGGCCGAGTACGGCTGTTCGCGGATGACGGTGAACAAGGCCATGACCGCCCTGGTCGAGGCCGGGCTGATCGTGCGCCGCAAACGCGCCGGCTCGTTCGTGGCCCGACCGCGCGTTCACGCGCCGGTGCTGAATATCCCCGACATCCAGTCCGAGATCGTCGCGCGCGGCGAGGCCTACGCCTTTCGCCTGCTGGCCCGGACGGTGCGCGCCGCCGATCGCGACAGCCCCGAGGAGGTCGAGCTCGCGGCGGGCGGCAAGCTGCTGGCGCTGGACGGGGTCCACGACGCCGGCGGCCGGCCGTTCGCCCTGGAGCGGCGGCTCGTCGCCCTGAAGGCCGCGCCCGGGATGGAAGCCGCCGACTTCACCCATGTCCCGCCCGGCGCCTGGCTGCTGGAGCACGTCGCCTGGACCGAGGCCGAGAGCCGCATCAGCGCCGTCAACGCCGACGCCGACGACGCCCGCCTGCTGGCCCTGGACGAGGGCGCGGCCTGCCTTGTCGTCGACCGCCGCACCTGGCGCGAGGGCCAGCACGTCACGAGGGTGCGGCAGGTATTTCCAGGCGAGGCCTACGACCTGGTGGCGCGGTTCGGGCCTGGCGCCTGACGCCGAGTCCGGCTTACCTCCTCGCCAAACCGGAGGACGCCCATGGACCTGTACGCGATCGCCATCCCGACCTACGCCCACATGCTGAAAGGCCTGTCGGCCCAGCTGTCCAAGGGCGAGGCCCATGCCGCCGAGCACGGCCTGGCGCCGGAGAGCCTGATCGGGGCGCGGCTGGCGGCGGACATGTTCCCGCTGTCGACCCAGGTGCGGTTCGTCTGCGTGCAGGCCAGCGACCTGTTGCGCTACCTGACGGGCGCGGACTCGTTCGCCCCGGCCGAGGACGCGACCGACTTCGCCGGCCTGCGGGCCCAACTCGCCGACGCCGCGGCGCGGATCGAGGCGACGCCGGCCTCGGCCTTCGACGGCGCGGCCGAAAAGCCGATCGAGCTGAAGATGCCCAACGGCATCGTCTTCGACCTGACCGGCGAGCAGTTCCTGCGCGACTGGGCCCTGGCCCAGTTCTATTTCCACGTCACGACCGCCTACGCGATCCTGCGCAACCAGGGCGTCCCGCTGGGCAAGCCCGACTGGGTGCCGCACATGTTCGCCTATATCCGTCCCGGCACGCTGCCCGGAGGTTGAGTCCTTCTGGCTACCCCCTGTTCGGGGGATGTCGGTCCCGGGCGCCGGAAACGTAGAACGGCGTTCGGGGGCCAGGTGTGACGCGTGGTGCGGCGAGGGTCCCGGAGGGATCCCGTCATGGCCGAGCCGACACTTCGCGACTTCCAGTTCCTGGTCCAGCTGATGGATGCAGGCCTCATCCAGGCCAGCTTCCGGTTTGCCGACCTGCGCGTTCTTCTGAAGAGCATTGGCGTGCTGACGCCCGAAGTCGACACCGCGCTGGCCATCGTCGAGGCCAATCCGGCGCTGATCAATCTCGGCATCCAGACTTTCAAGGAGGCCCTGAGCAAGTATTCGCTGGATACGCCGATCAGCGCGGCTTTCGGCGGGACGGGCGGCGGGACGGGCGGCGGGGGAGCGGTCGCCAATCCGATCACCCTGACCATGGATCAGATCCAGAACGCCTACAAAGCCCTGGCCGGCATCTCGGCCAACTCGTCCAAGGCGCTGTCAGAGTATCTGAGCGGCCCGAACGGTGAAAAGGTGATCAACGCCTTCTACAACGAGATGAAGGAGCTGGCGCAGCTGCAGGCGGACGTCGCGGCGTCCAAGATCACCAAGGCGGTCTTCATCGACAAGCTGGTCGGCTATTCGGTCGACACCTCGGCGCTGGCGCTGCAGGCGATGAACTTCTTCACCGGCAAGACGCCCAGCCAGGCGGCCCTGAACGACCTGATCGACAGCGCCACCAACACCACCGACCTGACCGACTACGCCTATGCGATCTACAACACCTCCAACAAATATATCGAGTTCGCGGTCAACCAGGCCATGAGCGGCGCGGGCGCGGCGTCGTTCAAGACCGCCTATGACAGCCTGTCGTTCCGCGACGCGGTGGTGAAGGCCTATGACGCCATCATCGGCAACGCCAAGGCCGCGGCGGCGGGGATCAATGTCAACGCGGCGATCGACTACATCGTCTCGCAGCAGAGCTACTTCACCGCCTACGGCCACGACGCCCTGGGGGCCAAGGCCGCCATGGCCGGCTTCGTCATGTACGCCGGCATGAACGCCGGGGTCGGGGCCTATGCCGAGTCGACCAAGGCCTTCCTGACCGACGCCTATGACGGCAAGGCCAGCTACGGCGGCGCCCTCGTGGCGGCCAAGGCGAGCATCCCGGCCTCGGCCGACGCGGTGGCCCTGGTCGCCCAGCCGGCCGACCACCACGACGCCGGGGCTTTTGTCTAGGGCGCCTTCGTCTAGGGGGCCTCCTCTAGTCGGGCATCGTTTCGAACACCGTCAGGCCGTCCGGCAGGATCACCCAGTCCGGACGGTCGCGGTCGAACAGGGCCATGGACGGCTTGAACAGGGTCGGGTCGTCCAGGCTGCCGGCGTAGATCGTGTGGCTGTCGTGCAGCCCATGCTCGCCGCCGAAGACGAGGCCCCCACAGGTGGGACACGAATTGCGGGTGGCCTCGCCCCCTCGGAAGGCCCGGCTGCGGTACTGCCGCGCCGGGCCCTTTATGGTCAGGGCCGACGCTGGAAAGCCCATGAACGGGATGAAGCCCCCGCCCGACGCCTTGCGGCAGTCGGCGCAGCAGCACAGGCCCATGAAGTCCGGCGCGCGATCGGCCTCCCAGCGCAGAGCGCCGCACAGGCAGCCGCCCTTGAAGGACGCCGTCATCGGCGCGACGCGGCTCTGTTCTTGTCGCCCCCGGAAATCGGGTCCACGAGCGGTTGGCGCCAGCGATGGAACAGCAGGCCGCCCAGCAGGATGGTCAGGCCCAGCAGGAGGGCGCCGCCATCGAGGCCGGTTTCCTGAAAGCGGATGTCGATCGGAACGGGATGGACATGGACCGGGCCGACTTTGAACGACCAAGGCTCGATCCGGACGGCGCGAGCCATCTCGCCGACCCCCGCCCACAGGGCGAAGATCAAGAGGCCATGGCGTTTCCAGATGTCCTGCATCACAACCTCCGGCGTCGAAGCAGAGTTTGGGTCGGCGCTGGACGGGCGTCAATAAAGCTTGAAATCAGCGGGCCGAGAGGATCTGCTCCAGCCTGTCTGGCGTCTGTGTCAGACGCTTCAGGCGCGGATACTTCAGGCCTGCGTGATAGGGGACCCGAACGACGCGAACCCGGTCGTCGGCCTTCACGCTGAGAGCGATCGGGGGCGAGCCCGACTTGGCGGCCGCGGCGATCGCGGCTCGCAGCGCCTCCGGGGTGTAGGGCCTGCCGGCGACCTTGACGATCCGGGTCCCGGCGATGACGCCGGCCCGGAAGAGCGGTCCGTCCCAGAGCGTTTCCTTGACCGCGCCGTCCCAGCCGATCTCCGCGCCCAGCGAGAAGGTCAGCAGGCTGGCCTCGGCGGTCTTCTCATAGGCGGTGACATAGGCGGACGGCCGCGTCTCGAAGACCAGGCGCCAACCCGAACGGGCCAGGCCGTCGAGCGGCGCGCGATCGTGGGCGTCGAGGCGGGCGTCGAGGAAGCCCGCCCAGTCGTAGGGCGTCACCGCGTTCAAGGCGTCGACGACATCCTCGACGTCATAGGTCGAAACGTTCATGTCGCCGTCGTCCACGCCGAAGAAGGCGCGGGCGAAATCGTCCAGCGACTTGGCGCCGTTGGTGCGCTCGCGGATCAGGGTGTCGACGTCCAGCCAGAGCAGCTGGCCTTCCTCGTAGTAGTCGAGCGCGCGTAGCCAACTGGTGGAGCCCGTGCCGCCCGCGGAGTTCATGATGTAGGCGTTCGTCGTGTCCCGCAGGTCGCGCCAGCCGCGCCCTGGGGTGGCCTGGGCGTTGGCCGCGATCAGGGCCAGGCGCTGGCGCATCTGCTCGGGCGAATAGAGGCCCGACCGCGTGGCCAGCGTGTCGCCATAGTACTCGGTCAGGCCTTCATAGACCCAGAGCAGGCTGTTGCGCATCGGCGTCGTATAGTCCGGCGTCCAGAGGTCGGCCGGACGGCGGTGCTTGCCGTTCCAGGCGTGCACATACTCGTGGGCCAGGATGTCCCGGCCGCTGAACGCCGTGTCCCAGGCCGTGAAATAGCCCGCCGAGCTGTAGCCGTTCTCGCTGGACCTCTGATGCTCGGCGCCCAGATAGCCGACCGTGGGGTTCAGGCTGAGCAGAAAGTCGTAGTGATCGAAATTGCGCGCGCCGCCGAACAGCTTGTCGGCCTGCTGGACGAGGCGGCGATGGATCGCGACCTGGGCCGGGGTCGCCTTCAGATCCTTGGGCGCATCGGCGAACACGTTGAGCCGGACCGGGCGCGGCGATCCGGGATCGAGGTCGAAGACCGCCTTGTGGCGCCCGGCATAGACGGGCGAGTCCATCAGGGTTTCGAAGCTCGTGATCGCGAACCGCGTGGTCGCGCCGGTTGTCTCCGCGCCATCCAGAGCGGTGGCGAGGCTCCAACCGGCGGGGACGGTCAGGGTGGGGCGGACGCGAATACGGCCGACCTCGTGACCGGCGGGATAGAGCGCGACGGCGGTCCACTTCAGCAGGACCAGGTTCGGCGTCACCGCGATCCGCACCGGACCGCCGGGCTGGGCCGTGGGCTGTTCCAGGCGGATGGTCAGGGATTGGACGCCGGGCGGGACGTCCATGTGGAAGGCCGTCATCTCGACCGGGTCGCGCCGCCAGGCCAGCCGCCGCCCGTCATCGGCGGTGATCGAAAAGCCGCTCATCAGCACGATCTGGGCGCTGGGCGAATGTTCTCCCGGGATCCACTTGGGCAAGGAGAGCACCAGGGGGCCTGGTGTCACCGGAAGGGTCTCGGTGACGCGGAACACCTTCCGTGTCGTGTCGCTGACATCGACCTTCAGGTCGATGACGCCCGGATAGTCCACCGCGCGCGCCGCGGGGATCGGCGGCGAGGGCGGAGCGGGCCTGGGACCGGCCAGCGCCGGGACGGCCGCCAGGGCCAGGCACGCGGCCAATACGAGCTTGGGCGTCATGCGGTTTCCTCGCGCGAAGTGGCGGAGCGGTCGCGGATGCGACCGCTCCGGGCCTGGCGTCACAGGCCGCTGGCGCCGCCGAACTTGTGGGTCAGCTGCAGGTAGTAGCTGCGTCCCGTCGAGGAGAACCATGAGGTGTCGTAGTACGGATACCCCGAATAGGTCGGGTCGCGGGGCGGGTCCTTGTCCAGCAGGTTGTCGACGGCCAGGCTCAGGCGGGTGCGGTCGTTGATCTCGTACTGCACGGTGGCGTTGACCATGTAGGTCGCCTTGGTCCAGCCGTCCTCGGCGTAGTTGGGCACCCGGTCGAGGCGCTGGCCGTGCAGGCCGACGCTGAGGCCGTCGAGCGTCCAGTTGATCGTCGCGCTGCTCTTGGTGCGCGGGATGTCATAGCCGCTGTCGAAGGCCAGTTGGTTCTCGATGGGATCGCCCGGGTACTGGCGGCTGGTGTGGTTGTGCACCCAGGTGTGGGCGAGGCTGAAGTTGAACGTCCCCAGGCCGCTGGTCGGCAAGCGATAGTGGACGGCGACGTCGACGCCGGTGGTCCGCTCGGTGGCCACGTTGATGGGGTTGATCGTCACGGTGCTGATCGCGCCCGGCTTGATGGCGGCGGTCAGCGGGTTGCGCTTCACGCGCGCCAGGGCGTCGACGCAGGTCGGCGAGGTGGGGCTGACGGCGGTTCCGGCGGACGTCTTGCCGATCCGGCAGTCGGCTTCCTGGCGCAGGACGCTGTCCAGGCTCATGTCCAGCACGGCGTTGTCCAGCTGAACGCGGAAGTAGTCCACCGAGATGTCGAAGTTGCGGACCGGCGACCAGACCGCGCCGTAGTTGAACGATTTGGACGTCTCGGGCTTCAGCTTGGCGTTGCCCAGGCGCACCTTGACCAGGCCTTCGTCAGCGTAGCTGCAGTCGCCGACGTCCTCGTCCGGCTCCTCGGTGCGGCAGCGGTAGTAGTCGGTGCCCGAGGGGTGGCTGATGCCTTCCTTGGCGAACACGTAGTGCAGGTCCGGCGCGCGGAAGCCGGTGCCGTAGGCGGCGCGCAGCAGCAGGGTCTTCACCGGCCGCCATTCGACGCCGCCGTTGTAGGTGAACTTGTCGATCGTATTGCCGCCGTACTTGTAGCTGTCATAGCGGCCGGCGGTGGACAGTTCGACGCTGCTCAGCAGCGGCGCGCGGAACTCGTAGCCGGCGCCCCAGTGATCGCGCGAGCCCGAGCCATCAGCGTCGCGCAGATTGTAGTAGTAGTTCACCGTGGCCAGCGGATCGAGACCCAGCTTGTAGGACTGGTGGCCGTATTCGGCGACCGCCGCGAAGCCGACCGGGCCGGCGGGCAAGTGGAACAGTTCCGCCTGGTTGATCTGGAAGGACACGCCCTGCTGCCGGGCGACCGGCTTGTAGGTCGTGCGGGCGGTGATCGAGTCGAACTCGGCCGTGGTCAGGGGCTTGTAGAGGCGCGCCGGATCGGCGTTGAAGATCGGATAGCCGCTGTCCGCGTCGACGCCCAGTTGGGAGCCCAGGAAAAGAGCGGTGGCCTTGGAGGTCACCACCTTGGGCCAGCTGATCGAGGAACGGTGCTGGCTGAAGTTGTAGAAGGCCTCGTAGTCCCAGCCGCCGCCCAGCGAGCCCTTCACGCCCGGCGTGATGCTGAAGGTCTTGGAGACGTTCTTGATGAAGCCCTTGTTCAGCCCGCCCATCTCCTCGGGCGTGAACTGGCGATGCCAGAGATCCAGCGCGCCGATGAACTGGTTGTAGAAGATGCCGTCCTCGCTGCCGTTGGCGTCCTGGTACTCCCAGCTCAGGACGTCCTGGAACTGCCGGGTGCGGCTGTAGCCCGCCGAGATGTCGGCGAAGAACGAGAGGGTGTCGCGGGGGGCGTAGTTGAGCGAGGCGACGACGTTGGCGCTCTTACGCTCGCTGACGATCGTGCCGTAGCCGATCGAGCTGTAGCTGCCGCAGTAGAAGCCGGGATCGCCGTCGGGACCCCAACCGGGGCGGCTGACATATTCGATCGACCCGTCATTGAGCTTCGAGAGCGCCTTGCAGGTGTTCGCGCCCGGATCGATGTAGACCTCCTCGGTCGGCTCCATCCGCATGAAGTCGCGCCGCGCGATCGCCGTGCGCTTGGTCGGGCTGTCCTTGGTGCTGTCCTGAATGTCGCGGTCATAGGCCCAGACCGGACGCTGATTGACGAACTCGCCGCCGATCACCAGGTCGAAGTTGTCCTTGGAATAGCCGCTCGAGATGTTGACGCGCTGGCTGGCGCCGCCGCCGTGCTCGTATCCGCCGAAGGTCACATCGACCGTCGTGCCGTCGACCTTCTTCTTCAGATTGAAGTTCACCACGCCCGAGATGGCGTCCGAGCCGTAGACGGCCGAGGCGCTGCCGCTCAGCACCTCGATGCGGTCGATCATGCCCAGCGGGATCGACGAGGTGTCGGTGAAGGCGCTCTTGCCGTTGTAGGGCAGCGGGAAATCGGCGATGCGGCGGCCGTTGACCAGCACCAGCGTATGGTTGGGACCCAGGCCGCGCAGGTCGACCTGCTGGGCGCCGGGCGTCCAGTCCATGCCGCTGGACGATTGCTGGGTCTGGGTTTCGCCGCCGTTCTGGGTCAGGGCGCGCATGACGTCCGGGACGCTGTTGAAGCCCGCGGCCTTGATGTTGTCGCTGGTAATGACCGTGACGGGGGCGGGGCCTTCGGTCGCGACGCGAGGGATGCGCGAGCCGGTGATCACCAGCGTCTCGACGGCGTCGTCGCTGGTGGTCGACGTCGTCTGCGCGGCCGCCTGGCCGACGATCAGAAGGCCGGCCGCGCCAGCCAATGCGCTGGCGCGAAGAAGATGCGTCTTCATGGATATCCCCCTTTTTTGTTGCGCCGACGGTCCTGTCCTGGGTGCTCAGCACCTCGGCGTTGCTCCGAGATTGCATCCATTTGGATCGCGACTTTCGCAGATTGAAAGCCGGAAATGACAGATTGTCAAAATTTATGGACATATTGCTCGCAGCATGCAGCAATTTGGTCATCGCGCCTCGATACTGGGCGCTATGGCGATCCTGGCGCCGAAACGCGCCAAGACGGATCGAGAAAACGCGCCGAGCGGTTAGGCTCGGTCTGAACGGAGGAAGCCGGATGGTTCGATTTGCGTCCGCGATGGCCATGGCCGCGCTGCTCATGGGCGCGAGCGTCGCGCACGCGGCGACGCCGGCGGGGCCTGACGCCGTCGGGCCGGGCTACGAGTACTATATGATCGGCGACGTGAACGCGCCCACGCCGGGAAAGACCGGGCCGCTGTTGGGATTGTTCGGCGGCGGCGACTGGCCGGTCGACGCCTTCCGGACCTTCGTCAAGCAGTCTGGCGGCGGCCACATCGTCGTGTTGCGCGCCCGCGGGGGCCGCGAGTTGCAGGACGAGATCTATAACGACGTCGGCGGCGTGGTCTCGGTCGAGACCCTGGTGATCCGCGACGAAGACGCTGGCGAAGATCCCAAGCTGCTGGCCATTATCGCGCGCGCCGACGGCATCTTCTTCGGCGGCGGCGATCAGAGCAACTATGTGCGCGCCTGGAAGGGCACGGCGCTGAACAAGGCGCTGGACGCCCACGTCAAGGCCGGCAAGCCGATCGGCGGCACCAGCGCGGGGCTGGCGGTGTTGGGCGGCTATGTCTATGGCTGCCTGGACTCGATCAGCCTGACCTCGCCGGACGCGCTGAAGAACCCGACCGGGGCCAGCGTCACGCTGGTGCGCGACTTCCTGCACCTGCCGTATCTCTCCAAGGTCGTCACCGACACCCACTTCGACAAGCGCGATCGCCAGGGGCGTCTGGTCACTTTCGTCGGGCGGCTGATCCAGGAAGAGAACGACACGACGATCACCGGTCTGGGCGTGGACGAGGCCGGCGCCATGCTGGTCGACGGAGACGGGGTCGGCCGTTACTACGGCCCCGGTCATGCTTGGCTGGTGCGTCCGCTGAGGAAACCCGCCACCATCATCGCCGGACAGCCGCTGACCTACGCGTCGTTCCCGATTGTCGGGCTGGGACCCAACAGCACGCTCGACTTCAAGACATTCAAGGTCACCAAGCCGGACTTCACCATCACCGCTCGCGTCGACAAGGGAACGCTTGTCCGCAGTGATCGATAAGATCCGACCGACCGCCAGACCGAGATCAAGATGACGCTTCAGACTCTTCGCCGTTTCGCCTCTTTCGCCCTCTGCGGCCTCGCCCTCTCCACGTCGGCGCTGGCCGCTCCCGCCGTGGCGGCCGACAACGCGCCCAAATGGTCGCTGGCCGTGCACGGCGGCGCGGGCGTGCTCGAGCGCGGAGAACTGACGCCCGAGAAGGACAAGGCCTTCCGCGCCGGACTGGACGCCGCGCTCGAGGCGGGCGCCAAGATCCTGAAGGCGGGCGGCTCCAGCCTCGACGCCGTCGAGGCCACCGTGCGGGTGCTGGAAGACAATCCTCTGTTCAACGCCGGCAAGGGCGCGGTCTTCACCGCCGAAGGGCGCAATGAACTGGACGCGGCGATCATGGACGGCGCCACCTTGAAGGCCGGGGCGGTCGCCGGCGTGACGCGCACGCGCAACCCCATCAGCCTGGCCCGCGCGGTCATGGAGAAGTCGCCGCACGTCCTGCTGGCCCGCGAGGGCGCGGATCAGTTCTCCAAGGAGAAGGGCCTGGAGCAGGCGCCTCCCGAGTACTTCTATACCGAGGAGCGCTGGAAGCAGCTGCTGGCCTGGCGCAAGGATCACCAGGCCATGCTGGATCCCACCCACCTGTTCGGCACGGTCGGCGCGGTCGCCCTGGACCAGGCCGGCCACGTCGCCGCCGCCACCTCGACCGGCGGCATGACCGGCAAGCGTTGGGGTCGGATCGGCGACAGCCCGATCATCGGCGCGGGGACCTACGCGCGTGACGGGGTCTGCGCGGTGTCGGCCACGGGCTCGGGCGAATATTTCATTCGGGAAAGCGCCGCGCGCCAGGTCTGCGACCGGCTGGCCTGGAAGGGTGAAACCGTCCAGCAGGCCGCGGACGGAACCATGGCCTCGATCACCAAGATCGGCGGCGACGGCGGGCTGATCGCCATTGACGGCCAGGGCCGGGCGGCGTTCGGCATGAACGATCTGGGCATGTATCGTGGGGCGATCTCCGCGGCGGCGCCGACGCCGCGCACGGCGATCTACGCCGACGAGCCTTCGCCGCGCTGACGCGATCGCCAACAGGGGGACGGGCGTGACCAAATCGGATGACAAGGGCCTGAGCGACGTCGACCGGCGCCTTCTGGCCATGCTGCGGGCGGATTCGCGCCAGCCGGTGACCAAGCTGGCCAGTGACCTGGGCCTGTCGCGCGCCAACGTCTACGCCCGCCTCAGCCGCTTGGAGGAGGAGGGGATCATCGGCGGCTACACGGTGCGGCTCGGCGATCCCTACGACCGGCGCCTGATCCGCGCTCAGGTGATGATCAAGGCCCTGCTCAAGCACGCCAAGGCCATCGAGGAGGCCCTGGCCGCCATACCGGAGCTTTCGGCGCTGCATGCGATCAGCGGCGAATACGATCTGATCGCTGTGGTCGAGGCCGAGACCGTGGGCGAACTGAACGCGCTGATCGACCGCATCGGGGAAATCGAGGGCATTGAGCGCACGACCTCGTCGATCCTGCTGGCGACGAAGGTCCTGCGCTGACGCGTATCGGCGAAGATTTCTCTCGCCGAACCCCGGCAAGTCGGCCGTTTCCGGGGTGCTCGCCAGCATAACCTCTCCACCAAGCCTCAGTGGAGAGAGACCTTGAGCCTCGAGCAGATCCATACCGGACCAGGCTTCCTGGGCGCGGCCGCCGACGCCGGAGACGCCGCCGCCCATCGCGCGCACGTCATGCTGCGGCTGGCGCGGCGCGACATGGACGCGGTGGAGCGGCTCTTGGCGGAGGTCGCCGGACTGACCGCCCTGCACCAGATCACTGGTGAGTACGACCTCGTCGCGATCGTCGAGGCCGCGCATGCCGAGGCGCTGGACGACCTGATCGACAGGATCAGCGGGCTGAGCGGCGTTCGCGCGGCCATGGCTTCGCGTCTTCTGCCGACGCTCCGGTCATCCAACGCCCGATCGTTCGCCGCCTAACCGGCCGTCGCGCCGCCCTTCATGCGCCTGTGTCACCTCACAACGCGCCAAAACGAGAGCCTGCCGTGGACTTTCCCTATCCGTGCCTGATGTTCCTCGCCGACGTCGATCGCGTCAGCGCCAAGACCGCCCTGGGCGTCGCCTACTGGCGGCCGGACGCCTGCGTCGCCCAGCTTCGGCTGGAAGGCTGCGAGGTGGACCTCGGCCTGCCCGACATGACCCCCGGCGCGGCCAAGGCGGCCGGCGCGCGCTCGTTGCTGATCGGCGTGGCCAATGCCGGCGGCTATATTCCCCCGCACTGGGAAGCCGTGCTGATCGAGGCGCTGGAGGCCGGATTGGACCTGATCTCAGGGCTTCATACCCGCCTGGCCAGCCTGCCGCGCGTTCGGGAGGCGGCCGAGCGGCTGGGGCGGCGCCTGCTGGAAGCGCGCGAGCCCGATCCACGCTTCAATGTGGTCGGCGAAGGCGTCAAACGCGGCGGCCAGCGCTTGCTCACGGTCGGCACGGACTGCGCCGTGGGCAAGATGTACGCGGCCCTGGCCATCGCCAAGGAACTGAAGGCGCGCGGCGTGAGCGCCGATTTCCGCGCCACGGGCCAGACCGGCATCTTCATCGCCGGATCCGGCGCGCCGATCGACGCCATCGTCTCGGACTTCGTGGCCGGCGCGGCCGAGGTCCTCAGCCCGGCGGCGAGCGAGGATCATTGGGATATCGTCGAGGGGCAGGGATCGCTGTTCCACCCGGCCTATGCGGGGGTCTCTCTGGGGCTGCTCCATGGCAGCCAGCCGGACGCCCTGGTGGTCTGCCATGACGCCACGCGCACGGCGATCGACGGTCTGGAGGCCTTCCCCACGCCCAGCCTCGCCGAGGCGATCGAGTTGAACCTGCGGCTCGCCCGGCTGACCAATCCGGCCGTCCGCGTCGCGGGCGTCTGCATCAATACCTCGCGCCTGTCGCCCGAGGCCGCCGCGGCGTATCTGAGCGAAGCGGCCGCAGAGTTGGGCGTTCCCTGCTGCGACCCGGTGCGGACCGGCGTGGCGTTGATCGTCGACGCGCTCCTGGCGGGATCGGTTCGCCGGGGCGCGGCCTGATGCGCCTGACCGCGAGGTCGCGGGTTCACGCGCTGATCGAGCCCTTTGTCATCGCGCGGAAGACCTACACCGAGGCGCTGGTCGTCGAGGTCGAGATCGAGGCGGACGGCGTTATCGGGCGCGGCGAGGCGGCGGGAGTCGACTATCGCGGCGATACGCCCGACCGGATGCTGATCCAGTTGCGGGAGCTGGCGGAAGGATTGGAAGCCGGCGAGCGCCTGGACCGTGACGTCCTGGCCCGGCGCCTGCCGCCCGGGGGCGCCCGCAACGCGGTCGACTGCGCGCTGTGGGATCTGGAGGCCAAGCAATCGGGCGTGTCGGCCGCCGCGCGCGCGGGCCTGGCGCCGCCGCGCGCCATCGAGACCTTCGTCACGCTGGGCATGGACTCGCCCGCGGCCATGGGGGCCAAGGCCGCGCGCTGGGCCGAGCGCTACCCGGCGCTGAAGGTCAAGCTGGGCGACGCCGACGACATGGCGCGGCTGGAGGCGATCCGCGCCGCCGCGCCGCGGGCTCGCCTGATCGCCGACGCCAATCAAGGCTGGACGCTGGCGCAGCTCAACGATCGCGCGCCGCGCATGACGCGCCTGGGCGTGGAACTGCTGGAACAGCCGCTCCCGGTCGGACGTGACGACGAGCTTCTCGACTATCGCGGCGCCGTGCCCCTGTGCGCCGACGAGTCGTTCGACGATCGAGCCGACCTCGACCGCATCGTGGGCCGCTACGCGTTCTGCAATATCAAGCTGGACAAGGCGGGCGGGCTGACCGAGGCGCTGGCCGTCGCGACAGCGGCGCGCGAACGCGGCCTGCGGCTCATGGTCGGCTGCATGGAGGGCACGTCGCTAGGTATCGCCCCGGCGCTGCTGCTGGCCCAGGGCTGCGAGATCGTAGATCTCGATTGCCCGATGCAACTGGTCCGCGACGTCGACGGCGGCTTCGGCTACCGGGATGGCTGGCTGCGCCCGAACGGGCCGGACCTCTGGGGCTAGGTCTCGAGATCCTCGGCCGTCGCCAGCAGCGCCGTCAGGTCAAGGCTGGCTTCGCCCTTCAGCTTCTTGGTGACCGGCAGGGTCACGTAGTCGAACGAGACGTTCAGGGTGTCGAGCATGTGCTCCATGATGGTCTGATAGTGCTCGATGCCGAAGGCGGCCACCGTGATCAGGTAGTCGACTCCGCCCAGCACGGCCTGGCAGCCGATGACATTGGGCAGGCCGGCGATCCCGGCCTCGAAGACCTTGGCCTTGGCGTACGAATAGTCGGTCAGCTTGATCTGCACGACGAAGGTCGAGAGCTTGGCCAGGCGGCCCAGATCGACCTCGGCGTGATAGCCGCGGATGATCTTGGACTTCTCCAGCCTTTTCATGCGCTCCCAGCAGCGCGACGCCGACAGCCCGACCAGCTCGCCCATCGCGGCCTTGGTGACTCGCCCCTGGCGTTGCAGCAGCGCCAGGATCTTGATGTCGATCCGGTCCAGGTCCTTGCGCTGATCGTTCATGAGCCGTCCTTGATGATCGTCGTTCCAGGCTTAGCGCAACGGCGGCGGTAAAGGTAAGCGCCAGCGCCGGGGCGCGGGAGAGCTCCTCGCGTCCCGGGTGGCGGAAACGACGGAAACCTTCGCCGGCGCACGCTAGACTCGCGCAGGCAACAGAGCATGGGCGCATGAGATTTCACCTGTTCGGTTCGGCCCTGGGTCTGGCGTGTCTGCTGGCGTCGAGCGCCCTGGCCTCGACGCTGATCGTCCACGCCAAGGTGATCGATGGGTCCGGAAAGCCGGCTCGCGACGCCAGCGTCCGGATCGACAAGGACCGGATCGTCGCCATCGGCCAACTCAAGCCCGCGCCGGGAGAGGCTGTCGTCGACGCCAAAGGCCTGACCCTGGCGCCCGGCTTCATCGACGCCCACAGCCATCACGATCGGCTGGCGGACAAGACGCCGGACATGGCGATGCTGACCGCCCAGGGCGTCACCACCATCGTGGTCGGGCAGGACGGTGAGTCCGCCCTGCCGCTGAAGGCCTATTTGCAGCAGATGGCGCGCTCGCCCCTGGCCGTCAATGTCGCCTCCTACACCGGGCACGGCAGCCTGCGCGCCCGCGCCATGGGCCAGGACTACAAGCGTCCGGCGACGCCGGCCGAGATCGCGCGGATGCGGGACGACCTCGCCGAGGACCTGCGCGCGGGCTCGCTGGGGCTGTCCACCGGACTGGAATACGATCCCGGCATCTACGGAACGCCGGAAGAGGTGGTGGCCCTGGCCAAGACGGCGGCGGCCGGCGGCGGACGCTATATCAGCCATATGCGCAGCGAGGACGTGAAGCTGGACGCGGCGATCGACGAGATCATCGCCATCGGCCGCGAGGCCAAGCTGCCCGTTCAGATCTCGCACCTGAAGATCGGCCTGGTCGACCGCTGGGGCGACGCGCCCGCGATTCTCGCCAAGCTTGACGCTGCCCGCGCCCAGGGCGTGAACATCACCGCCGACGTCTATCCCTACGGCTACTGGCAGAGCAATCTGTCGGTGCTGCTGCCGGAGCGGAACTTCGAGGACCGGACCGCCGCGCGGTTCGCCCTGACCAAGCTGACCACGCCCGAGGGCCTGCGGATCGCCGTGTTCGCGCCGGATCCCTCCCTTGTCGGCAAGTCGATCGCCCAGATCGCGGCTGAGCGCCACGCGGATCCCATCGAGACCTATCTGGCGCTGACGCGCCAGTCGGAGGCCTATCGCGCCGCCCATCCGGAGGTCGAGCGCGTGGACGCCGTGATCGGCTCGGCCATGGCCGAGCCCGACATCGCCGCCTTCATCGCCTGGAAGCACTCGGTGATCTGCTCCGATGGCATGACGCACGGCCTGCATCCCCGGGGCTTCGGGGCCTTCGCCAAGATCCTGCGCGTCTATGTCCGGGAGAAGCATCTGCTGACCCTGGAGCAGGCCGTGCACAAGATGTCGGCTCAGACCGCCGCCCAGCTCGGCCTGGCCGACCGAGGGACGATCGCGCCGGGTCTTCAGGCCGACCTGGTGCTGTTCGATCCCGCGCGGATCACGGACCATTCGGATCTGGACCACCCCAACGCCGTGGCGACCGGCGTCCGCACGGTCTGGGTCAACGGCGTCGTCGTGCTCGACAAGGGCGTCCCGACCTCGGCGCGACCTGGGCAGGTGGTGCGCCGGGCCGGCTGGCGACCGGGCGGCTAGGCCGCCTCCGTCATCTTGAAAATGCCCTGAGCGTTGCCGCTGTCGAACCTCAGGTCCAGCCGTTCGACGCCATCCTTGTCGACGAAGCGGTCGCGGCTGATGAACTCGTGGAAAGAGCCGGGGACGGTCCGGGCTTCCTCGCCGGCGTCGGTGACGAACGTGCGCGTGACCGGCTGGGCCTTGAAGGCGGTCTGGCGCACGCGGCCCGAGCCCGAGATCTCGACGGCGTCCTTGATCGGACGACCCAAAGCCTTCTGGGCGTCGGACACGGCGTCGACGTCGGGAACGCGGTCGGTGGCGTGGTTGAAGGCCTGGCCCTCGGTGGCGATCCAGGCGGCCTCGGCCGATTCCGCCTTCAGCGCCTCGTAGTGCTCCAGGCGCAGCGGGCCGTGGGTGCGGGCGAAGGCAGCGATCACCTCCGGCAGGGCGGCGCGCGCCTGATCCAGGTCACAGACGCCCTCGGTGGCGAAGGTCTCCAGGGCGGTCCTGGCCGCCTTGCCCAGAGCGTCGGCCGAGGAGTCGAACACCGCGTGGGCGATAACCTGGAAGGCGGGCGAGAAGCGCTGGACATGCAGTTCGCTGACGAAGAACTGCGGGATCGCCTCGGGCAGGTCGCGGTGGGCGTAGGCCCGGCCGGTCATCTTCAGACGGTCCAGCGGGTATAGGTCGGCCACCCCATAGCCTAGCGGCTCGAGGATCCGAGCGAAGGCCTGGTGACCGGCCGGCAGGGCCCCGGTCGGGCCGTCTCCGAAGTCGATCGTGCGCAGGGCGCCGTGGTCGAACAGGATCCGATGTCCCTCGGCCCGGCGCTCGGTCACATAGGCCGCGCCCAGGGGCACGCGGTTCATGACGTCGTGAAACAGCACCGCGTTCAGGGCCATGGCGAAGACCGCGCGCGAGACCGGTCCGTCGGTCTCTCCGGCCAGGGCGGGGGCGATCTCCAGGACGTCCAGGATCGCGGCGGCCGATTTCTGGCCCAGGGCCGAGGCGACGAGGGAGGAAAGGTGCGACATGGTTCGAGGGCCTCAGACGTCGAAGGTCACGCCCTGCGCCAGCGGCAGGGTGGTTCCGTAGTTGATGGTGTTGGTGGCGCGGCGCATGTAGGCCTTCCAACTGTCGGAGCCGGCCTCGCGCCCGCCGCCGGTCTCCTTCTCGCCGCCGAACGCGCCGCCGATCTCGGCGCCGGAGGGGCCGATATTGACGTTCGCGATGCCGCAGTCGCTGCCTTCGGTCGACACGAACAGCTCGGCTTCGCGGACATTCAGGGTGAAGATCGACGATGACAGGCCCTGGGCCACGTCGTTCTGGGAAGCGATGGCGTCGGCCAGGTCGGCGTAGCGCATGACGTAGAGGATCGGCGCGAAGGTCTCATGCCGGACGATGTCGGCCTGGTGGTCGATCTCGACCAGGGCGGGGGCGACGTAGTAGGCGTCCGGCCCGGCGATGTCGACGCGGGCCCCGCCGGTGATCTTGCCGCCGGCCGCGCGAGCCTGCTCCAGGGCGTCCCGCATGGCGTCGAAAGCGGCCTTGTCGACCAGGGGGCCGACCAGCACGCCGCTCGCCCGCGGATCGCCGACGGGAACGGTGGGATAGGCGGCCTTCAGGCGGGGGACGAAGGCGTCATAGACGCTGTCATGCACGAACAGGCGACGCAGCGTGGTGCAGCGCTGGCCCGCCGTGCCCATGGCGGCGAAGGCCACGCCCCGCAGGGTCAGGTCCAGGTCGGCCGACGGCGCGACGATGGCGGCGTTGTTGCCGCCCAGCTCCAGCAGGGCGCGGGCGAAACGGGCGGCCAGGCGCGGGGCCACCTGTCGGCCCATGGCCGTCGAGCCGGTGGCCGAGACCAGCGGGATCTTGGGATGGTCGATCAGGGCCTCGCCCACCGCGCGGTCGCCGATCAGCAGCGTGGACAGGCCGTCAGGGGCGTCCGAGCCGAACTTGGCGCGGGCCTTCTCGAACAGGGCCTGGACGGCCAGGGCCGTCAGCGGGGTCTTTTCCGAAGGCTTCCAGACCACGGCGTCGCCGCAGACGAAGGCCAGGGCCGCGTTCCACGACCAGACCGCGACCGGGAAGTTGAAGGCGCTGATGACGCCGACCACGCCCAGCGGGTGCCAGGTCTCCATCATCCGGTGCGACGGGCGCTCGGTGGCGAGGGTCAGGCCGAACAGCTGACGCGACAGGCCCGTGGCGTAGTCGCAGATGTCGATCATCTCCTGCACCTCGCCCAGGCCCTCGGAGGTGACCTTACCGGCCTCCAGGGTGACCAGGGCGGCCAGGTCGGCCTTGGCGGCGCGCAGTTCCTCGCCCAGCAGGCGGACCAGCTCGCCCCGACGCGGGCCGGGGATCTTGCGCCAGGCGAGATAGGCCTGGTGG
Source organism: Caulobacter sp. GW822-FHT01G02 (assembly GCF_058802865.1). Lineage (NCBI taxonomy): Bacteria > Pseudomonadati > Pseudomonadota > Alphaproteobacteria > Caulobacterales > Caulobacteraceae > Caulobacter > Caulobacter sp. GW822-FHT01G02. The sequence goes on from NZ_JBXAON010000001.1 coordinate 170,729, forward strand.
GCCCTCTCGATCGCCAGGGCGGCTTCGTCGGGGGTGTGCTCGCGCAAGCGGGCCAGGACCTCGCCGGTGACCGGCGAACGGGCGGCCAGGGCGCCCCCGTCGAGAACGACGGGATCGACGCCCAGGCGCGTCAGCAGGGCGCGCGCGTCGGCGATAGCGGAGGGCAGGGTGGTCATCGGGAGTCCTGGCAAGAGAGAGGGCGGAAGGGGGCGGGCGCCAGTCGGATGCTGGCCGATCCCCGCCCGAACACGGCCGCTACTGCGGCAGCGTAGTCCTGTATGGCGCGCGGCGTGAAGCGGTCGTAGGCGTCCTGCACGGCGCGGCCCAGGCCATGCTCGCCGCTGAAGCTGGCGGAAAAGCCGTCGACGGCCAGGGTCAGCACCTCCTCGCGCAGGGCCGCGCGGCGGATCGGATCGGCTGGTCCCACCAGGTTGAAGTGGATCCCGCCGTCGGCCACGTGGCCGAAGTCGCACAGCGCGTAGTCGGGAAAGTCGGCGGCCAGCATCGCCGTGGCCTCGGCCCGGAAACGCGCCAGGTCGGGGCGGCGGAAGCTGAGATCGAAGCCGATCACCGCGCCGCTGGCCCGCAGGCCTTCCGAAAGGGAATGGCGCAGAGCCCACATCTTGGTCGTCGGGCCGAACAGGGCGTCGGCCAGCGGGGCGTCGTCGCGTTCCAGCAACGGAACGGCGATCTGCTGGAGCGTCTCGTCCAGGCTGGGCTCGCCGTCGCGGGGCGACCACGAGCGGGTCAGCTCGACCAGCACCGCGTAGTCGGGGATCCCGCCAACGAACGGGTTGGCGAGAGACGGAACGTGGGCGATAGCCCGTTCCATCGCCGCCTGGGACATGCCCTCGAACGCGGTCAGCATCGTCCCGGCCTCGGCCTCGAAGGCGCACAGCAGCGGCAGCACCGCGTCCATATCGCGCGGAATCAGCAGGGCCGCGGCCGTCTGGCGCGGGCGGTGGTGGACCTCGACCGTGATCTTGGTGATCACCCCGAACGCCCCGCAGCCGCCGACGAACAGCTGGCGCAGCGCGATCGCGGCGTTGTCCTTGCGCAGGCCGTGAGACAGCGTCAGCACCGTGCCCGCCGCGTCGGGCAGCACGACTTCCAGACCCAGCACGTGGCGGCGCATGTCGCCATAGCGCAGGAACCGCGCGCCGCCGGTGTTGGTGGCCGCCATGCCGCCCAGGCTGGGATCCGCGCCCAGGTCGATGGGCAGGAACAGCCCGTACGGCTCCAGGGCCGCGTTGAGGGTCGACAGACGCACGCCGGCGCTCACCGTGGCCGTGCGATCGGCGGCGTCGATTGCGAGCGTGGTGGTCAGGCGATCGAGCGACACGACCAGATGTTGGCCGCTGGCGTCCGGCGTCGATCCCTCGGCCAAGCCGGTATTGGCGCCTTGCGGCACGAAGGCCAGGCCCTCGCGCACGCAGTAGCTGATGACGGCCGAGACCTCGGCGGTGGTGGCTGGCCGCACGACCGCCGCCGCCAGGCCCTTGGCGTAACGGGCCGGCGTCTCGTAGGCGGCGGGATCCGACGCCAGGCCGGAGGGACCGACGAGGGCTTCGAGCGCGGCCAGATGGCGAGAGCTCAGCACGTCAGGCGGCGAGGTCTTCGGCCTGGCTCGGGGCGTAGCGTCGCCCGAAGCGATTGGCCAGGAAGTCGGCCAGGGCCACGTCCTCCTGGCGCACGAACCCGGCGGACGGCAGCTTGCCTTCGGCCAGCAGGTCCAGCACCGCGCAGATGCCCGCCGCCGTGGTGATCTGGATGGCGCTGCGGGGACGGCCGCCGATCTGGGCGCCGTAGATCTTCTGGGCGTAGGTCTCCTGCATCAGCCGGCCGCCGCGCAGGCCGCTGACGCTGGCGAACACGATGACCACGTCCTGCAGGGTCGCGGGCAGGGCGTTCTCCAGGATGTCCTTGAGCACGTCGCGCCGCTCGCGCAGGCGCAGGTCGTGCAGCAGCGCCTTCATCAGGGCCGCGTGGCCCGGATAGCGTATCGTGCGGTACGACAGGTTGCGCACCTTGCCGTCCAGGGTCTCGCAAAGGCCGCCCAGCCCGCCCGAGGTGTTGAAGGCTTCGTACAGCACGCCGTCCAGGGCGAACTCCTCGAGGTCCTCCAGCGGCTGGGTCTCGCGACGCACGCCGCCGACGATGGCCTCGCACGGCTCGCAATACTCGTTGATCAGACCGTCCGTCGACCAGGTCAGATTGTAGTTGAGGGCGTTGGAGGGAAACTTCGGCAGGGCGCCCACGCCCATCCGCACGTCGTGTAGTTCGTCGAACCGCCGGGCCAGATCGTAAGCGGCGATGGTGATGAAGCCCGGCGCCAGGCCGCACTGCGGCGCGAAGGCGCTGCGGGCGTCCTTGGCCAAGGCCTTGACCGCGCGCGTGCTGGCCACGTCCTCGGTGAGATCCAGATAGTGGGCGCCGGCCGCCTTCGCCGCGCGGGCGATGGTGACGGTCAGGCTGAAGGGGGCGGCGCTCAGCACCGCGAACTTGCCGGCCAGCAGACGGTCAAGGGCCGCCTCGTCGGTGATGTCGACCCTGATCTTGTTCACCGCGGCGGTGGTTTCCAGGCGCTCCAACGCCTGGGCCGAGGCGTCGGCCACGGTCACCGCGTAGTCGCCGCACCCGGCCAGCATTTCGGCGATCATCGACCCGATCTTGCCGCCTCCAACAACCACGACCTCTTTCATGTGTCCCATTCTCCCCGCGACAGACGCGGACACATGATGCGAGGCGCATAAGCGATTCATAGTGGCGCTATCGTCGAAATGCCGCGAAAATATCGGCGAAATGCAGGGGGATATGGGCGAAGTGACGATCGACGCCATCGACCAGAAACTGCTCGCCGCGCTGCGCGAGAACGGCCGGGCCGCCACCGCCGACCTCGCCCGCCGGGTGGGGCGGTCCCGCACGACGGTCCAGAGCCGGATCGAGCGCCTGGAGCGCGAGGGGGTCATCGTCGGCTATGCCGTTCGCCTGGCGCCCGACCACGAGCATGGCGCCGTGCGCGCCCAGGTCATGATCAAGGTCGCGCCCAAGGAGAGCCGCGCCGTGGAAGCGGCGCTGCGGGCCATTCCCGAGGTGCGGGTCCTGCATTCGGTCAGCGGCGACTTCGACATGATCGCCGTGGCGGCCACCACCAGCGTCGCGCGGATGGACGAGGTGATCGATAGCATCGGCCATCTGCCGGGCGTCGAGCGCACGACCTCCTCGATAATCCTGTCGACCAAGTTCGACCGGTAGAACTGGGCGGCCTGTTCACGCCGTAAGCCGCGCTCGCGAGAAGCCAGACTGTTACGGAGAACCGTTCTGGTGGCTGTTGGGGGGGGGGCTGCTGGGCAACGACGGCGGCGTTCGGTCGACCGGTGCTAAGTCCTGGCGGATCGGCCGCCGGCGCGAAGTGCGAGATTGCGTTGCTGATGAAAGCGCCGCCGAGCGCAATGAGGACGGCGCCCACGATCGATCCATGCCTGTTCAAAATGTAGGCGCCAGGGGCGTTGTGCGGCCTGGGGCGTCAAGGCCGGTTCCTGCGCGAGCGTTTAGGGTCCTAGGCAGGTGGCATGCGCGTGCTTGTCATTGATCCCGACCCTGCCCGAGCCGCTCTTGTCGCCGAGGGTTTACAGGGTGTGGATCCCCTGGAGGTCAAGCAGGCCGCGGCCTTCGACGAGCGCGAAGTGCAGGCTTTTGCGCCAGACGTCGTTGTGATCGCATCGGATAGCCCGGATCGCGACACCCTCGAAAGCCTGCGCGAGGCGTCACAGACCAATCCCCGTCCGGTGGTGATGTTCGTCGACCGCTCAGAGCCGGGCCTGGCCGAACAGGCGGTGCGGGCCGGCGTGGCGGCCTATGTCGTTGACGGCCTCGCGCCGTCCCGGGTGCGTCCCATCCTCGATGTCGCCATGAGCCGCTTCGCCCTGACCCAGCAGCTGCGGGGCGACCTGGCCAAGGCCAAGGCGGACCTGGAGTCGCGCAGGACCGTCGAGAAGGCCAAGGGCCTTCTGATGAAGGAGCGCGGCCTGGACGAGGACGGCGCGTATCGCCTGCTGCGCAAGCTGGCGATGGACAAGGGGCGACCGATCGGATCGGTGGCCGCCGACCTGCTGGCCTTCGCCAATATCCTGAAGGGCGACGCGTCGTGAGCGGGCTGGCCGATCTGCGCCTGGGGTTCATTCCCCTGACCGACTGCGCGCCGCTGATCGTGGCCCGGACGCTTGGCCTGTTCGCCGAGGAGGGGCTGCGGGTCGAGCTCACCCGCGAAGCCGCCTGGGCGACGATCCGCGACAAGGTGGCGGTTGGAGCCCTGGATGGCGCCCATATGCTGGCGCCGATGACCCTGGCGGCGGGCGTCTCGCCCGACATCGCCAAGCCGATGATCGCCCCGATGGCCCTCAACGCCAATGGCAGCGCCATCACCGTCTCGACCGCCCTGGCCCAGGCGCTGGAAGAGATCGATCCCGTCGCCCTGGCCGCGCGGCCGGTCACCGCCGCGCCGCTGAAGGCGCTGATCGACCAGCGTCGGCGGACGGGCGCGCGGCTGCTGACCTTCGCCGTTGTCTTCCCCTACTCGATGCACAACTACGCCCTGCGCTACTGGCTCGCCCAGGCGGGCGTCGATCCCGATCGCGATGTACGACTTGTGGTCACCCCGCCGCCGCGCATGGTCGAGCAACTGGCGTCCGGGGCGATCGATGGCTTCTGCGTCGGGGCACCCTGGAACGCCGTCGCCGCGGCGCGGGGCGTGGGCGAGATTCTGATGAAGGCCTCGCAGTTCTGGCCCGGCGGACCCGACAAGGTGTTCGGCGTCACCGCTGACTGGGCCGCGGGCCACGCCGACGAGCTCCGGGCCGCGCTGCGCGCCCTGATCCGCGCCGCCGCCTGGGCCGACGACCCGGCCAATCGCGACGAACTCGTCGCCCTGTTGGCGCGACCCGAACATGTCGGGGTCGATCCCGCCGCGATCGCGCGGGCGCTGGAGGGCGAGATCGTCTTCCACCGCGGCGCCGCTGGCCTGCCGCGCCGCGACCACGCCCTGTGGTTCCTGTCGCAGATGGCCCGCTGGGGTCAGGTCGCGCGGGACCTCGACGCGGAGGCTGTCGCCGACCGGGTCTACCGCCCTGACCTGTTCCGCGCGGCGGCCTTGTCTCTGGGGCCGGTGCTGGACCCGACCCTGGTGTTCGCCGACGCCGCGCCGGCGCCCTCGGCCCTGTTCGACGGCGCGGCGCCGACGTCTCCGACGGCCTGACCGACGCCCTTCCGCCCAAGGTTCGCGCAAGGCGACCGCCTTTTTGCCGCGCAATCATACAAGTGGGCGCGTGCTGACGCCGGGGCGCGACGCGGCGGGTGACTACGCCGGCCATCCGACCCTTCACTCGCTCAGGCCTTCGGACAACGGCGTTCGTGGCTGCCAGAGACGACCGCTCGGATGCGGTCATTCGCCCGAGGCGTTCACGCCTCGCTCTCGCAGACACGCACATCCGAGGCAGATCATGCTCTCCCGAGACTTTCTCAAGGCTGGCCACGCGCCGACCCTGTTCGCCGCGTTCCTGTATTTCGACCTCAGCTTCATGGTCTGGGTGATCCTGGGTCCGCTGGGCGTGGCCATCGCCAAGGACTTCCATCTCGACCCCGCGCAGAAGGGCCTGATGGTCGCCATCCCCGTCCTGGCCGGGGCTGTACTGCGCCTTGTCAGCGGCGTGCTGGTCGACCGCATCGGCCCCAAGCGCACCGGGATGATCAGCCAGCTGATCGTGCTGACCGGCTTGGCCATGGCCTGGTCGCTGGGCGTCCACTGCTATCATCAGGTGCTGGCCCTGGGTCTGGTGCTGGGCGTGGCGGGCGCTTCGTTCGCGGTCGCCCTGCCGCTGGCTTCGCGATGGTATCCGCAGGAGCATCAGGGTCTGGCCCTGGGCATCGCTGGGGCCGGCAACTCGGGCACCGCCCTGGCGGCCCTGTTCGCGCCGATCCTGGCCAAGCATTTCGGCTGGCAGAACGTCATCGGCCTGGCCGCCCTGCCGCTGGCCGTGGCCTTCGTCGTCTACATGCTGCTGGCCAAGGACGCTCCCGAGCAGCCCGCGCCCAAGAAGCTGGCCGAGTATATGGACGTTCTGAAGACGCCGGACGCTTGGTGGCTGATGCTGCTGTACGGCGTCACCTTCGGCGGCTTTGTCGGCCTGGCCTCGTCCCTGACCATCTACTTCAATTCGGAATATGGCCTGGATCCGGTGATCGCCGGCTTCTTCACCGCCGCCTGCGTGTTCGCCGGCTCGTTCATCCGTCCAGTCGGCGGAGCCCTGGCCGACCGCTTCGGCGGCGTGCGGACCCTGACGGTGGTCTTCGCCCTGGCCGCCCTGGGCTTGGCCGCCGCCAGCTTCCACGCGCCCTCGGCATGGCTGGCCCTGGCGGTGCTGATGTTCTCGATGCTGGCCTTGGGCGCCGGCAATGGCGCGGTGTTTCAGCTGGCGCCCCAGCGCTTCCGCAAGGAGATCGGGGTGATGACCGGGCTGATCGGCATGACCGGCGGCATCGGCGGCTTCTACCTGGCCTCGACCCTGGGCATGGCCAAGAAGCTGACCGGCGCCTACCAGATCGGCTTCCTCGGCTTTTCGCTTCTGGCGCTGGTCGCCCTGGTCGCCCTGCACGGCCTGAAGGCCCGCTGGCGCGCGGTCTGGCCGACGCTGAACGGCGACGCCGCGCCCGTCCGCGTCTAGCCGCCGCGCCCGCCCCCTTCCTTTCAGTCGAAGAGCACAATCATGACCAAGGGAAAATGGCATGACCAAGGGAAAACCGGCATGACCAAGGAAAAACTGGTCGTCATCGGCAACGGCATGGCCGGTTGCCGGGCGGTCGAGGAGATCCTCAAGCGCGATCCTGGCCGCTACGAGATCGCGATCTTCGGGACCGAACCCCGCGTCAACTACAACCGCATCATGCTCTCGCCGGTGCTGGCGGGCGAGAAGACCTTCGAGGACATCGTCATCAATGACGAGGCCTGGTACCGCGACAACGGCATCGCTCTGCATGCTGGCCGCGCGGTCGTCGAGGTCGATATCGAAGGCAGGACGGTGCGGGCCGAAGGGGGGCTTTCGCTTGCCTATGACAAGCTGATCCTGGCCACGGGCTCCGATCCCTTCCGCCTGCCGCTGCCGGGAATCGACCTGAAGGGCGTGGTGACCTTCCGCGACCTGGACGATGTCGAGGCCATGGTCGCGGCGTCGGCCAAGCCCGGCGCCCGCGCCGTGGTGATCGGCGGCGGCCTGCTGGGGCTGGAGGCCGCCTACGGCCTGGCCAGGCGCGGCATGGCCGCCACGGTCGTCCACCTGATGGACGTGCTGATGGAGCGTCAGCTGGACGAGAGCGCCGGCTTCCTGCTGCGCGAGGCCCTGCTGGACCGGGGCGTCGAGACGGTGCTGGGCGCCCATTCCGACGAGGTGGTCGGCGAGAACGGCCAGGTCACGGGTCTGAAGCTCAAGGACGGCCGGGTCTTGCCCTGCGACCTGCTGGTCATGGCCGTCGGTATCCGTCCGAACGCCTCTCTGGCGCGCGAGGCCGGCTTGGCGGTCAATCGCGGCGTGGTCGTCGACGACGCTATGCGCACCTCCGATCCGGCGGTGTTCGCGGTGGGCGAATGCGCCGAGCATCGAGGCGCCTGCTATGGCCTGGTCGCGCCCATCTGGGACATGTGCCGCGCGCTGGCCCAGTCGATGACCGACGGCGAAGGCGCCTATGAGGGCTCTGTCCTGTCCACGCGCCTGAAGGTCTCGGGCGTCGACGTGTTCTCGGCCGGCAAGTTCGCCGGCGGCGAGGGCTGCGAGGACATCGTGTTCCGCGACGCCGGTCGGGGCGTCTACAAGCGCGTGGTCATCGAGGACGGCAAGGTCGCCGGCGCGGTGCTGTTCGGCGACGCCGCCGACGGCGGCTGGTACTTCGACCTGATGCGGGCGGGGACCGCCGTCGCCGACATCCGCGACACCCTGATCTTCGGCCAGGCCATCACGGAGGGGCTGTCCGGCCTGGACCCTAACGCCGCCGTTGCGGCCATGCCCGACACGCAGGAAATCTGCGGCTGCAACGGTGTCTGCAAGGGTGCGATCGTCTCGGCGATCACCGGCCAGGGCCTGACGACGCTGGACGACGTCAAGGCGGTGACCAAGGCCTCGGCCTCGTGCGGCTCGTGTACGCCGCTGGTCGAGCAGGTGCTGAAACTGACCCTGGGCGACGATTTCAAGGCGCAGGTCGGTCCCAAGCCGATGTGCAAATGCACCCGCCATCCGCACGCGGCGGTGCGTGAGGCGATCCTGGCGCGGGACCTCAAGTCCATGCCGGCGGTAATGCAGGCCATGGAATGGGCCACGCCCGATGGCTGCGCCTCGTGCCGTCCGGCCCTGAACTACTACCTGCTGTGCGCCTGGCCGGCCGAGTACCGCGACGACAAGCAGTCGCGCTACATCAACGAACGGGTCCACGCCAACATCCAGAAGGACGGGACCTATAGCGTCGTGCCGCGCATGTGGGGCGGCATGACCACCCCCGACGAACTGCGGGCTATCGCCGACGTCGCCGACAAGTTCGCCATCCCGGCCGTCAAGGTCACCGGCGGCCAGCGCATCGACCTGCTGGGCGTCAGGAAGGACGACCTGCCGGCGGTGTGGGCCGACCTTAACGCCGCCGGCATGGTCAGCGGCCATGCCTACGCCAAGGGCCTGCGCACGGTGAAGACCTGTGTCGGCAGCGACTGGTGCCGGTTCGGCACGCAGGACTCCACGGGCCTTGGCATCCGCCTGGAGAAGTTCCTGTGGGGCTCGTGGGCGCCGGCCAAGGTCAAGCTGGCGGTGTCGGGCTGCCCGCGCAACTGCGCCGAGGCCACCTGCAAGGACTTCGGCGTGATCTGTGTCGACAGCGGCTATGAGATCCACATCGGCGGCGCGGCCGGCCTCCACATCCAGGGGACCAAGGTGCTGACCCATGCCGGCTCCGAGGACGAGGTCCTCTGGGTGATCGCGGCGGTCATGCAGCTGTACCGCGAGGAGGGCTGGTACCTGGAGCGGGTCTATAAGTGGATGGCGCGCGTCGGGCTGGAGAGCATCCAGGCCCAGGTCACCGATCCGGACCAGCGCAAGGCCCTCTACGACCGCTTCGTGTTCTCGCAGCGCTTCGCCCGCATCGACCCGTGGGCCGAGCGCGTGGCCGGTCGCCACAACGAGGAATTCACGCCCATGAGCCGCCGGATGGAGTTCGCCCCCGCATGAACGCCCCTCTGAAACCGCCTGTCTGGATCGATGTCGGCGCCGTCACCGACATCCCGCGTCGCGGGGCCCGTCGGGTCACCAGCCCGCGCGGCGACATCGCCATCTTCCGCACCGGCGACGGCGAGGTGTTCGCCCTGATCGACGCCTGTCCGCACAAGGGCGGGCCGCTCAGCCAGGGCATCGTCCACGGCCGCGCCGTGGCTTGCCCGCTGCACAACTGGTCCATCGACTTGGCTTCCGGCGAGGCCATGGGCGCGGATCGAGGCAAGGGCTGCACGCCGGTGGTGCCCCTGGAGGTCCGCGACGGCCGACTGCTGCTAAGCCTGACGACGGCCGCCGTCGATGGCTGAAGGCGCCGCCCCGATCCCGGTCAAGACCGCCTGTCCCTATTGCGGGGTCGGTTGCGGCGTGACCGGCGCTGTCGGTGAGGGGCGCATGCTCTCGGTGAAGGGCGACGTCGCCCACCCCGCCAACCTCGGCCGCCTGTGCTCCAAGGGCGCGGCGCTGGGAGCGACGGTGGGGCTGGAGGGCAGGCTGCTGGAGCCGACTGTCGGCGGCAAGGTCGCCAGCTGGACCGACGCCACCGCCCTGGTCGCCAAGCGCTTCAAGGACACCATCGCCAAGCATGGCCCCGACAGCGTCGCCTTCTATGTCTCCGGCCAGCTCCTCACCGAAGACTATTACGTCGCCAACAAGCTGATGAAGGGCTTCATCGGCTCGGGAAACATCGACACCAACAGCCGCCTCTGCATGGCCTCGGCGGTGGCGGCCCACAAGCAGGCGTTCGGCGCGGATCTGGTGCCCGGTTGCTACGAGGACCTGGAGCTGGCGGAGCTCGTGGTGTTCAGCGGCCACAACGCCGCCTGGACCCATCCGGTGCTGTTCCGGCGCATGGAGGCGGCCAAGGCGCGGGGCCAGAAGCATGTGGTCATCGACCCGCGCCGCACCGACACCGCCGAGGGCGCGGACCTGCATCTCGCCATCGCTCCGCAGAGCGATGTGCGGCTGTGGAACGGCCTGCTGGCGGACCTCATCCGGCGCGAGGCCATCGACCGCGACTACATCGCCGCCCATGTGAACGGGTTCGCCGACGTGGAGGCGGCCCTGGCGGACTCGGACCAGTCGCCCCCCGCCGTGGCCGCCGACTGCGGCGTGGCGGTCGAAGACCTGATCGCGTTCTACGACCTGTTCGCCGCCAACCCGAAGACCGTCAGCCTGTTCTCGATGGGCGCCAACCAGTCGGTCCAGGGCACGGCCAAGGGCCTGTCGATCCTCAACGTCCACCTGGCCACGGGCCGGATCGGCAAGCCGGGCGCCTGTCCGTTCTCGATCACCGGCCAGCCCAACGCCATGGGCGGACGCGAGACCGGCGGCATGGCCAACACCCTGGCCGGCCACATGGACTTCGCCCCGGCCGACCGCGACCGCGTCGCCCGCTTCTGGGGCGCGCCCGACACCGCCCGCGCGCCGGGTCTGAAGGCCGTCGACATGTTCGACGCCGTCCATTCGGGGAAAATCAAGGCGATCTGGGTGATGGCGACCAATCCCGCCGTCTCGATGCCCGACGCCGCCCGGGTCCGCGAAGCCCTGGCGCGCTGCCCGTTCGTGGTGGTGTCCGATTGCGTCGACACCGACACCACGGCCTTCGCCGACGTCAAGCTGCCGGCCCTGGCCTGGGGCGAGAAGGACGGGACGGTGACCAATTCCGAGCGCCGGATATCACGCCAGCGGGCGTTGTTTCCCGCGCCAGGTCAGGCGCGCGCCGACTGGCGGATCGTCGCCGACGTGGCCAAGGCCATGGGGTTCGACGGCTTTGGCTGGAGCTCGCAGGCCGGTGTGTTCCGCGAATGGGCGCGGCTGACGGCCTATGAGAACGAAGGCCGGCTGCTGAACCTCGCCGGCCTGGCGATGCTGGGGCCCGACGACTACGCCAGCCTGACTCCGGTGCAGTGGCCCGTGAGCGCGGACGGCCAGGGCGCGCCGCGCCTGTTCGTCGACGGTCGCTTCCAGACCCCCGACGGCCGCGCCCGCATGGTCCCGACCCGGCCCAAGGGTCCGGCCGACGCCGTCGATGCGGCCTTCCCGATGTCGCTCAATACCGGCCGCATCCGCGACCAGTGGCACACCATGACCCGCACGGGCCTGGCCCCCGATCTCTGCCGCCACGCGCCCGAGCCGTTCGTCGACGTCCACCCGGCCGACGCCGAAGCGGCCGGCTTGAAGGACGGCGCCCTGGCCCGGGTGATCACCGCGCGCGGCGAGGCCGTGGCCCTGGCCAAGGTCACCGACCGTCAGCGGCCGGGCGGGCTGTTCATGCCCATGCACTGGACCGACGCCTTCGCGCCGTCGGGGCGATCCAATCCCCTGATCGCGCCCAATCTCGATCCGACCTCCGGCCAGCCGGAGTTCAAGCACACCCCCGCCCGGATCCGCGCCTATCGCGAGACCTGGAAGGGCTTCTTCCTCACGCGAAACAGCCTTGGCCCCCCACCGGGGCTGGACCTCGTCTGGCGGCGCATCCCATGGGACGACTGCCAGCAACACGAGTTCGCCGGCCGGGGCGACGAGGTCGAGCGCGCCGCCCTGCGCAAGGCCCTGACACGGTCCCTGGCCGGCGAACGCGTGACCTATGACGACGCCGCCACCGGCGCGCGGCGCGACGCCTGGCTCGACGCCAACGGCCGACTGGTCGCGGTGCTGTACGTGACCCGGACCGGCCGCCTGCCGTCGCGCGACTGGCTGGCCGAGCTGTTCGCCGAACCCGCCCTGACCGCCGAAGCCCGCTCGGCCCTGCTGCTTGGCCGTCCGCCCGGCGCGCCGGTCGACAAGGGGCCGCTGGTCTGCGCCTGCCTGAAGGTCGGCGCCAGGGCCGTGCAGGCCGCCATCGCCGCCGGGGCCGCCAATCCCGACGCGGTCGGCGCCGCCACTGGGGCGGGAACCAACTGCGGCTCGTGCCGTCCCGAGATCGCCCGGATGATCGCCGCGATCGCTGCTTCCGTTCCGACCAAGGAGCCCGCCCATGTCTGACGCCCAAGTCCTGCTCGTCGGGGCCGGCCCCGGTCCCGTCGACCTGATGACACTGCGCGCCGCCCGCGCCGTCCAAAGCGCCCAGGCCCTGCTCTATGACGCCCTGATCAGCGAGGATGTCATCGCTCTGGCCCCGCCCGGCTGCGTGCGTATCCAGACCGGCAAGCGGGCTGGCAAGCCTTCCATGCGCCAGGACCAGATCAACCGGCTTATGCTGTTGCTGGCCCGCAAGGGTCTGCGGGTCGTGCGGCTGAAGGGCGGCGATCCGTCGATCTTCGGCCGGGTGGGCGAGGAAGCCGAGTTCCTGCGGGGCCACGGCGTGCCGGTCGAGGTGGTGCCTGGCGTCACCGCCGCCTGCGCCGCCGCCGCGCAGTTTAACTTTCCCCTGACCCATCGCGGCCAAGCCCGGCGGGTGGTGTTTACGACCGCGCGTCTGGAGGCCGGCGCCCTGAGCGGCGACTGGAGCGCGGCGGGCGATCCGGAGGCGACCATCGCCATTTACATGGGCCGCGAGGTCGTCGAGGTCCTGAGCGCCCGGATGATCGCCGCGGGCCGCTCGCCCGACACGCCCGCCGTGGCCGTCGAGCAGGCTGGCGGGACGGCGGCCCGGCTGGTTCGCGGCACCTTGGCGAGCTTGCCCAGCCGAATGGCCGAGCTGAGGAGCGGTCCGGTGCTGATCGTGGTCGGCGAAGTCGCCGCCCAGGCCTGGGAGGCCCGCCCGGCTCTCAACGCCGATCTTTCCCGCGTTGCTAGCTAGTGGCGGCCGGTACTTAGCGGGAATAAAAGTCTAGCGGGCCAGGCGAACGGGAGGCTAACGGCCCGGCTTTGTTCTTCTGTGTTCCCAGGAGAAGCGTAAGAAAACCAGGTGGTTACGGAAATCCGTCCTGGTGGCGGGGGGCGGGATCGAACCGCCGACCTGTGGGTTATGAATCCACCGCTCTAACCATCTGAGCTACCCAGCCCCAGGAGGCGGGGCTTATAGGCGAGAACCGCGCGGGATTTCAAGCGGCGGCTATTCCGAGACGATCGCCGATGTCACGGCGCCAAGCGCCTTGACCGCGTCGGCGGGCGCCAGCTTGACCTGCAGGCCCCGCTGGCCGCCGTTGATGAAGACGTAGGGCTCGGTGAGGGCGGCCTCTTCCATCACCGTTGGCAGGCGCTTCTTCTGGCCGAAGGGGCTGACGCCGCCGACCTTGTAGCCGGTGATCCGCTCCGCGTCGGGGACAGGGGCCATGGCGGCCGACTTGCCCTTGAGGGCGGCGGCCAGCTTCTTCATGCTGACCTCCTTGTCCGAGGGCAGGATCGCGCAGGCGGGCTTGCCGTCCAGCATGACGATCAGGGTCTTGAGAACGCGGCGAGGGTCCTCGCCCAGCGCTTCGGCGGCCTGCAGGCCCACACGCTCCGACCCCGGATCGTAGTCATACGTATGCAGGTCGAACGCGACGCCGGCCTTGGTCAGTGCGATGGTGGCGGGAGTGCTCTTGGACATGGCTCGCGTCATAGCCAACTGTGCCAGGCCTTGGAATATAGGCGGCTGGAATATGGATCGCGGATGACCGCTTTTGATCGACGGACCCTGCTGCGCGGCGCCCTGGCGCTGGGCGCCGCGGGCCTGCTGCCCAGTTGGGCGCGCGCCGGCGAGAGCGGTCGCTCGCCCGCCGCGCTGTCGGGTGATGAGATCAAGCTCACCGTCGGCCACGCCATGGCGACAATCGACGGTCGCTCGGGCCACGCCGTCACCGTCAATGGCTCGATCCCCGGCCCGCTGATCCGGCTGAAGGAAGGCCAGAACGTCCGCCTGTCGGTGACCAACGCATTGGCCGACGAGGACACCTCGATCCACTGGCACGGCCTGCTGGTGCCGTTCCAGATGGACGGCGTGCCGGGTGTCAGCTTCCCGGGGATCAAGCCGGGCGAGACCTTTACCTACGACTTCCCGGTGCGGCAGGCCGGGACCTACTGGTGGCACAGCCATTCGGGCCTGCAGGAGCAGGTCGGCCTCTACGCCCCGATGATCATCGATCCGGCGGGCGAGGACCCGATCGCCTATGACCGCGAGCATGTGGTCGTACTGTCGGACTGGAGTTTCCTGCATCCGCACGAGTTGTTCCGGAAGTTGAAGGTCAACGCCGGCCATTTCAACATGCAGAAGCAGACCGTGGCGGGCCTGCTGGCCGGTCGGGACCAGCCGCTGAAGGACCGCGTCGAGTGGGCCAGGATGCGGATGGACCCCACCGACATCGCCGACGTCACGGGCTCGGTCTACACCTATCTCGTCAACGGCCACGGTCCGGGCGACAACTGGACGGGCCTGTTTTCGCCAGGCGAGCGGGTGCGGCTGCGTTTCATCAATTCCGCGGCCATGACCATCTTCAACGTCCGGATCCCGGGCCTTTCCCTGGAGGTCGTGGCCGCCGACGGCCAGCCGGTGTCGCCGGTCGCCGTCGACGAGTTCCAGATCGCCCCGGCCGAGACCTTCGACGTCATCGTCCGGCCGGTCGAGGACAAGGCCTTCACCCTGGTCGCGGAAGCTTCGGATCGCTCGGGTCTGGCGCGTGGAACCTTGGCGCCCCGCCTGGGGATGTCGGCCGCCGTTCCGCCGCTCCGCACGCGGCCCTTGGCGACCGTGAAGGACATGGGCATGGGGAACATGCGTCACGGGATGGACATGCCCGGCATGGACATGTCGATGCGCTCCCAGGCCAACGCGCCGAACGTGCCGCTGACGCCGGGCGTCCAGACCATAGCGCCGATGCCGATGGACCGCATGGCCGAGCCGCCGCAGGGTCTGGAGGACGTCGGCCATAAGGTGCTGCGCTACGCCGACCTGGCCAGCCTGCATCCGCCGACCGACGCGCGTCCGCCCGGGCGGGAGATCGAGATCCACCTGACCGGCAACATGGAGCGCTTCATGTGGGCGTTCGACGGCGAGGCGTTCGGGCCGATCAAGAAGCCGATCGCCTTCGAGCGGGGCGAACGGGCGCGCGTGGTGCTGATCAATGACACCATGATGGCTCATCCGATCCATCTGCACGGCCACTTCTTCGAGCTGGTCAACGGCCAGGATCGCCAGCCGCTGAAGCACACGGTCAATGTCGCGCCGGGCGGCAAGGTCGCCTTCGACCTGACGGCCAGCGAGCCCGGCGACTGGGCCTTCCACTGTCACCTGCTGCTGCACATGCACGCGGGCATGTTCAATGTCGTGACCGTCCGGCCGCTCGCATGATCTTCCTCCAGCACGAACATCATCAGCAGGCTCCGGACCCGCACGCCGGTCACGCCATGGAGGCGATGAAGCCCGCCGCCGAAGCCAAGCCGCCAGCGATCCCCACCGACCACGCCGCCGAGCGCTTCTACAGCCCGGAAGCCATGGCCGCCGCCCGCGCCCAGCTGATGAAAGAGCATGGCGGGGCGACGGCGTGGACCATTCGCGCAGACCAGCTGGAATACCGCTCGCGCGACGGCGCCGACGCCCAGGCTTTCGAGGGCGAGGCCTGGTGGGGTGGCGACGCGTCCAAGTGGGTCGTCAAGGCGCGCGGCGAGCGTCTTGAAGGGGAGGGGTGGGAGAAGGGCGAGGCCGAGGTGCTGAAGGCTTGGCCGGTCGGACCCTATTTCGATCTCCAGGCCGGCGTTCGTTACGATCTGGCGCCCAAAGGGCGATCCTACGCGGCCGTCGGTTTCGAGGGCCTGGCGCCCTATTGGTTCGAGTTGCAGGGGACGGCCTACCTGTCCGATCAGGGCAAGGTCTCCGCCCGTGGCGAGGCGTCCTACGATCTGCGCCTGACCCAGAAGCTGATCCTGCAACCTCGCCTGGAAGCCGATCTCGCCGAGGCGGGCGCCGCCAAGCTCGAGGGCGGTCTGCGCCTGCGCTACGAGATCACGCGGGCGTTCGCCCCCTATGTCGGCGTGGTGCGCGAGCGGGCGTTCGGACCCGCCGTGGTCGCCGGCGAGCGGGCCGGAAGCACGGCGGTGGTGATCGGCGTCCGCGCCTGGCGCTGATCCTATCGTTACAGACAGCTTGCCGCGACCGTAACCCTGGCCCAACATCCGTTTGACCGGACGCAGATCCAGACAACCAGGGAGTCAGGCGCGATGGCGGAAGCGATCGATTTCGACCGCATGCGGACACTGGGCGACGTCGCCCGCTATCACGCGGAGGCGCGGCCGGGAGATGTCGCCTTCAGCTTCGAGGGGCGGGACACGACCTTCGCCGACTTCGACCGGCATACCAGCCAGGTGGCCGCCGCCCTGATCGCGGCGGGGCTCTCGACGGGCGATCACGTCGCCTATGTCGGCAAGAACAGCGACCACTATTTCGAGCTGCTGATCGGGGCCGCCAAGGCCGGGGTGGTGACCACGCCGATCGGCTGGCGCCTGGCGGCGGCCGAGATCGCCTACATCGTCGGCGACAGCGAGGCCAAGATCGTCTTCGTCGGTCCCGAGCTGATCGGCCACATCGAGAGCGTCGCCGCCGAACTGACCGACCGTCCGGCGGTCGTGGCCATGGAGCCCGACGGCGCCGGCGAGCATCCGGCCTTCGAGGCCTGGCGCGACGCCCAGTCCGACGCCGACGCCCTCAAGCCGATCGCGACCTCGGACATCGCCATCCAGCTCTACACCTCGGGCACCACGGGGCGTCCCAAGGGCGCGATGCTGACCCACGACAACCTCTTGGCGATGCGCCGCGCGGCGGCCAAGGATCCGCTGGACTGGAACCGCTGGGGGCCGGACGACGTCAGCCTTGTCGCCATGCCGGTCGCCCACATCGGCGGCACCGGCTGGGGGCTCGTGGGCTTGCTGAACGGCGCCAAGGGCGTGGTGGCGCGCGAGTTCGATCCGTTCAAGGTGCTGGACTATATCGAGAAGGACCACGTCTCGAAGATGTTCATGGTGCCGGCGGCGCTGCAGATCGTCGTGCGCCAGCCCCGGGCCCGCGAGGTCGACTATTCGCGCCTGACCCACATCCTCTACGGCGCCGCGCCCATCCCGCTGGATCTGCTGCGCGAGTGCATGGAGGTGTTCGGCTGCGGCTTCGTCCAGCAGTACGGCATGACCGAGACGACCGGCACGGTGGTCTATCTGCCGCCCGAGGACCACGATCCGGCGGGGAACAAGCGCATGCGGGCGGCGGGCCTGCCGATGCCCGGCGTCGAGATCAAGGTCATCGACGAGGCCGGGAACAGCGTTCCGACCGGCGCGGTGGGCGAGGTCGCCGTCCGCTCCCCGGCCAACATGGCCGGCTACTGGAAACTGGCCGACGCCACCGCCAAGACCATCGACACCGACGGCTGGTTGCGCACCGGCGACGCCGGTTATCTGGACGAGGACGGCTATCTGTTCATCCACGATCGGGTGAAGGACATGATCATCTCGGGCGGCGAGAACATCTATCCGGCCGAGGTCGAGAGCGCCGTCTATGGTCACCCGCACGTGGCCGAGGTGGCGGTGATCGGCGTGCCGGACGAGAAATGGGGCGAGGCGGTCAAGGCGGTGGTCGCGGCCAAGCCGGGCGTGACGCCGGACGCGGCGGACATCATCGCCTTCGCCCGGACCCGGATCGCGGGCTTCAAGGCGCCCAAGAGCGTGGACTTCGTGGCCGCCCTGCCGAGGAACGCCTCGGGCAAGATCCTGCGCCGGGAGCTGCGGGCCCCCTACTGGGAAGGGCGCGAGCGGCAGGTGAACTAAAAAAAGGGGCGTCGCGAACGACGCCCCGAGAAGGGAAGAGACTGACGGACGCGGGGCAAGGGGTGGAAATGCCCCGCGACCCTCACTTGCCCGCCGGCGAAACCGGCAGGCTCCGGGCCGCCAGGGTGACCTGGACGGTGGAGGAGAGAGCCCGGGACGAAGAGCCCAGGGCGATATCGTACTGGCCGGCCGCGATCGACCAGCCATGAGCCTTGCCGTCCCAGACCGCCAGCAGGCGCGGGTCGACCGTCAGGGTCACGCGCCGCGTCGCGCCGGGGGCGAGGGCGACCTTCTCGAATCCGGCCAGGCGCTTGGGCGCCTCCCAGCCACCGGCCTTCGAGGCGACATAGATCTGCGGCACGTCCTTGCCAGCCCGGGCTCCGACGTTCTTGACGTCGAAGCTGACCGTGACCTTGTCGCCCGCCGCCGTGGCGGTCAGGCCCGAATAGGCGAACTTCGTGTAGGACAGGCCGTGGCCGAACGGGAACAGCGGCTCGATCTGCTTCAGGTCGTACCACTTGTAGCCGACGGCGGCGCCTTCGAGGTTGTAGTCGACATCGAACATCTCGCCCTCCGGCTTGCCGACGCCGTCCAGCTTCGGGCGCGGCAGGTCGGCCACGCTCCTGGGGAAGCTGACGGGCAGGCGGCCGCTCGCGTCGACCTCGCCGGACAGGACGCGGGCGATGGCCTCGCCGCCGGCCGTGCCCGGGAACCAGGCCTCGACCACGGCGCCGACCTTGTCGAGCCAGGGCATGACCACCGGGCCGCCGGTGATCAGCACGACCACCGTCTTCTTGTTGGCCGAGGCCACGGCGTCGATCGTGGCGTCCTGGTTGCGCGGCAGGTTCAGGTCGACGACGTCCACCGACTCGGTGGTCCACTGGTCGGCGAAGACCACGGCCAGGTCGCTCTCGGCGGCCAGCTTGGCGGCGCGGGCCGGATCGGTCCCGTCGTCATGGACGACCTTGGCGTTCGGATAGCGAGCCCGCAGCGCCTTCAGCGGCGAGGACGGGTAGTAGATCACCGGGCCCGGCCAGGTCGCCGGCTCCAGGCCCTTCACCGCGCGGCCGCCGACCGGATAGACCTGCGAGGAGCCGCCGCCCGACAGCACGCCGACGTCCGAATGGGCGCCGATCACGGCGATGGTCTTGGCGGTCTTGGCCAGGGGCAGAAGATCGCCGTCGTTCTTCAGCAGGACGACGCCTTCCTCGGCGTCTGCCTGGGTGACCTTGGCGTGGGCGGCCAGGGTGGCGGCCGGCAGGTTGATCGGGGCCGGATTGACGACCGGATGATCCACGAGGCCGCTGGCGAACATGGCGCGCAGCACGCGGCGGGCCATGTCGTCGATGCGAGCCTGACTGACCCGGCCGGCGGCGAGATCGGCTTTCAGCGGCGCGCCGAAGTAGGGCTCCTTGTCGAAAGCCTCGCCGGCCGATTCCTGGTCGAGGCCGGCGTTGGCGGCCTTGGCCGACGAGTGGTCGGCGCCCCAGTCCGACATGACGTAGCCCTTGTAACCCCAGTCCTTCTTCAGGACCGTGTTCAGCAGCCAGTCGCTCTCGCAGGCATAGTCGCCGTTGACGCGGTTGTAGGCGCACATCACCGAGTGCGGATCCGACTGCTCGATGGCGAACTGGAAGGCCAGCAGGTCCGAGGTCCGGGCGGCGGCGTCGTCGATGTTAGAGCTGACCACGAAGCGGCCGGTCTCCTGACCGTTCAGCGCGTAGTGCTTGATCGTCGAGATGATGTGGTTGGACTGGATGCCGCGGATCTGGGCGGCGACCATGGTTCCAGCCAGCCAGGGATCCTCGCCGGCATATTCGAAGTTCCGGCCGTTGCGCGGCTCGCGCGTCAGGTTCACGCCGCCGGCCAGCTGGACGTTGAAGCCCGAGTCGCGAGCCTCCTTGCCGATCATCGCGCCGCCCTTGAAGGCCAGCTCGGGATTCCAGGTCGCGGCGGTGGCCAGGCCCGAGGGCAGGGCGGTGCGCGGACGCAGATCCTGGTGGCTGCCCTGGGTGGCGACGCCGACGCCGGCGTCGGTCTGCCACTGGCCGGGGATGCCCAGGCGCGGCACGCCGGCGACATAGCCGGCCGAGGCGTCGTGCGAGTCCTTGTGGCGAGTATACTTCGGCTTCATGTCCGAGCCGAAGTAGCCGAAGATGACCGTGAACTTCTCGTCGTTGGTCATCGCCTTCAGCGCCAGGTCGGCGCGGGCGTCGGCGGAGAGCTTGGGATTCAGCCAGGCATGGGCCGGCTTGGAGGCCACGGGCTTCCCCGAAGCCTTCGACGCCGCTTGGGCCAGGGCCGGAGCGGCGGTCAGCGTCGAGGCGGAAGCGCCGATCAGCAGGGCGAGCCGCAGGCTCCGCCAGGTCGTCCGAGTCATGTTTCCTCCGTCGTGTTCTTCTGGCGCCCCGCGCGGCTCTCGGACCGGGTCGGGGAGGGGTTCAAGTCTTTCGCCGGGGCGGCGGGCCGCTCCGGGCGGGACCGGTGGATTCGCGCACCACCAGGCTGTGCTGCGCGAGGAAGGGTGTGTTGGTCTTGCCGGCGCCTTCGTTGGCGCTCCAGGCGGCGAAGGTGTGCATGGCGCGCAGAGCCATCTGATCGAACGGCTGGCGGATGGTGGTCAGGGTCGGCCAGATGACGCCGGCGATCGGGGCGTCGTCGAAGCCGACCACCGAGACATCGTCCGGAATCCGCAGGCCCCGACGCTGGACTTCCATGCAGGTGGCGGCGGCCATGTCGTCATTGGCGGCGAAGATCGCGGTCGGCGGATTGTCGATGTCCAGCAGCTGGCGGGCCGCGTCGAGACCGGTCTTGAAGGTGAACTCGCCGCCGACGATCAGCTCGGGCGGCGGGCGCGGCAGGCCTCGCGCGGCATAGGCCTCGAAGAAGCCGTTGCGGCGGTGGGTGCTGGCGGCGTGGTCCGGGTGGCCGGCGATGTGGCCGATCCGGGTATGGCCCAGCGAGAACAGGTGCTCGACCACCTCGCGCGCGGCGGCCCGGTCGTCCATGCCGATGGCCGGGAACTGCGGATCAGGCGTCGTCGGGGTGATCAGAACGCAGCGCACGTCCAGCTCGCGCATCAGGTCCTTCATCGGGCCGAAGTCGCATTCCGGCGGCAGCAGGATCATCTCGCGGATGCCGCCGTCGCGGACGAAGGCGCGGACGCGGTCGGCCCAGCCGGGGATCGGGCCCTCGGACAGGTCGACCGACAGGTGGCGGCCGGTCTCGACGCAGGCCACCAGCAGGGCGTGGTGGACGCGGGTGTGGTAGCCGCCGGACGGATCGCCCATCAGCACGCCGACCGAACCGGACCCCTGCGAGCGCAGGCTGCGGGCCACGGCGCTGGGCTGGTAGTCCAGGTCGGCCATGGCCGCGCGGACACGGTCGCGCGTCTTGGCGCTGACACTGTCGTGATCGTTGAGAACGCGGGAGACGGTCTTGGGCGAAACGCCCGCCCGTTCGGCCACGTCGGTGATCGTCGTCATGGGTCCCCGTATCCCCAACCGCCAAGCTTGTCGGCGCCACCCCAGCAGTGAAAGGCGGCGTCCACAAGGCGGTGAACTGTCAGAGCCATAGTCCATGTTGTCTCGGATGTCATGTCTATGGGACAAAAATTGGTCAAAAAACCCTGTCGAACAGGACATTTTCAGGACATTTCGACCGGCCGAGGCTCGGCTTCCGGGGTGTCTCGCAAGGCGTTCTGGGCGAGTCGGTCGCATTGTGACGTTGGTGCAACGTTGGATGCGTTGTCGCTGGTGTCGTCAGGAAAAGCCTAGTTAAAACAACGAATTTATGTCTGATCTCGCGAGTCTCTGGGCGCTGAACGGCTCCACGACAGGGGTTCCCGCTTGCGGCGACGCCCAGTCAAAACCCTTGTCTCGCGGGAATGACAACGTTGACATTGTTGTTGACTTGCCTGGGACATTTGAGGAATGTGACATCGTTCGATGAAGGCGCGGGGCCGGAGTCGAGAGTCCGGGTGCCGGGGCCGCCGAGGACCTTGTCCGATCGCGAGACATGCGACGGTCGGGTCCGCAAAGCCTCCAACGTTTCTCGAAAGCCGTCGACAAGAGCGGCGGCGCGAGCGGCGGGCGGGCGTCCAATAAAAACGACTTATTTTGGGGAGCGAGGAATTGTCACAGGAAGCAAGGAAAGCCGTGCTCAGGCGCGGCCTGACGCTGGCGCTGGTCGCCGGCGCGTCGCAATTGGCTCTGGTCACCGGGGCTTTCGCCCAGGACGCCCAGACCCAGGTCGATGAGGTCGTCATCACCGGCGTCCGCGGCTCGCAGATCAAGTCGGTGGACGTGAAGCGCCGCGAGGCCTCGATCGTCGACGCCATCTCGGCGGAAGACATCGGCAAGCTGCCCGACGTCACCATCGCCGACTCGCTGCAACGCATCTCGGGCATCCAGATCCAGCGCGACGCCGGTGAAGGCAAGACCGTCAACATCCGCGGTCTGCGCCAGGTCATCACCCTGCTGAACGGTGAACAGTACCTCAGCGCCGGCAATATGGGCTCGGCCCAGCCGGACCTGCTGGACGTGCCGTCGCAGCTGATGAACCAGGTGCTGGTCTACAAGTCGACCAACCCGAACAACGCCCTGTCGGGCATCTCGGGCACCATCGACCTGCGCACGCGTCGTCCGTTCCAGTTCGGCGAAGGCCTGACCTTCACCGGCGCGGCCGAAGCCCAACGCGGCGACCGCACCAAGAAGGACGACTATCTGCTGAACGGCGTCGTCAACTGGCGCAACGACCGAGTCGGCCTGATGATCGGCGCGGCTGGCAGCAAGTCCAACCTCGGCAACAACTATTCGGGCACCGTCGGCCTGTCGGGCAACAACGACTGGGGCGGCGGCTTCGCCAACAGCTACATCTCGCCCCACGGTTACGAGAGCTTCAACCGCGTGGTCGAGCGCAAGCGCCTCGGCATCAACGCCGCGTTCGAAGCCGACCTGGGTGAAGGCTTCACCCTGATCGCCGAGGGCTTCTACGCCAAGCTCGACGAGTACAACCGCGCCGTCGGCATCAACATCTCCAATCGCTGGGACGGCGGCGCCTTCGGCACCTGGAACAAGCCGACGGTCTCGACCCCAGTCGGCATCGGCAACTGGCTGGCCGTCGACGAGTACGACATCAATGCGTGGTGGGTGAACTCCTTCACCGTCAACCGCACGACCAAGTCCAAGACCAAGAACTTCAACCTGGGTCTCGACTACGACAACGGCGGTCCGTTCACCTTCGAGGCGCGCGCCATCCGCGCTGACGGCGACCGTCTCAGCATGAACGGCCAGGCCCAGGGCGACCTGTCCAACTGGCGCTACGCCGACGGTCGCTTCAACCTGTTCCGCGACCCCGCCGACCGCACGCGCGGCACCTTCTATCCGAAGGCGATCTGCGACAAGTTCGGGTCCGCGCGGCGCACCAACGCCGTCACCGGCAGCGCCGGTGGCTGCTATCTGGATCCGAACCCGCTGGGTTACGGCGCCAATCCGCAGCTGCACTACAACATCGCCGGCGATCACCCGGTGTGGAGCGGCTTCGATCGCACGCTGGCCGGCGGCCTGGGCGCTGGCAAGTCGCTCAAGGACTACATGGCGAACAAGGACAGCTACGCCATCGGCGCCTTCTCGTCGGAAGGTAACAACGAAGTCAATTCGGACATGAACGTGTTCCGCGCTGACGGCCACTACAAGTTCGACGACAAGCTGCTGGGTTTCATCACCAAGATCGACGCGGGCGTCCGCCAGAGCAAGCGCACGGTCGAGGTCGAGCAGTTCCACCTGTTCTCGGGCTTCTACGGCGGCACGCCGGGCGCGGTTCAGGCCAACGGCACGCCGGTTCCGGCCGGTGGCTGCGAGGCTCAGTGGAAGGCCATCGACGTCGTCATGAACCAGAACCAGTGCCAGGCGGGCGAGTTCGTGCCCGATCCGGTCACGGGCCTGCCGGTGTTCCAAGGCTATACGGTCAACCAGCCGACCGGCCTGTCGACCTATAACAACGTGGTCTGGGTCGACGACCTGGGCGGCGTCACCAGCGGCATCCCGGGCTTCTGGGCCATCGATCCGCGCGACTTCGACGACGCGGAAGCCTTCCACAAGAAGGTGTTCGGCGGCGCCATCCGCGTGCAGGTTCCCGGCCAGACCTACGACGTTCGCCTGAACGAGCAGAGCGCCTACGGCGTGATGAACTTCGCGGCGGGCGCCCTGTCGGGTAACTTCGGCCTGCGCGTCATCGAGACCGAACTGACGGTCAAGCAGAACCTGACCGGCGACACCCGCAACTACGGCGACACCAACGCCGATGCGGGCGACCAGGTGACCCAGCGCAAGTACACCGACTGGCTGCCCTCGCTGAACGTCAGCTACGACTTCAACGACAACCTGAAGTTCCGCTTCGCCTACTCCAAGACGATGCAGCCTCTCGACCTGGGCAACTATGGCGGCGGTCTGAAGATCAACACCGCCGACTGCGGCGCGGCTCTGCCGAACGTCCGCTGCGTCACGAGCGCGGAATCGTCGGGCAACCCGATGCTGAACCCGTGGCGCTCGCAGAACTTCGACGGCGCCATCGAGTACTATGTCGGCCGCGCCTCGATGTTCAACATCTCGGCCTTCAAGCTGAAGATCGACAGCTTCGTCACCAACGGCGTCACCACCGGCCGCTTCCCCGACCAGGACGGCGTCATCCGCCGCACGGTCAACGTCACCCTGCCGATCCAAGGCGACGGTGGCGAGGTGAAGGGCGTCGAAGTGGGCGCCAAGCTGGCGGTCAGCGACTTCTTCGACGACGCTGGCTTCTTCTCGAACTTCGGTGTCGACACCAACTACACCTACTCGCCGAGCAAGGAGTCGCGCACGGGTCTGGACGGCGAAAAGCTGCCCTTCCAGGATAACTCCAAGCACCAGTTCAACCTGATCGGCTGGTACCAGGACGCCAAGCTGCAGGCGCGCGTCGCCTACAACTATCGCACCGACCGCCTGGCCGAGGTGATGAGCAACAACATCCCGATCTATCAAAAGAGCACGGGCTATGTGGACGTGAACGTCAGCTACAACGTTCGCGACAACATCACCGTCTACTTCAACGGGTCGAACGTCACGAGCGAGATCGAGGATTATTACGCTCGCTTCGCCAAGGGTAAGACCCAGTACATCAAGCAGAACGAGTTCGAGCCCCGCTACACGCTGGGCGTCCGGGCTCGCTGGTAGTCTAGATCCCTCTCACCTCCTGCAGCCGCCGTGGAATCCCCACGGCGGCTTTCTTTTTTTGAGAGCCCCGTTCTTTTTGGGAGGGCTTGGGCCTGTCCGGTCCACGCGCGAGCCGATAGCCTGGAGCCTAACCGGACGAAGACGCCGGGAAGTCGGGAGCAAGCCCATGCAGGACAATCGAATCCGCAAGCTGGTGATCGTCGGCGGCGGCACGGCCGGCTGGATGGCGGCGGCTGCGCTGCGGCGGCACTTCCAGGGCGGCCCGCTCGAGATCACCCTGGTCGAAAGCTCCGAGATCGGCACGATCGGGGTGGGTGAGGCGACCATCCCCACCATCCGCGCCTTCTACAACCAGCTGGGTCTTACCGACATCGAAGTGATGCGGGCCACCCAGGCGACCTGCAAGCTGGGCATCAGCTTCAACGGCTGGGTCCGCGAGGGCCAGTCGTTCATCCATCCGTTCGGCCACTTCGGCCAGGACCTGCGCGGCGTGCCGTTCCACCACTATTGGCGCAAGCTGGGGGAGGCCGGCGAGCCGACCAACATCGCCGACTATTCGCTGGGCGCGTCCCTGGCGCAGGCCGGCAAGTTCATGGCCCCCAGCCGCAACCCGGCCTCGACCCTGTCGATCTTCGACTGGGCGCTGCATTTCGACGCCAGCCTGTTCGCCCAGCTGATGCGCCGGGTGGCCGAGGAGAACGGCGTGCGCCGCGTCGACGCCAAGGTCACCAAGGTCAACCTCCGCCCCGAGGACGGCTTCATCGCCTCGCTGGACCTGCACACCGGCGAGACGCTGGAGGGCGACCTCTTCATCGACTGCTCGGGCTTCCGGGGGCTGCTGATCGAGGAGGCTCTGCAGACTGGCTACGAGCACTGGAACGACATGCTGTTCTGCGACCGCGCCTGGGCGGTGCAGAGCGAGGGTGTGGGCGATCCCATGCCGTACACGGACGTCACCGCCCACACCGGCGGCTGGCGCTGGCGCATCCCGCTGCAGCACCGCTATGGCAACGGCTACGTCTTCTCATCGCGCCACATCGGCGACGAGGACGCCCTGGCCGAGCTGAAGGCGGCGATCCCCGATCCGCTGCTGCACGAACCGCGCCTGATCCGCTTCAACCCCGGCCGGCGCAAGCAGGTCTGGAACAAGAACGTCATCGCCCTGGGCCTGGCGTCCGGCTTCCTGGAGCCGCTGGAAAGCACCTCGATCGCCCTGATCGAGACCGGCATCGAGAAGATCAAGGCGCTGTTCCCGGACAAGGACTTCGCCCCCGAGGTCGTCGACGAGTTCAACGACTGGTCGCGTCGTGAGATGGAGCGCGTGCGCGACTTCATCATCCTGCACTACTGGGCCAACAAGCGTGGCGACACCACGTTCTGGCGCGACTGCAACAAGGTCGTGCTGCCTGAGGCCCTGCGGCGCAAGGTCGACCTGTTTCTCAAGCGCGGTCATTTCGTCCGCTACCGCTGGGAGATGTTCGCCCCGCCCAGCTGGATGGCGATCTATGCTGGCTTCGAACTGCTGCCGCAGACGGTGGACCCATCGCTGGACGGCATCGATCCCAAGACCCTCAGCGCGCCGCTCGCCGAGATGCGCAAGGCCATCCGCGACGTCGTGGCCAACGCCCCGCCGCACGAGGCCTTCCTCGACCAATACTGCCGCCCAGCGCCGATAGCGGCTGAGTAGGACCATGCCGATGACCAACACCAATCCCAACGCCATCAGGAAGATCGTCATCGTCGGCGGCGGTTCGGCCGGCTGGATCTCGGCGGCGATGCTGGCCCACTATTTCGAGAAGGGCGGCTGTCAGGTCGAGCTGATCGAGTCCGAGGAGATCGGCACGATCGGGGTGGGGGAGTCGACCATCCCGCCGTTCCTGCAACTGATCGCCAGTCTCGGCCTCGACGAGCGGGAGTTCATCCAGGCCACCCAGGCCAGCTTTAAGCTGGGCATCCGGTTCGAGGACTGGAAGCAGAAGGGCCAGCACTACTACCATCCGTTCGGCGCCATCGGCGGCCCGATCGGCCCGCACGAGTTCTACCAGTGCTGGCTGCGGGCCAAGGCCAACGGCCACCCGTCGGAACTGCAGGACTTCGCGCCCGGCACGGTGATGGCCGACCAGTGGAAGTTCATGCTGCCGTTCAAGGCCCAGCGGTCGCTGATCGCCGGGGCCAGCTACGCCCTGCACATCGACGCGCGCCTGATCGCCAAGGTCCTGCGCGGCTTCGCCGAGGCGCGCGGCGTCAAGCGCACCGAAGGCATCGTCACCGACGTGGTCACGCACCCGGACGGCTCGGTCGCCAAGGTGATCATGAAGAACGGCCAAGAGGTCGAGGGCGATCTCTTCATCGACTGCTCGGGCTTCCGCGCCCTGCTGATCGGCAAGACCCTGGACGTGCCGTTCAACGACTGGTCCGACATGCTGCTGTGCGACCGCGCGGTGGTGGTGCAGACGCAGAACATCGGCGAACCGCACCCCTACACCCTGTCCAAGGCCGAGGACGCCGGCTGGCGTTGGCGCATCCCGCTGCAGCACCGGGCCGGCAACGGCTACGTGTTCAGCTCCAGGCATCTCAGCGACGACGAGGCGCGCGCCGTCCTGGTGCGTAACGTCCAGGGTCCGATGCTGATGGAGCCGATGTTCATCCCCTTCAAGACCGGCATGCGCCAGCGCCTGTGGGAGAAGAACGTGGTCGCCGTGGGCCTGGCCGGCGGCTTCATCGAGCCGCTGGAATCGACCGCCCTGCACCTGATCTATCGCGGCATGGACTTCCTGTTGCGGTTCTTCCCCGACCGCGACTGCAGCCCGGCCCTGGCGGCCGAGTACAACCGGCGCATGACGGCCGACTACGAGGAGATTCGCGACTTCATCGTGCTGCACTACTGCACGACCCAGCGCGACGACACGCCGTTCTGGCGTGATGTCCGCCAGGCCCCGGTCCCCGAGACTCTGAAGGCCCGCATGGAGCTGTTCAAGGCGCACGGCGTGCTGCGCGAGGGCGTCGACGAGATGTTCCGCAATCCGTCCTGGCAGTCGGTGATGGAAGGCATGGGCGTGCGGCCCCAGCGCTACCAGCAACTGGCCGACACCGCGCCCTACGAGGTCATTTCCCGGACCCTGGACCAGTCCAAACCGATGCTGGCCGCCCAGGTCGCGGGCCTGCCCAGCCACGGCGAATTCCTGGCCCAGAACTGCCCCGCGCCGCCGCCGGAACCGGTGGCCGCGCCGTTCAAGACGGTGGCCTAGAGCCGCTTCATCGCGATGATCTTCACCGGCGGGTTCAGGATCTGGCCCTTCATCGACGGCACGTTGGTCGCGCCGTCGGTGCGGCCGGCCAGGATCTTCTTCACGACGTCCATGCCCTGCACGACCTTGCCGAACACGGCATAGCCCTGGGCGGCGTCGCTCTTGCCCGGCTTGGCGTCGAGATAGGGCTGGGCGCTGGCGCAGATGAAGAAGTCGGCGGTGGCCGAGCCGGGCGCGTCGCGGCCCATCGAGATGGCGCCGGCCGTGTGGCGCAGGCCGGTCTTCAGCGTGCTCTCGTGGGCGATCGGCGGGGCGCGGCGGGAATAGGGCTTGGGCTGCCCCTGGATCGAGCCGGCGCCCGGCGCGCCCTTGGCCCGGTTGGCGCGGAAGAACTGGCCGCCGTCGAAGCGGTGGCGATCGACATAGGTCAGGAAGTTGGCGGCCGTGATCGGGGCCTTCTTGTCTTCCAGCTCGACGACGATGGTTCCCTTGTCGGTCTCGATCGCCACGCGCGGCTTGCCGGCGGCGCCCCAAGCAGACGTAACAAGTCCCGAGGTCGAGGCCAGCAGGGCGAGGACGGCGCCGATCACGGCGCGACGGACGATCTGGTTCATCGGAATCCCACCAAAGGTTCGCGCGGACCCTAGCCGATGGCGAGCGCCGAAGTCGACCGGGAGACCGCCCCTGGCAAATTGATGGTAGCGCTACCGAAAAAGCCTGGTCTAAGAATCCCGTTCTCTGAGCTAGGGTCTCTCGGAGTTAGGTTTGGGGACGACCGCGGGGGACACGCGGCGTGATCGAGGGAAGGAACAAGCGTAATGGGGGCTGACAGCCAAGCCGCGCCCGCGTCGAAGCAGGGCAAGGGACGCGACGTGCTGGTGATCGGGGCGTCTTCGCTCGGCACCGTGTTCGAGTGGTACGACTTCTATCTTTACGGCTCGCTGGCGGTGATCATCACCAGCCACTTCTTCTCGGGCGTCAACGAGACCACCGGCTTCATCCTGGCCCTGCTGGCCTTCGCCGCCGGCTTCGCGATCCGGCCGCTGGGGGCGGTGATCTTCGGCCGCCTCGGCGACATCTGGGGCCGCAAGAACACCTTCCTGATCACCATGCTGCTGATGGGGGTCTCGACCTTCGTGGTCGGTCTGCTGCCGTCCTACGAGCAGATCGGCATCGCCGCGCCGATCGCCCTGGTCGTCATGCGCCTGGTTCAGGGCCTGGCCCTGGGCGGCGAATACGGCGGCGCCGCGACCTATGTCGCTGAGCACGCGCCCGAGGGCCGGCGCGGCTTCTACACCAGCTGGATCCAGACCACGGCGACCGTGGGCCTATTCCTGTCGCTGCTGGTCATCCTGCTTGTCCGCACCCAGCTGGGCGAGGACGCCTTCAAGGCCTGGGGCTGGCGCGTGCCGTTCCTGGTCTCGCTGCTGCTGCTGGGCGTGTCGCTGTGGATCCGCCTGAAGCTGCACGAGAGCCCGACCTTCCAGCGCATGATCGCCGAGGGGAAGGGGACCAAGAAGCCGCTGGCCGAGGCCTTCGGCCAGTGGAAGAACCTGAAGGTCGTGCTGCTGGCGCTGTTCGGCCTGACCATGGGCCAGGCGGTGGTCTGGTACTGCGGCCAGTTCTACGCCCAGTTCTTCCTGGAAAAGACCCTGAAGGTCGACGGCGCCCTGGCCAACCTGATGATCGCCAGCGGCCTGCTGATCGGCACGCCGTTCTTCGTGTTCTTCGGCTGGCTGTCGGACAAGATCGGCCGCAAGTGGATCATCATCGCCGGCTGCGTGCTGGCGGCGGCGACCTATTTCCCGATCTTCAAGGCCATCACCACCTACGCCAACCCGCTGCTGGCCCAGGCGGAAGCCTCGGCGCCGGTGACGGTCTCGGCCGATCCGGCCACCTGCGCCTTCCAGTTCGACCCGGTCGGCAAGGCCAAGTTCAACACCGCCTGCGACGTGGCCAAGGCCTATCTGGCCAAGGCCGGCGTCACCTACTCCGTGCGAGAGGCCAGTCCGGGCGCGCCGACCACCGTGCAGGTCGGCGGCGTAACGCTGTCGGGCTTCGACGCAAGAGGCGCGACCGGCAAGGCCTTCGCCGCCGAGCGCAAGGCTTGGGAGGCGGAGCTGGGCGACCAGCTGAAGGTCGCCGGCTATCCGGCCAAGGCCGACAGCCAGTTGGTCGACAAGCCCAAGGTCATCGGCCTGCTGTTCCTGCTCGTCCTGTATGTGACCATGGTCTACGGCCCGATCGCGGCCATGCTGGTCGAGCTGTTCCCGACCCGGATCCGCTACACCGCCATGTCGCTGCCCTACCACCTGGGCAACGGGTGGTTCGGCGGCTTCCTGCCCACGACCTCGTTCGCGATCGTGGCGGCGACGGGCGATGTCTATTCAGGCCTCTGGTACCCGGTGATCATCGCCTCGGTGACCGCCGTTATCGGCGGTCTGTTCCTGAAGGACACGCGCCACAACGCGATCGACGATTAGGCAGCCGCCTTCCGCGACCCGGCGGCCGCGCCGCCGCCGGGTTGCCTTCGGGCTCTTAATCCGCTTGGTTGGCCGCCGAGGGGAGCGTCGATGGCGCAAGAAGACGAAGACCGTCGCGCCTGGTTCAGGCGCGAGATCCTGCCGCTGGAGCCGGATCTGCTGGCCTATGCGCGACAGTTCTGTCGCGACGGCCAGAGCGATCCCGAGGACCTGGTCCACGAGACCTTCGCTCGCGCGATCGCCTGCAAGACCTGGCGCGAGATCGGAAATCCGGGCGCTTTCGCCACCCGCATCCTGCGCAACTGCGCGCTCGACGCGCTGCGCCGCCGCAAGGTCCTGACCATCACCGCCGTCGCCGACTTCGATCGCATCGAACCGATCGACGAAACGCCCACCGCGCAGATGATGCTCGAATCACGCGAAGAGCTGCGGCTGCTGGCCGACGCGATCGCCGAACTTCCGACTCAATGCCGACGCGTCTTTACGTTGAGAAAAGTTTATAGCCTCTCGCCCGAGGACATAGCGGTTCGGCTCGGACTATCCGTCTCTACTGTTGAGAAGCATCTGGTGAAGGGCCTTCGGTACTGTTCCGACAAGTTGGGACGTCGTATCGGACGCAAGAATAAGGTCGACGAAGGACGCTCATGGAGCGCGAGACGGGATCACGACGCGAAGCGGTAAGGCAGGCGGCCGCCCTCTGGGTGGTCCGGCTTGACGATCCTTCGTGCTCGGCCGCCGATCGCGCCGCCTTCGAGGCCTGGCGCGACGACAGCCACGAGCATGAAGCCGCCTATGAGCGCGAAGCCGCCGCCTGGGCGCGGCTTGAGCGTCTGCGCGCCCTGCGCCCGGGCGTGGAGCGTCCGGATCGCGATCTGCTGGCCGAGCGCCGCCCGAACGTAGCGCGGACGCCGTGGGCGCGCGGCATGGCCGCCGCGGCCGCCATCGCCCTGGTCGTGGCCGGCACGATGACGTTCGACGGCGGCACGGCCTACGCCACCGCCATCGGCGAGCGCCGCGTGGTGGTCCTTAGCGACAACAGCCGTATCGAGCTCAATACCGACAGCAAGGTCGTCGTTCGCTACCGCAAGGGCGTGCGCGAGGTGAAGCTCATCAAGGGCGAGGCGGTGTTCGAGGCCGCCAAGGACGTCCGCCCGTTCGTGATCAAGGCCGCCGACGCGGTCATGCAGGCCGACAGCTCCACCGAGATGGCCGTGCGTCTGCGCTCGGACGGCGCGGCCGTGACGGTCAAGCGCGGCGCGGTCGACCTCGACGCGGCCCCGGGCGAGCACAAGGACGAGCGCAAGGACGACCTGCGTCTGACGGCCGGCGTCACCGCCATCTACAGCTCGGCCGGCAGCCGTTCGCGCGCGGTATCCGACAGCGAGATCGACCGGGCCCTGGCCTGGCGACAGGGCGCGATCGCCCTGAACGGTCAGTCGCTGGAGCAGGCGGTGGCCGAGTTCAACCGCTACAACAGACAGCAGATCCGCATCGCCGATCCGTCGATCTCGGGCCTGCGTCTGGCCGGCTATTTTCAGACGACCGAACCCAACAGCTTCGTCAGCGCGGTGACCGGCGCCTTCCCGGTGCGCGCCGCCGCGGGCTCGGACGGGGCCATCCGCCTGACGCGTCGCGTGGTCTCCGAAAAGACCGGCTGAGAAAAAGTGGGCTGAAAAAGTTTCCGGCCGAGTGGCGGAAACGAGGATCCCTCGCGTCGGTAGGGCTGAAGGCGTCTTCCCATGGGGATGGACGACGCCCCGAGGGGTTACCAAGAAAAATGTCGATCGACACTCGCCGCCGCACGGTCCGCGGCTTCCTGATGGCGTCCGCCGCCGTGCTCGTCCTGGCCGGTCCGGCCCTGGCGCAAGAGGCCCGGCACAGCTTCAACATTCCAGCCGGCGACGCGGTCAGCGCGCTGCAGACCTTCGCCAAGCAATCGGGCAAGCAGGTGCTGTTCCCGTTCGAGGCCGCCTCGGGCAAGACGACCCCGGCGGTGACCGGCGACGTCGCCGACGCCGACGCCCTGGCCCGCCTGACCAAGGCCGCGGGCCTGGTCGTGGCCTCCGACGACGGCAAGACGATCACGCTGCGCCAGGCATCGGCCGTCTCCCCCCAGTCCCAAGCCCCCCAGTCTCCTGGCGCGGGGGCCGGCGCGACGAGTGAAGAGGCCCAGACGGTCGAAGCGATCGTGGTCGTCGGCTCGCAGATCGAAGGCGCCCGCACCACCGAAGCCTTGCCGGTGACGGTGGTCAGCGAGAACGACATCATCGCCACGGGCGCGGTGTCGGGCGACGAACTGTTCCGCGCCATCCCGCAGGCCGGCGACGTGCAGTTCCAGGAAGCCCGCACCACGGGTAACCTGAACGACGCGCGCGGTGACGTATCCTCATTGAACCTGCGCAGCCTCGGCACCGGCAACACCCTGGCCCTGCTGAACGGCCGCCGCGCCGTGCTGGCGCCGGGCACGCAGACCGAGAACCTGGTGCCGGTCCAGACCGTCAACACCAACTCGTTCCCGGTCGCGGGCGTCAAGCGGGTTGAAGTGCTGCGCGACGGCGCCGCCGCCATCTACGGCACCGACGCGGTGGCCGGCGTGGTCAACACCGTGCTCGACACCAAGTTCCGCGGCCTGAAGATGGAAGCCCAGTACGGCGGCTCGGAAGGCACCAGCTACCGCGAAGGCTCGTTCAACGTGAAGGCTGGCACGCGCCTGGAAGACGGCACGCGCCTGACCTTCTTCGGCAACTACACCGGCCGTAGCCGTCTGAACGCCAGCGAGCGCGACTATTCCGCCAGCGAGGATCACCGCGCCCAGGTCGCCAACACCCCGTGGGTGGACAACACCACGTTCGACAGCCGCTCGACCTCCAGCCCGTGGGGGTCGTTCACCCTGATCCCGGCGACCACGGCGGTGCGCCAGGGGACGAGCGCCCTGACGACCTCGGGCGTCTTCCACATCGAGCCTGTCAGCAACACGGCGGCCGGCTGCTCCAGCACCGTGCTGACCGGTGGCATCTGCATCAAGTCGGGCACCATCACGGGCGCCAACGACCGCGTGCTGCGCTATGACGAGAACCCCGACCGCACCCTGAAGGGCGGCGTCGAGCGCACCAACCTGTTCTCGACCGTCGAGCACGACTTCGGCGACATCACGGCCTATGGCGAGGCGGGTTACTACCACGCCCTGTTCACCGGCAGCCGCGAGCAGTCCGCGCCGCTGAGCACCGCGCCCATCACCATCGCGGCGAATGCCTACTGGAACCCCTTCGGCCCCGTGGGCAGCGTCAACCGCCTGGCCAACCTGACCGGCGTGCCGACCGGCGGCGCCGCGATGAACATCCTCACCTATCGCGTGGTCGACACCGGCCCGCGCACCTACACGGTGACCGACGACAGCTACCGCCTGCTGGGCGGGCTGAAGGGCTCGTGGAACGGCTGGAAGTGGGATTCGGCGGCGCTGTATTCCAAGGCCCGGACCAAGGACATGACGCACAATGCGATCAGCAACACGCTGTTCCAGCAGGCGCTGAACCGCACCGACGCGTCGGCCTACAACCCGTTCAACGGCGGCAACCTGGACAACTACGCGCTGGGCGACACCTCGCCCAACAGCCGCGACACGATCAACTCGTTCCTCATCAACGTCTATCGGATCAGCGAAACCTCGCTGGCGCTGGCCGATTTCAAGGTCTCGAAGAAGGACCTGTTCCGCCTGCCCGGCGGCGACGTGGGCTTCGCGGCAGGCGTCGAATGGCGCCGCGAAACCTATGATGACAATCGCGACGACCGTCTGGACGGCAAGATCAAGTACACCAACAGCGTCACCGGCGTGACCTACAACACCGACGTCCTGGGCGCTTCGGGTTCGCCGGACGTGCACGGCAGCCGTTCGGTGAAGTCGGCCTTCTTCGAACTGGCGGTGCCGGTCATCTCGCCCGAGATGAACATCCCGTTCGTCGAGGAGATCAGCCTGCAGATCGCCGCCCGCGGCGAGGACTACTCGGATTTCGGCAGCGTCTATAAGCCCAAGGGCGCGATCTACTGGAAGGTCGGTTACGGCCTGGCCTTCCGCGGTTCGGTCTCGCAGAGCTTCCGCGCGCCGAACCTGCCGCAGTTCTACAGCGACGGCGCGACGGTCTCGAACAACCGCATCGACTACGCCGCCTGCCGCCTCAACGGCACGACCTGCGCGACCGCCAGCACGATCGAGTCGCGCAGCGGCAACAAGAACCTGAAGCCGGAAGAGGCCGACAACGCCACGGTCGGCTTCGTCTATCAGCCGACCTTCATTCCGGCCCAGTACGGCAAGCTGACCCTGACGACCGACTTCTGGTCGATCCGCGAGAAGGGCGTCATCGGCGTCGTCGGCGGCTATAACGCCATCGCCTACGACTACTATCTGCGCCTGCACGGCTCGTCGAACCCGAACGTCGTCCGCGAGGCTCCGGTCGGCTCGGCCACGGTCGGCAACATCGCCTACATCAACGACACCTATCAGAACCTGCAGCCGCGCATGGTCCAGGGCGCCGACTTCAGCATCGACTACGACCTGGACGACACCGCCTGGGGCGACTTCGGCCTGTCGGTCAATGTCGCCAAGCTGCTGAAGTACGACCAGTCGGCCAGCCCGCTGGAGTCGCTGCTGCAGAGCGCCGTCGCCTCTGGCGAACTGCCGGGCCTGACGATCTCGTCGGCCGGCAACCAGATCAAGATGGACGGCTACCCCGAGTTCCGCGGCACCGCCAGCTTCACCTGGCGCTACAACGGCTGGGGCGCCGGCGCGTTCGTGCAGTATGTCGGCGAAGCCTACGACACCGGCCCGGCGCAGGTGAACGGCGAGTACTTCCCGATCAAGGACTGGACCACGCTCAGCCTCTACGGCCAGTACGCGTTCAAGGACGGCATGTTCGGCGGTTCGACGGTCCGCATCGGCGCGCGCAACGTGTTCGACAAGGATCCGCCGCTCTCGGCGTCCAATTTCGGCTACTCGGGCGCCCTGCACAACGCCACGGGCCGCTACTGGTACATGAACCTGTCCAAGAAGTTCTAGTTCACTAACCCGCTTTCCCCGGCGAACGCCGGGGAAAGCGGAGTGAAGATTTGCGTCTATTGAACGAGGCCGCCGTGAAGTTCATTCGTCTCGTCTCGGTCAGCCTGGCCGCCATTTCCCTGGCCTTCACGCCGATCGCCTCGAGCGGCGCCCTGGCCCAGAAGAAACAGCTGCTGGAATATCCCAGCATCCACTCGCCGGTCGTGGGCGAGAAGGGGATGGTGGTCAGCCAGAACGCCATCGCCACCAAGGTCGGCGTCGAGATCCTGCGCCAGGGCGGCAACGCCGTGGACGCCGCGGTCGCCACCGCCTTCGCCCTGGCCGTGACCCTGCCGCGCGCCGGCAATATCGGCGGCGACGGCTTCATGATGGTCTATATGGCCAAGACCCGGGAAACGGTCTTCATCGACTATCGGGGCATCGCCCCCAAGGCCGCCAAGCTCGAGACCTTCGTCGACGAGAACGGCAAGGAGATGGACGACGTCGCCTCGCGCGGCTATCGCGCGCCGACCGTGCCGGGCACCGTGGCGGGCCTCTATCTCGCCCACCAGAAGTACGGCCGTCTGCCGTGGAAACAGGTCGTCGAGCCGGCCTTCAGGCTGGCCAGCGACGGCGTGGTCCTGTCGCCGGACGAGGCCTTCGTGTTCAGCTGGGGCAAGCAGCGCCTGTCCGAGAGCGCGGCCGGCAAGGCGGCTTTCTACAAGGCCGGCGGCGAGCTCTACCGCGCCGGCGAGACCCTGAAGCAGCCGGACCTGGCCTGGTCGCTGCGCCAGATCGCCGACAAGGGCGCGGACGCTTTTTACAAGGGCGAGATCGCCCAGCGCTTCGCCGCCGACATGAAGGCCCACGGCGGCCTGATCACCGCCGAGGACCTGGCGTCCTACAAGGCCGTGGTCCGCCAGCCGCTGGAGGGGACCTATCGCGGCCTCATGGTCAAGACCTCGCCGCCCGCCAGCGCCGGCGGCGCGACCCTGCTCGAGATGCTGAACATTCTTGAGCAGTTCGACCTGAAGGCCTCGGGGCCCGGCTCGGCCAAGTCGCTGCACCTGATGGCCGAGGCCATGAAGCTGGGCTACGCCGACCGTTCGCGGTTCCTGGGCGACACCGATTTCGTCAAGGTTCCGCTGGCTGGCTTCACCTCCAAGGCCTACGGCGTCGAGCGCGCCAAGCTGATCGACCCGGACAAGGCCAAGAGCGCCAAGGACCTGGGCGCCGGCGATCCGTGGGCGTTCGAGAGCCACAACACCACCCACTTCTCGGTGGCCGACGCCGACGGCAACGCCGTCTCCAACACCTTCACCCTGGGCGCGGACTTCGGCTCGGGCGTGATGGTGGCCGGCGCGGGCTTCGTGCTGAACAACCAGATGAACAACTATTCGCACGCCGCGGCGTGGCGGGCCCAGAAGAGTGGAAGGCCCTTGCCGCCCAACGCCTTGCAGCCGGGCAAGCGCGTGCTGTCGACCATGATGCCGACCATGATCTTCAAGGACGGCAAGCCATGGCTGATCACCGGCACGCCGGGCGGCAGCACGATCATCGATACGGTGCTGCAGGTCATCGTCAACATCGTCGACTTCAAGCTGAACGTGGCCGAGGCCACCCACCAGCCGCGCATCTTCCAGGACGCCAGCGACAATCTGCGTGTCGAGCCGAACTTCAATCCCGACACGGTGGCCGCCCTCAAGGCTATGGGCCACCCCCTGTCCTCGGACGAGACCATGGGCTCCG
Organism: Caulobacter sp. GW822-FHT01G02; assembly: GCF_058802865.1. NCBI lineage: Bacteria > Pseudomonadati > Pseudomonadota > Alphaproteobacteria > Caulobacterales > Caulobacteraceae > Caulobacter > Caulobacter sp. GW822-FHT01G02. The sequence continues at coordinate 208,418 of NZ_JBXAON010000001.1, forward strand.
CCCAGTCGATCATGATCGACAAGGGTCTCTTCCTGGGCGGCGCCGACCCGCGTCGTCCCGGAGCCGAGGCAATCGCGCCCTAGGGGTCAACCTCCCCCCACCTGAGAGACCTCTTGGGACGCGATTCATCGGCGCCGGGACTGCCCTCCCGGCGCCGATTTCATTTCCGTTTGCGTTAAATCAACGTCGCCGCTCCGGACGTGGCGCAAGCTTCATCTTGAGATCGGCGAGGGGCTGCGGTCCGGTTTCTCGTCCGGCTCTCACGGTCCGACGTGGTCGCCAGTTCGCGTCGGACAGTTGCTGCTCTCGGGGCGACTCCCCCTGTAGTCCCGAGCGAGATCGGCGCCGGATTCCCCTCCGGCGCCGATTTTGTTTCTCGGCTCCAGCTTCAAACGCCAGAAGCCGTGCTCCGATCTACTTCCCGCTGACCGCCGGCCCGTACAGCAGGCCGTTGAACAGGAACTTGAACGTTCCGTACGACTGCGCCCGCTGGGTGATCTCGGGGCCGAAGGCGAAGACCTTGCCCTTGCCGACATCGATGTCGAGCATGGCGGTCGAGCCCTTCAGCTTTTCCTGACCCACGGCCCAGCCGCTGCGCAGCGGCTTGTCGGCGTCGAACCAGGCCACGCGCGACACGCCCTTGGCGTCGGCCTTCACGGTGAAGGCCGGGCTGCGGTCGAAGAACACGTCGACCTGGTCCGAAGCCCCATAGGCCAGGGGCTGCTTGGGATCGACCTTGGCGCGCAGCACGGAGCCCGGAATGTAGAGTTCGCGGTTGGTGAAGGCCTTCAGCTGTCCGTTCTCCATCTTGGCGGTGGCGACCTCGACCGGCGCGCCCAGGGCCGTGGCCAGGCGCGTCGAGGCGCCGATGGCGACGACCGAGCCGCCGCCCTTCACGAAGGCGGCGATCTGGGGCAGCGTCTTCTCGTCGCTCACCCGGCCCAGCCACGGACGGTACTCGGCCGGGATCTCTTCGGGCTTGGGCTGCGAACCGCCGCGGCCGGCCTTGAACGGGCCGTCGGCCGGGGCGGGGACGACGCCGTCCGGGAACACCAGCACGTCGTAATCCTTGGCGATGTCGCCGGCGTCCAGGCGTTGCGGATAGACGACCTGGAAGGGCGCCTCGAACTTCTCGAACATCCAGCGGTTCCAGCCCGAGGGCATCGAGCCGCCATAGACGTCGACCAGGCCGACGCGGATCGGCTTCAGGGCGATGGTCGCGCCCGACGGCTTGCCGCCGATGGCGTAGGCGTCGATGCCCAGGTCCTTGACGCCCTTGTCGATCACCGCCTTGGCGGCGGGCGAGGCGGGGACGAAGATCGCGCCGGGACCGAAGGCGGTCTTGCCGGCCTTGGCGCCGTCCTTGACCCAATAGACCTTGGCGCCGGCCTTGAGCAGACGGTTGGTCAGGGTGAAGCTGGCGTTGGTCTCGTGGCTGACCAGCCAGCCCGCGCCGCCCGAACCCTTCACCGCGCCCGGCGTCACCGAGATCAGGTCCGGCACGCGCGCCGTCGGGGCCTCGAAGCCCTCCAGGATGCGGTCGAACTTGATGCCCATCTGGTAGGCCAGGGTGTAGCCGGTGACGTCGTACGGGGCCTTGGGCGGGCCGCCCGGATATTCCAGGTCGTGCGGGTGATCCTGCGGCTCGAACATGTCCATGATGTGCGGGCGATAGGCCTGGGCCGCGCGCACGACGTAGGAGCCGGCCGGATAGGTCTTGGCCCCGATCGTGAAGGGCTTGGTCGCCTTGTCCACGTCGACGCCGGTCTTGATCAAGGCGTTCAGGAACGCGACCACCGTGGGCATGTCGGCCTGGTCGGCCGGGATGACGTAGCCGCGCGCGTCACGCTCTTCCGGGGTCTGGAGCACCGACTTGAACAGGCTCGGGTCGACCGCGTCTCGGCCCACGCCCGGCTTGCCCTTGCCGGCCGCTTGCAGCGCCTCGACGCGGGTCGGGGTGATCGTCCAGCTGTCCTTGCCGCCGCGCTTGATGCTGTTGTCGCCCATCTTCCAGATGTTGAAGAGCAGGCGTTCCTTGTTGCGGGCGGCGTAGTCGATCACCGCCCTGTTCATGGTCCACTGGTAGTCCAGCGAGTCCTGCAGACGCCATTCGCGCGGCGCGATCGGCGCGGGGCGGTCGTTGCCCGGCAGCTGCAGTTCCGGCACCAGATTGACCGTCGTCGGGGTCGGGCCGCCGATGATCTCGGTCAGAAGGCCGATCGAATTGTGGAAGTAGGCGACCGACCGCTCCATGCCGTTATGCCAGGTGGAGTAGGGCGCGGCGCTGCGGGCGCCCGAACCCGGCTTGTCCTCGGCCACCAGGCGGCTGTGCATGGCCATGCCGACTTCCTGCAGCTCGGTCATGACCAGCGGGTCGTAGTTGAAGTTGAACGGGTCGCGGAACGGCGGGACGAACACCACCATGCCGTTCGGGCCGGTCTGGTGCTGGTTGTAGATGATCTGCGGATACCACTCGCGGAACAGCATCTTGTTGACGTTGGTCGTCTCGGCCATGGCCGACATGAAGCTGTCGCGGTTGTTATCGTGGCCGACGTACTTCTGATAGAGGCGCGGCAGCGAGCCGAACTCGCGCTTCTTCGGATCCTGGTTGCGCATGTACCAGTCCGAGACCATCTCCATCCCGTCCGGATTGTCCTGGCCGAACAGGATGACGGTGTCGTCCAGCAGGCGCAGCGTCTCGGGATCGGTCTGGGTCAGCATCCGGTACAGCACCTGGATCTGGCCCTGCGAGGTGATCGTCTCGCTGGCGTGCAGGCCGGCGTCGATCCACACGATCGCCTTGCCCTCGGCGGCCAGCTTGCGGGCCTCGTCTTCCTTGACGCCCTCGGCCTTGGCCAGCTTGTGGGCGATCTCCTTGTAGCGGTCTAGCTTGGCCAGGTTGGCGGGCGAGGAGACGATCGCCACCCACATGGTGCGGCCTTCCTCGGTCTTGCCGATGTCGACCAGCTTCATCCGGTCCGACTGGCCGGCCAGGGTCTTCAGATAGGCCTCGTAGGCCGTGTAGTCGGCCAGGAAGTAGTCGCTGCCGACCGGTTGAGCGAAGGCCTTGTCCGGCGGGGTGATGTCGGCGGCGATCGCGCCGCTGATCCCCGTGAAGGCCAGCACCATGCCGAGGGCCGCCCCGGCCATTGCTCTGCTTCGCGTCATTTCCAACCCCGTTGCCCATGGCGAACGCAACGGTGCGTCGGCCCTTCCTTAGACTGACGTAAGTGGAGAGCGTTTCCGCACCCGCGGCAACGGCAGGCCCAGCCCATTTTTTCACCCGCACAAGGACAGGGCAAAAGGAAAGGGGCCGCCCTCGCGGACGACCCCCTCCATCTCATCGGACCATACGCACGCGGTCCGTACGCGAGATCCGCTAACGACTAGTACTTCAGGCGGACGCCCACGCGGAAGTAGCGGCCCACGGCGCCCGACTGCGAGTAGGTCGGGTTCCAGTTCACCGCGGCGTAGTTGGCCGGGTTGAACATCGGGCCGGCGTCGAACAGGTTCAGCACGTCGGCATAGACCGTCGTGTGCTCGGTGACGTCGTAGCCGCCGGTCAGGTCGAAGGAGATGAAGTCCTTCGTGTGGCACTTGAAGTCGGCGTCGCCGTACAGGCAGGTCTGGTCGCCCACATAGCTTTCGTCGATCGAGCGCAGGCCGCTGACATAGTTCAGGGTGCCGGTCATCGTGGCCGGACCGCGGGTGAAGGTGTTGCTCCACGAGGCGCGGTACTTCGGCGTCCCGGCGCCCGACGACAGCACGTACGGGGCCTGCTTGCCGACGTAGTTATAGGTCACCCCGCCCTGGGTGTACTTGAAGTCGAACAGGACGGTGGCGTTCAGCTCGCTGGTCCACTTGACGTCGGCGGGCAGGTACATCGTGTTCTGGACGTTCAGGTCCATGCCGCTGGTGCGCAGTGAGTCGGCGTTGATGTACGGCGAGGCCACCGACAGGATGCGCGGCAGGGCGTTCGGGGCGTCCGGATCCGGCAGGTCGGCGGTCACCACGTAGCCGGCCGGGATGGCTTCGCCGGCATAGTAGGCGGCGATGGCGTTACCCGCGCTGGCCTGCGCGATCACGTCGGTCTTCTTGATGTGGTAGTAGTCCAGCGAGACGCTGAAGTTGCGGGTCGGGGCCCACACCGCGCCCATGGTGTAGCTGGTCGACTTCTCCGGCTTCAGGTCCGGGTTGGCCGCGGTGATGCTCGAGAGCGAGTAGGTCTTAGTATACTCGCTGCCGCCGTGGGCCGCCACGAAGTCGGGGTAGTTCGCGAACGAGAAGTTCGTGAAGCCCTGGCTGGCCGAGTCGCCCGATTCCGAGAACGACGGCGCGCGGAAGCCCTTCGAGACGGTGGCGCGCAGGGCGACCGTCTTGATGGGCGTGTACTTGACGCCGATCTTCGGCGAGAAGTTGCCGCCGAAGTCCGAATAGTGGTCGTAGCGACCCGAGACGTTGACCTCGACATTGTCCAGCACCGGCATGCCCAGCTCGGCGAAGGCCGAGGCGACCGTGCGGTTGCCGATGGTGCGGGCGTTGCCCAGGCCCTGGGCGTCGTTGGTCGGGTTCAGGGCCGGGTCGTTGACCGCCTCGTAGCGGAACTCGCCGCCCAGACCCAGCTGGGCGGGGCCGCCCGGCAGGTTGAAGACGTCGCGCGAGGCCTGGAAGTTGATCGAGTCCAGGTCGCTGGTCGAGGTCTTGGCCAGGACCGGGGCCAGGGCGCTGCGGACGGCCTGGCTGTTCTTCGACGGGGCGAGGAAGTTGTAGGTGCCGTTGTTCACCGCGTCGATCAGCGCGTCGTAGCTGATGTAGCCATGGTTGGCGCTCTCCAGCCAGCCGTGGGCGATGACCAGATTGGCCTTGTAGTTCCAGTCGGCCGCCGAGCCTTCGACGCCGCCGACCAGGCGGGCCATGCGGTTGGTGTAGTTGGCGTAGAACGGGATGTCGCTGAAGCGGTAGCGGATCAGCGCGTCATAACCCTCGGCCGCGAACGGGTTGTTCGGGTTCAGCTGGCCGTTCGACAGCAGGGCCGGCAGGACGATGTTCGACAGGTTGTGCGGCGTCGACGACGAGATCGAGCGTTCAGCGCCACGGGTCGAAGTCTTCGACTGCATGAAGCTGGCCGACAGATAGGCCTGGAAGTTGTCGTTTGGCTTGATCGTGAAGCGGCCATAGGCGCCCACGCGCTCTTGCTTGGGCTGAACGTCGCCCAGCTTGGCGACGTTCTGGGCGCAGTACGCGCCGCCGGCCGAGGTGGTCAGCGGGGCGTCGGCCGCGCAGGTGCGCAGCGGTTGCCACAGTTGGTCGGCCAGGGCGACGCCGGTCGAGATGTCGCCCGCCGTGCCCATCTTCGCGCGCTTGACCTGACCGTAGTAGGTGCTGCCGCCGGCGCCCGGGTTGTCGTTGCTGCCGCCCGGAATGCCCGACAGGTCGAAGGTGTCGTACGGATAGCCGCGCTGATCGATGCGGATGCGCTTGTCCAGCTGGTACTCGACGTCCAGGTACATGTTGTACTTGTCGGTGTTCAGGTCGCCGTAGCCGACCTCGCCGTTGAAGCGGTACTGGTCGCCGCCGCCGTGCTCGGACGTGCCGACCGACAGGTCAGCGCCCATGCCCTGGAAGTTCGACTTCATGATGATGTTGACCACGCCGCCGATGGCGTCGGCGCCGTACAGCGACGAGGCGCCGTCCTTCAGGGTCTCGATGCGCTCGACCGCGTTGAACGGGATCGAGTTGAGGTCGACGAACGAGCGCTGGCCGTCATCGGCCAGCGGGTAGCTGGCGTTGCGGAGGCCGTCGATCATCACCAGGGTCGAGTTGACGGTCAGGCCGCGCAGGGCAACGCCCGTCGAGCCAGCGGCGAAGCCGCTGCCGAAGGCGGCGGGGACCGAGCCCGAGTTGTCGGCCGACAGGCTGCGGATGGCGTCGGCCACCGTCGTGATGCCCTGGGCCTTGAGCTGTTCGTTGGTCTGGACCTGGACCGGCGAGGGGGTGGCGGTGTCGGTGCGGCGCAGCAGCGAACCGGTGACGACGACGGCCTCGACCTCGTTGTCCTGGGCGGCCGGCTGAGCGGCCGGCGCGGCGGTCTGAGCGTTCGCGGCGAAGCCGGCCAGCGTGGCCACGCCCACGATCATCGAGGTCGCGAGCAAACGACCCCGGGTAAACTGATAGTTCATGTCTTTATCCTTCCGGGCCGCCCTCGCCGGCGCGAGCGCCGACGTCCTTACAGCCCGATGCAAGATGTGTTTCCCGCCGCGATCCGGCGGTTGTCGGCGCCTTAGGCGCTTCCGAAGCAAGTGGTCAATCGTGAGGCAATTCGTGTAATAGAATTGTCGTGAAGCTGTATCTTTAAGGCCACGACTTTGGCCAATTGGGGCGGGAATGAGACGAGGCCATATCGTTGGTGAAACATTACGGAAATTTATAGATCCACTCTGGGAACAATGCGGAAATCACATCGTTCGCGGAACGCTGAACTCTATGTAGCGTTTTTAGTGTATATAATAATCGAGGCGTTCGTTGAATATCGATATTCAGGCTCGCGCGGTGTCGCGTGGGACTGCGCGCGGGCGCATGCCCCGCGAGATCGCCGGGATAGGGCTGAATTCGAAAGGGTGGAGTGGGCGCTAGAAGCGACCGCGCGAGACTTCCGAAGCCGCCAGCAGGAACGCCCCCGCGCCGTAGAGCTGGGTGTCGCCCGCCACGACGTGGTCGGGCGCGTAGCCGACCTGCTGCACCCAGCCCACCTTGCCGTCCGGCTGCACGGCCTGGGCCAGGGCGCTCCACCCCCGGCGCGCGGCGGCTTCGTACTTCGGGTCTTTCAGCAGTCCGTTGTTCACGCCCCAGGCCAGGCCATAGACGAAGAAGCCGGTCCCGCTGCTTTCCGGCGGGCCCTGCTCCGGCGCCAGCAGCGACACCGGCCAGTAGCCGTCGGGCTTCTGCAGGGTCGCCAGCCTGGCGGACATCCGCTTGAACAGCGCCACGTAGCGCGGGCGCGACGGGTGGTTTGCGGGCAGGATCTTCAGGATGTTGACGAGGCCCGCATAGGCCCAGCCGTTGCCGCGGGCCCAGAAGATCTTGCGGCCCTGATCGTCCTTGCGGTCGAAGTAGCGGCTGTCGCGGAAATAGAGGCCTTCCTGCTTGTCCAGCAGCCAGTCGGTGGCGGCCCAGAACTCCCTGTCGCCATGGGCGGCGTAGCGCGGATCCTGGGTGGCGGCCGACAGGGCGGTCCAGGTCGGCGGGGCCATGAACAGGGCGTCGCTCCAGCACCAGCGGGCCTGGCAGGGCTGATCCTCCGTGCCGTCGACGAAGGTCAGGTCCGCCTTGGGCGGATCGGCCAGGATGGCGTCGAAGCGGGCCCTCACCGGCGCGATCTGAGCGGGCTCGTGGTCGCGGCCGTAAACCCAGATCCAGGACTGGGCGATGACGTGGTCGTCGGCGTGCAGCGGGCGCTGGCCCAGACCCCAGCCTTCTTGGGCGCCGTGCGTCCGTAGGGCCTGAGCGTAGCCCTGGTCGCCTGTTCGCTCGGCGAAGGCGGTCAGGCCGGCATAGAAGGCGCCCTGGATCCAGCCCCGCGGGTTCTGGGTCTTGGCGTGCTGGGTCTTCACATAATCGAACCGGCCGTCCATGTGGCGCAGCTGCCAGTCGGCGACGGCGCGGCCCAGGGTCAGGGCGGCGGCGGAGAGATCGGCGGAAGCCTTGGCTGGTGTGGCGGGTTGGGACGTCCGCGCGGCGGCGGAGAAGGGGGCGGGAACGGCGCTCAAGGCCAGGCAGATCACAGCCGTCGCGAACCGCACGCGCATCGAAACCTCCCGTGGGGCGCGCCTCTGCCGGACGTCGCGTCGCGTCGCCTGGCGGCTCCGCTGAAAGTTGTCTTACCTGATCCGATCGCTTTTGGGCAAATCGCGCCCGCGGAATGGAATTTTGGTCATGCCAGTTAGCTTGTCCGGTAGCCCAATTTCAGTGTAGCCGGTTTGGCGCCGGTTTCCTGGATGGCGCCAGCGCGGGCTCGCGGCCTCGACGCGGCGGGCGACACGAGGAGGAGGGAAGGCCCGATGATCCACTCGACGATCCGAGCCCTGGCCCTTTGCGCCGTCGCCGTCGGCGCGCTCTCGACCGCCGCGCCGGCCCTGGCCGCCCCTCAAGGTAAAACGGGTCCGGTCTGCAAGGCCGAGGACGGCTACGCCGCCGACTTCGACGGTCGCCGCACCTTCCGCTGGAAGCCGCAATGGCTGAAGGCCGCCAAGACCCATCTCGCCGTCCCGTCCGTGGCGCCGGCCTACAAGGCCCTCCTGGCCCGCGCCGACAAGGCGCTGGGCGGTCCGTCCTACGCCGTCACCGAGAAGACCCGCGTCCCGCCCAGCGGCGACAAGCACGACTACCTCTCGATGGGCCCGTACTGGTGGCCGGATCCGGCCCAGCCGACCGGCGAGCCCTATATCCGCAAGGATGGCGAGGTGAATCCGGAGCGGAACACCAACGCCTTCGACGCCGTGCGCATGGACAGCATGGCCAGCGCCGTCGAGGCCCTGTCCCTGGCCTACTATTTCACCGACGATGCCAGGTACGCGACCAAGGCCGCCCAGCTGCTGCGCGTGTGGTTTCTGGATCCGGCCACGCGCATGAAACCGTCCATGAGCTACGCCCAGGGCGTGCCCGGCCGCACCCTGGGCCGCGCCGAGGGCGTGCTCGACACCTTCCGCCTGCTGCGCGTGGTCGAGTCGATCGGCCTCCTGGCCCCCTCCAAGGCGCTCGCGCCGGCGGAGCAGAGGGGCCTGGAGGCTTGGTTCGGCGACTACGTCGCCTGGCTGGGAACGGGGCCGACCGCCAAGGAAGAACGCGCCGCCCAGAACAACCACGGCATCTGGTACGACTACCAGCTGGCGACCTTCTCGCTGTTCGCCCGCCGGCCGGACTTGGCCAGGACGGTGATCGCCGAGGCGGGCAAGACCCGCATCGATCCGCAGATCGACCCCGACGGCAAGATGCCCAAGGAACTCGCCCGCACCCGAGGCCTGCACTACAGCTACTTCGCGCTTGAACCCTTGGTCGGCCTGGCCGAACTGGGCCCCTGCGTCGGCGTCGACCTGTGGGGCTACAAGGGGCCGAAGGGGCAGGGCATCCGCGCCGCTCTCGACTATCTGGCGCCCTATGTCGGCGACGAGGCGGCGTTTCCGTACAAGGAACTGAAGCCGCAGGACGCGACGGACGAAGCGCTGCCGCTCTACGACCTGGCGGCCTGGGCCTATGGCGATGCGGGCTTCGCGGCGAAGGCGGACTTCATCGCCAAGAAGGAGCCGGCGGCGCAGAGCCGGTTGGTGATTTCAGGGTTCGGGAAGTAGTCGCGCTAAATCGCCGACCGGCGCGCCAGCTCGGTCCGCCGGGCGGCGACCTCGTTCCGCGCCCGTTCCAGCGCGTCGATCTCGGTCGCGGTCAGCAGGTTGTCGATCACCCGGCCCAGGTGCTCGCGCATGGCGTTGCGGGCGGCGGTGGGGTCACGTTGCTTCAGGGCCCGCAGGATCTCCTGGTGGTCGTCGATCAACGGGCGAACGCCGACCTGGCGGGCGCGCTCCAGCATGGCGCGGCACAGGGGCGACTTGTAGCGCAGGTCCCAGAGGTTCTCGACGACGGTGACGAAGGCGCTGTTGCGGCTGGCCTGGGCGATGGTGACGTGGAAACGGCGGTCGGCGCGCTCGCCGCCGCGCGGGTCGCTGTCATTCTCCACGACCATATCGTCCATGATCGTCGCCAGATCGGCCAGTTCCTCGTCGGTGATGGTGGCGGCGGCCAGGGCCGCGACCTCGCCCTCGATCAGGCGGCGGGCCTCGGTCAGCTCGAAGGCGCCGATGTCCAGTTCGGGCGCGGTGACCTCGGCGCGCGGAGCTTCGGTGACATAGACGCCCGAGCCGTGACGGGCCTCGACCAGACCGCGGATTTCCAGGGCGATCATCGCCTCGCGAACGGTCGGGCGGCTGACCTTGTAGTCTTCCGCCAGATCCCGCTCGGACGGCAGGCGCTGGCCAGGGCGGTGCGTGCCGTCGCGAATCGAATCCGCGATCGAATTCGCCACCTGTTGGTAGAGCTTGCGGGTTTCGGCCGTCGAAGTGGTCATGTGTTTTCGCTGATCGAGCCGACGCGGCGTCGGCGCGAGCTTAGCCTATTGTATGGCCGATGTTCGCGCTACGGGGCTTGAGGCCGGCGGTGTGGCAAGGTCACTAGCTTCTTGTCGGATAAGTCGCTAGAAGTGGTCAGGCCACTTTACGGTCTCGCTTAGCTACTCCAGGTCCATGCTGAAGATCATCGACGCCAAGGTCATCGTCACCTGTCCCGGCCGCAACTTCGTGACGCTGAAGATCACGACCGAGGACGGAGTCACCGGGGTCGGCGACGCCACCCTGAACGGGCGCGAGCTGTCGGTGGTCAGCTTCCTGCGGGACCACATGGTCCCCAGCCTGATCGGCCGCGACGCCCATCAGATCGAGGACATCTGGCAGTTCTTCTATCGCGGCTCGTACTGGCGCGGCGGTCCGGTGGCCATGACCGCCCTGGCGGCCGTCGACATGGCGCTGTGGGACATCAAGGGCAAGGTCGCGGGCCTGCCCGTCTATCAACTGCTGGGCGGCGCCTGCCGCACGGGCGTCACCGTCTACGGCCACGCCAACGGCGAGACCATCGACGACACCATCGCCGAGGCGGTGAAGTACAAGGCCATGGGCTACAAGGCCATTCGCCTGCAGACCGGCGTGCCGGGCCTGCCCAGCACCTACGGCGTCTCCGGCGACAAGATGTTCTACGAGCCGGCCGACGGCAACCTGCCCACCGAGAACCTGTGGTCGACCGCCAAGTACCTGAACCACGTGCCGAAACTGTTCGAGAAGGCGAGGGAAGTCCTGGGCTGGGACGTGCACCTGCTGCACGACGTCCACCATCGCCTGACCCCGATCGAGGCCGCCCGCCTGGGCAAGGACCTGGAGCCCTACCGCCTGTTCTGGCTGGAGGACTCGGTCCCGGCCGAGAACCAGGCCGGCTTCCGCCTGATCCGCCAGCACACCACCACGCCGCTGGCCGTCGGCGAAATCTTCGCCCACGTCTGGGACTGCAAGCAGCTGATCGAGGAGCAGCTGATCGACTATCTGCGGGCCACCGTGCTGCACGCGGGCGGGATCAGCAACCTCAAGAAGATCGCCGCCTTCGCCGACCTGCACCATGTCAGGACCGGCTGCCACGGCGCTACCGATCTGTCGCCGATCACCATGGCGGCGGCCCTGCATTTCGACATGTCGATCCCCAACTTCGGCCTGCAGGAATACATGCGCCACACGCCGGAGACGGACGCCGTGTTCCCGCACGCCTACACCTTCGACGACGGCATGCTGCACCCGGGCGACAAGCCGGGCCTGGGCGTCGACATCGACGAGGAACTGGCCGGCAAGTACGAATACAAGCGCGCCTACCTGCCGGTGAACCGTCTTCAGGACGGGACCATGTTCAACTGGTAAGGCCACTGCGTTGCGCAAGCTTCTTCCGCTGACGGCGGCGGCTTTCGCGGTCGCCGCGCCTGCCTTCGCCGCCGACCAGAACCCTCGCGGGCCGTTGTATGCCGGCGCCGTCGCGCCGATGAACCAAACGGTGGAAAAGCGCCTGCTGCCGCAGACCGCCGTGCTGCTGGAGACGCTGCTGGCCGAGAAGCGGGACATGACCCTGGACGGGGTCAAGGTGTTCGAGGCCGACGACAAGTTCCTGCCCGGCAAGATCGCCATCGGGCTCGCCTACCTGATCGTCGACACTCCGCGCACCGATCCGAAGTTCCAGCGCTACCTGGCCGCCTACCGCCAGATCGCCGACCTGACCGTCGACGATCCCAACGACACCTGGGGTGTCTACTATTACTGTCAGGCGATCCACATGCTGAAGGACGCCGGCCTGCTGGACGAGGCGATCGCGCCGGCGACCCTGGAGAAGCTGAAGGCCAAGCTGGATTGGCGGCGCTTCGTGCGCGCCGACGACCTGACCTTGATCAACCTGCCCAACAACTACTACGGCGTCGCCTTCAGCGTGGCGCGGCTGCGCTATCGCCTGGGCTGGGAGGACGCCTCGGCCAGCGAAGCCCTGCTAGGCAAGACGCTGGACCACTATCGCAAGTATTCGGGCGAGTACGGCTTCGCCGACGAGACCGATGGCGAGGGGCGCTTCGACCGCTACAGCGTGCTTCTGATCGGCGAGATCAGCCACCGCCTGATCGAGGCCGGCATGCCCGCCACGCCCGAGGTGCGCCAATGGCTGCGCCGCTCGGTCGATCTGATGCTGCCGCGCCTGAACCTTCGCGGCGAGGGTTTCGAATACGGCCGCAGCATCGGGGCCTATGGCGAGACGGCCTTCCTGGAGGTGCTGACCGCCGCGGCCAAGCTGGACGTGCTGACGCTCGAAGAAAAGACCATGGCCTATGCGTTCTCGTCGCGCGTGGCGGCCCGCTACATGGATTTCTGGTTCGATCCCGGGACAGGCTCGGTCGACCTGTGGGAGCATGGCCGCCGGACGGACACGTATCGCGGCAAGCACCGGATCCTGGGCGAGAACCTGAGCCTGGGTCGGCAGTACATCTATACCAGCGCGATCTGGGACGCGCTGGGCTTCAAGGACAAGGCGCCCGACCCTGGCTTCAGCGCCTGGCTGGACAAGCTGCCCAAGCGGACGGTGACCTGGTTCGCGCGCGGCAAGAACGACCGGCTGGTCGTGACCCTGCGCGACAAGAGGCGCGTGATCGCCCTGCCGATCATCAATGGCGGCGAAAGCCAGCACATGAACACGCCGTACTATCCGATCCCGTTCTCGCCGGGTCTGCTGCAGGGCGTGGCCGACGGCGTGTTCCCGCAACTGCTGCCGCGCATCACCCTGGCGGATGGCGCGCAGCTGGCGCCGCTGGCCTATGCCGCCCACGTCAGGGTGGACGGGCGGGGCGCGCGTACGACCGTGACCTACGACCAGGACCAGCTGGACCGCCTCGGCCAGAAGGCCCCGGTCGCCGACGACCGTTTCAGTGTCAGGACGACTTACATCCTGGAGCCGGGCCTTATTCGCCGCACGGACGTGTTCACGCCCAGGTCCGGTGTCGCCGTGAGGGCCGTGGACCTGGCTTTCGCCAGCTTCTCGGGCAAGGCCGTGACCAGGGGCGGGACAACGACGTTCGGAGTCGGTGACGTCACCGGCTTCAAGGTCGAGGGCCTGGCCTGCTCGACCCGCGCCCTGGTCGACGAGAAGGCCTATCGCGGCCCGACCGGCGCGATGACGGCCTTGACCAGCTGCACCGGCGCCGCCGGTCTGAATGGGCCGATCAAGGTCAGCTGGACGATCCGCTACAGATAAGCTGATCTCACCCGGCTTTCGCGGGTGGGGATCCGGAGCATTGTTTCTCGAGCCTCGATCGCAGATCAAGGGTCAATCATGACGTTGATCACGGATCGAGAGTACTTCCTATTCATCATGTATTTCGGTGGTTTATAGCAATCACGCGCGCGTGAATGTCGGGTTTACGACTAACATTTATTTTTCGACTTGGCTGTATTTGCTCGATATCCCCAAATCGGGGTGTTAAGCTCTGGCTATCATCGGCACGGCCTTCTCGAGCGCCGATGACTGAGAGACGAAGCCCCGGCTTCACTCCCGCTCGAAAGGCAGGAGTTCGCATCATGCCCACCTACCTTTTCTACCCGCGACGGGCCGACGGCGTGTCGCTGACCTTCATCGCCAACGCCGCCGAGGACGATGTCGACGCCCTGGAACTGGCGGCCGAGGTCGCGGCGGCGCACGACTGCGTCGGCGTGTTCGTCTGGGAGTCTGCCGCCGACGGTAAGGACCGCTTCATCGGCGAGATCGAGCGACAGGGCGCCCGGGTTCCGCACCAACCGAGGCCACAGCGCGGAGCTTCAGCGCCCGTCTAGGCGTTACCGGGGCGATCCCGAGCGCGTAGCGCGCTCGAACCCCAAGAAGATGGCGCCTTTCCGCGGAAAGGCTCCGGAGGTCGCTCGTGGACAAGCTGTTCGCCAAATTCGCCAACGTCACGGCCCGCGCCACGGGCAGCCCGCCCGCGTTCCTGATCTGCGTTGGCCTGGTGGTGCTGTGGGCGGTGACGGGGCCGATCTTCAAGTTCTCCGAGACCTGGCAGCTGGTGATCAACACCGGCACGACGATCATCACCTTCCTGATGGTGTTCCTGATCCAGAACACCCAGAACCGCGACGGCTTGGCCTTGCAGACCAAGCTGGACGAGCTGATCCGCGCCACCACCGAGGCCGAGGACGAATTCATCGGCATCGAGAAGCTGACCGACAAGGAGCTCGAGGTCATACACGCCCACTGCAAGCAGCGGGCGGACAAGCATATGCAAGCCTTCCAGAAGCTGGCCGCCGAGAAGGACGCCCGCCTCAAGGTCCGGCCCAAGGGCAAGGCTTCCGCCAAGTCGACCAAGAAGGCGCCGTCCGTCTCGACCCGCGCCGCCGGCCGCGCCAAGGCCCTGACGGCCGGTCATCCGCCGTCCAAGAAGGCTGGATGATATCAGACCACGACAGGGTGGACGTCAGATCTTATCGGCGATAGCGGTACCATCCAATGGGCCGGCTTGAGCGCGCCCGACGGGGAGAGCCGCCTTGCCGAAATTGAAAGCCCTGCGCTGGTGGATCATCGGCCTGGTCATGCTGGGCGCGATCGTCAACTACCTGACCCGCTCGACCATGGGCATCGCCGCCCCGACGGTGATGAAGGACCTGGATATCTCCGTGAAGGAGTATTCCTGGATCACCGGCGCTTTCCAGCTGGGGATCATGCTGCAGCCGGTCTGCGGCTATGTGCTCGACACCCTGGGCCTGCGCACCGGCTTCGCCGTCTTCGCCGCCGCCTGGTCGCTGATCGCCATGGCCCACGGGCTGGTCCACAACTGGCAGGGTTTCGCCTTCCTTCGCGCCTTCCTGGGCCTGGCCGAGGGCTCGGCCCAGCCGGCCGGCATGAAGACGGTGGCGACCTGGTTCCCGGCCAAGGAGCGGGGCTTCGCCGGCGGCGTGTTCAACATCGGCGCCTCGATCGGTTCCGTGCTGGCGCCGCCGCTGGTGGTGTGGGCCGTGCTGGCCTGGAACTGGCGAGCGGCCTTCGTATTGACCGGCGCCTTCGGCCTGGTCTGGGTGGTGCTGTGGCTCTTCTTCTACCGCTCGCCCGAGCGGCACCCGTCGATGACCGACGAGGAGCGCGCGCTGATCGCCGCGGGCCAGGAGGCGCACCTGACCGCCACTGGAGCCAAGCCGTCGATCGTCTCGATCCTCAAGCAGGGCCAGTTCTGGGGCATCGCCTTGCCGCGCTTCCTGGCCGACCCGACCTGGGGGACGCTGTCGTTCTGGGTGCCCCTCTATTTGTCGCAGACACGCGGCTTCGACCTCAAGCAGATCGCCCTGTTCGCCTGGATGCCGTTCGTGGCCGCCGACCTGGGCTGCCTGGCCGGGCCGGTGATCGCGCATTTCCTCCAGAAGCGCGGTGTTTCGCTGATCAACGCTCGCCGCATCGCCTTTACCCTGGGCGCGGTCCTGATGACGGGCATGGTGTTCGTCGGCAAGGTCGAGAGCGCCTACGCGGCCATCGCCTTGCTGTGCCTGGGCGGCTTCGCGCACCAGACCCTGTCGGTGACCGTCATCACCATGGCCTCGGACCTGTTCCGCCGCGACGAGGTCGCCACGGTGGCGGGCCTGGCCGGCATGATGGGCAATCTCGGTCTGCTGATCTTCTCGCTGCTGATCGGCGGGCTGGTGACGACGATCGGCTATGACCCGTTCTTCGTGGCCCTGGGCGTTCTGGACATCGCCGGGGCGGTCTTGCTGTGGACGCTGGTCAAGGACCGCGCCGCGCCAGATGGGGCTTCCAGGACGGTAAAGGCATGAGCGTGATCCAGAACCCTATCCTGCGCGGCTTCAATCCCGACCCGTCGATCGTGCGGGTGGGGCAGGACTATTATATCGCGACCTCGACCTTCGAATGGTTCCCCGGCGTCCAGATCCATCACTCGAAGGATCTGAAGAACTGGCGGCTGCTGACCCGTCCGCTAACCCGTCCGAGCCAGCTGGACATGCGCGGCGACCCCGATAGCTGCGGCGTCTGGGCCCCGTGCCTGACCCATGCCGACGGCAAGTTCTGGCTGATCTTCACCGACGTGAAGCGCTATGGCCGCACCACGGTCGGCGGGGCCTCGGGCGCGTCCTTGCGAGACTTTCATAACTACCTGGTCACGGCCGAGACGATCGACGGCCCGTGGTCGGACCCGATCTATCTGAACAGCTCGGGCTTCGACCCGTCGCTGTTCCATGACGACGATGGCCGCAAGTGGCTGGTCAATCAGCTGTGGGATCACCGGCCGGGCAAGAGCCGCTTCGCCGGCATCGTGCTGCAGGAATATTCGGTCGCCGAGCGGAAGCTGGTCGGCGAGCGGAAGGTGATCTTCGAGGGCACGCCGATCGGCCTGACCGAGGCGCCGCACCTCTACAAGCGCGATGGCTGGTACTATCTGGTCACCGCCGAGGGCGGCACCGGCTGGGGCCACACCATGACCATGGCAAGGTCGCGCGGCCTCGACGGCCCCTACGAACTGCACCCCGAGACCTACGTCCTGACATCCCGCGACCGGCCGCACGTGGCGCTGCAACGGGCCGGCCACGGCGATCTGGTCGAGACCGCCGACGGCGAGACCTACGCGGTCTATCTGGCCGGTCGTCCGCTCCCCAATCGTGGCCGCTGCCCCCTGGGGCGCGAGACGGCGATCCAGAAGCTGGTCTGGGGCGAGGACGGCTGGCCGCGCACCCTGGACGGTTCCGGCGACCCGACGCTGGAGACGCCCGCGCCGGACCTGCCCGAGCACCCCTGGCCCACGGCGCCGGTGCGCGCGGATTTCGACGGTCCGGACCTGCCGATCGACTTCCAATGGCTGCGCACACCGTATCCGGACGAGATCTTCAGCCTGGCCGTCAGGCCCGGCTTCCTGCGCCTCTACGGCCGCGAGAGCGTGGGCAGCGTCTTCCGCCAGGCCCTGGTCGCCCGACGCCAGCAGGCCCATTGCTACTCGGCCGCCACGGTGCTGGACTTCGAGCCCGAGCATTTCCAGCAGGCCGCGGGGCTGATCTGCTACTACAACGGCTCCAAGCTGCACTATCTGCACGTTGGCCACGACGACGCGATCGGCAAGCATCTGCGGGTGATGAGCTGCAGCCCCGATAGCCCGCAGTCCGACAGCTTCACCGCGCCCATCCCGCTGGCCGCCGGCCCCGTCGAGCTGCGGGTCGAGGTCGACTTCGAGCGCCTGCGCTTCGGCTTCCGGCAGGGCGAGGGCGCCTGGACCTGGCTGCCGGAGGTGTTCGACGCCTCGATCCTGTCGGATGAAGCCACCGCCCCCGGCGCGCCCAACTTCACCGGCGCCTTCGTCGGCATGGCCTGTCAGGACACCGCCGGAACGGCCGCGCCGGCCGACTTCGACTGGTTCGACTATGAGGAACGGGCGTACCGGGCCGTGCTCGGAAATCCCTAAATCCCGATCTCCCCGGCATTCGCCGGGGAGATCGGGTGTAGGGGAGATCAGAAATTGTGAGTTGAGTGAACCCTGTTCGCTCTTAAGGTCGCTCCCACGGGGCCGCACCAGACGGCCCAGGGAGACCGCCGTGAACGCCCCTGTTTCGATTTCACAGGCCGACGCCGCCCTCTATGCCGGCCTGACGGTCACGCCCGTCAGCACGGTGCTGGGGGCCGAGATTTCCGGTCTCGACCTCACAAAGCCGCTCACGCCCGAGATCGTCGCGGCGATCCGCGCGGCCCTGCTGCGCCACAAGGTGGTGTTCTTCCGCGACCAGGACATTTCCTACGAGGATCACGTCCGTTTCGGTCGCTATTTCGGCGAACTGGAAGGCCATCCGGTGACCGCCCACGTGCCGGGCTTCCCCGAGATCCTGCATATCGAGGCCGCCGACGGCATGAAGCTGCGCGAGGAGATCGTCCCGCTCGTCCGCGCGGCCAACAAGTGGCACACCGACGTCACCTTCCGCGAGGCGCCGTCGATGGGCGGGGTCCTGCGGATGCGGCGCATGCCGCCGCTGGGCGGCGACACCCTGTTCGCCGACACCGCCGCCATCTATGCCGACCTGCCGCGGGCTCTGAAGGACCAACTGGCGACCCTGACGGCCGAGCACGACATCATCCAGAGCTACGGCTATCGCGTCGACGAGGCCAAGCGCCAGGCGCTGCGCGCGGAGTATCCGCCGATGATCCACCCGGTGGTCCGCATCCATCCGGAGACCGGCGAGAAGCACCTGTTCGTCAACAAGGTCTTCACCACCCGGATCCTGGGCCTGCCCGAGGACGAGGCCAAGGCGCTGCTGGCCGACCTGCTGGACCGGGTGAAGGCGCCCGAATACCAAGTCCGCTTCCGCTGGACCCCGAACGCCATCGTCTTCTGGGACAACCGCGCGACGCAGCACTACGCGATCCTCGACTACTGGCCCCAGGAGCGGATCGTCGAGCGCGTGACGATCAAGGGCGACAAGCCGTTCTAGTCAGCCGATCAAAGCCCGGTTCAGGCAGTCGATCAGCGCCTCGCCGGTGAACGGCTTGGGCAGGAAGCAGGTCACGCCCGCCTTCTCGGCGCGGAGCCTCTGGGTCTCGTCGGCGAAGGCGGTGATCAGGATCACCGGGGTGTTCTCGCCAGCGGCGATCATGGCCTCCTTCATCTCGACGCCGGTCATGCCCGGCATCTGCAGGTCGCTGATCACGCAGTCGGCCAGACCGCGCGCGGCCGAGGCCATGAACGCCGTGGCGCTGTCGAACGCCTGGACGCGATGACCCAGGGATCGCAGCAGCCCCTCCAGCGAGACGCGGACCGAGTCGTCGTCATCGACGACACAGATGAGGGGGGAGGGGGACAAGCGGGCTTCCTCGAACGCGCGACGGCGGGGCGCGTCATGATCAGTGCCCGATAACCGCGGTCGCGGAAATTATACGGAGGTTTGTGTGGCCTTGCGTAAGGATCGTTCAAGACGGCCCGTCACGAGGGGTCTTCGGGCCGCAGCTTGAGCGTCTCGGCCATGCGGACCAGGTCAGCCAGGCTCCGGGCCTCCATTTTGCGCATCAGGTTGCCGCGATGGATCTTCACGGTGATCTCGGACAGGCCCAGTTGGTGGGCGGCCTGCTTGTTCATCAGCCCGCTCGCGACCAGGGCCATGACCTGCTTCTCGCGCCCGCTGAGGGTTTCGTAGAGGGCGCGCAGGTCGTCGAGGCCGCCCTGCTGGGCGCGGGAGGCCGCATCGCGTTCCAGGGCCGCGGCGACGGCGTCCAGCATGTCCTGGTCGCGGAAGGGCTTGGTCAGGAAGTCCACGGCCCCGGCCTTCATGCCGCGCACGCTCATCGGGATGTCGCCATGACCGGTCATCAGCACGATCGGCATGCGGATGTCGGCGGCGGCCAGCTTCTCTTGGAAGTCCAGGCCCGAAAGGCCCGGCAGGCGCACGTCCAGCACCAGGCAGCCGGCGTCGTGGGCGTGGCCTGACTGCAGGAACTCCTGGGCGTTGCCGAACGCCTTGGTCTCCAGCCCCACGGACCGGAACAGGCTGCCCAGCGCTTCACGCAGGGCGCCGTCGTCATCGACGATATGGACTGTTTGGGAGGCCATCGTGTTCGTTAGCTGGACCAGCCGCGCCGCCTCGTCAATAAAGGCGTTTGGAGATGGGGCCGCATGATCGACAGTTCGTCCGCGATGTTCGCCCTGGCTGCGTCCGAAGACGTAGAGCGTCGCCGCCAGGAACTGGCCGAGATGCTGGACGCGGCGCACGACGCCATCTTCGTCAGCGATCTTGAGGGCCGGATCACCTTCTGGAATCGCGGGGCGTCGGCGCTGTACGGCCATGCGCGCGAGGACGCCGTGGGTCGTGATCCCGACGTCCTGCTGGCGACGCGCTATCCGGCCGAGATCGCGGCGATCAAGGCCCAGCTGATCGAGACCGGTCACTGGGAGGGCGAGCTGACGCGGACCACGGCCGCCGGCGAGACCGTGGTCGTCGACGGTCGCTGGACTCTGCGTCGAGACGCGGATGGCGCGTCCGCGGAAGTTCTGGAGACCGGCCGCGACGTCACCGCCGCCCGCGAGGCGGCGCGGGCCCTGAAATACAGCGAATATCGCTATAGCAACGTCTTTCGGGCCATGGCCGTGTCGTTCTGGGAGCTGGACTTCAACGGCCTGAGCCAGATGCTGGCCGAACTGCAAGGGCAAGGCGTGACCGATGTCCGCGCCCACGTCGCCGCCCATCCGGAGGTCGTCCGCCGGATGATCGAGGTCTCGAATGTGGTCGACGTCAACGACAAGTCCGTCGCCCTGTTCGGCGCACCCCGCGAAGAGCTTCTGGGTTCGGTGTCGCGGTTCTGGCCCCGGTCCAGCGAAGGCGTGTTCGCCGAGAGCGTCTTCGCGGCGCTGGAGCGGCGGCATAGCTACGAGGCCGAGGCGCGGTTCTACAAGGCCGACGGGACCGAGTTCGACGCCCTGTTCACCACCTGCTACCCCCGCGACGGGGTCAAGCGAGGCACGGTGCTGATCGGCATTGTCGACATCAGCGATCGGCTGGCGGCGCAGGACGCCTTGCGCAAGGCCGAGGCGGATCTCGCCCACGCCGCCCGCGTCTCTACCCTGGGCGAACTGACCGCCTCGATCGCCCACGAGGTCAACCAGCCCCTGGCCGCCATCGTCACCAACGGCGAGGCCGGACTGCGCTGGATCAACCGCGCCGAGCCCGACCTGGAAGAGGCCCGCGCGGCGATGGGGCGGATGATCGTCGAGGGCCAACGGGCCTCGGACATCATCAGCCGCATCCGCGCTCTGGCCTCGAACAAGGATCCGCAGCGCGCGCCGGTGGCGCTGAACGCGGCGATCGAGGACGCCGCCCTGCTGCTGAAGCGTGAACTGGCGGCGCATGATGTCCGACTGATCATGGCCTTGTCGCCGGACGTCGGCGAGGTCCGGGGCGACCGGGTGCAGTTGCAGCAGGTGGTCATCAATCTGGCCATGAACGGCATCCAGGCGATGGCGGGACGCGACGGTGTGCGCGATCTGACTCTCTGCACCCGGCGCGCGGACGATCGTGTGGTGCTGGAGGTGGCCGACACGGGTCCGGGCGTGGCGGCGCAGGACGCGCAAGTCCTGTTCAAGGCCTTCCATTCGACCAAGGCGACGGGGATGGGCATGGGCCTGTCGATCAGCAAGTCGATCGTCGAGGCGCATGGCGGCGGCATCGCCATGGAGACCGCGCCGGGCGGCGGGGCCCTGTTCCAGGTGGTCCTGCCGACGGCCTAGAAGCGTCGAGATCGCTTAGATGATCGCCACCCCAAAGGCCCGGCGTGATCGTCACGGGCGCGAGCCGGCGCGGGACCAAGAACTGGCCTAGCGCGGGACCCATAAATGAAGCCGGCTGGTCTCGCGCGAGGCGTGGCCAGCCGGCTTTAAAAGGTGTCGGACGCGGTGGGGTGCGCCGAGTCCGAAGACTCTCGTCGAGTCCCGAGCGAATGGCAACGGTCTAGCTTGCC
This sequence comes from Caulobacter sp. GW822-FHT01G02, assembly GCF_058802865.1. Classification (NCBI taxonomy): domain Bacteria; kingdom Pseudomonadati; phylum Pseudomonadota; class Alphaproteobacteria; order Caulobacterales; family Caulobacteraceae; genus Caulobacter; species Caulobacter sp. GW822-FHT01G02. Next base: position 230,003 of record NZ_JBXAON010000001.1, read on the forward strand.
GAATGTGTGCGACAAACGCGCGCAGTCGATTGCATAGGGGGTCAGGCGTTTGCGTGGGCTCGGCGCCAGGCCAGGGGCGTCGCGCCGGCCAGTTTCCGGAAGGTCCGCGAGAAGTGGGCCTGATCGGCGAAGCCGCACAGATAGGCGATCTGGCTGAGCGGTTCGGCGCTCTTCAGCATCATGGCCTTGGCCGTCTCGACCCGCCGGCGCATGACGTGACCGTGCGGGGTGTCGCCGAAGGTCCGCTTGAAAGCGCGGCTGAAGTGACCGGCGCTCAGCGTGACCAGCTGGGCCAGGTGCGAGACCGGGATCGTGTCGCCGAGGTGGGCGTCGATATGGGCGCTGACCCGCTTGGCCTGCCAGGGGGCGAGACCGCCCAGGCTGATCTCGCGAGGTCGGCCTTGCGTCTCGGTCGCCTCGGCGATCATCGCATTGGCTCGGGCCAGCAGGGCGCGGGTGGCGTCCAGGTCGCCGCCGATCGAGCGTTCGGCGCGGGCCAGGATGTCCTTTAGGTTCGGCGCGAACGCGCGAACCTCGTCGTCCAGGATCTGGCCGGCGACGACGCCGTCGAAGGGATTTGAGGCGGTGTCGAAGCTGCGGGCGGCGGGTTGATAGGACATGGCGTCGATCTCCGTTGCGCCCCGGGGGGAGAGGGGCTCCGTGTTTCGACGATCAGTGTTCTTCATCCCCGCTTTGGGGACCATTCAACGAAGGCTTGGCCGGGACCTGCGTTGGTCTGTCGCACTTATACCTGAGTATGGCCGTCCGCCCGTCTGGCTCTACCTCTCTGCTTCCTTCTGCCTGTAGAAGTCCCGCAGCACGAAGAACGCCGGCTTGCGCCGCCCGGTCGGCGAGACCAGGCCCTTGCGGTTCCAGCCCTGCTGATAGATCGGATGCTGGCGCCTGGGGCTGCGGAAGTCCTTGAGGATCCAGGGCGACATGCCGGCCAGGGTCGGGACCTTGGCGGCCATGGCCAGGGTCTTCTCGTAGTACCTCTTCTGGAAGTCCTCGGAGAACTTGCGCATCAGCGCAGGATCGCTGAAGCCTGACAGGGCGTCGGCGCCGAATTCGGAGAACACCATCGGCTTGTCGGTGGCCTTCCAGGTCATGGCGGGCAGGCTGTCGAGCGTGTCGTCGCTGTACCAGCCATTGTAGGTGTTGGCGGCCAGCACATCGAGCTTGTCGGCCAGCGGGTCGTTGAGGCCCATCTCGACTTGTTTGCCATTGGGGCCGTCGTTGGTCTTGCGCGCCGTCAGCAGGGCGGCGGTGACCAGGCGGCTGTCGTCCAGCGCCCGGACGTCGTCGACCAGTTGATAGAGGAAGGTGTTGCGCGGCTCGGTGATCGGCGTCTCGTTGGCCACGCTCCACATGATGATCGAGGCGCGGTTGCGATCGCGGCGGATGTTGTCGGCCAGCATCCCTCTGGCCAGCGCCAGGGTGCGCGGATTGCCGAAGTCGACCAGCCAATAGACGGGGATCTCGCTCCAGACCAGCAGGCCCATCTCGTCGGCGACGCGGGTGGTGATCTCGCTGTGCGGATAATGGGCCAGGCGGACGAAGTTGCCGTGCAGGCCCTCCTTGACCTCGGCCAGCAGGGCGCGGGCGCCGGCCTCGGTAATGGTGCGGGCGGGGTTGTCGCCGAACTCCTCCTCGTGGACCGAGATGCCGCGCAGGAAGATCGGCTTGCCGTTGAGCAGGATCTGGCCGCCCTTGGTCTCGATGGTGCGCAGGCCGACCCGGTCGGTCAGCCGGTCCTCGCCGGCCTGGACGACGACGTCGTACAGCTTGGGCTTCTCGGGCGACCAGCGGACCAGGCTTTTGGGCGCGGCGGACGAGGCGTTGAGGACGCCGCCGGCGTCGGTCTTGCCGGAAATATCCAGGCCCAGCTCCGGGACGCGGACATGCACCTCCTGGTTGGCGGCTTGCGCGCCGTCCAGCTTCACGGTGGCGGCGATCCTGCCGTCCCTGGTCAGGCGCACCCAGGCTTCGTCGACGAAGGTACCGGGGGTGATGACCAGGCGCATCGGCCGGGTGATCCCGCCATAGTTCTCCCAGTCGGTGACCGGTGGCGGCACGCCGTCGGCCAGGGGCGTGGAATCGACGCCGACCGTCAGCTGGTTGTTGCTGGCGCGCAGGGTCTCGGTGACCTCCAGCGAGAACGGCGTGAAGCCGCCTTCGTGCTCGCCGACGCTCTTGCCGTTGAGGAACACCTTGGCGGTGTAATTGACCGCCTCGAAGCGCAGGAAGGCGCGCTGGCCGGGTTTCAGGACCGGGGCGTCGAAGCGCCGCTCGTACCACATCAGGCCCTGGTAGTAGCGCAGGCTCGGATCGTGCCCGACCCAACCCTGGGGCAGGGTGGCCGTTGGCGAGCGGTCCATGTCGTATTCGTAGAGGGCGTTGGGCCTGGCCTTGGTCACGGCGTCGACATCGACGTCGTCATAGCGGCGATGGCCCTCGCCGGGCGCGCCGCGGTGGAAGCCGGCCAGGCCGTCGCGATACGGATCGACCGAGTAATGCCAGGTCCCCGAGAGATCCTGGCCGTCGCGGTTGTCGGCCCGGGTCAGAGTGGGGGACAAGGCCGATGCGCCCAGCGGGGCCAGCACGGCCAGGGCGCACGCCGCGCCGATCATGGCCTTCAATCCCGTTCCCATTGCGCGTCCTCCAGCAGCCGTTCGGCTTTGTCGCAGAGGTTGAAGCATGCCCCGTGGCCAGGGCGCAAGGAAAGGTGGTCAGGCCACTTTGTATAGGAAAAGGGCGGCCCAGCCGTGAGGCCGGGCCGCCCTCGTCAGATCGGCTTAGAAGCTCTTGCGAACCGTCAGGCCGTAGGTGCGCGGCGCGTTCGGATAGCCGCTGTAGCTGCCGTCCTGAGCCACCGTCGGGAAGGCCGAGATCAGGCTTTTGTCGTTGGTCAGGTTGCGGGCCCACAGGCCCACCTCCAGTTGGCCGGCGGTTTGGACGACGCCGATGCTGGCGTTGACGATGTCGGTGCCGTAGCTGGCCAGGGTCGGCGACACGGTTTCCGTCAGCTGGACCTTGCTGCTGTGGTCGTATTCCACGCGCGCATAGCCCTGCCAGTTCTCGGTGATGTCGTGGTTGATCGTCGCCGAGGTCGAGAACGACCACTTCGAGATGCCCGCAGGGGTGTCGCCCGTCAGGTTGCGGAAGTTCGGACGACGGCCGGTGGCCGGGTCGACCGGGCAGCGAACGGTGTCGAAGGTCACGCAGGCCGCGCCGGAGAAGCTGTCGTACTTCGGATCGAGATAGGTGACCGAAGCGGCCAGGTTCAGCCATTGGACCGGACGCCAGGCGCTGTCGACCTCGAAGCCCTTCACCGACTCCTCACCGGCGTTGACCAGGCTGTAGCCGAGGCCGGTGAAGGCGTTCGACTGGAAGCCTTTGATCGACTGCTTGAAGGCCGCGATGTTGGCGTAGCCGCCCGGGAAGCTGGCCTTTACGCCCAGTTCGTAGACGTCGACGTTTTCCGGCTGGGCGGTGCGGCCCACGCCGTTGGCGTTCGGCGGACGGCTGTCCGACGACAGGTTGAAGGCGCCGGCCTTCCAGCCCGTGGAGTAGCTGGCGTAGGCGTTGATCGCGCCGAAGTCATAGGCCGCGCGAACGGCGTAGGTGACCTTGTCGCCCTTCAATTGGCCGGACTCGGTGGCGTTCGGATAGTTGACCGGGCCGTGGGTCGGGTCGTTGCCATAGAAGAACTGCAGGGCGCCCAGGGCGCCGAAGGCGTTCACCGGAAGGCCGAGGGCGGCGAACTGCGGAACGTTTTGCAGGTTCAGCGAAGAGAACGGGTCGTTCAGGACGACGTTCGAGCGGGCCTTCTTGGTGTCGTTCATGTAGGCGAGGCCGCCGGTCAGGGTCAGCTTCTCGGTGACCTTGTAGTCGAACTGGCTGAACAGCGAGTACGACTCCTGCTTCATCTTGTAGTAGTCGTCGATGCCTTGGCCGGGCTGGAAGTAGGTCAAGCCGGGCTTGATCGACGGCGTCACCAGGCTCTGCAGGAACTCCAGGGTGTAAAGGTTCGATCGGCCGGTCAGGGCGGGGCGGATCGCGGCCGGCAGGGTGGCCGTGTTGACGACGCCCGACAGCGCGTCGGCGAACGCGCGGATGTCGTTGCCGTAGGTGACGGTGCGGCCGGTATCCAGCTTCTCATTCTGATAGAAGCCGCCGATCAGCCAGTTGAACGGGCCGTCGCCGCTCGACGCCAGGCGCACTTCCTGGGTGAAGGTCTTGATGGTGTTGGCCGTGCGGTTGTTGGAGATGTCCGCGCCGGTGAAGTCGATGTCCTGGAACGAGGCGTTCTTCTGGTTCCGATAGGCCGTGATCGCGGTCAGCTTGGCGAAGCCGAGGTCATGGTCGAGCTGGCCCGAGACGCCCTTGCCCGACAGCTTGTTCGCCGGGTCGGTGTTGAAGATGACGTCGCGGTCGAAGATCTTGGTGGTGTCGCTGATCGGCTTTTTCAGCAGGCCGCCGATGGCCAGGGTGGCCGGGCCGTTGAAGATCGAGGTCACGCCGCAGCAGGTCTCGTTGATCTTGTTGTAGTCGGCGATGACGCGGAACGAGGTCTTGTCGGTCGGCTCCCACAGCAGGTCGCCGCGGATCGACCAGCGGTCGCGGTCATTGACGTCGGCGCCGGTGGTCAGGTTGGTGAAGTAGCCGTCGCGCTTGTTCAGGCTGCCCGACAGGCGGACCGCCACGGTCTCGCTGAGCGGGCCGGTGACCGTGCCTTTGATCTGGCGGGTGTTGTAGTTGCCGTAGGTGCCCTCGACCTTAGCGCCGAAGTCGAACTGCGGCTTCTTGGTCACGATGCTGATCGCGCCGGCCGAGACGTTCTTGCCGAACAGCGTCGATTGCGGGCCGCGCAGAACTTCGACGCGCTCGATCTCGGGCAGGTCGTCCAGGGCGGCGGCGGAGCGGCTGCGATAGACGCCGTCGATGAAGATGCCGACCGAGCTTTCGATGCCGTCGTTGCCGTTGCCGTTGCCGAAGCCGCGGATGACGAAGTTGGTCTGGCCCGCGGCGTTGAATTGCTGGACCTTCAGTGACGGAACGACCGACTGCAGGTCGATCAGGTCACGCACCTGGGCGCGTTCGATGGTTTGCTGACCCGTGACGGCGACCGAGATCGGCACGTCCTGCAGGGTTTGTTCCCGCTTGGTGGCGGTGACGACGATTTCCGAAATCGAGTTGCTGTCAGCCTGGGTGGTTTGCGCGTAGGCGGGCGCGGCGATGGCGAGCGCGAGGGCCGAGACCCCCAGCAAATGGACGTTTCTCATAACGAACTCCCTGTTTTTCTTTATTATCGGCCGCGTCTCTTCCCATCCCGCCTCGAGCAATCGCGGGTTTATTTTGGGGAAGGGCGGGCGTGTTGACGTGAGGGAAGGGCGATCCTGGCCGACCGCGCGAACCGCAGAGAGCGGTCACGAGCCCTTGGCCTAGGATGAAGACGCTTTGCGTCATGTTTCCGCCCCAGCGCGAACGGCTTGCATCCGTCCGCAACTGACGCTGATTTTAATATGACCTCGATATTCTAGCGCAAGTTAGAATTTTCGGTTTGCAGCAGAACGCGTTCGGGTGATGCTCAGCGGCATCGGTAATCGCGCGACGGAAGAATCGCGCCCGCCGAACGGAGGAGAGACAGCGGTTGGCTAAGGGCGGAGACCCTCTGGTCCTGACGCCCCGGAGTCATGGGGACGATGTCAGGCCGATGGCGCAGAGCCAGAAGTCAGTGAAGAAGCGCGAGGCGATTCTTCGCGCGGCCATCGAGATCATCAACGCCAAGGGCTTCGCGGCGGCCACGATGACCGACATCGCCGCCGCCCTCGATCTCAAGGACGCGGCGCTCTACTACTACTTCCCCAACAAGCAGGCCCTGGCCTATGCCGGCCACCAGCGGTCGCTGGAACGGTTCGAGACCATCCTGGTCAAGGTGGACGCCGACGGCGGCACGGGCCTGTGCAAGCTGCGGCGTTTTCTGAGCGCCTTGCTGGACGACGCCGTCGACAATGGGCCGCAGCTCTATTTCGGCGACAGCTCCTATCTGGACCAGGACCAGCGCCAGGCGATCGAGGCCTGGACCGGGCGGCTGTCCCGGCGGCTGGAGCGCTTCCTGGAGGAGGGTATGGTCGACGGCACCATCGCGCCGTGCGAGCCGGCCCTGGTGGTGCAGCTGATGGTGGGCATGCTGATCTGGCTGACCAAGTGGGCGCCGGGAACGCCGGGTCTGACCAACCAGCGCCTGCTGGAGGCCATCGAGGTCTTGGCCATGAAGGGCCTGGCTGGTCCTAAAGCCCTAGCTCCGCCCGAAGCTTGCGGGTGAGCCTGGCGGCGATCAGGCCGTGGGCGGTCCTGAGCCAGTCGGCCACCTCGTCGGCGTCCAGCGCGGGCAACTCCGGAAAGTGCACCCACCGCGCGCGGGCCAGGTAAGGCGCGGGTCTCGCGCGGCCGGTCTCGGTCAACACCTCGAACGCCACGTCCGAGGCCTTGAAGGATATCCCGCCGCCCAGGGTGACACCCTCGCCGCGGACGGCGAACATCTTGCCGCCCACCTTGAAGACGTGGTCGTTCCCCCACTGGATCGAGAGCGTGGCGCCCGGCAGCGCCAGGCACGCCTTGTCGAACGCTTCCGGGGTCATCAGGCCGAAACGCCCACGCCGATCGGGCAGACCACGCCCGTGCCGCCGATGCCGCAATAGCCGTCCGGGTTCTTGGCTAGGTACTGCTGGTGATAGTCCTCGGCGAAATAGAACGGGCCAGCGACGGCGATCTCGGTCGTGATGTCGCCCAGGCCCTTGGCCGACAGGGCCTGCTGATAGGCTTCCTTCGACTCCACGGCCGCGGCGGCCTGGGCGTCGTTGGTCACATAGAGACCCGAGCGGTACTGCGTGCCGATGTCGCCGCCCTGGCGCATGCCCTGAGTCGGGTCGTGATTCTCCCAGAAGGTCTTCAGCAGCGTCTCATAGGTGACGACCCTCGGGTCGAACACCACCAGGACGACCTCGGTATGCCCGGTGCGGCCGGTGCAGACCTCTTCATAGGTCGGGTTCGGCGTGATCCCGGCCGCATAGCCGGCGGCGGTCACATGGACGCCCGGGATCCCCCAGAACACCCGCTCGACGCCCCAGAAGCAGCCCATGGCCAGGACCGTCGTCTCCAGGCCGTCCGGATAGGGACCCTTCAGCGGATGGCCGTTGATGAAGTGCGTCTCCGCCGTCGGGATCGGCTCCGGGCGCCCCGGTAGGGCCGTGTCGGCGGAGGGCATATCGAGGGTCTTGGCGGACGACAGCATGGCGGCCTTTCGGGGCGGGAATTCCTGCGCCTCGATATAAACGCTCGTGTCGCCGGTTTCATCCGGGAACGCGCTTGCTACCTGTCGGTCCCTGAGTATATTGCGCGCCTTCCCGCGCCGGGGGTCTCAACCACCCCCGACTCGTCGTGCGCTGGTGAGGTGGCCGAGTGGTTGAAGGCGCACGCCTGGAACGCGTGTATAGGGGAAACTCTATCGAGGGTTCGAATCCCTCTCTCACCGCCACCGGCTCCAGCTATAATATTGAATTTATTAAGCTATTTTAGTGTTGGGAATCGCGCCGTTCAATCTGCCGCGAACGCAAGATCTTAGCCCGCGTCGGCGTGTTGCGCCGGCCGCTCTGCACTCCTCATCCAATCGTGCCAGATCTTCGCGATTAAGTTGAACGCATAGGCCCAATTCATCCACGCGCGCCAAACCGCGTGAAGCGGCGGGGAGCGTGGAGGATTCGATCGCCTGTTCGACAAAAGCTCTAGGCATAGCCGAGCGCCAGCGCCCCGCTGGGCGCCGTTCTTGATCTTAGACTCGCCCAGGTCCAGAGGCGCCGCCCCGCATCGCGCTGTGGCCTGCCTGAGAGCGCGGCAACGATGGATCGCGCGCCTCCTGCCAGTCTCGCCTTCGGCTGGCGAACATGCGAGCGGCTGGCTGGACCAGCCACTGGCGGGCCCGGTTTGAAAAAAAGTGTCACAGTCGCCGCCTAGTAAGGTTTCCAAGGCGCGGGCGGCAGTGTTCGCGGCGACATGGAAATCAAGGGGACTCCCGTGAAGCTGTACAAGAACCTCTTTATCGTGAGCTGCAGCGCGCTCGCGCTCGCCGGCTGCGGTTCGGATGATATCTCTTCGCCCGGCACTGGCGGCAACGTCACGATCAACAACCCGTCCACCCCGACGACGCCGACCACCCCGACCGATCCGAACGCCGGCAAGGTGACCGCCGCGTCGGGCTGCCCGACCATCAGCGATCCGCAGGGCCTCAAGGACGACGGCACCATCACGGGCCCGACGGGCACCTGGCGCGTGTGCACGCTGCCGGCGCGCTTCAACAAGTCGGTCACCCTGCCGAAGATCTCGGGTCTCCTCTATCAGCTGGGCGGGCGCGTTGACGTCGGCACGGACGGCGGCTTCACCAAGACCTCGGCGGACACCAACGTCACCCTGACGATCGAGCCGGGCGTCATCCTGTACGGCGGTACGGGCGTGTCTTGGCTGGCCGTCAATCGCGGCAACAAGATCAACGCCGTCGGCACCGCCACCAAGCCGATCATCTTCACCAGCCGCGACAACGTGCTGGGCCTGAACACCGAAACCTCGCAAGGCCAATGGGGCGGCGTTGTGCTGCTGGGCCGCGCGAAGGTGACGGACTGCACCACCGGCTCGACGACGGCCAACACCTGCGAACGCCAAACCGAAGGCGCGGCCGACCCGGCCCTGTTCGGCGGCAACGACAACGCCGACAACAGCGGCGCGATGTCGTATGTCCAGATTCGCTACTCGGGATACGTCCTGGGCGCCGACAAGGAACTGCAGTCGCTGACCACCGAAGGCGTCGGCAGCGGCACGGTCCTCGACCACATCATGAGCTACAACAGCTCGGACGACGGCGCTGAATTCTTCGGCGGCAACGTCAACATGAAGTATTATGTCGCCGTCGGCGCCGACGACGACAGCCTGGACGCCGACACCGGCATCACCGGCAACTTCCAGTACGGCCTGCTGATCCAGCGCGACGGCGCGGGCGACGCCCTGATGGAAATCGACAGCAACGGCTTCGAGTCGGACCTGCCGCGCCAGACGCTGAAGATCTCGAACTTCACGATGATCCAGCGCCAGCTCAGCAGCAACAGCGAAGCCAACGACCAAGCCTCGATCCTGATCCGCGGCAACTCGGACGTGACCCTGGCCAACAGCGTCATCTACACGCCGAACAACGAGTGTATCCGCCTCAACGGCTCGGGCGCGACGCCGGCCACGCTGACCGCCCGTTCGGTCGTCATGAGCTGCAACGCCACCAAGTACCTGGGCACCGGCAGCTACAACGCCACGACCACCTCGACGCAGTTCGGCTCGGGCGCCAACAACAACAACGACGCCTTCACCTCGACGCTGAGCGCCTTCATCAACGGCGCCAGCGAGCTGGCGGTCGCGGCCTTCGACGCGACGGGCCTGGGCGCCTTCTTCGCCAAGCCGAGCAACATCGGCGCGGTGAAGGACAGCAACGACACCTGGTACAGCGGCTGGACCTGCAACAGCAGCGCGGCCAACCTCGGTTCGTCCAACACGAGCTGCACCTCGCTGCCGACGACCTGATCGCGGTCTGATCGTGACGGAGGGGGCGGCCGGAAAGCGGCTGCCCCCTCTTTTCATAAACGAATTTCCGAGGGGATCGGATAATGATGACGCGGCGGCTTACGTCTCTGTTGCTGCTTTCGACTGCGCTCTCGATACCGTCGATGGTCCTGGCCCAAGCCGCGCCTTCGACGACTCCAAGCGAGACCCAGCAAGAGCAGCCTGAAGTATCCATCCCGGGGATGGTCGACTCGGTGGTGATCACCGCCAGCCGCACGGGCAACGTCGTGCGAACCGGTTCGCAGGTCGTCTCGGTCCTGTCGGCGGCCGAAATCGCCCGCACGGGCGAAGGCAACATCGCCGGCGCCCTGAGCCGCGTGACCGGTCTGAGCCTAGTCGGCAATGGCTATGTCTATGTCCGCGGTCTGGGCGACCGCTATTCGCTGGCGCTGCTGAACGGTTCGCAGCTGCCCAGCCCGGAGCCCCTGAAGCGGGTGGTTCCGATGGACCTGTTCCCGAGCCGGATCATCGCCTCGTCGATGGTCCAGAAGAGCTATTCGGTCAATTTCCCCGGTGAGTTCGGCGGCGGCGTGATCAACCTCACGACCAAGTCGATCCCGGCGGAAGGCTTCGTCAGCATCGGCGGTTCGGTTTCGGCCGATACCGAAACCACCAATCAGCTCGGCTATTCGTACTACGGCAGCAAGACCGACTGGACGGGCTACGACAACGGCAATCGCGACACTCCGTCGGCTCTGGCGGCGTTCTTCAAGAGCGGCGAGCGCATCAGCTCCGGCAAGGTCGACACCAAGCCGATCGCCGGCCAGCTGGTGAACGGCCGCAATGCGGTGCTCCAGACCTGGAACCACCTGCCGGCCAACTTCACGGCCGACATCACGGCGGCCAAGCCGTTCGACCTGAACTCGATGGACCTGGGGCTGATCGCCACCGTCGGCTACAGCAACAAGTGGTCGTCACGCGAGGCCATCAACCAGAACTCGCTGCAAGCCAATCTGCAGGACAAGGAAAGCGATTTCCGCCGGGTCACGACGGACAACCGCATCGTCGTCAACGGCCTGGTCGGCGTGGCCGCCAGCTTCGGCGACAACAAGGTTCGCTGGACCAATCTCTACGTCCACGACACCATAAAGAACGCCAGCCTGGGCGTCGGCAATCGTCACGGCACGACCGCCGACTTCATGCAGCAGAGGACCGCGTGGTTCGAACGCGAGCTGTTCAACACGCAGTTCGTCGGCGAATTCAAGGTGACGCCGAAGCTCGATGTTGACACGCGCCTGAGCTATGCGAACACCAAGCGCAAGGCGCCGAGCGAGCTGACCTTCGAATACGTGCGGACCAACGCCGCGGCCGATCCCTTCGGCCAGTACTATATCAACCGCCTGAACAACGGTAACGGCGGCGACGCCACGGTCGCCTATTCCGACCTCAACGAAAACCTGTGGTCGGGCGGCGTCGACGCCTCCTACAAGTTTGCTCCGGGTTTCAGCGGCACCGTCGGCTACGCCTATCTGCACACCGACCGTGACAGCTCGCGACGCGACTTCCAGTTCCAGGCGCCGAACGACCTGCCGCGCGGCGTGGACATGCTGCGTCCCGACCTGCTGCTGGCGCCGGGCGTGATCAACGCCTTCAACATCAACCTCATCGAAAGCAACGAAGGCAACCCCGCCTTCCGCGCCCTGCTGCAGAACCATGCGTTCTACGGCAAGCTGAACGGAACGCTTTTCAACGCGTGGGAATTCGACGCCGGCGTTCGCTACGAAAAGGCTCGCGAAAAGGTCGCGCCGAGCCAGGTGTTCAAGACGCCGGGCGCCTCGCTGGCGGCGACGAGCCTCGACGAAAACTACTGGCTGCCGGCGGCGACGGTCACCTGGCACGTCAAGCCGGACACCCAGATCCGCGCCAGCGCGTCGAAGACGATCGCCCGCCCGCAGTTCCGGGAGCTGATCTACCAGTTCTATTTCGACCCCGAGAACAACCGCACCTATCGCGGCAATCCGCTGCTGGTCGACAGTGAACTGACCAACTTCGAAGGCCGCTACGAGTGGTACTTCGCGGCCGACCAGCGCATTTCGGCCGCGGGCTTCTACAAGAAGATCAAGAAGCCGATCGAGACCTACGTCTCGGGCGACGACTTCACGACCAGCTTCGCGAACGCTCCGGAAGCCAGCCTCTACGGCGCCGAATTCGAAGCGCAGAAGTACTTCGACCTTTCGGATTGGAAGGGTGGCTTCTGGGCCAGCCGCCGCCTCGTGACGATCGCCAACTACACCTACACCAAGTCCGAACTGAAGGTGGGCGCCAACGACTCCGTCGCGGCCTTCGCCTCGAGCTCGACCAAGGCCACGGACTTCTTCCGTGACGGCGCGCCGCTCACCGGTCAGTCCGACCACGTCGCCAACCTCCAGTTCGGGCTCGAGGACACCGGTCGCCTGTCGCAGCAGACCCTGCTGATCAACTACGCCAGCAAGCGGGTTGTCAGCCGCGGTCTCGTCAACAGCGGTCAACCGGACATCATCGAGTATCCCGGCGTGCGCGTCGATTTCATCGCGCGCCAGGGGCTGGAGCTGTTGGGCCGCGAGGTCGAACTGAAGTTCGAAGCGCGCAACCTGACTGGCGAAAAGCATGAAGAGTCGCAAAAGGCCGCCGGCAATCGCCTGGACGTGAACACCTACGACCTGGGTCGCACGTTCACGATCAGCGCCTCGGCCAAGTTCTAGCACGCGTAGGGGGAGAGGCCAGCCTCTCCCCCGTTTGCGACAGGTCTTTCACCTCCTCGAATAGTCCGCACGAGGAGCGTTTGTCACGAGACTGTCATTCAACTGTCGCAGATCTGCGGCGCAGCAGCGTTACTCCGCCTTGCTATAGACGACCAGTTGGCGGGCTCCATTGAATCTCACTGAACTTGTCCGTTCGTCGGGACCCAGGATCATCCTGGCGCTGGAGATCGCGATGGTTCTTGGGCTGGCGGTCCAGTCCTCGCGGCTGGTGTGGACGGTGGCTGTCCCCAGCGGCGCCTTGAAGGCTCGTCCCGTCGTGTCGCGTCCTCCCACCGACCTCGGCGTCCTGGCCAGCTTCGACGCGTTCGGCGCGCAAGGCGCGCCCGGCGCTTCGCCGGCCCAGGCGAGCTTCCGCCTGTTTGGCGTGCGCGCCGGCGGCGTCGGCGGCGGCTCCGCCATCATCGCCGGACCCGACGGCGTCCAGAAATCGTATGCCGTGGGCGACCCCGTGGCCGACGGACTGACCCTGGCCGCGGTCGCCGCCGACCATATCGAACTGTCCCGTGGCGGGGCGCGCATCACCCTTTCGTTCCCGGGAAACCCATGACCAAGGTCCATCGCCAGCGAACCTCGCTTCTGGCTATCGCCGCAGCCTTGGCCCTGGGCTGCGCCGTCGCGCCGACGACGCCCGTCCGCGCCCAGACCCAGGTGCTGAATGTCCAGGACGCCGACATCCGGGTGTTCATCCAGGACATCGCCAAGTCGACGGGGACGACGCTGCTGATCGATCCGCGCGTCAAGGGCACGGTGTCGGTCTCCAGCAACGGCGCCCTGAGCCGCCGCGAACTGTTCGAGGTGTTCCTGGCGACCTTGCGCGCCAACGGTCTGGTGGCGACGCCGGCCGGCGCGGGGACCTATCGAGTCGAGCCCGCCGACAACGCCGCGCGCCAGCCCGCCGCCGCCGGCGGCCAGTTCGCGACCGAAGTCTTTCGTCTACGGACGATAGACGCTGCCAGCGCGGTCGAGATGCTCAAGCCTCTGGTCGGTCCGCAGGGGCAGGTGGTGGCCAATCCGCGCGGCCAGGCCGTCGTGGTCGCCGACTACGCCGACAACGTCCGCCGGATTCGCGGGCTGCTGGCCCAGGTGGACCAGGACCGCGCGGCGGTCCACACCGTCACCCTGACCAACAGCTCGGCGCGCGAGATCGCCCAGGTGATCAACGACGTGCTGGCGACGCCCGGCGCGGACGGCAAGGGCGGTCGCGGCGCGGTATCCGTGGTCCCGGTCGAGAGCAGCAACTCGGTGCTGCTGCGCGGCGACGCCGACGCGGTCCAGCGCCTGCTGCCGATCATCGCCGATCTGGACCGACGCGCGGAGTCCAGCGACGATGTACGCGTCGTCTTCCTGCGCCACGCCAACGCCGAACAGATGCTGCCAGTGCTGCAGCAGTTGGTGGGCCAGACCAGCGGTGTCTCCCCCGGCATTTCGTCGCGCACCCTGGGCGCGTCGCGCGCCTCCGGATCGACCGGCGCGACGGGGAGTTCCAACGCCTCCGCGCCCATCGTCGGCGCCGTCCCGGCGGCCAGCAGCGCGACCGGCAAGCAGGTCAGCGTCGCGCGCTATCCGGGCGCCAACGCCCTGATCATCAACGCCCCGCCCGAGACCCAGCGCACCCTGGCCGAGGTCATCCGCCAGCTCGACATCCGTCGCGAGCAGGTCCTGGTCGAGGCCATCGTCGTCGAGGTGTCGGACAACACCGCCAAGCAGCTGGGCGTCCAGTTCCTGCTGGGCGGAGCCAACGGCACCGTGCCGTTCGTGGCCACCAACTACACCAACGCCTCGCCCAGCCTGCTGCCGCTCGTGGCCGCCGGGGCCGGGGCGGGTTCCAAGACGGGCGACTCGCAAGGCCTGACCTCCCTGCGCGACGCGGCGGTCAGCTCGCTGCTGACGGCCTCGGGCGTCACCTCGGGGATCTATGGCCGCAGCGGCGACGTGCTGTTCGCGGGGATCATCAACGCCGTGAAGAAGGACGCCGGCTCCAACGTCCTGTCGACGCCGTCGATCATGACGCTGGACAACGAGGAGGCCCGGATCCTGGTGGGTCAGGAAGTGCCGATCACCACCGGCGAGGTGCTGGGCGCCAACAACTCCAATCCCTTCCGCACGATCCAGCGCCAGAACGTCGGCGTTCAGCTGGAGGTCAAGCCGCAGATCAACGCGGGCGGCGGCATCACCCTGTTCCTGCGCCAGGAGGTCTCCAGTGTCGCGGGACCCGTGTCCGTCGGCTCGACCGAGCTGGTGATCAACAAGCGCGAGATCGAGACCACGGCCCTGGTCGATGACGGTGATATCGTCGTGCTGGGCGGCCTGCTGGACCAGAAGGACACCTCGTCGGTCCAGCGAACGCCGATCCTGGGCGACATCCCGGGTGTCGGCGCGCTGTTCCGCAGCACCGCCCGCGAGCGGGGCAAGACCAACCTGATGGTCTTCATCCGGCCGCGCATCATCCGCACCATCGACGACGCTCGCAACGTCACCGCGCCGCGCTACGACTACATGCGTTCCTTGCCGCCGATGACCGCGCCGGATGGCGACAATTCGCTGGACGCGGTCATGCGCGACTACCTCAACGCCGCGCGTCCCGTCGCGACGCCGCCGGCCTCGCCCGCGACGCCGCCGCGATGACGCCGATGCTCGCCTACGGCTTCGCCAAGCGCAATGGCGTGGTCTTGCTGTCGCTGGGCGAGCGGGCGCTCGTCGGCGTTCGGGCGGGCTATGACCCGACGGCGCTGATCGAGGTGCGCCGGTCGGTCGGCGTGCCGCTGTCCGTCGAGGTGATGGCGGCGCCCGCTTTCGATCGGAAATTCTCGGAGGTCTATGCCGGCGCGGGTCTGGCCTCGGCGTCCAGCGCCGACAGCCTGAACCTCGAGGGCGGGCTGAACTCGCTGCTCGAGGATATCCCGGCGGCGGCGGACCTTCTGGATCCGCAGGACGACGCGCCGATCATTCGGCTGATCAACGGCTTGATCGCCGAGGCGGTCCGACTGGGGGCCTCGGACATCCACATCGAGCCCTTCGAGCACGCGCTGATCGTGCGGCTGCGCATCGACGGCGTGCTGCGCGAGGTGCTCAGCCTGTCGCCGCGGATCGCCGCCATGCTGGTGTCGCGGGTCAAGGTCATGGCCAAGCTGGACATCGCCGAGAAGCGCCTGCCGCAGGACGGGCGGATCTCGCTCGCCTTGGGCGGCAAGAGCCTGGACGTCCGCGTCTCGACCCTGCCGGCCCGCATGGGTGAGCGGGTGGTCATGCGGATCCTGGACAAGGATCAAGCCGGCCTGCGTCTGACGGACCTGGGCATGTCGCCGGGGGTGCTCAGCGCGCTGAACGGCG
Organism: Caulobacter sp. GW822-FHT01G02; assembly: GCF_058802865.1. Lineage (NCBI taxonomy): Bacteria > Pseudomonadati > Pseudomonadota > Alphaproteobacteria > Caulobacterales > Caulobacteraceae > Caulobacter > Caulobacter sp. GW822-FHT01G02. The sequence continues at coordinate 245,734 of NZ_JBXAON010000001.1, forward strand.
CCGTGCGCGAGCCGCATGGCATCATCCTGGTCACGGGCCCGACGGGCTCGGGCAAGACCACCACGCTGTATGCGGCCCTGGCGGTGCTGAACGACAACAGCCGCAACATCCTGACCATCGAGGACCCGGTCGAATATGCCGTGCACGGCATTGGCCAGACCCAGGTCAACACCAAGGTCGGCATGACCTTCGCCGCCGGCCTGCGCGCTATTCTCCGCCAGGACCCGGACGTGATCATGGTCGGCGAAATCCGCGATTCCGAGACCGCCCAAATCGCGGTCCAGGCCAGCCTCACCGGCCACCTGGTGCTGTCGACGGTCCACACCAACGACGCCGCCGGCGCGGTCGTGCGCTTGCGGGACATGGGCGTCGAACCGTTCCTGCTGGCCTCGACCCTGCGCCTGATCATCGCCCAGCGCCTGGTGCGCCGCCTCTGCGAGCATTGCCGCGCGCCGGAGCCCGCCGACCCGTCCGCCGCCGCCCTGGCCGGGATCGCGCCGGGCCAGATTCACTATCGAGCGGTCGGCTGCGCCCATTGCGGCCACACCGGCTATCAGGGGCGGCTCGGCCTCTACGAGGCCATCCGCGTCGATGATCGATTGCGCCGGCTGATCGGCCAGAACGCCAGCGAGCAGGAGATCACCGCCGCCGGGCTGGGCGCGACCCTGGGCGAGGAAGCCCGCCGCTACATCCTGGACGGCCTGACCACCGTCGAGGAGGCCTTGCGGATCACGGGGGCGGGGGCGCGCGATGGCGACGTTTGACTATGTCGCGATGGACCTGGCCGGACGCACCCGCGAAGGGCGGGTTCGCGCCAGCGACGAGGCCGAGGCGGTCGTCCAGCTGGAGCGGCGCCGTCTGGCGCTGGTCCGGATCGCGCGCGTCACCGCCAAGCCCGCCGATCGCTTGGCCGTGGGGTTCGGCGCGGGCCTGAGCGCCAAGGACCGCTCGATGTTCACGCGTCAGCTGGCGACGCTGACCACGGTCTCGACCCTGGAAGAGGCGCTACGGACCCTGGCCGCCCAGGCCGACAAGCCGAAGCTGCGGCAGATCATCGGCCAGGTGCATGGCGGCGTCCTGGAGGGCCACCGCCTGTCCGACGCCCTGTCGCGTCCCCCCAAGGCGTTCCCGCCGCTCTATCGGGCCATGGTCGCGGCCGGCGAGACCTCCGGCGCCCTGCCGACGATCCTGGAGCGTCTGGCCGACCTGCTCGAACAGCAACAGAAAGTGCAGTCCAAGGTCACGACGGCCCTGGTCTATCCCATCGTCCTGGCCGTGGTGGCCTGTCTGGTGGTCGCCGCCCTGATGATCTTCGTGATCCCCAAGGTGGTCGAGCAGTTCGACTCCATGGGGCAAACCCTGCCGCTGCTGACCCGCATCGTCATCGCCGTGTCGAACGGACTAGCACATTTCGGCTGGCTGATCGCGTTGCTCGCGATCGCCGCCGTGGCGGCCTTCCTGCGCGGCCTGCGTCATCGTCCCTTCAAGCTGGCGGTGGACCGGACCCTTCTGGCGACGCCGCTGCTGGGCAAGCTGATCCGCGACGTGCACGCCGCGCGCCTGGCCCGCACTCTGGCCACCATGATCGCCAGCGGTCTGCCGCTGTTGGAAGGGCTGATGCTCACGGCCGGCACGGTGCGCAACGCCGTCCTGCGGGAAGCCATGGACGGCATGGTCGCGGCGATCCGTGAGGGTGGAGCCCTGTCGACGTCCATGCGCCGCGCCGAGGTCTTTCCGCCGGTGCTCGTCTACATGACCGCCAGCGGCGAGGCCAGCGGGCGGGTGGAGGCCATGCTGATGCGGGCCGCCGACTATCTGGAGCGGGAGTTTGACACCTTCACCTCCACGCTCCTGAGCTTGCTGGAGCCGGCGATCATCGTCGTCCTGGGGGGCGTGGTGGCCATGATCGTGCTGTCGATCTTGCTCCCCATCCTCCAGATCAACACCCTGGCCTTGAAGTAGGAGGCGCAGCCATGCCGAACCCCGATCAACAGAAGAACCGTCGCCGGGCGCGACAAGCCGGCTTCACCCTGGTGGAGATGATGGTCGTCATCGTCATCCTGGGCATCCTCGCCACCGTGGTCGCGATCAATGTGCTGCCCAGCCAGGACAAGGCCATGAAGGGCAAGGCGCGCGCCGACGTGGCGGTGCTGGAACAGGCGCTGGAGGCCTATCGCCTCGACAACTTCGCCTTCCCGACCAACGAGCAGGGCCTGGAGTCGCTGGTCACGCCGCCGCCCGGCCTGAACCAGGTCGACCGCTATCGCGAGGGCGGCTACATCCGCCGCCTGCCCAAGGACCCGTGGGGCAATCCCTACCAGTACCGCGCGCCGGGCGCGCACGGGGCGATCGATGTGTTCTCGTTCGGCGCGGACGGCCGCGAGGGCGGGGAAGGCAAGGACGCCGACATTGGCAATTGGAGCTAGCCCCGCGCGAGCCCTGACGCCGCGCGCCGCGCGGTCCGGCTTCACCCTGGTCGAGATGATGGTCGTCCTGGTCATCGTGGGGCTGCTGGCCACCGCGGTGATCCTGACCCTTCCGAACGGCCAGCTGTCGCTGGCGCGGGAGAGCGAACGCTTCGCCGCCCGTCTGCTGCGGGCGCGCGAGGAGTCGCTGCTGGTCAATCGTCAGGTCCGCGTGAGCGTGTCCTCCACCGAGTACCGCTTCGACATCCGCGACGGGCGCGACTGGCGCGCGCTGGACAAGGCGCCGTTCTCGCCGATGGTCTGGGAGCCCGACACCCATGTGGCGGCAAGCGCTGGCGAACCCGTCGTGGTCTTCGAACCGACCGGTCAGGCCAGCGGCGCGGAATTCACCCTGGGGCGCGGCGGCGCGGACGACTATGTGGTCAGCGTCGACATCGCCGGAAATGTTGCCGTCAATGCCGCGCGCGCGCTCTGAGGCGGGGTTCACCCTGATCGAGCTGCTGGTCGCCCTGGCGATCTTCGGCATCGCCGTATTGGCCCTGCTGAACCTGGCGGGGGAGAACACCCGCGCCGGTCAGCAACTGGAGGACCGGATCGTGGCCGAGGTCGTGCTGGACAACCGGGCGATCGAGGCGGTGACCAGCGCCACGCCCCCGGCGCTGGGCCGCACGGCCGGGGCCGAGCAGGCCGCCGGACGGACCTGGCTGTGGACGCGCGGCGTCAGCCGCACGGCCGATCCCAAGATCCTGAGGGTCGACATCCTGGTCACCACGCCGCGCTCGCGCCGGCCAGCGGCGGCCGCGACCGTGTTCAGGGCCCTGCCATGAAGGCCAATGGGTTCACCCTGATCGAGATGATGGTGGCGCTGTTCATCTTCGCGCTGATCACGGCCGCGGGCGTGGCCGTGATGAGTTCGACCCTGACGAACCAGACGCGGGTGCGAAACCACGTCGAACGCTACGCCGAACTGCAGCGGACACGGGCCATCCTCAAGGCCGATCTGTCCCAGGCCGCCACGCGCCGGACGCGCGGCGAGGACGGGCAGCCGGCCCTGACCGCCTTCGCCGGCGTCAACCCCTATGTCGTGGACGGGCCCCTGCTGGCGCTCACGCGCCGCGGCTACGAGAACCCCGATCTCGCGCCGCGCGCGTCGATGCAATATGTCGAATATCGGCTGGTCGAAGGGCGGTTGGAGCGCCGCGCGCGGCCGGCCCTGGACGGCGCCCGCCTGGGCCCGGCGCAGGTGATGCTGACGGGCGTCGAGAGCATCCGCTCGTCTTACCTCCTGGATGGCGTCTGGCGTGACGGCTGGCGCGGCGATCCCACCGGCGATATCCCGGTCGCCGTGCGTCTGGACATGAAGCTGGAGGACCTGGGCGAGATCGACCAGCTGTTCCTGACCTCGGGGGAAGGGCGATGAAGCGCGCGCACGAAGAGGGCGCGGCGCTCCTGACCGTGTTGCTGCTGGTGGCGGTCATCTCGGTCATCGCCGTCGGCGTGCTCGACGATATCCGGTTCGGAACGCGACGCGCCTTCAACGCCCGTATCTCCGACCAGGCCCACTGGTACGCCCTCGGGTCCGAGCAACTGGCGCGCGCGCGTATTCTTCAACTGCTGGACCGCGACCAGAACAAGACCACGCTGGAAGGCGGCTGGAACGGGCGGGCGATCTCGTTCCCGATCGAGCAGGGCCAGATGCAGGCCCGGCTCACCGACGCCACGGGGTGCTTCAACCTCAACAGCGTGGTGGTGGCCAATCAGGGCGAGCCGTTCCGCCGCCGCGAGCTGGGGGTACGGCAGTTCGCGACCCTGCTGACCCAGCTGGGGGTCGGCGGCGGTCAGCAACTGGCCGAGGGCCTGGCCGAGTGGATGGATAGCAACGACGTCGGCGACGCCGACGCCGAGGATCCCGGCTACGCCAGGCTGCCCCAGCCCTATCGGACCGCTGGCGGACCTCTGGCCGAGGTCAGCGAGCTGCGCGCCATCCGCGGCTTCACCCCGGCGGTCTACGCCGCCATCCGGCCCTATGTCTGCGCGCTGCCGACGACCGACCTTTCGCCGATCAACCTCAACACCCTGTCGCCCGAGCGCGCGGTGCTGCTGACGGCCCTCACCGAAGGGCGCATCGACCGTGGCGCGGCGCGTCAGGTGCTGGACGCGCGCCCCGCGAACGGCTGGTCCGACGCCCAGGCCTTCTGGGGGCAGCAGGCCCTGCTGGCCAATCCGCCCGGTGACGAGGTGCGCAACCAGGTGCGCTTCCGCACCCTCTTCTTCGCCTTGGACAGCCAGGTCGTCTTCGCGGACATGCCGGTGTTCATGACCTCCCTCTTCGAAGCCCGCGCCACCAAGGATGTCGTCCTGGTCGCGCGACGTTGGACCGCCGACGAATGACCTCAACGCGACTTCTGTTCATGCCGCCCGAGCCGGACGCGCCGCTCGAAGTGCTAGACGTCACCGGCGGCGGCGTCAGCCGGTGGACGCTGGCGCCCGACGAAGGCCTCGACGGGCCGGTCACGCTGGTCGTGCCCGGCGCGGAGACGACGGCGCGGTGGATGGACCTGCCGACCGGAAGCCCCGCGCAGGCGCGGTCCGCCGTCGCCTTCCGCCTCGAGGACGAGGTGGCGCTGGGCGGCGGCGACCTGCACATCGCCGTCGGCGACGTCGATGCGGACGGCCGCACGCTAGTGGTTTGGACGGCGCGCGAGAAACTGCAGGCCTGGCTCGAGCTGGCGGCGGCGCGGGGCGCCACGGCGGTGGCGGCCCTCCCCGACTATCTGCTGCTGCCCGACGGTCAGGACGGCGAGCTGGTGGTGGCCGAGCTGGGCGAGCGAATGGCGCTTCGCGAGCCGGGCGGCGCCATGACTGTGGAGCCCGACCTCGCCGCGCTGTTGATCGAGAACCGACCGCACCGGCTGATCCCGGCCGCGGACCTGGACCGATGGCTGGCGGCCGGGGCCCGAGCGCCGCGGATCAACTTGTTGCAAGGCCGGTTCGGTCGCCGCGACCAGACCACGGCGCCGGGGCCGCGTCGTCTGGCGATCCTGGCGGCGGCGCTGGTGATCTCGCCGCTGATCGTGCTGGCGACCCAGATCATCCATGACGTGCTGACCGCTCAGGCGATGGAAAAGCGGGCCACGGCCCTGGCGGTGTCGCTGGTCCCGCAGGCGGCGCGCTACGAGAACGCGGCGGGTTATGCGCTGTCGCGCCTGGCGGCGGCGCGAGGCGGCGGTGGGTTCAGCGATCTCGTCGCGGTCTACTTCACCATGATCCAGTCGACGCCGGGCGTACGGTTGGACAGCCTGGTCTACGGCGAGGAGGGCGTGATCCGGTCGACGATCGACTACGTCAACGCCTCGGACATGGACCAGCTGCGCGCCGCGGCCAAGCGCCTGCGCCTGGAGTTGACCGAGCAGAGCACCGTCGCCGAGGGCGGGCGGATCACCAGCGATCTGGTCATCAGGAGACAGCCATGAACGGTCGCATGGAAGCCGCTGTTCAGTGGTGGCTGTCGCGCTCGCCTCGCGAACGGGTGATGCTCGGCCTCATGAGCGTCGTGCTGCTGGCCGTGATCGGTTGGTACGGCGTGGCCATGCCTCTCAAGAGCCTGTCGAAGTCGTCGCGCGAGCGGGTCGAACTGGCCTCGACCCGGCTGGGGGAGCTTCGCTCCTGGGCGTCGGCGCGTCCCGCCTCGGCGACGACGTCGCGCGAGGGCACGGCGCAGAGCCTGGTCGAGGCCGCCGCCGGCAAGGTTGGGGTGTCGATCGCCCGCCGACGTCAGGACGCCAACGGCCGCTTCACCATCTGGGTCTCCACGATCGACGCCAGGGCGCTGCTGCCGTGGTTGGCGTCGCTGGAGCGCGACGGCGGCGTGGCGGTGACCGACTTCACCGCGTCGCGCCTCGACAACGGCGCGGTGGAAGCTGAAATCACCTTCGCGAAGGCGTCCCGATGAGCAACCGCGCCCTGATCGCCCTTCTGGTGATCCTCACCCTGGTGATGACGGCGGTGCTGACGCCGATGCGTCTGCTGGTCTCCGATCTGGTCGGTTCGAGCCTGGCCGGTGTCTCGGCGGTTAGTGGCACGGTCTGGAGCGGACGGCTCCGGGACCTGACCGTGGTCGGCGCGCCGCTGGGCAGCTGGCGCGCGGGGCTGGACCCGCTGGCGCTGCTGGGCGGCGGTGTCAAGCTGAGCCTAAGGCAGGACAAGGCCGGGTCGGACCAGAAGGCCAAGCTCTTGTTGGCCGGACGCGACAGGGGCGTCGACCACTTGACCCTGCTGACGCCAGTCGACCTGACCGCGATCGGCTTGCCGGTGGCCGGCGACATCGCCTTCCAGGACGCCGCCGCCGTGTTCCGCGAGGGACGCTGCGCCAAGGCCGGCGGCGAGGTCCGCGTGAGGCTGACAAGCGAGGGGCCATTGCGGGGAAGCGCGCTCAAGGGAACGCCCGTATGCCGGGGAGAAGCGTGGACGGTGGCCCTCGTCGGCCAGGCGCCGGGCTCGACGCTGAATCTGACCTCGCGCGTCAACGGCGCGGGCGGGTTTCAGCTGGAACTGGCGGTCGCCACCACCGATCCCGACATGCTCCAGGGACTGATGGCCACCGGCTTCACCCGCGACGCCTCGGGTGTCCGGCGCACGATCGACGGGTGGCTGTTCGGACCACCCAAGAGCTCAGCGAAGCAAGGTGTGAAGCGGGCCCCATAACCAGGTCAGCCAGGCGCCGATCGCCAGGAAGGTCCCGAACGGCAGCTTCTTGTCCTCCGCCAGTCGGCGTCGGGTGATCAGCATCGCCGCCGCCACGCTCAGTCCCGCCAGACTGGCCCAGACGAGGACCGAGGCCAGGCCCTGCCAGCCGACCCAGGCGCCGATCGCGCCCAGCAGGCGCGGATCGCCGCCGCCGAGGCCGTCGCGTCCGCGCGTCCGCTTGTAGAGCCAGGCGATCAGGCCAAGCACGCCATAGCCGACCGCCGCGCCCGCCAGCGGCGCCCAGTAGGGGGCGTCGGTCAGCGCGATCGTCACCACGGCGCCGGCCAGGCCAAGCGGCAGGGTCAGGAGGTCCGGCAGCCAGAGGTGTTCGGCGTCGATCACCGCGATCAGCAGAAGCTGCCAGCCCAGCAGGGCCGTGGCGGGAATGAGCCAGCCGGTCTGGGTCGCGAAGCTCCAAACCGCGATCAGCAGGCAGCCGACCTCGAACAGCGGATAGCGCACCGGTATGGCGGCTCCGCAGGTTCGACAACGGCCCCGGAGCGCAAGGTAGCTGAAGAGCGGCGCGAGGTCGGTGACGCCCAAGGGGCGATGGCAAGCGGAGCAGGCGGACCGCGAGGCGACCCAGGCTCGTCCCGCCGGAAGACGAAGGCTCAGCAGGCCGATGAAGCTGCCGAAGAAGGGGCCAAGAACCAAGGTCGCAACGCCCGGGAAGTCTTTTATGGTCAAGAGGTAAAACTCGCGTTGGCCGCTAGACCCAGAGCATGAACTCAATGATCTAGCTTGCCTTGTACCTCATTTCGAGGGAGCGCCCGCAGCATTGCAAAATCTAAGAATTTTCTGAAAGGAGGCGTCTACTCTACCCGTGGCGCCTGATCGGCTTCGCGCCCCCCGGACAAGGCAGTGTTCCATATCACCTCCAGAGCGCGGAGGTGATAGTAATCGCTCCACGGAGTACTCCACAAAACGCTCCACGGTGCTCACCCTCGAAAGCCCGGAACCGTCAATAAAATCAAGCTCGGACGCCTTCTCGAAGGCCACGGGAACTCCGCGGCCCTCGAGTCAAACATCTAGAGGACGCTAGGCCTTGACCTCGTGCTTCACGGTCCCGCCGAGGAACATGTAGGCGATGCCCGTACTGATGAAGTTGAAGCCGATGATCACGCCCAGCGAGATCAGCGAGGTTCCGGGCAGGCCCGAGACGATGGCGAGCGACAGAAGGATGCTCGTCAGGGCCGACACCAGCATCCAAACCCAGCCCTTCGCGGGGCGCAGCTGGACCGCCAGCATCATCTCGAACGCGCCCTGGACCATGAACAGCGCGCCAAGGCAGATGGTGAGGCCAAGCGCGCCGACATCCGGGCGCATCAGGATGAAGACGCCGCCCGCGATCGACAGGAGCGAACTCAGGAGCGCGCCGAAGAACGGGCCGGCCGCGCGGATCGAGAAGGACGCGAACAGCGTCGTCAGGCCGAAGATCATGACCAGCCAGCCCACGAAGACGGTGGCCACCAGGGTCGAAAGGACGGGGAACACCAGCGCCGCGACGCCGATCGCCAGCAGCGCGCCGCCGAGCCACATCAGGTGGTTGGCCCCTTTTCGGATTTGAACACCAAAGGGACTTTCGAAATGCGGGGTCGTCATGGCTTTGCTCCTCTTGATCATGCACTGCGGCCGCGGCGCCTAAGGCTTCCAAGCCGACGGATGCGCCGACCCCGACCGGGATCCATCCGAGGCCCCAGAGTGCGCGCCGCACGCGACCGTACATTGATCGCCGTCAAGCCTCACCACGGTGACTCGCATGCCGCGGTGCGCCAAGGCGTGCGAGCGGCACGGGGCGGCTTCATGGTTCGGCCCCGCCTTCCGGACGCGGCCTGCGCGCCAACCCCCGCGCCCCGCCGCTCGTCAGGAGCGCCACGTCGGTGAGAAGAGCCAGCGGACGCAGGCCCGGCGGCGCGGCCAGGAAGATGGGCCGCCACTCGGGACCGAACTTGTCCTTGTAGGCCCGCAGGCCCTCGAAGCCGTAGAGCCCCTCGCCGGCATGGTAGATCCACCGCTCGATGCGCCGGGACCAGGAGTCCACGCCGCTCATCTCAAGCCCGGCCAGCGGCGCCATCCCGAGCTCAAAGCGTCCATAGCCCTGGTCGCGGCCCCAGGCGATCAGCTCAATGAACAGGGCGTCCATGGCGCTCGATGGCCCGTCCCGGCGCGCCCGCATCAGGTCCACGCCGAACTTCGAGCGATCCGGGGACGCCACGATATTGGCGAAAGCCACCACGTCGGCTCCCTGCCGCAGCACCGCGATCGGGAAGTTGTTGAGGTAGCCGAGATCGAAGGCTCCCAGGCTGAAGCCCTTTTCCGCGCCCGCGTGCGCCGAAAGCCACTCGTGCGAGACGTTCGCCAGCGCCGCCCACGGCGTCGCCGGATCGCCCAGCGCGAAGACCTCGAACACCAAGCCGTGGCGCAGGGCGCGGTTGCGAGCCAGGCGCAGGTCCTGCTTGTCATGACCCTTCAGGTCAAAGCGCGCGACATCGACGGAAGCGCTCTCACCAATTTTGACGGGCAGGAAGCCCGCGGCCACGAGATCCGCCAGGCTCTCTTCCTCCACGGCGTAGAACACGGGATGCGCATCGTGTTCATCGGCCGCCGCGGCGAAGGCCTCGATCGCCGCGGGGCGGTCCTGGGTCGGTCCGACCGGGTCGCCCATGGCGATCCAACGCCCCGCGCGCGGCCGGTACATCACAAAGCTGCGGCCCGAAGGCGAGAAAATCAGCGCCTTGTCGCCCATCAGGACCAGAAAAGCGTCACAGGAGACATGGCCCGCGTCAAGGATGATGGACTTGGCGCGCTCAAGCGCCTGGGGTTCCGGACGCGTGAAACCGGGCCGAGCCGCGCGGAGCAGACTCCAGACCGCCGCGATCAGCGCCATCGCCGCCAGGGCCGCAGCCAGGGCCAGCGCGCCGGAGCGTCCCGTCGTCACGGCCAACGACCACCACGGACGGCCCAGGGCCTGCGCGTCCGCCGCGACGATGCGGGCCAGGATCCAGGCCGCCGCGCCCGAAAGCGCGATCGCCGCCAACCACTCCGGCGAGGCCAGGTCGCGGGTCAAGACCGAGCGGCGATCGAAGGCGAAGCGACAGGGCGCCAGCAAGAGCGCCAGGGCCAGCAAGGGGCCGGCCGAGATCCAGCCAAACCCCCGCCAGAGTTCGCCGACGGCGCCGGCCAGCAGCAAGGCCAGGCTCGCATAATAGGCCGCCTCCCGCCGGCGCCAGAGCGCCTGGGCCAGAACCAGCAACAGCGCGCCGGTGACGCTCGACATCAGGGCCGAGCGCGGGAGCTCGGCGCCCATCTGGAGCGACGCCAGCCGAATGGGCGCGTTGGCGGCGGCGAGCAGCAGGGCCGCGCCGAGATAGAACGTCAGGGCGGCGAAGACGGTCGGCGCGGAGATCGCCGCGACAACCTTCAGCTCGGCGCGCCGGGCGCCGCGCAACCCGCGGACCAACTGAGCCGCGCACAACCCCGCGGCGGTGATCATCAAGGGTCCGACCGCGTAGACCAGTCGGTAGACGATCAAGGCCGCGGCCGTCTCGTGGGCGACGGCGAAGCGGTGGCTCAAGCCCAGCACGATGGCGTCGAATACGCCAACCCCTCCGGGCACGCCCGAGACCGCGCTGACGACCGAGCCGAACACGAAGATGGCGAGAAAGGGCAGGAAATCGGCGACGGCGGCGCCGGGCAGCAGGACGAACAGCGCCAGGCCCGAGAACACCCAGTCGGCGACGCCCCCGCCAAGCGCCAGCACGCCCAGCCTGCGCGGCGGGGTGAGCGGTCTCAAGCCCGGCAGAAACCATAGCCTGTCCGGCAGCCGCACGAACCACAGGGCGCCCAGCGAAACGAGCAAGACGCCCAGCGCGCGGTAAGCGAGCGGAAGGTCGCCGACAACCAGCAGGGCGATCCCGGCGGTCACCAGGCCGCTGAGGGTCACGGCAAGCCCGGCCAGCACGCTCACCGCCGCCGCCTCAGCGGTATTCAGTCCCCACGGGCGGTAAAAGCGGAGCCGGGCCGCCGCGCCTGTCGCCATGCTGAAGCCCAGGCCGTTGGACAGGGCGTACGCGACGAAGGTCACCAGCCCGATACGAGGCGCGGAAAGACGGCGCCCGACAGTGCGCAGCGCCCACCATTCCGAAACGGCCAGGCAGCCATAGCTCATCGCCGTGGCGACGATGGCCCAAAAGAACGCCGACGGTCTCGTCGCGCGCGCCGCGTCGACGACCGCCGTGAGCGACGATCCCCGAAGCTCCCGCCCGAGCAGCCATAGGGCCGCCAGGAACACGGACGCGGCGAACGCAATCTTGAAAACTCGGCCACCGAGCATCGTCCGCGCGGCGCGGGCGACGATGGAAACCGCCGACCATCTATTCGCCCTGGCGGCGCTCGCGCTTGCAGTCATGCGTTTATTTCCCTTGCCGATCGACTACGATCGCCCGACCTCCGCGCATTGACACACAACAACATGAACGGCGAAAGCGGCAGGCCGACGCCGTGACGGACGAGGTGGAACTCCGCGCCGATCGCCGCCTTTGGCGGATGCGCGAGGCGAGGAATTGGTGGGACTCTAAGGCTGGTGTTCTCCGCCCGCCCGCGTTAGCAGACCGCCCATGATCCGCCTCGACAACATCTCCAAGCAGAACGGCCACCAACTCCTGTTCATCGAAGCCTCGATGGGCGTCCAGAAGGGCGAGAAGGTCGGGCTTGTCGGCCCGAACGGCGCCGGCAAGACGACTCTGTTCCGCATGATCACCGGTCAGGAGCAGCCCGACGACGGTCTGGTCGTGATCGATCCCGGCATGAAGATCGGCTATTTCAGCCAGGACGTCGGCGAGATGTCGGGCCAGAGCGCGGTCGCCGCGGTGATGGACGGCGTCGGTCCCGTCAGCGCGCTGGCCGCCGAGATGGCGACGCTGGAAGCGGCCATGGTCGATCCCGACCAGGCCGACAAGCTGGACGCCATCATGGAGCGCTATGGCGAGGTGCTGGAGCGCTTCCAGGAATTGGACGGCTATGCGCTGGAGGCGCGGGCGCGCGAGGTGCTGGCCGGCCTGAGCTTCAGCCAGGAACGCATGGACGGCGATGTCGGAATGCTGTCCGGCGGCTGGAAGATGCGTGTGGCGCTGGCCCGCATCCTCCTGATGCGGCCCGATGGCATGTTGCTGGACGAACCCAGCAACCACCTGGATTTGGAAAGCCTGATCTGGCTTGAGGCCTTCCTCAAGAACTATGAGGGCGCCCTGCTGATGACCTCGCACGACCGCGCCTTCATGAACCGCATCATCGGCAAGGTGGTGGAGATCGACGCGGGAACGTTGACGAGCTACTCCGGCGACCTTGATTTCTACGACCAGCAGCGCGCGCTGGGCGAGGCGCAACGCCAGGCGCAATACGAGCGCCAGCAGGCCATGCTGGCCAAGGAAATCAAGTTCATCGAGAAGTTCAAGGCGCGCGCCTCGCACGCCGCCCAGGTCCAGAGCCGGGTGAAGAAGCTCGACAAGATCGAACGCGTCGAGGCGCCGCGCCGTCGCCAGTCGGTGCAGTTCGAGTTCCAGAGCCCGCCGCGGTCGGGCGACGACGTGATCAGCCTGCGCAATGTCCACAAGGGCTACGGCGCCCAGCCGATCTACGAGGGGCTCGATTTCCTGGTGCGCCGCAAGGAACGCTGGTGCGTCCTCGGCGCCAACGGCGCCGGCAAATCGACCCTGCTGAAGCTGGTGGCGGGCGACACCAAGCCCGACCAGGGCGCGGTCAACATCGGCGCCAGCGTCAAGATGGGCTATTTCGCCCAGCACTCCATGGACCTGCTGGACGGCGAAGAGACGATCTTCGAGTCGCTGGAGCGCTCGTTCCCGCAGGCGGGGCAGGGGAGCTTGCGCACCCTGGCGGGGTGCTTCGGCTTCTCCGGCGACGATGTCGAAAAGCCCTGCCGGGTCCTGTCCGGCGGCGAGAAGGCGCGTCTGGTCATGGCCAAGATGCTGTTCGATCCGCCGAACCTGCTGGTGCTCGACGAACCGACCAACCACCTGGACATGGCGACCAAGGAGATGCTGGTCGCGGCCCTGGCGGACTTCGAGGGCACCATGCTGTTCGTCTCGCACGACCGCCACTTCCTGGGCGCCCTGTCGAACCGTGTGCTGGAACTGACGCCCGAGGGCGTCCACCAGTACGGCGGCGGCTATACCGAATATGTCGCCCGCACGGGCCAGGAAGCGCCGGGGCTGCATCCGGGCGGGTAGCGGCGAGGCCGTGCGGGGCGATCACATTCGTCCACGATCGATCGTGATCGCCCGCCCGGTTTAGATTTCCTCCATCGCTCCGACGCCGCCCGCCGGATTGGAGGGAACCCGGTAGGATTTCAGGACGAACCGCTCGTAGTTCCGCTCGAGAACCGTGGTCACGCCGATCAGGTCGATCCGGACGTCGTCGGCCCGCAAGGTGACCAGCCCGTATCCCTTCGTCAGATGCTGGCAGAAACGGACCTCCGGGCAGGCCTTTGAAAAGGCCGGCCCAAGCTCGACGTCGCCCAACATGTTGCCGAGACTGCTGCTGGTGATGGCGGTGACCCCGAGCTCGGCCGCCACGCGTCGATCTTGGGCGTCGTGCAGTTCATTGACCCAGAAGGCGTGGCTGTCGCCCGACAGCACCAGAGGTCGGCTCCCCGTCTCCACGAACATCCGGTTCATGCGATCACGCGCGGCGGGATAGGCGTCCCAGCCGTCGAATTCGAACGGAACATCGCTCGGCAGCGTCGCCAGTTGCTCGAGCCAGGGACGCAGGAGGGGCGTCACCTGTTCAAAGGCCCGCGCCCAGCCCTCTTTTCCCAGGAAGCCGGCGATGTCGGCGCCCGTCGTGTGCCCCATCACCACCTGATTGCCGACCACCTGCCAGCGCTTTCCAGCCTTGACCGACTCCGCCAGACGATCGCGCAGCCAGGCCTCCTGCGCATGGCCATAGACGCTGCGGTCGGGCCGGGACATGGAGCGGCGGATGGAATCGGCGTCCACCCTGACGCCATAGGGCGCGGCCACGGGCCGACCCTGGCTGAACGCGGTCAGGATCTTCCGCTTGAGTTCGGGATCGGTGACCAGAGCCGGCTGGTCCGGAACGGTCAGGTCCACCGCGTTCCAGGTCACATCGTTGGGATCGCGCAGGTTGATCTGGCGATCGCGGCCGAGAAAACGATTTTCGACCATGATCAGGGTCGCCAGATCGCCCAGTTCAAAGGTGCGATTGATCGCCAGCGGCGATGCGCCCGGTTCAGGCTCCCGAATGGGGATCCACTCATAGAAGGCCCGCACGGCGGCGTCGCGACGATCGCTCCATACGCCTTCGTCGGGCTGATGATTCTGCGCCCCGCCGCTCCAGGAGTCATTGGCGGTTTCGTGGTCGTCCCAGACGCAGATCCAGGGCGCTCGCGCATGGGCCGCCTGGAGATCGGCGTCCAGCTTGTAGCAGGCGTGCCGCTCCCGGTAGTCGGCGAGGGTGCGGGCCTCGTGCGCGGGGGTGGGCGCGCGGCCGATTTTCTGCCCGATGCTCATGCCGAGTTGGTCGGGGCCGCCGCCGTATTCGTAGATGTAGTCCCCTAGATGCAGAACGACATCGACGCGATCGAGGTTGGCGATGTCACGGTAGGCGTTGAAGAATCCGGTCGAATACAGCGCGCAGGAGGCGACGGCGAGGACCATTTCCGACACGGAGCCGACCGGAAGGGTGCGCGTGAGGCCGACGGGGGAGATCCGGTCGCCGACGCGGAAGCGATAGCGATACTCGGTGTTCGGCCGCAGCCCCGCGACATCGACCTTGACGGTGAAGTCGCGGGCGGCGGTGGTCGTCGCCGTGCCGCGTCGGACCACCTTCCTAAAGTCGGCGTCCGTCGAGACCTCCCAATCCACGGACACCGCCGCGGCGTCGGGGCGCGAGGGCGTGGCGCGGGTCCAGAGAATGACCCGATCGCGCAGGGGATCGCCGGAGGCGACCCCGTGCAGGAAATTCGCGGGCTCCTCGGAGCGCGCGGTGGCGTTTCCCGCGGTCGCCGCATAGGCGGCCGCGCCAACGAGGCCGAGGGCGGCGCGTCGATCAAGCTTCATGGTTCTGGTTCCCTAGGGGGGGGCGGTGACCGTCGCGCGCGACGCTCCGGTCACCGCCGATGCGTCAGAAGTGAGCGCTGACTTCGAACCGCACGGTGCGGCGAGGTCCCGTGATGAAGGTCGGCATGCCGAAGGAGTCGCCCGTGTTCCCGCCGTCGACGATGTATTTCTCGTCCAACAGGTTTTCGCCCATGACCGCGAACGACCAGGGGCCGGATGCGGGGGTCAGGCCGAGCCGGATGTTCAGGAGGCCGAAGGCGTCCTGGTATTCATCGACCGTCTTGTCCGAGAACACCGCGCGCGAGCGGACCTGAAGGTCGGAGCGATCGTTGTCGTCGGAGAAGAAGATCTTCGATTGCCAGCTGTAGACGGGGGTGAGCGACAGCTCGCCCAGGCGCGTCGAAACCGAGGCGTTGACGCCGAGCGCGAACTTGTTGTCCGGGCTGTTGCGGAAGCTGTTGCCGTCATAGGCGCCGCCGTTGAAGCGCGCGTGATTGTAGGCGTAGCTTCCGAACACCGACAGACCGTCCGCCAGTCGCCAGGTCGCCTGGGTCTCGAAACCGGTCGCCTTGGCCTTGCCCGCGTTCACGGGCTCCAGGCGGTCGCCATTGCGCTGGAAGGTCTGAAAGTTGGAATAGTCGAAGTGGTAGATCGACGCGTCGCCGAACAGCGCGCCGTTGAAGAGGCGATATTTGATCCCCGTTTCGGCGGACGCCAGTTCTTCGGCGGGCAGTATGTTGACGGCGCCGGAGGCGGTCAGGTCGACGCTCTCCGGGCGTTTGCCGATCCCGTAGACCGCGTAGACATTCACGGTCGGCGTCACCTGATAGCGTAGCCCGGCCCGTCCCGTGGCCAGGTTGGAGGCGTGGTCCCCCGTGACGATCCCGCCGGCCGGCGTCAGGGTCATCAGCAGCGCGCCCCCGGTCAGGCGGGATACGCCTTTGGGCGTCGTGACCTGCATGGACACCGCCTTGTCGTCCCAGGTCAGGCGTCCGCCGACAAAGGCCTGGAGCTTGTCGGTGAGATGGAACGTTCCATCCGCGAACAGGTCATAGGTTTCGATGTCCGCCGTCTGTCGCCGGCGATCCAGGTGGAAAGGCTTGTAGTTGGCCGCCGCCGAACCGAGCGCCGCGTTGATCTGGCTGTTCGTCAGGCCGTTGGGCGCATATCGGTGCAGCGTGCCCGAAAACAGCAACGCCATGGCGCGCTCGTCGGCGCCGAGGTCCGTCTGCTGGGAATTGCTGGCGTTGAAATAGCTGGCGCCGACGAAACCTTCGAAGATCCCGTTACGTCGAATGTTGAGGCGCAATTCCTGGGAGAACTGTTCCCCGTCATTGCAGAGGTCGTAGGCGATGATGTTGGTGGGCGTACCGTCGATATCGCCCGCCTGACAGGCCTTGTACCAGCGATACCCGCTGATCGACGTCAGGTCGAAACGCTCGTTCAGAGTCAGGTCGGCGGTCCCGCTGAGGCCGACGATCTTCCGTCGGCTGTAGTCCGCCGCCATGTCGCCGAACGTACCAAGGTGGGTCGGCGTCCAGAAACGCAGGTCGCCCTCGACCGCGCCGGTCTGTTGGTTGCGGGGAACGAAGACGTTGGACTTGAAGGCGCCGCCGCTGTCGGTGTCGTCGCGGTCGTATGTTCCCGAGAACCGGAATTTGAAGGCGTCGGTGGGCGCGTAGCGAGCCGTCAGTCGATAGGCCTGGCCGTCGACATTGTTATAGGTTCCGCCCTGGGTGTTCTTCAGGAAGCCGTCTCGCTGACGCTTCAGCGCCCCGATGCGAAGGCCGAAACTCTCGTTCACCGGAAGATTGGCCACGGCCTGCGCCAGCCGCTGACCATGGTCGCCCAGTCCGGCGCGAACTTCGAAACCGAGCGTGTCGGTCGGCATTTTCTGAAAGGTGGAAATCCCCCCGTTCAAGGCCGAGCGACCGTGCAGGGTCGATTGCGGGCCCTTTTCGACCTCGACGCGGTCAACATCGAACATCTCGCCATAGCCAGAAGCGATCTGCGTGATCGGCACGCCGTCCTGAAAAAGGGCGACCCGCGGCTCGGCCGCCGGCGACGTATCGTCCGAGGTGATGCCGCGTAGCGAAATCCCCGGCAGCAGGCGGTCCTGCAGCTGGATGACCAGGCCCGGCGTCAGCTGGGCGATCCTGTCCAGCTCCGTCACCCCCAGCCGCTCCAGGGTCGCGCCGTCATAGGCGCTGATCGACATGGGCACTTCCGAGATGCGTTGGGTGCGCTTCTGCGCCGTGACGATGATATCGCCCACGGTCGCGACATCGTCATGAGCAGGCAGCTCCTGTCCAAACGCTTGTCCAGCGCCCAGCGCGCTGACGCTGCAGCAAAGAGCCAGACGAAAGGCCGAAAAAATTCCTTGTGCCGACATAAGCGCCCCTCCCTAAAAGTTATTGAGCAGGGGCTTAATCGCAGGTGATTATGACGTCAACATAACAGTTGTCCTAATTTTGGAAGCGAGATGCCGCCGATTTCCCCTTACGGTATCGAACGGTTGTCTAGTCCTTGTGGCGCGCGATCAGCCAGCTCAGCAACAGGTCGCGGCGGTCGTCGCCGTCCACACCGGACAGGATTGTCTGTCCGGTGGCGACCAGCGAAGCCGTCTGGCCGTCGAGGGCGTCGAGACCGGAATAGCCTCTGGATCTCAAGAGGCGGACATAGTTGACGCCACGCCAGCGGCGCTGATCGATGACATAGGGCGACAGCGCCGGGTCCCGGGCGGCGGCCAGGACCACGGCGAGTTCCCCGCGCGCGACAGCCTGGCCTCGCCACAGGATCGGATCAACGCCGGGCGGCGCGGGGGGCGGATCGCCACGCCCATCGGCGATCAGATAGACCCCGCTGATCGCCGCCTTGAACAGGTCCGCCGCGGTCCTGAAATAATAGCCCACGGCCGAACGGGACAGACCGGCGCGCTCGGCGACCGCCCTGTGGGTGAGCGCTTCGGCGCCGCTATCGACCAGAACATGGCAGGCGGCGAGGGCGGCTTCGCGCCTTGGACCTGGCCCCATGGCGTCCGCCGCCACATCGCCCACCGGCAGGCCCAGGCGCCGATCCATGCGCCGCACCAGCCGAGAGAACAGCGGTTCGCGCCCGATGCCGTCGCGTTCCAGCCGGCTGGACAGTCGGTCGATCGCCATCCGGCGCAGCAGCCGATAGTCGAGGTCGTCGCCCACGACCAGGCCGTTGAAGCCCTCGTCCGTGACATAGGCGGCGGCCAGGCCCGCCCAGATGGCCGGGGCCTCGATGCGCCCCTCGAACAGTCGCGTCCAAAAGGCCCGGCGCTCGGCCAGCCACGGCGTCACCTGGGCGGCGACCTCGGCGTCGCGCGGCGCCCGTAGCGCCAGGTCCATCCAGATCAGTTGCGTCAGGCGCGCCTCGCCTTGGACCATGGCGTCGAGATACTGCTCCAGGATGGCGGCCAAGGCCTGGCGATCCAGGCGTTCAAGGCCATCCAGGCGTTCCAGCCATTCGTCGTGCCAGCGTTGGTCGCGAAGCCGTTCGCGCGCGACGACCTCGCTCAGGATGTCGGCCTTGGCGCCGAGATGGTAGGCCAGGGCGCCCGATGTCGCGCCCACGGCGTCGCCCAGGCGACGGAAGCTCATCGCGCGCAGGCCGCCATGGGCAAGCTCTCGCCGAGCCGCCTCGATCAGGCGATCTACCTGGGGCTCCGGGGTGGTAGCGGCGTCGGGTGGTCCTGAAGTCATGACTTTTCTATAGCGTGAGCCCGCCCGCGAGCCTCAATAGATCGCGTCGCAAAAAATGGGCGGGAAAAGGTTTTTGCGCGCTGGCTTCGCGGCGACGCTGAAGGCGGCGCGTCAGGTTTCGGCGGATCCGATGCGTTTCGCCGGATGGGCCGTGGGCGGCCTAACCCGGAGACGGACTGGAGAAGGCGCGGACCCGTGACGGATATCGAAGCCCAGGAGGCCTTGAAGGCGATGTTCCAGGCGGTGGTCGACGCCGCCTCCCCAGGGCTTTGCCTGCCGCCGCATCTGCCTGCGCCGCCCAAGGGGCGTACGATCGTGGTCGGCGCGGGCAAGGCCGCCGCCGCCATGGCCGCCGCTCTGGAAGCTCACTGGGAGGGCCCGCTCGAAGGGCTGGTGATCACCCGTTACGGCCACGGCGCGCCGTGCCAGCGCATCACGGTCGTCGAGGCCGGGCACCCGGTCGCCGACGCGGCGGGCCTGGCCGCGACCGCCGCCATGATCGCGCTGCTGAAGGGCCTCACCGCCGATGATCTGGTGGTGTGCCTGCTGTCGGGCGGCGGCTCGGCGCTGCTGGCCGCGCCCGCGCCGGGACTGACCCTGGCGGACAAGCAGGCCATCACGCGGGAACTGCTGCGCAGCGGCGCGGCGATCGACGAGATCAACTGCGTTCGCAAGCATCTGTCCGCGGTCAAGGGCGGCCGGCTGGCGCTGCTGGCCGCGCCGGCGCGTGTCGTGACCCTGGCCATCTCCGACGTGCCTGGCGATGACATCTCGACGATCGCCTCGGGGCCGACCGTTCCCGACCCGACGACGCGCCAGGCGGCGTTGGCGATCCTCGAGCGCTGGCGGATCGCCATCCCCGACCGTGTCCGGGCCTGGTTGGATGACCCCCGCAGCGAAACGCCCAAGGCCGTCCCGGATGCGCGAACGGCGCTGATCGCACGCCCTCGCGACGCCCTGAACGCCGCGGCGCGGGCGGCCTCCGAAAGAGGGCTGACTCCCGTCATCCTGGGCGATGCGATCGAGGGCGAGGCCCGGGGCGTCGCCGCCGCCCAGGCGTGGCGAGCCCTGGAGATCGCCGCCGGGCGCGGCGAGGTCGCGCCGCCCTGCGTGCTGCTGTCGGGCGGCGAGACGACCGTGACGGTCACGGGCGGCGGCCGAGGCGGCCGCAACGCCGAATACCTGCTGGCCCTGGCGGTCGCCCTGGACGGCCGGGCCGGAATTCACGCCCTGGCCGCCGACACCGACGGTGTCGACGGCTCCGAGGACAACGCCGGGGCGATCCTCTTTCCGAGCAGTCTGGCGCGCCTCTCGGCCCTGGGACTGAACGCCGCCGAGCGTCTGGCCGACAACGACGGATACGGCGCCTTCGCCGCCCTCGGCGACCTGCTGGTCACCGGTCCTACTCGCACCAACGTCAATGACTTCCGGGCGATCCTGATCGACGCCCCGTCCTCGGAGGGCTCGCGATGACCGAGCGGCGTTGCGAACGTCTCGCAGAACGTCCGTATGTCTTGCCTGGGGTCGGATTTGCTCCCAAGCTCCCCGCATCTGGCCTTGTTGCGGATGGGCGCTGCGCGTCCGCGCGGGACCGCCAGGAGGGGCCCCCGTGCTGAAACGTCTCCTAGTCGGAACGCTGGCGATCGTGGTCGTCGGCCTGGTGGGCTTCGGGGTCTTCGCCTGGCGCCCGGCGATCGACAAGATCGCGCCGCCCGCGCCGTCCAGCTTCGCGCCTGAACTGGTCGCGCGCGGCGCGGTGCTGGCCGGGGCCGGCTATTGCTCGACGTGCCATACCACCAAGGGCGGCCAGCCGTTCGCCGGCGGTTATCCGATGAAGACGAGCTTCGGCGCGATCTACTCGACCAACATCACCCCCGACCCGAAGACCGGGATCGGAACCTGGTCCGAGGCGGCCTTCCGCCGGGCGATGCACGAGGGCGTGGCCCGCGACGGCGCCCACCTGTTCCCGGCGTTCCCTTACGACCATTTCACCAAGCTGTCGGACGCCGACGTCTCGGCCCTCTACGCCTATATGATGACCCGGCCGGCGGTGGACGCGCCCGCCAAGCGCAACAGCGTCCCCTTCCCACTGAACATCCGCGCGCTGCAGGCCGGATGGAAGCTGCTGTTCTTCAAGCCCGGCCGCTTCGAGCCCGACGCGTCCAAGAGCGCCGAGTGGAACCGCGGCGCCTATCTGGCCGAGGGCGTCAGCCACTGCGGCGCCTGTCACACGCCGCGCAACGTCCTGGGCGCCGAGAAGCACGACAAGGCCTTCGCCGGCGCGGCCATCGACAACTGGATCGCCCCGCCGCTGACGGCCGCCAATCCGTCGCCCGCGCCCTGGGACCAGGCCGAGCTTGTCGCCTATCTGCGCACCGGGATCAGCCGCTATCACGGCGTCGCCGCCGGCCCCATGGCGCCGGTGGTCCACGATGGACTCGTCACGCTGCCCGACGCCGACATCCAGGCCCTGGCGGTCTATTTCGCCGACCGCGACGGCGCGGCGAGTCGAGCCTCGACCCTGGCGCCGGCCCTGCAACGCGCGGCCGCCGCCAACCGGCTCAACGTCGGTCCGCAGAACGATCCGTCGGCGCGGCTCTACACGGCGGCCTGCGCGTCCTGCCACTACAACGGCGCGGGCCAGCCCAATCCGCTGCGGCCGGACCTGGCCCTCAACAGCGCCGTCAATCTGGACGACCCGACCAACCTGATCGAGGTGGTGTTGTACGGGATCAGCGTGAAGGATGGAGCGCCAGGGGTCGTGATGCCCGGCTTCAACCGCTTCAGCGACGCCGACGTCGCCAAGCTGGCCGCCTATCTGCGCGCCACCCGCACGGACAAGCCCGCCTGGCCGAACCTCGAGAAGAAGGTCGCGGCGATCCGCGCGCAGGGAAAGTGAGCCAGCCATGACCCAGTTCACGATCAACGGCCGGGCCGTCTCCATCGACGCCGACGAGGATACGCCCCTGCTGTGGGTGATCCGCGACGACATCGGCCTGACCGGCACCAAGTTCGGCTGCGGCATCGGCATGTGCGGAGCCTGCACCGTCCACGTCGGCGGCCGGGCGACTCGCTCGTGCATCACCCCGATCAGCGCCGTCGACGGCGCTGAGGTCACCACCATCGAGGGTCTCGATCCGGACGGCCAGCACCCCGTGCAGCAGGCCTGGCTGGACCTGCAGACCCCGCAATGCGGCTACTGCCAGTCGGGCCAGATCATGCAGGCCGCCGCCATGCTGAAGGACTTCCCCGCGCCCACCGACCAGGACATCGACGCGACCATGAGCGGCAACCTCTGTCGCTGCATGACCTATGTCCGCATCCGCGCGGCCATCAAGCAGGCCGCCGCGGCGATGGGAGAGAAGTCGTGAGCCGCCTGCCGCCGAAAGGTGAGACCGGCGGCTTCCTGTCGCGCCGCAATTTCCTGGTCGCCTCCACCGGCGCGGGCCTGGCCTTCGGCTTCTCGGCCCTGGTCGAGGCGGCGATGGATCCCGCCGTTCCGGGCGGTGTCCCCGTGAGCCCGGCAGGACCCCGGTTCGAGCCGACCCTGTGGTTCGCCATCGACGGCGACGGCGTCGTCACGGTCAACATCATCCGCGCCGAGATGGGCCAGCACGTCGGCACCGCCCTGGCCCGCATCCTGGCCGACGAGCTGGACGTCGCCTGGGACAAGGTCCGCATCGTCCATGTCGACACCGATCCCAAATGGGGGCTGATGGTCACCGGCGGCAGCTGGTCGGTGTGGCAGACCTTCCCGATCTTCAGCCAGGCCGGGGCGGCCGGACGCATCGCCCTGGTCGAGGCCGGGGCCAAGCTGCTGAACGTCTCGCCGGCCGGCGGGACGGCGCGCGGCGGCGTGGTCCATGTCGGCGGCAAGTCGATCTCGTACGGCGACATCGTCAAGCGCGGCGGCGTCGCGCGGCAGTTCACGCCCGACGAACTGGCCAAGCTGCCGATCAAGCCGGCGGCCGAACGCAAGCTGATCGGCAAGCCCGGCAAGGCCCTGGACATCGCCGCCAAGGTCAATGGCACGGCGATCTACGGCATCGACGCCAAGGTCCCGGGCATGGTGTTCGCGCGGCCCAAGCTGCCGCCGACCCGCCATGGGGCCAAGGTTCTGTCGGTCAACGACAGCGAAGCCAAGAAGATCAAGGGCTACCTGCGCTGCCTGACGATCGAGGATCCGTCCGACACCGTTCCCGGCTGGGTGCTGGTGATCGCCGAAAGCTATCCGGCGGCCCTGCGCGCGTCGGAACTGGTCAAGGTGAAATGGGCCGCCGGGCCGGGCGCCAAGGTGTCGGAGAAGGACCTGCAGGACCACGCCGCCAGCCTGATCGCCAGGCCTGACGGCGGCGCGCTGCTGGACAACAAGACCGCCGACACCGCCCCGGCCTTCAAGGCCGCCAAGTCGGTTCTGGAGCAGACCTACACCGCCGCCACCGTCCTGCATTTCCAGCTCGAGCCGCTGAACGCCCTGGCCTTCGAGAAGGACGGGGTGATGGAGATCCACACCGGCAACCAGTGGCAGAGCCTGATCCTGCCGACCCTGGCCAAGGCGCTGGACCGTCCCGAGACCCGCATCGTCATGCGCACCTATATGCTGGGCGGCGGTTTCGGCCGGCGGCTGAACGGCGACTACGCCGTGCCGGCCGCCTTGGCGGCCAAGGCGCTGGGCAAGCCGGTCAAGCTGGTGCTGACCCGCGAGGACGATGTGCGCTTCGACTCGGTGCGCTCGCCCTCGGTGCAGACGGTGCGCATGGCCTTCGACGGGGCCGGAAACATCCTGGGCCAGGAGCACCACGCCGCCGCCGGCTGGCCGACTCTGGCCAACGCCCCGGCCCTGATGCCCAAGGGCAAGAACGGCGTGGCCTACGACCCCTTCGCCATTTCCGGCGCCGACCACTGGTACGAGGTCGGCGCGCATAAGGTGCGGGCCATCAACAATGACCTGGCCAACGAGACCTTCCGACCTGGCTGGCTGCGGTCGGTGGGGCCGGGGTGGACCAACTGGGCCGGCGAAAGCTTCATCGACGAAGCCGCTCATCACCTGAAGACCGATCCGGTCGCCCTGCGGCTGAAGCTGCTGACCGGCGCCGGCGCCAACGCGGGCAGCGACGCCAGCACCAAGGGCGGGGCCAAGCGCCAGGCCGAGGTGGTGCGTCGCGCGGCGGAAGCCGCCGGCTGGGGGCGACCCCTGCCGAAGGACACCGGCCTGGGCCTGGCTGCCAGTTTTGGCCAGGAACGCGACATGCCGACCTGGGTCGCCTGCGTCGCCAAGGTCCATGTGGATCGCGCCAGCGGCGTGGTCACGGTCCAGAAGCTGACCCTGGTGACCGACGCCGGCACCATCGTCGATCCCGACGGCGCCCGCGCCCAGACCGAGGGCGCGGCGCTGTGGGGCCTGAGCATGGCCCTGCACGAGGGGACCGAGTTCGTGAACGGCCAGGTCAAGGACCTGAACCTAGACACCTACACGCCCCTTCGGATCTCCGACACGCCGGAGCTGGACATCCAGTTCGTCGACAGCGTCGAGGTCCCGGTCGGCCTCGGCGAGCCGGCGACGACGGTGGTCGCCCCGGCGATCGCCAACGCCATCTTCCGCGCGGTCGGTGTGCGCCTGCGGCACATCCCGATCACCTCGGCCGCCGTGCTGAAGGCGCTCGCGGAACAGACCTGATCGTCCCATCGGCATGGCGCCGCGGCCCCGTCTCGGGAAGCGGCGCCGGTCGCTGACCGCAACCTCCGCGCAACCTCAAAGCGTCCATCCGCGTCTCGCGATCCGCCGACGATGGGATTGCTTTCTGGTCGGATCTAGGTCACTTCGTTAAAAAGACTTTTAAACGAATACTGACTTTCCGGGAGGGGCTGGATGGACGTCTACATCTTTGACGCGGTGCGAACGCCGCGCGGCAAGGGGCGTCCGGACGGTTCGCTGGCCGGGGTGAAGCCGGCCGAGCTCGTCGCGCAACTGGTGCGGGCTCTGGAGGCGAGGAACGGTCGCGAGGCGGTCCACGCCGCCGCTCATTTCACCCTGGGCTGCGTGACGCAGTTCGGCGTGCAGGGCGGCCACCTGGCGCTGGCGTCGCGGATCCAGGCGGGACTGCCCGACGCGATGTCGTGCCTGACGATCAACAACTTCTGCGTCTCGGGGCTGTCGGCGATCGCGGACGCGGCGCGGCGCATCGCCACCGGCGAGGTCGACCTGGCCCTGGCGGGGGGCGCGGAGTCGATGTCACAGACGCCGTTCCTGGCCGACCAGGCCGACTTCTATACCGACATGGCGCTGGCCAGGCGCATGGGCTGGGCGCCGGTCGGGCTGGCGGCGGATCTGCTGGCGACGCGCGAGGGCCTGACGCGGGCCGCGCTGGACGCCGCCGTCCTCAAGTCCCACCAGCGCGCCGCCGCCGCCTGGCGCGAGGGCCGCTATGCCGGCCGGGTCGTGCCGATCCTGAATGAGGACCAGACGGTGGCCCTGGATCGCGACGAGAACATCCGCGACTACGGCGACGGCAAGTCGCTGGAGCGCTTCGGGCCGGTGTTCGCGGCCACGGGCGCGGAAGGCTATGACGATATCCTGCTGGAGAGCTTCCCCGAGCTGGGCAAGGTCGAGCATCTGCATACCATCGCCCACTGCCCGCCGATCTCGGACGGCGCGGCGCTGGTGTTGCTGGGCTCAAAGGAGGTGGGGCGACGGCAGGGGCTGACGCCGGTCGCCAGGATCCGCGCCCTGGGCGAAGCGGCGGCGGATCATGTCCTGCAGCTGACGGCCGGGCCGGTGGCGATGAGCAAGGCGCTCGACCGGGCGGGCGTGACGCTCGGCGAGGTCGGGGTCGTCGAATATATGGAAGCCTTCGCCGCCGTGCCGGTGCTGTTCGAGCGCGACTTCGGCTTTGATCCAGAGCGCCTCAACCCCAATGGCGGGCACCTGGCGATGGGCCATCCGATGGGGGCGACCGGGGCGATCCTGACCACGACCCTGCTGGACGACATGGCCCAGTTCGATGTCGAGACCGGCCTGGTCGTGGCGACGGGCGGCGTCGGGGTCGGGGCGGCTATGGTTCTCGAGCGGGCAGGGTAGGCGGGCGCTCTCATCGGAGCGCCCCCGAAAGCCACAAACTCTTGTCATCCCGGAAGCCTCGCAGAGGCTGTCCGGGACCCAGGGGCCAATGCACTGCGGTTGCCCCTGGGTCCCGGCTCTACAGCCCGCTACGCGGTCTTCCGGCCGGGATGACAAGGAGGGAAGCTGAAGGCTTTTTGAGTTAGATCCCTAAGGCTCGCCCTTCAGCGCCTTTTCCAGGCTGGCGCGGTCGTAATATTCGCGCCACTCCACGATCTTGCCGTCCTTGATGTCGAGCACGCCGACCACCGGAACCGCGCCGGGATGGCCGTTGTAGACGAACCGGTCGGTGCGCTCCATGAACACCAGATCGTCGATGATCCCCATGTGGGCGATGTCCAGGGTGACGCCGTCGGGCGCGCCCTTGCCCAGGGCGGCGATGCGCTCGTAGATCGCCGTCCGGCCCTTGACCGGCGCGACCATCATCGACTTCAGCGTTCCGTCCTCGGCGAACAGGTCCGCGACCTTGCGCCAGTCGGCGTGCTTCCAGGCCGCGATCATGTCGCGCGCCACCGCCAAGCGGCTGGCGTCGGTGTCCTGCGCGAAGGTCGGCGAGGCGAGGGCCAGGGCGAGCGTCAGCGACGCGACCAGGCTTGCGATCTTCATGATTTCCTCCCGTGACTTTTTATGCGCCGGATGACGCTACGACATCACTTGCATAACAAGACCATGGTGCTAGGGTCGTGACAAGAGGCGCGGTCACGTCGTCTTTGAAGCAGGGAGAGTCTCGATGAAGCTGGAGCGCCTGCCCCCCGTTCTGACGACGCTTGGGCAAAGCAATCACCCCTACATGTCCGGGCCGTGGACGCCGCAGCACGAGGAGGTCAACGCCACCGACCTGACCGTGCTGGAGGGGGCGATCCCGACGGACATCGACGGCGTCTACATCCGCAACACCGAGAACCCCGTCCACCGTCCGCTAGGCCGCTATCACCCGTTCGACGGCGACGGCATGGTCCATATGATCAGCATCCGCGAGGGGCGCGCCGACTACCGCAACCGCTTCGTGCGCACGCGAGGCTTTCAGGCCGAGCAGGAGGCGGGCGGCTCCCTATGGGGCGGGCTCATGGACGGTCCGGGCGTCTCGACGCGGCCGGGCTTCGGCTGCCATGGCGGCATGAAGGACGCCTCGTCCACCGACGTCGTCGTGCACGGCGGCAAGATCGTCTCGACCTTCTACCAGTGCGGCGAGGCCTACTGGCTGGATCCGGAAACCCTGGAGCAGGGCGGAGTGGCCAGCTGGGGACCGCTGGACGGCGTCTCGGCCCACCCGAAGATCGACGAGGCCACCGGCGAGCTATTGTTCTTCAACTACTCCAAGCACGCGCCGTACATGCACTACGGGGTCGTCGACCGGCACGGCAAGACGACGCACTACGTGCCGATCGGCCTGCCCGGGCCGCGCCTGCCGCACGACATGGTCTTCACGACCCACTACTCGATCCTCAACGACCTGCCAGTGTTCTGGGACCAGGAACTGCTGAAGCGCAACATCCACGCCACGCGGTTCCACCGGGACCTGCCGTCGCGGTTCGGGATCATCCCGCGCTACGGACGCTCCGACGAGATTCGCTGGTTCGAGGCCGCGCCGACTTACATCCTGCACTTCCTCAACGCCTACGAGGACGGCGACGAGATCGTCATGGACGGCTACTTCCAGGAGGATCCGACCCCGCCGCCGCTGGCCGACGCGCCCGAGGGCATGGGGCACCTGATGGCGTTCCTGGACGAGCAGTCGTTCCGGCCCAAGCTGCACCGCTGGCGCTTCAACCTGAAGACCGGCGAGACGACCGAGAAGCATCTGGACGAGCGGATTCTCGAGTTCGGCATGTTCAACCAGCGCTATGCCGGCAAGCCCTACCGCTACGCCTATTCGACGACGACGAAGCCCGGCTGGTTCCTGTTCACCGGCTTCGTCAAGCACGACCTGGAGACCGGCGAGTCCTGGAGCGTGACCCTGCCGGAGGGGCGCTACGCCAGCGAGTCGCCGTTCGTGCCGCGCATCGGGGCCGTGGACGAGGACGACGGCTATCTCGTCAGCTTCATCATCGACGAGAACAAGCAGACCTCCGAATGCGTGCTGATCGACTGCAAGCGCTTCGAGGACGGGCCGGTCGTGCGCATCGCCCTGCCGCACAAGCTGTCCAGCGGCACCCATAGCGTCTGGGCCGACCGGGCCTTCATCCGCGACGGCGTCAGCGCCGCCTGAGCGCGCCGAAATCCGGGAGTTTCAAATGGATATCAAGAACAGCGTCGCGCTGGTGACCGGCGGCAACCGGGGCATCGGCGAGGCCTTCGTGCGGGCCTTCGTCGCCGCGGGGGCGGCCAAGGTCTATGTCGGCGCGCGCGACGTCGCCAGCGCCCAGCATCTGGTCGACGAGGCCGGCGGCAAGGTCGTGGCGATCGCGCTGGACGTCACCAAGCCCGAGACGATCACGGCCGCGGCGGCGCAATGCCAGGACGTGACGATCCTGGTCAACAACGCCGGCCAGTTCGGCATGCAGACCCTGCTGAAGGCTCCCACCCTGGAGACCGCGCGCCTGGAGATGGAGGTCAACTATTTCGGCCCTCTGGGCATGAGCCGCGCCTTCGCGCCGATCCTGGCCAAGAGTCCAGAGAGCACGATTGTCAACGTGCTGTCGGCCGGTGGGCTCGTGGCCGTGCCGGGCATGGGCGGCTACAGCCCGTCCAAGTTCGCGGCGCGAGCGATGAGCACCTGCCTGCGCGCCGAGCTGGCGCCGCAGAACACCAATGTCGTCGCCCTGATCGTCGGCTCGGTCGACACGCGGATGGCCAGCCATGTCGAGGGCTTCAAGGAGACGCCGGCGACCATCGCCGAGGCCGGCCTGAAGGCCATCAAGCGCAAGGCCGACGAGGTCGACACCGACTTCATGGCCATCGACGTGCGCGCCAACCTGGCGCGCGATCCGAAGGGCTTCGAACTTCAAATGCGGCGCTCCCTGGCGGGCGAGCGCGTCACCACTGGCCGCTGAGGAGCGTTCATGTCCAAGCCCGACACCTCGAAAATGGACTATGTGGATTTCGCCAAGCGCTTCGTGGCCGCCATCCAGGACGGGGACGGTGAAGCCGTCCGGGCCTTCTACGCGCCAGACGCCAAGCTGTGGCACAACACCGACAATATCGAGCAGACCGTCGACCAGAACCTCAAGGTGTTGGCCTGGTTCGTGAAGACCCTGCCTGACCGCAACTACCGCGTGCTGCGCGTCGAGGCCCTGCCGGACGGCTTCGTGCAGCAGCACGTGCTGGAGGCCACCCTGCCCAATGGCGAGCGCTGGGCGATGGACGCCTGCGTGGTCGTCAAGGTCGAGAACGGGGTGATCACGCGGCTGGACGAGTATCTGGACTCGGCCAAGTCGGCGGCCCTGCGCCCGTTCGGTCGTTAAGACGAGATCCGCGGCTTTCCTACTCGGCCGCCAGACTGGGGCGGGTCCTTCGCGGGACCCGCCCTTTTTGTTCGCCAGCTAGTGGCGGCCCGCGTGGTCGAAGTCCTGCGTGACGCCCATGGCCTTCAGCAGGTGGGCGCGGTCGTAGTACTCGCGCCAGGTCTTGATCAGGTCGCCTTCGAATTCGAGGATCCCGACCACCGGGGCCGAGCCGAACTTGCCCCGGATCGTGAACTCGTCGCTGCGCTCCATGAACAGCAGGCCATCCACCACCCCGATGTGATGAATCTTCAGCTCGATCGCCTCGAGCCCTTCGCCCAGCGCCGAGACGCGAGCGTAGATCGCTTCGCGCCCGACGATGGGTTCGACCATCATCGAGTGCAGTACGCCGTCGGGCGTGAACATGTCGGCGATCGCGCGCCAGTCCATGCGCTTCCAGGCGTCGGCCATCTCCAGGCCGCGCGCGATCTTCTGTTCATGGGTCAGCATGGTTCTCTCCCTGAAATCGGCTCCAAGCTTGACCAGAGCCGACGTTGTTCTTTTAGCTTTTATAACCGTACTTAATGTCAGGCTCGCGCCTCTGTCGACCCATGGATACGGGCGAGCGGGGCGGTTTGCGCGCCTAAAATAGACACTTGCGTTACGAGACTAAAAGGACAATTCTCGCGTCATGGGCCGGTTAAGAGCCCCTAAATCAGAGGGGAAGCGCTTCATAGGGGCTTTCACGAGTGTCGCCGCGCTGGCCGCCGCGATCCCGTGATCCAGTAAATGCCTTTCTGTTATGCAAGCGATTTGCCAGCAGGCCTCGGCCGTCGCGAGCACGACACGCCCCCGCAGCGCGCCACCCCCTCGAGCCGCAACCACCCGGGCTTGCCCGGTCATCAACACAAGGGACTCCAAGACCGATTGATCGGCGCAGGTCCCCGGGGAGGAATGACATGCATCTCAAGAGATCCGCTTCCATCATCGCGCTGATCGCGGGCGTCGGACTGGGCGCGCCCGCGCTCGCGGCTTCGGCCGACCAGACCGCGCCGCAGAACACCCTCGAGGAACTGATCGTCACCGCGCAAAAGCGCGAAGTGAACCTGCAGCAGGCCCCGCTTTCGATCTCGGCCGTCGGCGGCGAGACCCTGGCGCGCGACAAGATCATGAATTCCGAGGACCTGGGCCACGCCACCGTCGGCTTGTCCTTCACCCAGAACTCGCCCCAGGCGCTGGAACTGAACATCCGGGGCGTCGTCAACACGCGCCTGTCGGCCCCGACCGCCGACCAGTCGGTCTCGACCTTCGTCGACGACGTCTATGTCAGCCGCTCGGGCAATCTGAACACGTCCTTCTACGACATCGACCGGGTCGAGCTGATCCGCGGTCCGCAGGGCGTGGTGCTGGGCAAGAACGTCGCCGGCGGCGCGATCAGCGTCATCTCGGCCGCGCCACAGTTCGACTATAGCGGTCAGGTGGCCGTGACCTTCGGCAACTACAACCTGCAACAGACCACCGGCCACGTGACCGGTCCGATCACCAGCACCCTGGCGGGCCGCCTGTCGTTCCAGACGATCAACCACTCCGGCTACGCCAAGGACATTCTCCACGACGTCGATCTGGAGGACCTGGACTCCAAGCAGATCCGCGGCCAGCTGCTCTACAGGCCCGAAGGCAGCGACCTGCGCGTCCGTTTCATCGCCGACTACAACTGGGACACCAGCAACGGTCCCAACCGCGTGGGCATGGGCGAGACGACCTGCACCACGCCGGCCCAGTGCTTCGCGCCCTGGTACAAGGCCCGCCTGGCCATCGCCGCCCTGCGCGGCGGTCTCTCCATCCGCGAGAGCCTGCCGATGTGGCCGCAGTTCAAGGGCGACGCCGCTCCGACCCGCCAGCGCGTCCAGCACGAGTCGGCCAGCTTCATCCTGAAGATCGACAAGGACATCTTCCCGGATGTCGGCTTCACCTCGGTGACCGGCTATCGCGGCGGCCAGGCGTTCACGCTCTACGATCAGTCGGGCGTCGGTCCGACCAACGGCTATGGCGTCATCACCCCGCTGCTGTTCGCCGAGCCGGTGAACTTCGTCGAGGACATCGCCCAGTTCACCCAGGAAGTTCGTCTGACCTCGCACTATGACAACAGCCGTTTCGACTGGATCGTCGGCGGCTTCTATCTGCACAACAAGGTGCGTCAGACCAACCGCTTCTGGGGCGAGAGCACCGTCCTGGGCGCGCTGTCGGGTGAAAGCTATTGGGATGACCACGGCCTGAACCGCGACATCGCCGTCTTCGCCCAGCTCGGCTACAAGTTCACGGACACGGTGAAGCTGGAAGCCGGCGTCCGCTACACGCGCGACAAGAAGAGCGGCACGCAGGAGGGCAGGGCCATCGCCTTGGGCGACAAGCTGAACCCCAATGACAAGACCCCTCTGACCCCGCTGACCGACGCCAACGGCTTCTTGACGCCCTATGCCCAGAAGTGGTCGAAGGTCACCCCGCAGGCCACCCTGACCTGGACCCCGAACGACGACTTCATGGCCTATGCCACGGTCTCGGTGGGCTTCAAGGGCGGCGGCTTCCAGAACGACGCGCCCAACGCCTTCGCCGCGCAACAACCCTATCGGCCAGAGTCGGTCACCAACTACGAAGCCGGCTACAAGTGGGAGTTCATGGACCGCCGCGCGCGGTGGAACACCTCGGTGTTCTTCATGGACTACACCGATCTGCAGGTGCAGCGCACCGACGGCACCTGCCTGTGCAACGTGATTTCCAACGCCGGCGCCGCCGAGATCAAGGGCGTCGAGTCGGAGTTCCAGATCGCGCCGATGCGGGGCCTGCGCCTGGCGCTGGGTGGCTCGATCCTCGACGCCAAATATACTGACTTCGTCGATCCGGTGACCAAGATCTCGTACAACGACAACTTCATGCAGCGGACGCCGAAGTACCAGCTGTCGGCCAGCGCCGAATACACGACCGCGGCCTTCGGGCTGGAGGACGCGCTGCACTTCAAGCTGGCCTACAAGAAGCAGGGCAAGATGTTCTGGGCGCCCGACACGGTCCAGTACGAGAAGCCGTACGGTCTGCTGGACGGCCGCATCAGCCTGTCGCCGGCGGACAAGCCGTGGGCGGTTTCGGTCTGGGGGCGCAACCTGACGGACAAGGTCTACCGCACCAACATCATCGACATCCTGGGCGATGCGGTGTCGTCGTTTGGCGCCCCGCGCACCTTCGGCGTCGAGCTTTCGACCAAGTTCTAACTCCCTATCCTGGCGCCGGCGGCCTTTGGGGCCGTCCGGCGCTTTCTTTTTCGAGGGGCCGATGGGCGCGCTGTACTCCCGTTTGACCGAAGTCATCTCCGCCTGGCAGGCCAAGGATGTCGACAAGGTGCTGAGCTACATGTCCGACGACATCGTCTGGCACTATGCCGCGCCGGCCTTGCCGCCGGTCAAGGGCAAGGCGGCGGCGCGCAAGCTGCTGGTCAAGTTCCAGAGCGACATGCACGACATCCAGTGGCGGATCTTCAACCACGCCGAGACGGCCGACCGCCTGTTCCTGGAGGGCGTCGACGACTACCGGACCACGGATGGCCAGCGCATGGCCGTGCCCTATGCCGGCGTGCTCGACTTCCGCGACGGTCTGATCACCGGC
Source organism: Caulobacter sp. GW822-FHT01G02 (assembly GCF_058802865.1). Classification (NCBI taxonomy): domain Bacteria; kingdom Pseudomonadati; phylum Pseudomonadota; class Alphaproteobacteria; order Caulobacterales; family Caulobacteraceae; genus Caulobacter; species Caulobacter sp. GW822-FHT01G02. Next base: position 278,884 of record NZ_JBXAON010000001.1, read on the forward strand.
TGGCGCGACTATGTCGATCTCGGCGTCATCGGCCAGCAGAAGGCCGGCGAGCCGTTCACCGCCCAGGTCGATGCTCTGATCGGTCGGGAGGCCGTCGGATGAGCGGCCTGGCGCGACGCGATCTCGTGGGCCTGGGCGCGGCCCTGGCCCTTCTTCCCATCACTTCAGCGGAGGGCGCTGGCATGGCCCGTCTCTATCCGGTCCTAGAAGCCATCATCGCCGCCTGGCGTCGTCAGGACGTCGAGGGCGTGCTCGTCCATGTCACCGACGACATTATCTGGCGCAACTCGGGCGGCTTCGCCCCGGCGATCCGCGGCAAGGCGGCCATGCGCGAGGTGCTGGTGGCCATGGCGTCCAAGATCAAGACCAACCACTGGCGGATCTTCGACCACGCCGAGAACGGCCATCGCCTGTTCATGGAAGGCGTCGACGAGTTCTGGTTCCACACCGGCGAGCACATCGCCATTCCCTATGCGGGCAGCCTGGAGTTCCGGGGCGACAAGGTCTGCGAGTGGCGCGAATATTTCGACGGCCGCCTCAGCCTGGCGATGAAGAACGGCGAGCCGTTCTCGGCCGAGGTCAAGGAAATGATCGGCCGTCCCGTCGCGCGTTAGGCGGCCGGCAGGACGGTCGTCAGGTCGGCCGGTCCCCCGCACTGGTCGCAGATCATGCGCGGCTCGAGCACGGCGCCGCAGGTCCGGTGGCGCATGACCGTCGGCGGTCCGGCCTCGGTCGCCAGCCAGCGGTCGCCCCAGCGGTTCAGCTCGATGATCAACGGGTGCAGATCCTTGCCCTCGTCGGTCAGGCGATACTCCCAGCGTTCGGGCCGGGTCTGATAGAGAACGCGTTGCAGGATGCCCAGCTCGACCAGCCGTCCCAGGCGGTCGGTCAGGATGTTGGGGGCGATGGCCAGGGCTTCCTGGAAGTCGCCGAAACGCCGCCGGCCGGCGAAAGCCGAGGCGATGACGTGGCTGGTCCAGCGGTCGCCCAGCACCTGGAAGGCGCGGTCCAGCATCGGATTGCCCTTGTTCAGCCCCTCCGACGGGACGATCGACCGACGCTGCGCGCGCGGCGGGGCCGAGGGCTCGTAGCCCGCGCCGGGGCCTGGCTCGACAATGACGTTGCGGACCGTCAGGGCCTCGCCGCAATGACCGCAGGCCAGCACCGGCGTGAACTCCGCTCCGCAGCTGTGGCGCAGGCGGTGGCCCGGATTGGCTGGGTCATAGAACCAGCGCTTCTCCCAGCCGATGATCGCCAGGGCGACGCTATAGAGGTCGCGGCCCATCTCGGTCAGCCGGTATTCGAACCAGTTGGGGCGCTCGGCATAGGGCGTGCGGACCATGACGCCGGCCGCCTGCAGGCGCTTGAGGCGATCGGTCAGCAAGCTGCGGGCCAGGCCGATGCGCGCCTGGAAATCGTCGAACCGCCGGACCCGCTGGAAGGCCAGGTAGAGGATCATCAGCGTCCAGCGATCCCCCACCACGTTCAGGGCCCGCGTGGCCGAATTGGCCTGCACCAACTGGTTCAGCGGGCGCGGGGAGATCGTTTCCGGCGGACTGTCTTCGGCCATGAGGTCCCGTATCTGGCGAGGGCGGCGGAAGGTCGATAGCCATCGCGCCGCCCTCTCTATCAAGCTCGCCGGCCGGCGCCCACTGTCGCGCGGGCGCGTTCGTAGTCGGCGGCCAGGGACTCGACGATTGCGGCCAGCGGCTCGATCGCCTTGACCTCGCCGACGCCGTGGCCCGCCGCCCAGACGTCGCGCCAGCGCTTGGCCGAGTCCTCGGGGCGACCCAGCTGGATCTCGGCGCGGCCGGTCAGTGAAGCGGGATCGTAGCCGGCCGCCAGCAGGCTCTGGCGCAGCCAGTTGGCCGGGATGCCGGTCAGGGCCGCCGAGGTGACGATGTCCTCGGCCCGCGACTCGATCAGCATCTGCTTGTATTCCGGTTGGGCCATGCTCTCGGCGCAGGCAATCAGGCGGGTGCCGAGATAGGCCAGGTCCGCGCCCAACGCCTGGGCCGCCAGGATCGCGCGGCCGCTGCCGATGCCGCCGCCCAGGACGACGGTCCCGTCGAACATCTCGCGCACGGCCGGCGCGAAGGCGAAGCCGGAGATCGGACCGGTATGCCCGCCCGCGCCCGAGGCCACCAGGATCAGGCCGTCGACGCCGGCCGCCGCCGCCTTCTCGGCGTGGGTCAGCGAGTTGACGTCGGCGAAGACCAGACCGCCATAGCCGTGGATCGCGTCGACCACGCCGGTGGGCGCGCCCAGGGCGGTGATCACGATTGGCGGCCTGTGCTTGAGCACCAGCTCCAGCTCCTCGTCCTTCCGGGCGTAGGAGCGGTGGACCATGATGTTGATCGCCCACGGCGGCGCGTCGGCCGGCAGCTCGCGGCCGATCAGGTTCATCCACGCGTCGAGGTCGTCCAGGGTGCGGGCGTTGTTGGCGGGGAAGGAGCCGATGATCCCGGCCCGGCAGGCGGCCAGCACCATGTCGGTCCCGGACACCAGGAACATCGGCGCGGCGATCGCCGGGACTTTCAGGCGGTCGAGGAGGTTGGCGGGCAGCGTCATGCTCAGTCCGCCTTCGCCGGCTTGGGCGGCCATGGGAAGAAGCCCGAGGTGCGGCGCATATAGTCCTCGTAGTCGGGCTTGCGGCGACGCATGCGGCCTTCGACGGTCGGCGCGCCGCTCCAGCGGGTCAGGGTGAAGACCAGCCAGATCGGGCCGATGACCGAGATCAGGCCTAGCTGCGTCTCGGCCGCGATCAGGAATAGGCCCCACCAGACGCAGGCGTCGCCGAAATAGTTTGGGTGGCGAGTATAGCGCCACAGGCCCTTGTCCATCACCTTGCCGGCGTTTTCGGGGGTCTTCTTGAACCGCACCAATTGCCAGTCGGCCAGGCTCTCGAACAGCAGGCCGAACACCGCCAGGCCCGCGCCGACCATGCCCAGGACGCCCAGCTGCGTCGGCGTGTCGGCGATCTGGCCCAGCTGGACGGGCAGGCACACCATCCACAGCAGCGGCATCTGCAGCATGAACACCATGCGGAAGGCGGCATGGGCGAAGCCCCAGCCCCGCTCTTCCTTGGCCTTGGCCAGCATCCGCACGTAGCGGCCATCGGGGCCGTGGTCGCGCCAGCGCCACAGCATGTAGCCGCCCAGCCGCAGGGCCCAGGCGACGCAGAGGCCGGTCATGACCATCCGCCGCTGCGTGCCGCCGCCGGTCTGCAGGTAGGTCGCGACCGCGACGACGCCCATGCCCAGGCCCCAAAGGCTGTCGACGGGCGTGACGTCGCGCATCGCCACGCAGATGGCCCAGGCGGCCACGAACACGGCGAGGATGACGCCGGCGTTCACCAGCGGAATGAGAATATAGTCAGGCATCGCCTTCCCCCGTTCGGCGCGCCGCGGCGCGCCATTCGCATCTTTTTATGAAAGTGATTGGCGGCGCGACATCTGGCCCGCGCCGCCGCCTTGTCAGGAAACGACCATCACCTCGGCGTCGGGATCGTCCGCGAACAGGCGCTCGACCTCGGCGGCCCGACGGTCGATGACCGCCCGGCGGTTGATGGTGCCCTTGTCGGAGATCTCGTGGGCGTTGGGACTGGGCGGCTCGCGCAGCACCAGAGCCCGGCGCACGCGGGCCGCGCCCCCGGACTGGCTCCGGTTGAAGACCGCCAGGCCTTCCTCGAGAAGCGCGCGCGACGCGCCGGGCTTGGCCCACAGCATCACGCCCAGATAAGGCCGACCGTCGTCGCACAGGACCAGATCGGTGACATGTGGTGACAGCGCCTTGAGCAGGCCGTCGCGCAGGGCGCCGCCATAGACCCAGGTCCCGCTCGACAGCTTGAACTCCTCGGCCGCGCGGCCGGCGAACACCAGGCCTTGGGCGGGGTCGCTGGGGTCGTGGAACAGCGCCAGATCCCCGGTGCGGTAGAAGCCCTCCTCGTCGAAGGCCGCCGCCGTCTTCTCCGGCTCGTCCAGATAGCCGGCCGTGACCTGGGGGCCCTTGACCCGGACCTCGTAACGGTCGCCGACGGGCTGCAGCTTCACCAGCGAGCCCGGCGCGGGCAGGCCCAGGCCCACCTTGTCGGTCTCGAAGTGGATGACCATGAAGGCCGAGACGGTTTCGGTCATGCCGTAGCCGCTGGTCATCATGATCCGATGGCCGGTCTCGCGCACGGCCATGGCCTGGATGCGGTCATAGACCGTCTGGGACAGGCCGGCGCCGCCGTAGAGCATCAGGCGCATGTCCTTGAAGAAGGTCTTCCGCAGCACGGCGTCCTGCTCCAGGGCGTCGGCCAGCATGGCGTAGCCCAGGGGCACGTTGTTGAAGTAGCGGACCGACACGTCGCGCAGGTTCCGCACCGAGGCGTCGAACAGGCCCGGCACGGGCTTGCCCTCGTCGACATGCAGCGTCCCGCCTTCCAGCAGGGTTGCGCGCAGGACGAAGGCGCCGGCGGCGTGGTGCCAGGGCAGCCAGTCCAGCATGACATTGTCCCAGCCGGCCGCCTTGCCGATGGTTTGCATGCATTGGATGCTGTTGGCGGCCAGGTTCCGGAAGGTGATCGGCACCACCTTGGGCAGGCCGGTCGAGCCGGAGGTCAGCATCAGGGCGGCGCGGTCGTCGGGCTTCAGCGCCGCGATGCTGGCCGCCACCGCCGGCGTCGGCGTCGCGGCCAGCAGGTCGGCATAGGCGATCGAGGGCTTGGAGAGCTGGTCAGGGTTGGTGGTGACGATCACCGCCTCGCCCAGGTCCAGATGCTCCAGCGCCGCCGCGCAGGCGCGGGTGTCCTCGGCGAAGATCACGGCCGGGCGAACCTTGGCGATGACGTGGGCCAGCCGGCCGAAGTCCCCGCCCAGCGCGGCGTAGGTGACGCTGACCGGACAGACGGCCCGGCCCGCCGCCTGGGCGGCGAAGGTCATCACCGCGAAGGCGGCGCTGTTCGGCGCCAGGATCAGCACCGGCCCGGGAGGCGCGCCCAGCAGCCACTGCGTCGCCGCGTCCATGTCGCGCTTGAGGTCGGCATAGGAGACGTACCGCCAGGCCTCGCCCTCGCGGAAGGCCAGGGCGGCCTTGTCGCCGCTCGTCGCCGCGCGCTCGGCGAAGGCGGCGGGCAGGTTGGCGTTGTAGGCCGCCAGCGGGATGCGCGAGGCGATCAGGATCGCGCCGTCGTCGCGGTGCGTCACGTCCAGGTCGACCGGCATCAGTTCGGCCGGACGGAACGGCGCCAGCGTCTTGTCGAGCACGGCTTGGTCCATGGTCAGACTCCGACGACCAGGCTGACGGTCGTGGTGGTCGAGCCGCCGATGTTGAGGGTCTGGCAGGTCTTGGCGCCCTCGACCTGGTAGTCGCCGGCGCGGCCCGTCACCTGCTTGAAGGCGTCGAGCGCCATGCGCACGCCGGTAGCGCCGACGGGGTGGCCCAGGCCGATCAGCCCGCCCGAGGGGTTGATCGGCAGGCGGCCGCCGATCTCGATGTCGCCGGCCTCGATCGCCTTCCAGGCCTCGCCCGGCGCGGTCAGGCCCAGATGGTCGATGGCCATATATTCGGTGGTGGTGAAGCAGTCGTGGGTCTCGACCACGTCGATCTGGCTGAGGTCCGAGACGCCGGCGCGGCGGCGGGCGTCCTCGATGGCGCGGCGCACCTGCGGGAACACATACGGCTGGTCGGCGCTGGCCCGGACCTTGGCGGAGTAGGAGATCGGCGCCGAGCGGTGACCCCAGCCCTTGATCCGGGGCAGGCTCTCCAGCGGGACGCCGCGCTTGGCCGCGTATTCGGCGGCGCGCTTCTCCGAGGCCAGGAAGATCACGGCCGAGCCGTCGGTGACCTGGCCGCAGTCCTGCTTGCGCGTGCGGCCCTCGACCACCGGATTGGCCTCGTCGTCGGCCGTGAAGCTCTTGTCGCTGAAGGCCCACTGCCGGGTCTGGGCGTTGGGATTGCGCTTGGCGTTGGCGAAGTTGATCTCCGCGATCCGCATCAGGTGCTCGTACTTCAGGCCGTAGCGGCGCTCGTATTCCTCGGCGAGGTCCGAGAAGGCGCGGGGCCAGACATAGGTGGCGTCGGCGAACTCGTGACCGGTCCAGGCGGCCGCGCCCAGATATTCGGCCGCCGTCTGGCCGCCGACATTGCGCATCTGCTCCAGTCCGACCACGCAGGCCAGGTCGTAGCGGCCGGCCTCGATCTCGGCGCTGGCCGCCAGGATGGCGACGCTGCCCGAAGCACAGGCGGCCTCGTGCCGCGCGGTCGGCAGGCCGTCGAAGTCGGGATGCACCAGGCCGAAGAAGCCGCCCAGCAGGCCCTGCCGGGCGAACAGCTCGCCGACGAAGTTGCCGACGTGTCCGGTCTCGATGTCCTTCGGATCCAGCCCGACGCTATCGAGGCCGTTGCCCACGACCTCGCTGAAGGCGTCGGCCAGGTCCATGTCCCGCCGGGCCCAGTTGCTGGCGAAATCGGTCTGCCAGCCGCCAAGTATGTAGACCATGTTCGTCTCCTCGCCGGGGCGGCTCGCGGGCCGCCGATTGTCGTTGGTTCAGGCCGTCGGCCGCTCGTCCATGAAGGCGGCGAACGCCGCGTGGGCGTCGCCGTAGGTTTCTCGCGGCTCGGCCGTGAGGGCGCGCGCCACCGCCGCGCCGATATCGTCGTCGAGCGCCACCGGCGGGCCTTCCACCGAATAGGCGGCGCGCAGGCGTCCGCCGCCGGAGACCAGGGTCTGGCCCGAGACGTCGCACGCCTCGCTGACCAGCCAGGACACCAGCGGCGCCACGTCGGCGGGATCCATGCGCCGCGTCAGGGCGCTGCTCAGGTGCGGCGTGGTCATGGCGGTGGCCGCGTAGGGGGCGATGGCGTTGATCCGCAGGCCGCGCGGACGGCCCTCGACCGCCAGGCCCCGGACCAGTCCGATCAGCGCCGCTTTCGACGACGCGTAGGCCGCCATGCCGTCGCCGCCATAGAGCCCCGCCGACGAGGCGCTCAGCACGATGCGGCCCGAGCCGGTCTCCGACAGCACCGACCACGCGGCCTGCACAAGGCTCAGCGCCCCCTGGAAGTTGATGTCGAAGATCGACTGGAAGGCCTCGGGGCTCTGGCGGTGCAGGCGGCAGGTCTGGGGCACGCCGGCGTTCGAGACGACGGCGTCGAGGCGACCGAAGGCGTCCAACGCCTTGTCGACCAGGGCTCGCCCGGTCTCGGGGTTCTCGGCCTCGCCAAAGTCGGCGACCGCTCGGCCGCCGAGCGTCTGGATCTCCTCGACCACCTGCTGGGCGCTGGAAGGCTCGTCGCGCAGAGCCCAACGATTGTTGATGACGACCGCCGCGCCCTGGCGCGCCAGATCCAACGCATAGGCGCGCCCGAGACCCTTGCCGGCCCCGGTGACGATGACGACGCGACCGGCGTGCGGACCGTCCTGATGGCTCATCGTTTCCTCCTTCGTTTTCCCGTCGATCGTGCCGCCGACGTGGGTTCTCGTTCAGTCTCAGGCTCTTCGCGCCAGGCTCCCGTCGAACGGGGTGGCCAGGGGGCGGGTCATGACACCCGGCGGGGCCGCCACGACGTGGGGGATGGCGTTGATCACGCTGCCGGCGACGGCCCACTGCTCGGCCGAGGTGGGGGTCTGGTCGCCGGGACGCTTGTCCATGTCGAGGGTCATGCGCACGCTGGGCTGACCGGTCAGGCGCACGCTCCACAGGGGGAGGGGCTGCGCTTCCAGGTGCGCCGTCTCCATGAACCAGTGGATCGAGATGATCAGGTCGCGGCCGCCTTCGGCACGGCCGATCCAGCGCCAATTGACATGGCTGATCCTTCCTTGCGCAATCGTACCCACCGCGATCGAGAGGTCCTGGGAAGCGCCGAACACGCGGTGGTCGGTGTCGACCCGCTCCAGCGTCAGGTTCAGCCGCTTGGCCAGGGCCGACAGCGCCTCGGCGTACATGCCGTTCAGCGACGAGGCGGGGCCCCAGTCGGGATCGTTCGGATTGATCGACGCCGGATCCAGGCCGAAGCCCAGCACGCCGAAGACGTAGTCCGGACTGCGCACCGCGCGGCAGTCGACGCTCTCGATCACCTCGATCGTGTCCAGTTCGGAGCAGACGCCGCTGGCGACCGCCGCCAGCTGTTCGGCCGCGAAGCCGGGGTTCAGCCCCGCGCCCATCAGGGTCGAGCCGCCCTTGGCGCAGGCCGCTTCCAGGGCCGCGAGGCGTGCGTCGCCCCAGTGGCTGGGATCGCTGTAGCCGTTAATGCTGATGACGTTCTTGCCGCTGGCCAGCAGGGCCAGGATCTCGGCGTCGTGCGAGCCGTAGGGCGGGGCCAGGCGGGCGGCGTGGATCACCACGTCGGCGTCCAGCGCCAGGATCTCATCGATGTCGCGGGTGGCCAGCACGCCCGTCGCGCCGCGCTGGGCGATGTCGCCGGCGTCCCGGCCCGCCTTGGCCTCGCCATAGACATAGAGGCCTACGAGATCCGTCGACGGGTGGTCGATCACCGTCCGCAGGCAGCTCTTGCCCATGGCGCCCGTCGCCCACTGGATCACGCGATACGTCATGTCTCCTCCCTATCGAGGAGAACCCTAACCCGGTAAGTCTCGTTATGAAAGTATGAAATCCACGAGGGCTACGCCTTTAGTGCGCGATTTCTGGCGCTCGCTGCTCGGCCTCGATGATCTCGAACGACACGTCGTGCGGCTCGACCGGCTGGCCGCAGCACGAGCAGGTCACGGCCGGCTCCAGCAGATGTCCGCCGACCTTGTGGCGCAGGATCAGCGGCGGCCCCTCGGGTGAGACGTAGTACTTGTCGCCCCACTGCAGCAGCATCAGCAGGACGGGGTAGTAGTCGAGGCCCTTCTCGGTCAGGCGGTATTCGAAGCGTTTGCCGGCCCGCTCGTGGGCGCGGATCACGCCCTGGGCGGTCAGCCAGGCCAGGCGCTCGGACAGGATGTTGGTCGCCATGGCGGTGTCGCGATGGATCTCGTCGAAGCGCCTTAGCCCCGTGAAGATCGAGCGCAGGACCAGGCTGGCCCAGCGGTCGCCGGTGATCTGGGCGACGTCGACCATCAGGCTGGACGACTCCTCGGCCGCGCCGCGCTGCTGGCGGCGGCGGCTGTAGAGCGGGACCATCCAGCCCACGCCGGGCCCCTCGGCCCAGTCGACCTCGCGCGGATTGATCTCGTCGCCGCATTTCAGGCAGGTCGGGACCGGCTCGAACAGGTGGCCGCACGTCCGGTGGCGCAGGTTCAGCCGCAGCTTGGCGGGGTTGGTCGACCAGCGCCGCTCCCAGCGCAGCATCATCAGCGCCGGCCAGTAGAGGTCCAGGCCCTTGCGGGTCATCCGGTATTCGTAGCGCGGCGGATGGGTCGAATAGGCGCTCTTCTCCAGCACCTCGGCGGCCACCAGCTTCTTGAGGCGGTCGCTGAGCTTGGATTGCAGCAGGCCGGTGCGGTCGCGCAGATCGTCGAAGCGTCGCGCGCCGATCCAGTTGGCCTCGAGGATCAGCAGCACCGCCGTGTCACCGACCACCTCCAACGCGCGCCAGATCGAGCAAGTCCTGATGAATTTCGGCGCGCCCATTACTCCGCGTCCTGACCGTGACTAATCGCTGATCAGCGTCGCGGAACAGGTGCGGTTATGCAAGTCTCCAATGGGCTTAAGTAGCCGCCACGCCCGCGAGATCGCGCCGGACCACCTTGCCCAAGGCGTTGCGGGGCAGGGCGTCGACGATGCGCAGCTTCTCCGGCAGCTTGAAGGTGGCCAGCTCGCGCGACTTCAGGTGCGCGGTGAGGTCGTCCAGCGTCAGCGCCTGATCCGGCCGCAGGGCGACGACCGCGCAGACGCGTTCGCCCAGGCGCTCGTCGGGATAGGCGGCGCAGCAGGCCTCACGGACGGCGGGGTGGCTCTCGATCAGCCCATCCAGTTCGGCCGGCGAGATATTCAGCCCGCCGCGGATGATGATCTCCTTGCTGCGTCCGACGAAGCGATAGAAGCGATCGTCCGTGTCGGGCGCGATCTCGAACAGGTCGCCCGTGCGGAAGAAGCCCTGCTCGTCGAAGGCGGCCTTGGTGAGGTCCGGCGCGTTCCAGTAGCCGTCGAAGGTCATGGCGCCGGAGATCCGCAGTTCGCCCTCGCGGCCGGGCTTGACGATGTCCTCGCCGGTGGCCAGGTCGACCAGGCGGGTGCGGATCTTGGCGGGGAACTCGGCCGGCCAGTCGACGCCCGGCGCGCCGAAGCGGGGGAAGTACATGGCCCGCTGCTCGGGATCGGGAATGGCGGCCGCCGTCGAGAACAGGGACGCGCCCTCGTTCGAGCCGAAGACGTTCATGATCGTCACGCCGTACTGTTCCTGCCAGCGGCGCACCATCCATGGCGGCAGGGGCGCGGAGCCTGAGCCCATGCAGCGCAGGTTGGAGAGGTCCAGGTTCGCCAGCAGCGCCTCGTTCTGCAGCAGCATGGTCAGCACCGCCGGCGGCGCGACGGTGTAGGCGATCTTCTCGTCCTGCATCTGTCGCAGGAACAGCGGCAGGTCGAAGGGGTGGTGCTGGACCAGGCGGCCCTGACACAGCAGCCAGGTCATCACCATGCCGCCGATCGCGGCGATGTTGATCAGCGGGAAGGGGTTGAGGATGGCGTCGCCCGTCCGCAGTCCGGCGGCCTCGACCAGCGCCTCGCCATTGACCACCCAGTGGTCGTGGTGGCGCGGCACGCCCTTGGGCATGGCCTCGGTGCCCGAGGTCCAGCAGATGGTCAGGGCCTCGGCCGCGTCGAGGTCGGCGGGCGAAGCGAAAGGCTCCGGAGAAGCCTTGGCGGAAAGGTCCGTCAGGCTATGCGCGCCGCTGGTCGAGCCTTCCGACAGGGTGACGAGCTGGGCGGACGTCACGCCTTCCGCCCGCAGGCCGGCGATCATCGCCCCATGGTCGAAGCCGTGGAAGCGGTCGAGTGTGATCACGACCTTGGGATCGATGCTGGGCAGGATCTGGCGCAGCTCGTGGGCGCGATAGGTCATGGCCAGCGGGCTGAGGATCGCGCCGATCCGCGCGCAGGCCAGGAAGCAGAGCACGCCCTCGACGATGTTGGGCAACTGGGTGGAGACGATGTCGCCACGCCCCACGCCCAGGCCCGCCAGCACATGGCACAGTGTGTCGACGCGGGCGTTGGCCTCGCGGAAGGTCAAGCTCTGGGGCTCGGAGCCGGTGAGCGCCATGCGGTTGGGGGCGTCGACCAGCGCGACCGCGTCTGGGCGGGCGTGGACGGCTTCGGAGAACAGCTGGTCGATGGTGCGTCCGCTCCACCAGCCCAGGCGGCGATATTCCGCGACACGCTCGGGGGGGCTTGGACGCACGGCTTCCTCCTGGCGCGACGGGTCTTTCAGCCCTGGAGCCGTCGCCGCCTCTCAGGTCATGTTCGTATTGTTATGCAAGTAACTTGCCTCGAGCCGACGACGTACGCAAGGCCCTCGCGGTGCGACGCAGGCCTTTTGATGCGAAGGGGCGGAGAGCATGGCCGTCGCGGAAGCGACCGGGTCGGCCGAACTTTCAAACGGCGCGGACAGGCGCGGTCGATCGTCGAACGATCAGGCTCAGACCCACGGACTTGGGCGGCATGGTCGCTCTACGCTCGTTGATCATCATCAGGAGGTGCTCGGTCGCGGTCTTGGCCATGTCACGCAGCGGACGGCGTATCGTCGTCAGGCTGGGCGAGATCATCGAGGCCAGGTCCGCGTCGTCGAAGCCCGCGACCGAGAGCTGGTCGGGCATCGATACGCCAGCCTCGCGCGCAGTCTTGACGACCGCCGCGGCCATGGTGTCGTTGCAGGCGAAGATCGCGGTGGGCGGGCGCTCCAGCGCGAGCAGCGACTCGGCGGCGGCCAGGCCGCTCTCGAAGCCGTAGTCGCCCGGACGCAGCTCCACCTCCAGCGGCAGGCCCGAGGCGGTCAGGGCCGCGAGGAAGCCGGCCTTGCGCTCCTGCGCCGAGCGGAAATGCGGCGGGCCTTCGATCATGGCGATACGCCGGTGGCCCAGGTCGAGAAGGTGGCGGGCCATTTCGCCGGTGGCCGCGCGCTCCTGGCTGATCAGCATGCTGGGATAGTGCGGCGTCTCGATCGAGGCGATGCCGACCGCGGGCACGCCCAGCGCCGACAGCCGTTCGGGAATAGCCGCGATCTCGGACGTGGGTGGCAGAACGATCAGGCCATCGACCCGCGAGCTATGCACAAAACGCTCGATGTCCAGGGCCACGTCCGGGTCGCTGAAGCGCACCGGGTGGACGACCAGCTCATAGCCGTGCTGCGAGCAGACCTCGACGATGCCGCGCTGCAGGACGCCGATCACGTGGGCGTTGGGATCGTCCTGCACCACGGCGATCAGGTACGAGCGGCCCGAGGCCAGGGCGCGGGCCCGTGAGCTGGGGCTGTAGCCGAGATCCTTGATGATCGCCTGCACGGCCAGGCGGGTCTCGTCGCCGACCTTGGGCGAGTCGTTGAGCACGCGCGATACGGTCCGGATCGAGACGCCCGCCGCTCTGGCGACGTCGTCGATGGTCACAGCCATGCTCGCGGCCGGATCGATCCTCATCAGTTTCCCCCACGGCCTTTCGGCGCCGCGATTATGGATCGCGAACTGCCATGGCTAGCGCTGGCACGATAGGGCGCCAACGCTGGCATTGTCGATGCTACCGGTAACAAAATGTCGTTGACACCATCGCGATCGGCTTGCTTGTCTCCCGCCAGACCCGACGAACGGGCAAGTGGGAGGGCGTGATGACGATGGATCGACGAGGGCTGATGCTGGGGGCCATGCTCGGCGGCGCCGCACTGGTTCCACCCCATGCCGCCAGCGCCGCGACGCCGGCCGGCCCCGCGCGAGGACCCGCGCCGCATCTGTTCAGCGTCCGCGATTTCGGCGCCGTCGGCGACGGGGCGACGATCGATTCGCGGGCCATCAACAAGGCCATCGATCACGTGGCGTCGCTGGGCGGCGGCGTGGTGCATTTCCCGCCCGGGACCTACGCCTGCTACACCCTGCGCCTGAAGAGCAACATCACCCTGCACCTGGGCGAGGGCGCCGTGATCCTGGCCGCCGCGCCCAATGGCGTCGCGCCCAACGGCTATGATGATCCTGGTCCCGGGGCGGGCAACGCCTTTCAGGACTATGGCCACAGCCACTGGAACAACAGCCTGATCTTCGGCGAGGGGCTGCACGACGTGTCCATCGTCGGGACGGGCCTGATCTGGGGCAAGGGCCTGACCCGCGGCCACCGTTTCCCCGACGATCCGCCGGACATCTCCGGCCCCGGCGTCGGCGACAAGGCCATCGCTCTCAAGAACTGCCGCAACGTGCTGCTGCGCGACTTCAAGATCCTGCAGGGCGGCTGGTTCGCGCTGCTGGCCACCGGCGTCGACAACATGACGATCGACAATCTGATCGTCGACACCAACCGCGACGGTCTGGACATCGACTGCTGCCGCAATGTCCGCGTCACCAACTGCACGATCAACTCGCCGTGGGACGACGGCATCTGTCCCAAGAGCTCGTTCGCCCTGGGCTATGCCCGTCCCACCGAGAACCTGACGATCTCCGACTGCCTCCTGACCGGCAATTACGAGATGGGCTCGGTGATCGACGGGACCTGGAAGAAGATGCCGCCCGGCTTCCACGGCTATGGCCGCATCAAGCTGGGCACGGAGTCGAACGGCGGCTTCAAGAACGTCACCATCACCAACTGTGTGTTCGACCACTGCTACGGCATCGCGTTGGAGACGATGGACGGGGCGCTGACCGAAGACATCGCCATCAGCAACATCACCATGCGCGGCCTGGGCTTCCCGCCGCTGTTCCTGCGCCTGGGCAGCCGGATGCGCGGTCCGGCCGGCGTTCCGGTGGGCAAGCTGCGGCGGATCACCATCCAGAACATCGTCAGCCATGGCGCCACGCCGCAGCCGTCGATCATCGCCGGCGTGGCCGGTCACCCGGTCGAGGACGTCAAGATCAGCGACGTCTACTTCCACTCCATGGGCGGCGGTTCGGCAGAGCTGGCCAAGCGGCGTCCGCCCGAGGCCGACAAGGCCTATCCCGACCCGGACATGTTCGGCGACCTGCCGGCCAGCGGCTTCTTCATCCGCCACGCCCGCAATATCGAGATGAGCAATGTCGAGATCGTCACCGAGGCGGCGGACGCGCGTCCGGCCTTCTGGCTGAACGATGTCGAGGAGATCGACCTCTTCCGGCTGCGCCTGCCCAAGGGGCCCAGCTTCCTGCTCGACCAGGTGACCGGCTTCCGGTCGTTCGGCAGTCGCTGGCTGCCCGATCGCCGGATCGACGAGACGACGACCCAATCGTTCTGAGGACTTTGTGATGCGCTTGAAACGGCTGGGACTATTGGCGGCGACGGCTCTGGTCCTGGCCGGGCCGGCGCTCGCCGCGCCGAAGCCATCGGCGGCGGCGGTCTATCGCAACCCGATCCTGCCGGCCGACTATTCCGACCCCGACGTGATCCGCGTGGGCGACACCTACTACCTCGTGGCGTCCAGCTTCCACTTCTCGCCGGGCGTGCCGATCCTGACGTCCAAGGACCTGGTCCACTGGACGATCGCCGGCCACGTCCTGCCCAAGCTGCCGTTCGCGCCGGAATACGATCTGCCGGGACCCGTGCCGACCAACGACGCCGGCGCGCGGATGCCGCGCGACCTGCGCACCTCTGGCCAGCGCTATGCCGGCGGGGTCTGGGCGCCGTCGATTCGCCACCACGACGGCAAGTTCTACGTCTATTTCGCCACCCCCTATGAGGGGATCTTCATGTCGACGGCGACCAAGGTCGACGGCCCATGGACCGAACCCGTGGCGGTGGTCGCGGGGCCGGGCCTCGAGGATCCGTGCCCCTTCTGGGACGACGACGGCCAGGCCTATCTCGTCCACGGCAAGGTCGGCGCGGGGCCCCTGGTGCTGCATCGCATGGCCCCGGACGGCCAGTCGGTGCTCGACGAGGGCAAGGTCATCGTCGAGGACGCCAAGGCCCTGCCGGTGCTGGAGGGGCCGAAGCTCTACAAGCGCAACGGCTGGTACTACATCTTCGCGCCGATCGGCGGGGTCGAGACCGGGCCGCAGGCCGTGATGCGGTCCAGGTCGATCTGGGGGCCCTACGAGCACCGCGAAGTGCTGGTCCCGGGCAAGAGCGGCCTGAGGGGCCCGCACCAGGGCGGCTGGGTCGAGACGCCCTCCGGCCAGGGCTGGTTCATCCACTTCAACAGCGCTGGCGCCTATGGCCGCATCGTCCACCTGCAGCCGCTGGTCTGGAAGGACGACTGGCCGTTCATCGGCGAGCCGATCCCCGGCGCCGGACCCGATGCGCACGGCGGCCAACCCGTCGCCACGCACGCCATGCCCGATGTCGGCCGACGCTTCCCGGTTGTCTCGCCGCAAACGTCGGATGGCTTCTCCACCGCCAGGCTGGGACCGCAGTGGGAGTGGAACCACAATCCCGACGACCGGCGCTGGAGCCTGACGGCGCGGCCCGGCTTCCTGCGCCTGACGGGCGGGCCGGCGGTCAATCTGGTCAGCGCCCGCAACACCCTGACCCAGTCACTGCAGAGCCGTTCGGCGATCATCACCGCGCGCCTCGACGCCAGGGGGCTGGTCGAGGGACAGCGGGCGGGCCTGGCCATGTTCGGCGCGGGGATCGGCGCCATCGGCGTGATCCGCAAGGACGGCCGGAACCGCATCGTCTTCTCGTTGCGAGGTATCGACACCCTGGGGCCGGCGCTGCCGGCCGGTCCGGTCGACCTGCGCGTGGCCCTGGCCGATCAGGCGGCGCACTACAGCTACAGCCGCGACGGCGGGCGGACCTTCGTCGACATGGGCGGTGGGATCCTGCCGCGCTTCAGCTGGTGGAAAGGCGCGCGGCCGGCGCTGTTCAGCTATGGCGATCCGGCCCAGGTAGAGCCGGGCGTGGCCGACTTTGACTGGGTCGACGTCAGGTCGGTGGCGCGCTGAGCAGGGCGGGCGAGGGGACGCGCCGGCCGTTGACCGTGACGCGTTCCAGCCTAAGCCCGTGGGTGTGCGTCACGACGCTGGCCTTGGTGACCCCGTCGAAGCGGCAGTCGCTGAGCACGATGTCGCCCAGCGGCGCGCCGGGCAGGCCCTGCAGGTCGACGACCTGGGCGGCGGCGCTGGCTCGCATCCGCTCGATCCGGACCTTGCGCAGCACGGGCGTGAAGCCGCCGCGCGCGCCTTCTTCGTAGTTGAAGTCGCAGATGATCGCCGCCCGGGCCACGCGGCCGACGGTGATGTCGCGGGCGTAGATATCCTGGATGACGCCGCCGCGCATGGCGTTGTTCTTGAAGCGCAGGGCGTACCACAGGCCCTCGCTGTCCATGTGGCAGCGCTGGACGAAGATGTTCTCGACCCCGCCTGACACCTCGCTGCCGATCACCACCCCGCCGTGACCATCCTTCATCACGCAGTCCTGGATCAGGATGTTGCGGGTCGGCTTGGCCAGGCGACGGCCGTCGGCGTTGCGGCCCGACTTGATGGCGATGCAGTCGTCGCCGCAGTCGAAGGTGCTGCGCTCGATCACCATGCCGTCGACGGACTCCGGGTCGCAGCCGTCGGTGTTGGGGCCGTGGCCGATCACCGTGACGTCGCGGACGGTCACATTGCGACACAGCACCGGATGCAGCGTCCAGCACGGCGCATCGCGCAGGGTCACGCCCTCGACCAGCACGTTCGCGCAGTTCTGGAACTGCACCATCATCGGCCGCAGGTACGAGCCCTCGCCGAAGACGCGCTGGGCCACCGGCACGCCGCGCTCGGCCATGTCGAAGAGGGCTTCGCGGGCCTTGCGCTGGTTGGGCATGCCGGCGCGCCAGCCGAATTGCGGCCCGCTGCTCCACGGCCACCAGGCCGGCCCCTGGCCGTCCAGCACGCCGCGCCCGGTGATCGCCACGTCGTGCTCGCCGTCGGCGAAGACGAGGGGCGAGTAGTTCATCAGCTCTACCCCCTCCCAGCGCGTGGCGACGATGGGATAGCGGGCCGGGTCGGTGCTGAAGACCAGGGTCGCGCCCTTGGCGAGATGCAGCTCGACGCGGCTGCGCAGGCGGACGGCGCCGGTCGGCCAGCGGCCCGCCGGCACGAGCACGCGTCCGCCGCCGGCCGCGGCACAGGCCGCGATGGCCTTGGCGATCGCCGCGCTGGTCGCCTCGACATCGTCCTCGATCGCGCCGGCCGCCACGATGTTCCAGACTCGCGAGGGGAATACCGGTAAGTGGACGGATCGCTGGATGGCGCGGGCCTTGGCCCAGTCGTCGGCCGCTTCGGCGAGGCCGGGCGCGGCCAGGGCCGCCATCAGCACAGCGCGTCGGGATAGATCCAGAACCGTCAAAACCGCCTCCTAAGCCACCATGCGGACGCTTCAGCGCCTCGCCGCTTCGACTATCGCAGTCGTATCATTTTGTGGACAGCTATTGCACATATCGGAATTTCTCTTTAGCGTCTTGAAAACGGCCGCAGATGATAGCGGTACCTTCGGGAGGGGACGATGAGCGCCAACCACAAACAACGTCTATTCATGGGCTGCGAAACCGCGCTGGCGCTGGCCGCCGCCCTTTTTGTGCCAGCGCTGGCAATCGCGCAGACGCAGACGCCGGCTCCGGCCGAAGACCAAACCGTCACCGAAGTGGTCGTCACGGGCTCGCGCCTGTCGGCGCGCGGGTTCAAGGCCCCGACCCCGGTCACGGTGATCGGTTCGGAGGAGATCGGCCTGTCGGGCACGCAGAACGTCGAGACGCTGCTGAACGACACGCCGCAGTTCCTGGGCTCGCAAAACAACGGCCCGACGGCCAACACCGTGCCGGGCGGCACGGCGACGCTGAACCTTCGCGGCTTCGGCGCGCAGCGGAACCTCGTGCTGGTCAACGGCCGCCGCTTCACGATCACCGGGCCTGACCAGACCACCGACATCAACACGATCCCGGCCGCGCTGATCAAGCGCGTCGAGACGGTCACCGGCGGTTCGTCGGCCGTCTACGGTTCGGACGCGATCACCGGCGTCGTCAACTTCATCATGAAGGACGACTTCCAGGGCGTGGAGATGACCGCCGAGGCCCGCCAGGACACCCACACCAAGACCAAGACCTACACGGCCGACCTGACGTTCGGCACGAACTTCGCCGACGATCGCGGCAATGTCGTCGTGGCGCTGAACTACCTGGATCGTGGGGGCTATTCGCGCGCCGATCGCGGCGGCTGGGCCATGCCCACCATGGCCGACGGCTGCGTCACCGCCGCCAGCTACAGCGACACGCGGCCTGGGACGCCCATGGCCATTCCGGCCGGTCAGACCTGTCTGACGGCCGGTGGCCGTCCGGGCCTGATCTTCGGCGGCAGCGGCACCATTCCGAACGGTCGCTTCGTCACGGTCGGCTCGCCTTCGAGCTCTTCGCTGACCGCTGCCCTGGCGGCCGCGGGCCTGAGCGGCCTGGGTTCGCGGGGCTTCACCTTCGACAACGCCGGCAAGGTGGCCCGACCGGCCACGACGCCGGGCGATGACTACGATCTGGCCCCGGCCAACTACATCGTCATCCCGCAGCGCCGCTGGCTGGCCAACATGTCCGGCCACTACGAGTTCAACGCGCACGTCACCGGCTATGCCGAGGCCAACTACAGCAACAACCGCGTCTCGATGCAGTTGGCGCCCAGCGGCTTTGGCGGCAATTTCCTGCTGAACGTCAACAACCCCTATCTGACGCCGCAGCTTCAGGACGTTCTGCGCCAGCTCGACCAGCTTGAGGTCGGCACAGTTCGGGCGACCAACGGCACGTCGTCCCTGACCACGACGGCGGGCGACGGCCTGGCGATCCTGAACATCAACCGGCGCGTCCCGGAGATCGGCAATCGCACCAATACCTCCGACCGCTCGGCCTTCCGGTCGGCGATCGGCCTGCGCGGCGACCTCGGCAGCGTCTCGGACAGCTATCTGAGAAACCTGAAGTACGACGCCTACTACACCTACACGCGCACCACCGACACCAGCACCTCCGGCGGGGCCATCTCGCTGAGCAAGGTCCAGGCCGGCCTGCTGTCGGTCAACGGCGCCGCGCCGCTGCTCAACATCTTCGGCGCCAACCTGTCGCCGCAGGGCATTAGCTCGATCGCGGTGGCGTCGACCAACTACACCGAATCCTCGCAGCAGGTCCTGGCCGCCAGCCTGGCCGGCGAGCTGTTCGACACCTGGGCCGGTCCGATCGACTTCAGCACCGGCGCCGAATACCGCAAGGCCTCGGCGCGGTTCGTGCCCGACAGCTTCCTGGCCTCCGGCGACGTCTCCGGCTTCAACGCCGCGCAGCCGACCCAAGGCTCGGAGTCGGTGAAGGAAGTCTATGGCGAAGTCCGCGTGCCGCTGCTGAAGGATTCGCCGCTGGGCGAACGCGCCAGCGTCAACGGCGCCTTCCGCTATTCCGACTACGACCTGGCCGGCGTCGGCGGCGTCTGGACCTATTCGGTGGGCGGCGAGTACGCGCCGATCTCCGACGTCACCCTCCGCGGCCAGTTCCAGCACGCCATCCGCGCGCCGAACGTGGGCGAGCTGTTCGGCGGCAACACCACCAGCGGCCCCTCGGCGGTCGACCCCTGCTCGAGCCGTCAGCCGACGGCCCAGCAGACCGCCGCGGTGCGCGCCATCTGCGTCGCCACCGGCGTGCCGGCCGCCTCGGTCTTCAGCCTGGCGGTGCAGCCCAACACCTTCATCAGCCAGGTCTCGGGCGGCAATCCCAATGTCGGTCCTGAAAAGTCGGACACCACGACCTTCGGCATCGTGCTGCAGCCGCGCTTCGCGCCCGGCCTGGCGCTCAGCGTCGACTACTTCAAGATCAACCTGGACGGCGCCATCGCGCCCCTGGGCGGCGGCATCGCGAACACGCTGAGCCTTTGCTACAACACGATCCAGGACGCCAGCAGCGCGTTCTGCAAGGCGATCACCCGCGATCCCCTGACCGGCCAGATCGCCGCGCCGGGCTACGTCACCACCACCAACGGCAACACCGGCGGGCTGAAGACCTCGGGCGTCGACATCAACGCCAACTACCGCTTCAACCTGGCCTGGGGCCCGTTCGGCGACAGCCGGTTCGATATTGGCACCAACCTGACCTACACCGACGAGTTCACCGCCACGCCGGTCCAGGCGCTGCCGGCGACCAAGAACTACTGCGTCGGTTCGTTCGGCCCGACCTGCGGCCAGCCGATCCCGCGCTGGAAGGGCGCTTCGCGCATCAGCTGGCGTTCGGGCCCGGCGACGCTCAGCCTGCGCCATCGCTATATCGGCGAGGTGACGGTCGACACCTACCTGCTGCCCAAGCGCCTCGGCGCGGCGTTCCCGGACAAGGCGACGCTGACCACTCCGGTGATCAAGGCGCAGAGCTACTTCGACCTGACCGGCGCCTATGACGTGACCAAGGACCTCTCGGTGACCGCGGGCGTCCGCAACCTGTTCGACAAGAACCCGCCGATCGTCGGCTCGTCGGCCCCCTCCAACAACACGTTCTCGGCGACCTATGACGTCGAGGGCCGGGTGGTCTACGCCAGCGTGACCGCGCGGTTCTAGTCGGACTTAAGGCTTGGCGGCGGGTCCTTACCCCTGTCGCCAGGCTCGAACTGCCTCCCCTCGTGGCCGGTGCGAAAGCGCCGGCCTTTTTTATGGAACGGCCGCGTGGTCGATGCTGAAGGTCCGCGCCATGCGCCATTGGCCGTCGGCCCCCAGCTTCCACAGGATCGAGAACCGCGCCTTGCCGGCCAGCCGCTCGGGGCCATCGCCCTTGCGCTCGTAGAAGACGTGCGCGCCTTCCTCGACCGCCCCGAAGCCAGGAATGGCGTAGACCTTCATCGTTCCGGCCACCAGTTCGCGGCGCGATCGCCAGGCGTCCGGCGCGCGCTTGGCCGCGCAGCTCTTGGCGTAGTCGGCGATGAAGGCGTCGTGGGCCATCAGCCCGCCCTTGTCGTGGTAGAATTCCATGTCGTCCGTGACCAAGGCCGTCAGGGCGGCCGGATCGCACCCGGCGAACATCACGTCGAACAGGGCGGTGTCCCGCGCCGCGATCGCCTGGGTCAAGGCCGGCTGAGCGGGGACCTCGACGGCGGGCGACAGGGCCAGGGCGGCGAGCAGGGCAAGCAGCGGCATCGGCGGCTCCGATAGGGACGTGTCCGCCAGCTAAACCGGATCCTCGGATCTAGGCTAGCGTCTGTTGGAAACGCCGCGCGAGCTCCGGGCCGTCGGCGTCCAGGCAGACCTGGCGGCTCGGGCCTCGCTCGGACCAGACCGTCTGGCCCAGACGTTCGCCGTCCAGGATCACCGAGACCGGCGCCGAACGGACGTTGAACAGTTCAGGGTCGGTCAGGCGGACCAGGGCCGCGACGTCGTGCAGCACGCAGCCGTCCAGACCTTCGTGGCGGGCGTAGGCGGCCGCGTAGCCTCGCGTGAGGTCGTGGACGAAGCGGCCCGTCTCGGCGGTCTTGGCCATGTCCCGGGCGGCGGCGTCGGTCAGCACGCAGGGCAGGGTCGCATCCAGCGGAACCAGGGTGACGGACCACGGCGCGGCCAGCACCTCGGCGGCGGCCTCCGGGTCGTTGTGGATGTTGGCCTCGGCGAACGGGGTGACGTTTCCCCGCGCAAAGGCGCCGCCCATGATCACGACCTCGGCGACCAGGCCGGCGATGTCGGGCGCGGCGCGCAGGGCCAGGGCCAGGTTGGTCAGCGGACCGATGGCGACGATCGTCACCTGGCCGGGAAGGGCGCGGACGAGGTCGACGATCTTCTGATGCGCCGCGCCAGGATCGGCTGGCGGCGGGACGGGGCCGGACAGGTCGATGTCGCCCAGGCCGTTCTCGCCGTGGACGTGGACGGGGGAGGGGCCGCGCGGACGGTTCAGGGGTTTCGCCGCGCCCTTGTGGATCGGCGCTTCGAGGCCCAGGCGCTGACGCAGCCACAAGGCGTTCCGGGTCGTGGTCTCGATATCCGCGTTGCCGAACACGGTGGTGATCGCCAGCAATCGCAGGTCCGGCCGCGCGCGCATGTAGAGCAGGGCCAGGGCGTCGTCGACGCCCGGATCGGTGTCGAGGATCACCAGCCTCGGCGCGGTGGTCATCCGTAGACCGCGCGGCAGACGGCCTCGCATTTGGACAGATCGAAGGCTCCGTCGGTGCGCACGCCGGACTCCATGTCGATCCAGTAGAGGGAGCCCTCGGGCGCGGCGATGCGAGCCAGGATCTCGGTCACGGTGTCGGGACCTATGCCGCCGGAATAGCCGCAGAACGGCCCCTCGGCCGGCGGCGGCGCGGGCCAACGGTCGGGCCGCGCGCCGGTGCCGAACGAGACGTCGTACAGCCAGTCGACGCCGGTCTGGTTCAGCGGGAAGGCGGCCGAGCATTGCAGCACGGTCCGCACGCCCAAGCGGCGGCCATAGTCGCGGGCGGCGGCGACCTGGGCCGGGGTGCTGCCCTTGAAGCTGTGATTGACCTGCACCCGCTGGACGCCGGCCGGGGGCAGGGGCGCGCTCAGCGGATCCGCCGCGATGGCCTTGGCCGCGTCGCCACAAACGTGAGCAGCCCAGCGCAGGTCGCGCGCGGCCAGCAGGGCGTCGCGGATCGCGGCGGGCGGGAAGAGGGCGGTGTCCTCCTGGGCCGGATCGACCAGCACCCCCCACTCGATCGGATAGCGGGCCGACAGCGCCTTGAGGCCCGGCAGTAGCTCGAGGCGGTCGACGCCGGTGAACGCGATGAAACTGGGCGGCTGCATGGGGGATCCGAAGGTCAGAATGTCCTTGCAAACTATCTAGTGAAACGTTTCAGTCAAGCCGCTGAAACGAAGGGGACGAGATGGTGCGGGTGGCGGTCGCGGGGTTCGCGACGATCGACTACGTGGTCCGGGTCGAGGGCGACTTCACCGGTCGGGGCACGCGGCTGATGCGCGAGGCGGTCTGGCCGCGCGCGGGCGGGGCGGCGCTGTACGCCAGCGCGGCGCTCGCCAAGGCGGGGGTGATGGCCGCGCCCCTGACCTGGATCGGCGACGACGCCGACGGTGACGCCTATCGCGCGGCCTGCGGGTCGCCGGACGGTGTCGCGGTCATGCCGGGCGCGCCGTCGACGCGGTGCCTGCTGATCTACAACGCCGATGGAAGCTATGGCTGCCTGCTGCGGCCGGGACCCGCCGCGCTCACCGAGGGCCAGCTGCGCCTGGCCGCCCAGGCCGAATGGCTGGTGGTCGCCGCCGGGCCGCCAGCGATCACCGCGCGCCTGCTCGAGGTCGAAGGCCCGCGCCTGGCCTGGATCGCCAAGGACGACCCGGCCTGTTTTCCGCCCGAGCTCGTGGCGCGGCTCACGGCGCGGGCCGAGGTGGTGTTCTGCAACGCCGGCGAACGCGCCTGGCTGGAGGCTGGCCGGACCAGTCCCGCGCCGGTCGGCCAGATCCTGTTCGAGACGCGCGGCGCGGACGGCGTCCGCGTCGAGGCGGGCGAGGTCTTCGACCTGCCCGTTTCGCCGTTGGCCGTCGACGACGCCACGGGAGCCGGCGACACCTTCGCCGGCGCGGCGCTGGCGGCGCTGATCACCGGAGGCTCGCCGCGCGCGGCGGCGCGGGCCGGGATCGCGGCGGCGGGCGCCTTATTGGCTGGCAGGGTGACCGTCGGCGCCGGCTAGGTCGTCGAGGTTGGCGATCAGGCGGGTGAGCAGGGCGACCAACTGCTGGGTCTCCCCGTCAGTGAAGCCGTTGAGCGCTTCTTGATTGCCGCGCAGCAGGGTGTCGACGGCGTCTGGCATCCGGGCCCGCGCCGACTCGGTCAGGGCGATATGGCTGCTACGGCGATCGGCGGGATCGGTGCTCCGGCTGATCAGTCCGTCCCGCTCCATACGCGCCAGCATCTGGGCCATCGGCGGCTGTTCGGTCTTGGCGAAGCGGGCTAGGTCGCGCTGGGTGCTGGCCTCCCCGTTCCGCAAAGCCACCAGCACGGGCAGCTGGCCGACGCCGAACCCCAGCGGCTTCAGGCGCGCCTCGCTCAGGCGGGTGAAGCCACGCGCCGCGAGGCTGATCAGGTGCCCCGGCGTTGACAGCACATCCAGCTTCATCATCGCGCGCCCTTGCGTCCGGCCGTGTTTAAATACATACGTGCATATGTAACCTGTTCGAGCCCAAGCGGGAAGGTGTACGATGGATAACGATGTTGAGATGCTCAAGCGCCTCTATGAGCGCTTCAATGCGCGGGACATCGACGGCGTGCTGGTTGAGCTGACCGACGACGTGGCCTGGGCCAACGGCATGGACGGCGGATACGAGCAGGGGCGCGAGGCGGTGCGTGCATACTGGACGCGCCAGTGGGCCATGGTCAGTCCGCACGTCGAGCCGGTGGCCTTCGTCCGCCGCGCGGACGGCACGGTCATCGCCGAGGTCTTGCAGACAGTCCATGACCTGGAGGGCAAGCCCCTGACCGGTCAGACACACGGGCTGAAGGACAAGACCATCCGCCACGTCTTCCACCTGCGCGATGGCAAGGTGGTCCGCTTCGACCTCGAGGACCTCTAGCCGCTGATCAGCCCCATGATCGTCGCCGTGAGGCATGTGGTCAGGAACGCCGCCGCCAGGGCCTTGAAGCCCAGCTCGACGACTTCGCCGACCTTCTCGGGAGCCATGGAGGACAGGCTGCCGATCAGGATCGCCACGCTGCCGACATTGCCGAAGCTGCCCAGGGCGTAGGTCAGGATCAGCAGGCTCTTTTCGCTGAGCGCGCCGGGCGGCAGGGCCATCATGTCGCTGTAGGCCACCACTTCATTGGCGGCGACCTTGGTTCCCAGGATCGCGCCGACGGCCTGCAGGTCGGGCAGCGGCGCGCCGGTCAGCCAGACGATCGGGGTCAGCAACCAGCCCAGGATCCCGCCGAGCGTCAGCGGCGCGCCGGCGTGGGGGCCAAAAAGCGGAGAAAGCGCCGCGAGGCCCATGTTGATCAGGGCGATCAGCCCGACGAAGACGATCAGCAGGCCGGCGATGTTCAGCACCATCTTCACCGCGTCCAGCGTGCCGAAGGTTAGGGCTTCCAGGCTGCTGCGATAAGGGCTGGTCAGGACGATCGGTTCGTTCGTCGCGCTGGCTTCGCCTGGAATGATCAATCTCGCCATGCCGATCGCCATCGGGGTGCTGATCAGCGAGGCGATCAAGAGGTGGCTGAAGGCGTTGGGCACCTTGGCCGCGATCAGCGAGCCCAGCACGATCATCATCGAGCCGCCGATCACCGACAGGCCGTCGACCATGATGATGAACAGTTCGGCGCGGGTCAGGCGCGGCAGGAACGGCTTCACCAGCAGCGGCGCCTCGACCATGCCGAGGAACACGCAGGCCGAGGTCGAGACCCCGACCGGGCCGCTGACCCCGAACAGCTTGCCGAACGCCCAGGCCGCCGAGCGGACGATGACGATCAGCACCTTCCAGTGCCACAGCAGCGCCGACAGGGCCCCGACCAGCAGGATGGCCGGCAGGGCCTGGAAGGCGAAGATGAAGGCGGCGCTGGGGTCGGCCACGCTGAACGGCGCGCGGCCGCCGCCCAGATAGCCGAACATGAAGCTGGATCCCGCCCGTGAGGCCGCCTGCAGGGCGTCGACCGCGTGGGTGGCGGCGGCGAAGCCGGCGGTGATGGCCGGGACCTTGGTCAGCAACAGGGCCAGGGAGATCTGGCAGGCCAGGCCCACCAGCACCGGCCGCCAGGGCAGGGCGCGCTTGTTCTCCGACAGCAGCCAGCCGAGCCCTAGGAACGCCACGACGCCCAGCAGCGCCCGCGCGGTTTCGTTGTCCGGCATGTCCCCTCCGACGGCGATAGGGTGACTCTATAGAGTGAAACGTTTCAAGGAAATAGCGTCGGATTGACACTATCCGCGACTGAGCGGTTTCGGCGCGCTATCCTCCCGAGTCTGCAAATGTGCCCGGAAATTCTCAGCAATTGCAAAGTGAGCGATCAAATATGGCACGCGTCGAATGCCTGGCCCCTGTGATGAAATTGTCATTGAACTTGAATATGAAACGTTTCACTAAATCGTATCGACGCCGCCGAGGGCGGGTCGCCTGAAGGGGCTTTGAACATGAAGACGTCCATCTGGCTGGCTTCGAGCGCGCTGTGCCTGGTCATGGCCGCGCCCGCCATGGCTCAGCAGACCGCTCCGGCGCCTGAGACCGTCGACGAGGTGGTGGTCACCGCCGAGCGCTTCGGCTCGGGCCTGGCCCGCGCCACGTTCACGATCGGCGCCGAGGATATCCAGGAGCGTCCGCTGGGCGCGGAGATCACCCAGGCCCTGGTCAAGGTGCCGGGCGTGCAGGTCTCGACCGGCGACAGTCGCGGCGGCAGCTTCTCGTTCGAGATCTATATGCGCGGCTTGTCCGACGAGCAGGTCGGCCTGACGCTGGACGGCATCCCCACGGGCGACAGCCGGTTCAATGGCGGCTCGCCGCCGCAGCGCTTCATCGAGAGCAGCAACATCGGCCGGATCACCGTCTCGCAGAGCGCTGGCGACATCGGCGCGCCGTCGCGCTTCGCCCTGGGCGGCTTCATCGACTTCGTCACCGACGCCCCGCGCAAGGACTTCGGCGGCGCGATCGAGGCTGGCCTTGGCTCGTTCGACTTTCGCCGCATCTATGGCCGCATCGACAGCGGCGAGGTCGCGCCGGGTCTGTCGGGCTACTTCACCTACTCCCACCAGGAGAACGACGTCTGGGCCGGCCGCAACAGTCGCGGCAGCGAGCGCGACCACTACGAGCTGAAGGTCGTGAAGGACTTCGACAACGGCTCGTTCCTGAAGGCCCGTGTCTCTTACAACGACCAGACCGACAACGACTTCAACATCGTCACCAAGGGCGAGTTCGAGGCCGCGCCGCGCAGCGACCGCGCGCTGGACGCCATCACCGGCATACCGGCCAAGGACATCGACTTCGGCGGCGCTTTGGGCGGCTGGCGCAAGGATTGGCTGGCCTATGCCAACAGTCACTTCGTGCTGAGCGACGCGATCAGCCTGGACGTCAATCCTTACTACCAGAATCTCAAGGGCGAATCCTTCCGCTACCAGGACCGTCAGCGCGTTCTGACCGGCGGCGATCCGCGCGCGGTGACCGGCTACAACGCCAATGGCGGGGCGGTGCGTCCGACCCTGACCACGATCCGCAACAGCAATGTCGTCGGCGGTCCGGCCGACATGCGGGTGACGCCCCGCGACCGCGATCGCTACGGCGTGACCGGCGAGCTGAAGGCCAGGTTCGGCGCCCACGCCCTGCGCTTCGGCGGCTGGTGGGAAGGCGGCGACTCCACGGAGAAGCGCAACTTCTATCCGATCATCAACTCGGCCCAGAGCATCGCCTATGACCGCAGCAAGCTGAACTATGTCGAGTACGAGCGCAGCGCCTCGGTCGAGACCACCATGCTGTACGCCCAGGACGAGCTCCGGGCGTTCGACGACAAGCTGAAGGTCGACCTCGGCGTCACCTGGTACAACGTGAAATACGACGCCAAGTCGCCGCTGGAGTACAAGGCCAACGTCAAGTTCTCGCAGCACTCGGACCTCAATCCGAAGCTCGGCGCGACCTACCAGTTGGCCGACGCCTGGGAGCTGTTCGGCGGCTACGCCAAGAACTTCGCCGGCATCCCGGAAGACGCCTTCCTGGGTTCGACGGCGGTGATCAATCCCAAGGATCTCACCCCGGTCTCGACCGAGAATGTCGACCTGGGCCTGCGCTATGTGAAGCCGAACATGGCCTTCTCGATCCAGGCCTATGACGTCGAGTTGAAGAACAATGTCGGCATCGTGCCGCGCGACCCGACCGCGACGCTGGATCCGCAGGAGGTCGTGCGCGGCAATGTCGCGACCAAGGCCGTCAACATCGCCGGGATCAAGACCAAGGGCGTCGAGCTGACCGGCTACTACGATTTCGGCGTCGTCGACCTCTATGGCTCGTATTCGCACCAGGACGCCAAGCACGACAACCCGGCCGTCGGCAGCGCCGCCCGCGCCGCCCTGGCCGCCGTCGCGGTGATCGGCGGGGCCGGGGTGCGCGACATTCCCAAGGACAGCGTCTACGGCCAGGTCGGCTGGAAGCCGCTGGCCGGGCTGAAGATCGACGCCAATGTCCGTTATGTGGGCGAACGGGTGGGCGGCCACATCGTCGCCCCGACCACCTTCCAGGAACTGGGCGTCGAGATGCTGGACGCCTACACCCTGGTCGGGCTGACTGCGACCTACGACCTGAAGCGTGCAGGCGTTCCGGACCTGCGCTTCCAGTTCAACGTCGATAACCTGTTCGACAAGGAATACATCGGCGCGGTCAGCGGCTCGACGGCCACCCAGCCGGAGTTCGGCTACAGCGCCGCGAACCCGAACGGCCGCACCTTGGACCGCTACTTCGTCGGCGCGCCGCGCACCTACACCTTCTCGGTGAAGGCGCGGTTCTAGGGTCAGGTTCGGGAGCGTCTTCTCCCCTTGTTAGGCGCTTCCGGAAGGGGCGGGTCGTCAGATCCGCCCCGATCCTTGACCCATTTCTTGACGCTGACCATGAAAGGTTTCACGTCCTGGCTATCTCCCGACGGAATCCCCGAATGGCCAAGAGCGAAGACCTACCGCGCCGCGCCACCTTGAAAGAGGTCGCCAAGGCCGCCGGCGTGTCGCTGGCCAGCGCTTCCTACGCGATCAACGGCGCGGGCTCGGTAGGCGAGGCCACGCGCGAGCACATCCTGAAAGTGGCCGCCGAGCTGGGCTATCGCCCCAACCAGAGCGCCAAAGCCATGAAGACCGGCAAGACCGGCGCGATCGGCCTGATCCTGCCCGACCTGACCAACCCGTTCTTCCCCAGCCTGGCCCAGGTGGTGATCCAGGCCGCGCGGGCTCACGGCTACAGCGTCTTCCTGACCGACACCGAGGGCTCGGCCGAGGCCGAGGAGCGGGCCGTGAACCTGATGATCGACCACGGGGTCGACGGGGTGATCTGGTTCCCGATCGCCGACGACGGCCCGGTCGGCAAGCTGATCGAGGGCGTGCCCACCGTGGTGCTCGACCGCAACCTGCCGGGCTACGACGTCATCCAGGCCGACTACGCCGACGGCGGGCGTCTCGCGGCCGAACACCTGCTGGCGGCGGGCCATGTGAACATCGGGGTGATCTCCGGTCCCCACGCCGCCTCCAGCGCCCGCCAGCGGGCCGAGGCGGCGATCAGCACGGTGCGCGAGCGGGGCAATCTGGTCTGGCACGTCCACAACGCCTATTCGCTGGACCTGGAGCCCGAGGTGACGAAGGCGCTGGAGAGCCGCACGGCCACGGCGGTGATCACCGGGGCCGACCTGATCGCCATCGGGGCCATGCGCCACATCCGGAGCATGGGCCTGGTCGTGCCGGACGACGTCTCGGTGGTCGGCTTCGACGACATCCCCTGGGCCCAGCTGCACACGCCGGCCCTGACCACGATCGACATGCCGGTCGAGGACATGGCCGCCGCCGCCGTCGAGGCCCTGATCCGCCGGATGAGCGCCCGGGGCGAGCCGCGCCGGCGGGTGGTGTTCAATGTCGAGCTGATCTCGCGCGACAGCGTGCGCGTCCTGACGTGAGCGCGCTGCTCGGCCTCGCCTTGGCGCTGAAGCTGCTGGCGAGCTTCGAAGTCCCTCAGGGCCTGGCCGTCGATGGCGCGCCGTTCGGCGGAATCTCTGGCCTCGACTACGACCGGCGCACCGGCGAGTGGCTGATGATCTCCGACGATCGCTCGGACAAGGCCCCGGCGAGGGTCTTCGTCGGACGGCTGGACGCCAGGGGGCTGACCGTCACGCGCCAGGTCCCGCTGCGCCGTGTGGACGGCTCGACCTTCCCATCGACCGCCAGCCCGGCCGGCGAACGCGTCGACGCCGAGGCGCTGCGGATCGATCCGCTGAGCGGCGACCTGCTGTGGACGACCGAGGGCGACGCCGCCCGCGGCTTCGATCCCGCGGTGCGCCGGATGGATCGGGATGGGGCGGCCAAGGGGACGGTCCCGGCGCCGTTCCGCTTCGGCCAGGGCGCGCGGCCGAACCTGACTTTCGAGGGGCTGAGCTTTTCGCCCGAGGGTCGTTGGCTGTGGCTCTCGATGGAAGCGCCCCTCGTCCAGGACGGCCCGGTCAGCAGCGTCGCGGCGGGCGGGCTGACGCGAATCACTCGCCTGGATCGCCAGGGCAAGGTCACCGCCCAGTACGCCTACCGCCTCGACCCGATCCAGGCCGCCCCCGCTCGGCGCGGCGACAACGGGATCAGCGAGATCCTGGCGCTGGACGATCACCGCTTGCTGGTGCTGGAGCGTTCCGGCGTCGAGGACGCGGCCGGGCGCTTCGCCTACCACTGCCGGCTCTATGCCGTGGACATGAGCGGGGCGCGGGACGTGGCTGGCCGCGAGGTCCTGGATGATACGATCCGTCCACTGACAAAGCGTCTGCTGGTCAACTTCGACCGCCTGGCCGGTGTGCCGGCCAGCAACCTAGAGGCCATGGGCTGGGGGCCATCGCGGAATGGGCGGCGGACCCTCGTACTGATGTCCGACGACAATTTCGACCCCGCCGCGCCGACCCAGGCCGTGATGTTCAGCGTGGTCGCCAAGCCCTGAGCCGCTGATCAATCACTTGTCTTGAGATATTGCAAGTCACTCGCATTTGCGTCATAGCCGCGTCACTTCGACGGGGATGACCATGCGACTTCACTTTTCGCGCGCCGGCCTGCGTGGCGCGCTGCTTTCCACGCTCAGCCTGCTGGCCATGACGGCGGCTCACGCCCAGGATAAGGCGCGCGATACGGACGTGGACCAGGTGGTGATCACCGCCGCCCGCACCATCCTGCCCGCCAGCGCCCTGCCGCTGACCGTCGACGTGATCGACCAGGCGATGCTGAGCCAGCAGGTCGCGATCAGCGGCTCGATCGTCGACGCCGTATCGACCCTGTCGCCGTCGTTCTCGCCGACCCGCCAGAAGCTTTCGGGGGCGGGGGAAACCTTGCGCGGCCGTTCCCCGCTGTACGCCATCAACGGCATTCCGCAGTCGACGCCGATCCGCGACGGCTCGCGCGACGGCTACACCATCGATCCGTTCTTCATCGACCGCGTGGAGCTGATCTACGGCTCCAACGCGCTTCAGGGCATCGGCGCCACGGGCGGCGTCGTCAACCAGGTCACCGTCGGTCCGCCCAAGCAGGATGGCGTCTCGGGGCGGGCTCTGGTCCAGGCCTCGGCCGGCCATGACCTGGGCGACACGCTGGGCGGCAAGGTCGCTGGCCTGGTCGGCTGGCGCGGAGGGGCGTTCGACGCCACCGCCGGCGTCGCCTACGAGACCCGCGGCGCCTTCTACGACGCCAACGGCCGCCGTATCGGCATGGACAACACGCAAGGCGACGTCCAGGACTCCAAGACCCTGTCGTTGTTCGGCCGCCTGGGCTGGCAAATCTCGCCCAGCACGCGCCTGGACATCGTTGGCAACCGCTTCGATCTGAAGGGGGATGGCGACTACGTGACCGTCACCGGCACGGCGGTGGCGCCGACCGACGGCAATCGTCTCACTCGCCTGCCGACCACGGCCTATCGCGGCGTCCAGCCCGGCAAGCCGGCCGCCAACCGTGTCGAGACCCTGTCGGCGGCGCTGGTCAATGATGACCTCTACGGTGGCGTGCTGAACGCCCAGCTGTTCTTCAACCGCTCGCGCGACACCTTCGGCGGCGACAAGAACGCCACGTTCCAGGACGTCAGCATCGCCCCGAACAACACCCTGTTCGACCAGTCATCGAACCGCTCGCGCAAGCTGGGCGCGCGGATCAGCTACGAGCGCGCCGTTCCGGGGATCGAAGGGCTGACGGCCACCGCCGGCCTCGACGCCCTGACCGACCGCACCGAGCAACTGCTGATCGCCACCGGCCGCGCCTGGGTGCCGCCGACCAAGTTCCAGAGCCTGGCGCCGTTCATTCAGGGCAACTACGCGCTGCTCGACGGCAAGCTGCGCCTGGCCGGCGGCGTGCGCTTCGAGAACGTCAAGCTGAAGGTCGACGACTTCACCACCCTGGCCTTTTACGGTTCGCGCAAGGTCGGCGGCGGCGATCCCGACTTCAGCGCCACCCTGCTGAACGGCGGGGGCGTGTTCGAACCCATGAAGGGCGTGCGCCTCTACGGCAGCTATGCCGAGGGCTACACCGTGCCGGACGTCGGCCGCATCCTGCGCGGCATCAATGTCGCCAATGTCGACGTCGACACCTACCTTTCGATCGAACCGATCGTGTCCAACAACCGCGAGGTCGGGGCCGAGCTGAAGCGCGGGCCTTTCGACGCCAGCGTCGCCTATTTCTGGTCCAGGTCGAAGCTGGGTCAACTGCTGGTCAAGAACGCCGGCGGCGTCTTCGACGTTCAGCGCCAGGGCGTGGCCATCGAGGGGCTGGAGGTCAATGTGAAGGCCCGCACCCCGATCGAGGGCCTGGATGTCTCGACCGGCTATGCCCGCCTGCGCGGCCAGACCGACACCAATGCCGACGGCAAGGTCGACACCGACCTGGACGGCGCCAACATCTCGCCCGATCGCCTGAATGTCGCGGCTGACTATCAGACGGGCGACTGGGCCCTGCGCCTGCAGGTCCAGAAGTACATCAAGCGCGACATGCAGACGGCGCTGGTGAAGGACGACTTCGAAGGCTACACGGTCGCGGACGCCTTCGTGCGCTACCGGCTGCCGGTCGGGGCCGTGTCGCTGGGCGTCCAGAACCTCTTCAACAAGCAGTACATCTCGTACAATTCGGACACGACCTTGCCGGCCAAGGACAAGTTCTACGCCGGCCGTGGCCGCACCGCGACGCTGGGCTGGGAAACGCGCTTCTGATGAAAACCCTGCGCCTGCTGCACCGCTGGACGGGCGGCCTGATCGGCCTCCTGCTGGCGCTTCTGGGCTTTACCGGGGCGTTGCTGGTGCACGAGGACGCCTTCCTGCGCGCCACCATGCCCCACGCCGCCGACGCCCAGCGGCAGGACGCGGCCTCTCTGGCGGCGATGACGACCAAGGTCTTCGCCGCCGAGGACCGCCCACGCTCGATCGTGCTGGCGACCCAGCGGATGGGCCTGCACAAGCTGGCCTACAAGACCGAGGAGAAGGCCGCCTACGCCGACCAGGACGGCGATATCGTCCAGGCCTGGACCTCCAACTGGGTCCGGCCGGAGGTGTGGATCTTCGACTTTCACCACCACCTGTTCAACGGCGACACGGGCGAGATCATCGGCGGGATCGCCGGCCTGGCGGGTCTGGGCTTCGTGGTCACCGGCCTGATTCTGTGGTGGCCGACACGGCGGATGTTCCATGTCCGCCCGTGGCCGCGGATGATGAAGCGGGCGGCGATCGTCCATCATCACCGCGACCTTGGAGCCTTGATCGCTCCGCTTCTGATCCTGTCGCTGACGACGGGCGCGGCGATGAACCTGAAGTGGTTCTCCAACGCCCTGCGCGCGCCGTTCACGCCGCCGGCGGTGATGGAAAACGCCTCGGTCGCGCCTAAGATCAAGGGGGGTGAGCTGGCCAAGGACCTCGACTGGGCCAAGGTCATCGGCGCCGCCCAGGCCCGCTTCCCCGGCGCGGAGGTGCGGACCATCGCCTTGCCGCGGACGAAGGGCGGGCTGATCGCCATCCGCCTGCGCCAGCAGGCTGAGTGGCTGCCTAACGGCCGCTCTATGGCCTGGTTCGATCCGGCCACCGGCGCGATGGTCGCCAGCCGCGACGCCCAGGCTCTGCCGCTGGGCTCGCGCATCGCCAACGCCGACTTCCCGCTGCACGCGGCCAAGGTGGGCGGGCTGGCCTACCGCCTGGTGATGACCGTCTCGGGTCTGACCCTGGCGCTGCTGGGATCGCTGGCGGTGGTGACCTTCTGGGGCAATCCGAGCGGCGCCCCCAAGCGCCGGCGCCCGAAGAAACCCGCGTCGCGGGCCGGGGCCAAGGTGGCGTGAGCAAATTCAGCCGGCTTGGCCAAGACGTCTCGACGACGCCAGCCTAGGCGCGGACCCATCCCCAGCTCGTCCGTCAACGCGGCTGCGGATTACCGCTTCCTCCAAACGGCTAGGGCGCGGAGCCTGGTCAGAAACTCGGTCAGCCACTTGCGCTCGCCATAGGCCTGTCGCGACGGGACGGTGAGTTCGATCCGCGCGCCGCCGTCGTTCTCGACCTTCAGCGCGCCGCCCAGGCGTTGGGCGCGCTCGCGCATGCCGACGACGCCGTAGTGGCCGGCCTGCTCGGCGCGGGCCAGCCGGCCGGCCGGGATGCCGACGCCGTCGTCCCGAACCACGAGGCGGAAGGCGGAGGGCTCGAAGGCGAGCTCGACGGTGACCAGGCCGCCGCCGGAGTGGCGCATCGCGTTGCGGATGGCCTCTGAGCCGATCTGGGTGATCTCGTCCAGTACAGAGGGCGTCAACTGGCGGGTCTCGCCCAGCGTGGTCACGCGCAGCTCCGGCTTGGCCATCGCGCCGGTGAAGTCGCCGGCGACGCTGAGGCGTTGGGCCAGGTCCTCGCTGGAGCGTGCGGTGCGCAGATCCATGATCCGCTCGCGGCTCTCGACCACCACCTGCTCGGCGCGGTCGATGGCTTCGGCGACCTGGCCGCGCGAAGCGTCGTCGGGCAGGGTGTTGGTCAGGTTATGGAACTTCAGGACCAGGGCCTGGACGTTCTGCAGCAGGGTGTCGTGCAGCTCGCGGGCGATGCGCTCGCGTTCGGCCATCCGGTCCTCGTACTGCTGGGTGATGCGGCGGGCGGTCAGGCGGTGGCGCAGATAGAAGGCCCCGCCGCCCAGCAGGGCCAGACCCAGGATCAGCAGGGCCAGGAAGGTCCGGGACTGGACGAAGGTCGGCGGAATGACGAACGCCAGCGTCGCGCCGGTGCGGTTCCAGACCCCGTCGTTATTGGCCGCGATGACCGAGAACCGATACTGGCCGGGTGGCAGGCGCGTGTAGAAGGCCTGGTGTCGCGCGCCCGGATCGACCCAGTCGGCGTCGACGTCCCAGAGGCGATAGCGCACCCGCACCCGGTCGGGCGCCACCAGGCTGGGGGCGGCGAAGTCGATGCGCAGGTCGCGGATGTCGCTCATCAGCCGCATGTTCTGCCGGGCCGGCAGCGGCATGGTGTTGGCCGTGACGCCGGTGATGGTCACCGTCGGCGGCACGGGGTTGTGCGACAGGTCGGCCGGATCGAACCAGGCCACCGCGCGGTTGGTCAGCAGCCAGACGCGGTGGGCGCCGTCCGCCGCCACCGTGCGGTGACAGCAGTGTTGCTGCGGCGCGCCGGGCAGACCGTCGCGATAGTCGAAGCGCTTCAGCTCCACCGGCGCGGCGGGGTCGGCGAAGGCCCTGTCGAGCGACTTGGCGGAAATCCGCGAGACGCCGCGGATCGTTCCCAGCCAGACGCCGCCCAGGCCGTCCGGCGCCAGACCCGAGACAAGGCTGAGCGCCGGGTGGCGGTCGACGGTCAGGGACTGGAAGCGATCGCCCGTCAGCCGCGCGATCCCGCGCTCGCCGCCGGCCAGGACGACGCCCTGGCGGTCGATGGTGAGCGTCTTCAGTTCACCGATCGCCAGGCCGTCCGCCTCCGTGAACCGTCGCACGCCGCCGCCGATCGTATAGAGGTCGAAGCCGGGGTCGGCCGCCCAGATCGTTCCATCGGGGCTGGCCTGCAGGATCCGCGGATGGAAGCCCTTGGGCAGGTGGGCGGTGACCGGCCGCCAGTCCTGGCCATCCTGTCGGAAAAGGCCCGCGCCGCTGATCGAGACCCAGAGGTCGCCCAGAGCGTCCTGCGCGCAGGCCAGGACGACGCGATGCTGGGCCGCGGCGGGCAAGGGGACCGGGACGAGGCGCGGGCCGTCGACCCGCGAGAAACCCTTGTCGGCGGCCATCCAGACCTTGCCGTCCTTGCCCGCGCAGAGCTCGTTGGGATGGCCGAGGCCGCGATGCAGCGCCTGGGCGCGGCCGGCGTCGTCGACCCGGTACAGCGTGTCCGCGTCGGTCAGGTAAAGCCGGCCGCGCGGCGTCACCACGGCGCGGTAGCCCTCTCGCGTGCTGGAGGGGATCGAGCGCTCGGCGACGATGTCGGCGGCGCTGAAACGGTCCAGGCCCAGCAGGCTCCCGACCCAGACGTTGCGCTCGCGGTCCTGGAACAGGGCGGCGGCCAGGTCGGCGGTCAGGCCCTGGGCGGCGCCGTAGGTCTGGTCGACATCGGCCCTCGAAAGAATGCGCCCGGTCGGAACGCGTCCCGGATGGAGGATACGATAAATGCCCTTGCCGTCCTCGAACGCGCCCCACAGCGCGCCCGTGCTGTCGAACATCACTCGCCGGGAGACCAGCAGGTCCGGCTTGGCGGGGGCCGTTCGCGTCGGCGCGACCGGATCGAACAGGCGCGTAGGATCCAGCGCCCGCAGTCCCAGGGCCTGGTCGGCGAACCACAGACGGCCGTCGGGCGCCTCGGCCAGGGCCCAGGATCCCTCGACGGGCTCGTGGGTCTTGCGGACCGCCAGCGAGACCGGATCGATGCGCAGCAGGGCGTATTGCGTCGCGACCCAGACGCCGCCGTCGCGGGCGACCAGCATGTTGAAGGCGCGCCCATAGGCCGGGGGCCAGGGGATCGGGGTCCAGCGACCCTCGCGGAACACGGTCACGCCGCCGAACGCGGCGATCCAGATCGCGCCGTCGCGGCCTTCGACGAACTGTTTCACCGTCCCGGCCGGCGGACCCTTGGCGTAGTTGGTGATCCTGCCGTCGCGGATGACCGAGACGCCGCCGGCGTGGTAGCCGACCCAGACCTCGCCCGCGCGGGTGACCAGCATCGCCATGACGATCTCGCTGGGCAGGGTGCGGAGGCCGTCCGACCGGAACTGGCTGAAACGCACGCCGTCGAAGCGGTAGAGGCCCGCGCCGGTCCCCAGCCACAGGTCGCCCTGCGGCGCCTGGCCGATCACCCAGATGTTCGGCGGCGCGCCGGTCTCCTGTCGCCAAGCCGTGTGCAGAAGCCGCGGGAGCTGCTGTTGGGGCTCGTCGGCCCGGGCTGGGAGGGCGGGGGCCAAGGATCCGAAAATCAAGGCGAGGGCCAGGGGTAGAGCGCGCAAGAAAACCCGTCCCCAGGGCATCGCCGATCGCTTTCAGTCCAGAACGTGAGCCCTCGCCGGGCATGGCGCGCGGCGCATTGTTAGCGCTGTCGCGAAAGAGCGTCGAGCGCGGACGCCACCCGCTACCCTCGCCAGGAAGCGCGGTCGGCCGTCTCCCGAGGCAGACTGACCGTGGCGTCCGAAAACACCGCCCAACCCATTCCGGTCAAGGCCATGTTCCGCTTAGAGTGTCCGACCTGTTCGCGTACTGCTCAGGCCGAATCCCGCGCCTGTTGGATCCGATGAACGCCATGACGCCCGAGGGCCGGAAGACACGCGTGCTCGTCGTCGATGACCATCCCCTGATGCGGGAGGGGATCGCCAACGCGCTGCTGGCCGAATCCGACTTCGAGCCGGTTGGCGAGGCGTCGGACGGCGCCGAGGCCATCGAGATGTCGCGGACCCTCCGGCCCGACGTCATCCTGATCGACCTGCAGATGCCGCGCCTGGGCGGTTTGGACGCCATCCCGTTGATCCTGAAGGAAGCGCCCGACTCCCGGATCGCGGTGCTGACCACCTATGGCGGCGACGCCTATGCCGAGCGCGCCCTGCGCCTGGGGGCCCTGGGCTTTTTGCTGAAGAGCTCGCTGCACCGCGAACTGGTCGACGCGATCCGCACGGTCGGCGCTGGCCGCCGCTACGTCTCGCCGACGGTCGCCGAGCAGATCCTGTCGCACATGAACGAGGACAGGCTCAGCGACCGCGAACTGGCGGTGCTGCGCCTGATCTCACGCGGCGAGCCGAACAAGGGTGTGGCCCGGCGGCTGTCGATTTCGGATCAGACGGTGAAGGTCCATGTGAAGAGCATCTTCGGCAAGCTGGGCGTCAGCGACCGCACCCACGCCGTCACCGTCGCGGTGCGGCGTGGGCTGATCGACATCTAAGCAACCCTGGGCGTCCAGGCGTCGCAGCGAGCGGCCCGGCGCCAGGCGTTCGGCGGTGAGCCGACCGCGCGCTTGAACAGGCGCGTCAAGTGCGACTGGTCGGCAAGGCCGCAATCCAGGGCGATCTCGGCGATCGAGGCGTCGGAGGTCAACAGCATCTGCTTGGCCAGGGTGATGCGTTGCTGGATGACGTAGTGCGAGAAGGTCACGCCGAACGTCGCCTTGAAAGCCCGCGAGAAGTAGTTCGGGCTCAGCGACACCAGGGCCGCGACCGCGTCGATGCGGATCGGGCGTGACAGGTTCTGCTCGACGAAGCTCTCGATCCGCCGGGCCTGCCAGGCGGCCAGGGCGCCTTGGGCCAGCGGGGCGGGGCGGGTCGAACGGTCGGCCAGGGTGAAGGCCTGCTCCACCAGCCGGCGCGACGCGATGCGGTCGCCCTCGAACAGGCGCAGGGCCTTGTCCAGAAGTTCGGAGATCATGCCCGTGTCGCCGACGGCGAACGGTTCTGTCTCGATGGTTCCGACCGCGTTGAGCATCGCGTCCCCCAGGGTTCGGCCGCGACGCGCGCCTGCGTCTCGTCCGTAAGAGACCATGGTCGATGACCGCGTTTCGCGTCAGCCGCCAACGGGTGACATTTCACTACCCCAAATGGGGTATCGGTCCGTCGCGCGCCTGTCTTGGAAATGGGTCTCGGAAATGGGTCTCAGAAGCGGAACTGGACGATGGCCATGCCGAACTCGACGTCGTGTCCGCCGGCGGCCTTCACCGCCGCGCCGGCCTCGGCGTGGACGGCCTCCAGCGAAACCTTGACGTTGCGGCTGACCTGCCAGCCGAGATCGGCCTGCCAGTCCTCGCTGACCGCCTTGGCGGTGGACGCGCCGCCCCCCGCCAGCACCGCCAGCGGCTGAAGGTAGAGGGCGTCGCGGCCGGCCTGGCGACGGCGATCCGTGTGGCTGATCTCGGCCGTGAGGGTCTTGGTCGGCGCGGCGCCCAGGGCGATCCGCCAGGCCGAGAGGTTGCTCCAGCTGACCAGACCCGCCTCGCTGAAATAGGCCCCCTTGGGGAACAGCGGGTTGAAGGTCTTCAGCTTGCCGTCCGTTGGATCGTTGTCGCCCGAGCCGATGTCGCGGCGCACCGACAGGCGCGGCTTCCACGGCGCGGCGAAGGTGTAGCCCGCCCCGGCCGAGCCGCCCCAGGCGCGGATATCCTGGCCCGCGAAGCGGCCGCGCTGGACCATGCCCTCGACCTCGTAGTCGATCGCCCCAGCCTTGCCGGCCAGACGCGCGCCCACGCCGCGGCGTCGCTCGTCGCCGGTGAGCGCCCCGAAGCGGACCCGGTCGCGGTCGAGGTTCAGGCTGTAGACGTCCAGACTGGCGCCCTTGCCGACGGGAGCGGTGGCGTAGACGCCCCAGAACGCCTGACCGGAGTTGTGGCTGTCGTTGAACCCGCCGGGTTCGAGCGCGATCGGGTGGGTGTAGAAGGCGTCGACCTTCAGGCGCTTGCCGGTATAGGTCAGCCGCGCGCCGTCGAAGCTCTGGCGGATGTTGGGCCCCTCGCGCACCGAGACGAAGCGCTGGGTCGGGTTGAAGCTCAGCTCCTGACGGCCCAGGCGCAGGCGCCAGTGTTCGGCGGGCGTGACGTCGACGAACAGCACCTGGGCGTCCAGGCCGTCGCGGTCGGTGATCGCCGGCGCCTCGCCCTTGCCGAGGTCGCGATGCAGGCCAAGCTCGCCATACACCCGAACACCCGAGTTCAAGTGCAGGTCGGCGCTGACCAGGCCCCGGAAGAGTTCGAAGGTGTCGGCCTGGGCGCCGCCGACCCCGAAGCGCGGGGCGTCGATCGCGTCGAGCCGGACGCGCGCCTCGCCACCGAGCGAGAGATAGGCGTCCTGGCCCAGCGGGATGTAGCGCAGCGCGTCCAGACCGGTCAGGTTCGGGGCGGACTTCAGGTAGCCGTAGTCCTCGTCGGACCGGACCAGCTTGAACGCCGGCGGCTCGGCGGCCTGGGCGGCGCTGGCCGTGAGCAGGGCCGCCACGAGAACCGCCGCCCTCATGCTTCCACCGGGCGTGGAGCGCGAGCGTAGAAGCCGCCGAGGATCGCGACCACGACGGCGGCCGGCAGCAGGCTCCAGGGACCCGCCAGGATCACGCCGAGCGCGCCGCCGATCGCGCCGATCGCGAAGGCCATGACCGGCGGCCAGGTCTTGACGATCCGCGCCCGCAAGGCCGCGTCCAGGCCGTTCCTCGACGTCAGCAGGTCGACGAGGTCGATGGCGATCTGGGTGACGTTGCCGGTCATGATGGTGGTCGGGGCCATGTGGCTGAACACCACCCGCGCGCCGACGTTCTGCACGGCCATGGCGCAGACGCCGACAAGGCCCGCCAGCATCACCGCCGGCTGGTCGGCGTTGTCGGCCGGCAGGGCCGCGACGGTCAGCAGCATGAAGACCAGCAGCATCGCCGCCTGCAGCAGCAGCACCGCCGCCTCGCTGGCCTGGCCGCGCGCCCGGCGGCGGCAGATCAGGACATAGGTCGCGGCCGCCGCGGCGATGAACACCGGCAGGGACAGCAGCTTGGTCGCGATGCCCTGGCCGCCGCCGGCCAGGGAGACGCCCAGCATGACCAGGTTGCCGGTGGCGTGGTTCACGAACAGGCCGAACAGCAGGACGAAGCCGACCACGTCGACATAGCCGCCGACCAGGGCCATGCCGACGCCGGTAGCCGCGGCCAGGCGGGGGGATGGCGCGCTCATGCCCACTTCTCCCGTTCGACCAGGATCGCCGCCAGCATGAAGCCGCCGATCAGGCCGATGTGCTCCAGGAAGGTGTTCAGCGCGTGGAAGCGCTCCACCGGGTCGGCGACCGTCCAGTAGGGGTGGGCGATCAGGGTGGCGAAGGCGGTGAAGACGCCCAGGGCGCCGGCCGCCAGCCAGCCCGCGCGGCCCAGGATCAGGGCGATCGAGGCGCCCAGCTGGACCAGCACCGTGGCGGCCACGACCAGCCACGCCGGCTTGAGGCCGAGTTGGGCGGCCTCGGCCAGGGCCCCGTGCAGGTCGGTCAGCTTGGCGATCCCGCTCCACCAGTAGGGCAGGGTCAGGACCGCGCGCGCCAGGGTTCCGAACGCCGTCGAGCGTAGGAGCGCGGAGATGGGAGCGGGGGTGTCCATGGTCATACCGCCCAGCAGCCGCAGCCCATGGCGCCCCAGAAGGAGCGCGCATCGCTGGTCGGCGCCTCGCGGGTATAGGCCGAAGCGTGGTCGTGGCCGTGGACGTTGCAGCTGCTGGCGCAGCCGCACGCGCTGGCCAGGGCTCGGGCGTGGCCGCGCGAGCGGTCCTGATAGCCGCCAAAGGTCCGCACCGGCGACCAGTCCGGCATCGGCGGCGGCAGCACCGGCGCCAGCTTGTCGTACTCGCCCTGGCCATGGACGACCTTGCCGCCCAGCAGGGTCAGCACCGAGGACAGGTGCGGGATCTCATCTTCCGGGACCGTCATGTAGTCGTCGGCCAGCACGGCGAGGTCCGCCAGCTGACCGACGGCGATCTGGCCCTTCTTGCCTTCCTCGTTCGAGAACCAGGTGTTGGCGGTGGTCCAGAGGCGCAGCGCCTCCTCGCGGTCGACGCGGTTGGCCGGCGGGTAGAGCCGCGTGCCGCCCACCGTCTTGCCGGTCACCAGCCAGTTCAGCGAGACCCAGGGATTGTAGCTGGCGACGCGGGTGGCGTCGGTGCCGGCCCCGACCGGGATGCCGGCCTTCAGCATCTTGCCGATCGGCGGCGTGGCCTCGGCGGCCTTGGCTCCGTAGCGCTCCATGAAGTACTCGCCCTGGAACGCCATCCGGTGCTGCACGGCGATGCCGCCGCCCAGAGCCGCGATGCGGTCGATGTTGCGGTCGCTGATCGTCTCGGCGTGGTCGAAGAACCAGTGCAGGCCGCCAAAAGGCATGTCCCGATTGACCTTCTCGTAGACGTCCAGCGCCCGCGTGATGGTCTCGTCATAGGTGGCGTGCAGGCGCCAGGGCCAGCGGTTCTCGACCAGGTGGCGGATCACCGGCTCCAGGTCGGTCTCCATGTTGGCCGGCATCTCGGGACGCTCGACGCGGAAGTCCTCGAAGTCGGCGGCGCTGTAGACCAGCATCTCGCCCGCGCCGTTGTGGCGGTACGTGTCGTCGCCCTGGCCCGGTCTGACCTGCTTGGACCACGACTGGAAGTCCGACAGCTCGGCCTTGGGCTTCTGGGTGAACAGGTTGTAGCTGATGCGCAGGGTCAGCTGGTCGTCGGCGTGCAGCTTCTCGATGATCTCATAGTCGTCGGGATAGTTCTGGAAGCCGCCGCCGGCGTCGATCACCCCGGTCACGCCCAGGCGGTTCATCTCGCGCATAAAGTGGCGCGTGGAGTTCAGCTGGTATTCGGGCGGCAGCTTCGGGCCTTTCGCCAGGGTGGCGTAGAGGATCGTGGCGTTGGGCTGGGCCAGCAGCAGGCCCGTCGGCTCGCCCGAGGCGTCGCGCTGGATCTCGCCGCCCGGCGGGTTGGGCGTGTCCTTGGTGTAGCCGACGGCGCGCAGGGCGGCGCGGTTGAGCAGGGCGCGGTCGTAGAGGTGCAGGATGAACACCGGCGTCTCGGGCGCGGCGGCGTTGATCTCGTCCAGGGTCGGCAGGCGCTTCTCGACGAACTGATGCTCGGTGAAGCCGCCGACCACCCGCACCCATTGCGGCGGCGGGGTGTTGGCGGCCTGCTTCTTCAGCATGGCCATGGCGTCGGCCAGGGTCGGCACGCCGTCCCAGCGCAGCTCCATGTTGTAGTTCAGCCCGCCGCGGATGATGTGCATGTGGCTGTCGATCAGGCCCGGGATCACCCGACGGCCTTTCAGGTCGATGATCGTCGGGTTCGGACCGGCGGCGGCGCGGACCTCGCCCTCCTCGCCGACGGCGGCGAACTTGCCGTCGCGGACCAGGGCGGCGTCAGCGCGCGGATTGTTACGATCCAGGGTCGTGAACTTGCCGTTGATGAGCAGCAGATCGGTCATGGGGCCGGGCCTCCGAGGCTGGGCGAAAGCGGAACTGGACAGGAAGGCCGCGCCCAGGGCGACGGCTTGACGACGATCGAGGGGGCGAGAGGCGAGGGTCATGCCTGATCCTTTTGCGGATCGGGGCCATCACTGGCGATGGCCTGAGGGCCCAGCACCTGGCCGGCGCATTCGGGGGTCTTCAGGTAGGCCACGACGGGAGCCTTGGTCATCAGGCGCTTGGCGATCGGGACCGCCTGTTCGCCCAGCAGCATGCCCATCAGGCCCAGCAGGGCGATGGCCGGCGGGGCCGGCGAGCGCACCCCGAGCAGCGAGTAGATCACGCCGACGAGCAAGCCGGCGCCGAGGGACAGCAGGTAGGGCTTCATCGCCGACGCTCCGTGAACTGAAGTGGGGCGGGACCTTGGGATCCCGCCCCGAGGAGAGGCGTCAGGCGGCGGTGGCGTGGCCTTCCGACGCGCCGAACATGGCCCTGGCGTAGATGATGCCCAGGCCATACGCGCCGCCGTAGGTGCGGGCGATGCCGGTGGTCAGGTCGTAGGTTTCCGAGCGGGCCCAGTCGCGTTGCAGCTCCAGCAGGTACTGCAGCGAGGTCATCGGGCGGGCGCCGGCCTGGACCATGCGGTCCATCGCGCGGTCGTGAGCCTCGGCCGAGACGTCGCCGCAGGCGTCGGCGATGACATAGACCTCGAAGCCCTGGGCGATGGCCGACAGAGCCGGGCCGACGATGCAGACGCTGGTCCACAGGCCGGCCAGCACGATGCGCGGCTTGCCGATCTCATTGACCTTGGCGATGACGGCTGCGTCTTCCCAGGTGTTCATCGACGTGCGGTCGAGCGCGGCGACGCCCGGGAAGGCGTCCTTGATCTCGTCGAACATCGGACCCGAGAAGCTCTTCTCGGCGACCGTGGTCAGGATGGTCGAGGCGCCGAAGCCGGCGGCGGCGCGGGCGACCAGGGCGGCGTTGGTGCGCAGCTCGGTGGCCGAGATCGAGTGGGTCGCGAAGGCCATCTGCGACTGGTAGTCGATCATGATCAGGGTGTGGTCGGTCGGGGTCAGCAGTTGCGGGCCGGCGGTGGG
The DNA here is from genome assembly GCF_058802865.1 of Caulobacter sp. GW822-FHT01G02. Classification (NCBI taxonomy): domain Bacteria; kingdom Pseudomonadati; phylum Pseudomonadota; class Alphaproteobacteria; order Caulobacterales; family Caulobacteraceae; genus Caulobacter; species Caulobacter sp. GW822-FHT01G02. The sequence continues at coordinate 322,997 of NZ_JBXAON010000001.1, forward strand.
CGTGGCGATGAGGGTCATGGATGTCCTTTTGCGTTGGGTGGAGGACCGTTCCCGGCCGCCCCGTTGTTCTGACAAGCTCACTCTGGCCGCGACGCATCGCCGCATAAATGGAAATGGTGGAAAGTCACCGTTTCCAAAAACGCTATCGTCCGCCGCGACGAATTAGGCGTGCTCAGGCTACGGAGCGACGCGTTCGACGGCTCGGCGGGTCGTGTCGCCTTTTGAACGAACCCGCCTGAAACTCGGCGACTGAAGATCGGGCCTGGACCTGGCCGCTCGCGCACGACTGTCACAAAACCGCATTACGGCTCCGCTTCGACCTGTACCGGGAGATGACGATGCTGAGCCTGCTGCTGGCCCTGATGGCCGCCGAACCCAGCGCCCAGGCGGCGCGGATGAACGATATCCTCGCGGTCGGCACGCACAATTCCTACAAGGCCGCGATTCCGGCCGACGAGATGACGGCCATGCTGGCGGCGGCCGGGCAGGGGGCCTTGGGGCTCGACTACAGCCATCGTCCGCTGGCGGAGGAACTGGACGCCGGCGCCCGTCAGCTGGAGCTGGACGTGGTGCGCGATCCCGACGGCGGTCGCTTCGCCAAGCCGGCTACCGCCTTCGGCAAGGGCGTCGTCCCGGCTCCGGCCTGGGCGGCGGCCATGGCCAAGCCGGGCTACAAGGTCCTGCACATGCAGGACGTCGATTTCCGCACGACCTGTCCGACCTTCGTCGTGTGCCTGACGGAGGTCCGCGCCTGGTCGAAGGCCCACCCGGATCACGCGCCGATCCTGATCCTGCTGAACGCCAAGGACGGCCCGTCCAGCTTCCCCGGCGGCGTCGCGGCCCTGCCGTATGACGAGAAAGCCTTCGACGCCCTCGACGCCGAGATCCGGTCGGTGTTCGCCGACGCCGAACTGATCACCCCAGACCAGGTCCAAGGCAAGCGCGCCACCCTGCGCGAGGCGGTGCTGGCCGACGGCTGGCCGGCGCTGAGCGCGGCGCGCGGCAAGGTGTTCTTCGCCCTCGACGAGGGCCCGGAGAAGGTCGCGGCCTATCGCGGAGCCCGCAAGTCGCTGGAAGGCCGGGCGATGTTCGTCAACACCGACGAAGCCTCGCCGGCCGCCGCCTATCTGACCCTCAACGATCCGGTCGGCGACCGGGCCCGCATCGCCGCCGCCGTGAAGGCCGGCTTCATCGTCCGCACCCGCGCCGACGCCGACACCGTCCAGGCCCGCAAGAACGACGTCGCGATGCGCAGCGCCGCGTTCTCCAGCGGCGCGCAATATGTCTCGACGGACTACCTGTGGGCCGACCCGCGCTTCGCCGGCGGCTACACCGTGCGCCTGACCGGCGGCGAGGCGGCGACCTGCAACCCCGTTCGCATGGCCAAGGGCTGCGCCGCGCCGTTCGAGAGCGTGGCCGGCGCGCCGGTCCAGGGCTATCTGGACCCCGCCCAGCGCCCGGACCTGACCAAGATCCTGGCCGCCCCGCCGGCCGCCGGCTCGCCCCGCGCCATCGCCGACGCGGCGATCTTCGACCAGAGCCGAAGCCTGAAGGGCTCCGCGCGCTGGAAGCGGGCCACCGACGATGTCGACGGCACGACCTGGAAGCACTTCTCCGAGGCGTTGGGCGTCACGATCGACCCGACCCAGGCCCCAATCCTCGCCGCTCTGCTGGAACGCGCCGGCGAAGACCGCTCGGTGGTTGGCGTCGCCAAGACCCACTGGGGGACCAAGCGTCCCTACATCGGCAAGACCGACGCGCCGATCTGCGAGGCCAAGAGCGATCACCTGGCCGGCAATCCGGACTATCCGTCGGGCCACTCGGCGTTCGGCATGCACGTGGCGATGATCCTGGCCGAACTCGCCCCCAGCCGCGCCGACGCGCTGTACGCCCGGGGCCGCGACTACGCCGAAAGCCGCTGGATCTGTGGCTCGCACAGCGTCAGCGCCACGGAGGCCGGCATGCAGTCGGGGGCGACGATCTACGGCGCGGAACACGTCTCGCCGTACTTCCGCCGCGACATGGAAGCGGCCCGCGCCGAGCTGGACGCGATCCTCTCCCAAGGCGGGGCGAAGAGCGCCTCACCCGCCCGGCCGTGAAGTTTTGATGAAATCAACATCTCGCCGCTGAGGGGGCGTCCGGGGCCGTCGTTGAAGCCGTCGGGGGCGTGGGCCGAACCAGTGTGTTCGGTCCTCCCGCCGTCGCAACAACACCTCGGGGATTGAGCGGATGATCGGACTGAACACGAACGGCGGCCGTGCGCGCCACCTGGCCTGGCTGATGACCAGCTGCGCCGCCATCGGCCTGTTCTCGGCGACGGGCGCCCAAGCCCAGGCCGTGGCCGCCGCGACCGCCGAGAACGCACAGGTCGAAGAGATCGTCGTCACCGGCAGCTATCGCCGCAGCCTGGAAAAGGCCGTGGACATGAAGCGCGAGACGATCGGCTTCTCGGACTCGATCGTGGCCACCGATGTCGCCAACTTCCCCGAGCAGAACCTGGCCGAGGCGCTGCAGCGCATGCCTGGCGTGACCATCGAGCGCAACAAGGGCCTCGGCGGCCGGGTCAGCGTCCGTGGCCTGCCCAGCGAGTTCACCTTCGTCACCATCAACAACCTGGCCACGGCCTCGGGCAGCGGCGGCCGCGACGTCGAGTTCGACATCTTCGCCTCGGAAGTCATCCAGCAGGTGACCGTGCAGAAGTCGCCGCGCGCCTCGGACGAGGAAGGCGGCATCGCCGGTTCGATCTACATCTCGACGGCCCGCCCGTTCGACTACAGCGGCCGCAAGCTGATCGCCTCGACCGAAGGCGCCTACAACTCGATCTCCAAGAAGACCGACCCGAAGGTCGCCTTCCTGGCCAGCGATACGTGGGGGAACTGGGGCGGCCTGGTGTCGTTCTCGGCCGCGCGCCGCACGAACCGCACCGACTCCAACTCGGGCATCAACTTCCGCCCGATGTTCCGCTTCCTGGAAGCCGGCGGCACGCGCGCCTCGCAGGCCGCCGCCGTCCTGGCCCGCGACGCCGGCGTCGTCGTCAAGAGCAACACCAATCGCAACGAGACCGGCCGCATCATCTTCCAGGACAAGGTCGGCGACCGCGCCTACCTGAACACCCAGGACCAGTGGGGCGGCACCGCTTCGCTGCAGTACAAGCCCTCGGCGAATTTCGACATCGCCTTCGACCTGATGCTGGGCGGCTATGACGCCACCGAGGACCAGTACGACGCGGCCGCCTATTCGGCCTCGAGCAAGAGCACGCTGGAGACCATCCACAGCTACGACAAGACCACCCTGGCCGACTACAACATGGTCGTGCTGCGCGACGTCTCGTACACCGCGACCCAGCACGAGATGCTCAGCAAGGAGCAGATCAACAAGACCGACTACGCCCAGTTCGGCACGGACCTGAACTGGCGCGGCGAGACCTGGAAGCTGCACGCCCTGGCCGGCTATTCGGGCGCCAAGAAGACGCTCGACTATTCGAACCTGAAGCACGTGGCCTACGCCCCGTCGCGCACCCGCTGGACGGCCACCGGCGGCGAGACGATCAAGAGCGCCAATCCGGCCTCGATCGACATGTACAATTCGCCGTCGAAGTACCTGTTCGAGGCCTATGAGACGTCTCTCGAGAAGATCACCGACGACAAGTACGCGGCCCAGGCCGACTACACGAAAGAGTTCTCGATCGGCTTCTTCCCGGCGCTGAAGACCATCCAGGTCGGCGCCCGCTACACCGACAAGTCCAAGGAGCGCCGCTACGGCGCGCTGAACATCCAGGGACCGGGTCCGGGCAGCACCGCCTGGCTCAACACCCGCACCATGGCCGACAGCACGCTGACCCCGATCGGCGATCTGGTGCCGGGCGGCGACTACACGGTCCGCGACATCACCTGGAGCCAGATCTCCAACGACTACGCGCGCAAGACCTTCCGCTACGCCGGCTTCACCACGCCGTTCACGCCGGGCGACTACTACAAGGTCGATGAGAAGGTCACGAGCCTGTACGCCATGGCCGACCTGGGCTTCGACGTCGGCCCCGTGCCGGTGGCGGTGAACGGCGGCGTTCGCTACGTCGACACCTCGATCACCTCGTCGGGTTACCACCAGGTTCAGACCTCGACCGGCGGCACGACCTATACCCCCGCGCCGGTGTCCAGCGACGGCAGCTACAACAAGCTGCTGCCCAGCGTGAACTTCACCGCCGACATCACCGACAGCATCGTGCTGCGCGGCGCGGCGTCGAAGACCCTGATGCGTCCGGCCCTGACGGATCTGGCCTACAAGCGCACGGCCAGCTGGAACTCGTTCCGCTTCACCGACGGCAACCCGAACCTGAAACCGACCTTCGCCGAGCAATATGAAGTCGGCCTCGAGAAGTACCTGCCGGAAGGCGGCCTGCTGGCCGTCTCGTACTTCAAGAAGAAGATCGAGGGTGTCGTCCGCCAGGCCCTGACGGGCACGGTCAAGGGCGTCACCAAGTACAACGCCAACGGCACGGTCGACGGCGTCTACGACTTCGATGTCTACCAGCCGATCAACGCCGCGGGCTCGTACAATGTCGACGGCGTCGAACTGGTGGCCATCGTGCCGTTCGGCCTGCTGTGGGAGCCGGCCAAGGGCTTCGGCGTCAACGCCAACTACACGATCCTGGACAGCTCGCTGAGCGGCCAGTCGATCATCGGCGTCCCGACCCCGCCGGTGGGCCTGGCCGACAAGGCCTACAACCTCACGCTCTACTACGAGAACGACAAGTTCCAGGCCCGCGTGTCCTATAACTACAAGGGCAAGTACGTCGAAGGCATCGGCTACGAGATGTATCCGATCTGGCGTTCGGGCTACGGCCAGACCGACATCTCGGTCAGCTACAACGTCAACGAGCGCATCCAACTGAGCCTGGAGGGGATCAACGTCACCGACGAGGTCACCAAGGGCTACACCATGGATCCGTCGTTCCCGACCATGTACGAGAAGTCGGGACGGCGCTTCTCGCTCGGCCTGCGGATGAACTTCTGAGCCCGCTGGACGCCATCACCGGGCGCGCTCCCCCCTTCGCCGGGGGGAGCGCTTCGGCGCGTCCGCCCAAGGGGCGTGATTGGGGAAGCGGCATGACGGGGCTGCGCGCCGAACTGGTGCTGTTTCTCCAGCGGCGCGGCCAGTCGCTGGAAGACGCCGAGGATATCGTCCAGGAGACCTTCGCCCGCTTCCATCGCGCCGGCCACGCGATCGGCCAGGCCGACAGCCGGCCGCTGCTGTTCGCCATCGCCAAGAACCTTCTGAAGGACCACTGGAAGCAGGCCGGCCGCGAGCGGGCCCGCACCTTGTGGCTCGATACCGACGACACGACCGCGGCCTGGGAGAACGCGCCCAGCGAGGACCCGGCCGCCGACCGCCGCTCGATCGCCCGCCAGGACCTGGCCGGCGTCGCCGCCGCCATCCGCGAGCTGCCGCCCCGCTGCCGCGACGCCTTCCTGCTGCATCGCTTCGAGGACCTCAGCTACCGCCAGATCGCCGACCGCCTCGGCGTCTCGGTCAGCATGGTGGAAAAGCACCTGGCCGAGGCGCTACGTCGGCTGAAAGCCGCGCGGGGGACCTGAGGTGTCGCGCTTGTGGATCGTTGTGAAGATGGGCCCCGGGCAAGACCGGTCCACGCTGCTCATTGGGAAGGCCTAACCGCCAAGATGCTCGATTGTCTCGCCAGCCTGTTCGAAGCCAAGCCGCGCACCGCGGAGGACTGGGTCGTGCGCCTGGGCCGTCCCGATGCGCCGCGCTCGACCTTGGCGGCCTTCGAGCGCTGGCTGGCGGTCGATCCGAAGAACCTCGCCGACTATCAGGACGCCAAGGGTCTGCTGCGCGACACGCGCGACCTGCGGGCCGAACTCGTCGGCGAGCTGAACCTGATCCCACCGGCGCCGATGGTCGCGCGTCGTCCGAAAAAGCCCGGCTGGACGCCCGTCGCCCTGGCTGGCGGTCTCGTCGCCACCGTGCTGGCCGTGGCGATCGCGCCGACGCTGGTCACGCGCCTGCGGGATCCGCTGGCCGGCGCCGCGACCTACACGACCGCCGTCGGCGAGATCCGCGACGTGACCCTGGCCGACGGCTCGGTCGTCACGCTGGATACCGCCACCACCCTGCGCGCCAAGGTCGACGGCAAGGTCCGTCGCCTCGCCCTGGACAGGGGCGCGGCCTATTTCGCGGTCGCCCACGACAAGGTCCACCCGTTCCAGGTGGCCCTGGTCGACCGGCAAGTCATCGTCACCGGCACCCACTTCGCCACGAGCCTCCGCGACGGCCGTGCCCGGGTGGAGCTGCTGGAGGGCTCGGTCGAGGTTTCGCAGCCCCGACTCTCGGCCGAGCCCGTCCGTCTCGTCCCCGGCGACCAGGTCACCTACCAGGCCGGCGGCGCGGTGCGGCGCGAGGCCCGGATCGACCCGGCGACCGCCGTCGCCTGGCGCCAGCGCCGGCTGGTGTTCCAGGACGCGGCGCTGTCCGAGGTGCTGGCCGAACTGGACCGCTACACCGACGCCAGGATCCGCCTGGCCGACCCGGCCCTGGGTCGCCAGCGTGTCACCGCCATGCTGCCGCTGGACGGCCGCGGGACGGTGATCGACCGCGCCGCCAAGGTGCTGCCGGTGATGCTGAAGCGCACCGGTCCGGACGAGGTTGTCGCCACCGCGAGATAGGGCCTTCTCGCGAGCAGGCCGGTTCTTTTGGGCGAGCCTGCTTATCCTGCTCGGCTTGAACAAGCCGATCAGGGCAGGCTCTTCGCAAGTCTGTCACGAAGCGGCGGTACCAGACCCTGGGCGCCCAGCAGCGCCGGGGGTTTTCACCAGTCGCCGCATGTCCTTCCGTCGCGTGCCCGCCCTGACGATCGCGGCGCTGGCCGCGGCCGCGCCGGCGTTCGCGCAAGGGCCCGCGCCGCGCTTCGACATCCCCGCCCAGGACGCCCGCGCCGCCCTGATGACCCTGTGCCTGAAGGCCGGCTGCGCCTTCGCTCTGTCGACCGAGCCGGGACGCGCGTACCGCGCCAACGCCGTCTCCGGGACCATGTCATGGCGCGAGGCGCTGAAACGCCTGCTGGCGGGCACGGGCCTGCGCTATGAGATCGCCGACCACGCCTCGGTGCGGGTCTGGGCCGAGGCGACGCCCGCGCCGCCTCGCGTCGCGCCGGCTCCCGAAGCGCCGGTGGACCTGGACGCGGTCACGATCACCGCCGCCTTCGTGGCCGGCATCGAGGACTCCCTGCTCCAGAAGCGGCGCGCCGACGCCATCGTCGACGCCGTCTCGGCCGGCCGCATCGGCGAACTGCCGGCAGCCAACCTCGCCGAGGCCCTGCAGCGGGTGCCCGGCGTGGCCATCGAGCGCGAGGTGGGCGAGGGCCAGTTCGTCAGCGTCCGGGGCCTGGGGCCGCTGTTCCAGTCGGTGACCCTGAACGGCGCGCCGGTGGCGTTCAACGAGAACATCCGCAACTCCACCCAGAGCGGCCGGCAGTTCCGGTTCCGCGCCCTCTCGGCCGACCTGCTGGCGGGTGCGGTGGTGGCCAAGTCGGCGACGGCGGATCTGGTGGACGGCGGCATCGGCTCGAACATCGACATCCGCACGGTGCGCGGGCTGGAGGGGGCGTCGTACCTGTCGATCCGCGCCGACGCCCACGCCGAGCTGCGTTCGGACGCCGTGTCGCCGGACGTCGCCATCTCCGGCCGCTGGCGGCGGGCCGACGGTCGGCTGGGCGTGGTCGCCGGCGTCTCCACCGAGCGGCGCGAGGTCCAGTACGACCGCTTTCAGATCTCGCGCTATCGCGACCTTGTAATCAACGGCGCGTCGCTGACCGTTCCCGAGGATATCCGAACCACGATCGAGCAGGAGCAGCGCGCGCGGACCACGGCCTTCGCCGGGGCCGAGTGGCGGGTCGCGCCGAGCGTCACGCTCTATCTCGACACCCTGGCCTCGCGTTTCGACAACAGCATCCGCGAGGACCGCATCGTCTATGGGATCGGCGACTACGCGGCCCAGGCCCTGGCGGCGGGCGACGCGCGGATCGAGGGCCGCACCCTGCTCGGCGGCCGCATCGCCGCCGGCGAGATCGGCAACAACCTGGAAGTCTCCGACCAGGTTCACGAGAACGTCTCCTTGAGCCTGGCCATGAAGGCCGACGCCGGCGGGTGGACCCTGGAGCCACGCCTCAGCCTGTCCAGCGCCCGTTCCAACCTCGACACGCCGCTGCAGAGGATCGGCGCGGTCAGCCCGTTGGGCGTCTCCTACGGCTTCGACCTGGGGCCCGACCTGATCGCGCGCCGCGAGACGCCGCTGTTGTCGACGTCGTTCGACCTGACCGATCCCGCCCAACTGACCTTCTCGCGCTACGGCGTCCGCGCCACCCACGTGGAGGACCACGACGTCACCGGACTGGTGGCCGCCGAGCGGTCGGTCGACTGGACGCTGGGACCCCTGCGGTTCGAGCGCCTGCGCCTGGGCGGGCAGATCACCGATCGGGGGCGCGACTTCCAGCGCCGCGACCGCGAGGCCGCGCCGCGGGCCGGGACGGTCGTCGACGCCGGCTTCTTCGATATCGGCACGCCCGGCGAGGCCTTCGACCGGCTGATCGCCGCGCGACCGCCGGCCTGGACGTCGGCCGACTTCACCGCCTTCCGCGCCGGCTTCGTGCTGCCGGGCGAGGCCGACCGGGTGATCGTCGACGCCGAGGATCTGGTCCCGACCGGCGCGGATCTGCAGGGTTCCTACAAGGTCGGCGAGCGCATCAAGGCCGCCTACGGTCGCCTGGACTTCGCCACGAGCGTCCTGGGCCTCCCGGCCACGGGCAATGTCGGCTTGCGGACCGCCCGGACCCGAACGGAGGTGACCGGCACGCTGCTGGGCGTCTCCACGACGGGCTCCATGGACGTCAAGCCGGTCCGCTATACGGGCGCCCACGCCGTTGCCCTGCCCAGCGCCAACCTCGCGATCGCGCTCGACGAGCACTGGCGGCTGCGTCTGGCGGCCTCGCGCAGCATCACCCGGCCGTCCCTGGCGGACCTGCGCTCGGCCACGGTCCCCGCCAGCAGCCTCGTCTCGATCCTCTACCAGCGCGGCCAGGCGGAGATCGACCATCCTTCGCCGGGGACCCTGTTCTCCGGCATCGGCGGCAATCCGGAGCTGAAGCCGTACCTGGCCACCAACTACGACCTCTCATTGGAGCGAGAGTTCGAGGACTTCGGCGGTGTCAGCCTGGCGCTGTTCCACAAGACCATCGACGACTTCATCGTCGTCTCGGCCCGGCCCGAGCGCCTGACCTTCGCCACCCGCGCGGGGCCGCCGGTCGTGGCCACGGTGACAATGTCCAGGCCGCGCAACGCGGGCAAGGCCAAGGTGACCGGCCTCGAGGCCGCCTTCAGCCGGCGCTTCGCCCACGGGATCGGGGTCTGGACCAGCGCCACCTGGGTCGACGCCGCCAGCCGCGACGACCAGGGCCGGCGCGGCCGGCTGAACGGCGTCTCGCGCCTGTCCTGGTCGATCAGTCCCTTCGTCGAGCGCGGCCCCTTGCACGCCCACCTCTCTTGGACCTGGCGCTCGCCGTTCGGCTCCGAGGCCGACATGCAGGGGGGAGGGGTGTCCAGCTTCGTGGTCGCCAGCGCCGGCTATCTCGACGCGGCCGGTTCCTACGACCTGAGCCCCCGCGTCTCGCTGTACGTCGAGGCCAGCAACCTGACCGACACGGTCGAGGCCGCCTACGAGGGCCAGCGCGACCGTCCGCTGCAGATCGGCCGCTCGGGGCGCTCGTTCGGTTTCGGAATCCGCATGCGGCTGTAGAGCCTGTCCGTCTCCGGTGGACCATCGGAAACGGAAAAACCGGCTCTGCCTCAAACATTTAGAGCGTGGCGGGCGCCGAAACCGCTCACACTTTCTGCCGCCACGCTCCAGCCGCCGATTTGTCCGCGGGACACCGGTTACCATCCTGAAATAGTGAGCAACCAGGGCGCGAAGGCCAGGATCCGTCGTGTCGCCAGCCTTCCGAAACGGCGGGAATTGTCCAATTCAGTGGTCATAAAAACCGGCTCAAACGGGCTTGAAAAAATCTTGCCAGCGCTGTCATTTTGCCATTGCGACGGTCCGCGACCGATGTTACCGCTAACTAGTACCTCGTGCGTTGGTTGTTTCTCCAGGGCTCGCGGGACGGGAAGAGCAGTCGGAAATGCTTCCGGCGCGTAACAAAAACAGCGCCCCACAGGGGCTAATTAGGGGGAACGGCCTATGAAGCGGCTTCGTCGCTTGCACGCGTCTGCCTCTTGCGTCGCCATCACGGCGGCCATGTTCGCCAGCTCAGCGCTGGCTCAGCAGACCCAAGAAAACACCGCCGTCGACGAAATCGTCGTCACCGGCATCCGCGCTTCGCTCGAACGGTCGATCGCGATCAAGCGCAACAACAGCGGCGTCGTCGACGCCATCTCCGCCGAGGATATCGGCAAGTTCCCGGACACCAACCTCGCCGAATCCCTGCAGCGGATCACCGGCGTGTCCATCGACCGCACCAACGGCGAAGGCTCGCAGGTCACGGTCCGCGGCTTTGGTCCCAGCTTCAACCTGGTGACTCTGAACGGCCGCTCGATGCCCACCGCCAAGGTCGCCACGGTCGGTGGCGACCAGTCGGCCGACTTCGCGTCGGGCACCAGCCGCTCATTCGACTTCTCGAACCTGGCTTCGGAAGGTGTGACCACGCTGGAGGTCTACAAGACCGGCCGCGCGGCCATTCCGACGGGCGGCATCGGCGCCACGATCAACGTCAAGACCCGTCGTCCGCTGGATGGCAAGCCCGGTTTGACGGGCAGCATCGGCGTCAAGGGCGTCTACGACACCAGCATGGACAAGAAGGTCGACGACTTCGGCCACAAGTTCACGCCGGAAGTCTCGGGCCTGCTGAACTGGGCCGATGACAGCGAGAAGTTCGGCGTCTCGGCGTTCGGCAGCTATCAGAAGCGCGACTTCACCAGCCGTAGCACCACCTCGAACGACTGGAACATCCGGACCTATTCGGATTTCATCAATCCCGCCAACGGTTTCGTCCGTAATGGTGGCGCGACCCAGATCACCAACGCGCCGGCCAGCGGCTCGACCCTGGTCGCGATCCCGAACGACAGCCGTTACCACTTCTCGCAAGGCGAGCGTGAGCGCATCAACGGCCAGATGTCGGTCCAGTACCGTCCCGTCGAGAACCTGACCCTCACCGTGGACGGGCTGTACGCCCAGAACAAGCAGTTCGAACGCCGCAACGACAGCACCAACTGGTTCAATCGTCCGTTCGACAAGGTGACGTTCGACAAGAACCCCGTCGTCGCCACCGCCGTCCTGCTGTCCGAAACGCTTTCGGGCACCAAGGACATGGGCTTCGAGCAGCAGTACCGCGCCACCAAGGACACGCTGAAGTCGGTCGGCTTCAACGGCGACTGGAAGGTCAATGACCGCTTCAGCCTGACCCTGGACGGCCACGTCTCCAAGGCCGACAGCCGTCCGGACGCCCCGAACGGCACCAGCATGACCTCGGTCTCGATCGGCGCGCCGGTCGTCTCCGCCCACAGCGTCGATTACAGCGGCACGGTGCCGGTGCAGACCATCAGCATCAACGACGCGGCGCCGCGCGGCAATGGCAACGGCGTGCTGGACGCCGGTGACCTGGGCAGCCAGGTGGCCCGCACCTCGGCCCAACGCCAGCAGCAGAAGGTCAAGGAAGTCCGACTCGACGGTCGTTGGGACTTGGACGACAACGGCAGCCGCTTCGACTTCGGGGCTGACTACCGCACTTCGACCATGATCCAGACCAGCCTGAACACCCAGCAGGACCTGGGCAGCTGGGGCATCTCCTCGCCCCGCGACGTCCAGCAGTACGCGGGCAGCCTGGTGAAGCAATTCTGCCTGGCCTGCCAGTTCAACTCGTTTGATCTGAAGCAGACGGGCGCTGGCCTCGTGTCCTTCCGCGCCAACGCGATCGACCTCTACAACGCCTTGTCCAAGCCCTACGCGGCTCTGGGCAACGCTGTCGGGGTCACCGGCCAGGACAACAACCGCGTCAAGGAAAACATAGCGTCGGTCTATGGCCAAGTGACCTGGAAGGCCGAACTGGCCGGTCTCCCGGCCGAGTTGGTTACCGGCATTCGCTACGAGCGGACGGATGTCACCTCGACGTCGCTGGTGCGCACGCCCAGCGCCATCGTGTGGACCGCCGACAACGACTTCACGGTGCAGACCTCGAGCACCTACCAACCGATCTCCGGCAAGGGCAAATACAACAACCTGCTGCCCTCGATGGACTTCCGCGTCGACCTGCGGGACAACCTGACCACCCGCTTCTCGTTCAGCCGCACGGTCGCGCGTCCGGAATACGGCAACCTGTTCGCCTCCCAGTCGGCTGGCGCGCCGAACCGTCCGGTCGCCAATGGGGCCATCCCGCTCGGCTCCTCGGGCAACCCGGATTTGGAACCGCTGATCTCGGACAACTTCGATGTGTCGGTGGAGTGGTACTACAAGCCAAGCAGCTACATATCGGCTGGCTTCTTCGAGAAGCGGGTGAACAACTTTGTCGGTACGGGCACCAAGAACGGCAACCTGTTCGGCCTGCGTGACCCGAGTTCGGGCGCGGCGGGCACCCGTTCAGGCGACGCCAAGACCGCTCTGACGGCCATCGGCGCCAACCAGACCGACGTGAACCTGTTCACCATGACGGCCCTGATCCAGCGGACCGGCTCGGTGGCGGCGGCGACGACGCAGTTCCAGGCCAACCGCATCTCCGGCGGCGACCTGGACCAGGCCTTCGTCGATCAGATCCTGGCGGCCACCGACATCACGGCCAACAGCAGCGACCCGCTGTTCAACTTCCAGATCTCGCAGCCGATCAACAACAAGACCGGCAAGATCCACGGCTTCGAAATCGCGGCCCAGCACTTCTTCGGCGACACCGGCTTCGGCGTCTCCGGGGCCTACACGCTGGTGCGCGGCGACGTCGGCTTCGATAACGGCGTGGATCCGTCGCAAGATCAGTTCGCGCTGCTGGGTCTGTCGGACACGGCCAACGCCACGCTGATCTACGACAAGAACGGGATCTCGGCCCGTCTGATCTACAACTGGCGTGACAAGTTCCTGCAAGCCACCAACCGCGGTGGTTCGCGCAACCCGGTTTATGTCGCGCCGTTCGGCCAAGTGGACTTCAGCGTCAACTACGACGTGACGCCGAAGCTGGCGATCTCGCTGGAAGGCCTCAACCTGACCAAGGAGCACCTGCGCACCTATGCTCGTGACGAAAACGAGCTGTGGTTCGGTCAGGAAATCGATCGCCGCTTCCTGCTCGGCGCTCGCTACCGCTTCTAGACCGGAAGTCCTGGAAGTGGATGAAGGGGTCGCCGCTTGCGGCGGCCCCTTTCTTCCTTTGAAGTAGCCATTCGCGAGCATGAGTTGGCCGACATGAACCGAGTGCTTCTCAACAACGTCGATCACGCCGAGCTGCGGGTGATCGCCGAGCACGGCGTCGCGTACGGCGACGGCCTGAACCAGACGCTGCTCCTGCCGACCGAGTTCGAAGCGGCTCAGCGCGAATATCCGATCCTGATCCGCAAGGACGACGCTGGCGCCTATCAAGCCGTGGCGCTGCTGGGCCTGGACCGCGACGAGAACCTGTTCCTCGACGAGACCGGCTGGAACGCCCGCTACATCCCGGCCGTCCAGCGGCGCGGCCCGTTCTCGATCGCCCTGCAACGCGACGCGCTGGGCGCCGAGCCGCGGCCGATGATCCATGTCGACCTCGACCACCCGCGTGTCAGCCGTGACGCGGGCGAGCGCCTGTTTCTGCCAGCCGGCGGCGTCGCGCCCTACCTGCAGAGCGTCAACCGCACGCTGAGCCTCATCCACGAAGGTCTGGAGGTGGCCGGCCCGATGTTCGCGGCCTTCGACGAACTGGGCCTGATCGAGCCGATCGACATCGAGATCAAGCTGGACGACCAGACCAGCTATGACGTGCCGGACGTCTTCACCCTGGCGCCCGATCGCCTGGCGGCCGTCGCCGGGACGGACCTGGAGCGGCTGCACCAGTCGGGCCTGCTGCGCGCGGCCTGGGCCCTGATCGCCTCGATGGGCAATATCGAGGACCTGATCGCCCGTAAGACCCGCAAGCGCGCCTCTTCCGCGGGATTGGCCTGACGTGACCGCCCTGACGGCCCGCCGGACGCTGGAGACCACGGTCGCGACGCCGGCCCAGATCCCGTTCGACGCCGTGCTGGCCGGCCAGACGCCGATGATCTTCAAGGGCCTGGCGCGGGATTGGCCGCTTGTGCTGGCAGGCCTCGAATCCAGCCAAGCGGCGCGCGACTACATCCGCGCTCACGACCAGGGCGGCCGGGTGGTGGGCTATAGCGGCGAGCCGTCGATCAAGGGCCGGTTCTTCTACGACGAGACCCGGACGGCCATGAACTTCAAGGCCGAGCGCGCGCCGCTGGAGACCTTTCTGCGCCGCCTCGAAGAGGTCGAGGGCCGAAATGACGCCCCGTCGGTCTATGTCGGCTCGACCGATCTCGACGCCTATTTCCCCAGCCTGAAGGCCGCCAACGACCTGGGCCTGGGCCCCGAGGTGTTCGGCCCGCAGCCGCCGATGGCCGGGATCTGGATCGGCAACCGCACGACGGCCGCCGCCCACTACGACATGTCCAACAATATCGCCGTCTGCGCCGTGGGCCGGCGGCGCTTCACCCTGTTCCCGCCAGACCAGGTCGCCAACCTGTATCCCGGACCCTTGGAGCCGACGCCCGGCGGCCAGGTGGTCAGCCTGGTCGATTTCGAAACGCCCGACTTCGAGCGGCATCCGCTTTTCCGCGAAGCGATCGCGAGCGCCCAGGTGGCCGAGCTCGAGCCCGGCGATGTCCTCGTCTATCCGGCCCTGTGGTGGCACCAGGTCGAGGCGCTGGAGCCGTTCAACGTGCTGGTGAACTACTGGTGGAACGCCTCGCCGGGCTTCGTCGACACGCCGATGACCACCCTGCTGCACGGCCTGCTGAGCCTGCGCGATCGGCCCGACTTCGAGAAGCAGGGCTGGAAGGTCCTGTTCGACTACTACCTGTTCGGCCCCGCCGATCGCGCCGGGGCGCATTTGCCCGAGGCCGCGCGCGGACCGCTGGGACCGATGGACGAGATCAAGGCCAGGCGGCTGCGGGCTTATCTGCTCGACCGCCTGAACCGATAACAAGAACGAGGGGAGGGGCGTCATGACCCAGCAGACGATCCGCAAGGTGGTGATCGCGGGCGGCGGCACCGCCGGCTGGATGGCCGCCGCGGCCCTGGCCAAGCAGCTAGGCCCGCTGCTCGACATCACCCTGGTCGAGTCCGAAGACATCGGCACGGTCGGGGTGGGGGAATCGACGATCCCCACGGCCCGCACCTTCAACGCGCTGCTCGGCATCGACGAGGCCGAGTTCATGCGCGCCACCCAGGCGACCTTCAAACTGGGCATCTCGTTCGAGAATTGGGGCGAGATCGGTGACCGCTACATCCACTCGTTCGGTCAGGTCGGCAAATCCACCTGGATGGGCGGCTTCCATCACTTCTGGATGCAGGCCCGCGACCAGGGATTCGGCGGTGATCTCGGCGACTATTGCCTTGAGCTGAAGGCGGCCGAGCAGAACAGGTTCTATACGGGCGAGGAGAGCCCGCTGAACTACGCCTACCACCTGGACGCCGGTCTCTACGGCCGTTTCCTGCGCGGCATGGCCGAGGCCGACGGCGTGCGCCGGGTCGAGGGCAAGATCGCCAGCGTCCGCCAGCGCGGGGAAGACGGCTTCGTCGAGGCCCTGGTCATGCAGAGCGGCGAGGTGGTCGAGGGCGACCTGTTCGTCGACTGCACCGGCTTCCGCGGCCTGCTGATCGAACAGACCCTGAAGGCCGGCTTCGAGGACTGGGACCATTGGCTGCCGACCAACAGCGCCCTGGCGGTCCAGACCCGTTCGACCGAGCCCGCCGTCCCCTATACCCGCGCGATCGCCCACGAGGCGGGTTGGCGCTGGAAGATCCCGCTCCAACACCGGGTCGGCAATGGCCTCGTCTACTGCAGCGACTTCATGTCCGATGACGATGCGCGCGCGAAGTTGATGGGCGAGATCGAGGGCGAGACCCTGATCGAGCCGCGACTGATCCGCTATCGCACGGGCCGTCGCCGCAAGACCTGGGACAAGAACGTCGTGGCCCTGGGCTTGGCCAGCGGCTTCGTCGAGCCGCTGGAGTCGACCTCGATCCACCTGATCATGATCGGCGTGACGCGGCTGATGCAGCTGTTCCCCTTCGCCGGGATCAGCCAGGCGGCGGTCGATCGCTACAACCGCCAGGCCAACGACGAGCTGGAGAAGATCCGCGACTTCATCATCCTGCACTACAAGGCGACCGAGCGGACCGACAGCCCGTTCTGGGATCGCGTGCGCGAGATGGAGATCCCCGACAGCCTGGCCCAGCGCATCGAGCTCTTCCGCCAGAGCGCTCAGGTCTACCAGGCTCCTGGAGAGCTGTTCCTGGTCGACTCCTGGCTACAGGTTCTGCTGGGCCAGCGGATCCAGCCTCAGACCTATCACCACATGGGTCGGTTGATGCCGGCTCTGCAGTTGAAGGGCGCGCTGGAGGACCTCAAGCGCAACATCGACGGCATGGTGGCCCGGCTGCCGCAGCACCAGGCCTTCCTCGACCGCTATTGCGCGCCTCCGGTAAGCAAGAGCGCCTAGATCGGGAGCGGCGCGAACAGCTTCTGTAGCGTCGCGCCGATCCGCGCGGCGGCCGGGTCGGTGTCGGTCAAGCCCATGGCGGTCAGCTCGCCGCCGATGCGGCGGCCGACGGCCAGCAGAGGGCGGCTGGTGACCTGGGCCTGGGCCAGGCCCTCGATGGCCTCGGCGTAGCGGGCGGCGTTGAGGTTGGCCAGCGCCCAGGCGCGGGCGGCCTTGCCGGTCTCGCGGCGCAGGGCCTCATCGGCGACCAGACGCTCGAGCACGTCGCGCAACTCCTCGACCACGATCTCGCCGTCGATCTTGAAGACCAGGTCGTCGGGTAGCTCGCCGTAGAAGCCGGCGCGGGCGACCACGGTCGGGCGGCCGCTGAGCATGCCCTCGCAGGCCGAGCCCGAGGCGCCTTCCAGCACCGGCTTGCGCAGGGCGACCATGATGTCGGCCTCGTCGAGGCGGCGGTCCAGGGTGTCGTCGTCGACCGCGCCGTCGATGACCAGATTGTCGAACCCGACCTCGGCGGCGGCGGCCTCCAGCTTGGCGCGCTCCGCGTCAGAGATCGGTCCCACCAGGCGATAGACGCACGCCTTCAAGGCGTCGGAGCCCCCGATGGCGCGGATCACGTCGTCGACGCGCTTGTTGGGGTTCATCACCCCGACCGTGGTGATCGTCAGCTGGCGCTTGGCCTTCGGCGGCCCCGGCGGGGTGGCGCGATCGGGGCAGCACAGCGGCGTCACGGCGACCGGGCCTTGGACGACGGCCTCCAGCTTGGGGGCGTAGAACTGGGCGTGAGCCAGGGCGGCCTCGCAGCGGCCGGCCAGCCACTCGGTCATCGGCAGATGCCGGGCGATCTCGCCCATGTCCAGCATCTGGCCCGAGCGGACGGCCACGGCGTGCGGCAGGGCCGCCTCGCCATAGGTCGCGACGATCTCGGCGTCGTGCCGGCGATAGTCAAGGCCGTTGTAGTGCAGCCAGCCCGAGAACAGGTTGTAGATATAGAAGTCGTGGAAGATCCCCAGGCACGGCGCGGCGTCCAGGATCGCGAACACGCCGGCGTGGAAGGGATAGTTGTCGCCGATATTGACCACCACCACGTCGAACTCGGTCCGCAGGCGCGAGAGGTCGTAGGACCGCCAGTGATGCACGCGCAGGGCGGTCGGGTGCAGCGGCTCGGCCGGGTCGTCCTTGTCCTCGCAGCGCAGGATTTCGACCTGGTGGCCTCGCTGGGCCAGGGCCTTGGACACCTCGGCGCCGACGCGACCGATCGACGAGCGCAGGACGAAGGGCGTCACCCAGCAGATCTTCATGGGCGAGGTCCTCAGCGCCGCAGCAGACGCTTCTCGGCGTCGCCGCCGGCGCGCACGAAGGCGATGTTGGCCGAGACCACCTTGGCGGCGGCCTTGGCGTTGGTCGGCTCGGCCGCGCCCGTCGCCTCATCGATGATGTAGGCCTTGAAGCCGGAATCGGCGAAAGCCTTGAACCATTGGGCCGGAGTCTGGCCGACGCGCTTGAGGTGCTCGGGGCCGAACTCGGCGATGATGGCCAGGTCCTTGTTCTTGGCGATCAGGCCCGACATGCCGGCCAGCACGTCCAGCTCGGCGCCCTCGACGTCGATCTTGACCACGTCCATGCGCTGCGCCACGGCGTCCAGGCGCACGACCTCGACCTGGATTTCGCGCGAGCCCTCGGTCTCGGGCAAGGCGTAGAGCGAGCTGTGGCCGATGATGTCGCTGACGTGGAAGGTCAGCTGGCCCGCCTGCGCGCCCACGGCTTGATCGCGGACCTCGACCCAGGATAGGCCATTGAGGTGGCGCATCTTCTCGAGGTTCGCGCGCGGGATCGCCTCGGGCTCGAAGGCGATGACCTTGCCGGCTGGGCCAGCGGCCCACGCCATGATCAGAGTAAGCAGGCCGATATTGGCGCCGACATCGGCGACGACCATGCCCGGCTGGACCAGGCGACGCAGGACGTCGCCGGTGCCGGGCTCCAGGCCACGGCTGGTGGCGTTGGCCAGCATCGTCACGAAGGTGGGGAGGGTCGTCGGGGCCAGGATGTAGCCGTCGCGCATGCGGATGGCGGTCGACTCGGCGTCGTAGTGGATCAGCGGTCGGGCCTTGATCTCCAGCTCGTCGAAGCGCGGGCCGAACAGGCCGGGCAGACGAGCCAGCTCCGACCCGAACTGGTCGCCGCGCATTTCCAAGCGCGCCAGCGGCGGTTCCAGCCGTGAAAGATGGGCCGACAGCGCGCGGGTGGCCTCATCGCTCTGCTTGAGCGCCATGTGCAGCAGGGCGTGCGTCTGGTCCAGCCGCAGGTTGACCGCCTGCAACTCGGCCGATAGCGCGTTCAAGTGGCCGCGCGTCTCGCGCAGCTCATGCTCGACGCTGGCCTGAAGATAGCGACGCGCATAGTTGGCGACAGGCGACAGCACCGGCCCCAGCAGTCGCCGGGCGAAGCCGAAGCGGCGGCGCGGCGGCGGGCCGGCGGGTTGCGGTGCGGGGTCGGCGACCGAGGTCGCGGACTGCGGGGGACGCATGGCGGAGCGGATCGCCATGTCCAGGCGTACGGGCCTCAAGTCAATTTTCCTAAGCCGTTCTCGACAAGTCCCGGCCGAATAACCGCGACGCCCGCTACCAGAGCGCGACCGCGACTGTTTAGATCAGATTCCCGTCGTGCAGGAACGACGAATGATCGCCGACCAGACTGATCGTGCTGCCGTCCGCGAAATCGAACGTCATGCTGTCGAGGTGGCTGATCAGATTGATGTTATGCAGGACGCGGCTGTCGAGGATGATGATCTCGGCGCCGTTGACCACAATCTCGACCACGGGGGCGTGGGCGATGAAGTAGTCGATGAACTGCTTGACCATGTCCGGCGATGCATAGGCCGGAGCTTCCGGCTTCGGCGTCTCGGCCGGCGGCGTCACATCGACGATCGGCGTGTTCGAGTCCCCGGTGTCGACGGGCAAGGTGGGCGTGGTCGGGGATTCCGGCGCGGCCGGCCCGCCAAGATCCGTAGGCGCGGGCGTCGTCGAGTAATGTTGGCCGCGTCCGACGATGTCGGCCAGCACGTCGGGCAGCTTGGAGACCTCGATGACCGTGATCTTGCGGTCGCCCTGGTCACCCAGGACGGCGCGAACCAACTGCACGGCCTCGACCGAGGGCAGGCTGCCGGAAGACAGGTCCAGGCGAACATCGATCGTCCAGCTGGCGCTGTCCGTCGGCGGCGCGGGCAGGCCCGAGACGTGGTCGTGGCCGCCCTTGCTGGTCTCACCGACGACGGCCTCGGCCGCGGTCGAGGTCTGCGGCAGGGTCGAAAGGATCGCCACCAGCGACAGCACCGACGAAACGGTCTGGGCGGGCGTGTTGTCCACGGCGGTGACGTGGGGCGCGTTGTTCAGCGACAGGCCGCTGTCCGCAGTGACCACGGCGGGCTGCGTGACGCCGCTGAAGTCCAGCGAGGCGGCCGCCGACGTGATCGCGGCGCTCGCCGACGGATCGATGGCCACGGTCTGGGTCTTGTAGTCGGACGCCAGTAGAGCCGCGGCCAGCACCAGAACGGCCTGGTTGGCGGGAAGCTGGACGGTGTCGTAGGTCGATGCTTGCGAGGCGGCGACCGGCGCGACGCCGTTGCTGAGGCCGGCGCTCGAGCTGGACGACAGCAGGACGGGGCGGCTGTGGCCCGACTGGGCGTTGCTGGCGCCGGTTTCGCCGGCGCGGGCCTCGCCCGTCTTGAAGAAGGCGGTGCCGACCACGGCCACCAGCAGGGCGGCGGGGTGGACCGAGATGTTGCTGCCGCTATCCGCGCGCCGGATCAGCGGGTGGCGCGACACCATGTTGCGCACCAGGGCCGTGAAGTCGAAGCCGCGAGCGATCTCTTCGTAGGCGGGGCCGGCGATGATGTACTCGCCGTCGATACGCGCGAAGTGGATGACCACCTCGCCGTCGTCCGACCGATAAAAGACGAACCAAGGTTCGTTCTCGTCGCTCATGCCGCGGTCGGTGCCGACGCGGATGCCCGCCCGGATCAGGGCGCTCTCGACGCGATAGAACTCAGCCAGTTCCTGCTGAGTCCAGTCGGCCGGCTTCGGCGCGTAGCGCGGCGAGCGCTGGAAGAACGAAAGGACCTGAGCGGTCATGCGGTGGTGGTTTCCCCACGCCTAAGAACAACGCCGGCCCCCACCGGCAGGGCGACACTAACCGAACTACGCTTCGCTGAACAGGATTTCGTAGGTGATCGGATCGTAGAAGCGCAGCAGCTCGCGGACGAAGGTCTTTTCGGGAACCTCGAACGCTTGCGCCCAATCCCGATAACGATCGGGCGGAATGCGGCCGCGGCCGGTCTCAAGCTGTGAGATAAAGGTATAATAGTCGGCGCCGACCTTGGCCGCGAGCTGGCGCTGCGACAGGCCGACGGCCTCGCGCCGCTCCTTCAGCCAGCGCCCCCCTTCGCGGCGGAGGTCTTGCACCTCCGAGGTGCTGCGGCGTTGCGGATTACCATACATAATAAAGACCTCACGCCCCGTCCGCCGTGCGGAGCGCGTGCGCGCGCTCGATCACCGACGTCCGAAATCCTTATCTTATATACCCGGTTCGTCGCGGGGGTTCAAGGAACGCGACATAGGAATTTGCTGTACCGGTTAGAAAAATGCTGTACCCCACGAATTCGGCTATTGTCGACGTATGACGTTTGCTCTATAGCCGTCGCTGCTCCCATGCGTGCCAATAGGTCGCGGGGGGTGTGGGATCTTTTTGGGAGACAAGCCAAATGGCTTATACGACTACTCAGCTGCAGACGTTCTTCGCGAACGCCAA
This sequence comes from Caulobacter sp. GW822-FHT01G02, assembly GCF_058802865.1. Taxonomy (NCBI): domain Bacteria; kingdom Pseudomonadati; phylum Pseudomonadota; class Alphaproteobacteria; order Caulobacterales; family Caulobacteraceae; genus Caulobacter; species Caulobacter sp. GW822-FHT01G02. The sequence continues at coordinate 344,536 of NZ_JBXAON010000001.1, forward strand.
TGCCGGCACCGCCCCGAGCGCCGCTCAAACCCTGACCCTGACCGCTCTGGCCAACCAGAACGCCGCTGGCACCCTGACCGACGCGCAAGCGCTGGCTCAGACCATCGACCTGGCCTCGGACATCACCACGGCCGTCAGCGTTGAAACCTACGCCTTCTTCACCGGCGTCGCGCCGAGCCAAGACGGCCTGAAGTTCCTGAACGCCGCCTTCGTCGGCACGGGCGCTCAAGCCAACCTGAACGGCGAAAACCGCTTCATCGCTCAATCGGTCGCTCTGGCCCTGGGCAACGCGGCCGCCAAGACCTCGTTCTCGGCCTCGTACGGCTCGCTGTCGGTCGCTGACGCCACTAAGGCCGCCTACAACATCATCATCGGCAACGCCGCGGCCGCCGCCGCCGGCATCAATGTCGACTCGGCCGTTGGCTTCCTGACCAGCGCTTCGTCGATCGCCTACTACACCAGCTACGTGAAGGCCAACCTGCCGGCCACCACCAGCGCCGCTGACCTCGATCTGGCCGTCAAGGCCGCGATCGTTGGCGAAATCATGTACCTCGCCACGACGTACAACAACGGCGCTGGCGTCGGTTCGTACGCCGCCGCCGCCAACAACCTGATCAAGGATCTGGCTGACGACGGCGTTCTGACCGCCAACAACACCGCCGGCATCAACCTGTTCACTGCCTACGGCGCTTCGGGCAGCGGCACCCCGGGCACCCCCGGCCAAGCCTTCGCCCTGAAGGTCGGCCTGGACGCCCTGATCGGCACCGCCAACGACGACACCTTCGTCGGCAGCCTGGACGCCCTGGGCGCCACGGCCACCACCGTCAACCTCGGCGACTCGATCGACGGCGGTTCGGGCACCGACACCCTGACGGTCGTCAGCAACATCACGGGCGGCACCTCGGTGTCGGGCCTGACGCTGAAGAGCGTTGAAAACGTCGTCGTCAACAACACCGTCGCCGCCGGCGCCGGTAACCTGATCACGGTCGACGCTTCGGGCTTCTCGGGCGTCAGCAAGATCTCGGCCGGCGGCACGGGCAACCTGACCGTCACCAACATCGGTTCGGTCACCCTCGGCGCCCTGAACACCACCACGAACGGCACCGTCGGCGACGCCACTCCGACCGCCAACACCATCGTCACCCAGACGATCACGGGCGCTGGCGCCACCTCGGTCGACGTTTCGGGCAACACCCAGAACACGTTCGGCAACCTGGCGATCGACACCTCGGGCGGCACCGGCACCTCGCTGACGCTGCGCAACACCGGTTCGGCCGCTGCTACCGTCAGCACCTTGAAGGTCGGCTCGGCTGTCGCCACCCTGAACGTCGCCGCCACCAGCGCCATCACGCTGAACGGCACGTACTCGAACACCGTGTTCGCCAACAACGGCGCTTCGACCCGTGACGGCGTCGGCATCGTGGAAACGACCGCCAACACCCTGGCCACCGTGAACGTCACCGGCGTTGGCGCCGTGAGCCTCGGCACCATCGGCAGCACCGCGCTGAAGACCGTCGACGCTTCGGCTTCGACCGGCGGCCTGACGGCTACCCTGGCCAGCTCGGCTCTGACGAGCGTCAAGGGCAGCTCTGCCGCTGACACCCTGACCCTGACGGGCACCCTGGGCGCCACCGCCGTCGTCGACCTCGGCGCCGGCGCTGACACCCTGGTCCTGTCGAACGCTCCGACCGCCGGCGCCACGATCAACGGTGGTGACGGTACGGATACCCTGGGCCTCAACGCCGCGGGCATCGTGACTGCCGGCAACAAGGCTCAGTTCGTCAGCTTCGAAAATGCCGCCATCAACGGCGCCAACTACGACGTCGGCGTGCTGACCTCGTTCGCCAACATCAACGTCACGGGCGGCACTGTCGTTCTGACGGGCATCGGCGCCAACGCGACCTTCAACGCCACGACCGGTACGACCGCTCTGACCACCACCCTGACCACGGCCACGGGTACGTCGGACGTCATCAACCTGAACCTGGGCACCGCCGGCAAGGGCGGCGCCACCGTGACGGGTTACACCGCCGCGGGCGTTGAGACGGTCAACATCAACTCGCTGGCTGGCACCTCGACCTCGACCAACAGCCTGACCTTCGGCGCCGGCTCCGACGCTCTGAAGCAGGTCAATGTGACGGGTAACGGTACGGTCACCGTGAACGCCGCCGCCATCACCAGCGGCACGATCGGCATCGACGCCAGCGCCAACACCGGCGGTCTGACGGCGACGGGTTCGACCACGAAGATCACGAACATCATCGGCACCGCTGCGAACGACACGATCACGGCCGGTGGCGCTGGTGGCACGATCAACGCGGGCAAGGGCGGCGACGCGGTCACCCTCGGCGCCGGCAACGACATCGTGAACCTGAAGGCTGGCGACTCGACCTTCGACGCCACCAACGCCGCTGGCGTTGGCAACAAGGGCACGATGGACACGATCACCGGCTTCAACGGCGCTGGCGTCGACAAGCTCGACCTGACCCAGATCGCGGGCTTCGTCGGTTCGGCTCAGGGCGTTGCCAACGCCACGGTCGCTGACATCGCCGCGGTCGGCACCTACCTGACCAGCACTGCCAACCTGTTCAAGGACGGCGGCGGTCTGGTGCGCGGCGTGCTGGACATCCAGCTCACCGGCACCGCGACGACCCACTTCGTGGTTGTCGACGTCAACCACGATGGCGCCTACACCGCCGGCACCGACATGGTCGTCCAGCTGGTTACCGGCCCGGGCACCGCGCTGGTCGCCACCGACTTCAACTTCGGCAGCTAATCGCTTCCCAAGTTTGAGTTGAACTAAGGGAAAGGCCCCCGGAGCAATCCGGGGGCCTTTTTCGTTTTGGTGATCTTTGGGCTTTGGACCGTCGAAAACCCACGCTATGCGAGAGGCTCATCAAGGAATCCGCGCATGTCCTGGAACGCCGGCTACGTCACCGACGTCAACTACACCTTCGGCTACTATCCGGATTTCAACCCGGTTCGAACGAACTACGGCCTGGCGATGGCCGGGGCGGTGGCCCCGCCGCTGCGCAATGCGTGCGAACTGGGTTTCGGCCAAGGGCTGTCCGTCGCGATCCACGCCGCCGCCCAACCGGGCGTGCAATGGTGGGGCACCGACTTCAATCCGGCCCAGGCCGGTTACGCCCAGGAACTGGCGGCGCGCAGCGGTTCGAACGCGCGGCTCTATGACCAGGCGTTCGCGGAATTCTGTGGTCGCGACGACCTGCCGGAGTTCGAGTTCATCGCGCTGCACGGCATCTGGTCGTGGATCTCCGACGAGAACCGCCAGATCATCGTCGACTTCGTGCGCCGCAAGCTCGCCGTCGGCGGCGTTCTCTACATCAGCTACAATACCCTGCCGGGATGGTCCGCTGCCGCGCCGTTGCGCCACCTGATGAAGCAGCACGGCGACCTGAGGGGTTCGCCATCGACCAAGGTCACCCAACGCATCGATGAGGCCTTCGCCTTCATGGATCAACTTGTGGCCGCCGATCCGGCCTACATCCGGGGCAATCCGGGGCTAACCGACCGGTTCGACAAGCTGAAGGGGATGAATCGACAGTACCTAGCGCACGAGTACATGAACCGTGACTGGAAGCCGATGTACTTCTCGGAAATGTCCGAGTGGCTGGAGCCGGCCAAGGTTTCCTACGCGTGTTCGGCGAGTTTGCTCGACCAGCAGGACAGCATCAACCTGACCCCTGCGCAGATCCAGCTGGTCGCGGCGCAAGAGGATCCCGTCTTGCGCGAGACGGTGCGAGACTTCCTGACATCCCAGCAATTCCGACGCGATCTCTGGGTGCGCGGCGCCCGTGTCCTGTCCTCGCTGGAGCAGGCCGAGTTCATTCGAAGCCAGCGTTTCCTGCTCACCACGCCCCGCGCTGACGTCAAGCTGAGCCTGAGCGCCGCGCAGGGCGAGGTGAGCCTCCATCAGAACGTCTATGGTCCGCTGCTGGACTTCCTGGCCGACCACCAGATCAAGACCTTCATCCAGATCGAGGTGGCCGGGCAGGCGGCGGGCCTCAGCCTGCCGCAAGTCGCAGCCGCGATGGCCATCCTGACGGGCGCCGGAACGGTGACCGTGGTCCAGGACGACAAGACTATCTCTAAGGCCAAGTCCAACGTCGAGAAACTCAACGCCTTCCTGGCGCATCGGAGCCGGTCGCGATCGGAGACCGGTTATCTGGCCAGTCCCGTGACCGGCGGGGGCGTGGCTGTCGACCGCTTCGAGCAGCTGTTCCTCGTGATGCGCGGTCAAGGCCGCAAGACGCCGGCCGACTGGGCCAAGGGCGTACACGACCTCCTGGCCTCACAAGGGCAGCAGCTTCTGAAGGACGGGCGCACCCTGACGACGCCGGAGGAAAACCTCGCCGAGCTGTTCGAACGCGCGACCGCGATGGAGAAGCGTCTGCCGATCCTGCGCGCTCTCGGCGTCGCCTGAGGCGCGATCCGGCTTGGACGCGGCTTGAGGTTCGCCTATGACACCGGCCTTACCCGGCCACGCGGCGCGTGGCGGCGGACGGAGGTCAGGATGGTTTCTCCTCGCAGCCGTGTCCGGCAGGACGCAACGGACCCGCCGGGAGGCCAAGGCGACCTTCGCAAATCGTGGCGCCAAACCCATCCCGCCGCAGGTGACGCAAGGTCGGAGGTTGCGTTTTTGCTGTATGAGCCTGTAGTGCTTAGTTCGGCCGCATTTACATGATCATCCCGCGCCCAAGCGTTGTTTTCTGTTCCGACGCACGCCCGCGTTCACTCTTCAAGGCAAGCCATGGCCAGTAAAATCGTTGCAGCTCAGACGCCTCTAGACCGAGCTGTAGAAGTCGCCAAACCGGCGGTGATCACCGCCATGGTGTTCAGCTTCTTCATCAACATCCTGGCGCTGGTCAGCCCCTTGTACATGCTGCAGGTCTATGATCGCGTGCTCTCCAGCCGCAACGTCGCGACGCTGGTCGTGCTGACCTTGATCTGCATCTTCCTGTTCGTGATCTATGGCCTGCTTGAGGCGCTGCGCACCCAGGTGCTGGTGCGGGGCGGACTCAAGTTCGACGGCCTAGTGCGCGATCCGATCTTCCGGGCGGTGCTCGATTCGACGCTGAATCGCCGCGGGCAGGGCGCCCAGGCGTTCCGCGACATGGACAGTGTGCGCGAGTTCATGACGGGCGGCCTGATCGCCTTCTGCGACGCGCCCTGGACCCCGGTGTTCATCATCGTGTCGTGGATGCTGCATCCCTTTTTCGGCGTCCTGGCCATCATCAGCTGCATCATCATCTTTGGCTTGGCCGTGATGAACGATCGCGCCACCAAGGAGCCGATCCAGATGGCCACCATGGCCTCGATCGCCGCCCAGAACGACGCCAGCTCCACCCTGCGCAACGCCGAGGTCATGAAGGCCATGGGCATGTGGGGCGGCCTGCAGGCGCGCTGGCGCATTCGCCGCGACGAGCAGGTGGCCTGGCAGGCTTCGGCCAGCGACGCCGGCGGCGCGGTGATGTCGGGCATCAAGGTGTTTCGCCAGGTGGTCCAGACCCTGATCCTGGGCGGCGGCGCCTATCTGGCCATCCAGGGCAAGATCTCGGCCGGTTCGATGATCGCCGGCTCGATCCTGGTCGGCCGCGCCCTGGCCCCGATCGAAGGCGCCGTGGGCCAGTGGAAGGGCCTGCTGGGCGCGCGCAGCTCGTGGGATCGCCTGCAAGCGATGCTGCGCGAGGAACGCGACACCAGCGATCACATGCCGCTGCCCGACCCGCGCGGCGTACTTTCGGCCGAAGCCGCGTCGATCCTGCCGCCCGGCGCGCAGACCCCGACCCTGCGCCAGGCCAGCTTCCGCATCGACGCCGGCACCTCGGTCGGCATTGTCGGTCCCAGCGGCGCGGGCAAGTCCTCGCTGCTGCGCGGCGTCGTCGGCGTCTGGCCCTGCACCGCGGGCGTCATCCGCCTCGACGGCTACGACATCAAGCAGTGGGACCCGGAAAAGCTCGGACGCCACATCGGCTATCTGCCGCAGGACATCGAGCTGTTCTCGGGCACGATCGCTCAGAACATCGCCCGCTTCACCGAGTTCCAGCCGCAGGAAGTCATCGAGGCGGCGACCCTGGCCGGCGTGCATGAACTGATCCAGACCCTGCCCAACGGCTACGACACGCCGATCGGCGAGGGCGGAGCGTCCCTGTCGGGCGGCCAGCGCCAGCGCGTGGCCCTGGCGCGCGCCCTGTTCCGGATGCCGGCCCTTCTGGTCCTCGACGAACCGAACGCCAGTCTCGACCAGCTGGGTGAAATAGCGCTGGCCGAGGCGATGAATCGTCTCAAGGCCGCCAAGCGCACCGTGATCTTCGCGACGCACAAGGTGAACCTGCTGTCCCAGGCCGACTACATCATGGTGGTCAACCAGGGTGTCATCGCCGATTTCGGCGAGCGTGACGTGATGCTGGCCAAGTTGACCGGCGCCGCGCCGCCCCAACCGCCGTCGCCGGCGCCCACGCCGATCCAGGGCGCCCACTAACCGTCGTTCGTCCTTTTCCCAGAGGCGCGCCAGCGGGCGCGCCCAGCAGGCCCAAGAACAAGATGAAGCTTCCCACGATCAAGCGTCCGACGGACAACTACAAAGGCGTGGCCAGGATCGGCTACGGCGTCATCCTGGTGACCTTCGTGGGTCTGCTGGGCTGGGCCGCCTTCGCGCCGCTGGACAGCGCGGTCATCGCCAACGGCGTGATCTCCGCCGAGGGCAATCGCAAGACCATCCAGCACCTTGAAGGTGGCATCCTCCGCAAGATCCTCGTTCGCGAGGGCGACAAGGTGAAGGCCGGCCAGGTGCTGTTCGAGCTGGATCCGACCCAGGCCAACGCCGCCGCCGGCATCACGCGCAGCCAGTACGTCGCGCTCAAGGCCATGGAAGCCCGGCTTCTGGCCGAGCGCGATCAGCGGGGCTCGATCGCGTTCCCCGCCGATTTGCTGGGTCAGCGCTCGGATCCGATCGTCGCGCGCGTGCTGGCCGACGAGCAGGCGCAATTCCAGGAGCGCCGTCAGACGCTTCAGGGCCAGGTCGACCTGATGAATTCGCAGCGGGACCAATACCGCAGCGAGATCGAGGGCATCGATCGCCAGACCCAGGGCCTCAAGGATCAGCTAGGTTTTATCCAGGACGAACTGGGCGACCTGCGCAAGATCTACGACAAGGGCCTGGTGCCGCGGCCGCGGCTGCTGGCGCTGGAGCGCGAGCAAGCCAACCTCTCCGGCTCGATCGGCCGCCTGGTGGCCGACCGCGCCAAGTCGGTGCAGGGCATGGCCGAGACCCAGCTGAAGATTCGGCAGATCAAGCAGACCTTCTATGAAGAGGTCAGCCAGAACATCGCCGAGACCCGCGTGAAGCTGGCCGAGGTGACGGAAAAGGAAGTGGTCGCCTCTGATCAGCAGCGCCGGATCAATGTCGTCTCGCCGGTAAACGGCACGGCCCAGAACCTCCACTTCTTCACCGAAGGCGCCGTGGTTCGCCCGGCCGAGCCGCTGGTCGACATCGCCCCGAACGACGAAGGCTTCGTGATCCAGGCGCACTTCGCGCCGACCGACGTCGACAATGTGCATGCGGGCATGACCACCGAGGTGCGCCTGCCGGCATTCCACTCGCGCGAGATTCCGATCCTGAACGGCAAGATCGAGTCGATCTCCAGCGACCGGCTCTCCGATCCGGAAGGCAAGACGGTCTATTTCCTCGGGATCGTGCGCGTCGACGTCAAGCAACTGCCGCCGAAGTTCCGCAACAGGGTGACCGCCGGCATGCCGGCCCAGGTCATAGTGCCGACCGGCGAGCGGACGGTGCTGCAATACCTTTTCTCGCCGCTGCGCGAGACCCTGCGCACCACCATGCGCGAGGAGTAGGGCGCGGGTTTTTAACAACCTGATTCCGAACGTCTTTCGGAGGGCGGCGCGCGTCGACGGAAATGTCGCGCGCGCCGCTTTTCAATCGGCGCCAATAGTGTAGTCAGGACCCTTCGTTGTTACTGGAGTTTGCAAGAGCGTGGCGAAGACGGCGTTGATCACCGGCGTGACCGGTCAGGACGGGGCGTATCTCGCCAAGCTTCTTCTGGAGAAGGGCTACACCGTTCACGGCATGCTGCGCCGCTCGGCCTCGGCCGACGTGATCGGCGACCGTCTGCGCTGGATCGGCGTCTATGACGACGTTCGCCTGGAACTGGGCGACCTGCTGGACGCCGGCGGTCTGTCGCGCCTGATGCGCCGACTGCAGCCGGACGAGGTCTACAACCTGGCGGCCCAGAGCTTCGTCGGCGCCTCGTGGGACCAGCCGCACCTGACCGGTTCGGTCACCGGGCTGGGGACCACCAACATGCTGGAAGCCGTGCGGCTGGAGTGCCCCCAGGCCCGCTTCTACCAGGCCTCGTCGTCGGAGATGTACGGCCTAGTGCAGCATCCGGTGCAGTCGGAGAAGACGCCGTTCTATCCGCGCTCGCCGTACGCCGTGGCCAAGATGTACGCCCACTGGATGACGGTGAACTATCGCGAGAGCTTCGGCCTGCACGCCTCGGCCGGAATTCTGTTCAACCACGAAAGCCCGCTGCGCGGCATCGAGTTCGTGACCCGCAAGGTCACCGACGCCGTGGCGGCCATCAAGCTGGGCCAGCAGAAGACGGTCGAGCTGGGCAACCTGGACGCCAAGCGCGACTGGGGCCACGCCCAGGACTATGTCGAGGCCATGTGGCTGATGCTGCAGCAGGAGACGCCGGACGACTATGTGGTCGCCACCGGCAAGACCTGGACGGTGCGCGAGATGTGCGAGGTGGCCTTCGCCGCCGCCGGCCTGAACTATCAGGATCACGTCACCATCAATCCGAAGTTCCTGCGACCCGCCGAGGTCGAGCTGCTGCTGGGCGATCCGGCCAAGGCCAAGGAAAAGCTGGGCTGGGAGCCCAAGATCTCCATGCAGGAACTGATCGCCGAAATGGTCGAGGCCGACATCGCCCGTCGGTCCAGGAACTGATGAGCGCCGGCGTCGTCCTCATCGGCGGCGGCGGCCACGCCAAGGTGGTCATCGAGAGCCTGCGCGCCTCTGGCAAGACCGTGGCGGTGATCGTTGACGCCGATTCGACGCCGCGCGAGGTGCTGGGCGTTCCGGTGGTCGGCGACGACCTCGCACTGCCCGGCCTGAAGGCGCAGGGCTTTTCCGAGTTGTTCGTGGCGCTGGGCTCCAACCGCCTGCGCCAGAAGCTTGGCGTCAAAGCGCGTGAGCTCGGCTTCACCCTGGTCAACGCCATCCACCCCTCGGCCGTGATCTCGCCGTCGGCGCGGATCGGCGAAGGCGTGGCGGTGATGGCGGGCGTGGCGATCAACGCCGACAGCCGGATCGGCGACCTGGCCATCATCAATACGGGCGCAGTCGTCGACCACGACTGCGACCTCGGCGCGGCCTGCCATCTGGGGCCCGCCTCGGCCCTGGCCGGCGGCGTCACCATCGGCGAGCGGGCCTTCCTTGGCGTGGGCGCGCGGGTGATCCCGGGCGTGCGCATCGGCGCCGACACGATCCTGGGCGCCGGCGGCGTCGTGGTGCGTGACCTTCCGGACGCGGTCGTGGCGATCGGCGTGCCGGCCCAGATCAAAGGAGAGCGTTCTTGACCAGCCTGCCGCGGATTTCCGTCGCCGCCCCCAGCCTCGACGGCAACGAGCGCGACTACGTGCTGGAGTGCATGGACTCGACGTGGATCTCGTCGGCCGGCCGCTTCATCACGGACTTCGAGAAGGCCTTCGCCGACTATTGCGGCGTCAAGCACGCCATCACCTGCAACAACGGCACGACGGCGCTGCACCTGGCCCTGGTGGCCATGGGCATCGGCCCGGGCGACGAGGTGATCATCCCCAGCCTGACCTACATCGCCTCCTGCAACGCCGTGACCTATTGCGGCGGCACGGTGGTGCTGGTCGACAACGACCCGCGCACCTTCAACGTCGATCCGGCCCTGATCGAGGCCAAGATCACGCCGCGCACCAAGGCGATCATGCCGGTCCACCTGTACGGCCAGGTGGCCGACATGGATCCGATCCTGGAGATCGCCCGCAAGCACAACCTGATGGTCATCGAGGACGCGGCGGAGGCGGTCGGGGCGACCTACAAGGGCAAGATGTCCGGCTCGCTGGGCGATTGCGCGACCTTCAGCTTCTTCGGCAACAAGATCATCACCACCGGCGAAGGCGGGATGATCACCACGGACGACGATGAACTGGCCGCCAAGATGCGCCTGCTGCGCGGCCAGGGCATGGATCCCAATCGCCGCTACTGGTTCCCGATCATCGGCTACAACTACCGCATGACTAACATCCAGGCCGCGATCGGCCTGGCCCAGCTGGAGCGCGTCGAGCATCACCTGGCCGCCCGCGAGCGCGTCGTGGCCTGGTACGAGGAAAAGCTGGCCCGCCTGGGCAATCGGGTGATCAAGCCGTATGTCGCCGACACCGGCCGCCATGTGTTCTGGATGTACACCGTACGCCTGGGCGAGGGCCTCTCGACTTCGCGCGACCAGGTGATCAAGGATCTGGACGCCCTGGGCGTCGAGAGCCGGCCGGTGTTCCATCCGATGCACGTCATGCCGCCCTACGCCCATCTGGCGACCGGCGACCTGACGCAGGCCGAGGCCTGCGGCGCCGATGGCCTGAACCTGCCGACCCACGCGGGCCTCTCCGAAGCGGATATCGACCGCGTCGTGGCCGCCCTGGACCAGGTGCTGGTCTAGGCCATGCGCATCGTCCTGCTGTCCTCGATCGTGCCGTTCATCAACGGCGGGGCGCGCTTCATCGTCGAGTGGTTGGAGGAGAAGCTCCTCGAGGCCGGCCATGAGGTCGAGCGGTTCTATCTGCCGTTCGTCGATGATCCGAACGAGATCCTGCACCAGATCGCCACCTGGCGGATGATGGACCTGACGCAATGGTGCGACCGGGTGATCTGCTTCCGGCCGCCCGCCTATGTGGTCGATCACCCCAACAAGGTGCTGTGGTTCATCCACCACATCCGCACCTTCTACGACCTTTGGGATACGCCCTATCGCGGCATGCCCGACGACGCTCATCACCGCGCGATCCGCGACAATCTGCGGGCCCTCGACACGCGGGCGATCTCGGAAGCGCGGGCGGTGTTCACCAACTCCCAGGTGGTGGCCGACCGCCTGAAGACGTTCAACGGCCTGGACGCCACGCCGCTGTATCCGCCGATCTACCAGCCCGAGCGCTTCACCCACACGGGCTATGGTGACGAGATCGTCGCCATCTCGCGCCTGGAGCCGCACAAGCGCCAGGCGTTGATGATCGAGGCCATGCAGCACGTGAAGACGGGCGTGAAACTGCGCCTGGCCGGCACGGCGTCGAGCGCCGAATACGGCCGCCAACTCGTGCAGATGACCAAGGACCTCGGCGTCCAGGACCGCGTCATTCTCGAGGATCGCTGGATCAGCGAGGACGAGAAGGCGGAGATGCTGAAGGAAGCGCTGGCCATCGCCTACCTGCCCAAGGACGAGGACAGCTACGGCTATCCGTCGCTGGAAGGGGCCCACGCCCGCAAGCCGATCATCACGACGACCGACTCCGGCGGCGTGCTGGAACTGGTCGAGCACGGCCGCAACGGCCTGATCAGCGCGCCCGATCCTCGGGCCCTGGCCGAGCAGTTCGACCGCTTGCACGCGGACAAGCAGGGCGTCGCCAAGATGGGGACCGCTTCGCTGAACCGCCTGGCCGAGATGAAGATCGACTGGAGCACCGTCGTGGATCGGCTGACCGCATGAAGGTGCTCGCATGAAGGTCTTGGTCGTCAACAACGCCGCGCCCTTCCAGCGCGGCGGGGCCGAGGAGCTGGCCGACCATCTGGTCCGCCGCCTGAACGCCACGCCCGGCGTGCAGTCCGAGCTGGTGCGCGTACCGTTCACCTGGGAGCCCGCCGAGCGCCTGATCGAGGAGATGCTGATCTCCAAGGGCATGCGGCTCTACAATGTCGACCGCGTGATCGGCCTGAAATTCCCGGCCTATCTGATCCCGCACCAGGACAAGGTGCTGTGGCTGCTGCACCAGTTCCGCCAGGCCTATGACCTGTCCGAGGCCGGCCAGAGCCACCTCGACTTCGACGACACGGGCAGGGCGGTGAAGGCGGCGATCCGCGCGGCCGATAACGCCTGCTTCGCTGAGTGCAAGAAGATCTACTGCAACTCGCCGGTCACCCAGAACCGGCTGATGAAGTTCAACGGCGTGTCCAGCGAGGTTCTGTACCCGCCGCTGAACGACGGCGAGCTGTTCACCGGCGGCGACTATGGCGACTACATCTTCGCCGGCGGCCGGGTGGCGGCGGGCAAGCGTCAGCATCTGCTGATCGAGGCCCTGGCGCTGCTGCCGAACGGCCCACGCCTGGTCATCGCCGGTCCGCCGGAGAACCAGGCCTATGCCGACCGGCTGACCAAGCTGGTCGAGGACCTGGACCTGAAGGACCGTGTCGATCTGCGCTTTGGCTTCCATCCGCGGGCCGACATCGCGCGGTGGGCCAACGACGCCCTGGCCTGCGCCTACCTGCCCTTCGACGAGGACAGCGTCGGCTACGTCACGATGGAGGCCTTCGCTTCGGGCAAGGCCGTGCTGACCGTCACCGACTCCGGCGGCCTGCTGGAGATCGTCAGCGACGCCACGGGCGCGGTCGCCGAGCCTACGCCCCAGGCTCTGGCGCAGGCGCTTGATCGCATGACGTCGGACAAGGTTCGGGCTAAGTCATTGGGGAGCGCCGCGCGCGATCTCTGGCGCGACAAGAATGTCACATGGGAGGAGACGGTCCGCCGTCTTCTTGATTAAGCCACAAATTTTGGGTTGAAGGCCGGGTTACGGTGAGTTCCGCCCAAGTCTAGGAAACGCGAGTGCTGTCGAAAGTCCTGTCCGTTCGTTCGTCCGTCATTGCCTTGGCCCTTGCCATGGCCGTGAGCGGTCGCGCCGAGCTCGCCCACGCCGAGACCTTGGCCGACGCGATCACCGCCGCCTACCAGAGCAATCCGAACATCCAGGCCCAGCGCGCGGCCATGCGCGCCCTGGACGAGAACTACACCCAGGCGCGCGCGGCCTACGGCCTGCAGGCCAGCGCCTCGGTGTCGGAGAACTATACCCGGCAGAAGTTGGCGCGGTTGCCGAATGACACCGCCAATGAGGGGGCGGCCCAGACCAACCAGCTCTCGGTCAGCCAGGCCCTCTATACGAACGGTCGCTATGCGGCGCGTCTCGGCGGCATCGAAGCCCAGATCAAGTCTTCGCGCGAGAGCCTGCGTCGCCTGGAGATGGATCTGCTGGTCCGGGTGACCAGCGCCTACGTATCGGTTCACCGCGACCGCGAAGTTCTGCGGATCAGTAGCGGCGCCGAGTCCTGGCTGGCCAAGCAGTTACAGGACACCCAGGACAAATATTCGGTGCGCCTGGTCACTCTGACCGACGTTGAGCAGGCCAAGGCCCGTCTCGCGGCCGCCAGCACCCAGGTCGCCAACGCCCAGGCTCAGCTGAACGTCAGCGTCGCCAACTACGCGTCACTGGTGGGCCACGTGCCCGAGCAACTGGAGCCGGAGCCTGACATCGACGGCCTGCCCGCCACGCTGGACGAAGCGTTCGACACGGCCGAAAAGAACAATCCGTCGCTGATGGCCGCGCTCTACACCGAGGAGTCGTCGCGACTGGGCGTCGCCGAAGCGCGCGCGCAACGCCTGTTCTCTGTCACCGCGCGTGCCGACTATTCAAATAGCCCTTACAATTCCCTAAACGTTGGCCCCTCCCTTCGCACCGACACGCTCACCGCGGGCATTACCCTGACCCAGCCGCTGTTCAGCAGTGGCCAGCTGAATTCCTCCGTTCGCCAGTCGCTGGAGGAGAACAACCGCGACAAGCTGCTGATCGAGGACGCGCGCCGCAACATGGTGCTCAGCGTCTCGCAGTATTGGGACAATCTGGTCGCCGCGCGGAGGACCCTGGTGACGATCGAGGCTGAGATGAAGGCCGACACGGTCGCCTTTTACGGTGTCCGCGAGGAAGAGCGTTTCGCCCTGCGCAGCACGATCGAGGTGCTGAACGCCCAGGCCGAACTGCTGAACGCTCAACTGAACTTCGTGCGCAGCCGCGCGATCGAATATACCGGTCGCGTCCAGTTGTTGGCCCAACTCGGCACGCTCGAGGTCGGTGACTTGGCGCCGGGCGTCCAGTCGTACGATCCGAAGCGGAACTTCAGGAAGGTTCGATACAAGGGCATGCTGCCGACTGAGCTGATCATCCAGACGCTCGACCATGTCTCCCTGCCGATGGCGGCGAAGAAGCCCAAGGCTGGCGATACGACGCCGATCCGGCCGCCGGCCTCCGATCTGCCGGCCCCGCCGGTATCGGCCGACAAGGTGAAGCCGCCGGAGTCGATCAACGACCTGAAGTCCTTGAGCGACGACGCGCCGGTCGCGACCGCGCCCAAGGGCTAGGCGAGCGGCAAAAGCCCAGCGGTCATCGCCAGCCAGGCGTCACGATCGAACGAGACATGGCCATTGCGCGCCGTCGCGGCGGCGAGCTCTGAGCGCCAGGCGTCGTCACGGAGCATGCGCGCCAGCTTTTCGGCCGCGTCGGTCTCGTCCGCGGCGGCCCAGCGGCCCGTTCGATAGATCGCGCCGTCGCCCTCGACCGGGATCAGTTCGAAGTCGACCAGGCGGCTGGAGGCCGGGTCCATGAACTCGACGTTGGCCGACCAGCCCGTCGCCAGGGTCGGCCTGCCCAACCAGATGGCCTCGGCCAGCAGCAGGCCGTAGCCCTCGGACCTGTGCAGGGACAACACGATGTCACTGCTGCGCGTCAGTATCGCCATGTCTTGCGCCGACAGGTTTTCGGTCATCAGCCGGATCGAAGGATCGTCGGCGACCTGTAGCCGCAACGTTTCGAAGGTCTCGGCGTAGAGATCCGCCCCGACCACCTTGCAGACCAGCAGGGCGGGCCTGTTGGCCGCCTTGACGGCCTCCTGGAAGGCTCGCAGCGCGCCTGGCGGGTTCTTGCGCTGGGCGGTCGAGCGCAGGTCGAAGGCCATGAGCACCACCACACGGTCGTTCGGCAGGCCAAAGCGGGCGCGGTCGGCCGGTGGGCGCGGGTTCAGATAGAGGGGGTAGGGGACGGGCGTGACCTTGACGCGCGGTGGCGCGATCTTGCGGATGGCGTTCGCGGCGAAGGCCGAGGGAGTCCAGACCTCGTCGACCAGATCGAAGGCGGGTATCCAGTCCTGCGGGGCGTCTTCCAGCTCCCAGGCCCAGTAGCCGATGTGGCGGCGGCCTTCGAGCGGTCGGCCTTCGGTGTCGCGGGTCCAGCGCAGCAGCTCGGGCGGATTGATGTGCGAGATGACCACGCCCGTCTCGCCGTCTGCGGGCGGGGGGAAGGCGGCGGGCAGCTCAACCGGGAAACCGACCTGGGCCGAGAGGTCCACGGCCCGGGTTGGCAGGCCGGCGTCGTCGAACCCGCGCGCCAGCATGCGGGCGCCTTCGCCCAGGCCGTGGACGGCGCCATGGAAGCCGATGATGGTCACGGGCAGCGTCGCGGGCAGGTCGCGCCGCAGGGCGCGTCGTCGGGCGCGCGCCTCGGCGCGGCGCTCGGCGGCCGCTTCCATTTCCTTCTCGATCGCCTCGGTCGCGGCCCTCGTCAGAGCGCCGGGCGCCTGCACCGTCGCGTGGGCCGCGTGGCGGAGCGGGGCCGGAAGGTTTCGCCAAAGCGCGAGCAGGTGGGATTTCATGGGCAACGGCGAAAGGACGGTCCGCAAAGATCAGGTCGCGAAATCTATACCGCGTCGCCCGCACGCGAGACCACAAACAGCGCCATAGCGACGCCGTTCCTCAAATTCACGCGCTATGCGGGAGTCGGGCGTTATTGGATCAGCGATGGACCGCTCGCTCCGGCGAGAAACCGCAACGGGCTTCGCCTGGCCGGGGAATGATCGTTAAATTTTCGCCCGGCTTTGGGTGTAATCAATGTTCAGAAAAGCGTGCTGCATTGATCTTATTTAGCGGGGTATGGAAAGTAGAGTTTCATAGTTTCGCTTTTGATTGTCGCCTTAAGAATTAATGCTGTTTCAGGTAACTCTGTAAAACGAAAATCCGGATTTCTTTCGTTGGCTGGTGGAGGTTTTGGTTCGATATTACCAACCGCCGGGTGGGAAACTCAGTCTCGCCTTACAATATCGTAAGTTGCGTACCGAATTCACAACGAAATGTCAGATTCCCGCCGCAGGGCGGTTGCGAAGCCGCCCAAGTTGAGGTAAGAATGTCTTGTCTACCCACAAGACTTCCCATTAGCCCCGCCGGTGATCGATTCGCCGGCGGGGCTTATTGCATCTGGGCTGCCGATTGAGGAGCTTGGCTGAGGTCTTTGGAGGCGCGGCCAGGAGAACGCCGCGCGGGTGTCAGCGGCCTTCCGGCCCCGCTTGCCGAACGCGATCTTCCTAAATTCGATCTTCCGGCGGCGCGTCGTCGAGATGGGCCAGATGCGGGCCGTGGACGACGGGCTGGCGCTCCAGAATCTGGCGAACCTTGTGCACGGCGATCGAGGCGCGGCTGCGGCGTTGGCGCCAGAGCAGCAGGCTCATGGCTCCGACGGTGGCGACCAGGAAGGGCGCGGGCCCCAGCAGCCACACGGCCGCCGCCAGGGCGAAGTAGTAGGCGCGAACGCCAGCGTTGAAGGCCGACAGGGCGGGGTTGAGGATGCCGCCGGCGGCTTCGGCGTATTCGGCCAGCACGGCGGCCGGCGCCCACATCGGCGCGGCGCCGATGGCGGCCAGGCAGTAGTTCATCTGGCGGATCGCCCAGATGAAGTCGAGCAGGCCACGCGCCAGGGCCACCAGCACCAGGCCCAGCTTGATCTGAAACATCATCGGCGAGGTCTTGGCCAGCACGGCCAGGCCCTCGACGCTCTTCCAGGCGCTGTCGCCGCCGAATAGCACCCCGGCGGCGGCGGCGATCAGGATAAGGTTCGACGAGGCGAAGAAGCTGGCCGAATTGATCGCGTGGCCCAACAGCTGTCCGTCCAGCAGGGCCACCTCGCGCACCGCCATCTCCTGCATCCACCGGCGGCGGATGACGGTCATGTCGGTGTTGAGCACGCCGCCGCCTTCGCCCAGCCGCTTGAGCAGAGGCTCGTACAGCAGCCAGCACGCGGCGAAGACGGTCAGGACGATAATGTCGAGCAACGGCATGACGCCAACCTAGCTGGACGCGGAGAGTCGGAAAACGCCGATCAATCCTCGTGGATCAGACTATGGCGCATCGTGTCTTTCAGGAGGAGCGAGCAGACGAGGCCGACCGTCATCACCGCCGCGACATAGAGATAGAAGGTGCTCTCCATCTTCTCGTGCTTGAAGGCCAGGGCGACCATCTCGGCCGTGCCGCCGAACAGGACGTTGGCCAGGGCGTAGGGCAGGGCCACGCCCAGGGCGCGGATCTCGGCCGGGAACATCTCGGCCTTCACCACGGCGCTGATCGAGGTGTAGCAGGACTGGAAGGCCATGCCGGCCAGGATCAGAATCAGGGCGCTCGACACCGAGGTCACGTGGCTGATGCCGGTCATGATCGGCCAGATGGTCAGGGCGCCGCCGCCGAAGGCCAGGATCAACATCGGCTTGCGGCCCAAACGGTCCGACAGCCAGCCGGCCAGGGGCTGGGCCAGCATGAAGCCGATCATGCTGAGCGCGCTGATCTCCGAGGCCTGCCCCTTGCTGAAGCCGGCCGTGTTGACCAGGAACTTCTGCATGTAGGTGGTGTAGACATAGAAGGTCAGCGAACCGCCCGCCGTCAGGCCCATGATCAGCAGGCTCTCGCGCGGATGGCGGCGGACCAGCGGCACGATCAGCGACACGAAGAACGCCAGCAGGAACAACGCGCCCAGATACTGGCCGGGCTTGGCCAGCGGGCCAGTCGTGACGCCCATGACGCCGGCGATCACCGTCAGCGCCAGGAAGACCGCCGCGCTGGCCACCTGACCGCGTGACAGGCTCTCGCGCTGAGCGGAGCGCTTGAAGGCGATGCTCTCCTCCAGGCCTCGACGGATCCAGAACACCACCACGGCCAGGATCGCGCCGATGACGAACGGGATGCGCCAGCCCCAGGCCTTCAGCTCGGCCTCGCCCAGGGTCCGTTGCAGCACGATCAGCACGCCCAGCGCGATAAGCTGCCCGGCGATCAGGGTCACGTAGTGGAAGCTGGACCAGAAGCCGCGGCGGGTCTTGCCGGCCATCTCGCTCATATAGGTGGCGCTGGCGCCATACTCGCCGCCGACCGACAGGCCCTGCAGCACGCGCGCGAACAGGAGGATGGCTGGGGCCCACAGGCCGATGGTCCCGAAGTCGGGGGTGACGGCGATGATCAGCGCCCCGCCGCACATCAGGGCCACGGACGCCGACAGCGCGGCGCGACGGCCGGCATGGTCGGCGTACATCCCCATCAGCCAGGCGCCGATGGGCCGGGCCACGAAACCCAGGAAGAAGACCGCCGCCGCCTGCAGCAGTTGCACGGTCTGGTCGCCCTTGGGAAAGAAGGCGGGCGCGAAATAGAGGGTGAAGGCGGCGTAGGCGAACCAGTCGTACCATTCGACGAGATTGCCGGCCGAGCCGCCCAGGATGGCCTTGGCGCGGGCCACGGGCGACAGGCGCGCTCCGGATGTCGCGTCGGCGGTCGCCGTCATGTGAACTCCCCTCCCATTTGGGAGGGGAGCTTAGGCGAACGGCGTTCCGGAGCAACCACCGGGTCATCAGAATGGATGACCCGGCTCTCCGAAAGAGGCGCTAGATGCGGCCGAGCAGAACCAGGATGATGAGAATGATCAGGATCAGGCCCAGACCGCCCGAGGGGAAATAGCCCCACGAACGACTGTGCCCCCAGGTCGGCAGCGCGCCGATCAGAGCCAGGATCAGGATGATGATGAGGATCGTGCCGAGCATGGTCCGAAAGTCCTTGAAGCCTGCGTCCGCCACCACGGCGACGCTAGGGTCTTGCTTTCGGGAATTCTCGGCGGCGCTTGTCGGTTCCGCGCCGTTTGGTTCCGCCTAGGCTGGGGTGTCCTCGGCCTTGCGCAGGCGGATGGCCCACAGCGCCCCGATCACCGCGCCCTTGACGCGCGGCAGCAGCAGCAGGGTCAGGGTGGCCAGCGTCGTCAGGCAGACGGGCACGACGATCAGCGGCGGCCCCTCCCAGATCACCGGAAACAACAGCAGTGGGGCCACGACAAGATGGCCGACCAGCAGGATGGTGAAATAGGCTGGGCCGTCGTCGGCCGGATAGCTGCCCAGTTCGTGGCCGCAGGCCTCGCACACCGGCTCGACCTTCAGGTAACCACGATACAGACGGCCCTCGCCGCAGTTGGGGCAGTGATGCCGCACGCCGCGCGTAAGGCCGACGAGCATGGGCGGTGCGGAGGACTGGAACTCTGACATGCCGCTCATATGCGCTTTCGGATCCGGCGGGAAAAGGGCGACCAGCCGTCGCACGGCGACGTTATGTCCAAACTTGCTGTAAGATCTTGTAGATTTTTGCCGCCGGTAGAACGTGGCGCCCCTTAAAATCAGTCTCGATCAAGCGATGCAAACGATATCCGGACGGCTCGTACACTGGTTCTGGTCAACGCCCGTTATTTCAGAAGCTGCGTTCGGGACCGTGAGTCCTTGATCGGACGTCTCTGGAACAGTTGTCGGGAGGCGGCGTTAATCGTCTGGATTGCAGACGAGACGCGCCATGACGCCAGAACGCCCAACCGAACCCGATCCCGGCCCGGAAACGCCGCCACGCGAGGGCGTTGGCGCTTCCAAGGCCGAACACGCCGTCCGTCACGCGTCGGACAGCGCCGTCGCGCCGCATGAGAAGCAGGCGATCGGCGCGGAGACCTCGCGCGAGGAAGACGCTTAGCGGCTAGTGCTTGGCGTCGCGAGCGGCGCCGGCGACGGCCTTGCCAGCCGACGAGACGTCGCGACCCGCGCCTTCGATGGTGTTGCAGGCCGAGACCAGCAGGGCGGCCGCGGCGGCGGCGAGGACGACGAACTTACGCATAGATCAGAGCTCCAGCTTGGAAGGCGGCGGACCTTAACCGTGGGCCGCGCCGAGCTTCAAGAGCCCAACGCGGCTTAAGGATCAGCGCACCCGGCGGACCGAGCTGTAACGGTCGTTCTGCTTCCTGGGCAGGCTGGCCATATCGTAGTCGTATCGCCAGCACTTGCCCTGATAGTAGGCGTGCTCGCAGAACTCCCACGATCCGCGCCGGATGCGCATGGACGAGACGCGGTCGTTGAAACCGAGGCGCGACAGGTCCGGCACGTCGCCGCGCAGCGGGCGGGCCTCGCCGCGGAAGCCGTCGTGCTCGAACAGCACCACCTCGCCCCCAGGACCCCAGCGGCCGTCACGGCGATCGTCCCAACGGTCATGGCGACGGTCGTCGCGGTGATCATAGCGGTCGTCGCGGTCCTGGTAGCGGTCCTGGGCGACGGCGCCCGTGGCCGCCAGGGCGATGGCCCCGCAGACGATCAGAAAGGCGATCTTGCGCATGATGGCGACCTCCTAGCGGACGCGACGGATCGAGCTGATCGCGTCGTTCCATTCGCGGGGCAGGATGGCCTGGTCGGCGTCCAGGCGGCTGCAGCGGCCCTGATAGTTGGCGTGTTCGCAGATCTCCCAGCGGCCGCCGGCGCGGCCGATCTGGATCGACGAGGCCTTGTCGTTGAACTTGACGGCGCCGAGGTCGGGCATGTCGCCGTTCACCTCGAAGGCGCGTCCCTGGTAATTGGGATCCTCGAACAGCACGACCCCGTCGCGCGAGCCGCCGGGGCGACCGCCACCGCCGTTGTTCCAGCCGCCGCCATTATTCCAGCCGCCGCCGTTGTTGCCGCCCCAGCCGCCGCCTTGCCCCGGACCGTTGAAGCCCGCGCATTCCAGGCGACCGTCGCGGTTCTCCAGACCCTGGCCGCCGCAGTCGCGCGCGCGGGCGCTGGTCCACTCCCAGCCGCCGCGGCTGGTTTGGCAACGGGCCCAGACCTGGCCGTTGAAGGCCGTGATCTCGCGGCAGGACTGGGTGTAGGAGCCGCGCGGCGGATCGTCGTAGCGGCCGTTCCAATTCGGCACCTGGGCCGAGGCCGCGCCCGCGAACGCGACAACGGAAAGGGCCATCAGGCCAAGGGTCTTGCGCATGTCTCTGTTTCCCCACCAAGGAAGGCTTCGTCGTGTGAAGCCCAGCTAACCGTCCCCCAACTGAACGGCGCCTGAACGGTCTAGCTCTGAAAGTTAACGCTCGCCCGGGCGATAGTCGACCTTAACGTGTCCTTTCAGCTGTTCCTCGGTGAACCAGACCGGCTTGGTCTTCATCGCCACGAACAGCGGCGTCTGGTCGGCATAGTGCGGCGAGGCGGCGTCGAGGGTGGCCGAGCCGAACTGGTGGATGCTCTCCGAGCGCAGCGTCCCGGCTCTGTCCCAGGTGACGAACATGATGAAGGTGTCGCCGCCGTCGGCCGTGGTCGTGCCATCCGTCTCCGGCTTGCCCCAGACCGAGCGATAGGTGTCGGCCGCCCCGTCGATCGGCAGGTCCACGCTTCCGCGCCGGATGCGGTTGACCTGACCCCATTCGGGATCGAGGCGACCGAAGTGGGTCTTCAGCCTCTTGATCGCCGCCTGGAGGCTGGCCAGCGGCGTCGGGGCCGGATCACCGTTCGAGCGGGCGAACAGGATCGGCTGGGTCATCAGCGCCGCCAGAGCCGCGCCGCGATCATGAACGTCGGCTTTCTTGTCCCACGCGCGCAGAATGGCCTGGGCCTTGGCGAGATCGGCGTCGCCCTTCGGATCGATGGCGGTGACCTCGCGGACCATCTCCATCACCGACGAGCGGTCGCTGAACGCCACGTCGAACTTATGGGCGCGGAAGCTCGTGTCGGTGATCGCATGGTCGGTCCCGAAGGTCTCCAGCGCCCGCCAGGCGCGGTTGGTCATGTTGGTCTGCAGGCCCATCGAGGCGGGGAAGGCCTCGGGCCTGAGATTGTCGGCCGCCTCGCTGGCCTGGAAGGGGCTGTTGTTGGAGTTGAACACCAGACCCGACTTCGGATTCCACAGCTGCGGCGTCTGCTCAGGCGGACGGTAACCCCGCCAGATCAGGTCCGAGCGGTCGCCGGGCAAGATCCCCTTCCAGTCGGCGTCGACGGTGCGGTTGGGGTATTGGCCGTTATGCACGAAGCCGATGTTCCCGGCCTTGTCGGCATAGACGTAGTTCAGGCTGGGGATGGCGTGGGTGGCGATGGCGGCGCGCCATTCCTCGACGGTGCGGGCGCGGTTCAGCCGCCAGTACTGCAACGGCTGGCGCCATTCGCCCATGCCGGCGTAGCGGATGGCGAAGACGCCGTGATCGGTCTCCAGCACCGGTCCGTGGACCGAGCGCAGCACGGCCTTCCTCACCGGCAGCACGATCGGGCCCAGGAGCTTCACACGCAGGGTCACGTAGCGCTTGTCGAAGTCCTTCCACTGGCCGTCCAGCCTGTACTGGTTCTTGTTCGCCGGGTTGAGGGTCAGGCGGTAGATGTCCACCAGGTCGGGCTTGGAGACCGTATTGGCCCAGCCCAGATTGGCGTTGTGGCCGTGCAGCATGAACGGCGCGCCGGGGAAGAAGCCGCCGGCCACGTGCCAGCCTTCGCCGCTCTCGACCACGGCCTCGTACCAGGCGACCGGGCCTGTATAGGGCTGGTGCGAATTGACCAGCAGCCGCGTGGCCCCATCGGCGCTGCGCGAAGGCGCGGTCGCCAGGCCGTTCGAGCCCTTGGCCGGCGGCGGCGGGGCGTCCGGTGTCGTGAGGCGCTTCAGCTCCCCGTCCAGGCCGTAGAAGAACGGCTGCTTGAAGACGAAGCCGGCCTCGATGTCACGCCCGGTCAGAGGCAGCAGGCCCGCCTTGACCTTCTCCGGGTGCTTGGCGGCATAGACGCTGACCCCGTCGGCATAGGCCTCCATGATCTTGCGTAGCTCGGCCGGCAGCTCGCCGTAGTGGGCGTTGGTCGTCGGCCAGACGTCGAGCAGGGCGGTGACATAGTCGGTCGGCGCGGCGGCCTTGCCCTTGTCGCGGGCCAGCACGCCCCGGGTGGCCAGCACCACGTCCTGCAGGGTGGCGAAGTCGTCCTCGCTCTGGGCGTAGCCGAGACCGAAGGCGGCGTCGGCGTCGGTCTTGCCCAGCACGTGCGGCACGCCCCAGTCGTCGCGACGGATGCGGACGTCGTAGGTCTTGGCCTTGTCGAGCAAGGCCTGGCGGGCAGGGGCCTTGGGCAGGCTGGCCTGGTCGATGACGATCAAGCCCGCAGCCGCCAGCGCCACGAGCGCCAGCAAGGCGCCGATCCCGCGCAGGATCCACTTCATCCGAGCCTCCCCAGCCCATTATTTGTTACCGACGATCATGCGGGGCGCGCTTGGTCGTGCCTAGGGCCGGTTTCGACGAAAGCTGGCTGAAACGTCGCGAGAACGTCGTTCGCCATCCCTAACTGGGCTGCTAGGTTCGATTTAAGCAAAGAGGGAGGCGGCCCATGGCTCGCAAGCACTTGGTTTCGGTACTCGCCGGCGTTCTGGCTTTCGGGGCGCTCAGCGTCGGCGGCGGCGCGTTCGCCCAGGTTCCGGCCAATATCGAGAAGGCCCTGGCTGATCCGTCGCGTCCCGCCGCCCATACGGCCCGCGACGCCGCCCGCCACCCCGGCGAGGTCCTGGCCCTGGCCGAGGTCAAGCCCGGCGACACGGTCATCGATTACATCATGGGCGGCGGCTATTTCACCCGCATCCTGTCGGCCGCCGTCGGTCCCAAGGGCGTGGTCTATGCCTATCAGCCGGCCGAGTTCATCAAGTTCAAGGCTCAGTACGGCGAGGACCAGAAGACGGTCGCGGCCGCTCTCGCCAACGTCAAGCCGCTGAACGGGCCGATGACCGCGCTGGACCTGCCGGACGGCGCCGACGTGGCGATCACGGTCCAGAACTATCACGACCAGCACCTGAAACCGTTTCCGGTCGACACCGCGGCCAAGGCCAATGCCGAGATCTTCAAGTCGCTGAAGCCGGGCGGTGTCTTCCTGGTCATCGACCACGCGGCCCTGCCCGGCGCGACCACGGCGCCGGACGCCCTGCACCGCATCGACATCGCCCAGGTGAAGAGCGAGGTCGAGGCCGCCGGGTTCAAGCTGGAGGCCGAGAGCCCGCTGCTGGCGAGCGCGGCCGATCCTCATACGGCGAGCGTGTTCGACCCGAGCATTCGCGGGAAGACGGATCAGTTCATCCTGAAGTTCCGCAAGCCGAAGTGATGCAAACCCTTGTCATCCCGGAAGCCTCGTAGAGGCTGTCCGGGACTCAGGGGCGGCCGGCACGACGCTCATGCACCCCCTGGTCCCGGACAAGCCTTGCAGGCTTTCCGGGATGACAAGTTTTGGTGCGTGTGGAAGGGCTACTTCGCCCGCGCCTCCGCGCCCATGAACACCACCTTGGCGCCCTTGTTCACGGCCGAGCCCAGCTCGGCAGCGTCCCAGTTGGTCAGGCGCACGCAGCCGTGCGAGGCGCGCTTGTTGACCAGCTTGGGATCGGGCGTGCCGTGGATGCCGTAGGTGTCCTTGGTCAGGTCGATCCAGGTCGAGCCGACTGGGTTGTTCGGCCCCGCCTTGATGGTCAGCTTGCCCTTGGGCTTGCCGAACGTCAGGCGCGACGGGTCGTAGGTGTAGGTCGGCCTGGGCGCCAGGGTGCGCACGGCCCATTCGCCGGTCGGCGCGGGACGCTCGGTGCTGCCGACCGTCGCCGGATAGGTCGCCAGCAGGGCGCCGTCCTTGTCGAAGGCGCGGACCTGCCCCAGAGCCTTGTCGATCTCGATGCGGTCGACCTTGCGATCCAAGGTGTCGGCGCCGGCGGACGTCACCACGATCGTCGTTCCCGCCGCGCCGAAGTCGACGCCGGGATTCAGCGCCTGCAGCAGCGCCTCGTCCATGTGGAAGCGTTCGGCCAGCATTTCGAGCGGGGTCATGTAGTCGAGGGCCGGCAGCTTGGCCATCGCCTCGTAGTCGTCCTTGGGGATCGGCGGCGAGAACGGGCCGGCCTCGTCCTGGGCGGTGATCGTGTAGTCGACCAGCACCGGCCCGGCGTCTCCGGCGGTCAGGGTGTCGATCAGTTGTTGCGTGATCTGACCGTCGGCCGTCAGGCTGCGCGAGGTCTGGAAGGCCTTGATCGCCAGGGTCAGGTTCGTACCATCGCGGCCGTCGATGACGCCCGGCGAGAAGTGGGCGCGGTCCAGCAGGGTCTGGATGCGGACCAGCAGATTGCGGCGCGCCTCGGGATCGGTGGCGGCGGGATCGAAGGTCGCGGCGTTGATCGTCTGGGCCAGCGGCGAGCTGGCCGCGACAGCCGCCGGCGCGGCGACGACCGGTGGCTGAGCGGGCGCGGACTTCTGGACCGTCTTGGCCGGCGCGGGCTTGGCCGGTGGCTTGTCGTCGCAGGCCGACAGGGCCAGCACGGCGATCAGGGCGAAACGGGAAACCAGGACGGTCATAAGAACTCCAGACGGAACGACTGCCCCGTCTCAAGGCTTGAGCCATGGCGAAGTTCCGTGGGATCGCGAGGCCAAATGCGGGGATCGACTTGAGGGCGCTGCGACGATGGCTTTGGGGCCTTGGCCTTCTGTTGCTGGCGGGCGGCGGGTTCTGGCTATGGGTGACGTGGCCCAGCGGCGGAGCCCCTCCAAGACCCGCTCAGCCGCGCGACGAGAGCGCCTACGCGACGCCGGCGGAACAGCACTTCACCTCCATCGACCCGCCGTCGGCCCCAACGCCGCTGGCTGGCGCGGCGGAGACCTGCGATGGAACCGACGCCCCCGACACCGCCGCCGCCGTCAACGCCGCCTCGCTGTCGACCCTGGCCTGGTCCCCGTTCGGCAAGCCAGAGACCGGATGGGAGATCTACGCCCCACGGATCGCCGCCGAGATCGGCACGACCTGTGGCCCAGGCTCGAACGGCTTCGCCTCGGCCCTGGCGCGCTGGCAGGGCGCGCATGGCCTGCGGCAGACCGGTGTCGTCGACCCCGCGGTGTTCGGCGTCATGCTGGTCCGCTGGCATCTGGCGCGACCGTTCGTGCGCGTGAACCGCGTGGGCATGTGCCCCGGCGCGCCGCCCGAGGCCAGTCTCGCCCAGGCCGGTCCCAAGGAGAGCTATGGCGGCAAGGCCATCCGCCTGACGCCCGGCGCGCTGGAGGCCTATCGGAGGATGGTCGCCGAGGCGCGGTCGGCGGGCGTCTTGCCTCGGCCGGAGTCGCTGACGATCTTCTCGGGCTTCCGCGCCCCGGACGCCGACGCCCAGCGGTGCGCGCGAGACAACAACTGCCAGGGCTTGAGGCGCACCATCTGCTCGGCCCACCGCACCGGCCTGGCCGTGGACCTGGTCATCGACGCCGCGCCGGGCTCTAGACCGGACAGTTCAGCCGACGCCAACCGGCTCGTCATGGCGCGCTCGTCGGTCTATCGCTGGATGGTCGTGAACGCGCCGCGGTTCGGCTTCGTCAACTACGCCTACGAGCCCTGGCACTGGGAGTGGACGGGCGAGCCGCTGCTGCCGGGCGTGCCGATCTCGAGCCTGCCCCAGGAAGGCTCCGAGCCGATCACGGAACCCGCGGATCAGCCCACGTCCGGAACGCCGGCCTCTGGCTCAGCCGCTCGTAATAGGCGGTGAGCGTCGGCCAGTCCTCGCGCTCGATCGGGCTGAACAGCCAGCGGTGGACCGACAGGCCCAGCACGATATCGGCCAGGGTGAACGTGTCGCCCGCGACATAGGCGCCGGTGTCCAGCAGCCGCGCGCTGAGCAGGCCCATGGCCGTGTTCCACGCCGCGACGCTGGCCGCGATCTGCTTGGGATCGTCGAAGCCGGGCGTCTTGCGCACCAGGCCGGCGAAGGCGTGGCGCCAGGCGGTGTTCAGCTCGGTGCACTGCCAGTCCATCCACTGATCGACCAGCGCGCGTTGGCGGCGGTCGGCCGGGAACAGCGGGGTGTCGGCCGCCACGTAGCGGCAGATCGCGTTGCTCTCCCAGACCGGGCCGTGCTCATCGATCAGCACCG
Organism: Caulobacter sp. GW822-FHT01G02; assembly: GCF_058802865.1. Classification (NCBI taxonomy): domain Bacteria; kingdom Pseudomonadati; phylum Pseudomonadota; class Alphaproteobacteria; order Caulobacterales; family Caulobacteraceae; genus Caulobacter; species Caulobacter sp. GW822-FHT01G02. The sequence goes on from NZ_JBXAON010000001.1 coordinate 371,628, forward strand.
GCACCAGGGCGTTGGGGTTCAGCGCGACGAACTTCGGGTCGCTGGTGGGCGCGAAGCCTTGCCCCCAGTCCTCGCGCTCATAGGCCACGCCCAGTTCGTCCAGGGTCCAGAGGACCTTGCGGACGTTGATGGACGAGACGCGGCCGAGGACCTTGGGGATCGTCACCGGGTCATCCAGGGTCTGGACTTGCCGGTCGGGGCCGCGACGCTGGAGCGTTCGATCTTGCCGGTCGAGGCCTTGGCTCCGTGGCCGTGCTTGCCTTGGGCGGCCTTCTTCAGGCGCAGGGCGCGCTGCATCGGCGTTTCATCGGCCGGGACTTCGGGTTTGTCGGTCATGAAGGCGATGTAGGCCTGTAAAGACGCCTTGAGAAGGCCGCGCTTGAGGGTCACTTTGGAAAGATGTCGCGCCGCCGTTCGGTTCCCGTCCTGATCGCTTTCGCCGTGCTGGCCGCCGCGGGCGCGCACGCCCAGACGAAGCCGTCTCCGGAAGGCCCCAACACCGTCTCGCCCGTCCTGATCCTGCCGCCGACCTCGCCGCCGAACCTGGTCTCGACCTATCCGGCCCAGGACCAGACCGTGCCGCCGGGCGTGCTGATCCTCAAGGCCGCCTTCGACCAGCAGATGTCGCCGAGCGCCTGGAACTACGCCGCCGCGCCGGGCGCCGAGCCGATGGACTGCGTGAAGACGCCCCGGCTGCTGGGCGACCAGAAGACCTTCGTCCTGCTGTGCCGGGTGCTGGCCAACCGCACCTACGGCGTGACCTTCAACGCCGAGCGGACCGGCGGCTTCGCCAATCTCGGCGAGAACCCGGCCCATACCGCGGTGCTGACCTTCAAGGTCGACGCCGACGCGCCGGTGACCACCGTGCGCCGCGCCATGGAGGCCGCCAAGCTGCAGGCCGACCAGATGCCGGTGCAGGACGCGCCCATGGCCGTGGCGGGCGCGATGAAACAGCCAAGTTTACCCTAGCTTGTGGCGTAACACTCCGTCGTGACGCATCATCGTCCGATGACGGGGGAATCGGGGCGCGAGTGGACGGGGGCTGACCTCGCCGTGGTGGTGGGCGATTATGTCGCCCAGCTGGAGAAGACGCTCGCCGGCAAGCCGGTCGATCGCGGCGCTCACGATCGCACCGTCCGCTTCGTCACCGGCAAGTCCGACATGCCGATCACCTGGAAACAGGGCGAGATCTCGGCGGTGCTGTCGCTGATCGGCCTGCCGATCCTGCGCGACCAGCCGCCGCGCTGGTCGTACGACACCGCGCTGCTGGAGGCGGTCGAGGAGCAGCTGGCCGCCAAGCCGGCCCTGCTCAGCGCCGCCGTCCGCCCCGCCTCGCTGTTCACCGCCCCGCCGGCCGTGCCGCTGATCGAGGCCGCGCCGCCCCGGCCGATGCCGATGGACGAGCGCCTGATCCGGGTGATCCAGCGCTTCGACATGGGCGGGCGCGAGGCCGACGACCGGTTTCTGAAGGGGCTGGGCGTCTCCAGCATCATCGCCTTCGAGGCCCGCCGCCTGTCCGATCGCGGTCGCCCCGACCTGGCGGCGAAGATCCGCCCCTCCCGCGACGGCGACCCGGACGGCTGCGACGTGATCGGCTTTGGCCTGGACGAGACCCCGCGCCTGATCGTGGTCAAAACCACCCTCTCGGGCGAGGTCTCTCCGTTCGGACTCAGCCAGGCCGAGTTCGACCTCGCCGAGGCCCGCCCCGAGGCCTTCCGCATCCGCCGGGTCTACGACCTGCTGGGCGAGGCGCGCTTCTACCGGATGAAGCCGCCGTTCGGGTGAGGGCTTCCGGACTCCGGAGCGGCTAGGACGCGGCCAGGCGCCGCCGGCTCGGATAGGGCGGACGGGATGGCGGCCAGGTGCGCGCCGGGACCTTGCGCGCCGGACGCGGCTCGGGCTCGTTGAAGTCCATGATCGTGATGTCCAGCTCCTTCAACGCGTAGGCGGTCGTGCGGTCGGCCGCCTCCAGGGCGTCGGCGTCGTCCTCGCCCAGATAGTCGCGGCGAAAGCGCATCACCCGCCGCTTGAACAGCGCCGGCACGCTTTCGGGCTTCAGCAGCATGGCCAGGGCCAGCAGGTAGATGCTGCGGAACATCAGGTCGGTCTCGTGCTCGACCGCCGCCTTGGTCGGCCGCCAGTCGACGAAGCCCGTCATCAGCAGCTTGGCGCGCTCGCCGTCGAAGCCGTCGGCCGTCGCTCCCGCCAGGGCGGCCTCCGAAGGCGGCTGCGGCGCGGTCAGCCGCGCCAGCCGATCGGCCAGGGTGGTCAGCCGCAGCGCCTCGTGGTCGCGCCCGTCCTGGATCGCCGCCGCCAGCCGGGCCATCGCGGCGTTGCGCAGGGCGGACGGGTCGGTCGACAGCGGCGCGGCGTTGAAAGCCTCCACCGCGTCGTCATCCGTCAGCCAGACCTCGCCCGGCAGGGGCGTCGGCCGCCGGAGGCGCGCGGCCGTCTCCGCCTCGGTCTGGGCGTCGGCGTGGGCGCGCGCGACGGCGTCGCTGTTGGCCTTCTTGGTCCAGCCCTTGGCGCCGGCGCGACTATAGATGCTGCGCGTCGAGACTTTCCATTTGGCGGACAGCTCGGCGGCGGTCGCGCCGTTCTTGTACTCCGCGGCGATCTTGGCCCAGGAATCCTCCGAGAGGCGGAACCAGGTCGGGCGGGCGTCGGGATGTGTCTTTGTCATGCCCGCCAGTCTGCGGCCGCGCGAGACGGCGGGGACAGAACGGCGTCGAAAATCGACAAGGCGTTGAAAAGGCGGGGTCTCAAGCGCTCGAACTAGGAGTGTATCGGCGGGCGTTCAGCTTTGCCGAAGCTCCGTGAAGAAGTCCTCGAGCAAGGTCGCGCGTTCGCGGTAGGGAGTATGTCGGCTGAAATGAGCCGTGACGTCGGCGACGATTTGCTCCGGCGCGCGCGCGTCTTCCGTCGAATTGGCGGCCCACGCCCGACCAGGGTGCAGGGTGTCCCAAGGAGAGCGCTTGTTCGCCCGCGTGGTGGCGCTGTCGCCGTGTTTGCCCAAGCCGTAGAGCAGGTTCGTCTCGTTGTTCCAGATCGGTTTGAACAGATGGATCAGATAGTCCTCGGCGGCCGTTTCCCAGCCCGATTGAACGACGAGAAAGCGTGCGTCGAAGTCGGCTACATCCAAGGTCGAGACGGCCTTGCCGATATTCTTTCGGTGCTCGTTCAAGCGCGCCGCGAGCCGGGGGCCTTGATCCCGGGCGCTATGAGCGCCCTGCTGAGCGGGCGCGGCCTGGCCGACATAGATCGGCGTCTCCGTCCCGGATAGCGGAGCGTAGAGCGGGTAAGCGCCCCGATAGTAGATCGCGTAGACGCCCGATCCGTAGAACTGGCCGATCGTACTCAGGGGCGCGCGTTCCTGCGCCACCATCGCCAGGGCCGTGAACCGCCCGATCACCTTGGGATTGCTGGGGTCGAAGACCGAGCGCGGCATGGCGATCGGGTCCAGTCGCCGCAGCGCGGCTTCCAGAGTCTCTATGACGTCGCGAAGCTCGTGATCGACCTTGCGGCGCGCGACCGGTGAAAAAGGCGCGGTATCAGCTAGGCTGGTCAGGGCGGCCACGCGCTCGCGCAGCGCGGCGATCTCGGCGTCGAGGGAATTGGTTCTGCTCACGCCGCGTAGCGTAGCTTCCTGGCGACGTCCTTGCCAATGACCTCGGCCAAGCGAACCGGCACGGCGTTGCCGAGCTGGCGCATGACCTCGCTCCAGGCCCCATGGAAGATGAAGCTGTCGGGGAAGGTTTGCAGGCGCGCGCTTTCCCGGATCGAGAAATAGCGCACCGTGCCATCGGGGCGGGCCAGCATGTTCTCGCCGCCGGGCACGCCGTGGACGCCGGCCTTCAGGGTCTTGGCGGGCTCGTCCAGTGGACTGCCGGTATGGCCGGGATAGGACCGCGCGCCAGGCTGGAAGCGGTGGTAGGCGACCTTGGCCGCGCGTCTCGGGTCCAGCTCGGGATCGGGCAGGTCGGCGATCGCGTCGCGCACCGTGCGCCAGGCGACCTCGCTCGGCTTGTCGCGCAGCGCCAGGGCGCGGGCGGGCGCGTCGGAAGGATCTGGGCGCCGTGCCTTGGCGACCTGGTGCGCGTCCCAATAGTCGCCCGAGCGATGTTGCGCCCATAGCAGCGCGTCGGACGAGTGGGTGGCGACCGGGAACGACCATTCCAGGTCCAGGTCGTCGCGGAAGCCGACGAAGATCACCCGCTCGCGCTTTTGCGGCACGCCATAGTCGGCGGCGTTCAGAACCCGGGCCACGACCCGATAGGCCAGGCCGTCGCGCGCGCCACGCAGATGATGCTCCTCCAGCCGCGCCAGGTGCTCGGACCAGTCCTCGTCCGGGCGGGCGACCACCTCCGGATGCTCCAGCTGCAGACGGATATATTCGAAGTAGTTGCGGAAGCTGGCCCGGGTCAGGCCCTTGACGTTCTCGAACACGAAGGCCCGCGGCCGCGTCTCGCGCACGGCGCGGATCGCGTGGGGGAACATGTCGCGGGTGTCGTCATAGGCCCGGTGCTTGCCGCCCAGCGAGAACGGCTGGCAGGGCGGACCGCCCGAGACCAGGTCGACCTGGCCCTCCAGGCCCTTGAAGTCGACATGGCGCACGTCGCCCTCGACCTCGGGCCAGCCGGCCATGGGCGAGGCCGGACTCTGGCGGTTCTCGGCGATGGTCTCGCGGCAATAGCGGTTCCACTCGACCACCTTGGCCGGCTTGAACCCGGCCTGGCACAGGCCGATGCCCAGCCCCCCGGCTCCCGCGAACAGTTCGATCGACTTCATGAGTCCAAGAATGTTCTAATTTCGTTCTCAAGGAAAGCCTCGTCCTTGAGCCCACATTCCCAGAGGGTCAGCGCGCTCCAGCCCAGGGCTTCAAGCTCCGCCAGCTTGCGAAGATCGCGGGCGCGATTCCCCTCCAGCTTCGGGATCCAGAACTCGTGCCGTGATTTGGGCAGCCGCGCCAGCTTGCAGTCCGGATCGGGGTGGCGATGCCAGAAACACCCGTGGACGAAGATCACCTTCCTCCGGCCGGGAAACACCAGGTCCGGCCGCCCGGGCAGCTTCGCGCCGTGCAGGCGGTAGCGGTAGCCCAGGCGGTGGACCAGCCGCCGCACCAGCATCTCGGCGCTGGACCCCTTGCCCTTGACGCGAGCCATGCGGGCGCTGCGTTCGGCGGGGGAGAGGGGGTCGACCACGCTGAGGTGCAAGTGGCGGCTATTCGAAGCTAATCAATCTCTAGATTTTTTTCCGGACCTGGCTCTCTGTCGTCCGGGTCTTTTAAGCTGGAGCGCACTCGGGCTACAGCTGTTTGATTTTCTTCAACATATCGTCGAGCATCTTCGAATGAATTGTGAAGCCACCCGGTTGACGTTTGTCTTTGTGGTTGTGACATGTTGAACCTTCCACCCTGCGATGAGAAAGCTTAATCCCTCGAATCGCTAATTGAAACAGCGCTAACGATCACAATTTGCGAGGAAAAATGGCTCTACGATCTTCAGAGGCCGAGCTTGTGATTGGTATTGTTGCGCGCATCGGCGTCGACACAAAGTTAGTTGTCTCTGCAATTCAAAAAATCCTTCGTGAATATAAATATACGCCGGTTGAAATAAAAGCCACTGATGCGATCCGAGAATTGGACAAATTCTCGACTATTGATACTGCAAAATCTAAAGATAGATACGAAAACTTGATTTCAGCATGTAATAAACTAAGGGAGCTAACGGGACAAAACGACATAATGGCGAAATTTGCCATATCTAGAATAACAAGTGAACGGCTATCGATTGATGAAACTGGTTCCAGGATCGGTCGTGTTGCTTATATTGTGAACCAACTAAAAAGGCCCGAAGAGGGTGAGCTGCTGAGATCTCTTTATGGAGAACAGTATGTTCAAATCGCTTGTCATGCGAGACAGGGTGTTCGAGAGCATAGGCTTGCTCAGCTGATATCGAACGACAATCCACGAAAACCTAAGGGGTCGGATAGGACAATCGAAGCGCGGGCGCTCATTCGAAGGGATGAAATAGAGGAAGAAAACCGATGGGGGCAACGGTTAAGGGATGCCTTTCCGGCTTCGGACGTAATAATCGAAGCTGAGACAGAAAAGGGCATATTGTCATCAATCGATAGATTTCTGCGCGCGCTTTTTGGTGATCCGAGAGTTACGCCTACTTCTGAAGAGTATGGCATGCAGCTCGCTCGCACGGCTTCTTTGAGATCTGCCGATCTTTCGCGCCAAGTTGGTGCCGCGATACTTAATCAGTGGCACGAGGTTCAAGCGCTTGGCTGCAATGAGGTGCCGCGTGCGGGTGGCGGGACCTATTGGGAGGGGGATGCGGGGGACCAACGTGAATTTCAGCTAGGGCGTGACAGCAATGATGAGAGAAAAAGGGAGGTGTTGCGCGATCTAGTTGAAAGATTGAGGGAAATAGGAGTTGTAAGAAATGATTTTAACGACCCCTCCTCGTTGGAGGCTTTGTTATTTGACCGGTCTGATAAAATAATCTCAGATTCTCAAATGATGGATTCTTTAGAATACGGTAGAACGATACATGCTGAAATGAATGCAATTACTGATGCCGCTAGGGGTGGTCATTCAGTTAGAAATTGCACATTATATTCCAATACATTTCCGTGTCACAACTGCGCAAAGCATATAATCGCTAGCGGCATAACAAGGGTCATATATAATATGCCCTTTCCTAAAAGCTATGCTGAAGACCTATTTTCGGATTCTATATCTGTAGATCCCGATGGCCCGGTTTCCGGACGCGTGGTTTTTTCGCAATTCGTTGGGATTACGGGGCCGATGTTTGGCCGCGTCTTTGAGAAGAAGAAATGGAAGTCGACTGATGGGATGGTGCCGCAATTCAAGAAGGGCACTGCGACTTTTGTCAGAAAAACCCCAGCTCCGGCCTACGCCGAAGCTGAAGCGATTATCCGCCAAGAGCTTCAGTCAACTCTTTTGGGTGCATCCATCAACGTGGTTGCCCCAGAGAATTAACGCCTTGGTATTGGCGATAGCTGGTGCTTTATTATCCATCTTCTGTCGCGGAAAATATCCGATCAATCCTCGTCCATCTTCAGGGCCGCGATGAAGGCTTCCTGCGGGATCTCGACCTTGCCGAACTGGCGCATGCGCTTCTTGCCGGCCTTCTGCTTGTCCAGCAGCTTGCGCTTGCGCGAGGCGTCGCCGCCGTAGCACTTGGCGGTCACGTCCTTGCGCAGGGCGCGGACGGTTTCGCGGGCGATGATGCGGCCGCCGATGGCGGCCTGGATCGGGATGACGAACATGTGCTGCGGGATGAGCTCCTTCATCTTCTCGCACATGCCCCGGCCGCGGCTCTCGGCGCGGTCGCGGTGGACCAGCATGGAGAGGGCGTCGACCGGCTCGGCGTTGACCAGGATCGACATCTTCACCAGGTCGCCGACGCGGTAGTCCTCGACCTGGTAGTCGAAGCTGGCATAGCCCTTCGAGATCGACTTCAGGCGGTCGTAGAAGTCGAACACCACCTCGTTCAGCGGCAGGTCGTAGACGACCATGGCGCGGTTGCCGACATAGCTGAGCTCGCGCTGCATGCCGCGACGGTCCTGGCACAGCTTGATCACGCCGCCGAGATACTCGTCGGGGGTGAAGATGGTGGCCTTGATCCAGGGCTCGCTGATGCTCTCGATCTGCATCACGTCGGGCAGGTCGGCGGGGTTGTGGAGCTCCCGCTCCGTGCCATCGCGCATGTGGATCTTGTAGACGACCGAGGGCGCCGTCGCGATCAGGTCGAGGTCGAATTCGCGGGACAGGCGCTCCTGGATGATCTCCAGGTGTAGGAGGCCGAGGAAGCCGCAGCGGAAGCCGAAGCCCAGGGCGGCGCTGGATTCCATCTCGTAGGTGAAGCTGCCGTCGTTCAGGCGCAGCTTGCCGACGGCGGCGCGCAGGTCCTCGAAGTCGGCGGCGTCGACCGGGAAGAGGCCGCAGAACACGACCGGCTGGACTTCCTTGAAGCCCGGCAGGGCCTGGGCGGTCTGCTTCTTCTCGTCGGTGATGGTGTCGCCGACGGCGGCGTCGGCGACTTCCTTGATCGAGGCGGTGAAGAAGCCGACCTCGCCCGGGCCCAGCTCCTGCACGTCGGTGGCCTTGGGCGTGAACACCCCGACCTTGTCGATGCGGTGGGTGGCGCCGGTCTGCATCATGCGGACCTGCTGGCCGGCCTTCAGCGCGCCATCGAAGATCCTGACGAGGACGACCACGCCCAGATAGGCGTCGTACCAGGCGTCGACCAGCAGGGCCTTCAGCGGCGCGTCGCGCTCGCCCTTGGGGGGCGGCAGGCGCTTGACGATGGCTTCCAGCACGTCGTGGATGCCCAGGCCCGACTTGGCGCTGGCCAGCACGGCGTCGCTGGCGTCCAGGCCGATCAGGTCCTCGATCTGGGCGCGCACGCGCTCGGGCTCGGCGGCCGGCAGGTCGATCTTGTTGAGGACCGGGACGATCTCGTGGTTGTTGTCGATGGCCGAATAGACGTTGGCCAGGGTCTGGGCTTCCACGCCCTGGCTGGCGTCGACGACCAGGATCGAGCCCTCGCAGGCGGCCAGGCTGCGGCTGACCTCGTAGGCGAAGTCGACGTGCCCGGGCGTGTCCATCAGGTTGAGGATGTAGTCCTCGCCGTCGTCGGCGTGGTACTTCAGGCGCACGGTCTGCGCCTTGATGGTGATGCCGCGCTCCTTCTCGATGTCCATGTTGTCGAGAACCTGGGCGCTCATCTCGCGCGCGGTCAGGCCCCCGGTCTCCTGGATCAGACGGTCGGAGAGGGTGCTCTTCCCATGGTCGATGTGGGCGACGATTGAAAAGTTGCGGATCTTGTCGAGAGGCGTCGAAGTCATGGCCGTGCGCATATCACATTTGGCCCGCTTCGCGAGGGCCTGAACATGTCCCGTCCGCGGCGACGCTTTGGGCATGCTTAACCGGTCGTTAAGTTTGGAGCCGCAAACCGGTCTCAATGGCTTGCAACAGTGTTGCAATGAAACTGATCCAGAGGGCCTGACATGGACCGTCGCAAGCTGATCCTCTCGGGCGCCGCCGTCGGTCTGAGCACCGTGGCGACCGAGGCCCTGGCCCGCCAAAGCCGCTACAGCGAACAACTGCCGCCGCCGCAGCCGATCGGTCCGGCGAGCCCCGCTCCAGCCGACCCGTACGCGTCCTCGCCGCCGCGGCCCGTCGCGCGGGACGCCTATGCCTCCCCGCCCCCGTCTCCGGCGCCGGCCTCGAACGGCACTACGCCGGCCTACGACACCGGCCGCGCCCAGACCTACTCGGCCGACGAGATGATCCGCGCCACGTCCGACTTCCTCGGCGTGACGGCCGAGAGCGCCGGCGCGGCGATCGAGAAGATCTTCAAGGAAAAGGGCCAGCCCACCGCCTATATCGCCGGCGAGGAGGGTTCGGGCGCCTTCGTGGCCGGTCTGCGCTACGGCCGCGGCCTGCTCTACATGAAGGGCCGTCCGACCCTCGAGACCTTCTGGCAGGGGCCGACCATCGGCTGGGACTGGGGCGGCAACGCCAGCCGGGTCTTCACCCTCTGCTATAATCTGCAGTACCCCGACGCCATCTTCCGCCGTTTCCCTGGCGTGGAGGGCAGCGCCTATCTGATCGGCGGCCTGGGCGTGAACTACCAGAAGGCCGACGACATCACCCTGGCCCCGATCCGCGCCGGCGTCGGCCTGCGCCTGGGGGCCAATGTCGGCTACCTCGGCTACAGCCGCAAACGCCGCTGGATGCCGCTTTAGCCGTCGTACTCGATCGCGTAGCGGAAGCCGAGCGACTGGTTCGGATCCAGCGTCACGCGCCAGGCGACCATGCCCTGGCGGATGTCGTGCTTCCGCGGTTCGCTGGTCACCCGGAAGGCCGGCAGGTTCGGGTTCTGCCGCACCTCGATGGTCACCGGGATGGTCTTGGCGTTCGAGAGATCGACCTCGTAGGTCCGGCGCACGCGACCCTTCCTCAGCGTCTCTTCGGCGACAAGGCGCGGTCGGGCCAGGATGTCGACGGCCTGGCCGATGACCAGATCCAGCGGTTCGCCGACGGCGACGTCGCGCACGGCCTGCTCGCCGGCGAAGGTCGGGCGGCCGTCAATCGTCTCCATAGCCGAGAGCGCGCCGGAGGGCAGGGGCTTGCCCAGGCCGTTTCGTACCGTGTTGTCCAGGCGCAGGGTCACGGCCGGCGCGCGGAAACCTTCATCCTCACGACCGCTGTCCCACGGATTGATGGTCACGACATAGAGTCGCTGGAAGACGACATCCTTCTGGTCGAGGAAGGCCACCTGCTTGGTCTGGCGTGGGTTCAGGGTGACCGGCGCGGGCAGGGTGTAGAGCTTGTAGTCGCCCAGGTTCGACTGCTCGGCCAGCTTGACGCGCGCGCCGGTGACGGTCGGAACCGGCGGCGCGGCGGAGATGACCGGCGGAATGGGCAGGGGCGGCGGCCCAAAGTCCGCGCGCGCCTGGACCTGGACGCCCGCGTCACTCTCGATCCGGTGCGTGGTGTCCATCGGCCAGCAGTTGCGGCTGATCGACAGGGGGCGGCCCCTGTCGACGCGCACATACCGCCGCGACAACCGCCCGGCCACGGCCTGCGTTCTGGCGTCGGCGAACTGGCTGCCGCCGCTATTGACCAGGGTCAGCCAGCCGGTCAGGTCCAGCCGCTTGCCGTCCGGATGGATGCGCGCGACATAGTCGGCCTGCCAGTTTACACCCAGCGCCAGGTAAGACAGCGTCAGCTTCACGCGGGCGGGCGCGGGGACATCGACGATGGTCGACAGGCTGGGCTTGTCGGTCAGGCCGTCGGGAACCGACGACAGCACCAGGCGCTCGGGCCCGCCGGAGCAGCCCAGGGCCTCGACGCCTTCGGCCGTTTGGATCATCAGACCGTTGGGTCCCTGCAGCAGCATAGCGTCGACCGTCCGTTGGCGGCCGGTCTTGCGGTTGGTGCGGACCACCTGGATCGGCTGGCCCAGCGACCGTTCGACCAGGGTCCCGGGGCTGAGCAGAGCGTAGTCGTAGTTGCGCTCGACAGCCTTGCCCGGCAGCCCCTCGACCGCCGCGCTCTGCGGGATCAGGCCCTCGGCCACGCCGTCGAAGCGGATCGTGTGGCGGCCGGCGGGCAGGTCGACGGTGCGCGTTTCGGTGACAAGGATCAGGCCCTTTTCAGCGGCCTGGGCGCGCTGCCAGGCGTTCAGCGCCTGGAACGGTCCGTCGCCGTCGCGATAGAGCGTGACGGCCACCGTCTCGGGCGCGCGGGAGGCGATGGTGTCTGCATGGGCTGGGAGCGCGGCGGCGAAAGCGAGCGCGCCCGCCAGGGCGCGCATCCTCACCACCCAGTCTCCACGGTGAAGGTCAGGGTCGTCTCGCCGTTGGCCGGGACCGGCACACTCCAGCCCAGGGTGCGGGCGTCGATGACGCGGCTCTTCAGGCTCTCGGCCTTGACCTCGCCATCGCGCCACAGGCCGCCCTGGCGCAGCTCGACGGTCACCGGCTGGTCCTTGGCGTTGCGCAGCAGGTACTTCATCTCGTAGCGGGTGCGGGTCTTGGAGACCCGCGTTTCGGCCACAAGGGTCGCCTGGCTGGAGACGTCGAACGCCTCGCCGGTCTTGATCGACAGCTCCGAGCCGGCCGGCGTGTGGCCGATGGCGTTCTCGCCGACGAACTTCGGATCGCCCGCCGCGTCGCGCATGTAGACCCGCATGACCCCGGCCGGCAGCTGGCTGCCCAGGCCGCCCAGCCTGCCGTTGCTGAACTGGATGGCGACCACGGCCTTGACCGGCTCGGCCTGGGTGGAGAACCAGCCTTCGCGCACCTCGTAGACCTTCCTGGCCGCGACGCCCTGGGCCGACAGGAAGCCGACCTGCTTGTTCTGGTTGGAGGCGATCGTGGTCCGCTCGGGCAGGGGGTAGACATAGTAGTCCGCGATCCGCGCGCCGGTCCCGTTCTCCGCGCCGGCGCGCACCACGCCGGGAACGCCGCCGGGGGTGACTCGACGGGGCTGGCGATAGGTGTTGGTCGAGGTCAGCTGGTTGACGTCGCCGGCCACCAACTGGGTCTTGGCGTTCTCGAACGGCGTGCCGGAGGTGTTGGACAGGGTGATCCAGCCTTGCAGGTCCAAGGCGTTCCTGGCCTCGTCGAACAGGGCGACATAGTCGGCCTTCCACGACAGGCCCGAGGTCAGGTAGCTCAGCTTGGCCTGGCGCGGGCCGGCGTTGGCGGCCTCGATGCTGACCGACAGGGTCGGGCGGGCGCGCAGGGTCTCGGGCACCTTGTCGAAGATCACCCGCGTGGGAACGCCGTCGTCGCGCAGCACCTCGATGCGGTCGCCAATCTTCAGCACAACGCCCTGGTTGGCGGCCAGCACGGTGGCGACCTCGGTGGTCTCCTTGCCGTCGCCGGGATTGGTGCGGACGATCTTCACCTGCTGGCCGACCGCCTTTTCCATCAGCTTGTCGGGAGTCAGCAGGTCGTAGTCGAAGTTCTGCTCCAGGATGCTGACGCCCGGGACCGAAAGGCTGACGGTCTCGGGACGGATCTGGGCCGAGACGTCCTTGAACTCCAGCTTCTGGCGGCCGGCCCTCAGGTCCAGCGGGCGGGCGTCCTCGACCAGCGCCAGGTCGGAGTTGTAGATGGTGATCGAGACTTCTCGCGCCTGAGCGCGGGCCGCGTCGAGAGGAACCAGCAGCAGGCCAGCCGAAGCCAGCAGAGCGCGACGATGCATCGACGTCCTCCCGTGTGTTTACAAAAGTAAAACAGCACGGGATTACGGCGGAGTCTAGGCTAGGTTGAGCTTAAACCTAACCGCCCCACACCTGCTTCAGGCGCGCATCCCGCCCGCAGCCCGCGCGGTAGAGGTTGTAGTCCAGCGCGTGCCGCTTGGCGTAGTCGCGGTGATATTCCTCGGCGGGATAGAAGACCTGCAGCGGCAGGATCTGGGCCTTCATCGTGCCGGACTTCAGGCGCTTGGCGGCTTCGGCCTGGGATTTTTCGGCGATAGGACGCTGGGCGGGGGTGACGAAGACGGCGGGGCGGTAGGACGGGCCGCGATCGCAGAACTGGCCGCCGTCGTCGGTCGGGTCGACCAGCTTCCAGTAGCGATACAGCAGGAAGCCGTAGTCCAGCTTGGCCGGGTCATAGGTGACGCGCACCGACTCGTAGTGGCCGCTGCGCTCGCTGGTGACGTCGCGATAGGTCGGGTTCTTGACGTGGCCGCCGGTGTAGCCGCTCTCGACCTTCAAGACGCCGGGGATGCCGCCCATGTCGTGCTCCATGCACCAGAAGCAGCCGCCGGCGAACACGGCGGTCTCGGTCTTAAGCGTCGCGGCGGCGGATGCGCCGACGCCGGTGAGGGCGAAGAGGGTGGCGAGGAGGGCGAGCAGGCGGCGCATCGAAGTCTCTCCAGAAGCGGACTTGATCCTAGATACGCAGGGAAGCGCCGAAAGGTTACGCCCGCCAGCCGAAACCGACGCCACGCACGCTGGGACAGGCCGCCAGGCGCGAGGCCAGCACCTCGGCCCGGGCGTCGCCCTGGTCGTCGATCTCGAGGCGAATGGCCATGTGCTGACCTTCGGGAGCGGCGGACAGGGCGCGCAGGCGGGTCTGCTGCACCGAGGCCACGCCCAGCACCCGCATCAGGGCGTCGGGCGTGTCGTCGGTGGTGACGAGGAAGAGGCGGCGTTTCTCTTCGTCCGGTTTGGGAGGGTCTACGAGGTCGCTCACGGTCGGAACCACTGGTGCTCTACCGAGGCCGAGTTGACGCCGGGCCAGGCGGCCAGGTCGCGGGCCAGCAGGCGGGCGGCCTGGTCGCCCAGATGGCGGACGCGCAGGCTGGCTTCGACGATCTGGCCAACCGGCTTCATCGTCAGGCCGCACAGCTCGGCGCCGCTGTCGCTCAGGCCCTGGCGGACGGCCTCAAGGGCGCTGGGCGCGTCCTGGGCGGCCAGCAGCAGTTGGTGGACGGTGACGCCTTCCTGGTCGCTATGGAAGGATGGTGGGGAGGGCAGGTAGCTCATTGGAGTTGGTCCTGTGCATGAGAGACTTGGAGGACCGAGGAACCGCGCAACAAAAAACCCCGCTCGTGGGAGCGGGGCTTTTGGAGATCTTGCGATCCTTCGGCTGTGTGGAGGGTAGGTTTCCTACCGCTTGCGCCGATTTTGCCCCGTTCGAATTCGCACGGTTTTAATCTGGTTGTTAATCATGCTCCACATCGCCACGCACGACATCGCACCCACGGCGGCGAGGCCGGTGGTCACGAAGGCGGCGAAGGCGAAGGTCGATTGCATGTGGAAGCTATGAGTCCAGTTAGCGCTTGTTACAGGTAGCGTGACGTTGGCCATCGCGCAAGGTCTTGCCTGCGAGATGGGCGATCGGTCGCGGGAGGGGCGCGTTTTGCCCTGTTCGAGGCGACGTGCCCGGAAACTCAGCACAGGCCCCCACCTGACCTGCTGGCGCAGGTCTGTCCGCCCCCAAGCGGGGCGGAGAAGGGCAGGGCGCATCTCCTCCTCCCATTGGGGAGGGGGACCGCCGAACGGCGGTGGAGGGGGCCAGCGCCAAGCCGGCCCCCAAAGCACTACGACCGCAGCTTGCCGCCGGCCTTCTCGGCCGCCGTCACGATCTTGGCCGACAGGGCCTCGATCTCGACTTCGGTCAGGGTCGCTTCACGCGGTTGCACGACGATCTCGATCGCGATCGACTTGAAGCCCTCCGGCACGCCGGGGCCTTCATAGACGTCGAACACGCGCGCGGCGGTGATCAGCGCCTTGTCGGCGCCGGCCGCGGCCTTGACCAGATCGCCCGCCGCCTTGGTCTTCTCGACCAGGAAGGCGAAGTCGCGGGTCAACGGCATCAGGGCCGAGGGCGAGAAGGCCGGGCGGGACTTGATCGACTTCTTCTTGGGTTCGGGGATCGCTTCCAGGGTGATCTCGAAGCCGTAGACCGGGCCGGCGACGTCCAGAGCCTTCAGCATCGCCGGGTGGATCTCGCCGAACTCGGCCATTACCGCCTTGGGACCCAGCTGCAGGCGCGCCGAGCGGCCGGGGTGCCACCAGGACGAGGCCGAGCCCTGCGCCGTCTGCAGCGAGGCCACCGGCGCGCCCAGCTCTTCCAGCAGGGCCAGCAGGTCGGCCTTCACCGTGAACACGTCGTCTTGCGCCGCCTTGTCCCAGCCGCGCGGAGCCTTGGGGACCAGGATGGCCGAGATCACGGTGCGCTGGTCGTTGGGGCGCTCGCCGTGGAAGGTCGGGCCGATCTCGAACAGGGCCGCGTCGGGGAAGCCCTGGCGCGCGTTGCGGCCGGCCGCGTCGATCAGGTTGGGCAGCAGCGACGGACGCATGCAGTCCAGTTCCGAGGCGATCGGATTGGCCAGCAGCATCTCCGGCTGGCCGCCGCCGAACAGCCGCGCGGTCTCGTGGCTGGTGAAGCTGAAGGTCACGGCTTCCGAATAGCCGGCCGCCGCCAGGGCGCGACGGGCGGTGCGGGCGCGGGCCTGCTTGGCGGTCAGGATGCCGCCGACGGCGCGCGGAACTTCCGGCAGCGGCGTCGAGGGCAGGGCGCCGTAGCCGGCGATGCGGGCGACTTCTTCCACCAGATCGGCCTTGCCCTCCACGTCGCGGCGGAAGGTGGGCGGGGTCACGCAGACCACGCTTTCGGCGTGCATCGCGAACTCGGTCGTCGAGACGTCCTTGGGCGCTTCGATCTTGAAACCGAGGTCGGCCAGGATCTTCAGGCTACGCTCGGGCTCGATCTCAAGGCCCGACAGCTGGCCGACATAGGCCGGGTCGAACAGTACGGGCTTGGGCGCGGCCGGGGCCTCGCCGACCAGCAGCACTTCCGACGGCTCGCCGCCGCACAGCTCCAGGATCAGCTTGGTGGCCAGCTCGATGCCCGGGACCAGAGAGCCGGTGTCGACCGTGCGGGCGAAGCGGTACTGGGCGTCGCTGGCGATGCCGGTGGCGCGGCCGGTCTGGGCCGTGCGGATCGGGTCGAACCAGGCGCTCTCGACGAAGACGTCCGTGGTCTCTTCCGAGCAGCCGGTGCTCTCGCCGCCCATGACGCCGCCCAGACCGATCGGGCGCTCGCCGGACGCATCGGCGATCACCGACATCTCGGGCGTCAGCTCGTAGGTCTTGCCGTCCAGGGCGATCAGGTGCTCGTCGCCGTGGACGCCATGGCGGCCCAGGCGCGTCGAGATCTCGGTCCCCGACAGCTTGTGCGCGTCATAGACGTGCAGCGGGCGGGCGCGGTCGTAGGTGATCAGGTTGGTGACGTCCACGAGGGCGTTGATCGGACGCAGCCCGATGGCGGTCAGGCGATCCTGCAGCCACTTGGGCGAGGGGCCGTTCTTGACGCCGCGGATGTAACGGCCGGCGAAGACCGGGCAGGCCTCGCCGTCGACCTTGACGGTGATCGGCGACGGGAAGGTCCCGGGGATCGACGCGATCGACACGTCCTTCAGCTTGCCCACGCCGGCGGCGGCGAGATCGCGGGCGATGCCCACGACGCCCAGCCAGTCGGGACGGTTTGGGGTCACTTCGAAGTCGATGACGGCTTCCAGGCCCAGGGCGTCGACGGCCGGCGTGCCGACAGGCAAGGCGTCGGGCAGCTCCATGATGCCGGCGCTCTCGGTGGCGTATTCCAGCTCGGCGGCCGAGCAGAGCATGCCGTTGGAGATGACGCCGCGCACCGGCTTCTCGACCAGGGTCACGTCCAGGCCGGGCACATAGGCGCCGATCGGGGCGTAGATCGTGGTCAGACCCGCGCGGGCGTTCGGCGCGCCGCAGACGATCTCCTTGCGGCCGTCGACGGTGTCGACCTGGCAGACCTGCAGGCGATCGGCGTTGGGGTGGCGCGCGGCCTCGACGATCTTGCAGACCGTGAAGGGCTTCAGCTTGGTCGCCGGGTCGATGACGTGCTCGACCTCGAGCCCGGCCATGGTCATGGCCGCGACGATCTCGGGGACGGTGGCGGTGGTCTCAAGGTGATCCTTGAGCCAGGAGAGGGTGAATTTCATTTTCGGTCTCCAAGCCCCTCCCCCTTGCGGGGAGGGGTTGGGGTGGGGGTGCGTGCTCGGAGATGGCGGTGTTTCACCCCCACCCCCGGCCCCTCCCCGCAAGGGGGAGGGGAGGGTTCAGGTCTAGCTCAATCCCGACGCCGGGTTCGGCGCGGCGAACGCGCTAAAGCCGTAGTGCGCCAGCCAGCGGACGTCGGACGACCACATGTCGCGCAGGTCCGGCATGCCGTACTTCAGCATCCCAAGACGGTCGACGCCCATGCCGAAGGCGAAGCCCTGGTACTCGTCCGGATCGATGCCGCACGCGCGCAGCACGTTCGGGTGAACCATGCCGCAGCCCAGGATCTCGAGCCACGACGTGCCCTGGCCGATCTTGATCTCGCCGCCCGAGCGGTCGCACTGCACGTCCATCTCGGCCGACGGCTCGGTGAACGGGAAGTGGTGCGGCCGGAACTGGGTCGTGACCGCGTCGGTCTCGAAGAACCGCGCCAGGAAGGTCTCCAGGGTCCACTTCAGGTGGCCCATGTGGATGCCCTTGTCGATCACCAGGCCCTCGACCTGGTGGAACACCGGCGTGTGGGTGGCGTCGTTGTCCACGCGATAGGTGCGGCCCGGCGCGATGATGCGGATCGGAGGTTTCTGCGACACCATGGTCCGCACCTGCACGGGGCTGGTGTGGGTGCGCAGCAGCATACGTTCGCCGTCTTCCTTCGTATTGAAGAAGAAGGTGTCGTGCATCTCGCGGGCCGGGTGCTTCGGCGGGAAGTTCAGGGCCGTGAAATTGTGGAAGTCGTCCTCGATGTCCGGACCTTCGGCGACCGCGAAGCCCATCTCGGCGAAGATCGAGATCATCTCGTCCATGGTCTGCATGGTCGGGTGGACGCTGCCCTTGCGGCGGTAGGGCGCCGGCAGGGTGAGGTCCAGGGTCTCGCTGGCCAGGCGCGCGTCGAGTTCGGCGGCCTCGAGGGCGGCCTTCTTTTCGGCGACGGCGGCGGCGACGGCGTCGCGCAGGGCGTTGATCGCGGCGCCTTGCGTCTTGCGCTCCTCGGGGTTCATCGCCCCCAGGGTTTTCAGCAGGCCGGAGATCGAGCCGGTCTTGCCGAGGGCGGCGACGCGCACCGCATCGAGAGCGGCGAGGTCCGTCGCGCCGGCCACCTGGGCCAGGACGTCGGATTCGAGGGTGTTGAGATCGGTCATGACGGGCATCCGTCTAGAGCATTCGGGCGGGGCGGAGTAGGGGAGCGCGCAGCAAAAAGCCCTCCGGTTCGCACCGGAGGGCTTTTCTAGATCGCAATCGGGACGGACCCGAGAAAGACCTTAGGCGGCCAGGGCGGTGCGGACCTTGTCAGCAATAGCCTTGAACGCAGCCGGGTCGTTGCCCGCGATGTCGGCGAGGACCTTACGGTCGATCACCACACCCGCCACGTCCAGGCCGTGGATAAACTGCGAGTAGGTGAAGCCCTCGATGCGGGCGCCGGCGTTGATGCGTTGGATCCACAGCGAGCGGAAGGCGCGCTTGCGCACCTTGCGGTCGCGGTACGCGTATTGACCGGCCTTATCGACGGCGGCCTTGGCGGTGCGGATGGTGTTCTTGCGGCGGCCGTAGAAGCCCTTCGCCTGTTCAAGAACCTTCTTGTGCTTGGCGTGGGCGGTGACGCCACGTTTGACGCGAGCCATGTGTCAGCGCTCCTCTTAAAGGCCGTAGGGCAGGTACGAACGGATGGTCTTGGCGTCAGCCTCGCTCATCACCTTCGTTCCGCGGTTTTGGCGGATGTACTTGCCGTTGTGGCCGATCAGACGGTGGCGCTTGCCGGCGACGCCGGCTTTCAGCTTACCCGTGGCCGTGATCTTGAAGCGCTTCTTAGCGCCCGACTTCGTCTTCAACTTAGGCATTTCGCGTCGGAGCTTTCGCCCCGTCCTCTGGGATAGCAAGACGAACCGCCATGGCATGCCAATTGGCCAGGCGGTTCCGGAAAGGGGGCGTTACTAAGGGAAAGACTCGCCGAAGGCAAGCGCTTAGGCCTCAGGCCGCCGCTTTCGCGCGGTGGACGATCGTCACGGCGAGGAAGATAGCCGGAACCATCAGGGCCGCGCCGAACCAGTAGGGGCCGCCGATGGCGAGGCCGAACAGCGGACCGGCCAGCAGCGGACCGCCGATGCGGGCCAGCGAGCCGGCGGCCATGTTCAGACCCAGCATCTGGCCCTGGCGGTCCGGCGGGCTGGCGCGGGAGATCAGGGCCGCCACGCAGGGGAAGACCAGCGACTGGCCAAAAGCGGTGCAGCCGACGGCGACGATGGCCAGGACGGGATGGGTCACGAACGGCGAGACGAACAGGCTGGCGCAGATGATGACGAGGCCCACGGTCAGCACGCTGCCTTCGCCAAAGCGACGGGCCAGGCGTCCGGTCAGCAGGCCCTGGCCCAGCGAGGCGATGACGCCGATGACCGCGAAACACAGGCCGACCTCGCGCGGACCCCAGTCGAAGCGGGCGTTGGCCCACAGGCCGAAGATCGATTCCATGCCCGCGAAGGCGCCGGTCGAGACCAGGGTGACCAGCAGCACGCGCGACAGGATCGGGTGGGCCGAGGCCGCGCTCAAGGCCTCGCGCCGGCCGGGCTGCTTGACGCCCGGAGCGGAGGGCGCGCGGCTCTCGGCCACGAACAGCAGGACGCCGACCGTCGCCAGCGCCGCCATGCCGGCGGCCACGAACAGCGGGATCTGAAAGCCTAGCCTGCCGGCGCTGGGATGGGCCAGCAGGCCGCCCAGCGACGGGCCGATCACGAAGCCGGCCCCGAAGGCCGAGCCCAGCAGGCCCATGCGCCCGGCGCGCTTCTCGGGCGGCGTGACGTCGGCCATGTAGCCCTGGATGGTCGAGATGTTGCCGCTGCCAAAACCGCCGACCAGGCGGATGGCCATGGCGATCCAGATGTTCGGCGCGAAGGCCAGGGCCAGGTAGGCGATGGCGTTGGCGATGATGGTGACGATCAGCACCGGCCGCCGGCCGATGCGGTCGGACATCCGCCCCCAGAACGGCTCGCCGAAGAACTGGCCCAGGCTGTAGGCGGCGAACATGGTCGTCACCTGCCACGGGGCGGCGTGCATCGCCTTGGCGTAGAAGGGCAGCAGCGGAATGACCACGCCGAAGCCCACCAGGTTGATGAAGACAACCAGGAGCAGGACGGCCAGGGCGCGGGGACTATGGGCGGGTTCGGACATAGGGACGCGCGGTTTACGCCCGAACCTCGGCCTTGTCAGTCGGGCGGGTTGTTCTTTTCGACGAAGGCGACGGCCTCGGTCAGCATCTTCACGCGCGCCTCGCCGCGCGAGAACCAGTGGTCCTCGCCCTCCAGAGGCACCAGAGTGACCGGCTTGCCCGCCTTCTTCAGCGCGTCGGCCATGGCCTGACTCTGCTCGAAGCGCACGATGGTGTCGTCCGTACCGTGGATCAGCAGCACTGGGACATCCACGCGGTCAGCCAGCTTGACCGGCGAAATGGCGTCGAGGTCGGTTTTCTTGTCCGATCCCATGAAACGCAGCCAGTAGCGCGGAGAGGTCGAGCTGCGGGCGCCATGATCATCGAGGTTCGTCGACAGCATGCGGCCTGGATTGACCGGGCCGGCGCCCGACTTCGGGCACGGGGTTCCCAACCCGGTCCACATGCAGACCTCCTTGGGCGAGATGACCTCCTTGCGAACTAGGTTGAGGTCCGACGGGCCGTTGACCGAGACCGCACAGCGATAGACGCCCTTGTCCAGGGTGGGGCCCGCCAGGGCCGAGTAGCCGCCGTAGGAGGCGCCCATAATGCAGACGCGTTTGGGATCGATGACGCCTTGGCGCGCCAGGTCGCGGACGCCGTCCGAAAGGTCGGTCTGCATCTTGCGGCCCCACTCGCCGTAACCGGCCTTCACGAAGTCCTTTCCAAAGCCCGCCGAGCCCCGGAAGTTGGCCTGCAGCACGGCGTAGCCGCGCGAGGCCAGGGCCTGGCTCCACCAGTCGAAACCCGGCGCGTCGCGGCCTTCGGGGCCACCGTGCGCGAGGACGATCAGGGGCAGGTTCGTAGGCGGGCGTTCACGCGGCAGGGTGAGGTAGCCGCTGATCTCCAGGCCGTCGGCGGCCTTGTACTTGATCGAGCGCACCGGCGAGATCGCCTCGGGTTTGACATCCTCGTACACCCGGCTCTGGAACCAGCCTTTCCCGGTCCGCAGATCGATCAGGTAGTAGGCCGGGCCTTCGGTGGGCGTATCCACCTGCACGATCACGCGACTCCAGTCCCTGGACCACGACTTGAGGCTGACGCGCGCATCCTTGAACGGCTTGATGGCGGCGTACCAGGCGCTCTGCACGGCCGGATTGAAGAAGGTGTAGCGCAGCGCGTCGCCGTCCAGGGTGTAGCCGCCGAGCAGGCGGGCGCTGTACGGATCGTGGATCAGGCCGTCGAAATCAAGATCGTCCGGCAACGCCTCGCGCCCGCCGCCTCTGCTGTATTCGCGCAGGACGTCGTCGTCGCCGCGCCGCCAGACCAGCACCGACCTGCCGTCGCGGCCGAGGCCGGAGATCCCATACGTGCCGGCTGGCGAGTCGGCTTCGTCGACTTTCTTCCAGTTGCCGCCGGCCTTGATCAGCAGAGCGCCTCGGCCGCTCTTGATGTCGTAGGTGGATTGGGCGACCGACTTTCCATCGACGTCGACCAGCCAGCCGTCCGTGCTGTAGCGTGGCGTGTTCTCGGCTTGGCGCTGCGTCCCCGTCCGCAGGTTCACGGCGAACAGGGTGTCGGCTGCGGTTCCGCGCAGGTATTGGACCCCTTCCAGGAACACCACCGGGTCGCCCTTGATCATGCGCACCTGAGGCGGACCGACGATGACGTTGAAGGTCTGCTCCACGCCGATCTTGGTGCTGGTCTTCTTCGAGCCGTCCAGCAGCGGCCGGAGTATGTTGGTGGTGATGTTGAAGTCGCTGGCCATGAAATATTCGCGGGGCGGGCCCGCCAGGCTCATGCCCTGGGAGGCCTGCGAGACGACCAGCACGACGTGTTCTTCGCCCGCCCACATGACGCTGCGCAGCTTGTTGGCCTTCAGCGCGACGCCGGCGATGCCGCCGCCTTCGGTCTTGCGCACCGTCAGGTAGCGTTGCTCACCGTCAGTGGTGACCACCGCCAGCTTCGTGCCGTCCGGCGAGATGACCACCTCTTCGATCTTGGGAAGGGCGCCGTAGAGGGCGAGGTCGGGCTTGTCCGCCGCGACGGCGGGGGCCGCCAGGCTCAGAACGGCGGCTACGCTCGCCGCCACGATGATCCTCAGCATCACAAACTCCTCGGCCCATGAACTCGAGTGAAGAGTGCCGCGAAATGGCTAGATCTGTAAATCTTAAGTTGATCTCGCCGGCCGCGAGGTGAGCGCCTTGTCCGTGGGGATCAGTCGGGCGGGTTGTTCTTTTCGACGAAGGCGACGGTCTCGGTCAGCATCCTCAGGCGCGTGGCGCCGCGCGACAGCCAGTGGTCCTCGCCGTCCAGGGTGATGAAACTGACCGGCTTGCCGGCCTTCTTCAGGGCGGCGGCCATGGCCTGGCTCTGGTCGTAGCGCACCACGGTGTCGTCCTTGCCATGGATCAGCAGGACGGGGATGTCGACCTTGGCGGCCTGCTGGGCGGGAGAGATGGCGGCCAGGTCGGGATCCCTTATCCCGTCGGCCCCCATGAACCGTAGCCAGTAGCGCTGGGAGGGGCCCGTTTCGCCGTTGTTGGCGTCGCGAACGGACAGCAGCATCTTCCTCAGGTCCGACGGCCCGGCCACCGAGACAGCGCAGCGATAGACGCCGCGATCCAGCGTCGCCCCGGCCAGGGCCGCGTAGCCGCCGTAGCTGGCGCCGACGATGCAGACGCGTTTAGGATCCACGACGCCCTGTTTCGTCAGGTCGCGGACGCCATCGGACAGGTCCGTCTGCATCTTCTTGCCCCACTCGCCGAAGCCCGCCTTGACGAAGTCCCAGCCAAAGCCTTCGGAGCCTCGGAAATTGGGCTGAAGCACGGCATAGCCGCGCGAGGCCAAGGCCTGGCTCCACCAGTCGAAACCGGGTGTGTCGCGGCCCTCCGGGCCGCCGTGCGGCAGCACGATCAGCGGCAGGTTCTTCGGATCGCGACCCTTGGGCAGGGTCAGATAGCCGGTAATCTCCAGGCCGTCGGCGGCCTTGTACTTGATCGCGCGGACCGGCGAGATCGCCGCGGGGGTAAGGCTCTCGTAGACGTCGCCCAGCCAAACGGCCCGCTTGGCGTTGAGATCGACCAGGGCATAGGCCTGCCCGGCCTCGGGCGAGTCGACCAGCACCACCACGTGCTTGCGGTCCTTTGACCAGGAGGCGAGCGAGACGCGGTCGCCCTTGAAGGCCTTGATCACCGCGTTCCAAGCCTTCTGGCTGGTCTCGTCGAAGAAGGTGTAGGTCAGGTCATCGCCCTTGAGCGTGACGCCGCCCAGCAGGGCCAGGGTGGCTGGATCGTGGATCAGGCTGCTGAGGTCGAGGTCGTTGGGCAGGTCGACATGCTTGTCGCCGCCGTATTCGCGCAGGAAGTCCTTGTTCTTGTCGTCGGTCCGCCAGACCAGCACCGATTTGCCGTCGCGGCCGAAGCCGGCGATGCCGTACGAGCCCATCGGCGTGTCGGCCTCGTCGACCGTGCGCCAGGCGTTGTTCAGCTTCATGCGCAGCGACCAGTGGCCGCGCTTGCTGTCGTACAGGGTTTGGGCCACCGGCTCGCCCTGCGTGTCGACCAGCCAGCCGTCGGTGTCGATGCGCGCGCCTCGATCCAGCGCCCGTGTCACGTTTGTGCGCAGGTTGACGCGGTACAGCATGTCCACGCCCTGATTGTCGATGAACTGGATGCCCTCCAGGAAAACGAACGGCTCGTTGTCGATGATGCGCGGCATCGGCGGACCGATGATCACGTTCATGGCCGACGGCTGGTTGCGCAGCAGAGGCGTCTGCTTTTTGGTCTTCAGATTGAAGTCCGTGGCCATGTAGTACTCGCGCGCCGGACCCGAGAGGCCCATCACGTCGGCGGTCTGGGAGGCCACCATCAGCAGATGGTCCTCACCGACCCAGGTGACCCCGCGCAACTTGGTGGGGCCGGCATTGATGCCGGCGAGGATACCGCCGCCGACCTGGCGGACGACCAGGGAGCGCTGCTCGCCATTGGTCAGGATAACCGCCAGCTTCGTGCCGTCGGGCGAGATTTCGACCCCTTCGATGGTCGGTAGTTGGCCGTAGACAGCAAGACCGGGTTTGTCGGCGGCGCGCGCCGGACCCGACAGCAGAACGAAACAGGCCGCACCGGCGGCCAGGATGGACTTCAACACGCGACAGCTCCCCCAACTGCGCCAAACTCTACCAGAGGGTGCGGGTGTGTCGAGGCGCTCGAAGAGCGACAAGCGCCCAAAACAAAACGCCCCGGCCGCAGGGGCCGGGGCGCTTCGATGTCTACCCGTGATCGGATCTTAGCGCGGGGCCAGGATCATGATCATCTGACGGCCTTCCATGCGCGGCTCGTACTCGACCTTGGCGACTTCGTCGAAGTCGGCCTTGACCTTGTGGAGCAGCTTCATGCCCAGCTCGGGGTGCGCCATTTCACGACCGCGGAAGCGCAGGGTGACCTTCACCTTGTCGCCTTCCTCGAAGAAGCGAGTCATGGCTTTCGCCTTCACTTCATAGTCGTGGATGTCGATGTTCGGCCGGAGCTTGATCTCCTTGAGCTCGACCACCTTCTGCCGCTTGCGCGCCTCGTTCTTCTTCTTCTGCTCCTGGAACTTGAACTTGCCGTAGTCCAGGATCTTGCAGACGGGCGGATTGGCGTTCGGAACGATTTCCACCAGGTCCAGGCCAGCTTCCTCGGCCGCTTCCATAGCGGACGCGGTCGGCATCTCGCCTTGCTTCTCGCCGTTTTGGTCGATCAGCAGGACGCGGGGGACGCGGATGTCTTCGTTGATACGCGGTCCGTCTTTAACGGGCGGCGTTTGCATAGGACGGCGAATAGGGGCGGCTCCGGGACTGTTGATGTGAAGCGTGAGTAGTAAGGGTATAGCTGAACGCGCGCGCACCGCGCTGGGCGCGCCGCGAGAAAGTGATATATGACGCGCCGGCCGCGCTCTATCAAGCGAAGGCGGTCAAAGAGACGTCGGGCGGGTCCAGTTTTTTCTGATCCCAGCGTGCGCGGGGGTGGAAACGGCGAGACGGGGACGTGTTTTCCCTCTTCAAGACGCCCCCCGAGCTCCATGAATCAGCATCGTCACACCGCCTTGGAGGACGTCCACGCCCTCCTGATCGGCTCCAGCTTCATCGCCGTGGGCCTGACCCTGCTCAAGGCCGCGGGCCTCGTGACGGGCGGCGTGGCCGGGGTGGCGCTGATCCTCTCGTACCTGGGCGGCTGGCCCGTGGGGACGGTGTTCTTCCTGCTGAACCTGCCGTTCTACGTCCTGGCTCAACGGACCATGGGCTGGGTCTTCACCTTCAAGACCTTGGCGACAAACCTGCTGCTGGCCGGCCTGGCCTTCGGCATGCCGCACTGGCTGAAGATCAGCCACGTCGACTCGATCTTCTCGGCCGTGTTCGGCGGCACGATCATCGGCATGGGCATCCTGGCCCTGGCCCGTCACCGCTCCAGCGTCGGCGGGATCGGGGTGCTGGCGCTCTATCTGCACGAGCGCCGGGGCGTCAGCGCCGGCAAGGTCCAGTTGGCCGCCGATTGCCTGGTCGTCCTGGCGGCCTTCTTCACGATCCCGTTCGACAAGCTGTTGCTGTCGATCGCCAGCGCGGTGGCGCTGAGCGCGGTGATCATCGCCAACCACAAGCCGGGCCGGTACGCGGGGTACTGACCCGCGAATCAGTGGGGCAGCAGCGCCATCGCCGCGCTGGCCACGGTGCTGACCGGCAGGGCCTTCAGGTCGGGCGAGCGGATCACCGCCACGTGGCCCCGCGGGCCGCACAGCTCGGGATCCGAGGCGTCGGAAAACAGGGCGATGGTCGGGGCTCCGGCGGCGGCCAGCAGGTGGGTCGGGCCCGTGTCGTTGCCGACGGCCAGGGCGGCCTTGGCTCCCAGCACGGCCAACTGAGCGAAGTCGGTGCGGCCAGTCAGATCGCGAGCCCCGCCGACGGCCTTCTGGATGTGGCGGGCCATGGCGCTTTCCTGCGGGCCACCGATGATGACGATGTCCAGGCCCCGCGCCTTCAGCAGCGAGCCCAGTTGGGCGTAGTTCTCGACCGGCCAGCGTTTCTCCGGCCGGTGGGCGGAGCCGCCCGGCACGAACAGGACGTAGGGGCGCGGCGCGGCGGCGCCGGCGACGGGGCGCGGCTCCTTTTGCTTGCGCAGGATCCACGACAGGTCCGGTGGCGGGGCGCTGCCCGGCTCGGTTGGGGCGTCGGGCCAGATGCCGGCGGCGCGAAGTTGGTCGGCCTGGCGCTCCAGGGTGTGCATGCGCAGCCGCGCCGCCCCCTTCTGCGGCAGCGACGCGCCGAAGGCGACGCCGCTCCATTGTGGCGGGAAGGGACGCAGCAGCTGGAAGTACCAGTTGGTGCGGCTGTTGGTCTGCAGGTCGTAGATCCGGTCGTAGCGCGCCTTGCGGATACGACCGATCATGGCCAGGGTCTCGCCCAGGTCGCTGGGCCGGCCATCGGTGTCGACGGTGTTGAAGTACGGGCTGAGCTTGGCCAGGGCTTCGTAAGGCGGCGTGGTCAGGAGCGTGATCTTGGCCTTGGGGTGGGCCTCGCGGATCTTCTTCATCGCCGCGAGCGACAGGACGAAGTCGCCCAGGGCTCCCAGCTTGATCACCAGAACCTTCTTGATCTCCTTGCTCAAGACGAACGCTCCGAACTCAATATGCGTGCATAGACCTTGAGGGTCGCTTCGCACATAGCGTCCACCGAATACAACCGCCGCGCACGAAGACGTGCGGCCTGGCCCAGGGCCTGTCGTCCGGCCGCGCCGATCTCGCAGGCTTCGAGCAGGGCGTCGGCCCAGGCCTCGGCGTCGCCGGGCGCGACGAGCCAGCCGGTCTCGCCGGGGATGATGGTCTCGCGCGTCGCTCCGTGGTCCGAGGCCATGGCCGGGCGGCCCATGACTTGCGGCTCGACCGCGGTGCGGCCGAAGGCCTCCGGCTCCAGCGACGGGGCGATGGCGATGTCGGCCAGCAGGTAGGCGGCCGGCATGTCGTCGCAGTGTCCGACCAGCTTGACCGCGGCCTGCAGTCCGGCGGCGGCGATGGCGGCCTCAAGCTCGGCGCGATAGCCCTTGCGGCCCTGGTCGTCGCCGGCCAGCAGCAGCAGCACCCGATCCTCGCCGCGCGCCTTCAGCAGGGTCATGGCCTCGATCATCAGGGCCTGGCCCTTCCAGCGGGTCAGGCGACCGGCCAGCAGCACCTTCAGCCGGCGCTCGCCATCGGCCACGTCCCAGGCCTTGCGCAGGGCCGCGATGCGGTCGGCGCCGACCACGCCCGGCTCGAAGCGGGTGAGGTCGACGCCGCGCGGGATGGCCACGACCTTCTCGGGCGCGATGTTGTGTTCTCGAATGATGTGGTCGCGCGTGTACTCGGAATTGGCGATGACCAGGTCGCCCTTGGTCATGACCGCGTTGTACCAGCGTTTCAGATTGGACCTGGCGTTGTAGACGCCATGATAGGTGGCCACGAACGGGACCTTGGTCGCGTGGGCGGCCCACAGGGCGCTGAAGGCCGGAGCGCGCGAGCGGGCGTGGACCAGACTGACTTTCTCGCGCCGGATCAGGTCGATCAGCCGCGCGGCGTTGCCCAGCATGATCAGCGGGTTCTTCGACTGGGCGGGCATCTGGGCCAGACGGCCGCCATCGGCCTCCAGGCGCGAGGCCATGCGCCCGCCCTTCGTCGCGACCAGGGCCTTGCCGCCTTGCGCCACGACGGCGTGGGCGACATCAATCGTCGTCTGCTCGGCCCCGCCTGTTTCCAGCTCAGGCGTGACTTGCAGCAGGGTAAAGCCGGCGGGTAGGTCGGGCACGCGACTCTCGATGAAACGAACGCGTTTTAGTTAACGAAAGGATCAAGGCGACGCCATGACCGAATCCCCAGGCGCTGTGACGCGCGAAGACGGTTCGAAGATCGCTTTCCGCCGTATCGAGGGCGAAGGCCCCACGGTCGTCTGGCTGGGCGGCTTCCACAGCGACATGACGGGGACCAAGGCCGAGGTCCTGGCCGAGCAGGCCAAGGCGACAGGCGGCAACTATGTCCGCTTCGACTATTTCGGCCACGGCGCGTCCGATGGCGCGTTCAAGGACGGCACGATCAGCCGCTGGCGCGAGGACGCCCTGGCGGTGATCGACCAGCTGACCGACGGGCCGTTGGTGCTGGTCGGCTCGTCCATGGGCGGCTGGCTGTCGTGCCTGGCCGCCATCGCCCGGCCTGACCGGGTGAAGGCCATGGTGCTGATCGCGCCCGCGCCGGACTTCACCGAGAAGCTGATGGAGCCCGAGCTGTCGGCCGACGCCAAGGCGGCCATCGCCCGCGACGGCTTCTGGATCCGGCCGTCCGAGTACGACGACGGCGGTTACGCCATTACCCGCGAACTTCTGGAAGATGGGGCGCGGTGGTCGATTCTGCCGGGACCGGTCCCGATCGACGTCCCCGTGCGGGTGCTGCAGGGCGGCGCCGACCCGGACGTGCCTTGGACCCACGCCCTGGAGCTGGCCAACGCTCTCAACAGCCAGGACGTCGTCTTCAGTCTGATCAAGGACGGCGATCACCGGCTCTCGCGTCCTCAGGATCTGCAACGCATCGTCGTCGCTGTCGCCGAAGCCAAGGGCTTGGCCGAACCGGAAGAGGGCGATCTCGTCTCTCGCCGCTTGGCGCGGGCCGCGCGGCTACGCAACGCGGCGGGTCTGGATGCGGTGGGGATCGCTCCGAGGCCGCCGGCTATCGACGACGAGTAGGTCTCTAACCGCCCGCCTTCAGGATCGCCGCCAGGCCCTCGCGGTAGGTCGGATAGGCCGGCCGCCAGCCCAGCTCCGCCTTGGCCAGAGCGTTCGAGACGCGCTTGTTCTCGGCATAGAAGCGGCGGGTGGCGGGGGACATGCCCAGTGCGTTGAACGGCAGGTCCGGCGGGACCGGGACGCCCAACAGCTTGGCGGCATGCTCCATGACGTCCTGCGGCGGGGCCGGCGCGTCGTCGACCAGGTTGTAGACGCCGCCCGCCCTAGGTCGGTCGAGCGAGGCCAGCAGGCCCGAGACGATGTCGTCGAGATGGATGCGGCTGAACACCTGGCCCGGCTTGACGATGCGACGGCCTTCGCCGGCGCGCAGGCGATCCAGGGCGCTTCTGCCCGGGCCATAGATGCCGGGCAGGCGGAAGGCGGTTACGGTCAGGCCCATGCCGCGTCCGACCTGGCGCCAGTCGCGTTCGGCCCCGACCCGGCGGGCGCCCTCGACCGACTGGGCCTTCAGCGGCGTGGTCTCGAACACCCAGCGGCCGTCGTAGTCGCCATAGACGCCGGTCGTTGACAGATAGCCGATCCAGTCGGGGAAGGCCTGAGCCTGGGCGAGCGCGGGAACCAGCGATTCAAGGGCCGGACAGCCGTCGGGGCCGGGCGGGGCGGTGACGAGCACGGCGCTCACCCCCAGGAGCGCGGCGGCGATGGCCTCGCGGTCGTCCGGATGGGCGGGCGTGATCGCCTGGGCGCGCAGCCGATCGGCCTGGTCCGCGTCCCGCGCCGTGGCGGCGATCTCCCACCCTCGGGCTCGCAAGGCGCGCGAAAAGGCCGCGCCGACATAGCCCATACCGAACACAAACAGACGCAACGCCTAGAACTCCGCCCCTGGAAAAGCCCAGCCTAAACCCGTCCGGATCAAGCCTCCGAAAAAAGGCTGTCGGCAACCCCTCAAAGGGCGCTTGCCAAGCGCGAAGGCCTCTGCCATAAGCCGCCTCCTCGTCGCGGGGCGCTCTTTTGAGCCTCGCCGATGC
>NZ_JBXAON010000001.1:401728-491445 GCF_058802865.1 Caulobacter sp. GW822-FHT01G02
GGGCGTAGCTCAGTGGTAGAGCACAACCTTGCCAAGGTTGGGGTCGAGAGTTCGAATCTCTTCGCCCGCTCCATTCTTTCGGAATTACCGGGGGAATGGAGCGACTATATATCTCGCGAATGGGCGGGCGTAGCTCAGTGGTAGAGCACAACCTTGCCAAGGTTGGGGTCGAGAGTTCGAATCTCTTCGCCCGCTCCATTCTCGATCATCTTCTGAAAATTCAGACGCCTCTGATCAGTCCTCGCCAAGGGATTGCCGTGAGCGATTCGCGTGTCGCCGGGCGATCCGCGTTCGCCTAAGCTGCGCCTCATGACTCGCATCGCACCCTGGCGCGCCGCCCTGGCCGGCGTCTGTCTCGCCGCCCTGGTCGTTTCGGCCGTGTCAGCCGCGCCCTCCGACACCCTGACCAGCCTGGTCGCCCGTTACGAGGCGCTCGGCGCCGCCGACGAGGATCCCGATTCCGGCGGTTCGAATGAAAGCCGCTGGCGGCTGCCCGATGTCTCGCCGGCTGCGGACGCCGAGCGCTTGGCCAAGCTGAACGCGATCTCGAGCGCCCTGTCGTCGATGGACACCAAGGGTCTCTCCGACGAGGAGATGTTGACCCGCGACCTGCTGGCGTGGACCGTCAAGGACCGCATCGAGGCCGCCGGCTACGACGAGTCGCGGATGCCGTTCAGCAGCGATGGCGGCTTCGACGTCATGATGCTGTACCGCGCCAGCGGCATGAAGCTGAAGAGCGAGGCCGAGGCCAAGCGCTGGATCGGCCTGCTGAACAGCATGCCCGGCTGGTACGCGGCCAATATCGACAATGCCCGTCGCGGCGTGAAGACCGGCTTCGTCCAGGCCATTCCGACCGCCCAGGCGGTGCAAGAGCGCGCCCAGCGCGCCGTCGCCACGCCGCTGGCCGATGATCCGCTGATGACGCCGCTGCGCGGCCTGCCGGCCACTATCCCGGAGGCGACGCGCGCGGCGCTGGTGGCCGAGGGCGAGAAGGCGATGACCGACAAGGTCGCCCCGGCCCGCGCCACCTTCCTCAAGTTCATGAACGACGAGTACGTCCCGCACGCGGCCAAGAGCCTGGCGGCCTCGGACCTGCCAGACGGCAAGCGCTACTACGCCTTCCTGGCCCGCCGGCACACGACCACCACCCTGACGCCGGACCAGATCCACGACATCGGCCAGTCCGAGGTAGCCCGCATCCGCGCCCGTATGCAGGAGACCATGAAGGCCGCCGGATTCCAGGGCGACCTGCCGGCCTTCCTGGCCATGCTGCGCAAGGATCCGCGCTTCTACGCCACCAGCCGCCAGCAGTTGCTGGAGAAATCCAGCGAGATCGCCAAGCGCGCCGACGATCAGTTGCCAGCCCATTTCGGGATCCTGCCGCGCCTGACCTACGGCGTGCGGCCGGTGCCGGCCAGCATCGAGAAGGGCTACACCACCGGCCGCTACTTCGGCGGCGACGCCAAGGTCGGTCGCGCCGGCGGGCTGATGATCAACACCTCGGAGTTGGACCAGCGACCGCTGTACGAACTGCCGGCCCTGGTGCTGCATGAGGGCGCGCCCGGCCACCATATCCAGATCTCTCTGGCCGCCGAGCAGATCAATGTTCCGGAGTTCCGCCGCAACCTCTACTTCACCGCGTTCGGCGAGGGCTGGGGCCTCTATTCGGAATGGCTGGGCGAGGAGATGGGGATCTATCGCGACCCCTACGAGGTCTTCGGCCGCCTGTCCTACGAGATGTGGCGCGCCTGCCGCCTGGTGGCCGACACCGGCATGCACTGGAAGGGCTGGACCCTGGAGCAGGCCCGCGCCTGCTTCACCGACAATACGGCCCTGTCGCCGACCAATATCGAGGTCGAACTCAAGCGCTATGTCTCCTGGCCCGGCCAGGCCCTGGCTTACAAGATCGGCGAGCTGAGGCTTCTGGACCTGCGCAAGCGGGCCGAGGCCAGGCTGGGCGACAGGTTCGACGAACGCGGCTTCCACGATGCGGTGCTGCTGCACGGCTCGCTGCCGCTGGCGGTGCTGGAGACCCGGATCGACGCCTGGATCGACCAGCAATCCCAGGCCCAACCGGCCAAGAAGAAGGACTGAGCGTGGCCAGGATCACAGTGCTGGGCGAGTGCATGGTCGAGCTCTCGCCAGAATCTTCACCGGAGAATGGGAGCGCCGACAGTATCTATCGAATGGGTTTCGCCGGCGACACCTTCAACACGGCCATCTACATGGCGCGGCTGGGTGATGAGGTCGCCTACTGCACGGCGCTCGGGCAGGGCGATCCGTTCAGCGAGGGCGTACTGTCGGCCATGCGCCGCGAGGGGATCGATACGCGGTTGGTCCGCCAGGTCGAGAACCGTCTGCCGGGCCTCTACGCCATCGTCCTGGACGAGCACGGCGAGCGGAAGTTCCACTACTGGCGCGAGCGGGCCCCGATCCGCGACCTGTTCTCGGCCCACACCGCCGACCAGCTGATCGAGGCGGCCAAGGCCAGCGGCCTTGTCTACCTGTCGGGCGTGACCCTGGCGGTGGTCGGTGACATCGGCCGGGCGCGGCTGAAGGACATTCTGGCCTATGTCCACTCGCTGGGCGTCGCCGTGGCCCTGGACTTCAACTACCGCCCGGCCCTGTGGCCCAGCCCCGAGGCCGCGCGCGCGGCCCTGGACGGCGTCGTGCCGTCGTGCCGCTACATCTCGCTGAGCAGCGAGGACAGCCGCCCGCTCTACGGCCGCGAGGCCGAGGATCTGGCCGCCGAATGGGCCCTTGCCGGCGCCGAGGTGGTGGCCCGCGACGAGAGCCACGCGGTCAATGTCCACCAGCCGGAAGGCCGCACGGCGACGCCACCGCCGGGCCGGGTGAAGGCCGTCGACACCACGGGGGCAGGGGACAGCTTCAACGCCGCCTACCTGTCGTCGCGGCTGGAGGGGCTCCCCATTCCGGAAGCGGTGCGGCGCGCGCACGCGCTGGCTGCGCTGGTGGTCTCGCACCGAGGTGCTATCCTGCCATATGGTGTCGCCCTCGAAGGCGTCTAGTTATCCAGAAGTCCCATGCGTGAGTTCGATCTCAACGCCGACCGCCTGCAGTCGGCGCTGACCAAGCGCTTCCTGATCCCCGCGCTTCCCGCTCTTGAGGCGACGTTCCTGGCCCTGCGCGGCGAGACCGACCAAGCCTTGGCGGTTGAAGCGTGCGGACGCTACGGCAAACCCTACCCCTATGGCATGTGCCTGGAGATCACGATCGATGTCCTGTCGCGGCTGAACGCACGGCCCGCCAAGCCCCGATCGGCGGGTGAGCGGGCGCTGAAGGCATTCTTCGACAACGGCGGCCAAGGGCGGATGGTCTGGGGCGCTCTGCGCGATCGGTATTTCCAGAACGCGATCCAGTTGGGCGCGCTGTATGTCGATGTGTCGAACGACACCGTCGACGTGCGGAAGGCCAAGGTCGAAATCCTGCCGATGAAGGAGTCGGGACTGGCCCTGGTGCGGGACGCCGCGCACTTCGTTCGGATCGCCAGCGGCTACTGGGATATGGCCTTCTACGCCAACACGGCCTTGCCGTCGCTGGCCCCGGCGTTCCCGATGATCGCGGTCGACCGGAAGGGCGGGATCCAGATCCAAGCCAAGACCAGCTACATGATGCGCCTGTTCGGCGCTGACGGCTTTCACCTGGCGGAACAGTGGTTGCGGGAGGGGCCGCCCGCGCCGTTCACGGTGACCCAGGCGGTGCGAGACGCTTGTTCGCCGGACCTTCTGGCGGCCAACCCCAGGGTCGGGGCGGACGAGGCCATTCGCGCTTGCGAACGCCTGCGCCTTGCCGGGACGGTCGTGGATGACGCCTGGTTGTTAGGCATGCAGGCGCTGTTCGACCAGGCGCCCGCGACGCGAATCGCCCTTCCGACACCCGTCGCCGAACGGGGTGTGATCGCGGACGAACGACGGACGAATGCCCGTCCGATTGCGGGTGTAGAGGCTATCGCAGCATAGGGAAATCAAAGCCTTAGGCGCGTAAAGTTTGAGTGAAATAGGAATATCTTCCTCTCTCTATGAAAATATACCTATAGTAGTCCTCGCCCGCCGCGCTCGCGGCAGGGAGGAGAGGACGCCATGTTGGTTGAAGCCCTTGAGGACATCTGGGCGATTACGCCCGATCCCCGCCGCGACCGCCTGACGGTCGGCTTTGTCACCCATCTCGTTTCCCTGGCCACCGGGGTGCCGGCGGTCGAGATCAGCGCGCCCCGGCGCGCCACCCACGCCGCCGTCCGCGCGCGGCAACTGGCCATCTACCTGACCCACATCACCTTCCACTGGTCGCTGGCGCGGGTGGCCTTCGCGTTCGGCCGCGACCGCACCACCTGCGGCCACGCCTGCCGCAAGATCGAGGACATGCGCGAGGACGTGACCTTCGATCGCCGCCTCTCGGACCTGGAAGCCTGCCTTCGGCAGGCGCCGGCCCATGCCGAGGAGATCCCGGCGTGAGCGCGGCCCCCGACGAGGTCTTCGAGGCGGAGCTGGAAGCCCGCCGTCTGGCCGACCGCGCCATGCGGCTGTTGTCTCGTCCCGGCGCGGTGGTCGAGGCGAGGGGACCGGGCTACGGCGTGCGCCTGGGCGCCAGCCGACGTCGCTGCGTGATGCTGACCCTGGACGAGGCGGCGTTCCAGGCGTTGGCCCGCGAGGCCACGCTAAGGCCGCGCGCCCAGGGCGGCTGGACGATGACGGCGCGGCCGGAGCCTGTCGCGCCGCCGCCGCCACCCGGACGGCCGGGCGTGATCGAGGCGGAGGTCGCCGGCCCCGGCGGCCCGGTGCGGCGCAATCTCGGCGAGTCGCCGATCGCCTGGCTGGCGCGTCGTCGCGATGGGGACGGTCAGCCCTGGCTGACGCCGATCGAAGCCGCCGCCGGCGAGCGGCTGCGCGAGGAATTCGAGAGCCTGGGGACGCAAGGTCGGATGACCATGCGCTGGGACGCGACGCCTCGCGTCGACGGCGGCCGCTCCGGCCTGGCGCCGGCTGAACGCGACATCGCGACCCGCGAGCGGATCACCAAGGCGCTGGCGGCGGTGGGCCCGGGGCTGCGGGAAATCCTTGAGCGAGTCTGCTTGCTCGGCTCGGCGCTGGAGACGGCCGAGCGGTCGCTGAAGCTGCCGCGCCGGGCGGGCAAGACGGTCCTGAAACTCGCCCTGCAGCGCCTGGCGCGGCACTATCGGATGGCGTGACGTGAGCGCGTCAGGCGAAGTGTGGGCGGTTCGCCGCCCGGACGCGCTCCAGACAAACGGTTAGCGGTTGCCGCCGGCCACGGCGATGATCTCGCCGGTGATCCAGAAGCTTTCCGGCGAGGCCAGGAAGGTCGCCACCGGCGCGATATCCGACGGCTGGCCCAGGCGGCCGAGCGGGGTCTGGGCGATCATCTGGGCCTCCAGATCGCTGCCGATGATGCCCACGGTGTGGGTGCCTTCGGTCTCGACCGCGCCGGGCGAGATGGCGTTGACGCGGATCTTGCGCGGACCCAGCTCCTTGGCCAGGACGCGGGTGATGGAGTCCACCGAGGCCTTGGTGGCGGTATAGACCGAGGCCGTCGGGATATCGACGGTGGTCGCCGCCGAGCTGATGTTGATCACGCTGCCGCCATCGGCGCCGAAGCGCTTGGCCGCTTCTTGGGTGGCCAGCAGCAGGCCCAGGACGTTGATGTTGAACTGGCGATGGAAGTGTTCCTCGGTGACCTCTTCCAGGGCGGCGAATTCATAGACGCCGGCGTTGTTCACCAGGATGTCGACGCCGCCGAACGCCTTGTGGGTCTCGTCGAACAGCCGAGTGACATCGGCGCTCTTGGCGACGTCGCCGTGGACCGCGATCGCCTTGCCGCCCGCCGCAATGATCTCGGCTGCGACCTTGTCGGCGCCCTCACGGCTGGAGGCGTAGTTGACGGCGACCGCCGCGCCTTCGGCGGCCAGGGCCTTGGCGATGGCCGCGCCGATGCCCTTCGAGGCGCCCGTGACGACGGCGGTCTTGCCAGCAAGCTTGCTCATGATCTCTCTCACTCTTCGGCGCCCAAACGGCGCATGCTTCGACATTTAGATAATCATCGAAGTGATTCAATGAGCGAGGCTCGAGAGATTTTCTGACGGGCTGTCGGGTTCGCCCGC
Source organism: Caulobacter sp. GW822-FHT01G02 (assembly GCF_058802865.1). Taxonomy (NCBI): domain Bacteria; kingdom Pseudomonadati; phylum Pseudomonadota; class Alphaproteobacteria; order Caulobacterales; family Caulobacteraceae; genus Caulobacter; species Caulobacter sp. GW822-FHT01G02. Next base: position 407,862 of record NZ_JBXAON010000001.1, read on the forward strand.
CAAGCATGGCCTTGATGCGGCCATGCGTGACGATGAAAGTGGCGTGGTCCCACCACCAAGAGCCTCAAATGTCCGGCAATGCTCAAACCCGTCGGGCCGCGATCGGCGGCGCCGCGCTGTCGATAGCCTCGGCCAGCTCCCTGGCAGCCCTCGCCGCGCCACGCGTCGCCGTCGGGACGGGCCTGGAGACCGGAGCGATCCGGGCCATCGGCGTTGAGACGGCGCGGACGGACTATCGGGGCCATCCCGCCCTGCGCGCCACGGCGTTGGAAAACGTCCCCGAGCTCGACCGGCTGGTGGTGCTGGACACGCCCGCCTTCGGCGACGGCGTCATCGAAGCCTGGATAAGCGGCGCCCCGAGCGTGACAGCCAGCGCCACGGCGCGAGGCTTCGTGGGCGTGGCCTTTCGGGTGCGCGAGGAAGCCAAGCTGGAGGCCATCTATCTGCGTCCGACCAACGGCCGGGCCGACGACCAGTTACGCCGCAACCATGCCGTCCAATACATCTCGCACCCCGACTATCCCTGGGAGCGGCTGCGCGCCGAAGCCCCAGCCATGTACGAGACCTATGTCGATCTCGAACCTGGTCGGTGGACGCACGTGCGAATCGTGGTGTCGGGCCCCAAGGCCCGGCTACATGTCGACGGTGCCGAGCAGCCGACCCTGATCGTCGGCGACCTCAAGCACGGCGCCGACGCCAAGGGCGCCGTGGCGCTCTGGATCGGCCCCGGCACGCTGGCCCATTTCAGCGGCGTGCGGGTCACGTCTAGGGCGTAGAGAGGATCAAGCGCTTCAGCACGACAGCATGGCGATGGCGGCGATGGTCCGCGAAACGATCGCGGCTGGATGCGACCTACGATGCGGCCATGCGGGCCTCGGTGTTTGAGCCGCCCGGCATGTCGCACACGCCCTTCAAATAAGCCAAGGCTCCGGCAGACGACCATGCCTCCCCGCAGCCCTGCTATTTAGAAGAGCCTATCGCGCCGTCTTCATATCTCCGCCAGCTGGGCGAGGTAGGCGTTGAGGACGTCGCGCTGCAGGATCAGGAACGCGAACTTGCCCTGGCGGCAAATGCGGATCAGGCCGGCCGTCTCGAGCTCCTTCATGTGATGCGAGAAGGTGGCGGCGCTGACCGCCACGTGCTGGGCGAGCGCCCCGCAGGCCGTTGGTGCGCTGTTGGCGCCGACCTCCTTGAGAATCTGGCGTCGACGCGGCTCGGCCAGGGCCTTGGCGATCAGATTGACCTGGCGTTCATCGAGAACGGGGCGCGACGCGTCTTCCATGGCCTTCATATGCGATCGGTCGAGCGCGGAGGCAAATCCCCATGCGAAAGGGCGAGACCTTTCGATCCCGCCCTTTGCCGTTCTGGCGCTGAACCTAGTGCTTCAACGACAGCTTGAGATCGCGCATCTGATCGTGGCCGGACTTCACCGAGGTCCAGGCCTTTTCGATGACCGTGCGGGTCTGGGCGTCGACGTCGGTGTCCTGCAGGGCCTTTTCGTACTTGGCCTTGATGTGGTCCTCGCCGGCCTCGACCTCGTTGACCACGGCCTCGTCGCCCTTGGTGATCGAGTCCTTCAGGTTCAGGAAGACGCGGTGGGCGGCCGCCAGGATGGTGCCGTCGTCCTTGGCCTCGCCGCCCAGGCGGCGAACCTCGTCCTGCAGTTCCGAGGCGATAGAGCGGCGTTCCTGGGCGCGGCGCTCGAACAGATCCTTGTAGCGCGAGGCGTCGGCGTCCTTGGCGGCCTCGGCATAGCCATCGGCGCTGTCGATGGTGGTTTCGACCAGGCCATTGACGAGTTTGATGTGGTCTTCGTTCGTATGCATGGGGCTCTCCTAGAGAAGGGGAGCCGGGTCAACGCGGGGCGACGGCGAAGCGTTCAGCTTGGCCTTGAAGGAAAAGTGGCGCCGACGTGATCGATGCCCAGGGCCTCGCAATGCCGGGCCTGGCGATGGCGCTCGGCGGCGCGGGCCTTCTGTTCTTCGCTGCGCTGGTCGTGGCAGGCCGGACAGGCGACGCCTTCGACATACAGCGGTGAGGTCTGGGCCTCCACGCTGACCGGCATCCGGCAGCCGCGGCACAGGACGTGAGCGCCTTGCGACAGGCCGTGACCGACCGCGACCCGCTCGTCGAACACGAAGCATTCGCCGCGCCACAGGCTTTCGGGTTCGGGCACCTGCTCCAGATAGTCGAGAATGCCGCCCTTGAGGTGGAACACCTGCTCGACCCCCTCGGCCTTCAGGAAGGCGGTCGACTTCTCGCAGCGGATGCCGCCGGTGCAGTACATGGCCACCTTCAGCGGCGGGGCGTCCGGGCCACGCTTGGCCTCCAGGCCCGCGCGATAGTCGCGGAACCAGGCGGGGAATTCCGAGAAGCTGGCCGTCTTGGGATCGACCGCGCGCGCGAACGATCCGACGGCGACCTCGTAGTCGTTGCGGGTGTCGATCACCACGACGTCGGGATCGGCGATCAGGGCGTTCCAGTCGGCGGGCTCGACATAGGTCCCGGCGTCGGTCGGATCCAGGTCCGGCTCGCCCAGGGTGACGATCTCTTTCTTGAGGCGGACCTTCATCCGGTAGAACGGCATGCGCTCGGCCCAGGCGGTCTTGGGCGTCAGATCGGCGCAGCCGGGCAGGGCGCGGATGTGCTCCAGCACCGCCTCGATGGCGGCGTCCTCGCCGGCGATGGTGCCGTTGAGACCCTCGCGGGCCAGCAGCAGGGTGCCCTTGACGCCGAGGCGACAGCACAAGGCCGCCAGAGGCCCCTGGATCGCCGCCGGATCCTCGAACCGCGTGAAGCGATAGAGCGCCGCGACGCGATACTCAGCCAAGGCGGGGCGTCCCAAGGGCTTCCTGGGCGTCGCGCCGGATGCGGGCGACCATCGACTTCAGGCCGTTCGAGCGTTGCGACGACAGGGCTTCGGACAGGCCCAGCTTGTCCATCGCGCCCTTGGCGTCGAAGGCGACGATATCGGCGGGCGTGCGGCCGGAATAGAGGCGCAGCATGATGGCGACCAAGCCGCTGACGATATGGGCGTCGCTGTCGCCCTTGAACGCCAGGGTCCCGTCGGCCTGGGGTAGGGTGACCAGCCACACCTGGCTGGCGCAGCCGCGCACCTTGTTGTCTTCCGAGCGCTCGGCGTCGGTCAGGGGCTCCAGTTCCTTGCCCAGCTCGATCACGTAGCGATAGCGCTCTTCCCAGTCGCCCAGGAGCTCGAACTCGTCGGCGAGGTCGTTGAGGGCGGCGTCAATCGGACTGGTCATGGCGGCCAATTAGGGGGCGCGCCGGTTCAAGGCAAGCTTGCGCCTACGCGACGGGAAGGATGAGCCGCGCCAGGAACCCCGCGCCCAGGCTGGACGACAGCTTCAGCTGCCCGCCCATGGCCCGCGACAGCAGGTCGACGATCGGCAGGCCCAGGCCGACGCCTTCGTTGGAACGGGTCAGGGCCGAGCCGCCCTGTTCGAACGGTTGCAGCAGGCGCGGCAGCTCGGCGCTCTCCACGCCGGGGCCCTGGTCGCGGATGGTGATCTCGATCTCGCCGCCGATCTTGCCGGCGGCGACATGCACGACTCCCCCGGCGGGCGAGTGCGTAACGGCGTTCTGCAGGAGATTGGTAAGCATGGTCCGCAGGCCGCGACTATCGGCGATGACCGCCGGCAGGGCGCCCTGATTGACCACGTGGACGATGACGTCGCGGCGTCGGATCTCGGCCCTCAGGCCGTCGATCACGTCGTCCAGCGCTTCGTCCAGAGGCTCGGGCGTCATCTCGATGTCGGTGACGTGACCCTCCAGGCGGGCGATCTCGACGATCTGGTTGACCAGCTTCAGGAGCTTCATGCCGCTTTCGTGCACGATACCCGCATATTCCTTGTACTGCGGGTTCCCGAGCGGTCCGTAGAGTTCGTGCGAGAGGATCTCGGAGAAACCGATCACGGCGTTGAGCGGGGTGCGCAGTTCGTGGCTGACCATGCGCAGGAACGACCGCTTGCGATCGTCGAGGGCCAGGCGGCGGCGCTCGTTCGCGGCCGCCCGGCGATCGGCCGAGTCGGAGTCCGCGAAGGTGCGGTCGGACAGCGTGTCCAGGGACACCGGTTCTGGCATGACGGACTCCCGGACCTTCTGTCCGTAGTGACTTCGGACCCGGAGGATGCCGGCTCGCGCTTACGATTCCGTTTCCGTCCACAGCGCTTCCACGAGGAAAGATCGCTTAACGATTGTGCGGCCTTGGAGGGAAGGGCTCCCTCGCGTTAAGGTTTGACGACGGCGCCTCCCCGCCGCGCTTGCAAGTCGACCGGCCCTTGGAATTCGAAACGCTTCCAGACCCGATCCGACGCCCCGCCCCCCAGGCGGGGTTGGACCCCGCGCATGCATGGCGTCTGGGCTGGCTGGCGGCCATCTGCCTGGCCGCGGCCGCGACGTTGTTCGCCAACAGCGCCGGCGGCTGGCCCGTCTGGGCGGCCCTGGGCGCCGGCGCGGTCCCGGCCCTTGTGGCCTTGGTCTTCTCACGCGACGACGAGCGCACCCAGTCGGTGCTGCTGGTTTTGTGGGCCGTGGGCGGCTCGCTGGCGGCGGTGCTGACGGGCGGAGTCTCCGGCGCCATGGCGGCCTGGTGCCTGGCGCCCGTCGCGGCGGCCTCGACCCTGGACCAACCCAAGCGTCTGGCCGAGGGCGCGGCCCTGGCCCTGATCGGCGGCTGCGTCGCCGCCCTGACCCAGCTTTCGGGCCTGGCCCCGCCGGCCCCGACGGGCCCGGTGGCCTTCGTGCTGGGCTTTCTGGCCCTGGTCACCACGGGCCTCGGCCTGGCCGCGGGCCTCTTGATCGGTCGCCGCCGCCAGGGCGCGCGCGACGACCGCTATGCTTCCGAGATCATCGGGCTTGAGAGCCTGCTGGACGGCCTGCCGCAGCTGGCGATCGCGATTCGCGGGCAAGGCCAGGTGACCGCCGTGCGCGGCGCGCCGCCGCGCGGCGTCACGACTGTCGACCTCGTCAATCGTGGCCTGACAGGCGCGGCCGCCCCGGGTGATCGCCAGCGGCTGACCGCCGCCATCGCCGCCGCCCACCGCGAGGGCGTGGCCAGCCTGACCTTCAACCCGGCCCTGGGCGTCGAGCGCACTGTCGCCCTGGATCTGGCCCGCATCGCGCCCAATCAACTGGTGGGCTTGCTGCGCGACGTCACCGTCGAGCGAAACCGCGAGACCGCTCTGGATCAGGCTCGCGTCGACGCCGAGGCCCTGGCCGCCGGCCGCGCTCGCTTCCTGGCCAACATGTCCCACGAGCTGCGCACGCCGCTGAACGCCATCATGGGCTTCTCGGACATCATGCGCGCCAGGATGTTCGGCCCCCTGAGCGACCGCTACGCCGAATATGCCGAGTTGATCCACGAGAGCGGCGGACATCTGCTGGACCTGATCAACGACGTGCTGGACATGTCGAAGATCGAGGCCGAGCGCTTCGAGTTGCAGCGCGGCGTGTTCGACGCTCGCGAGGCGGTGCAGGCGGCCATGCGCCTTTTGCGCGTCCAGGCCGACGGCGCCGGCGTCCAGTTGCGTGGCGTGCTGCCGCCGGGCGAGCTGGAGGTCGACGCCGACCGCCGCGCCCTGAAGCAGATCGTGCTGAACCTCGTCTCCAACGCCCTGAAGTTCACCCCGCGCGGCGGCCAGGTGACGGTCACGGCCCACGGCTATGACGGCGTGCTGGAGATCATCGTCGCCGACACCGGCGTCGGCATCAGCCCCGAGGACCTGGAACGCCTGGGTCGTCCCTATGAGCAGGCCGGCGGCGTCGAACAACGCGCCAAGGGCACGGGCCTGGGTCTGTCCCTGGTCCGCGCCTTCGCCAAGCTGCACGGCGGCGAGATGACGATCGAGAGCCGCCTGGGCGCGGGCACCAGCGTGGCGGTGCGCCTGCCGGTGCTGCTGGCGCCTCTGAAATCGGTGACGCTGGAAACCCTGACCGAGCCCGCGCCGCCGGCCGAAACCCCGATCGAGGGCGAGCCCAAGCCCGCGCCGACCGCCCTGGGCGACAATGTCATCGCCTTCGCGCCGCGCTGATCAGCGCAGGAACGCGCAGCCCGCCGCGAAATCGCCCACCTCGATATAGGCCTTGCGGGTGACCTCGTCGCCGCCGCGGCCCTGGAACACGAACTCCACCGTGACCGCCTCGCGCGGATCCAGCTTCAACATGGAGTCGATCGCCGCCGGCGGGAAACGGAAGGCTAGGCCGGTCTTGGCGCTGGTCGGCAGCAGGGTGAGGGGCGATTCCTCGCGGGTCTGGGCGGCGAACACCAGGCTGGCGTTACGCGGCGCGACCTTGGCCGCCAGGTTCCGACCCGCGTTGGAGGCGATGTAGGGGCCCAGGGTCCGGCTCGTGTCCCGCATGATGATCCGCGCCGCATAGGGGCGTTGGCCGTTGTCGAAGGTCGCCACCGCCGTCAGCGCCAGGTTGCGGCCCACCAGGCCGAACATCAGACGGTCGCCGCCGAAGGTCGCTGGCTGCGACAGCCGCCAGACGGGGATGGTCGCCGACACCGAGCGCTCGGCCTTCCAGGACGCGACATCGCCCGGATAGGTCATGGCCAGCATCTGGGTATAGCCTTCGAAGGCCTTTTTCACCCGCGAGGCGGCCAGGATCAGGTCCTTGGAATCGCAGGCCGCGCCAGCGGCCTTGGCGCGGGCGCGCTGCTCCAGGGCGGTGACCTGCAGTTCGCTGGCGCCGGAGCGCAGGGTCGCACCGCGCGCCTGGGCGCGCGAGGCGTCAAGGGCGACCGAGACGGTAGGCGTGAACAGCCTGCAGCGACCGTCGGCCGCGGTCATCAGCGTGCGTTCGTAGAGCTGGTCGGCGGCGTTGGCGTACAGCGCCGTCGGAACGGCCACGACCGTCAGACCGATCAACACCCCGATCCATCGCGCCCAGCGACCTTTCTGGGGCGTCCCGAAGCGCGATAGCCGAAAGTGGAAGCCGGTTTCGGCGGCCATCGCGCGTCAACTCCTGGAAATTCCGCTCTCTCATTTAAGGGAGTGGAGGGGCGAGGTTTTCTCGTATGCTTCGAGACTTAGAGGGCGACCTATGCGCCCCGTGGGGTTGCGGTTCGGTTAGCGATGCTTCTTTCGACGGATATCTGGGTCGGCGCGTTGATCCGCCGCGCCGAACTGGGCGGCGCCTTCGCCATGGTCGCCCGCAAGGGCGACGCGCGGGCCGGGGCGGTGCTGGTCAAGATCGTCGACCGCCGGGCCGGAACCGCGCGGCTCTACAGCGAAGCCACGCGCGGTGACGGCGAGCGCTTCTGGATGCAGCCGGTCCGTTCCGAATTCGAGCCCGATCTCGACGCCTATGCGGAGCGCGCCGCCCGAATCGACCCGGACGTATGGGTGGTGGAGATCGAGGACCGTGACGGCCGTCACTTCCTGACCGAGCCGGTGGAGCCCTAGGCGCTTTCAATATCGGTGGAAGGATTGGGGAGAACTCGACTCTAGGGAGCCATTAACCCTGCTCCTAAACCGGACCTAAAGCTCATTTTGGGCATGCTGCGCGAGCTTTCGAACCCCCTCCCCAGAGTTCAGCAGCCAGTATCCGCCATGCTTTTTCTCATGAACGACGTCATTCTAAGCTTTGACGCGGCCGACCTCGCGCCCCCGATGGCGCGCGACCGTTTCGCCGCGCTGTCGCTCAACTATGTCGGCGAACTGGGCAAGGAACTGTTCGCGGAAGAGCCGCTGCTGCACCACAAGGACCGTGAGCGAGCCGAGCGCCTGGCGGCGCTGATCGTGGCCAAGGCGCCGGACGTCAATGCCGCGTTGTTCATCGCGCCGGGCCGCGGCTGCCGCAAGGAAGACGTTCAGGTTCGCTATGCGCAGCTGAGCATCGAAATCATGGCCGCGCTGCTGCAGCGCCAGAATTCCGGCGCGCTCACCAACCTGGAAGCCGATCGTCAGGTCTGGCGGCGCCTGGCCGCCTAGGGCCTCAGAATCGAACCAGGGTCATCAACCAGCCAAGCGTAACGGCCAGGACGACCAGTCCGGCCAGGGTGACGCCGAAGCAGAGCGCGCTGTTGGCCGGATGTTGTCGGCCGGGCGCGCGGTGATGGTCAAGCAGGGCCATCGTTCGATTTCCTCCATTCGCCCGACGATCTGACGCCGCCGGTGCCGAATATGGAAAGCATGACTCCAAACCCATTCTTCGAATAGGGGCATTTTGACCCATTTCCGGGCGAATTGCGGCTTTCAGAAGAACGCGGGTGTGCGAGGCTTCATCAAACCGACGTCTTACCGTCGCCGACTCGACAAGACCCGCCGCTACGCCGCGCTGAAACTCTCCAGTGCAGGTTGACGATGAAGCTCATGTCCACGGTCGCTTGGGGCGCGCTCGCCCTGGCCCTCTCCAGCCAAGCCCACGCCCAGCAGGCGGCTCAGCAGGCGACCGCCACCGAGGTCGACACCGTCGTCGTCACCGGCACCCGCCGCGTCGATCGCACGGCCTTCGAGTCGGTCGCCCCCGTGGACGTCGTCAGCCAGGAAGCGCTGAAGAACACCGTCTCTGACGAGATCATGGACAAGCTGGCGGCGACGACGCCGTCGTTCAACGTCCAGCGTCTGCCGGCCGCCGACGGCCAGGCCTTCGTGCGCCCGGCCACCCTGCGCGGCCTTTCGCCCGACCAGACCCTGGTGCTGGTCAACGGCAAGCGCCGCCACCGCTCGGCGGTGCTGGGCGGACGCGGCCAGCAGGGTGTCGACCTGGCGTCCCTCGGGACCAGCGGCATCGAGCGCATCGAGGTGCTGCGCGACGGCGCCTCGGCCCAGTACGGCTCTGACGCCATCGCCGGGGTGATCAATATCATCCTCAGCGACAAGACCGGCTTCGACGGCTATGGCCAGTTCGGTCGCTACTATGCCGGCGACGGCGACAAGACCGAGATCGGCGCGCGCTACGGCCTGGCGATCGGCAAGGGCGGCAGCCTGGTCGGCGCGATCGACTACACCAACGCCGAGGCGACCTCGCGCACTCGCCAGCGTCCGGACGCCATCGCCTTCCAGGCCGCCAATCCCAGCATCAAGGTGCCGAACCCCGTACAGCGCTGGGGCCAGCCGGACCGTGAGGTGTGGCGCGGCTCGCTGAACCTGGTCCTGCCGATCAGCGACGCGGTCGAGGCCTACGGCTTCGCCACCTACAGCGACCTGCACGGCGTCACCGACTTCAACTGGCGCAACCCGTCAACCGACACCTCGTACAGGACCAGCCCCGTTTTCCCCGGCTGGTCGCTGAGCCAGATCTATCCGGCCGGCTTCTCGCCGAAGTTCGGCCAGGACGAGACCAACGCCTCGGTCAATGGCGGCCTGCGCGGCGACGCCATGGGCTGGTCGTGGGATCTGTCGGCTGGCTGGGGCAAGGACAAGGTCGACTACTTCCTGAACAACAGCATCAACGCCTCGTTCGGTCCGCAGTCGCCGACCAGCTTCGACGCCGGTGCGCTGATCCAGGAAGAGAAGACGCTGAACTTCGACGCCTCGCGCCCCCTGGACTGGTCAGTCCTGGCCAAGCCGGCCAACCTGGCCCTGGGGTTGGAAGCCCGCAAGGAGACCTACAAGATCCAGGCGGGCGACCGCTATTCGTGGGACGTCGGCCCTGGCGCGCCGGCCGGCCTGCCCAGCGGCTCGAACGGCTTCCCGGGCTACGCGCCCAGCCAGGCCGGAGCGTGGGACCAGACCAGCTACGCGGCCTATGTCGACCTTGACCTGCCGATCACCGACAAGCTGGACGCCGACATCGCCGTGCGCCACGAGGACTTCTCGGAGTTCGGCCAGACCACCGACGGCAAGATCGCCGCGCGCTATGAGTTCACGCCGAACTTCGCCCTTCGCGGCGCGGTCTCGACCGGCTTCCGCGCCCCAACGGCGGGCCAGATCAACAACACCCGCACCTCGCAGGGCCTGAACACCACGACCCTGCTGCTATTCACCTCAGGCCGCCTGTCGCCGATCAATCCGATCTCCGTGGCCCTGGGCGGCAAGCCGCTCGAGCCCGAGGAATCGAAGAACCTTTCGTTCGGCGCGGTCTTCCGCCAGGGCGGCTTCACCGCCTCGGTCGACTACTACCGCATCGAGGTCGACAACCGCTTCGCCGTGTCGCCGAACTTCACCGTGACGCCGGCGCTGCGGGCCCAGTTGGTCGCGGCCGGCGTCCCGGGCGCCGACAGCCTGACGACGGTCAGCTACTTCACCAACTCGTTCGACACCCGCACCCAGGGCGTCGACGTGGTCGGCTCGTGGCGCGGCCAGCTTCTGGGCGGCCGGGCCGGCGTCACGGCGGCCTGGAACTGGAACGACACCAAGGTCACCCGCTCCAAGCTGACCGAGGTCTCGAACCTGGCCCGCATCAATCTGGAAAACGGCCTGCCGCAGAACGCCGCCAACGTGTCGTTCGATTACGCGCGCGGCATCTTCAGCGGCATGGTCCGCGCTCGCTGGTCGGGCGAGTGGACCGACGCCCAGGCCAACGGCGCGGCCGACCTGATTCAGAACTTCGCGGGCAAGACCCTGGTGGACCTGTCGGTCAGCGCCCAGGTCACCGACGCGATCAAGCTGACGGTGGGCGCCGAAAACCTGTTCGACACCTATCCGGACGAGGCGACGTTCCAGGCCTCGCGCGGCCTGATCTATTCGCGCAACGCGCCTTACGACACCGACGGCGGCCTCTGGTACGCCCGCGTGTCGGCGAAGTTCTGACGGGCAAGTCCGCGCGGCGAGGTTGTGTCACGACGCGATCGCATGTCAGATCGCGTCGTGGCTTGAGTGACCGAGGAGTGGCGTGATGAGTCGAAGGATGTCGCGGCGGATATTCGTGACCAGCGTCGCCGCCGCGCCTCTCCTGCTCCGCGCTGGAAGGGCCGTGGCGCTCGGGAGCGCGGCTTGGCTGCACACGGAAACGCGATCCTTCTCCCTGTATGGGCGGGTGAGCGAGCGGGTGCTCACGCAAATGGCGCGGGACCTCGAGGACTTCGATGGGTTGCTCCGGGAGCTACACGGTGTCGACGCGCGGCAGGCCCGGCCGCTGCCGATCTATCTGGTTCCGCGCGACATCGATCTTCGCAAGGTAAGGCCGACCCTGTCGAAGGACATCAGCGGCTTCTACTCCGCATCCGTCGGCGATGTCTTCGCGGTCATGAGCGTGGACGACGGGGAGGAGCGTGGTCGCCGCGTGCTGTTCCACGAGTACACGCATCATTTCATGATGCAGCACGCGCCCGCCGCCTATCCGTCATGGCTGGTCGAGGGTTACGCTGAATACTTCTCGACCGCCCGCTTCAAACCCGACGCTGTCGAGCTGGGCGTCACCAGTCCCCGCATAGCTTGGCTGCGCGGCACGAGCTGGACGCCGTTCGAGGATATTCTGGGGCGGAGGGCCCTCTGGGGCAATCGATCCGACATCGCCGCCTTCTATGCGCAATCCTGGCTCCTCACCCACTACATGATGTCCGATCCTGAGCGACTGGCGCGCCTGGCTCGCTATGCCGAGGCGGTCGCGGCGGGCGGCGATCCGGTGGCCCTGATGTCCGAAGCCGTCGACGCGCCGCTGGATAGGCTGCCGCTCGTGCTTCGTCGCTACATGGACGCCCTGCCGGGGCGCCGGATGTCGCGACCGCCCTCGACGACGACGCCGTCGCCGGTCACGCGTCTGCCCGACTCGGCGGACGATCTGCTGCTCGAGAACCAGCGCCTGAAGATGGGCGTGCCGCCGGACGAGCGTCCGCAAGTCCTGGCCATGATCCGGGATCGAGCCGCGCGCTACTCCGGCGATCGGCTGGCGGACATGACGCTCGCGCGGGCCGAGAACGACTTTGGGGATCGCGCGAAGGCCCAGGCGCTTCTGAAGCGGCGGATCGAGATCGACCCCCGCGACGTGGAGGCCCTGCAGACACTCGGCTGGTCCTGCATGCGGCAGGCGGCGGCGGAGCCGGCCCAGGCGCAGCGCTTGCTGAACGAGGCGCGCGACTGGTTCGGCAAGGGCTTCGCCGTGGATCGCGACAATCCGCTGCTGTTGTTCGACTACGGGATCAGCCGGCGTGGAGAGCCCGGCTATCCCAGCGACAATGTTGTGAACGTGCTGCTGCGCGCTCAGGAATTGGCGCCCCAGGTGGCGCCGTTCCGTATGGCCGCGGCGGACGCCTTGATGCGGCGAGGACGTTTCGACGAGGCGGCCGCCATGGTGCAGCCGGTGTTCAATGATCCGCACGCCGGCCCCGAACGGCTCGAGGCTAAAAGGCGGTTCGACGAGGCCTTGGCGCGTCGGCGACCGACTGATACGCCGTCGGAAGGTGACAAAAAGGGCTGATGGGGCTAGTCCCCGCGCATGAGCTCTTCCCCCGCCGCTGAAGCCGCCCGTCGGCGCACCTTCGCCATCATCAGCCACCCCGACGCCGGCAAGACGACCCTGACGGAAAACCTGCTGCTGGCCGGCGGGGCGATCCGGGCCGCCGGCGCCGTGCGGGCGCGCGGCCAGACCCGCCGCACCCAGTCGGACTGGATGAAGATCGAGCGCGAGCGCGGCATCTCGGTCTCGGCGTCGGTGATGACGTTCGACCACGACGGCCTGATGTTCAACCTGCTGGACACGCCTGGCCACGAAGACTTCTCGGAAGACACCTACCGCACCCTGACGGCCGCCGACGCGGCGATCATGGTGCTGGACGCGGCCAAGGGCATCGAGCCTCAGACCCTGAAGCTGTTCGAGGTCTGCCGCCTGCGCGACATCCCGATCATCACCTTCATCAACAAGATGGACCGTGAGGCGCAGGATCCGTTCGAACTGCTGGACGAGGTCTCGTCCAAGCTGGCCCTGGACCCGGCGCCGCTCTACTGGCCGGCCGGTTCGGGCGGCCGCTTCAAGGGCATGATGGATCTGCGCGGCAAGAAGTTCGTGCCCTATGCCAAGAAGAGCTCGACCGACGAGGAGGGCCACCCTTCCCCCGTCGCCTTCAACTCCAACGCGGTGGTCCAGTACCTGACGCCCGAGGAGCAGGCCGAGGTCGAGGAGGGCGCGATGCTTGTGTCCGAGGCCAGCAAGCCGTTCGACGTGCAGTCGTTCCTGGAAGGCCACATGACGCCGGTGTTCTTCGGCTCGGCCCTGCGCCACTTCGGCGTCTCGGAACTGCTGGCCGGCATTGGCGCCTACGCTCCCGCGCCCAAGCCCGCCGCCGCCACGCGCAACGGCGTGGAGACCCACGTCGCCCCGGGCGACAGCGAGGTGTCGGGCTTCGTGTTCAAGGTCCAGGCGAACATGGACCCCAACCACCGCGACCGGATCGCCTTCCTGCGCCTGACCAGCGGCCGCTTCACGCGCGGCATGAAGCTGAAGGCCCAGAACACCGGCAAGGCCATGAGCGTCAACGCGCCGATCATGTTCTTCGCGTCCGACCGCGAGCTGGCGGAGGACGCCTTCGCCGGCGACGTGATCGGCATCCCCAACCACGGCGTCCTGCGGGTGGGCGACAGCCTGTCCGAGAGCGGGACCCTGCGCTTCGCCGGCCTGCCCAACTTCGCTCCGGAAATCCTGCGTCGCGTGCGGGTCAAGGATCCGCTGAAGGCCAAGCACCTGAAGAAGGCGCTGGAAGGTCTGGCCGAGGAGGGCGTCACCCAGCTGTTCCGTCCGATGATCGGCAGCGATTTCATCGTCGGCGCCGTGGGCCAGCTGCAGTTCGAGGTCATGGCCGATCGCCTGGCCAACGAATACCAGCTGGAGTGCATCTTCGAAGCCAGCCCCTATGCCGAGGCCCGCTGGCTGGGCGGCGACAAGGCCGACGTCGAGGACTTCGTGAACAAGCACAAGTCGGCCATGGGCCAGGACATCGACGAGCAGCCGGTGTTCCTGGGCAAGTCGTCCTGGGAAATCGGCTACGTCGCCGAGCGCTACCCGAAGGTGCGCTTCGAGCGGACGAAGGAACGGGCGTAACCGCTACGCCGCCCTAAAGGGTGGCGTAGTAGTCCAGTTCCGCGTGCTGGGCGTGGTCGCCCAACGCCATCGGCTTGGCGTCCATGACCTCCTTGAACGCGACCTTGAACTTGGCCATCTCCTCGGGCGTGCCGACCGAGACGCGGACGGCGTTGGGCCAGATGGGCCAGGTGCGGCCGATCAGGACGTTCCTGGCCTTCATCGCCGCGAACACCGCCTTGCCGTTGCGGCCGGTGTCGATCATGAAGCAGTTGGTCTGCGGATCGCCGATGACCTTGTAGTTGTTGGCCTTTAGCCAGGCCAGGGTGTCGCGGCGGGTGTCGCCGATGATCTTGCGGCGGGCCGGGACCAGGTCCGAGTCCTCCAGCGAGGCCCGCGCGGCCGCCGAGCCGGTGATCGGCATGGCGTTCTGGCCGAACGGCGTCAGCTTGGCCAGCAGGTCGGGCCGGGCGACGGCGAAGCCGCAGCGGATGCCCGCCATGCCGTAGATTTTCGAGAAGGTCCGCAGGACGATCAGATCCTTGCCAGCGGCCACCAGGTCCAGGGTGTCCTGGGCGTCGGTCAGGTGGATATAGGCCTCGTCGACCAGCAGGATGGAGCCGGCCGGCTTGTTCTCCAGCGCCCAGACGATGTCCTGCTTGGTGGTCAGCGTGCCGGTCGGGTTGTTCGGGTTGCAGATATAGATGACGCCGGCCTGGGCGTCGGCCTTGACCATGGCCTTGACGTCGTGGGCGCAGTCGGCGGTCAGGGGCACCTTCACCACCTTGGCCTGGCTGGTCTTGGCCGCGTACATGCCCGCCTCGTAGGACGGATCGGCGGTGACGAAGCTCTTCGTGGGCGAGGTGAAGGCCAGCACGCTGTAGTGCAGGGGCTCGGACGAGCCGGCATAGACGGCGACGTTCTCGAGCTTGAGGCCGTTCTGGGCGGCGAAGGTTCGCGCCAGCAGGTCGGTCTCGCCGTTCAGGTCGTAGCGCCCACCCAAGGGGGCGACCCGGGCGATCGCGTCGCACGCGGCCTTGCTGGGACCCAGCGGGTTTTCGTTGGCGTTGATCAGCGTCATGCCCGGCGGCGGCGCGTTGGGGCTCTGGCCGTGCAGAGCCATGCCGGATGGCGGCGTGCTCGCCTGGGCGGCCATGGCCAGCTGGGCCTCGGTCAGGATTGGCGCCGCGGCCGCCAGGAAGGCCGCGCTCCGCAGAAAGGATCGGCGCCCCAGCGCCGGCTCGCCAGTCATCCGTTTGGTCATGATCGTTCTCCCCATCGCCCGACAGGCTCAGGACGAACCTCTCCGGCGGCGGGCGCAAGAGGTGGCCGGCGCAAAAGCGCGCCGTGCTCAAGCCGCGAGCACAGCGATGCTTGCCATCGGCGCGGGGGCGCGAAATGAGTGCGGCCCCAGCCGTTCCGGAATCGCGCCATGCCCGCTCCCCTCGCCATCGGTCTCGTGGCCCACGACGACAAGAAGGCCGCTCTGGTCGACTGGGCCGTGGCGCACGAAGGCTATCTCAAGGACAAGGCGCTGTTCGCCACCGGCACGACCGGCGGCCGGATCCTGGACGCGCTGCCGCATCTTGATCTGGTGCGGCTGAAGAGCGGTCCCTTGGGCGGCGACCAGCAGCTCGGGGCGATGATCGCGGAGGGGCGGTTGGACGTGCTGATCTTCTTCGTCGACCCGCTGTCGCCGCAACCGCACGACGTCGACGTCAAGGCGTTGATCCGCATGGCGACCCTGGCGAACATCCCGTTCGCCTGCAATCCGGCGACGGCGGACCTGATCGTGGGCGCCTAGCCTGGGAACTTGAGCAGGTTCGGTCTCGGGATCGCGGCCTTGAAGCTGCCGCGCGACTTGGCCGTGTCCAGCCCGAAATCGGCCCAGGCGTTCAGAAAGCCGTTCGCCGGGGCGGAGGACGGCGTGGGGACCAGTTCCAGAACGGGACGGCCCGCGAGCGCGGCGCGCGCGGCGGCCCAAGCTTCCGGCTCGGCCGTGGCGTAGGCTCCGTCGGACGCCACCAGTTCCGCGGCCAGATCAGGATCGGCGAAGCGCAGGATCACCGGCGTGTCCTTGGGTAGGTCCGAGAGGCAGTCCAGCGCCTCGGCAAGGGCCGTCAGGCTCATCTTCGCGGCGCTGGTGCGCCGCTCGCCGCCAGCCGCGCCCTTGATCGCCGCCGCGCCGGTCTCGCCGTCCAGCCGCCGCACAAAGGACCAGCCGCCATAGCCCGGATCGGGACGGCAGACGCTGGCGATCCACAGGGTGACAGCGGCCATGGGTGGGCTCCAGAAAAGGCGTTCCTGGCCCGGTTCTAGCCTGCTTCGCCGCGAGAAGGGGAGGGCGCCCGTGAACGAAAGGTAAACCAGGGCTTAAATCTTATGGTTAACGTCATTTTCAGTTCAATGAACAAAGTTCTAACAAGTCGCGTCGATCGGCGGCTCTGCTTGTATTCGGCAAAGCAAGAAGTGTGCCAATTCACTACATGTTCAACCAAATTGGCCGAAATTTGAAGCAAGGTGTAAAAATATGGAAAATATTTATGGCTAACGCGCTGTAAACACCTGTTAACCACTTGTTAAAGTCGCTGGCTCCGGTTTTGCTGATTGTGCGTTGAACCTCCGTCGGGCTGTCCCGACGTGGGACGATCCGTAGGCGGAGTGCGCAAGGCGATGTTCGAGTTCGGACGGGATCTAAAGCGGTTGTTTGGTGTGGACGCCGACTCCAAGGGAGCCTGGCGTGAAGGTTTGACCGGCGGGGACACCTCGCTGCTCGAGCTGCTCGACCTGCGCCTGCTGAACAATGAGGCCCGCTCGGCCGACGTGGTCGCCGGCCGGATCGGCGCCAAGGATCGCGGCGCGCGTCTGCTGGAGGCCGCCGTCGTCTGGCGCGAGCTGGCCCGCCGCGGCGGCGACGCCGCCGCGCTGCGCAAGGGCGCGGCCCAGGCCGAGGCCGGCGTGAAGATCTTCGAGGCCGAGCGCCGATCCGAGGCCTTGGCCGCGGCGCGCTGCGAGCAGGCCATTCTGGCCATTCTGGGCGCGGACCTGTTCGGCGACGAGGGCCTGATCGCCGCGGCGTCCGCCACCCTGGCCCGCACGCCGGTCAGCCAGCGCACGCCGCTTTGCAACGCCTTGGCCGCCGGCCTCGAAGGCCGAGCCGCCCTCTCCGAGAACAATGTCGACCGCGCCTTGGCTGCGGTGCAGGCCTATGAGGCGCCGCTGCGCGCTCTGGCGGCCGTCAAGCGGGTGAAGGGCGGTCCGGCCCGCCTGTTGCTGGCCGACCAGCGCGCCGCCCGTATCGAACTGATCCTGGCCTGCGCCGAGCGCCTGAAGGATCGCGCCCTGGCCGAACTGGCCGCGGCCGAAGCCAAGACGGCCGCCAGCGCGCTCGACTCCGACTTCGAACCCCTGGGCTGGGCCCGCCTGGAAGGCCTGCGTGGTCAGGCCCTCGTCCTGCTGGGCGAGCTGGACGGCGAGTTGACCCACATCACCAACGGCGTCGAGGCTCACTTCGCCGCCGTCGACGTGCTGGCGATCGAGCACAGCCCGATGGACTGGGCCCGCGCCGGCGCGTCGCTGGGCGCGGGGCTGCAGGCCCTGGGCGAAGCCTCGACCAGCGAGCGCGCCTTCGAGCAGGCCGTCTCGGCCTATGACCGCGCCACCCAGGTGCTGAAGGCCCAGCCGGCCCTGGCCCTGCGCGCCGTGGTCGCCAACAACCGCGCCCTGTGTCTCGCGCGTTGCGCCGAGCTGACCGCCGATCTCGCGGTGCTGGACGCCGCCGAGATGGCCTTCAAGGCCGAGCTGGCCGCCGCGCCCGGCGGTCGCGATCCGGCCAGCTGGGCCGTGGCCCAGATGAACCTGGCCCGCCTCTACGAGGCCCGGGTCGAGATCACCGGCCGCGACGATGGTCGCCTGGCGCGCGCCGGCGCGGCCCTGGCCAGCGCCTTCGACGTTTTTTCCGAGCTGGGTTTGCGCTCGCTCACGGACTTGGCGGCACAGGGCCTGCAACGGCTGAAGCAGGCTCAGGCCGCCTGATCCGAAACGGAACACTCCCAAAGCGGGAGAAGGGGCGGCGGAAGGCCGGCCAACAAAGATAAGTAAGGGATGAACTCGTGATCGCTTCGCTCGCTCTCGCCGCCGCCGTCGTCGCCACCCCGGCTCAAGCCAAGGCTCCGTCGGACCTGCTGACCCCCGTGTCCGAGCCGCGCGTCGCCGTCGCCCTGCTGAACTGCATGGTCAAGCAGGACGGTCGCCTGACCGCCTGCACCGTGCAGGAAGAGAGCCCGAACGACCTCGGCGTCGGCCAGGCCGCCCTGTCGATGATCTCGCAGACCCAGGTCGACCTGCTGGGTCCGGACGGCAAGAGCCGCGCCGGCTCCTACATCCAGGTCCCGGTGCGGATTCGCATCCGCTAGGCGCGCAGGCGGGGGGGCCCGGCGCCCTTCGTCCTTCATGACGCGGAATAGACGCGACAGCCTGCCCCGAGCCCGGCCAGATTAGGCCGTGGCTTGGAGGGGGCGATGACGGCGGTTGATGCGAACGCGGGAACGACGGTCCCGCCGATCAAAGCCAAGGCGCGGATCCAGGCGCTGGACCTGATCCGCGGCCTGGCCATTCTGGGCATCCTGGCGGTCAACGCCGACGGTTTCGCCGCGCCGATGCTGGGCTCGCTGAACCCGGCCACTTGGCCGTTCCCCCACGAGGGCTGGACGGCGATCGCGTTCTGGATCGTCCAGGCCTTCTTCCACGAGAAGTTCGTCACCCTGTTCTCGATGCTGTTCGGCGTCTCGCTGTTCCTGGTGGGCGGCGAGCTGTCGGACAGGACGCGCGGCAAGTTCCTGGCGCGGCGCCTGGTGGTGCTGCTGGTCCTGGGCATGATCCATGGTTTCGGGATCTGGTGGGGCGACATCCTCACGCTCTACGCCTCGGCCGGCGCGATCATGTTCTTCTGCCGCTCGCTGTCGGCGCGGACGCTGATGATCGTCGGGGTGCTGCTCTACGGCGTCATGACGCTGCAGCACCTGCCGCCCGGCGCCTTGCCGCTCGCGCCGCCCGAGGCGCGGGCCAGGGCCGAAGCGCAACTGACGCCGCCGCCCGCCGCCATCGCCAAGCGCAAGGCCAGGGCCGAGGCCGATCTGGCCGAGGCGAAAGGTTCTTGGGCCGGCGCCTATCGCGTTAACACTAAGGAATACCAGCGGCTGCTGTCAGGCTATCCGCGCCTGCTGCCCTCGACCCTGGGCCTGATGATGATCGGCCTGTCGCTGTTCAAGTCCGGCTTCCTGGCCGGCCGGTCCAGCGCGCGACGCTATGGGGCGATCGCCGCCGTCGGCGCCGTTGGGCTGGCGATCGTGTCGTGGCTGGCCTGGCGCGGCGTCATGGTCGGCGCGCCGATCCTGGGCGGGGAGGTTCTAGGCCGACTGCTGACGCCGTTCATCTCGCTGGCCTATGCCAGCGTGCTGATCCTGCTGCTGAAGGCCGGCGCGGCGGCGGTGCTGTCGCCCCTGGCGGCGGCCGGGCGGATGGCCTTCACCAACTACCTGACCCAGTCGCTGATCATGACCGGCATCTTCTACGGCGGTCGTGGCGCGCTGATGGGGCAGGTCGACCGGCCGGCGCTGTGGGGCATCGTCCTGGCGATCTGGGCGCTGCAACTGACCTGGTCGCCGCTGTGGCTCAAGCGGTTCGAAATGGGGCCTTTCGAGTGGATCTGGCGCTGCCTGACCATGGGCCGCCTGCTGCCAATCCGGAAAGGCGCGGCGGGCGCGGTGGCGGCCTGAGCGCCAAGCCCCCCGCGACCCACCGTCGCGCCCCGCGGTTCCGACCGCCCGGGCGACAACCCCTAACGCCCTGTTAACCATATTTCGCCCATCTTCAGGCCTCGAAACAGCACGGTCAGTACGGCCGATTCCCACGAGGCTTCGCATGACGGGCGCAGAGGTTCTTGATGTCGGCCGGGACGCGATCTGGCTGACGCTTCAGCTGTGCGCCCCGTGCCTGATCGTCGGCCTGGTGATCGGCGTCGCTATCGGCCTGTTCCAGGCCCTGACCCAGATCCAGGAACAGACCCTGGTCTACGCCCCCAAGATCGTCGCCATCTTCGTGTCGCTGCTGATCTTCCTGCCGATGATGGGCGCGCTGATGAGCGGCTTCATGCGCCAGATCGCCGCCCGCATCGCCGGCATGTAGCGCAAGGGCAGGGGCCTTCAGGTGAACTCCTTCGCCACGGCGTTCCAGGTCTATGTCGCCGGCCTCGTCTTCGCGCGGGTCGGGGCCATGGTCATGACCATGCCGGGCATCGGCGAGCAGTCGGTGCCGCCGCGCGTCCGCCTGGCCTTCGCCCTCTTGATGGCCCTGCTGCTGGGGCCGCTGGTGCAGAACACCGCGCCGCCGATCCCGACCACCCTGGGCGGCCTGGTCGGCGGGGTGATCCACGAGATCCTGATCGGCCTGATGATCGGCTCGGTGCTGCGCCTGTTCATGAGCTCGCTGACCACGGCCGGTGAAATCATCTCGATGCAGACCACCCTGTCCTTCGCCCAGAGCGTGAACCCCTCGATGCAGGGATCGAGCACGGCGGTGGCCACCTTCCTGTCGATGATGGGCCTGACCCTGGTGATGGCCACGGGGATGCATCACCTGTTCATCGGCGCGATCGTCAAGTCGTACACGATCTTCCCGTTCACCCGCGCCGTGCCGATCAACGACGCCGTCACCCTGGCGGTGCGGACGGTGGCGCAGTCGTTCTCGCTGGGCATCCAGCTGGCCGCGCCGGTGATCGTGTTCTCGCTGGTCTTCAACCTCGCCACGGGGCTGGTCGGCCGGGTCATGCCCGCCTTCCAGATCTTCTTCGTGACCTCGCCGCTCAGCGTGATCCTGGGCCTGTCCTTGCTGGCGCTGTCGCTGGGCGGCATCGCCATTGTCTGGACCGATCGCTACCGCGAACTCCTGGCCGTGTTCAACTAGGGGCGCGGCATGGCGGAAGATTCAGATCCCGAGTCGAAAACAGAAGAGCCGTCAGCCAAGAAGCTGTCGGACGCTCGGGCCAAGGGCGACGTCGTCAAGTCGGCGGACATCCCGCAGCTGGCCTCGCTGACCGGCGCGGTCTCGGTGATCCTGCTGGCCGGCGGCTGGCTGACGCGCGACCTGGTGAGCGCGCTCTATCCGTTCATCGCCCACGCCGGCACGATCGAGATCTCCAGCGGCGGCGCCGTGCTGATCATGAAGCAGGCGGTGATGGCCGCCCTGCCGCCGCTGCTGCTGGTGATGATCGTCACCGCCACCCTGGGCGTGATCGCCAACGTTTCGCAGACCGGCTTCATGCTGACGCCGGACAAGCTGAAGCCCGATTTCAGCAAGCTGAACGTGCTGAAGGGTCTCACCCGCATCTTCGGCATGGACGGGCTGGTGCAGTTCGCCAAGTCGGTCCTGAAGATCGGCGTCACGGCCTTCATCGCCTGGATGGTGCTGAAGCCCAATGTCGGCGAGGTGCGCAACCTGGTCGGCATGGACGTGTCGCTGCTGATCCCCGAGGCGCTCAAGCTGTCCAAGAAGCTGCTGATCATGGTGATCATCTTCCTGGTCGCCACCGCCGCCTTCGACTACTTCTGGCAGCGGATCCGGTTCATGAACCGGATGCGCATGACCCTCCAGGAGGTCAAGGACGAGTACAAGCAGTCGGACGGCGACCCGCACATCAAGGGCAAGCGCCGCCAGATCCAGATGCAGCGCTCGCGCCAGCGGATGATGCAGGCCGTGCCCAAGGCGACCGTCGTCGTCATGAACCCCACCCACTACGCCGTCGCGCTGAAGTACGAGGCCGGCGAGACCCCCGCGCCGATGTGCGTGGCCAAGGGCGTCGACGAACTGGCCTTGAAGATCCGCGCCCTGGCCGAGGAGCACGGCGTGCCGGTGCTGGAGGATCCGCCCCTGGCCCGCGCCCTCTACGCCAGCGTCGAGGTCGACCAGGAGATCCCGGTCGAGCACTTCGAGGCTGTCGCCAAGGTCATCAGCTTCATCATGAACGGAAAGAAGCCCCAATCGCGGCCCGAGGGGCGCGGCGGGCAGCGTGCGCGTCCTCTATAAGACTCAATTTCCGGAAAACTGACCTAGCTGTCGGGAAAGGCTATTCTTTTCCGATTACAGGTGAGTCGCGGCTTCGCCGTAACAAAGGTAACAATCCCGCCCATGGCCGATTTCCAGCTCCAGGACAAAGCTACGACCGGCGCGCCCCGCCGGCGCTTCGATCCGTGGCTGGCGGGCGCGGCGGTATTCTTCGTGGCCGCGGCGGCGTTCGCCGTGGCGCCGGCGCTGAAGGCCGGGCCGGTGACCCTGGCCGGCCTGCTGCTGCTGCTCGGCGTGGCCGGCGTGGCGATCCTGGGCCTTGTGGCCATCCGGGGCTCGGCGGTGACGGGCGCCGACGTCGACCAGGCCGAGGGCTTCATCGACGCCCTCAGCGAGCCGGCGGCCCTGGCCGCGCCGGACGGTCGTTTGCTGGCCGCCAACCTGTCCTGGCGCGAGGTGATGGGCGACCAGCGCCGCCTGCCCAAGGGCGTGGCCGGCTCCAGCCTGTTCGCCGCCCTGGTCCAGGCCCGCAAGGGCGAGATGGCTCAGGGCGTGCTGCGGGCCAGTGGCGTCGACCATACGGCCAATGTCTCGCGCCTGGCGGGCGGTCGCCTGCTGATCCGTCTGACGCCGATCGTCGAGCTTGAACGCGTGGTCGAGACACTGGCGGCCGCGCCGGTCGCCGAGCGCGTCGCCCCGCCGCCGACCACCCTGGACGCCTTCGCCGGCGCCTCGCCGTTCGGTGCGGCTCTGCTTGAGGGGCTGGATCCCTTCAAGTCGAGGGTGCTGGAGGTCAATCCGGCCCTGACGACCATGACCGGCGGCAAGGCCGGCATGGTGTTCGGAGACCTGATCGATCCGGCCTCGCGCGCCGAGGCCGAGACCCGCCTGAACGAGGGCAAGGCCGGCCCGTTCGAGGTGCGTCTGGCCCGCGATCAGACCCGCATCGCCCATCTCTATCTCTATCGCGCCGAGGGCCGCGTCGTGGCCTACATGATCGACGTGTCCGAGCAGAAGCAGATGGAGCTTCAGCTGGCCCAGTCGCAGAAGATGCAGGCCATCGGCCAGCTGGCCGGCGGCGTCGCCCACGACTTCAACAACCTGCTGACCGCCATCCAGTTGCGCCTGGACGAACTGCTGCACCGTCACCCGGTCGGCGACCCGTCGTACGAGGGCCTGAACGAAATTCGCCAGACGGGGGTGCGCGCCGCCGACCTGGTCCGCAAGCTGCTGGCCTTCTCGCGCAAGCAGACCGTCCAACGCGAAGTGCTGGACCTGGGCGAGCTGATCTCGGAGTTCGAGGTCCTGCTGCGCCGCCTGCTGCGCGAGGATGTCAAGCTGATCACCGACTACGGCCGCGACCTGCCCAAGGTGCGAGCCGACAAGAGCCAGCTCGAGACGGCGGTCATGAACCTGGCCGTCAACGCCCGCGACGCCGTTCGCGCGGCCAAGGGCGGCGGCATCGTGCGCATCCGCACGGCGCGCCTGACCCGCGACGAAGCCATCGGTCTGGGCTTCCCGGCCGCCGAGAGCGACGTCGCCTTCATCGAGGTGTCGGACGACGGTCCGGGTATCCCGCCCGACGTGATGGGCAAGATCTTCGACCCGTTCTTCACCACCAAGCCGGTGGGCGAGGGCACCGGTCTCGGCCTGGCCACGGTCTATGGCATCGTCAAGCAGAGCGATGGCTGGATCCACGTCCACAGCCGTCCGGGCGAGGGCGCGGCCTTCCGCATCTTCCTGCCGATCTACGACGCTCCGGCCGGCGCGGCCGCCGTCCAAGTCGCCGCCGAGCCGGTGAAGCCGCGCGCCGCCCGCGACCTGTCGGGCGCCGGCCGCATCCTGTTCGTCGAGGACGAGGACGCCGTCCGCAGCGTAGCCGCCCGCCTGCTGCGCGCGCGCGGCTACGAGGTGCTGGAGGCCGCCGACGGCGAGGAGGCCCTGCTGATCGCCGAGGAGCACGCCGGCACGATCGACCTGCTGATCTCCGATGTGATCATGCCCGGCATCGACGGCCCGACCTTGCTGAAGAAGGCCCGCGGCTATCTGGGCAATGCGCCGGTGATGTTCATCTCCGGCTATGCCGAGGCCGAGTTCAGCGATCTGCTGGAAGGCGAGACGGGCGTGACTTTCCTGCCCAAGCCGATCGACATCAAGACCCTGGCCGAGCGGGTCAAGCAGCAGCTGCAGGCCGCTTGAGGCTCCTTGGTCGCTCACCTATCGCGGAGCGACCGAGGCCTTGGCCGGCAGGAACTTGGAATTGCGCACCAGGGCCGCGCTGACCAGGGCGACCAGCAGGCCGACGGGGAAGATCTCGGCCATGGTCATAGGTATGCGGAACAGTGGGTTGGCGTAGCTCGCCTTCATCTGCTCCATCTGTGCGACGGCCTTCGCATAGTCCGCGCCGCTGATCCCGGCGGCCTTCTTTTGGGCCAGCATGCTGGCCGTGTACTCGTCCATGAAGCGGTAGTGGGTGATGGCCAGATAGACCTCCCAGACGGCGGCGTAGGCGATGGTCGCCACGACCGCGACGCCGAGGCCGATCAGGAAGGCCGGCCAGAACCTGATGACCCCGCCCAACGCCTTGTCGCGGTGCGACTTCACGGCCAGCAGGATCGCCGACAGGCAGATCAGCATGATCAGGTAACCTAGCCAGACGCTGCCGTGCGAATGGCCGCCGGGGTTGAAGACGATCGTCGCCAGGATCCCCAGCAGGATGATGACGCCCGAGATCAGGCCGTAGGTCAGGATGGTGCGTGTCATGGGATTCCTCCTCCGCGCCGCCCCTGCGACGCGTCCCGAAGCTGCCGTCGTCGTGCCCGCGACGGTATCGCCCGAAAGGGTTAGATCGACAGTTTCGCCCTACAGGGCGGCGGTCAAGCTAGGGGATCAGCGCCAGATCCCGGGCCTTGCCGATCGCCTGGGTGCGACGGCTGACCTCCAGCTTGGCGTAGAGGTTGGCGACGTGAGTCTTGACCGTGTTGGGCGAGAGGCCGAGGTCCCGGGCGATCTCCTTGTTGGAGCGGCCCGCCGCCAGGCGCTCCAGCACCTTCACCTCCTGGCCCGTCAGGCCCAGGGCGGCGAGGGCCGCGTGGTTACGCTGGAAGCTCTCGGGCCGCGCCCGCGCCGCCAGCTTCCAGCCGACCCAGACACCGCCGGCCGCGAAGGCCGCGCCGATCAGGCCGACATAGATTTGCCAGGAGAAGGCGCGGGCCACGAACCGGTACTCCAGCCACTGCAGCGCGAACGCGCCCAGCGCCAGGACCAGCGCCCACAGGAGGATCGTGCGGATCATCTCCCCCCGCATGATCCGGTTCAGCCTAGACGCGCCTTGGCCTCGGGCGGGGCGACCTGGTCGAACAGGATCTTCAGATGCTGGTCCTTGGCGTGGTCGTTGTGCAGCTCCCACGCCAGCGAGACCGGCAGGCGCAGGCGGCTGCCGTCGGGCAGACGGGCGATCAGCACGCGCCAGGAGAAGCCCTCGCCAGGATCGCCCAGTGGGTCCTGGAACTCGACCAGGGCCGGATCGCGCAGGCGGAAGCGTCGTTCGGGATGAGCCTCGAACCAGGCGCGGTCGGCCTCCGCGGTCGGATCCTTGATGACTTTGGCGGTGACTTTGCGAACCATGGACGCGTCCTAGCACCGGATGCGGAAACTTCCCATCGTGCGTCCATGAGGACCGTGGTCGAACAGCTGGGCCTGGAGCCCGTCTAGGAGAGGACGGCGTTGGCCGCCGGACTTTGGGAGAAGTCCAGCGGCCCTCGCGCTAGAAGCCGAAGCGCGCCCCGATCCGCAGGCCGCCGCCCTGTCGACCGCCGCCGTAGTCGCCGCCAGCCTCCGCGAAGGTGATCATGCCGCCAGCGGACCGGTAGCTGACGCCGACGGTGACTTGGCCAAAGGTGCGGCCGCCGTCCTTCGACAGGTGCTCGCTCTCACCGCCGCTGACCAGGGTGAGGCCGTTCTTGACCGTGAAGTCGTGGACCACGAACGCCGCGCCATAGGTGGTCAGGGCGCCGCCCAGCAAGTCGTTCCGCGCCGCGCCGCGCAGGCCGGCCCTGGCGGTGAAGCCAGTGGCGTGATCGAAGTCCAGGCGCTGGCCCAGGGTCTCCATGTCGTCGAGGCGCGTGCTGACATAGTTGACGCCCAGCAGCGTCTCATAGGCCAGATCGCCGTCGCCGAACCGATGGCCGGTCTCGACCTGGGCGCCGTAGGCGGTCCCGTCGAACTTGGCGTCGATGCCGTCGACATCGTTGCGCGCCTTGATCGACTGGCGGTCGGCCTTGGCCAGGGCGTTGAGGAAGAAGCCGCCCTGGGTCAGGGCGACATAGCCGCCGAAATTGACAACCCTAAGCTTGACCTCCTGGCCCGCGACGCCGCTGAACCGCATCTTCGCGTCGGCGTAGCCACCGGTCAGGCCCAAGGCGATGCGTCCGTCGTCCAGGCCGGCGTTGAGCAGGTCCAGACCCATCTGGCCGCCATAGGTGGTCTGCTCGTAGTCGACGGCGACCTCGCGCTGGGCCGACGCGGCGACATCGTCATCGCGGTCCTGCCGTCCGCCATAGGACTGCCCCCACAGGCCCGCGCCGTTGGCGGCGGAGCCGGCGTCGCGCAGGCTGGCCACATGCGCGCTCCAGGCGTCAGCCGATTGGCGCCAGACGGACCCGGCGCCCTCGGAGATCTTCAGCGCTTCATAGGTCCTTTGACCCGCCACGCCCTTCAGGCGGTAGGTGGCGGTCTTCGCGTCGAAGAGCAGGCCGTAGCGGATCAGACCGATCTCGTAGTTCTCGATGCGGAAGGCGTCCGCCTTCGAGTCCGCGCCGGCCTGGATCAGGATGGGGCCCTTGTCGCCGGTGAGGACGGCGGTCTTCGCCGAAACGCCGCCCAGGAGAATCTGCGTGCTGCCGTTGGCGACGTCGCCGACGACAAGCATGTCGGCGCCGTTCGGCCCGACATCGAGGCCCAGGCGCGCCTTGCTGGTGGCCCCGTTATAGTCGCCTGAAAGCGTCAGGACGTCGCCGACATGGCCGTTGCGCAGGTCGATCAGGCCCTGGTTCTTGAGGGCGTCGAGCGACAGCAGGGACACTTTCACGGGGGCCGTCGCGCCGGCGCCGACCGTGATGACGTCGTTGTTCACCAGCGCGTCGGAGCCGGCGAGGAAATCGACGTCCGCGGTAAGGTCGACGGGACCGTTGTTGGTGACCTCGTCGTCACCGTCCGTGAGCGGCTTGTCGCCGAAGATCGGGCTGGCCTTGGACGGATCGTCGGCATGGGCGGCGACGGGCGACAGCAGCAGCATGGGGGCGAGGATGGCCGAGAGCGCGGTCGACGCGCGGAATCGGCCCGTGGCCGGCGTGAGCGCGCCAGCCCGGTGAGCAGAACTCAACACTTACTTGGACTCCGTAAGCGATCGCGCCCCCGCGACGCCGCGGAACCTATGGGGCGCGACGGCCCGGATCAAGCTGAAGTTTCGTAAAAACTGTACAAGGGTTACCGGCGCCGCTCCAGCACCATGATCGGCGAGCCCCTGAACGTCGCGTGGGTCTTCAGCGTGAAGCCGACCTTGGCGGCCAGGGCCAGGGAGGCGGCGTTTTCGGGGTCGATGATGCAAGGCACGACCGGCGGGGCAAGGGTCTCGTCGATCCAGGCCAGGCCCGCGCGGACCGCCTCCGTACCGAAGCCCTGACCGTGCGACCAGGCCGACAGCACCCAGCCCATCTCCGGCAGGCCGTACAGGCTGGGCTGGATATCGCGGCGCAGGTCGGCGAAACCCACCTCGCCGACATAGCGGCCGGTCGAGGTCTCGCGCACCGCCCAGTAGCCGAAGCCCAGCACCTCCCACAGGCCCCGGGCCCGCATCAGCCGCGTCCAGGTCTCCTCGTCGGTGAACGGTCGGGCGCCCACGTGGCGGACCACCACGGGATCGGCCCACATGTCGCGGCTGTCCTCGAAGTCGCTGAGTGTCGGAGGCGCCAGGGTCAGGCGGGCGGTGGTCAGGGTCGGGGCGGGCATCGCGGCTCTGAGTTTGCGTCGAACAATGAGCAAGCTACACCGGCGCGCAGAGTAGGGAAGACCATGACCACGCCGGAAGACGCCATCGCCGCCCGCCGCAAGCTGACCAACAAGCTGATCGCCGCCAAGGACGCCGCGCGCCTGCGGCCGTTCTTCGATCCGCGCGTCACCCTGATCGCCGGCGACGGCTCGCTGCTGCTGGGGGCCGAGGACGTGCTGGCCGCCTTCGCCAGCCAGTTCGCCGAAAAGGGCTTCGGGGCCTACGTCCGCACGACGGAAGAGATCCGCCTGAACGCCGAAGGGACCCGCGCCGCCGAGCGCGGCCGCTGGGTCGGCCAATGGAAGGACGCCCCCGAGCAGTCGGGGACCTATCTGGCCACCTGGAAGAAGGTCACCGGCCAGTGGGTGATCGAGAACGAGCTGTTCGTCACGCTTGCCTGACGCGCGCGCAATCGTGGCTGGATTTCGCCGGATGACTCGGAATTAATTTCGCTAAGGCCGGGCAGGGGCCTACGCCTTCGCCCTCAAATCTGGTCCTGGGGAGGAAAAGCCTTGCTCAACCGTCGTCACATGATGTTCGCCACCGCCGCGGCCGGCTTCGCCGCCACCGGCGGCCTTCCGTCCCTGGCCTTCGCCCGCGAAGGCGAGGTCGCCAAGCTTAACGCCCTGTTCGACGAGATCATGGCCAAGCAGCTGCGCCAGTCGCCCGAGACGGCGACCGGCCTGGGCCTGGACAGCGGCGAGCTGGCCTGGACCAAGGGTCTGCTCAGCGACCGCTCGTTCGCCGCCATCAAGGCCGGCGCGGCCCAGACGTCCCAGCAACTTGCGGCCCTGCGCGGCATCGACCGCCGCGCTCTGAAGGGCATGGACGCCGCCAACTACGACACCGTCGAGTTCGTGCTGGCGGTGCAGGACGAGGGCAACAGGAAGTTCACCTACGGCGGCGGCGGTTCGGGCGCGCCTTACGTCCTCAGCCAGCTGACCGGCAGCTACCAGCAGATGCCGGATTTCCTGGACACCCAGCACAGCATCGAGACCAAGGCCGACGCCGACGCCTATCTGTCACGCATGGAGGGCTTCGCCCGCCTGATGGATCAGGAAAGCGCGATCGCGAAGCAGGACTTCGCCGACGGCGTGATCCCGCCGGACTTCATCATCGACAAGACCCTGGTCCAGATGAAGGCCTTCGCCGACACCCCGACGGCCGACGCGCCGCTGGTCAAGTCGATCGCGCGCCGGACGAAAGAGAAGAACATTGGGGGCGACTGGGCCGCCGAGGCCTCGCGGATCTACGAAGGCTCGGTCCTGCCGGCTCTAAAGCGCCAGATCGCCCTGCTGGAGAGCGTCCGTGGCAAGGCCACCCACGACGCCGGCGTGTGGCGCCTGAAGGACGGCGGCGACTACTACGCCGTGTCGCTGAAGAACTACACGACCTCGGACCTGAAGCCGGACGAGATCCACCAACTGGGCCTGGACCTGGTGAAGTCGATCAACGCCGAGGCCGACAAGCTCTTCAAGAGCATCGGCATGACCAAGGGCACGGTCGGCGAGCGCCTGGCCAAGCTGGGCGAGGACATCTATCCGAACACTGACGCGGCCAAGGAACAGCTGATCAAGGATCTGAACGAAAAGGCCGCCTGGATCCAGAAGCAGCTGCCGGCCTATTTTGGCGCCCTGCCCAAGGCGCCGTTGGAGATTCGTCGCGTGCCCAAGGCCATCGAGGCGGGCGCGCCGGGCGGCTACTACAACTCGCCTTCGCTCGACGGCAAGCGCCCGGGCATCTACTGGATCAACCTGCGCGACACCAAGGAGCAGGCCAAGTACACCCTGACCACCCTGACGGTGCACGAGGGCGTCCCGGGTCACCACCTGCAGCTGTCGATCTCGAACGAGGCCAAGGGCCTGCCCATGATCCGCAAGATCATCGGCTTCTCGGGCTACACCGAGGGCTGGGCGCTCTATTCCGAGCAGTTAGCCGTCGAGATGGGCATCTACAAGACCGATCCGCGCGGTCAAATCGGCATGCTGCACGACGCCCTGTTCCGCGCCGTCCGCCTCGTGGTCGACACCGGCATGCACTACAAGAAGTGGAGCCGCGAGCAGGCCGTGAAGTACATGGCCGAGACCATGGGCGACGAGGAGAGCGGCGCGATCACCGAGATCGAACGCTACGTCGTGTGGCCGGGTCAGGCCTGCAGCTACATGATCGGCAAGATCGTCTGGCTGCGCGCCCGGGCCAAGGCCCAGAAGGCGCTCGGCAAGAAGTTCGACATCCGCGAGTTCCACGACGCGGGCCTGCTCTCGGGCATGACCCCGCTGACCACACTGGAACGCGTGATCGACGACTACATCGTCAGCAAGGGCGGCAAGGCCTGAGCTAGCTGGAAATCTCCTCCCCCCCCCCAGGCGGGGGAGGAGGGTTATGGTCTACCCCCAGCTCTCCGACGCTCCTGTCCGGCGGGCCACCGCGGCGACCGCGGGGGTGGGGCGCAAGGGCGGGCTCGGCTTGTCGGCTGGCTTGCCATAGAGCCAGCCCTGGGCGAAGTCGACGCCGGCCGCGCGGACGATATCGGCCACCTCTACCGTCTCGACCATCTCGGCCACGGTGCGGATCTTCAAATCCTGGCACAGCTCGACCAGACGACGCACCAGGGCGCCATCGCGCCCATTGTCGGCCAACTCGCGGACATAGCGGCCGTCGATCTTGACGATGTCGAGCGACAGCTGCTGCAGATAGGCGAACGACGACGAGCCCGCGCCGAAGTCGTCCAGGCAGACCATCGAGCCCAGGCTGCGCAGGCCTTGGATATGACGGTTGGCGCGCGGCAGGTCGTCGATCGCGGCCGTCTCCGTGACCTCGAAGATCAGCCGGCCCTTGGCTTCGTCGTGCTTGGACAGCAGGCGGCCGACGTGGTCGACGAAGGTCTCGTTGACGATCGTTCGTCCCGAGACGTTCACCGCCAGCTTCAGCTTCCGGTCCTGGTCGTTGGACAGCTTCTTCACCGCCTGTTCGACGATGGCGTGGTCCAGCTCCTCGATCAGGTCGAATTCCTCGGCCATGCGGATCAGGGCGAACGGGCTGCCGCCGTCCTCGAAGCGCACCAGCACCTCGTGATGGTGCGCCTGACCGGTCATCAGCGACACGACCGGCTGGTAGGCGAGGTTGAAGCGGCGCTGGCTGACAGCCACGCCCAGGGCGCCGGCGCGGGCCAGGGTGCGCTTCACGGACCGGTTCATCGCCTCCGACAGCGTCATCGGCGGCATGTCCTTCAGGCCCTCGCGCAGGAAGTCGTCGAGGGCGTAGCGAAGCGCGCGAAGCGCGCGGGCCGAGCTGCCGCCGGCCTCCAGGGGCACGATGTGGGCGCGGGCCTCGGTGCTGACCATGCGGGTCAGGCGCTTGATCATGTTGTCCGGACGGTCGTCGCGGGTGCGCAGCAGGGCGAAACGATCGGGCGACAGCTGGGTGGCGGCCGAACCGCCATGTGACTCGGCGCGGACGGCGCTGGCCACGCGCATGTCGAGGGCGACCGCCTCACCGGGCGGCAGGCCGTCACGCATCGTCTCCAGGCCGGCGAACTCGACCATGGCCAGTTCCAGCTCCAGGCCTGTGACGCGGGCGGCCTCGAACAGACCCTTGGCGATGTCGTCAAATGACTCGCGGGGATGCAGCGTACCGGCCGTCAGCGGCGGACCGGCCGACTGGGCGGCGGTGACGGCCAGCGAGACCCGGCCGTCGTTCTCGGGCAGGGCGCGCAGGATCACGCGGACGTGGCGGTTTCCGGGACCACCGAGGCGCAGCACCACCGGACCACGGCGCACGCCGTCGTCGGCGCAGTTCAGCATGGCGTCCATCAACGGCTGGTCATCGGGGTGGAACAGGTGCGGCCACACCTTGCCGGTCAGCCCCGCCTCGCTTTGGCCCATGACCTTCTGCGCGGCGCCCAGCACCAGGCGCACGCGGCCGTTTTGCAGTTCGACGAGGAGATCGGCGCTGGCGAACGCCAGGCCCAGAAGGCGACGCGGATCGATAGACAAGTCGGTAGTCCCCCCAGAAAACCGGGCCCCCAAGAAGCGGCGAAGCTGGCATGACGGGACTTAAAGAGCCGTTTCGGGCAGGGACGGGCGACCTCATATCCGGTTATCGCCGGTGCGACACTATAACCTACGACAGAAACGGTCGTTTCTATGGAGGAGAACATCTTGCGAACATGGAACAAAGGGCGTACGACTTGATCATGTTCCACAGGTCGTTGGGACGCGGCGCGGGAAGCGCCGATCGGGCGACCGGAATCATGGGATAGAGGGCGGACAACAATGGCTAGTCAGGCGGCTTTGAAACTCGTGGGCAAAGAAGAAGGCGACAAGCAACGCGCGCTAGAGGCGGCTCTCGCCCAGATCGACCGCGCGTTTGGCAAGGGCTCGGTGATGAAGCTGGGCGAAAAGGGCAAGGTCGAGATGGAGTCGGTGTCGACGGGCTCGCTGGGCCTCGACATCGCGCTTGGCATCGGCGGCCTGCCCAAGGGGCGGATCATCGAGATTTATGGCCCTGAAAGCTCGGGTAAGACGACCCTGGCCCTGCACGTGGTGGCCGAGGTCCAGAAGGCCGGCGGCACCGCCGCCTTCGTCGACGCCGAGCACGCCCTGGATCCGGGCTATGCGTTCAAGCTGGGCGTCAATCTGGACAATCTGCTGGTCTCGCAGCCTGACAACGGCGAACAGGCCCTGGAGATCACCGACACCCTGGTGCGTTCGGGCGCCGTCGACATCGTCGTGATCGACTCGGTCGCGGCCCTGACGCCGAAGGCTGAAATCGAAGGCGAGATGGGCGACAGCCTGCCGGGCCTGCAGGCCCGTCTGATGAGCCAGGCGCTGCGCAAGCTGACCGCTTCGATCAACAAGGCCAACACCATCGTCATCTTCATCAACCAGATCCGTCACAAGATCGGCGTGATGTACGGCAGCCCGGAAACGACCACGGGCGGCAACGCGCTGAAGTTCTACGCCTCGGTGCGCCTGGATATCCGTCGCACCGGATCGGTGAAGGTGCGTGACGAGATCATCGGCAACAACGTTCGTGTGAAGGTGGTCAAGAACAAGGTCGCCCCGCCGTTCCGCGAGGTCGAGTTCGACATCATGTACGGCGAGGGCATCTCCAAGCTGGGCGAAGTCATCGACCTGGGCGTCAAGGCCGGGATCATCGACAAAGCCGGCTCGTGGTTCTCGTACGGCAGCCAGCGCATCGGCCAGGGCCGCGACAATGTCCGCGAGTTCCTGAAGACCAATCCCGACGTCGCCGCCTCCATCGAGGCCGCGGTTCGCAAGTCGTCGCAGAAGATCGAGGAAGAGCTTCTGGTCGGCGGCCCGGAGGACGGCGAGGAGGAATAGTCTTCTCGCGAGGTTTCGCGGCCCTCGCCCGACCCCGGGCGTCCCCGCCTTCAACACGCCCGCGGCCGGACCGCCGCGAGGGCCGCGATCGCAGGCCGCCTGGACCCCATGCCAGGCGGCCTTTTTCGTTCGTCGGATGAAGATGCTCCCCCGCATCGCGGGGGAGCATCGGCGCGCCCAACCCGCCCTTTTCCGCTCCGTCCCGAGCCCCCATCTGCCGAGTCGGTTTCCCCTCCGCCAAAAACCGCGCTATGCAGCGCGCGACTCCCGGCCGCTCGCCGGACGCCCAGACTTGAGACGCTCATGCCCAGCCTGAACGAGATCCGCAGCACCTTCCTCGACTATTTCGGCAAGGCCGATCACGCCGTCGTCCCGTCCGCGCCGCTGGTGCCGCAGAACGATCCGACGCTGCTGTTCGTCAATGCCGGCATGGTGCCGTTCAAGAACGTGTTCACCGGCGCCGAGACCCCGGCCTATCCGCGCGCGGCAAGCTCGCAGAAGTGCGTCCGCGCCGGCGGCAAGCACAACGACCTGGACAATGTCGGCTATACCGCCCGCCACCACACCTTCTTCGAGATGCTGGGCAACTTCTCGTTCGGCGACTACTTCAAGGAACAGGCGATCCATCATGCCTGGACCCTGCTGACCCGCGAGTTCAAGCTGCCGAAGGAAAAGCTGCTGGTCACGGTCTACCACACCGACGACGAGGCGGCGGACCTGTGGAAGAAGATCGCCGGCCTGTCCGACGATCGCATCATCCGCATCCCGACCAGCGACAACTTCTGGTCGATGGGCGACACCGGCCCCTGCGGCCCGTGCTCGGAAATCTTCTTCGACCATGGCGAAGGCATCCCTGGCGGCCCTCCGGGCAGCCCCGATGAGGACGGCGATCGCTTCATCGAGATCTGGAACCTGGTGTTCATGCAGTTCGAGCAACTGGCCGGCGGCGAGCGCGTCGCGCTGCCCAAGCCCTCGATCGACACCGGCATGGGTCTGGAGCGCGTCGCGGCCGTCCTGCAGGGCGTGCACAACAACTACGATGTCGACCTGTTCAAGGCCCTGATCGCCGCCAGCGTCGAACTGACCGGCGTCAAGGCCGAAGGCGACCAGGCCCCGTCGCACCGGGTCATCGCCGACCACCTGCGCTCGTCCTCGTTCCTGCTGGCCGACGGCGTCACCCCGTCGAACGAAGGCCGCGGCTACGTCCTGCGCCGGATCATGCGCCGCGCCATGCGCCACGCCTATCTGCTGGGCGCGAACGAGCCGCTGATGCACCGCCTGGCCCCGACCCTGGTGGCCGAGATGGGCCAAGCCTATCCGGAGCTGCGCCGCGCCGAGGCCTCGATCGTCGAGACCCTGCGCCAGGAGGAAGAGCGCTTCCGCGTCACCCTGGGCCGCGGCATGGGCCTGCTGGACGAGGCGACCGCCAACCTGACCGCCGGCGGCGTGCTGGACGGCGAGACCGCCTTCAAGCTCTACGACACCTACGGTTTCCCGCTGGACCTGACCCAGGACGCCGTGCGCGCCAAGGGCCTGACCGTCGACACCGACGCGTTCGACGCGGCGATGCAGAAGCAGCGCGATATGGCGCGCGCCAACTGGGCCGGCTCGGGCCAGCAGGCCGGCGCGGCCGCCTGGTTCGCGATCAAGGAAAAGGCCGGCGCGACGGACTTCGTCGGCTACGAGACCACCGAGACCACGGGCGTCGTGAAGGCGATCGTCGTCGATGGGGTCGAGGTCGAAAGCGCCACGGGCGGGGCGACCGTCGAGGTGCTGCTGGATCGCACCAGCTTCTACGCCGAGAGCGGCGGTCAAGCCGGCGACACCGGCGTACTGGAAGCCAACGGTCGCGAGAACCGCGTGGTCGACACCCAGAAGCAGGCCGGTGAGCTCTATGTGCATCGCGTCGAACTGTCGGGCGATCTGAAGGTCGGCGACCAGGTCGTAGCCTCGGTCGACGCCGAGCGGCGCCACACCACCCGTTCCAATCACTCGGCCGCTCACCTGGTGCACGCCGCCCTGCACCACGTGCTGGGTCCGCACGTCGCCCAGAAGGGCCAGATGGTCGACGGCGAGCGCATGCGCTTCGACTTCAGCCACGGCGGCCCGCTGACGGCCGAGGAACTGGACAAGATCGAGGCCGAGGTCAACGCGGTCATCCGCCAGAACGTCCCGGCCGAGACCAAGGAAATGGCCCCGCAGGAGGCCATCGAGGCCGGCGCCGTGGCCCTGTTCGGCGAAAAGTACGGCGACAGCGTCCGCGTGCTTACGCTCGGCAAGTCGCTGAGCGATGAGGCCAAGGCCTATTCGGTCGAGCTGTGCGGCGGCACCCACGTGGCCCGCACGGGCGATATCGCCCTGTTCAAGATCGTCTCGGAGCAGGGCGTGGCCGCCGGCGTGCGTCGCATCGAGGCCCTGACGGGCGAGGCGGCCCGCCGTTTCCTGCTGGACCAGGCGGGCGTCGCCAAGTCGCTGGCCGAGCAGTTCAAGACCCCGGTCGCCGAGGTGACGCTGCGCGTCGACGCCCTGATCGCCGACCGCAAGCGTCTTGAGAAGGAACTGGCCGAAGCCAAGAAGCAGCTGGCCCTGGGCGGCGGCGGTGGCGCGGCGGCGGGCCCGGAAGACGTCAATGGCGTCGCCCTGATCGCCCGCGTCCTGGACGGCGTCGGCGGCAAGGAACTGCGCGGCGTCGCCGAGGAGTTCAAGAAGCAGCTGACCTCGGGGGTCGTGGCCCTGGTCGGCGCCTCGGACGGCAAGGCCGCCGTCACCGTGGCCGTCACCGCCGACCTGACCGGCAAGTTCAGCGCCGCCGACCTCGCCAAGGCCGCCGTGATCGCCATGGGCGGCCAGGGCGCCGGCGGCAAGGCCGACTTCGCTCAGGGCGGCGCGCCGGACGACAGCAAGGCCAACGAAGGCTTGGCCGCCGTCAAGGCGATCCTGGCCGGCTGATCGGCCTACGATCGCCTGTGATAGAAAAGACCCGCCGCGTCGCGCGGCGGGTCTTCGTCGTTCAGGCCGCCTTGAACATCGCCGACAGCTTGTTGCCGTCCGGATCGCGGGCATAGGCGATGTAGAAGCCTTCGCCATACTGCGGACGCGGACCGGGCGGACCGCCGCAGGTTCCTCCGTGGGCCAGGGCCGCGGCGTGCATGGCGTCGACCTGGGCCGTGCTCTCCGCCTCGAGCCCAATGGTCACGCCGTTGGCGGCCTGGACCGGCTGGCCGTTCTCGGGTTTGCAGATATAGACCGACGCCTCCACGCCGGGCGGCCCGTAGGCGATCCAGTCGCCCTGACGCCAAGCCTGCACAGCGCCGAGCGCGCCCAGCACCGCGTCATAGAAAGTCGCCGCCCGATCCAGGTCGCTTGCGCCGATGGTGATGTAGTTCAGCATGTCCATTCTCCCGCACCGTCGAGGGACGGCGATCGCGGGGATCGAACCTCATCGCCGCGCCAGGACGAGTCAGCAGGAGCAGCGTGGGGCGCGGGTCTTCCAGCCGTCAGCGCTTCAGCAGCAGCGCGACAACAGACAGGGTAATCGCCGAGAGCGCCGTGGTCAGGGCCACGATCCGCGCGGCGCCGCGCGGCCAGACGCCGTACGCGCGGGTCTGGATGAAGACGTTGACCGCCGTCGGCGCGGCCGCCAGCAGGGTCGCGCCGGCGCGGAAGAGGGGCGGGGCCGGGGTCAGGCCGACGGCCAGCCAGACCAGCAGTGGGAAGGCGGCCAGCTTGACGAGCGTGGCCAGGACCACCGGCGCGGTCGCTGGGGCGGCCTCGTCCTCCGCCTCGCTCAGGCCTAGGGCCGCGCCCAGCGCCACCAGGCCGACCGGACTGCCCGAGGCGGCGGCCATGCCGACAGCGCGGTCCAGCGGCTCGGGCAGGGCGATGTCCAGCAGGGCCAGGGCGACGCCGCCCAGGGCCGCGGCCACGACCGGATTGCGGAAGGCCTGGGCGGTCGAGCGCCAGACCGACCGTCCGGCCGCCCAGCCGAGCAGGCCCACGCCGGCGGTCGCCAGCACCGCGAAGTCGATGGCCACCACGCCCGCGGCCAGCCGCGCGGCTTCGGCCCCGAGGACCGCGGCGGTGACGGGCAGGGCCAGGAAGGCGCTGTTGCCGACGCCGGACGCCATGCCAGCCCCGGCGCGCTCGGCCCGGTTCCAGCCCAGCGTACGGCCCGCCGCCACGGTCGCGGCCATCAGCAGAAGGCCGATACAGGCATAGGCGACCAGGCCCAGGATCAGGTCATGGCTGGGCCGGCCCAGGCGCGACAGCGAGTGAATCAGCAGGGCGGGAAAGCCGACCCAATAGACATAGGCCGACAGACCTTGGGTCATCCGTCCGTCCAGCAGGCGCAGCCGGGCGAGGGCCACGCCGGCGCCGACCAGCAGGAAGAAAGGCCAGACCCGGGCCAGAACGTCGAGGACGAGAGGCGTCACGAGAGGCGGATCAACCTTGGCGCTCGTCGCCGGGCAGGCGGATGTGCACCAGCTTCCAGGTGAACAGCGCCCTGCGCTCGAAGGTGAAGATCGTGACCCTGCCGCTGCCGTCCGGTCGCTCGACCGCGATGCGCACGCGGTTGGGGTCCCAATAGGCGATGCCGGGATAGGGGCCCTTGATGGTGTCCTTGACCTGGTCGCCCAGCGAAGCATCGCGGGACATGGCGGGCGGGGCCTTGCCGGGGGCGTAGCCCCGGGTCAGGGCCGAGACGCCGGCCACGGTCAGGTAGCGGTCGACCTTGGGTTCGGGCGGGGCGAGCGGTTCGATGGCCTTCCTGAAGACGTTGAGCGGGTCGCGCCAGATCGACGGGGCTTCCGGCTGGGCGGCGGGGGCCTCGGCCACCAGCTGGCCGGTCAGGCTGCGGCGCACGGCGGGGAAGTCGACCAACTCGCCGATCGCCTGCACGTCCTCGTACTGGGCGGCGGCTTTCAGGGCGCGGAACGCGAACCACGGCGCGGTGGCGAAGGCGGCGGCGAAGACGAAGATCGCCAGCACGATCAGGTCCCAGATCCGCTTCTGCAGGGTCATGCCGCCTCCGAAAGGTTAACGCCGGATATCCCAGCTATCGCCGTTCCCCGCAAGACCGCTCGCGCGAGAGGCGCGGAGGGTGGGGGAGGGGGCTGGCGAAGTGACCTGCGGAAACGAAAAACGCCCCGGAGGCGATCCTCCGGGGCGTTCTCGTTCAGGCCGGAGCCCGGAGTGTCTAGGCCATGGCCTTCTTCAGGTTCTCGTCGATCTTGTCGAGGAAGCCTTCGGTGGTCAGCCAGCCTTGCTTGTCGCCGACCAGCAGCGCCAGGTCCTTGGTCATGAAGCCGCTTTCGACGGTGTCGATGCAGACCTTTTCCAGGGTCAGGGCGAAATTGGCCAGGTCCTGGTTGTTGTCCAGCTTGGCGCGGTGGGCCAGGCCACGCGTCCAGGCGAAGATCGAGGCGATCGAGTTGGTCGAGGTGCTCTCGCCCTTCTGATGCTGGCGGTAGTGCCGGGTGACGGTGCCGTGTGCGGCTTCGGCTTCCACCGTCTTGCCGTCCGGCGTCATCAGCACCGAGGTCATCAGGCCCAGCGAGCCGAAGCCCTGGGCGACGATGTCCGACTGCACGTCGCCGTCGTAGTTCTTGCAGGCCCAGACGTAGCCGCCCGACCACTTCAGCGCCGAGGCGACCATGTCGTCGATCAGGCGGTGTTCGTAGTGGATGCCCTTGGCCTTGAAGGCCTCGGCGTATTCGGCGTCGAAGATCTCCTGGAAGATGTCCTTGAAGCGACCGTCATAGGCCTTGAGGATCGTGTTCTTCGTGGAGAGGTACACCGGATAGCCGCGGCCCAGGCCGTAGGCGAACGAGGCGTGGGCGAAGTCGCGGATCGACTCGTCCAGATTGTACATGCCCATGGCCACGCCGGAGCCGGGAGCCTTGTAGATCTCGTGCTCGATGACCGCGCCGTCCTCGCCGACGAATTTCATCGTCAGGGTGCCCTTGCCCGGGAACAGGAAGTCGGTGGCCTTGTACTGGTCGCCGAAGGCGTGGCGGCCGACGATGATCGGCTGGGTCCAGCCGGGCACCAGGCGCGGCACGTTCTGGCAGATGATCGGTTCGCGGAAGATCACGCCGCCCAGGATGTTGCGGATCGTGCCGTTCGGCGACTTCCACATCTTCTTCAGATTGAATTCCTTCACGCGGGCCTCGTCCGGCGTGATGGTGGCGCACTTGACGGCGACGCCATGCTTCTTGGTCGCGTTGGCCGCGTCGATGGTCACCTGGTCGTCGGTGGCGTCGCGGTTCTCGACCGACAGGTCGTAGTAGTCCAGCTCGAGGTCGAGATACGGGAAGATCAGCTTGTCCTTGATGAGCTTCCAGATGATGCGGGTCATTTCATCGCCGTCCATGTCGACGACGGGATTGGCGACTTTGATCTTGGCCATTGCGGGGATGTTCCTCTGGCGGTGGCGCGACTGTGGCGATCTGGCGCACAGGGCCAGGAAGCGGCGCGGTCCGGGAGGCTATAGACTGTTGCGTCGCGGGGGAAAAGCGGGTCGGTTGGACCTCGTGATCAAGTTCGGTTTTCCAGCGTAGCGTTTCGAGGGCGACGGCCCAGGGGCGCGGGCCAGGCCGTGTTTCTTGAAGCACGGCTCTTTCTTGAGGACGCGAGCCGGTCTGTCCCAGACGGGCTGGGGGAGCAATTTTGAATACGAGTTCCGGAGCGGTCACGACCGTGACGACGCCGCTGGCGCGGCGGCTTCTGACCATGGTGGCGATCCTGTCGATCGCGGTGACAGGCGTCGCGACGGCGGCGGCCTTCGTCTTCGTGCGCAAGAGCGCGGCCGACACCCAGACGCGGCACCTGGCCGAATATGTCGGCGAGCGGGTCAAGACCGAGGACCGGCTGTTCTCCGACCTGGTCAAGGTCCACGACGCGGCGAGCGAGGCGCTGACGCGGCGTCTGAACATGGGCGACGATCCCGAGATCCTCGCCCAGTTCCAACGGCTGTTCCCGGAAAAGGGCGACGGCACCCGTCGCTCGGTCGACGGTCTGTTCGACGGGGCGCGGATCGGTAACCGCTACGTCTACGGCATCGGCGGCTACCTCCCCAACGCCGTAACGATGAGCCTGCCCGAGCGGGAGCTGTTCGTCGCGGCCACGGACGTGGTGGCCGCGACCGGCGAGGCCCAGATCCGCCACTACGACAACTTCTACTTCTTCACGCCCAAGACGCGGATGGTGATGTTCGGTCCGCACCGGCAGGACAAGCTGCTCTACTACCGACGCGACGCACCGCCGACCCTTTCGATCGCCAGCGAGGAGATGACCCTCCTGACCCTGCCGGAGAACAATCCGGACCGGGTGATGAAGTGCACCAAGCTGCGGCGCCTGATCTCCGATCCCAGCGGCCGAGGGCTGAACGCGGCCTGCATGACGCCCTTCTACTACAAGGGCCAGTTCATGGGGGCGTTCGGCACCAGCCTGTCGCTGGACAGCTACCTGCTGCGCGCCGTGGCCGACGCTCTGCCGGGCGGGCGTAACCTGATCGTCGCCGACGATGGCGAACTGATCGGCGCCCAGGGATTGGCTCGAGACGGCGTGGTCGACGTTGGCCTGCTGCGCAAGTTCGAGGCCGACAACGACCTGAAGAACCTGGTGGACACGATCCGCGCCCAGAAGCGCGACGTGGGCGCCGTCCTCACACCAAGGGGCGACCGACTGGTGGCCTATGGCCGACTCGTCGAGCCGGGCTGGTGGTTCTTGATGACCTTCCCGCCGGGCGACATCGTTCTGTCGTCGCTGAAGACCGCCTCCTGGGTGCTGCTGTTCGGCTTCGTCGGCGTGGCCCTGCAGGTGCTGCTGCTCTACCGCCTGACCAATCAGATGGTGGCCGCGCCGCTGGAGGCCCTGGCCGAGGCCCAGCGCCGGGGCGATCCGACCGCCGCCGAACCCATTGAGGCTCGCACCGATGAGATCGGCTCATTGGCTAGAGCGCTCCGCAGCCAGCGGGAGCGCAACGAGGAGCTGCGCCGCTCGCTGGAGGACCGCGTGGCTGAGCGCACCGCCGCGCTGGAACGCGCCAACCAGGCCAAGTCGGTGTTCCTGGCCAACATGTCCCACGAACTGCGCACGCCGCTGAACGGCGTGATCGCCATCGGCGACCGCCTCGGCGACGAGGAGGACCCGGTCGCCCGCCGGGAATTGGCGGCTCTGGTTTCATCGTCGGGACGCCTGCTGGAGCAGGTGCTGGGCGACATTCTGGACGTCTCCAAGATCGAGGCCGGCGAGTTCCAGCTGACCGTCGGGCCGTTCGACCTGACCCAGCTGGTGCGCGGCATGGCTGAGCTGCACGCCGCCGCCGCCGAGGCCAAGCACCTGGTGTTCCGCTGGTCGGTCTCGTCCGAGGCGGAAGGGACCTATGAGGGCGACTCGGGGCGGATCAGCCAGATTCTCTCGAATCTCCTGGCCAACGCCGTGAAGTTCACCGCGCGGGGCGAGGTCTCGCTGGAGGTCGACCGGGTGGACGACAAGGTCCGCTTCGTCGTGCGCGATACCGGGCTTGGCTTCGACGAGGGCGTGCGCGACCGCCTCTTCAAGCGCTTCGTCCAGGCCGATCAGTCGATCACCCGCCAGTTCGGCGGCACGGGCCTGGGCCTTTCGATCTGTGCGGCCCTGGCCGAGATGATGGGCGGCGGCATCAGCGCCGACGCCTCGCCGGGCCACGGCGCGCGCTTCGAGGTGCTGCTGCCGCTGAAGCGCTGCGCGACCCTGGCCGAGACCGCCGTCGAGGAGGATCGCGAGATCTCGCTGGAGGGCATGCGGGTGCTGGTCGCCGAGGATCACCCCACCAACCGAAAGGTCGTCGAGATCGTTCTGGAGCCGTTCGGCGTCGACCTGACCATGGTTGGCGACGGCGAGGCGGCGCTGCGGGCGCTGGACGAGGCCAGCTTCGACGCGGTGCTGATGGACATGCAGATGCCGGTCATGGACGGACTGACGGCCACGCGGGCGATCCGGGCTCGCGAGGCCGCCTCGGGCGCGCCGCCGATCCTGGTGGTCATGCTGACGGCCAACGCCATGGAGGAGCACATCGCCGCCGCCGAGGCCGCTGGCGCCGACCTGCATCTGGCCAAGCCGTTGCATCCGGCGCAGTTGCTGGAAGCCCTGGCGCGGGCCCGAAAGGGTTAGAACTCCTTCAAGACCGCTCGGCCGACGTCCGTGATGATCGCCTCACGCTGGGCCGCGTCGGCGGTCGAGGCGGTCAGAAAGACGACGAAGGCGATCCGGCGGCCGTCCTTCAGTTCGACGAAGGCCACGGCATGGTTGGTGGGCTGGACGCCGAGGTCCGACCGCGGGGCGCCGGCCGACTGGATGATGCTGGCGCCATCGGGCAGGGCGTCGGCCAGGTAGCCAGGATCGCGGTCCAGCAAGCGCGCCGGATCGGGTTTGAACAGCAGCTCGCGATTGATGAAGGCTTCCAGCAGGCGGACCAGGCCGACCGGCGTGGCGGTGTCGCGCGGGTCGGTCGCGCGCGCCCGGGCCGCGCGGGCCCGGGCGTCGGCCGGCACGGCGTCGACCGCCTTGCGCCAGGCGGCCTCGCCTTTCCAGTCGGCGCGGAACGAGGCCAGGCCGCGGGCGTCGGTGGCGATCTGGCGGCGGTAGCGGTCGACGCTGACGTGCTCGACCCGCTTGACGTCCAGCCAGCCGTTGACGCCGCCCGGCCCGCCGACCCGCTTGATAAGCAGGTCCAGCGCCGTGTTGTCGCCTTCGCGCGCCAGGGTCTCCAGCTCGGCGACGCTCCAGGTCCGGCGGCCCGGCCAGGCGTCGGCGACGGCGCTGGGCGGCGGCGACAGGTCGACATCACGAACGGTCAGGATTTCATTCAGCGGCAGGCGCCCGGCCTCGGTCTCGGCCATAACCGCCGCCAGGATCGGGATGCGCGCGGCTCCGCCCAGCGGGAACGGCCGGTCGCCGTTGAACGCCCAGAGCTGGCGCGTGCCGAGATCCTCGACCGCCACGCCCAACACGGCGGGCGCGGCGCGGACGGCGATGGCCTCGATACGCTTCTGGAGGTCCTTCGGCTTCATGGCCGGCTCTTCCTGCCCCAGCATCGGCTTCTCGCCGCAAGAGGCCAGCAAGGGCAGGGCGAGGAGGGCGGTCAGGAGGGCGCGGCGGGACATGCGGGCTAAACGCGGCCGTGGCGGTTCGGCTGCGCTGCCTCTTGCATACGGTGCGCGGTCGGCGGCAAAGGGTGCGGATGACCGAAGACTTCAAGCCCGTCCCGCCCAAAGTCACGCCCCCTTGCGTGATCCTCAACGAGCCTCAGTTGGCCGAGAATATCGGCGCGGTGGCCCGGGTGATGGCCAATTTCGGGCTCTACGACC
Source organism: Caulobacter sp. GW822-FHT01G02 (assembly GCF_058802865.1). Taxonomy (NCBI): domain Bacteria; kingdom Pseudomonadati; phylum Pseudomonadota; class Alphaproteobacteria; order Caulobacterales; family Caulobacteraceae; genus Caulobacter; species Caulobacter sp. GW822-FHT01G02. The sequence continues at coordinate 451,589 of NZ_JBXAON010000001.1, forward strand.
TGCGCCTGGTGCGGCCGCGTGACGGCTGGCCGCAGGAGCGAGCCTGGGCCAGCGCCTCCGGCGCCAACTGGCCGCTGGACGACGCCAGGGTGTTCGACACTCTGGAAGCGGCGATCGCCGATCTCAAGCTGGTCTACGCCACCACCGCCCGCCCGCGCGAGACGCGCCTGCCGGTCTACACCCCGCGCGAGAGCGCCGGCCACCTGGCCGAGGAGGTCGCCCTGGGCCGCGGCGTCGGCCTGCTGTTCGGCGGCGAGCGCGCGGGGCTTGAGACCCACGACATCGCTCTGTGCCAGGCCATCGTCTCGATCCCGATCGACGAGCGCTTCCGCTCGCTGAACCTGGCCCAGGCGGTGTCGATCAACGCCTACGAATGGAAGATGACCCAGGACGACCGCCCCTGGAAGAAGTTCGAGCAGAACGTCGAGGAGCCCGCCGATCAGGCGACCCTGATGGGCCTCTACGAGCACCTCGAAGGCGAGCTGGACAAGGCCGGCTTCTATCATCCGCCGGAGAAGAAGCCCTCGATGGTGCGCAACCTGCGCGTCCCTCTGGCCCGCGCCCGCCTGACCGACCAGGAGGTCCGCACCTTCCGGGGTGTGATCACCGCGCTCAGCAAGGGGCGCGGCCGCGTCCTGGCCAAGCTGGCCGCCAAGGCCGCCAAGAGCGAGGCTCCTTAAGGATCAAAGCTCGGCGCGAATTTGACTTTAATCATCCTTTCGCCGCTCCGGCGGGCGCACGCTCCAGCCGTGGCAAAGTAAGGAACGTCCATGACCCCCGATGCAACAACCCTGATCGTCGTCGCCGATGGACGTCGCGCCCGGCTGCTGGAGCAGACGCGGATCGACGGACCGCTGCATGATCGGCCCGAATGGCTGGCTGACGTGAAGGAACATCACGACCACGCCGCTCCCAGCCATATCACCCACTCGGGCGACGCGCACGATCGGGCCGAAAAGGCGTTCCTCGCCGATCTGGCCAAGCGCGTGGAAACCCTGGTGGCCAAGCATGACCTGAACCAGGTGGTCCTCGTGGCGCCGCCCAGGGCCCTGGGACATCTGCGCGAGGCCCTGTCGTCGGCCGTCGCCAAGAAGATCGTCGGCTCGGACGCTCACGACCGCGTCGACGCCACGCTGATCACCCTGGAAAGTGTCGTTCACGCCGCGCGTTTCGCAAGCGCGGACTGAACCGACTGACGGCGCGCGACGCTTGCGTCCCGCGCCGTTCCCGCGTTCACTCCCTTCAAACAAATGTTGGGGAGGGCGGAATGAACCGTCGTGAACTGCTGGCTCTGGCCGGATTCGTGGGGCTGACGCCGAGCTTGGCGCGCGCCGCTATCCAGGAAAAAATGGATGGCGACGCCACCGCCGCGCGCAACGCCTATCTCTACGCCCTGCCCCTGATAGAGATGGCCACGACCCGCACGCGCCTCCTCAAGGCCCCCGGCGCGGCGATCAACAGGCTGAGCCATACCCGCACCCTATCGGACCATACGGCCCGCTGGGTCACGACGCCCAACAACGACACCCTCTATTCGTCCGCCTTCCTGGATCTTTCCAAGGGGGCCGCGACCCTGACCATCCCGCCGATGGGCAAGCGCTACTATTCGGTGGCGGTGATGGACATGTTCACCAACAACAATGTGGTGCTGGGGACGCGCACGATCGGCGGCGAGGGCGGGACCTTCACCCTGGTCGGACCGGGCCAGGCCTCGACGGGACCGAACCCCGTCCGCATCGCCACGCCGCATGCCTGGATGCTGATCCGTATCCTGACCGACGGCGGCGAGGACCTGGCCGCCACCCACAAGGCCCAGGACGGCTTCGTGCTGAAGGGGCCGGCTGGCGGCCCGCTCGCCGCCTACGCCGCCCGCGACGCCAAGCCGGCGGACTATTTCGCCGCCGCGCGGATCCTGCTGGCCAGCGACCCGGCCCCGCCGACCGACCTGAAGATCCTGCGTGGCACGGGCGCCTTCCTCGGTGCGGGACCCTTCAGCGAGACCGCGGCCGCCGACGGCGTCGACGAGGCCAAGATGATCACCGTCTTCGCCAAGGGGCGGCAGGTGTTCACCGGCGGCTGGTCGTATCCGCGGCCCAATCTCGGCGACTACGGCCAGGACTATCTCTATCGCGCCATCGTCGCCCTGCAGGGCCTGGGCGCGCTGCCGGTGGCCGAGGCCATGTACCTGAAGGCGGCCGGCGACGATGGGGCGGGGACCTTCACGGGCGATGGCCCCTATCGCCTGAGCCTTCCGGCCCAGCTGCCGCTGGACGGCTTCTGGTCGCTGTCGATGTACGAGGCCACCGCCGACGGCCAGTTCTTCTTCACCGACAACCCGCTCAAGCGTTACGCGATCGGCGACCGCACGCAGGGCCTGAAGCGCAACGCCGACGGGACCCTCGACCTCTGGATCGGCCGCGCCGACCCCGGCGGCGACAAGACCGCCAATTGGCTGCCCGCGCCCAAGTCCGGCCCGTTCGCGATGTACCTACGGGCCTACCTGCCCAAGGCGGAACTGCTGGACGGCCGCTTCCGGTTGCCGGCGGTGGTCAAGGTCTAGCCGGCCTCGGCCAGGCTGCGCTCCAGGTGCTCGACCAGCAGGCGGGCCTTGGCGGGCAGCAGGCGCAGGTGCGGATAGACGGCCCAGACGCCCTCGTCGGCGGGGCGGTGGGCCTCCAGCAGCGGGACCAGACGGCCGTCGGCGATCGCGGCGTCGACATAGAAGTTCGGCAGCTGGCAGATCCCCAGCCCCTGCAGCGCCGCGTCCAGCACCGCCTGGCCGCTGTTGCAGCGCCAGCGCCCTTGCGGCTTGAAGGCGATCTCGCGCTCGCCGTCGGGGCCATGCTCACGGAGCGGCCAGGTGTCGACCGCGCCCAGCACGCAGGCGTGGCGCGAGAGGTCGGCGATCGTCCGCGGAGCGCCGGCGCGCGCCAGGTAGCCGGGCGCGGCGCAGAGCCGGCGGGTGCGCGAGGCCAGGCGCTTGGCGATCAGTCGGCTGTCGGTCAGGCGGCCGAAGCGAATGGCCAGGTCGAAACCCTCGCTGACAATGTCGCGCACTGCGTCGTCCAGCTCGATCAGGATCGACAGCCTGGGGTGGGCCAGCATGAAGGCGTTGACCGCCGGGGCCACGAACCGCTCGCCATAGGCCGTCGAACAGGTCATGCGCAGCAGGCCTTTCAGTTCGCCATCCTCCTCGCCGACGGCGGCCAGGGCCTCGTCGCGGTCGAGGATCAGCTGGCGGCAACGAGTCAGGAAGGCGCGGCCGGCGTCGGTCAGGCTGACGCGGCGGGTGGTGCGATAGAGCAGGCGGGTCTGCAGCCGCTCTTCCAGCCCCGCGACGGCGCGGCTGACGCCCGAGGTCGATAGGGAGAGGCGCAGGGCGGCCTTGGAGAAGCTCTCGGCCTCGGCCGTGGCCACGAATTCGTCGATCCCGTCCCAGCGGCTCATGCGCGAGAGTTGCGATAATTGTTCCGTGTGAGCAACAATGTTTTGCGCAGATCGGGATTATCGACGCGGCCCGCGCGGCGTACCAAGATCGCGCAAATCTCTAGGGAGTCTCTCCATGAAAACCCGCGCCGCCGTCGCCTTCGAGGCCAAGAAGCCGCTGGAGATCGTCGAGGTCGACCTGGAGGGGCCGAAGTTTGGCGAGGTGATGGTCGAGATCAAGGCGACCGGCGTCTGCCACACCGACGCCTACACGCTGGACGGTCTGGACAGCGAAGGCATCTTCCCGTCGATCCTGGGCCACGAGGGCGCGGGCGTGGTGGTCGAGGTCGGTCCGGGCGTCACGTCGGTGGCGGTCGGCGATCACGTGATCCCGCTCTACACGCCCGAATGCCGTCAGTGCAAAAGCTGCCTTTCCGGCAAGACCAACCTCTGCACGGCCATCCGCGCCACCCAGGGCAAGGGGCTGATGCCTGACGGCACCAGCCGCTTCTCGTACAAGGGCCAGGCCATCGCCCACTATATGGGCTGCTCGACCTTCTCGAACTACACGGTGCTGCCCGAGATCGCGGTGGCCAAGATCCGCCGCGACGCGCCGTTCAAGACGGCCTGCTACTGCGGCTGCGGCGTGACCACGGGCGTCGGCGCGGTGACCAACACCGCCAAGGTCGAGCCGGGCGCCAACGCCATCGTCTTCGGCCTGGGCGGCATCGGCCTGAACGTCATCCAAGGTCTGAAGCTGGTCGGCGCCAACATGATCGTCGGCGTCGATCTCAACCCGGACCGCGAGGCCTGGGGCCGCAAGTTCGGCATGACCCACTTCGTCAACCCGAAGACCGTCGACGGCGATCTGGTTCAGCATCTGGTGGCCCTGACCGACGGCGGCGCCGACTACACCTTCGACGCGACCGGCAACACCACGGTCATGCGTCAGGCGCTGGAGGCCTGCCATCGCGGTTGGGGCGAGAGCATCATCATCGGCGTGGCCGAGGCCGGCAAGGAGATCTCCACCCGCCCGTTCCAGCTGGTCACTGGCCGCGTCTGGCGCGGCACCGCCTTCGGTGGCGCGCGTGGCCGCACCGACACGCCGAAGATCGTCGACTGGTACATGGACGGCAAGATCCAGATCGACCCGATGATCACCCACGTCCTGCCGCTGGAGGACATCAACAAGGCCTTCGACCTGATGCACGCGGGCGAGAGCATCCGCACCGTGGTGACGTTCTAGGATGACCGTCGAAACCACCGCCACCCATCGCGTCCACGGCGGAACGCTGCGCTACTGCAAGCACGCCTCGACCAGCACCGGCACGCCGATGAAGTTCACGGTGTGGGTTCCGGACGGGAAGGGGCCGTTCCCCTATATCGTCTGGCTGTCGGGTCTGACCTGCACCGAGGACAATTTCACGGTGAAGTCGGGCGTCTACGCCTATGCGGCCCGGCACGGCGTGGCGATCGTGGCGCCGGACACCTCGCCGCGCGGTGAGGGCGTGGCCGACGATCCAGCCTACGACCTGGGACAGGGGGCGGGCTTCTATGTCGACGCCACCCAGGCGCCGTGGGCGCCGCATTTCATGATGCATTCGTACGTCACCGGCGATCTGCTGGCGGCCGTCGATGGGGCGTTCCCGCTGGACCCGGCGCGCCGGGGGATCTTCGGCCACTCGATGGGCGGCCATGGCGCCCTGACCATCGCGCTGAAGCATCCGGAGCTCTTCAGGTCGGTCAGCGCCTTCTCGCCGATCGTCTCGCCGTTGAACTGCCCGTGGGGCGACAAGGCGATGACCGCCTATCTAGGGCCGGACCGCGCCGCCTGGCGCGCCCACGACGCCTGCGCGCTGATCGAGGACGGCAAGGGGGCCGCGTTCGACGACATCCTGATCGACCAGGGCCTAGCCGACAACTTCCTGGAAAGCCAGCTGAAGCCCGAACTGATCGAAGCCGCCGCCGCCAAGGCCGGCCGCAAGGTCACCGTCCGGCGGCAGGAGGGCTACGACCACAGTTATTTCTTCATCTCGACCTTCATTGGCGAGCACGTGGAATATCACGCGCGAAAATTGTAGTTCGTGATAGCAGGCCGTTGAGGGCGCATGGCGATCTGCTATGCTGCCTCAATGGTCCCCGAACCCTCCATCTTCGAGATCGACGAGGAAGCCGAAGCGGCCGCCGACGCCGAAGGCATGGCCGACATCGCGGCTGGTCGCGTTGTTCCGCATGAAGAGGTGGCGGCTTGGCTCGACACCTGGGGCACGCCTGATGAGCAGCCTGCTCCAGCGACGTGGCGCAAGTAGTCTGGACCAAGCGTGCGCTGGCCGACCTGATGGCCATTCGCGAGTATATCGGGCAGTTCAGTCCCCTGGCCGCGCAACGCATCGCCGCGCGTCTGAGGTCGGCGGCCGAGAGTTTGGCTGAGCACCCCGAACGTGGGCGCTTGGCGACAGCCACGTTGCGGGAACTGGTCGTCGTGCCGCCCTACGTGATCCGCTACTATTTCGGCGACGATGCCGTGCGCATCGTCCGTATCCGGCATGCCGCCCAGCTCTGAGGCGACCGCATTGACTCGTATGGGCTCCTCCGGCATAAACCGCGCCTTCACGCCGCCGGCTCGCCGGACGGCGCGAAAAACGCATGACGGATTGACCCGAAGCCGCCGTTGAGATCGCACCTCGTTCGAGGGGCCGGCACGGATCGAATAAAAAGAGTGACTTATGTCCAAGCGCCATAGCGCCAAGTACAAGATCGACCGTCGCATGGGTGAAAACCTGTGGGGCCGTCCCAAGTCCCCGGTCAACCAACGCTCGTACGGCCCCGGCCAGCACGGCCAACGCCGCAAGCAGAAGGTTTCGGACTTCGGCCTGCAGCTGCGCGCCAAGCAAAAGCTGAAGGGCTACTACGGCAACCTGACCGAGAAGCAATTCTCGCGCACCTACGAGGAAGCTGCTCGCCGCAAGGGCAACACCTCGGAGAACCTGATCTCGCTGCTCGAATCGCGCCTGGACGCCATCGTCTATCGCGCCAAGTTCGTGCCGACCGTGTTCGCCGCCCGCCAGTTCGTGAACCACGGCCACGTGACCGTGAACGGCAAGCGCGTGAACATTCCGTCGTACCGCTGCAAGGCCGGTGACGTGATCGCGGTCCGCGAAAAGTCGCGCAACATGGCGCTCGTGCTCGAAGCCGTCGCCTCGAACGAGCGCGACTTCGCCGAGTACGTGTCGGTCGACGCCAAGGGCCTGTCGGCCACCTTCGTCCGCGCTCCGGAACTGTCGGAAGTTCCGTATCCGGTGAAGATGGAACCGAACCTGGTCGTCGAATTCTACGCTTCGTAAGCGTCGGATCCGAACAGATACGGAAAAGGCCCCGGAGCGATCCGGGGCCTTTTTTGTTGCACCCTCCGCGCATCGCGGGGGGAGGGTCTTGTCCTTAAGGGCTTCGCGCCTCTTGAAACGGCTAGGGCGCTATCCCAGCTTTAGGAGGCGGGACCGGGCCCCTCTGGCGAGTGATGCAAGCACTCGTGATGTCGGACCGCATCGGGTGTTCTCGATGTCTGGGTCCGGCCGCCACCGCCCCTCCCCAAAAGGCGCCGCCTGTCATCGAGGACACCCGATCCATTCCCTTGGACCGGAGGTTCCTTGATGCCCCTTCTGATGTGCCCCAACTGCGATGGCTCCATGCAGGCCGTGCAGCGCGCCAGCGTCGAGTTCGACATGTGCCCGCGCTGCCGAGGCGTCTGGCTGGACCGGGGCGAACTTGAAAAGCTGATGTCCCTGGAGCGCGAAGAGACCCAGGCGATCTACAACGAGCCGCGGCCCTACACGCGTCCCGACCATCACCACGATCACCACAAGCGCGATCATGGGCGCCATGACCATGACGATGACCGTCGCCATTCGGGCTCGTACGGCCAAAAGAAAAAGCGCTTCGACCTATTCGACATCTTCGACTGACGACCCTGATAGACCGATGAACCACCTCAAGACCTACATGCTGCTGGCGGGCCTGACCGCGCTGTTCATGGGCGCCGGCTATCTGATCGGCGGTCCCACGGGGATGCTGATCGCCCTGGCCTTCGCCGTGGCGCTGAACGCGTTCTCGTATTGGAACGCGGACAAGATCGTGCTGCGGACCTATGGCGCGCAGACGGTGGACGAGAGCCATCCCGAGCCGCTGATCCGTCACTATGTGACGGACGTCGTGGAGATGGCGCGGAAGGCTGGCCTGCCGCGTCCGCGCGTGACGGTGATCCAGAGCGACCAGCCCAACGCCTTCGCCACCGGCCGCGACCCGGCCCACGCCGCCGTCGCCGCGACCACGGGCCTGTTGTCCCTGCTGACTCGCGATGAGATCCGGGGCGTGATGGCCCACGAACTGGCCCACGTGAAGAACCGCGACACCCTGACCATGACCGTGACGGCCACCATCGCGGGCGCGATCTCGGCCCTGGCCAATTTCGCGTTCTTCTTCGGCGGTTCGCGGGACGAGGAGCGGCCGGGCGGCGTGATCGGGGCGATCGCCATCGCCATCCTCGCGCCCATCGCCGCCATGCTGGTGCAGATGGCCATCAGCCGGACCCGCGAGTACGAGGCCGACCGCATCGGCGCGTCGATCGGCGGCGACCCGGCGGCCCTGGCCCGCGCGCTGGAGAAGATCGAGGCTTACGCCCGCGGCGGCTATGTGAACTACGAGGCCGAGCGCAATCCGGCCACGGCCCACATGTTCATCATCAACCCGCTGAACGGCAAGGGCGCCGACAGCCTGTTCTCGACCCACCCGGCGACCCGCAACCGCGTCGAGGCGCTGATGCGGCTGGGCGTCTCGCGCCAGGCCCGTCGCCCCGTCCCGGCCATGGCGACCGCGCCCTCGGTCCCACCCAGCCCCGACCGCGAGCCCGGTCCCTGGGGGTAGCCAGCCGATCCTCGTTAGGGGATGCTCCGCCTCCGGGCGGTTAGCGACATGTGGAGTGGATGGCGAGCGGAGGGTCACGCAGGCGTTTCATGCTCTCCGGCGCGGCGTTCGTGCTGGCCGGCTGCGCGACGACGCCGAGGCTTGTCTCCGGCGAAACCTGGCCGGAGCTGGAGCCTCTGCTCATGGTCTCGCTGGAGCGCCGCGCGGTGACGATCCGGATCGAGAGCCGAGGCTGCGCCAACCGGGCGGACATGGTCTTCCGGGTGGACCGCAAGGATGGCCGGGCGGTGGTCGCCTTCGCCCGTCGCCGACTGGAGACCTGCAAGGGTCCCAAGGTCTGGGCGGACATGACGTTTAGTTATGAAGAGCTTGGTCTGAAGCGCGGCGAGCGGGTCTTGATCGCCAATCCGACAGCGTCTGAAGGGCAGCGGCGAGGGGGCCTCTGATGTTCGACAAAATCCGGAAGGCCCTCGGCAACTTCGCCGAGAATGTGGCCCGAGAGTCGAGCGCTTGGAAGATCCAGTGCACGAGCTGTGGTCGGCAGCGGTCGTTGGCCTCCACGGGCGGCATCCGCTACGGAGGCTTTGGAACGAGCTACACGCTCGGCACATGTTCGCGGTGCGGCGGCCTCCGGATGCTCCGGATCTACAAGCCTGAGAAGACGCTTCCCTAACCCTTCGGCGTGAAGCGTTCGATCATCCAGGGCAGGACGCGCGCGGGGCGCTTGGCGGCGATGTCGAGCAGCACCCAGTCGGTGCGGCTCTGGGCGCACATCTCGCCGTCCGGGCCGTCGATGCGGACATAGCGCTCGAACCGCGGGCCTTTCAGCTCGCCGACCCAGGTGTAGCCGGTGGCGATTTCGCCGGGCAGCAGCTCGCGGCGATAGTCGATCTCGTGGCGGCGCGCGATCCAGCTCCAGGGCGCGCGCTGCTCCTCCGTCGCCCAGGCTTCCCAATGGGCGATGGCCAGGTCCTGGGCCCAGCCCAAATAGACCACGTTGTTGACGTGGCCGTTAGCGTCGATGTCCGACGCCTTGGGCTCGAAGGTCAGGGAATAGGCGTCACCCGGAGGGACGAACAGGCGGCTCACGCGCGGATCAGGCCGCGATGAGGCCCTGGTCGACGAAGAGGGTCTTCAGTTCGCCCGACTGGAACATCTCGCGGATAATGTCGCTGCCGCCCAGGAATTCGCCCTTCACATAGAGCTGTGGGATGGTCGGCCAGTCGGTGAAGGTCTTGACGCCCTGGCGCAGGTCGTCGTCCTGCAGGACGTCGACGCCGATGAACTCGACGCCCAGGTGGTCGAGGATCTGGACGACGACCGACGAGAAGCCGCAGCGCGGCTGGTCCGGCACGCCCTTCATGAACACCACGACCGGATTTTCGGCCACGGTCTTGGCGATGAAGTCGAGGGCGGGGGAGGAGGCGACGTCGGTCATCGGGATTGTCCTGGAACTCAAGGCTTTCAGCTAGGCGCCCCGGGCCGAAGGGTCAAGTGCGCCCTGTCTATCAAGTACGATTGGCGGCCTTCTCGCGTTCCTGGGCCGAGAAGCGGGCCATCTCGATCTGGGCGCAGACGCCGTTGGGTAGGTCGCGCTCGACCACGGCGGCCAGACGCTCGACATCCTGGCGGGTGTCGGCGGTGATGCGCACGGTCGACAGCGACGGCTCGGTCAGGGCGTAGCCCAGGCAGATGTCCTCGCCGCTCCAGCCCTGGGTGGCGTGCAGGAACTCATAACCGCCGATATCGGCCAGAGGGTCGGACCGGCGCCGCCAAAGGGACGGTTTCGGAGCGGCCAGGCCGCCGCCCTCGCGCAGGACCTGGGGCCAGAAGTCCTCGCCGATCACGGCGAAATCGTGCGTCGAGGCGTGGCGGATGCGGTGACGCTCGGCCCAGCCGGACGACAGGTTGAACGGCGAGGAGATGGTCGTGACCATCCCGTTCTTCAGCAGATGCGGATCGATGTCGCCGCGGCTGGCGACGCCCAGGCCATGGATCGCGTGGCTGTCGTACAGCGAGCGCAGGCCGGCCTCGAAGACGGGCGGCAGGGCCGGGGCCAGCGGGTCGTTGATCAGCACGAGGTCGAGATAGTCTAGCGAAAGACCCTCGAACGCCGACTTCAGCAGGTCGTCGACGGCCTCGTGGCCCAGGGCCGCCGCGTCGCCGCGCACCCGCCAGGTCAGGAACAGCAGCCGCCGCTCGACGCTGGCGAAGGCCTCGGCCGCACCCTTCAGCAGTTCGGGCGAGTCGCCCTCGACCTGGAAGCTGTTGATGCCGTTTTCCAGCGCCGTGAAGATCAGGGCGCGCCATTCGCTGGTCCGGAGGCGCGAGCTGTCGGCCAGGCGCAGCGTGAGCGCCGAAATCGCCATGCCCGAGGCGCCGAAGGGCCGGTAGCGCACGCCCTTCTCCTATTCCGCCGGAGCAGCGGTTTCGAGGGCCAGGGCGTGCAGAGTCCCGCCCAGCACGTCGGCCAGGGCCTTGTTGACCAGCTGGTGCTGGCGCACGCGCGGCAGACCCTTGAAGGCCGGCGAGACGATGCGGGCCTTCCAGTGGTCGTTGTCGCCGGCCAGGTCGGTCAGCACGATCTCGGAATCGGGGAAGGCCTTGGTGAGGCGGGCCTCAAGCTCGGCGTGGGACATGGGCACTGGGAAGGCTCCGGTCTCTGAAGGGCTTATTTGGCCGGGATTTCTTAACAACGAACCTACGCTGACAGCGTTGGTCACGAGGGTCCACGGCGATATGAGCGAGATTTAATTGAATTCGCCACCTCGCGCACGGCATGTAGGCGCCATGATCCGTCTTTCTGCGCTGATCGCCGCGGCGATCCTCTCCGCCGCCGCGCCGGCGCTGGCCGCTCCCGGCGACAAGGCCATCGACGATGTCCGCACCCTGTCGGCCGATGACATGCAGGGCCGTGCGCCTGGCACGCCGGGTTCGGAAAAGGCGCGGACCTACATCCTGTCGCGCTTCGCGCAGATCGGCCTCTCGCCGATCGGCGACAGGTTCGAGCAGCCCTTCGAGTTCGCCAAGCGCGACGGGACCAAGCTGCAGGGCGTCAACCTGGTGGCCCGCATCAAGGGGACCAGGCCCGGCAAGGCGATGGTCGTCTCGGCCCACTACGATCATCTGGGCGTCCGTAACGGCGAGATCTACAACGGCGCCGATGACAACGCCTCGGGCGTGGCGGGTCTGCTGGCCGTGGCCGAGGCCTTCAAGGCCAAGCGGCCCAAGCACGACGTGATCTTCGCGGTGGTCGACGCCGAGGAGAGCGGCTTGCGCGGCGCCAAGGCCTTCGCCGCCGCCCCGCCGGTTCCGCTGGAGACCATCGCGCTCGACGTCAATTTCGACATGCTGGGCAAGAACGCCAAGAACGAGCTCTACGTCTCGGGCGCTTCGCCGTTCCCCTTCCTGAAGCCGATCCTGGTCAAGGTCGCCACGACCGCGAAGGTGACGCTGAAGCTGGGCCACGACACCGACACCGACGGCAAGGAAAACAACTGGACCACCCAGTCCGACCACTACGCCTTTGGCGAAAAGGGCGTGCCGTGGGTCTATTTCGGGGTCGAGGACCATCCCGAATATCATAAGCCCACGGATGATTTCGCGACCGTGCCTCAGGACTTCTTCAAGCGTTCGGTGGCGACCGTCGTCCAGGCCAGCCTGGCGCTCGAAAAGGACCTCGACGATGTGGTCAAGGCTTCGGGGCGCTAAGTCTCGGGTTTGATTTGAATTTCCGCGCGACGAAATGTCGCCGCGGCTGGCGGAGCCACGCAATCTTTCCTTATTCTGGCGAGGTGCAACGTGATTCAGTCGGCAGCGGGAGCACACCATCAACCTGGGCGTCTTGAAAGATCGGATCTTTGGAACCGCGCCGACGGTGGCTCTCATCGTGTGCGCGGTCATGGCGACGGACTATCTGGTCAACATCGTCCTGTTGAACACGCCGAACGCCTACACGCCCCTCTCGACCCTGCTGATCGCGCTGGTGGTGGCCGCGCCGCTGTCCTACTGGCTGACCAGCCAGCGCCTGCGGCTGGAACGCTTGCGCGACGACCTCTCCGCCAGCCTCGACGCCAAGCAGGAGGCGATCGAGGAGGCCGACCGTCGCCGGGTCGAGGCGGAGGAGGCCGAACGCCTCTATCGCCTGCTGAGCGACAACCTGACCGACCACGTGGCCCTGTGGTCGCCAAAGGGCGAGCGCGTCTATAGCTCGCCCAGCATCCAGCGGATCACCGGCTACACGCTGGACGAGTTCATGGCCTTGCCGCCCCAGGCCATGGTCGGCGAGGTCGATTTCGCGCGCGTCCAGAAGCTGATCCGCGGCCTGACGCCCGGAGGCCCGCCCGCCACCGCCGACTACGAGTGCACGCGCAAGGACGGAACATTGATCTGGCTGGAGAGCGCCTATTCTCTGCTGGGCGACGGCTCCGGGATCCTGCTGGTCACCTCGCGCGATATCACCGAGCGCAAGCAGCTGGAGTTGGACATCGCCAAGGCGTTGGAGCTGGCCGAGACGGCGTCGGCGGCCAAGTCCGACTTCCTGGCCAACATGACCCACGAGCTGCGCACGCCGCTCACCGCCATCATCGGTTTCGCCGAGGTGCTGCGCCGCTCGCGCGGCCTGAGCCAAACCGCCGCCCGCCAGGTCGGCCACATCCTCGACGCCAGCAACACCCTGCTGAGCGTGGTCAACGACGTGCTGGACTTTTCGCGGCTGGAGGCCGGCGGGCTGGAGCTGGACCCGGCGCCGTTCGATCCCGCCGCCATGGCCTCGTCCTGCGCGGCGCTCGTCGAGGAGCGGGCCGTCGCCAAGGGCCTGGTCATCAAGGTCAAGACCAGCAAGGGCCTTAGGCCCATGAACCTGGACGGGCCGCGCCTGTCGCAAGTGCTGCTGAACTTCCTGTCCAACGCCGTGAAGTTCACGGCCCACGGCTCGATCACGGTGGCGCTTAGCCAGAAAGTCGAGGGCGACGCGGCGCTGTTGCGCGGCGCGGTGACCGACACCGGCATCGGCATCGCGCCGGAGCACCTGGACAACATCTTCGACCGTTTCTCGCAGGCCGACGCGGCTGTCTCGCGCCGGTTCGGGGGCACGGGCCTGGGCCTGGCCATCTCGCGCCGCATCGTCGAGCGTATGGAGGGCCAGATCGGCGTCGACAGCGTCGAAGGGCAGGGTTCGACCTTCTGGTTCGAGGTCCGCGGGCCGCTGGCCGAATTGGCCGCGCAGGAGGCGGAGGCCACGCCGCTGCTGGATGGCGAGGCGGGCGTGCGCCTGCTGCTGGTCGAGGACAACGCCGTCAACCGCGAGCTGATCAAGACCATGCTGGAGCCGTTCGGCGTGGACGTGGAGACCGCCAATGACGGCGTCGCCGGCGTCGAGGCCATGCGCCAGGGCCATTTCGACCTCGTGCTGATGGACGTGCAGATGCCGGTCATGGACGGCCTGACCGCCACCCGCGAGATCCGGGCCATGGAGGGCGCGCGCGGCGCGGCCACCCCGATCGTGGCCATGACCGCCAACGTCCTGCCCGAACAGATCGCCACCTGCCTGGCGGCCGGCATGGACGACCACCTGGGAAAGCCGATCAACCCGACGAAGCTGCTGGAGACGGTGGCGCGGTGGTCGGGCCGGACGCACGCCGCCTGATTCGACTTGGTTGCATATCGGCGTTATTCTAGTTTGGATTGCGATCCACGCTGGGAGGATAGCCATGCCCGCCGACACCGCTGAACCGCTTGCGGCCGCCTCGACGGAGGTGGCCACGCCAGATTTCGTCAACGAGTCCAACGACCGTAACCAGGCCGACGTCACCGCTTTCGCTCAGGCGGGCGATGAGCGGGACGGCCATGCCGTCAAGCTGAACTTCATCAATCAGTCGAACGATCTCAACAGCAGCGACATCGTGATCTTCGGCAGGAACGCCTCGACGTCGTTCGACGAACTGGCGGTGGCCTGGCGGGTCATCAAGAACTGCGGCCAGGGCTGGAACCACCCCTTCACCTATCCCATGAGCAACATGGTCTCGGCTTCCGACAGCTATGGCAATTATTCGCCGCAGATGTCGGCGGCGAATGGCCAGGCGTTCGCTCTGTCGCTAACGGCCTCGGGCGACACGTTGCAGGCCGCCGGTCCGGCGACCAGCGTGACCGAGATCGAAGTCCGCAACAACCTGGCCATGGGCGCGATCAACGCCAACATCTACAAGGCCGGAAAGCTCTTCGCGAGCAAGACCAGCATCGCGCCCGGCCAGAAGGCCGTCTTCTCGTTCAGGCCGACGATCTGGATCGGCGTGGCCTCTCAGGTCGTTGAGGGCGAGGTGATGAACGCGGCCATCCTGTCCCAGGTCAACACCGAGATCTCACTTCTGGGCTTGGTCAGCGCGGATATCGTGATGACCGGCGGCGGGCCGGGACGAACGTCCACGCCCTTCGCCTTCAGCCTGGAGAACGTGACCTACGCCTGACCCCGAGCGGGATCAGTCGACGCAGATCGCCCCGGTCGACTTGCCGTTCACCACCTTGGCGTAGCAGCCGAACTGGCGATTGGTCTTCTGGCACTGGCCGGTGACGTCGCTCGCGGGTTCCAGGTTGCCCTCGAGGATGCACGCGCCCTCGCACTGGCTCTTGTCGGTGCAGGCCTTGCCAGCGTCGGCATAGGGCACGACGCAGGTCGGGATCTGGGCCTTGCCGACCGGCTGGATCGAACCGCCCTTGGCCGAGCACTGGGCGGCCAGGGTCTGGGCGGACAGAGCGGCCTGTTGGGCGCTGGGCGCCGCGCAGGCGCTCAGCATCAGGGCGGCGATGGCGGCGGTTAGGGCGGGGATACGCATCGTGCTGGAGCCTTCCGGGCTTAGGCCTTCGGGGCGTTCATGTAGCCCGGCAGCCAGGCTTCGTGAGCCGTGCGCAGGGCGTCGAGCGAGACGCTGAAAAGGTCCTTCGACGCGAAGTCGTTCCCGCCGGCGACGCCGGCGACACTGGCGCGAACGTCAGCGTCCTTGGCCGCGTCCAGCACCGCGTCGGGATCCGGCGTGGCGATCAGGTAGCGGGCCTGGTCCTCGCCTAGCAGATAGTGGTGGGCGTGGGCGGTGCTGGTGGCGTTCAGGGTGACGCCGACCTTGCTGGCCAGCGCGATATCGGCCGCAGCGATCAGCAGGCCGCCGTCGGACAGGTCGTGGACCCCCGCGACAAGGCCCGAGCTGATCAGGCCGCGCACGAAGTCGCCGTTCTTACGCTCCAGCGCCAGGTCGACCGGCGGCGGCGCGCCGTCCTCGCGGCCCAGGATCTCGCGCAGATAGATCGAGGCGCCCAATTCGCCGCGCGTCTCGCCGATCAGCACCAGCGTATCGCCCTCGGCGACGCTGGAGAAGTCGGTGCGCAGGTCGTAGTCTTCCAGCAGGCCCACGGCGCCGACGGTCGGGGTCGGCGGAATGGCGACGCCGTTGGTCTCGTTGTAGAGGCTGACATTCCCGCTCACGACCGGGAAGTCCAGCGCGCGGCAGGCCTCGGCCATGCCGTCGGTGGCGCGGACGATCTGGCCCATGGTCTCGGGCTTTTCGGGGCTGCCGAAGTTGAGGTTGTCGGTGATGGCGATCGGCAGGGCGCCGGCGGCCGTCAGGTTGCGCCAGGCCTCGGCCACGGCCTGTTTGCCGCCCTCGTAGGGATCGGCCTGGACGTAGCGCGGGGTGCAGTCGCTGGTGACGGCGATGGCCTTGCCCGTGCCGTGGATGCGCACGATGCCGGCGTCGCAGCCGGTGGCGCTGTCTTCCAGGGTGTCGGCCATCACGTGGCGGTCGTACTGCTCCCACAGCCAGCGCTTGGAGGCCATGTCGGGGCAGCCGACGATCTTCAGGACCGCTTCGTTCCAGTCGATCGGGGCGGGGATGGTCGCGGGATCGAGGCGCGGGTCGAGCTTGGGCTGGACCCACGGGCGGTCATACAGCGGCGCGTCGTCGAACAGCGGCGCCAGCGGCACGTCGCAGACCGTTTCGCCGTGGTGCTTCAGCACCAGGCGGCCGGTGTCGGTGGTGTAGCCGATGACGGCGGCGTCCAGGCCCCACTTCTCGAAGATGGCGTGGCCGTCCTGCTCGCGGCCAGGCTTCAGGACCGCCAGCATGCGCTCCTGGCTTTCCGACAGCATCATCTCGTAGGCCGACATGCCGGTCTCGCGCTGCGGGACCATGTCCATGTTCAGCTCGATGCCGACGCCGCCCTTGCCGGCCATCTCGACCGACGAGGAGGTCAGGCCCGCCGCGCCCATGTCCTGGATGGCGGCGACCGCGCCGGTGGCCATCAGCTCCAGGGTCGCCTCGATCAGCAACTTCTCGGCGAAGGGGTCGCCGACCTGGACGGTGGGGCGCTTTTCCTCGGAGTCCTCGGTGAACTCGGTCGAGGACATGGTCGCGCCGTGGATGCCGTCGCGGCCGGTCTTGGAGCCGAAATAGACGACCGCCAGGCCCGGGCCAGGGGCGGCCGAGTAGAAGATGCTGTCGGCCTTGGCCAGGCCCACGCACATGGCGTTGACCAGGATGTTGCCGTTGTAGCCCTTGTGGAAGTTGGTCTCGCCCGCGACCGTGGGCACGCCCACGCAGTTGCCGTAGCCGGCGATGCCGGCGACCACGCCGTCCACCAGGCGCTTGGTCTTCGGGTGCTCCGGATCGCCGAAGCGCAGGGCGTTCAGCAGGGCGATCGGCCGCGCGCCCATCGTGAAGACGTCACGCATGATGCCGCCCACGCCCGTCGCCGCGCCCTGGTAGGGCTCGATGTAGGACGGGTGGTTGTGGCTCTCCATCTTGAAGATGATCGCGTCGCCGTCGCCGATGTCGATGACGCCGGCGTTCTCGCCAGGCCCGCAGATCACGCGCGGTCCGTCGATCGGGAACTTCTTCAGCTGGTTCTTCGAGGACTTGTACGAGCAGTGCTCGGACCACATCACCGAGAACACGCCCAACTCCACCAAGTTGGGCTCTCGCCCCAGGCGCTTGAGGACAACGTCATACTCGGCCGGTTTCAGGCCGAACTCGGCGGCCAATTCGGCCATGGGCTTTTGGGGCGTGCTCATGGGCGCGCCTTCTACCCCGCTCGTTCAGATTCCGCCACAGTCTGTCGCTCTTCTTGCCGGCCGAACGGCGGGCTACATCGACCTGATGAGGCGCTCCATGTGGGCGCCGCCCTCGCCGAGCCAGTGATCGATCACGACGCCACCCTTCTCGACCGAGCCCATGCGCAGCGACACGCCGATGACCACGGCCCCGAACAGGGCCAGCAGGATGAGGACCAGATTCAGCAGGGGATGCACGCTGGAGCGCTTGCGGCGCTTGGCCCAGACGGGCACGCCGCTGACATAGGTCTCGGGGAACCGAACTTCGTGGTCGGCCATGGTGTTTTGACTCTGTGCGTCTTCGGAGGGCTCCGCCGACGCCTCCCCATTCAGTGTTCGGCTGACGTTGCGCGCTGCGAAACGAGGATTCCAGTTCTCTCCCCCGCAAAGTGCGGATTAACCTTGAATCTCACGCTGGAGGCGAAAGCTTTGCTTTAAGTGGCGCGATCAGCGGAATGAACGTTTCGGCTTCGGGCGATCGCGGCAGCGTGGCGAGGGTTTCTGGCAAAGCTGTGTGAATTCCAAAGCTTAGCCTGAATTAAGGCGGCTCGGCCGTAGGAACGCCGCGAGTCCCGACCCGTTCTATCTCCGTGCGTCACGAGCGCGCTGTGTAACAGGAGTAAGGCCCATGGCTGACAACAACCGCGATCCGCAGCAGCAGCAGAACGACCAGCAACGCCGAACGCCCGGCCAGCAACAGCAGCAAGGGCAACCCAGGCAGGACGGACCCAGGCAGGACGAGCAGGGCCGCAACCCTGGTGGCGAGGCCAATCAGCAGGATGAAAACGTCAGGCGCGGCGACCGCTGACCTGATCGACACTCTCTCCGTAGAAGGAAGGCCGGCGGTGACCCCGCCGGCCTTTCTCGTTGTTACTTGCCGTCCACCACCGGCAGTTCGATGAAGCTGGCGTCGGCGCCGCTGTGGAACACCCTCTGCGTGGCCTTCACGTAGTCGGCCGGTTTGGCGAAGAAGATGTTCGGGACGAAGGTCTGCGGGTTGCGGTCGTACAGTGGGAACCAGCTGGACTGGACCTGCACCATGATCCGGTGGCCCGGCTGGAAGGTGTAGTTCGCGGTCGGCAGGATGAACTGGTACTTCAGCGGCTTGTTGGGCGTCAGGGCCTTGGGTTCGCTGAAGCTCTCGCGATAGCGGCCGCGGAAGATGTCCATACCCACGGCCAGTTCGTAGCCGCCCAGTTCGGGCTGGCTGGGAACCTCGTCGGGGAAGACGTCGATTAGCTTGACCACCCAGTCGCTGTCGGTGCCGCTGGTCGAGGCGAACAGGTTCACCTTCGGCACGCCGGCGATCTTCAGCGGCTCCTTCAGTGGCTCGGTGACATAGCTCACGACGTCGGTGCGGCTCTCGGCGTGGCGCTGGTCGCTGACCAGCCAGGCTTTCCAGCGGTCGCCGTCGGCGAACTGCACCGGACGCTGCACGTACGGCACCGGCTTGGCGGGGTCGGAGACGTACTCGTCATAGGCCGCCGCGCCCTTGGCCGGCGCCGGGGCCGAGAAGGAGAGGGCGCCCTGGGCGCTGAGATAGAGGTTCTTGCCGGCCTTCGCCTGCGTTCCTCCCTGGGGCCAGCTGGCGTAGCGGTTCCACTTGTTCTGGCCCGGATCGTAGATCAGCACCGGCGGGGTGTCGGCCTTGGGGCCGTCCTTCAGATACTGGTCGAAGAACGGCTTCATCACGTCGCGGCGGAACTGCAGGGCGGTGTCGCCGTCCCACTTGAACGGACCCAGGTTGTAGCCGTCGTAGTTCACCTGGCTGTGCCGCCAGGGGCCCAGGACCAGATAGTTCTTGTCGTTGTTGACGTCCTTGGACTCCAGCGCCGGGTAGCTGTGCACCGCGCCCCAGATGTCCTCCTGGTCCCACAGGCCCTGGATCCACATGGTCGGCACCTTCAGCGGCGTCTTCTCCATGGTCTTGTCGAGAGCTTGCTCGCTCCAGAAGCTGTCATAGGCCGTGTGCTGGGCCAGCTTCTTCCACCAGGTCAGCTGGTCCAGACCATGGTTCTTGGCGTAGTCGCCGGCCGAGCCTTCGCGCAGGAAGTTGGCGTAGTCGTCATAGCCCTGGCGCTGGACGCCTTCGCCCGCGCCGCGGACGGTGGTCTGGCGCGTGAAGTAGTCGAAGTTGATCTGGCGGAAGGCGCCGTACTGGAACCAGTCGTCGCCCATCCAGCCGTCGACCATCGGGCTCATCGGCGCGGCGACCTTCAGGGCCGGGTGCGGATTGACCAGGGCCATCACGACCGTGAAGCCCTCGTACGAGCTGCCCAGCATGCCGACCTTGCCGTTGGTCTCGGGCACGTTCTTCACCAGCCAGTCGATGGTGTCGTAGGCGTCGGTGGAGTGGTCGACCTCGGACGAGTTCAGCGGCCCCTTCAGCGGCCGGGTCATCACGTACTCGCCTTCCGAGCCGTACTTGCCGCGGATGTCCTGGAAGACGCGGATATAGCCGCCGTCGGCGACGAACGGCTCGTCGCCCTGCGGCATGGCGGCGACCATGCGCGGGCTGTCGGCGCGGGCGGCGCGCTTTGCGGCGTTGTAGGGGGTGCGGGTCAGCATGATCGGCAGGTTCTTGCCGCCCTTGGGGACCACGATGACGGTGTAGAGCTTGGTCCCGTCGCGCATCGGGATCATCACCACGCGTTTTTCGTAGTCGTAGTTGATCTTGGCCGCGACGTACTTGCCGTCGATGTCCGGCGTCATCGGCGTGACCTGGGCGTGGGCGGCGACGCCGAAGGCGGTCAAGGCCGCGGCGGCCAGCAGGCCCGCGCGCAGGGTGGAGACGAGATTCATAAGTGGCCCTCCTACAGAGGGCCGCACCTTAGGACCGGGACTTTTCGGCTGCTACACAGTAACAGCGTCGCCGAGCCCATTTTTCGTCGGCGGACGGAGGGAGGTCGGACTCAGGCGCTCTGGAAGATGCTGCGGAACAGCACCGCGCCGTCGTCCGAGCCCAGGTCCGGGTCGAACGAGCGGTCGGGGTGGGGCATCAGGCCCAGGACATTGCCGCCCTTGTTGACGATACCGGCGATGTCGCGGGCCGAGCCGTTCGGGTTCTGCTTGTAGCGGAACACGACCTGGCCCTCGCCCTCGATCCGGTCGAGGGTTTCCTCGTCGGCGAAGTAGTTGCCCTCGCCGTTGCCGACGGTCATGACCGCCTCGCGCTGCTCGCCGTAACCGGCGGTGAAGCGGGTCTGGCCGTTGACGATGTCGAGGTCGACGGCCTTGCAGACGTACTTCAGGCCGGCGTTGCGCAGCAGGGCGCCGGGCAGCAGGCCAACCTCGGTCAGGACTTGGAAGCCGTTGCAGATGCCGACGACGGCGACGCCCTTGTCGGCGGCCGCGACGACCTCCTTCATGACCGGGCTCTGGGCCGCCATGGCGCCGCAGCGCAGATAGTCGCCATACGAGAAGCCGCCGGGCAGGACGATCAGGTCCAGGTCGTCCGGCAGCGCCGTCTCCTGGTGCCAGACCATCTCGACGCGGGCGCCGGCGGAGCGCTCGATGGCGACCTTGCAGTCGCGGTCACAGTTCGAACCGGGGAATACGACGACGGCGGCTTTCATGGCGCGGGCCTGTAGCACCGTTTGGCCGGGATGTCAGTCCCGCGCGGTGGGAAAGTCAGGCGCACTCGTCCAGCTCGGGCTCGACCGCCTCGCCGGTAGGCGGGGGGAAGGGCGACTTGAAGGTGAAGGCGGCCGGCGTCGGGCCGTGGGCCTCGAGCAGGGCGAGCTTCTCCAAGGCCTCTTCGACCGTCGGCGTGTGGCCGGCGGGGACCCACCAGAGGGCCATGTAGAGGTCCATATGCTCGAACCACTCGCGGCGACGGCGCATGATCTCCACGTGACCGCTGCGATAGACGTAGGCGCCGAGGGAGGGGATGTCCTCCCAGACCGACAGGTTCGGGATGAACAGGGGATCATTGTCGATCGCCAGGTCGGTGGCGTTGTTTCCCTCGCCCGTCAGCCGCCAGACGAAGCCGGGCGAGCTTTCCGCGAGCGCGTTGATCCGGTCGAGGTTGTCGGCGAAGTCCCTGATCATCGGGTGATCGATCGGGGCCTTGAGCCGGCCGACATTGACCTCGGCCAGATGGAATTTGGCGTTCATCGGCGATCTCCCTTCCGCTCCGGCCGAACATCGTGCGGCGAAGCTTCGAGCGGAAGGGGGCGGTGCGGGAATTTTGAGGATTGCAAGTTCCACCGCGCTTGGACGCCGCGCGTGAGCCCGATCCGATACGGGCTCAGGCTAGCGTCAGGATTATCGGTCCTCGGCGGGTCGCGACCAATGTGTGCTCGTACTGCACCGTGGCCTGATGCAGCGGTGGACGCAGCGTCCAACCATCATCCTGTTCCTCGACCCACTCCGCGCCCAGCGACAAGAATGGCTCGATGGTGAAGACCAAGCCCTCCGGGATCGTTCGGCGGTCACGCGGCTCATACCAGGTCGGGATTTCCGTCGGCTCGTCGTGCAGCGAACGGCCGACGCCGTGGCTCGCCAGATTGCGCACCAGGCTGTAACCGTGCTTCCGGGCGAAGGTCTCGATGGACCGGCCGACCTCGTTCAACGAGGAGCCAGACTTCACGGCCCGAATTCCAGCCCACATCGCCCGGCGGCCGTCGCGGCAGAGGCGTTCAATGCGAGCGCTCGTCGGCGGAACCGCGAAGCTTGCGCCGGTGTCGCCAAAGAACCCGTCCAGTTCGGCCGAGACGTCGATGTTGATCAGGTCGCCCGCCTTCACCACGGTGTCATCCGGGATGCCATGCGCGCAGTCAGGCCCCACCGAAATGCAGGTCGCGCCCGGAAAGCCGTAGGTGAGCTCGGGGGCCGAACGCGCGCCTTCCTTCTCCAGCAGAGCGCGGCCGTAATCGTCCAACGCCTTGGTCGTCATCCCGGGCTCCAGCGCCTCGCCCATCGCGGCCAGGGTGCGAGCCACCAGAGCGCCAACGGCGCGCAGCTTCTCAAGCTGCTCTTCGGTCTCGATGGTCATGACGGCGTCCGAGGAACCTTGGCCTTGGCCTTTGTCATGTTGCCGCGCCGGCAGGATCAAGGGCGTCGACACCCGCATCCCGCAGCTCACGCGCCACCAACTCCTGGAAGGTGAGGCCCGGGTTCAATTCGCAGAGCATCCCGATCTTGATCCAGAACGCCGCCTGGGCGTTGATCGACCGATAAGACGCCTTGCTCGCGCGGCGCAGCCGCTCGTGCAGCTCATCCTCGATATTGACGATACCCACCCAGCGCTCCGGAATATACGATACGTATATATTTCATATATTCCAAAACGGCTCATGGCAACTGGACCTGGCGCGCGCCTCATCGATCAGGAAGCCGCAGACGTCGCGGCGGATGTTCCGTCATCTCCCGGCGGGAATGACGGGGCGTTCAGGAGGATCTCCTAGCTGGCGCTACAGCTCGATCATGTCGAAGTCGGACTTGGGCGTGCCGCACATCGGACAGATCCAGTCATCGGGGATGTCGACCCAGCGGGCTCCAGGCGCCAAGCCTTCACCCGGATCGCCCTGCTCCTCGTCGTAGATGTAGCCGCAGGTGCGACACTGCCAGACCTTGAAGGGTTCCGCGCTCATCGTTCCGCCCTTCAGTGCATCTTGAAGCGGATCGGCACCGACTTCGGACCGCAGACGAAGTTGGCGACCATGCGGGTGGGTTGGCCGTCCAGTTCGACGCTGTCGAGGCGAGCGAACAGCTCTTCCCACAGCACCCGCATCTCCATGCGCGCCAGGTGCTGGCCCAGGCAGATATGGGCGCCGTAGCCGAAGGCCACGTGCTTGTTGGGCGTGCGATCGACGCGGAACTTGAACGGGTCCTCGAACACCGCCTCGTCGCGGTTGCCGGACGGGTAGGACAGCATCATCCAGTCGCCCTTGGCGATCTTGCGGCCCGCCAACTCGGCGTCGGCGGTGGCGGTGCGCATGAAGTGCTTCACCGGCGTGACCCAGCGGATCGATTCCTCGATCAGGCCGGGGATCAGCGACGGATCGGCCTTGACCTTGGCGAACTGCTCGGGGGTCTCGGCCAGGGCCCATAGCGCGCCGGCGGTGGTCGAGGAGGTGGTGTCGTGCCCGGCCGTGGCGGCGATGATGTAGTAGCTCATCGCCTCCAGGTGCCCCATCGGCTCGCCGTTGATCTTGCCGTTGGCGATGGTGCTGGCCAGGTCCTCGCGCGGCTTGGCGCGACGGTCCTCGGTGATGGCGTTGAAGTACATCATGAAGTCCATGACGACCGACTGCAGGCTGTCGATGCCCTCGTTGACGTCGGTGACCGACTTGCCGGACCGGTTCAGGTCCGGGTCGGCGTTGCCGAACAGCTCCTGGGTCAGCTTCAGCATCCGGGGCTCGTCGCTTTCCGGGACGCCCAGCACCTCCATGATCACGTGCAGGGGATAGAGGAAAGCCACGTCGCGGGCGAAGTCGCAGCGGTCGCCGTGCTCGGCCATGCGGTCGACGAAGCCCCGGGCGATCTCGCGGATCCGCGCTTCCAGCGCCCGCAGGTTCTGTGGCAGCAGCGAACCCTGGGTGACCTTGCGGTAGGCGAAGTGGTCGGGGTTGTCCATCTGGACCAGCGAGCGGACGAGATGGGGCGAGCCGCCCATCATCTCGCGGACCTTCTTGTCGGCCTCGATCGTGGTCACCACCGTGGCGCGGTCGCCGTTGTGGAACAGCTCGTTCTGGCGTTCGACCTCGAGAATGTCGGCGTGGCGGGTCACCACCCAGAACGGATCGAAGCCGTCGGGCTGGGCCACCTCCAGCGGCGCTTCGCGGCGCAGCTGGGCGAAAGCCTGGTCGACGCGATCGCCGTCGGCGTAGGCCTTCGGGTCGATGATGGTGTTGGCGATGTCGGTGGAGATCGTCATGGCGGCTCCTCGTTCCTCCCGGCGGCCTAGGGGCCGTCCTTCTTATTTGCTTGTTGTCCAACAAATAACTATGTTCCGCAAGATGACCGCGACCCTTAAGGCGCCCGCCGCGCGCCGAACCCAGCTCGATCGCCGCCAGCAATCCGAGAGCGAGCTCCTTCGGGCGGCGGCCGAGCTGATCGCCGAGCGCGGCGTGGCGGCGGCCACCTTCGAGAGCATCGGCCAGCGCGCCGGCTACAGCCGGGGGCTCGTCACCCAGAGGTTCGGTTCGAAGCAGGGGCTGATCGAGGCGCTGATCGCGCGGCTGGGGGCGCGGGTCGAGGCGCTGCTGGACGCCCGCCAGCTGGACACGCTGAACGGTCTGGAGGCCGTGCTGGGCTTCGTCGACGTCTTCCTGCGCAACCTGACGCGCGACGGCGAGATGCGGGCCTATTTCACGCTGATGGCCGGGGCGGTGTCCGACGTCTCGGACCTGCGCGCGCCGTTCGCGGCCGCGCACAGGGACGTCGAGACCCGCCTGGAGGCGTTGGTCCTGCGGGGGCAGCGCGAGGGCGTGATCCGCGCCGGGCTGAACGCCGACGCGGTCGCGTTGATGGTGGGGGCTTTGCTGCTGGGGCTCTCGACCCAGCTATTGGTCGATCCCGGCATGGACCTGGAGCCCATCCGGGAGACCAGCCTGGCGGCGCTGAGGGCCAGCTTCAGCGCCTAGATCGCGCTCTAGAATCAGACGTTTAGAGCCCTTTTGAACGGCTCTAGGCGATGTCGATGCGGTAGCTTTCGATGACCATGTTGGCCAACAGCTTCTCGCACATGGTCTTGACCTCGGCCTTGGCGGCTTCGGCGTCCGCGGCGTCGAGGTCGAACTCGATGACGCGACCGACGCGGGCGTCCTTCACCGACGGCCAGCCCAGGCCATGCAGGGCGTTCTCGACGGCCTTGCCCTGAACGTCGAGCACGCCGGGCTTCAGGAACACGTGGACGGTGGCTTTCACTGACAGATTCTCCCCGCGCGGCGCTCCGGGCCGCGCTGCTTCCAGATGAAGGGTTTAGTGCACGCCGCCTTGGATGACGGTCGGCATTTCCTTCATGATCCCCAGGCGGCGGGCCACCTCGGTATAGCTCTCGATGACATTGCCCAGGTCGCGACGGAAGCGGTCCTTGTCCAGCTTCTCGTTGGTGACGGTGTCCCACAGGCGGCAGCTGTCGGGGCTGATCTCGTCGGCCAGGATGATCCGCGAGAAGTCACCCTCGTAGATGCGGCCGAACTCGATCTTGAAGTCCACCAGCGTGATGCCGACAGCGCTGAACAGGCCCGACAGGTAGTCGTTCACCCGCAGGGCGGTGGCCATCATGTCGTCGATCTCCTGGGTCGCGGCCCAGTTGAACGCGGTGATGTGCTCCTCGGAGACCATCGGGTCGCCCAGCTTGTCGTCCTTGTAGTAGAATTCGATGATCGAGCGGGGCAGGGGCTGACCCTCGGTCAGGCCCAGGCGCGTGGCGATCGAGCCGGCGGCGATGTTGCGCACCACGACCTCGAGCGGGACGATCTCGACTTCCTTGATCAGCTGCTCGCGCAGGTTCAGGCGGCGGATGAAGTGGTTCTGGACGCCGATCGAGTTCAGGCGAGTCATGATGTACTCGCTGATCCGGTTGTTGATGACGCCCTTGCCTTCCAGGATGGCCTTCTTTTGGGCGTTGAAGGCCGTCGCGTCGTCCTTGAAGTACTGGATCAGGGTGCCGGGCTCGGGGCCTTCGTAGAGGATCTTGGCCTTGCCTTCGTAGATCTTCTTGCGACGGGTCGTCATGGCTCTCGTCGAGGCCCTTCTGTAAGCGCGCGCCGCTCCTCAAGTCCGGAATCTTCCGGAGAAACGAAAAGCGCGCGCGGCGGATAGCTGCGCGCGGCGTTCGACTCAAGGCCGCTCACTGGAAAATGTCGCGCGGAACCTACCTGAATCAGCGCGGCCGCGCAAACGAAGGACAACTTTCGGACGGTGTTGGGGCTATGTTATGGTTGGAAACGTCATCCGCGGCCTATCCGCCGATTGCGGCGGAGACCGCCGCAGGATATGCAGCCGGCGTAAGAGCATGATAGTCGAAAGTGGACGCCGGTTTCGGCGACCATCATGCTCTAAACGTTTAGAATTAGAGCCTGTCGCGGCCAGATGACTTATCTTGCCGCGACAGGCTCTCGGCGACTTTGGGGCCTTCATGACCACCTTCGACGAACGCGAACAGGGTTTCGAACGCAAGTTCGCGCACGACCAGGAAATCGAGTTCAAGGCGGCCGCGCGCCGCAACCGCCTGCTGGGCGAATGGGCGGCCGGTCTCATGGGCCTGGCGACCGTCGAGGAATACGCGCGCGCCGTGGTGAAGTCCGACTTCGAACAGCCGGGCGACGAAGACGTGCTGCGCAAGGTCTTCGAGGACCTCAAGGGCTCGGGCGTCGCCGCCTCCGAGGGCGAGGTTCGCATGAAGATGGACGAACTGCTGGCCGTCGCGCGCGAGCAGATCAAGGCCGGCGAGTAAGCCTCAAGCCTTGATGGTCTGAACGAGGCCGCCCCTTGGGGCGGCCTTTTTCATGGTCAGTGGCTCTCGTAGGCGGCCTTGCCGCCGTTGATGGCGAAGGCCTCCTCGGGCGACAGCACCAGCTTCTTGCGGCCGACGGCGGCGAAGTAGGCGATTCCCACCGCGAACCAGATCGCCACCCCGATGACTCCGGTCCGATAGACCGGGTCCTTCAGCTGGTAGAAGATCGTGACCAGCGAGATGATCACGGTCACGCCGGCCCCGGCCACGCCGAACACGCTCTTATAGGGCCGTTCCAGGTTCGGGAGTTTCCGGCGCAGCAGGATGTAGGACGCGCCCTGGGCGACATAGGACAGCATGGCCCCGAAGACGGCCATGTTCAGCAGGGTTCCGCCGATCATCGCCGCGCCCTTCTCGGCGCCGAGGGCGAACCAGACGACCAGCATCACCGCCAGGCCGGCCAGCGAGCCGGTGATCAGGGCCACGTCCGGGGTCTTGCGCACGCCATGGGTCACCGACAGGGCGCGCGGGAAGTAGCCGGCCCGCGACAGCGAATAGATCTGCCGGCCATAGGCGAAGATGATCGCGTGGAAGCTGGCCACCAGGCCGGCCACGGCGATCGCCGAGAGGAGCTTGGCTAGCGAGCCGCCGTAGATCGCCCGGAAGCCGTCCAGGATCGGTTCGCCCGACTTGGACAGGGCGAAGGTCCCGGCGGGGATCGCGCTGTTCAGCCACAGCACCAGCAGGGCCGAGACGATCAGGGTCAGCATGCCCAGGATGATGCCCTTGGGCAGGTCGCGCTGCGGCGTGTGCGATTCCTCGGCGGCCAGGGGCAGTTGCTCGATGGCCAGGAACAGCCAGACCGCGAACGGCAGCTGGGCCAGGGCGCCGCCGATCCCGGCCGGCAGGAAGGGGCCGTGGCCGTCCTTCAGCTCGGTCCCGCCGGGGCCGACGTTCAGGGCGTATCTGCCGAAGTCGGCGTGCGGGAAGGCGCTGACCCAGAACACGACGAGGCAGGCCAGGGCCAGCAGGGTGATGAACACCGTGAAGCGGAACGACATCGCCACCCCGCCGGCGTTGAGGCCGACGAACACGACATAGGCCCCGATCCAGTAGAGCGGCTGGACCCAGGCCGGCGTCTCGAAGATCCCGCCCAGATAGCTGCCGATGAAGAAGCAGACCACGGCCGCGGTCAGCACATATTCCACGTTCTCGCACAGGCCGGTGATGAAGCCGCCCCAGGGACCCATGGCCGAGCGGGCGAACGAATAGGCGCCGCCGGTGTGGGGCTGGGCCGCCGCCATCTCGGCGATCGAGAAGGTCAGGCCCAGATACATGACGGTGATGATCAGGGTGGCGACCAGCATGCCGCCCCAGCCGCCGACGCCCATGCCCAGGTTCCAGCCGGAGAATTGGCCCGAGATCACCGCCCCGACGCCCAGCGCCCACAGCGAGAACACGCCTGCGTAGCGCTTGAGGCCGCGCTTTTCGAAATAGCCGTCGTCGACGGTCTCGTAGCTGACGCCGCCGCCCGGTCCTGGTTCGCTCATGACCCGTCCCTCCATGGTCTGGACGTCGAGGGTGCGCCCCGCGTTCGCCCGCGGACGAGTCCTGGAGGATCTGTCGGTCGCCCGACCCCGATCGCCGTTTACTATTTCATCACGGCGAACGCGGTTCGTCCAAATCGCGGGCGATCATCGGCTGCTCGGCGGCGTCGGACAGGCCCTTCATGTCGCTTTCGTCCTTCAGCGCCACGCCGGTGGCCGACAGGCGCAGCGCCTCACGCATCAACCAGGCCAGCTTGAAGGCGGCCTGGTCGTAGGAGAGCCCCTCGGCGCGGATGTTGGAAACGCAGTTGCGTTCGGCGTCGGTGCGCCCGACCCGCGGCTGGAAGGTCAGGTAGGCCCCGAGGCTGTCGGGCGAGGACAGGCCCGGCCGCTCGCCGACCAGCAGCAACACGAGCCGCGCGCCGAGCAACTCGCCGACCTCGTCTCCGAGGGCCACGCGGGCCTGACCGGCGACGGTGATGGGCGCGAGGCTCCAGCCTTCGGTTCTGACGTAGGGCAGCAGGGCGGCGACCAGCGGCGCGGCGTGGGCGTGGACGGCCGTACTTGAGAGGCCGTCGGCCACGACGATCGCCAGGTCGGCCGGACCGCGCGCCGAGGCCAGGGCGATGCGGCTGGCGTCGGAAAGGCGGCGGCCCAGGTCCGGCCGGCGCAAATAGGTCGCGCGGTCGGGCGCGGCGCTGTCGACGCGCAGCGTGGGGACGCCCAGCGCCTCGATCCCGGCGGCGACCTGCTCGGCCGCGAACGGCGTGCGCACCGCGTCGCGGGCCTGGGCGTGGGCCAGCGAGAAGGCCAGCACCTCGCGAGTCGGCAGGCTGGACCCGGAGCGACCGATGGCGATGCGGGCCGGGGTGCGCGCGCGCAAGGCGCTCCAGGGGTCGGGCGGGACCAGCCGGCTCATGCGCTGGCCAGTAGCGGATGGCCGGCGCGGGCGGGAGCCAGCCGGCCGTCGTCGCCGGTGATCCTCAGCCGGGCCAGCCAGGCCTCGAACTCGGGCGCGCGCTTCAGGCCCAGCAGCTCGCGGACATAGAGGGCGTCGTGGAACGAGGTGGACTGGTAGTTCAGCATCACGTCGTCCGCCCCCGGCACGCCCATGACGAAGGTGACGCCCGCCGTGGCCAGCAAGGTCAGCAGGGTGTCCATATCGTCCTGATCGGCCTCGGCGTGGTTCGTGTAGCAGACGTCCACCCCCAGCGGCGCGCCCAGGAGCTTGCCGCAGAAGTGGTCCTCCAGCCCGGCGCGGATGATCTGCTTGCCGTCGTACAGGTACTCGGGGCCGATGAAGCCGACGACGGAATTGACCAGCAGAGGCTCGAACGCGCGCGCCACGCCATAGGCCCTGGCTTCCAGCGTCTGCTGGTCGACACCGTGGTGCGCCCCCGCCGACAGGGCCGAGCCCTGTCCGGTCTCGAAGTACATGAGGTTGTCTCCGACGGTCCCGCGCCTCAAGGAGCGGCCGGCGTCCAGCCCTTCCTTCAGCAGGGCCAGGGTGACGCCGAAGCTGGCGTTGGCCGCCTCGGTTCCGGCGATCGACTGGAAGACCAGATCCACCGGCGCGCCGCGCTCGACCAGTTCCACGGCGCTGGTCACGTGGGTCAGGACGCACGACTGGGTGGGAATCTCGAACCGCTGGATCAGGTCGTCCATCAGCCGCAGCAGGTCGCCCAGCACCGAGAGGTTGTCGCTGGCCGGGTTGATGCCGATCACCGCATCGCCGCACCCGTACAGCAGCCCGTCCAGGATCGAGGCGGTGATCCCGGCCGGATCATCGGTCGGGTGGTTGGGTTGCAGCCGCACGGCCATGGTTCCTGGCAGGCCGATGGTGTCGCGAAACTTCGTGACGACCCTGCATTTGCTGGCGGCCAGGATCAGGTCCTGGTTGCGCATGATCTTGCTGACGGCGGCGGCCATCTCGGGGATCAGGCCCGGCGCGAGGCGGGCGAGGGCGGCTTGTGTCGCGGCTTCCGAGAGCAGCCAGTCACGGAACTCGCCGATGGTCAGGGACGCGACGGGCGCGAAGGCCGCCAGGTCATGGCCGTCCAGGATCAGACGGGTGACCTCGTCGGTCTCGTAGGGAACCACGGCCTCGGACAGGAAGGCCTTCAGCGGGACGTCCGCCAAGGCGTGCTTGGCGGCGACGTTCTGCTGGGCGCTGGTCGCGGCGATCCCGGCCAGGGCGTCGCCCGAGCGCGGTGGAGAAGCCTTGGCCAGCAGGTCGGCCAGGCCGTCGAACCTCCACGTTGTCGCGCCGATGGTTGAGGCGAAGGTCATGCTCTCTCCGAGGTCGCGGAGAGGGTGCCCCGAGAAGCGCGGCGCCGCAAACGCGAAGCGGGGGCGCCGATGCGACGCCCCCGCCCATGCTTTTCGGTTGGTCAGTTCCGCGGCTACCAGATGCGCGAGCGCTTTTCCGGCGGCAGGTAGAACTTGTCGCCCGGCTTGACGCCGAAGGCCGCGTACCAGGCGTCGACATTGCGCGTCGGGCCGATGACCCGGAAGTTCGACGGCGCGTGCGGGTCGGAGGCCATCTGCTGCTTCAGCGAGTCGGGGCGCGACTTGTCCTGCCAGGCCTGGGCGAAGGCCAGGAAGAAGCGCTGGTCGCCGGTCATGCCGGCCACGACCGGGGCGGGCTTGCCCTTCAGCGAGGCGTGATAGGCGTCATAGGCCACCTGCAGGCCGGCCAGGTCGGCGATGTTCTCGCCCATGGTCAGCTGGCCGTTAATGCGCATGCCCGGCACCGGCTCGTAGGCGTCGTATTGCGCGCCCAGCACCGCGGCCTGGCTGTCGAAGCGCTTGGCGTCCTCGGCCGTCCACCAGTCGCGCAACTTGCCGGTCTCGTCGATCTTGCGGCCCTGGTCGTCGAAGCCGTGGCTGATCTCGTGGCCGATCACCGCGCCGATCGCGCCGTAGTTCACCGCCGGGTCGGCGGCCGGATCGAAATAGGGCGCCTGCAGGATGCCGGCCGGGAACACGATCTTGTTTTCCAGGCCGCCATTGTAGGCGTTCACCGTCTGCGGGGTCATGCCCCACTTGGCGTGGTCGACGGGCTTGCCCAGGTCGTTCAGGGCATAGGCCCACTCGAAGGCGCCGCTGCGGCGGACATTGCCGTAGAGATCGTTGGCGTCCAGCTTCAGGGCCGAATAGTCGCGCCACTTGTCCGGATAGCCGACCATCACCGTCATCTTCGACAGCTTGGTCAGCGCCGCCTGCTTGGTGGCCGGAGCCATCCACGGCGCCTTCTGGATCCGCTCGGCCATGGCGATCTTCAGATTGGCGATCAGCTCGACCATCTGGGCCTTGGACGAGGGTGGGAAGTACTTGGCGACATAGGTCTGGCCGACCACCTCGCCGAGGCTGCCGTCGACCAGCTGAACACCGCGCTTCCAGCGGGGGCGCAACTGGGTCTGGCCACTCAACACCTTCACATATTCGAAGCGGCTGTCGACGAAGCGCTTGGACAGATAGGGCGACATCTCCTGGACGCCCTGTACGGTCTGCCAGGCCTTCAGGGTTTCCAGCGGCGTGGCGGCGAACAGCTTGGCGATGTCGCGGACGGCGGTCTTCTCACCCAGCACCACCTGGTCGCGGCCCGTGACGCCCGCGGCGGCCAGATAGTCCGCCCACGGAATCTCGGGGGCATAGGCCTGCAGTTCGGTGAGGGAGACGGGGTTGTAGACCTTGTCGATGTCGCGGCGGTCGGCGACCGGCCAGCTGACCTTGGCGACGGCGGTCTCGAACGCCACCACGTCGGCGGCGGCCTTGGCCGGGTCCGCGTAGCCGGCCATCTTCAGCGCCCGCTCGGCGAAGGCCCTGTAGGCTTCGAGCTGCGGCTTGAAGCCGTCGGTTAGGTAGTAGTCGCGGTCCGGCAGGCCCAGGCCCGACTGGCCGATATAGAGCGTGTTGATCTCGGGGATCTTGGCGTCGGCGAAGATGTCCAGCGAGAACAGGTCGGGGCCGAAACCGCCGTGGGCGCGGCCCATGGCCTTGGCCAGTTCGGCCTTGGACGTGATCACCTGGATGGCGGCCAGATCGACCTTCAGCGGCGCGTCGTCGACCTGCTCGACCTTGGCCTCGTCGACGAAGCTCTTATAGAGCGCGCCGATCGGGGTCGAGGCGTCGGCCGTCTCGATCAAGGTGCGCAGCTGGTCCTGCGAGCGGTTGTAGACGTCGTAGCCGACGCCGGCCGAGGCCTGGTCGGCCGGGATGGTCGTACGCTTCTCCCAGGCGCCATTGGCGAACTTGTTGAAGTCGTCGCCCGGCTTCACCGTCAGGTCGCGCGACGTCAGGTCGACGCCCCAGGTCCCATACATCGGCTTGTCGGCGGCGAAGGCCGCGCCGGAAATCGCAGCCGCGGAAACGGCGGCCAGCAGGAAGATGCGCATGTGTAGGATTCCCCTCTGAGCCGGGGATGCTGCCCCAAGCGCGGCCGGCGCGCAGATGAATTTCCCGTAATGTCGTCGCCGGCTCGCCCGGACCGGGACTAGGAGACGAGAAAAGTCTTGAGGCGGGCCCAGGCGTCCGCCTTCTCGCCGAAGCTGCGCGCCGCGTGGGCGGGGCTGGACGAGGGCAGGGCGATCGTCGGCGCCCGCTCGCCGATCAGCCGCGCGCCGAGCTTCGCCGCCGTGCCGCCGTTGAAGGCGACGCACCGCAGCGCCGGCAAGGTCTCGATCAGCTTCAAGAGGTCGTTGGCCGCCGGATCGCGAATAGCCGCGTCCAGACTGCCCTCGCGCTTGGCCTCGGCGATCACGTCCCATAGGCCGACGCCGTGCTCGAGCAGCGTCGCCAGCCGCGCCTCGTAGGCCAGCGGCGTAAGCGGCGCGTCGATCACGCCTTCCATCAGCCGCCAGAAGGCGTTCCGTGGATTGCCGTAGTATTGCCTGATCGCGAGCGAGGCCTCGCCGGGCAGGCTGCCCAGCACGAGAACACGGGTGTTCGCGTCGACGACCGGTGGGAAGCCGCGCTTAGCCGCCAATGGGGGCGCCGGCGCCATTGGGCGGATCGTTGCGCAGCCAGCCGGTGACCGTCAGGCGCGGGGCGCCGGCATAGGGCGCGACCGGGGCCACCGAATGTTGCTGGGGCACCTTGAACAGGGTCAGGACATTGAACGCCGGCGCGAAGCCGCGCGCCACGTCGCCGTGATCGTCGTGGAACAGCAGTTGGCCGCCCCAGTCCGGCCGCCACTGGCGGGTGAGGCCCAGGGTATAGGCGGCCAGGCGCTCGCCGACGCCGGTGTCGTCGTGCTGGGTCAGAAAGTCGCCCGGGCGGTAGCAGGTCGCCTGGCCGTCGATCTTGGTGATCCCCGCCTCGCCGGTGACGGCGGCGCCGAAGGCGATGAACTCGGGACTGTTCAGGAACGCCGTCAGGGCGTGGATCGGATGGCCCGGGTCGCGGCCTTCGACATAGGCGTTGATCATCGGATAGCCGAGATAGACATAGGCGAAGCCGGTGCGGGCGCGGACCGTGGCCGCGTACAGCTTGCCCGCCACGACCTGATCGCCCAGCTCGGCCCGGCGGGCGCGGGTGATGACCTCGGCCCCGCCGTGTTCATCCGAGCAGATGATGTCCCAGTCGATGGTCTGTTCGAGAATGCCGGCCAGGCGATCGACGACCGCCGCCTCGAACGCCTCGGGAATACGCACCAGGCCGTCGCGCGCATAGGCTTGCGCGAAGACCGCCGGATCCAGCGCCGGATTGAGGCGGAGAACCGGCGGTTCGCTCATGCTTAGGCCTGCTCGCCGAAGACGCGCTTGAAGATCACGTCGACATTCTTGGTGTGGTAGCCGTAGTCGAACAGCTCCTCGAGCACGGTGTCCGACAGGGCCTTGGACACGACGGGATCGGCCTTCAGGAAGTCGATGAACCGGCCTTCGCCGCGCCAGACCTTCATGGCGTTGCCCTGCACGGCGGCGTAGGCGTCTTCGCGGGAGACGCCTTCCTGAGTCAGGGCCAGCATGACGCGCTGCGAGAAGACCAGGCCCCCCAGCTTGTCCAGGTTCTTGGCCATGTTGTCGGGATAGATGTTGAAGCGCTCGATGACGCCGGCCAGGCGGCGCAGGGCGAAGTCGAGGTGGATGGTGGCGTCGGGGCCGATGCCGCGCTCGACCGACGAGTGGCTGATGTCGCGCTCATGCCAGAGGGCGACGTTCTCCATCGCCGGGACCACGGCCGAGCGGACCAGGCGGGCCAGGCCCGTCAGGTTTTCGGTCAGGATCGGGTTGCGCTTGTGCGGCATGGCCGACGAGCCCTTCTGGCCCGGATCGAACGGCTCTTCGGCTTCCAGGACCTCGGTGCGCTGCAGGTGGCGGATCTCGGTGGCCAGGCGCTCGACCGACGAGGCCACGACGCCGAGGGCCGCGAAATAGGCCGCGTGGCGGTCGCGCGGGATCACCTGGGTCGAGACCGGCTCGACCGCCAGGCCCATCTTGTCGGCCACGTGCTGCTCGACGCGTGGGTCGACATTGGCGAAGGTGCCGACGGCGCCCGAGATCGCGCAGGTGGCGATCTCGAACCTGGCCATGGCCAGGCGTTCCTTGGCGCGCTGGAACTCGGCGTAGTAGCCGGCCAGCTTCAGGCCGAAGGTGATCGGTTCGGCGTGGATGCCGTGGCTGCGGCCGACGCAGACGGTCATCTTGTGCTCGAGCGCCCGGCGCTTCAGGGCGGCCAAAACGAGGTCGACGTCTTCCAGCAGCAGGTCGGTGGCCTTGCTGAGCTGCACGGCGAAGCAGGTGTCCAGGACGTCCGAGCTGGTCATGCCCTGGTGCAGGAAACGGGCTTCGGGGCCGACGATCTCGGCCACGTGGGTCAGGAAGGCGATCACGTCGTGCTTGGTGACGCGCTCGATCTCGTCGATGCGGTCGCTGTCCCAGACCGCGTCGCGGCCCTTTTCCCAGATCGTCTCGGCGGCGAGCTTCGGGATGGTCCCGATCTCGGCCATGGCGTCGGCGGCGTGGGCCTCGATCTCGAACCAGATCTTGTACTTGGTCTGGCTGGACCAGATGGCGGCGGCTTCGGGGCGGGCGTAGCGGCTGATCATGGGCGGGCGTTTCGGCCCGCCCGCCCCGGGAGTCAAGGGAAGAGGCTTATTACTTACGCCGCTTCGCGCGACTTCATGTGCTTGACCATGCCGATGGCGGCCAGGGCGTAGTGGACGCCGGCCCAGGCGTAGAAACACAGCGAGATGATGATTCCCTGCTGGCTGGACAGGGCCAGGGTCGAGCGGCACTGCGCCGCCAGTTCGGGCGCCGAGCCCTTGGGCGCGATGCCGCCGGGGCAGGTCGCCGCGAAGCTCTGGCCGCCTTCGACGCCAAACGAGCCCAGCAGGCTGTGGACCACGCCGGCCGCGTCCGGGGTGTTGAAGTGGTACTGCGCCAGGTGGTCGATCAGCCAGCCGGTGAAGACCGGCCCGCCGCCCAGGGCGATCAGGTTCAGGAAGAAGAACAGCAGGGCCGTGGCCGTGGCCCGGCGGCGCGGCTCCACCGAGTTCTGGACCACGGCGAAGGTCGGGGCCAGGTAGACATAGTGGAAGATGCCGGGGATCAGCAGGATCATCGCCGTCGCCTGCCAGTCGCTCTGCAGATAGGCGAGGATGTAGATCGGCGTGCAGATGATCAGGCCGATGGCGGGGACCCAGGCGTACCACTTGACGCTGCGCTTGCCGGCCCAGTCGCTCAAGAAGCCGCCGACCAGGGTGCCGACGCCGGCCGAGAAGCCGCCGATCAGGCCGGTGATCAGGCCCACCTGAGCCAGGCCCAGGCCGAAGGCGCGCACGAAGTAGGACGGCACGAAGGCGCCTGAACCGTAGGAGCCGAACGAGGCGATGGTCACGCCCAGCACCATGTGCAGGACGGGCCACTTGAAGAACAGGATCTTGAAGACCGCCCACAGCTCGGAGAACTCGTTGGCCATGGAGAAGGCCGGCTTGGGCGCGGGCTCGACCACGAGGTTCTCGGGTTCGATCGGGCGCTCGACGATCTCGGAATGGCCGCGCGGCGGCTCCTTGATCACCAGCTTGACGATCAGGGCCAGGATCACGCCGGGCAGGCCGACGATGACGAAGGCCACCCGCCAACT
The DNA here is from genome assembly GCF_058802865.1 of Caulobacter sp. GW822-FHT01G02. Classification (NCBI taxonomy): domain Bacteria; kingdom Pseudomonadati; phylum Pseudomonadota; class Alphaproteobacteria; order Caulobacterales; family Caulobacteraceae; genus Caulobacter; species Caulobacter sp. GW822-FHT01G02. The sequence goes on from NZ_JBXAON010000001.1 coordinate 488,070, forward strand.
GAACTCCTGGGCCAGCCAGCCGCCGGCCACCGCGCCGAACATGGTGCCCAGGGGGATGCCGAACGAATAGATCGACAGGGCCGAGGCGCGCTTCTTGGGCTCGTAATAGTCGCTGATCAGCGAGTGGCTGGGCGGCGAGCAGCCGGCCTCGCCGACGCCGACGCCGAAGCGGAACAGGGCCAGCTGGGCGAAGCTCGTCGCCGCGCCGCACAGGGCGGTGAAGCCCGACCAGACGACCAGCGACAGCGAGATGATGGTCACGCGGTTCCAGCGCTCGGCCAGACGCGCGATGGGAATGCCGAGCAGGGTGTAGAGCAGGGCGAAGTAGAGGCCGCCCAGCAAGCCCAGCTGGGTGTCGGTCAGCTTCAGGTCGACCTTGATGGCCTGACCGATGGTGGCGATGATCGTCCGGTCGATGAAGTTGAAGGTGTAGGTGGCCAGCAGCAGCCCCAGCACCGTCGCCTTGTAGCCATTCGAATAAAGCGGCCGTTCGCCGCCGGACGCACGCGCGTCGGCCATACTGACTCTCTCCCTTCAAACATTTGTTCTAATTGTTTGAGGGGACTGTGACGGAGCGGAAGCCAAAGCGCCAGAGGCTAAATTCCGGGCCCTTGGCGCTCTGGGAATCAGGCGACCATCTCCTCGCGGATGCTGTTGCGGGCGGCCCAGAACAGGCCGAAGGCGGCCAAGCCCAGCGTGGCGGAGACGATCAGCGCCCAGCGGACGCCCTGCGCCTCGCCCAGGCCCATCTGACCGGCCAGCACGTCGCTCAGGAGGCCGACGGCCACCGGTCCCAGGCCCAGGCCGATCAGGTTGATGATCAGCAGCAGTACCGCGGAGGCGGTGGCCCGCATGTGGGGTTCGACGATGCTCTGAGCCGTGGCGTAGACTGGGCCGTACCACAGGGTGGCCAGCAGGGCGTTGATCGATAGAAAGCCGATCGCGTGCATCGGCGCGTCCAGGCTGACGGCGGTGATGAAGATGGGAATGGTCACCAGCGACGCTAAGGCCGGGACCATGACATAGGCCCGCAGGTCACGGGCCCCCAGGCGGTCGGCCAGGACGCCGCCCAGCCAGGCCCCGACCACGCCGGCGGTGCCGCCGATCAGGCCCAGCGCCAGGCCCAGGAAGCCGGCGGACTTCAGGCCAAAGCCGGCGGCCAACTGGGCGATCTCGGGTCCATGGTTGCGAAAGAAGAACGAGGCGATGAAGGGCGCGTAACCGTAACCGATGAAAGCTTTGATCGAGGCGGCCAGGGCCACCAGCCAGAAGGTCTTCTTGGTCGCCAGCACCGCAATGGCGGCGGCGAAGCTGATCTGCGAGCTCGCGCGGGCGGCGATGTCGGCGGCCAACTGGCGGCGCGGCTCCACCAGGGTGAAGGCCGCGACCAGGGCGAAGATCACGCCCGGCGCGCCGGCCACCATGAAGGCCGCGCGCCAGCCATAGGCGTCAGCGACCAGGCCGCCCATGGCCATGCCGGCCAGGGTGCCCAGGGGCGTGCCGATCGAATAGAAGGCGATGGCGCTGGCCCGCTTCTCGCGCGGCACGTAGTCGGTGATCAGCGAGTGGGCGGGCGGCGTGCAGCCGGCCTCGCCGACCCCGACGCCGATCCGCGCCAGGATCAGCTGCCAGAAGTTCTGGGTGAAGCCGCACAGCACGGTGAACGCGCTCCACGCGGCCACCGAGGCGCCAATGATGAAGGGCCGGTTCTTGGTCTCGGCCAGGCGAGCGATCGGGATGCCCAGCACGGTGTAGAAGATGGCGAAGGCCAGGCCCGTCATCATGCCCAGCTGCCAGTCGGCCAGGCCAAGGTCGCGCTTGATCGGCTCGGCCAGGATGTTGACCACCTGCCGGTCCAGGAAGTTCAGGGTGTAGATGATCAGCAGCACCCATAGGGCGTACCGGCGATAACCCGTCGAAACGGGATTGATGACCGGTGACGGTGTAGCCGCTTCCGCCATGAGCGCTCTTCCTCGAACAGTTGTTCTAATCGTTGAGGCCACCTTAGACGCAGGGTAAGCCGGGCGGCAATCGCATCAGGGAGCGCGCGCCATGGAACTCGTGATCGGCACCAAGAAGTGGTCCAGCTGGTCGTTGCGGCCGTGGCTGGCGCTGAAGCGCACCGGCGCGCCGTTCCGGGAGATCGAGATCCAGCTGCGTCAGGGCGCGGCCAGCGACGCGGCCATCGCGGCGCACTCGCCCAGCCGGCAGGTGCCGGTGCTGAAGGTCGGCGACCTGACGATCTGGGACTCGCTGGCCATCTGCGAATACCTGGCCGAGACCTATCCCGACGCCAAGCTGTGGCCGGCCGACCCGACCTTGCGCGCCCTGGCCCGTTCGGCGGCGGCCGAGATGCATGGCGGCTTCCAGGCCCTGCGCGGCGAATGCCCGATGGCGCTGGAGGAGGCGCCCCACGCGCTCGACATCTCCGAGGCCGCGCGGAAGAACGTCCGCACGATCGTCGAGCGCTGGAACCAGCTGCTGGCGAAGTCCGGAGGGCCGTTCCTGCTGGGCGACTGGTCGATCGCCGACGCCTTCTACGCGCCGGTGGCGACGCGCTTCCGCACCTACGGGATCAAGCCCGCGGACTACGGCGACACCGGAACGGCGCAAGCCTACGCCGAGCGCCTGCTGACGACGCCGGAGTTCCTGGAGTGGGAGCGCGCTTCGCTGGCCTAGAGGCCCGCCGGCGCCCCGTTGGTGACCGGCGGCGGCTTGCAGCGGCCGGCGCGGGCCTGGACCACGTAGAACAGCGCGCGACCCTGGGCGAAGCTGCTGTGCTCGGCCAGCGGGTTGGTCGGCTGGCCGGTGGTCAGGCTCAGGGCCTGCTCGCCGCTATTGGCGGTCTGGCCTAGCGAGGCCTGGTTCCAGCGGCTGAGCACCGGGGCGCAGGCGGCCACGACCGCCTCCGCCACGATCTCGGCGCCGTCCTTGGAGCCGGCCAGGCTGTAGGCCCAGCGGCGGGCGCACTCGTCGACCGGCGTCGACGGATCCGAAGCCGCCGTGGCGCCAGGACCTGCGTTGTTGCGGAAGTCGGCGCAGATCTTCGGGTTGGACATGGCCTCATGCCCGTTTTCACAGGCGGCCAGGGCGAGGGTGGCGAGGGCCAGGGCGGCCATCACGGGCTTGCGGATCATCGTTTTGATTCCGTTCTAGCGGGGGCAGATCTGGACGGGGCGCTGGGCCAGGCGGCCGCGCTCGTCGTAGTAGGAGATCGTCGCGTTGCGGCACGTCCCGCCGGTCGGCGCGGTGGCCGAGACCTGCTGGAAGGTCCCGTCGCGGACTTCGCCGGTCGCGACCGGGTTGCCCATGTGGTCGTAGTAGACCTGACGGACGGGCGCCGGCCGGGCCGGGGGCGCCAAGAGGGGGCGAGGGA
>NZ_JBXAON010000001.1:491455-1036226 GCF_058802865.1 Caulobacter sp. GW822-FHT01G02
AACCGCAAGGATTTACTCCGGCCGGCCCGGCCCCGCCGAGGCGGCGCGATAGCTGGAGCCGGAGCTGTAATAGGCCGTGCGGGTGCGGCAGCCGCTTTTGCCGATTTCGCGGCCGACCAGGGCGCCGCCGACGCCGCCGATCAGCAGACCGCCGCCGCCCTTCGAGATGGCGTTGCCGACCAGAGCGCCGCCGAGACCGCCGATGACGGTTCCGGTGGCCTTGCGGCTACGGCAGGTGGCGGCGTCGGCGTCCGTGGGCGCCAGCGTCGCGGGAAGGGCGATGGCGCCGATGGCCAGGCCGACGATAATGAGACGCGTCATGTGATCTTCGCCTTGGTGAAGGTCCCTCGGGCTTCACAACGCGTCTCGCCGGTAGAAGGATGCGCGAACGGCGGGATGTCGACTTAATCCCGCCATTCGCGCTTTGGGTCTCTAGGCCTTGCGCGCCTCGCGACCGGCCCGAACCGCCGCCGCCAACTGGTCGAGCAGGCGCACCGAGGTGTCCCAGTCGACGCAAGCGTCGGTGACCGACTGGCCGTAGGTCAGGGGCTGGCCGGGGACGATGTCCTGGCGGCCCGCGACGAGGTTGCTCTCGATCATCACCCCCATGATCGGCGAAGTCCCGGTCGCCACCTGAGCGCAGACGTCGGCGACCACGGCCGGCTGGTTCTCGTGGTTCTTGCCGCTATTGGCGTGGCTGACGTCGACCATGATCCGGGGCGGCATGCCCGCCTTGGCCACGGCTTGCGCGGCGGCGGCCACGCTGGCGGCGTCGTAGTTGGGCGTCTTGCCGCCGCGCAGTACGACGTGGCAGTCGCCGTTGCCGGTGGTGGTGGCGATGGCCGCGCGGCCCTCCTTGGTCACGGCCAGGAAATGGTGCGGCTGCGAGGCGGCGGTGACCGCGTCGACCGCGACCTTGACGTCGCCATTGGTGCCGTTCTTGAAGCCGACCGGGCAGGAGAGGCCCGAGGCCATCTCGCGATGGATCTGGCTTTCCGTCGTGCGCGCGCCGATCGCGCCCCAGGCCACCAGGTCGGCGATGTACTGCGGGGTGGTGACGTCCAGGAACTCGCAGGCCGTCGGCAGCCCCTGGGCGCTGACGTCCAGCAGCACCCGGCGCGCCAGGCGCAGGCCCTCGTTGATCCGGAAGCCGCCGTCCAGGTCTGGATCGTTGATCAGGCCCTTCCAGCCGACCGTGGTGCGGGGCTTCTCGAAATAGACCCGCATGATCACTTCCAGCTCGCCGGCGTGGCGCTCGCGCTCGGCGGCCAGGCGATGGGCGTAGTCGAGGGCGGCCTTGGGATCGTGGATCGAGCAGGGGCCGATCACCACCACCAGGCGGTCGTCGCGGCCGTGCAGGATCTCGTGGACCGCCGCGCGAGCCTCGCCGACGACCTCCGCGACCGACGAACTGGCCGGCGCCTCGCCGATCACCTGGGCGGGCGGGCTGAGCGTCTGAAGCTTTTCGATGCGCAGGTCGTCGGTGGGGACGGGCAGCGAGACGAGATGGACGGTGGAAGGCATGGCGTACTCCGAAAGATCTTGGGGGAAATTCCGCGAGGTCCGGCGGCCATGAAAAAAGCCGCCCGGGGAACCCCTGGCGGCTGGTGAAGGTGTCCTTGGTGGCCTGATGTCAGGCCGAACGAAACCCTCCCGGCGCCAGAGGCGTCGGATAGCTAAAATACCAAAACAGCTGTTGGCTGGCGGCGAGGGTCATCACAGCAACCGTAGCGCCACCTTTTCCACATGTCACCCCCGATTGCGGCGTCCGCGACCGATCGTCCTGGATTCACGATTAATCGGGATTCACCAAGCCTCGCGACCCCGCCTTAACCATCCGCCTGCATCTTGTCTCGAAACGGGATAGGAGGCGGCCGCATGGGCCAGCACGTGGAGACCCTGGTGATCGGCGCCGGCCCGGCCGGCCTGACGACCGCCTACACCCTGGCCAAGGCCGGCCGCGCCGTGACCGTGCTGGAGATGGATCCGACCTATGTCGGTGGCATCAGCCGGACGGTCGACTACAAGGGCTTCAAGTTCGACATCGGCGGCCACCGCTTCTTTTCGAAGAGCAAGGAGATCGTCGACCTCTGGAATGAGATCCTGCCCGACGATTTCATCGACCGGCCGCGCCTGTCGCGCATCTATTACCGCGAGAAGTTCTACGCCTATCCGCTGAAGGCCTTCGAAGCCCTGGCGAACCTGGGCGTCTGGACGGCGACCAGGTGCATGGCCTCGTTCGGCTGGGCCAAGGTCAAGCCGATCGCCAATCCGACCACCTTCCACCAGTGGGTCCGCAACCAGTTCGGCGAGAAGCTGTTCTCGATCTTCTTCAAGACCTACACCGAGAAGGTGTGGGGCATGAGCTGCGATGAGATCTCGGCCGACTGGGCCAGCCAGCGCATCAAGGGCCTGGACTTGGCCTCGGCCATCATCGACGGCGTCAAGCGCTCGCTGGGCGTCAAGGCCAGGACAGGCGAGGGCGCGCCCAAGACCCTGATCGAGAGCTTCCGCTATCCCCGCAAGGGTCCCGGCATGATGTGGGAAGCCTGCGCCGAGAAGATCACCGCCCTGGGCGGGCAGGTCCGCATGGGCCGCAAGGTCGACGGCCTGCACTACGACAAGCTGGCCAAGATCTGGACCGTCAGCGTCTCCTGCGCCGACGGCAAGAAGGAAATCTACACGGCCGACGACGTCGTCTCGTCCGCCCCGATCCGCGAGCTGATGCAGTCGGTCAGCCCGACCCCGATCAGCGTCTTCCACGCCGGCGAACTGATGTACCGCGACTTCCTGACCGTGGTGCTGATCGGCAAGCCGCAGAAGGAGCTGCCGGACAACTGGATCTATATCCACGATCCGTCGGTGAAGGTCGGCCGCGTGCAGAACTTCCGCTCGTGGTCGCCGGAAATGATCCCGGACGGCGTTTCGACGTGCCTGGGCCTGGAATACTTCTGCTTCGAGGGCGACGGCCTGTGGACCACCTCGGACGAGGATCTCGTCATCCAGGCCAAGCGCGAGATCGCCAAGATCGGCCTGATGGACCCAGCGGACGTCTACGACGCCTGCGTGGTGCGCCAGCACAAGGCCTATCCGGTCTATGACGACGCCTATGCCGAGCACATCAAGATGATCCGCCTGGACCTGAAGATGCACTTCCCGGGCCTGCACCTCGTGGGCCGCAACGGCATGCACAAGTACAACAACCAGGACCACGCCATGATGACCGGCCTGCTGACGGCCGAGAACATCATCGCCGGCGAGACCCTGCACGACGTGTGGGAGGTCAACGAGGACGCCGAGTACGGCGAGGCCGGCGTCTCCGGCGCCCGCGAGGCCCTGCGCAGCGAACGCCTGGTTCCGGCCAAGGTCGCGGCCTGATCATGGCCCTGGCTCCGCGGCTCTGGCGGCGTCTCTCCGAGGGGCTGCGCGAGCTGATGCTCTATGGCTTCGCCAGCGCCCTGGCCCTGGGGCTCGACTGGGGTCTGCTGCTGGCGCTGACGACGCTGGGCGTGAACTATCTGCTGGCCTCGGCGATGGGCTTCGTCAGCGGTATCGCCGTAACCTATCTGCTGTCGGTTTCGATGGTGTTCCGCCACCGCCCGGTCGCCGACCGCCGGCGCGAGTTCGTCGGCTTCGTCGGCGTGGGCCTGGCTGGCCTCATACTGACGCAGGGCCTGATGGCGCTTTGGGTCGAGGTCCTGCGCCTGCATCCGGGCGTGGCCAAGATCCCGACCGCCGCGATCGTCTTCATGTTCAACTTCACCGTCCGCCGGGCGCTGCTGTTCAAAGCCCCCAGAAGCCCCGGGGACGCCGACCCCGTCCAGTCGTGAGCCGCCTCGATAAGTTCGCCGATAGCCGCTGGCTTGGGTGGCTGGCCGCGTTTGGCCTGTTCCTGCTGAGCCGTCCCTATCTCGGCATCTATCACGACGGTCGCCTCTACGTGGCCGACGCCCTGGCCAAGCTGGACCCGGGCGGGGTCGGGCGCGACCTGATGTTCGTCCATGACGGGCAGTTCGGCTTCAGCCTCTACACGCCGATGCTGGCGCGATTGATCGCACTGCTGGGTCCGTCCGCCGCGACGATGGCGATCGTGGCCCTGACGCTGGCGCTGTGGTTCACGGCGGCGGTCTTGATGGTCGAGCGGCTCCTGGCGGATCGGTCGCCGGCGCTGCGCTGGGCGGCGTTGGTCTTCGTGGTCTCGTTGCCGTCTCTCTACGGGCCTCTGAACGTCATCGGCTTCGGCGAGCCCTACGCCACGCCGCGCGGCCTGGTCGAGGCGGCGGGCCTGGCCGGCATGGCCGCCTATCTGTCCGGACGACCTTGGCTGGGCCTTGGCCTCTGCATCGTCGGCATGCTGTTTCACCCGATCATGGGCCTGTGCTCGGCCGCCGCGATCGGCGCCGCCCTCTGCTTGGAGGACCGCCGTTGGCTATGGGCGGGTCTGACGGGAGTCGCCGTCGTCGCCGTGGCGGGCCTGGCGCACCTGCCCGTCGCCGACCGTCTGGTGACCGTCATGGACCCGGCCTGGCGGGCGGTGGTCGAGACCCGCAGCCCCATTCTGTTCCCCTCGCTCTGGCCGGTGGAAGCCTGGAGCCGTCTGGCCGTGCAGGCCTGCACCGTCGCGGCGGCGGGCTTTCTGCTCCAGGGCGCGCCGCGCCGACTGGTCCTGGGCGCCTTGATCGCCGGCCTCGTCGGCGTCGGTGTCGCCGCCATCCTCGGCGAGCGACTATCGCTGATCCTGTTCCTGCAGATCCAGAGCTGGCGCACCCTGCAACCCGTCGCCGTGCTGGCTCTGGCCTGCCTGGCGCTGCTGGTCGCCGAACTGCCCCGACGCGGGGCGGCGGGGCTGCTCGGCATGTCCCTGATCGGCGTGGCCTGGCTGTTCCGCGATGTCGCCGCGCTTGGCCTGCTCGCGGCGCCGGCGGGCCTGTTGCTTGTCGCCGTGGGCGGCAAGCTGCGCTTTACGCGTCCGAGACTTTGCATGGGCTTGGCGCTCGGCCTGCTGGCCGTGGCGGTGATCGGCTATGCTGGATTGGCTGGCGAGGGCCTGGCGGACAAACTGACGCGAGCGGGGCGCTATAGCGAAAGCATCGTCTGGTTCAGCGATCTGCCCGCCCTGGCGATCGCGCTGGCGCTCGGCGTGTGGTTGGCCCTAGGCCGACCGACACCGCCGGTCATGGCGCGTATCGCGGGTGTGGTGGTGGTCTGTCTGCTGGCGATCCTGCTGTGGGACGATCGCTCCGACTACACCCGCGCGCGTGACCGGGGGAGAGACCCGGGGCTTGTCGCCATGATCGCCGCGCGGCCCGGGCCGGTGCTGTGGCTGGTCGGCGACATGGAGCCTTGGTTGCTGCTGGGCCGACCCAGTTGGTCCGCTCGCGTGCAGGGCGCGGGCGTGGTGTTCTCGGAATCCATGGCCCTCGAGATCCGCGACCGCGCCGAGCGCCTGACCAACCTGGGACTGGCGGGCGAGGACTTCATTCGGCCGCTGACGGCGCCGGAACGTCGCCTGCCGCCACCGAGTCTGGCGCAGGTCCGGGCTTTCTGCGCGGCGCCGGACGCGCCGGCCTGGATCCTCTGGCCACGCTGGGACGACGCCCCGCCGTTGGCCGCCGAATTGAATGCGCAAGACTGGACGCCCAAGGCGCCGTTCATCCGCGAACAAGTCGATCAGGGCGCGCTCCGCGCTTTGAAGGCCAGCCGCTACGCCGTGATTCCCTGCGGCGGCGACTGAGTCTCGGCGGGCTCGCGCGGCGCCTTGAGGCGCTCGATGCTCCAGCCCAGGAAGTGCACCAGCGCGTCGGCTAGGCCGACCATCGCCGCCAGCACGAAGAGGCTGGACATCAGAAGAACCATCAGCGCCGACATGAGAAACTCCCGGTTCTCAGGATCAAGCGACGGGAGGGACGAGCGGTTCCCGTGGTAGCGCTATCAGGCGCCGAAAAAGCGCGCGTGAGGTTGACAACGTTGTCACGCTTCCTGTGAATGGCGCGTCCGCGCAAAGACGGATTCCACGAATAACGTCCCTAGGGAGTGGTGCAGTGATTGCGGTGAAATACAGCCTCGAGGGCGCCGTCCGATGACCGACGCCGCGATCGCGAAGACCACGACGAAAGGCAACGGCGTGAAGCTCGCCGTCGTCTATGTAACCTGCCTGTTCTTCATCTGGGCGCTGGTCACCAACCTGCTGGACCCGCTGCTGAAGACCTTCAAGACGGTCTTCACGCTGAGCCCCGTCGAGGCCAGCCTGACGGGCTTCGCTTTCTTTATCGCCTACGGGATCATGTCGCTGCCGTCGGCGGCGTTCCTGTCCAAGCTTGGCTACGCCAGGTCGGTCATGGTCGGCCTGGGCGGCATCGTCGCCGGCTGTTTCATCGCCATCGCGGCGGCCAAGCTGCACACCTTCGGCGTCTTTCTGGTCGGCCTGTTCGTGATGGCCTCGGGCGTGACCCTGCTGCAAGTCGCGGCCAATCCGCTGATCGCGTCGATGGGCAAGCCCGAAGAGTCCTCGTTCCGTCTGAACCTGTCGCAAGCGTTCAACTCGCTGGGCGCGGCCTGCGGCCTGTGGTTCGGCGCCAACTTCCTGCTCAAGGGCGAGATCTTCACCAAGGGCGTGGTGATCACCCAGGCCATGCGCGAGCAGGCCCTGGGCTTCGTCTCGAACGTCTATCTCGCCATCGGCGTGGGCCTTGCCCTGTTCATCCTGCTGATCTTCCTGGTCCGCCAGAAGATCACCGACGCCGCGCCGAAGACCGGCCAACTGGTCAATCCGTTCACCGCCCTGACCTCGAAGTGGGCGAACCTGGGCGCGATCGGCATCTTCCTCTATGTCGGCGCCGAGGTGGCGATCTCGCTTCACCTGCTGCTGTTCCTGGAGCAGTCGCGCATTCTGGACATTCCGTCGGAGCAGGCCGGCAAGCTGACGACCTTCTACATGGTGTTCGCCATGATCGGCCGCTTCGCCGGCTCGGCCATGCTGAAGACGATCAAGGACTACGCCCTGCTGACCGCCGTGGCCGTCGGCGCCATCGCCCTGTGCCTGGTCGTCATCCTGACCAAGGACATGACCCCCACGGCTCACACCGGCACGGTCAACCTGTTACTGGCCTCGGCCCCGCTGACCAGCGGCCTGATCCCCGCCTTCGCGGCCCTGCTGATCGGTCTGTTCAACTCGATCATGTTCCCGACGATCTTCACCCTGACCCTGCAACGGTCCTCGGCGCCGACCTCGGCGACCTCGGGCCTGCTGTGCATGGCCATCGTTGGCGGCGCCTTCCTGCCGCTGGCCTTCGCCAAGATCGAGGAGCTGACCGGTTCGATCTCGATGGGCTTCATCGCCCCGCTGGCCTGCTACGTCTATGTCCTGTGGTTCGCGCTGGTCGCCAAGAAGGCCCCGACCCACGAGATCCAGGAGGGCGTGGCTGGCGGTCACTAGGCCGCGCCGCGAGCCCTCCGATAGCCGAAGACCTGCAAGCGCACCCCGGGAGGCTCGTTCTCCCGGGGTTTTTTTGTCCTCGGGGCCGGGCCGGAAGGTGTTGGCGCCTCAGCCCGGTTTGCGGCCGCGCGGGCTGGCCCCGGTCCAGCGCTTGAAGGCGCGCGAGAAGGCGCTGGTTTCGGAGAAACCGACCAGATAGGCGGTCTCGTTGACCGATAGCTTCTCCAGATAGGTCTCGGCCATCCGCCGGCGCAGGTCGTCCAGTACCTGGTCGAAGCTGACGCCTTCGGCCTTCAGGCGGCGATAGAGGGTCTGGCGCGACAGGCCCAGGGCCGTGGCGACCGCGTCCATGGCCAGTTCCCCGGTGTGCAGCAGTGGGATCAGCAGGGCCTCGACCCGGCCGCGCGTGGTCTTGGACTCTTCCAGGCTGGCCAGCAGCGCGTCGGCGTGGCCGTTGAACATGCCGAAGGCGTAGCGGTTGGGCCGGTGGATCGCGAGGTTCAGCCACGAGGGCTCGATCCGCAGGGCGTTCCAAGCCGCGCCGAAGGTCACCGGCGCGCGCAGCACCCGCTCGTATTCGGCCGCGTGGGGTGGACGCGGACGGGTCAGGTGGACGGCCAGGGCGAAGGTGAAGTCCGGATAGTGCCGGGTCATCTCGCACGTGAAGCGGGCCAGGGCGGCCTCGATCAGTTCCGGGAAGTCCTCCGCGCAGCGGTCCTCCAGCCAGAGCTCGCCGTTGCGCGGCGTCAGCTGGAAGCGCGGACCGTCCGAGACGCCGTCGACCTCGACCACCAGGCGCGAAAAGCGGTTCAGCTGCTTCAGCGCCCCGCCCATGGTGTCGGCCGCCTGGCAGATCAGGCCGACGATCGAGATCTGCTCGAAGCGGGTGGCTTCCGGAAACTTCAGGGCCAGGGCCGGCTCGCCGGTCATCTCCTGGCCGGCGCGATAGAGCGCCTTGTAGCGCTCCAGCGGGATGCGGGCGTCCTGGTCCGCGAAGTCGGTCTCGGCCACGCCGGTTCGATCCAGCAGCGCCACGCGGTCCGCGCCCAGCGATACCGCGAACGCCAGCAGGGCGCTGAAGAACCCGCCCGACACCGTCGCTTGAACCACGCTTGCCTCAAAACGGATGGCCATGGCGCGAGCGGTAGCAGGGTGATCGCCAGGGTCAAGTTCGTGTCGCCGCGCGTCATGGCTCGGCTGGGCCGCGCTCATTAAGCCTGCGAACGAGGGATGCGTTGGCGGGTTGGTACACATGGAGAAGATCGCTAACCGGGCGCTGAGCGTCTCGGCGACCGCGTGGTTCATCGCCCTGATCATGGGGCTGTGGGCGTTCGGGGTCTATATCGTCGGGCTCTACGGCGTGGGCGCCGTCACCGGAGACTGGGAGCGCTGGAACGCGGTGCTGCCGGCGGGGCACGGCTACAATCATGGTGACACCGCCGGAAATCTGGCGCTGGGCGTCCACCTGCTGATGGCGGTGTTCGTGACCTTCGCCGGCTCGCTGCAGCTGGTTCCCGCGATCCGGGCCAAGGCGCCGGGTTTCCACCGCTGGAACGGGCGGGCGTTCATCACCGTGGCCCTCGCCATCGCGTTGTCTGGCCTGTTCATCGCCTTCACCCGGGGCGCGGTGGCCGGGATCTATATGGCGATCGGCAACACGCTGAACGCGGTGCTGCTGATGCTTTGCGCCGGGCAGGCGTTGCGTTTCGCGCGGAAGCGGCGGTTCGACCTCCATCGGCGCTGGGCCCTGCGGGCGTTCGTGCTGATGCTGGGCGTGTTCTTCTACCGTCTGGGCATGATGCTGTGGTTCGCCGCCAACCAGGGACCGGTGGGGCACACCAAGGCGTTCGACGGACCGTTCGACATCGCCCTGGCCTTCGGTCACGTGCTGGTCCCGGTCGCGATCCTGGAGCTCTACCTGCTGGCGCGGGACCGGGGCGGGGCGGGGGCCAAGCTGGCCATGGCGGGCGGCATGGCGGTGGTCACCCTGGCGACGGCGGCGGGCGGCTTCCTCGCTATGATGGGACTGTGGCTGCCGCGTCTTTAGGCACAGGCTCCGTTTCAGTTTTCCTGGGGGCGACCACCGGAAAACCTCGCTCGTAAATCCCACCGCGCGGCACGACATTCTGTCCTCAAGTTTGTCGAGGATCGCGCATGGCCGTCGCCCAGCCGAAGAGCAGCCGTTTCATCAGCGGGTTCGGAGTCCAGGTCCTGGTCGCCATGGCCCTGGGCCTGGGGCTGGGGCTGCTGGCCCGCAACCTGGGACCGGGCGAAGGCCAGGCGGGCTACGCGCTGGCCGAGACCTTGCACCAGGTCGGCTCGATCTTCGTCCAACTGCTGCGCACCCTGGTGCCGCCGCTGGTGTTCACCGCCATCGTCGCCTCGATCGCCAACATCGCCCAGCTGCAGAACGCCGCGCGCCTGGTCTGGCGGACCCTGTTCTGGTTCGCGGTCACCGCCCTGATCGCCGTTCTGATCGGCATCGCCCTCGGTTTGATCCTGCAGCCTGGCCTGCACACCAGCGTCGCGGCCGCCGCCGCCAAGGCGCCCAAGACCCACGGCTCGTGGCTGGACTTCCTGACCGGCCTGGTCCCCGGCAACATCCTGGGCCTGGCCGCCTCGACCAAGGTTTCCGACGCGGGCGTGGCGACGACCTCGCTGTCGTTCAACGTGCTGCAGATCGTGGTGATCTCCCTGGTCGCCGGGATCGCGGCCCTGAAGGTCGGCGAGGCGGGCGAGGCCTTTCTGAAGTTCAACGCCTCGGCCCTGGCGATCGTGCGCAAGGTGCTGTGGTGGGTGATCCGCCTGACGCCGATCGGCACCGTCGGTCTGTTCGGCAACGCCGTGGCCCAGTACGGCTGGACGACGCTGGGTCAGCTGGGCGCCTTCACCGGCGCGATCTATATCGGCCTGGGCTTGGTGCTGCTGGTCGTCTACCCGACGATCCTGGCCCTGAACGGCCTCAACCCGATCAAGTTCTTCCAGGGCGCCTGGCCGGCGATCCAGCTGGGTTTCGTCTCGCGCTCGTCGGTCGGCACACTGCCCGTGACCGAGGCCGTGACCGAGACCAGCCTGGGCGTGCCGCGCGCCTACGCCGCCTTCGCCGTGCCGTTCGGCGCGACCACCAAGATGGACGGCTGCGCCGCCATCTATCCGGCGATCTCGGCGATCTTCGTGGCTCAGTTCTTCGGCGTGCACCTGGCCTGGTCGGACTATTTCCTGATCGTCTTCGTCTCGGTGATCGGCTCGGCCGCCACGGCGGGCCTGACCGGCGCGACGGTGATGCTGACCCTGACCCTGTCGACCCTGGGCCTGCCCCTCGAGGGCGTGGGCCTGCTGCTGGCCATCGATCCGATCCTGGACATGGGCCGCACGGCCGTGAACGTCGCCGGCCAGGTGCTGGTCCCGACCATCGTGGCAAAACGCGAAGGGATCCTGGATCTCGCGACCTACAACACCGCTCGCGTTCCGGCCGAGACGGTCCTGCATCCCGCCGAATAGGCGAGCGCGGTTGCGCCGGGACGCTTTAGCGGCAATTTTGCCGGCCTCGTAAAGCGTCCCCGGGGGATTCCATGGCTTTGAAGACGACGAACGGCGGCCCGCAGGGGCCGAGCCGGCGCGCCTTCCTGTCCAGCGCCACGGCCCTGATGGGGCTGGCCGTCACCGCCCCCCGCGCCTTCGCCCGGGCTTCGGATCGCATCGAAGGGCTGCTGGCCCAGATGACGATCGAGGAGAAGGCCGGCCAGCTGTCCTGTTTCGCCGACATGATCCGGCCGCCGATCGGCGACATCAATCCGCTGGTCAATATCCGCAACGCCGAGATCCTGCTGGCCGAGGTGAGGGCAGGCCGGATCGGGATGCTGTTCAACGGGGTGGGCGCCCAGGCCGCGCGCGACACGCAGAAGGCCGCGATCGAGGACTCGCGCCTGAAGATCCCGCTGCTGTTCGCGGCCGACGTGATCCACGGCTTCCGCACCGTGTTTCCGATCCCCCTGGGCGAGACCGCCAGCTTCGACCCGCACCTGGCCGAGCGCACCGCTCGCGCCACCGCTCTGGAGGCGACCGCGTCGGGCCTGCACTGGACCTTCGCGCCGATGGTCGACGTCGCCCGGGATCAGCGCTGGGGCCGGGTGGCCGAAGGGGCGGGCGAGGACGTCTTTCTGGGCGAGGTGATGGCCGCCGCCCGCGTGCGCGGCTTCCAGGGCAAGGACCTCAAGGCCGACGACAGCATGCTGGCCACGCCCAAGCACTTCGCCGCCTACGGCGCGGTGATGGCGGGCCTGGAGTACAATTCGGTCGAGGTCTCCGAGGCCACGCTGCGCGAGGTGCACCTGCCGCCGTTCCAGGCCGCCTTCGCGGCCGGCGCCCAGACTACCATGTCGGCCTTCAACGACGTCAACGGCGTCCCGGCGACCGCCAACAAGAGGCTGCTGACCGACATCCTGCGCGGAGAGTGGGGCTTCAAGGGCGTGGTGGTCTCGGACTACACGGCCGACCAGGAGCTGGTGGCCCACGGCTATGCCGCCGACGACCGCGACGCCGCGCGCCTGGCCATCCTGGCGGGTGTCGACATGAGCATGCAGAGCGGCCTCTACAATCGATACCTGCCGGAGCTGGTCGCCTCGGGCGCCGTGCCGATGGCCACGGTCGACGCGGCCGTGCGCCGGGTTCTGGCCCTGAAGGAGGCGATCGGCCTCTTCGACAACCCCTACCGCTCGCTGGATCCGCGCGACGAGGCGGCCCGCACCGCCACGCCCGCTTTGCGCGCCCTGAGCCGCGAGGCCGGCGCGCGCTCGATCGTGCTCTTGAAGAACGATCAGGCCCTCCTGCCCTTGCCCAAGGCCGGCAAGCGCCTGGCCTTGATCGGTCCGTTCGCCGACGACCGCGACAACGTGCTGGGGGCCTGGGGCGGCTTCTTCGCGGACCGTCGCCTGAACGTCGATCTGGCCACCGGCGTGCGCGCCCAGCTGGCCGATCCGGCGAGCCTGATCGTCGAGCGCGGCTGCGAGGTCGAGACCACCATCGCCGGCGGCTTCGAGCGCGCGGTGGCCGCGGCTCAGGCCGCCGACATCGTCCTGCTGGCCGTCGGCGAGAGCCAGGACATGACCGGCGAGGCCAAGTCGCGCACGGATATCCGCATCCCGCCGGTGCAGCAGCGCCTGGCCGAAGCGATCGCCGCGACGGGAAAGCCGGTCGTCGTCCTGTTGCGGCACGGCCGCGCGATCCAGCTGGAGGGCGTGGTCCGCGACGCCCCGGCGATCCTGGCGACTTGGTTCCTGGGCAGCGAGATGGGCAACGCCGTGGCCGACGTGCTGTTCGGCGTGGTGAACCCCTCGGGCCGACTGCCGGTCAGCTTCCCGATCGACAGCGGCCAGGAGCCGTTCTTCTACAACGGCCGCACCACCGGCCGCCCGGCCCCGGCCGATCCGAACGGCCAGGAGTACAAGGCGCGCTGGCGCTCGATCCGCAACGACGCGCTCTATCCGTTCGGCTTCGGCCTCAGCTACACGCGCTTCGACGTCACCGATATGAAGCTGTCGACGGAGCGGCTTGGCTGGAACGACACGCTGCACGTGACCGCCAAGGTCAAGAATAGCGGCGACCTGCACGGCGACCATGTCGTCCAGCTCTACATCCGCGACCGGGTCGCCAGCCGCACCCGGCCGGTGCGCGAGCTGAAGGGTTTCCAGCGTGTCTCCCTGGCGCCGGGGGGCGAACGCGAGGTGCGGTTCGAGCTGAAGCGCGAGAACCTGATGTTCGTCGGCGACAACGACTACTGGATCGCCGAGCCGGGGATGTTCGACGTCTGGCTGGCCAGTTCCGCCGTCGACGGCCTGATGGCCAGCTTCGAGCTGCTAGGGGCGGGGCTGGGCTGAACCCGAATCGGTGGCGTTAGGAGTTTGGGCCAAAAAGCGGCCGACGCCTCGCTTCAAGGCGTTCGCGTTAAGCGCGCGCTAAGCTTGACGTCGCGTGTCCAGGCGCTGTGAACGGACGGTGCAAGACGAAGCTAACATCTTACTTTATAAGGCTTATGCGCGCATCCAACAGGCCGAAATATAGGTGCGCCCGTAAACTCGCGTGGCATGTATAACGCTGCGTCGGCATGTCTCGTTGAAAGGACTTGGAAAGGAAATATGGTTACCGGAATCAAGCCATAGTTGGGCTTGTTGCGGGACGCTTGATTTTGGGGGGCGTCTCCATGGTTTGCGTCCGGGCCCGCAGGTGCGTGTCCGCCAGCAAGGGTGGGTGAATGTCGATCTCGAGCCTTTCTGCAGCGCAGATCTCGAACCTCTCGATCACGGCGATCCAGGGGCTGTCCACGACAGACATCCAGTCGCTCAACGGGTCTCAGATCGCCGCGATCAGCGCGACAGGGATCGGCGCGCTCGCCGACACCCAGGTCGCCGCGCTCAGCACGACCCAAGTCAAGGCGCTCACCGCCACCCAGATCCCGAAGTTCGCGACTTCGGTGGTCTTCGACGTCACCCAGCTGACGCAGCTCTCGACCAACCAGGTTTCCGCGCTCACGTCGACCCAGCTCGCGGCCCTCGACGTGTCGCACATCGCCAGCCTCGGCTCGACCCAGATCGGCGCCCTGTCGGCGACCAACTTCTCGGGCCTGGTCGGCACCCAGATCGCCGCCCTGAGCCAGGACCAGATCAAGGGCGTCAGCGTCGTCCAGGCGAAGGCGCTAAGCGTCGCCGACGTCGGCGAGCTGGTCGGCACCCAGATCGCCGCCCTTGGCGTCGACCGCGTGGCCGCGCTGTCGACGACCAACGTGTCGGCGCTCGACGCCACCCAGATGGGGTCGCTGACCACCACCCAGATCAAGAGTCTGACGGCCGCGCAGGTCAAGGGGCTGACCACCACCGACATCGGCGAGATGTCGACGACGCAGGTCGGCGCTCTTTCGGCCGTGCAACTGGGCGCGCTGACCACGGGCGCGTTCTCGGCCCTGGCGGCCACGCAGATGGCCGTGCTGACGGCGACCCAGCTCAAGGGCGTCACCAACGACCAGATCAAGGCCCTGACGGTCACCGACGTCGGTGAGCTGTCCTCGACCCAGGTCGGCGGCCTCAGCGTCGCGCAGCTCGGCGCCCTGACCACGGGGCAGGCGGCGACGCTGTCGACGGACCAGATCGCCATCCTGGCCTCGACCCAGGTCGCGGCCCTGTCGGCTTCCGCGTTCTCGGCCTTGAACGCCACTCAGGTCGGCGGGCTGACCGAAAACCAGATCAAGGGCCTGACGGTCCAGCAGATGTCCGCCCTGAGCGTCAGCGACGTCGGCGAGCTGACCTCCACACAGGTCGGCTTCCTGAGCGCGACCCAGCTGGGCGCGCTGACCACCGGCGCGTTCTCGGCCCTGGACGCCACGCAGGTGGCGGCGTTGTCGACGAGCCAGATCAAGGGTCTGACGGCCAACCAACTGAAGGCCCTGACGACCACTGACATCGGCGAGCTGACGACGACCCAGATCGGCTCCCTGGCGACCAGCCAGTTGGCCGCCATCACCTCGACCAACATCTCGGCGCTGGCCGACACCCAGGTGGCGGCGCTGACGACGACCCAAATCAAGGGTCTGACGATCGACCAGATGAAGGGGTTGAGCGCCGCCGACGTGGGCGAACTGTCCACGACCCAGGTCGGGGCCCTGCTGCCGAACCAGCTGGGCTCGCTGACGGCGGCGGCCTTCTCGGCCCTGGCCGACACTCAGGTCGCCAGGCTGAACAACAGCCAGATCGCCGGCATCAGCGCGACCCAGATCCGCGGCATGACGGTCACCGACATCGGTGAGCTGTCCTCGACCCAGATCGGCGGCCTGACGACCGCCCAGGTGGGCGTGCTGGCCACCACCCAGGTGCAGTCGCTGACGACCACCCAGATCGGCGGGCTGACCTCGACGCAGCTGGGCGCGGTCAGCACGACCAACCTGACCCTGATGGACGCCACGCAGCTGGGCGCCCTGACGACGACGCAGCTCAAGGGCCTGACCGCCCAGCAGATGGGCTCTCTGACCGTCGCCAATGTCGGCAACCTGGTCGACACCCAGATCGGCGGGCTTTCGTCGACGCAGCTGGGCGCCATCTCGACGACAAGCTTTTCCTCGCTGAGCGCCACCCAGGTCTCGTTGATCAACGAGACCCAGATCAAGGGCCTGACCGCCAACCAGATCAAGGCGCTGACGACCACCGACATCGGCGAGCTGTCGACCACCCAGGTCCGTTCCCTGACGACCGCCCAGTTGGGCGCGATGTCCTCGACCAATCTTTCGGCGCTCGACGCCAACCAGATGGCGGCCCTGACCGAAACCCAGGTGAAGGGCCTGACAGCCGTTCAGCTGAAGAACCTGACGACCACCGACATCGGCGAGCTGACCACCACCCAGGTCAAGGCGCTGAGCGCCGACCAGATCAAGAACCTGAGCGCGGCCGCCGTCTCGGCGATGGTCGACACCCAGGTCGCGGTGCTGAGCAGCACGCAGGTGAGAGGTCTGTCCGCGGCCCAGCTGCAGGCCATGACGGCCAGCGACATCGCCGAACTGGCCGATACCCAGATCGGCGCCCTGGCGACCTCTCAGCTGTCGGCTCTGAACCTGACCAACGTGAAGAGCCTTTCGACGGCTCAGCTGAGCCAACTGACCGCCACGCAGGTCGGTTCGCTGTCGGCGACGAACTTCGCGGCTCTCGACGCCACGCAAGTCGGCTCGCTGACCGAGAGCCAGGTCAAAGGCCTGACCAGCGCTCAACTGGCCGCCTTGACGGCCTCCGACATCGGCGAGCTCGCCACGACCCAGATCAGCGCCCTGAGCGCGGCCCAGGTCGGCTCCCTGACGGCGACGGCATTCACCGCGCTGGACGCGAACCAGACGGCGGCCCTGACGACCACGCAGATGAAGGGGCTGACCTCTTCGCAGCTTAAGGCCCTATCGACGACCGACATCGGCGATCTGGCCGGCACCCAGATCGGCGCCCTGACGGCGACTCAGCTGGGCGCCATGACCTCGACGGGCTTCTCGGCCCTGAACGCCACCCAGATGGCCCAGATCTCGACGGGCCAGATCAAGGGCCTGACAGCCGATCAGCTGAAGAACCTGACCGTCACCGACATCGGCGAGCTGTCGACCACCCAGGTCTCGGCCCTGACGGCCGACCAGATCAAGAACCTCTCGGCGGCCAGCATCTCGGCCCTGGCCGACACCCAGATCGCCGTCCTGGTCAACACGCAGATCCAGGCGCTGAACACGACCCAGCTGAAGGGCCTGTCGGTCTCCGACATCGACGAGCTGTCGGCGACCCAGGTCGGCGCGTTGTCCGCGGCCCAGCTGACCGCTCTGGTCTCGACCCAGGTTCAGGAGCTTTCGACCACGCAACTGGGCGCCCTCACCGGCACGCAGGTGGGCGCGATCACGGCGACCAACTTCAGCCTGATGGACGCCACCCAGATGGGCGCCCTGACCTCGACCCAGCTGAAAGGCCTGACCACCGCCCAGGTGGCGGCGCTGACGACCACCAACGTGGCCGCCCTCGCCGACACGCAGATCCAGGCGCTGAGCGCGAGCCAACTGGGCGCCATGGCCGCGACCAGCTTCTCCGCCCTGAATTCGACCCAAGTCTCGCTGATCAACGCGACGCAGATCAAGGGCCTGACGACCGCGCAGGTGAAGGGTCTGTCGGTCACCGATATCGGCGAGCTGAACACGACCCAGCTGTCGGCCCTGTCGACGGCCCAGATCGGCGCGCTGTCGGCCGCCAACTTCTCGGCCCTGGTCGACACCCAGGTGGCGGCGCTGACGGCGACCCAGATGAAGGGCCTGACCGCCGCCCAGATCAGCGGTCTGTCCCTCACCGACGTGGGCGAACTGTCCGCGACCCAGATCGGCGCCCTGGGCGCTGACCAGATCAAGAACCTCGCGCCCGCCAATCTCTCGGCCCTGGACGCGACGCAGACCGCGGCTCTGACGACGAGCCAGATGAAGGGGCTGACCAACACCCAGATCGCCAGCCTGACCGTCACCGACATCGGCGAGCTGAACCAGACCCAGATCGGCGCGCTGTCGAGCGGCCAGATCTCGGCGCTGAACGTCGCGGACCTGTCCACCACCCAGATCTCGGGCCTCAGCGCCTCGGTGATCGGTGCGCTGGGCGCGACCAAGTTCGCCGCCTGGGACGCCACCCAGGTCAGCGCGCTGAACGACACCCAGATCAGGGGGCTCACCGCCTCGCAGCTGGGCGCGCTGAACGCCACCGACATCGCCGAGTTCTCGACGACCCAGGTCAAGGCCCTGACGCCGACCCAGTTGGGGGCGATTTCGGCGACGGGCTTCTCGGCCCTTGACGCCACCCAGGTCGGTGCGCTGACCACGACGCAGATCAAGGGCGTCTCGGCCAACCAGCTGAAGGCGCTGACGGTCACGGACGTCGGTGAACTGTCGACCACCCAGGTCGGCGCGCTCTCGCCGGCGCAGGTCGGCGCGCTGACGGCCACGGGCTTCTCGGCCCTGGACGCCAATCAGGTCGCCGCCCTGACGACGACCCAGATCAAGGGTCTGACCGCTGACCAGCTGAAGAACCTGACCGTCACCGACGTCGGCGAGCTGCTGACGACCCAGATCCAGGCCCTGACGGCCGACCAGGTCAAAAACCTCTCGGCGGCCAGCATCTCGGCCCTGGCCGACACCCAGGTCGCGGTTCTGGCCAACACCCAGATCCAGGCGCTGAACGCCACCCAGCTGAAGGGCCTGTCGGTCACCGACATCGACGAGCTGTCGGCGAACCAGATCGGCGCGCTTTCGGTGCTGCAGATCGGCGCCCTGGCCGGCACCCAGGTGCAGGAGCTGTCGACGACCCAGCTGGCCGGCCTGACCGCCAGCCAGGTGGGCGCGCTCAGCAACACCGCCTTCCTGGCCCTGGACGGGACCCAGGTGCAGAGCCTGACCGCGACCCAGATCAAGGGTCTGACGGCCACCCAGCTGAAGGCGCTGGACGGCTTCAACACCTCCGAGTTCTCGACCTCGGTGGCCAAGCTGTCCGCCAGCCAGCTGGGGGCGCTGACCACCACCGCCCTGAACGCCCTGGATCCGACCCAGATCGACGCCTTGACGACCACCCAAATGGCGGGTCTGACCGGCACGCAGGCGAACGGTCTGTCGGGCTCCTTCCTGCTGTATATCGACGAGACCCAGGCGGCCTCCATATCGACCAGCCTGCTGTCGGCGCTGTCGACGACCATGCTGGACAACCTGGACAGGACCAAGGCCCAGGCCTTGACGGCGACCCAGCTTAAGGCGCTGACCGTCGCTCAGATTGGCGGCTCCGCCGGCAATATGCTGCACGAGCTGACCGGCACGCAGCTGAGCAGTCTGACAACGGCGCAGATCGGCGCGCTCAATGCGACCAATATCAGCGCGCTCGACGCAACGGCGGTGAAGTCGCTGACCACCAGCCAGATCGGCGCGATCAAGAAGGAAGCCATCAGCAACTTCGCCAACTCCTTCTATGACGACCTGCAAGCCAGTCAGATCCCGGGCCTCACGGCGATCCAGATCGGCGCGCTGCCGCAGGGCATCCTGGGCGCCTTCGGCGACACCAATGTCGCCGCGCTGTCGGCCACCCAGATCGGCGCGCTGTCGACGACCAACCTGAGGTCGCTGTACCAGACCCAGACCGCCGCCCTGACCACCACTCAGGTCAAGGGCCTGACGGCGACCCAGATCAGCGGCATGGGCTATGACGCGTTGGATCTGAGCGAGACGGCCATTGGCGCGCTCAGCCCGACCCAGCTCGGCGGCTTCGAGGCCACGTCCTTTAACAACCTGAGCGAGACCAAGTTCGCGGCGATCACCTCGACCCAGGTCAAGGGGCTGACCGCCACCCAGATCAAGGGTTTCGCCCAGGGCGGCGTGCTTGACCGTCTGGCCGACACCCAGATCCAGGGGCTCTCGGCCCTGCAGGTCGGCGCGTTCAGCACCACGGGCTTCTCGCTGCTGAACCAGACCCAGGTCGCGGCGCTGAACGCCACCCAGGTCAAGGGTATCGCGGCCAGCCAGCTGCAGAGCCTGACGGTCACGGACATCGGCGAGTTCTCGACCACCCAGATCCGGGCCCTGACCGCGGATCAGATGAAGCAGCTCTCGGCGACCAACATCTCGGCCCTTGCCGACACCCAGGTCGCGGTTCTGGCCAACACCCAGCTCCAGGCGCTGAACGCCACCCAGCTGAAGGGCCTGTCGGTCACCGACATCGACGAGCTGTCGGCCACCCAGATCGGCCAGCTCGCGCCGGCCCAGATCACCGCCCTGGTCCCGAGCCAGTTGCAGGAACTGTCAACCACCCAGGTTGGCGGCCTCACGGCCACCCAGCTGGGCGCGATCTCGTCCACCAACGTCTCGCTGATGCGCGACACCCAGTTGGCCGCCCTTTCGACGACCCAGATCAAGGGTCTGACGGCGCTGCAGATGGGCGGTCTGAACACCGCCAACATCGCCGCCCTGGCCGACACCCAAGTGCAGGCTCTCAGCTCGACCCAGCTAGGCGGCATGACGCCGACCGGCTTCTCGAACCTGAGCGCCACGCAGGTGGGCGTGCTGACCTCGGTGCAGCTGAAGGGTCTGACGACGGCTCAGGTCAAGGGCCTGACGGTCACTGACGTCGCCGAGTTCGACGAAACCCAGATCGGCGCGCTGTCGGCGGCCCAGATCGGCGCCCTGAGCGCGACCGCCTTCTCGGCCCTGGTCGACACCCAGGTGGCCGCCCTGACGACGACCCAGATCAAGGGCCTGACGGCCGATCAACTGAAGGGCCTGAACACCACCGACATCGGTGAGCTGACGACGACCCAGGTCGCCAGCCTGGCGCCGACCCAGTTGGCGCAGATCTCGGCGACCAACCTCTCGGCTCTCGACGCCAACCAGACCGCCGCGCTGACGACGGCGCAGGTCAAGGGTCTGACCCTCGACCAGGTGAAGGGTCTGTCGACCACCGACATCGGCGAGCTGGCCGACACCCAGGTCGCCGCCCTGACCGCGCCCCAGGTGGGAGCCCTGAGCGCGGCCCAGACCGGCACTTTGTCGGCCGCCCAGATCGCCCTGATGGCCGCCACCCAGGTCGGCGCCCTGTCGACCACGGCCTTCTCGGCCTTGGCTGGCACGCAGGTCGCCGCGCTGACCAGCACCCAGGTGAAGGGCATCGTGCCCAGCCAGCTGGCGGCCCTGAGTCCGGCTGATGTCGGTCAGTTCATCGACACCCAGATCGCGGCGTTGAGCATCCTGCAACTGGCGGCGATGTCGGCGACCAACATCTCGGCCCTGGACGCCACCCAGACCGCCGCCCTGACGACGACCCAGATGAAGGGGCTGACGGCTTCGCAACTCAAGGGCCTGTCGGTGACCGACGTGGGCGACCTGGCGGCCTCGCAGCTGTCGGCCCTGACGAGCACCCAGCTCGGCGCCCTGGGCACGACGGTGATCGACGCGATGAGCACGACCCAGATCGGCCAGTTGCAAGCCACGCAGATCTCCGGCCTGACCGCCACCCAGCTGGACTATCTGTCGACGACCAATATCGCGGCGCTGACTTCGACCCAGGCCAACGCCCTGACGCCCGCCCAGGTGCAAAGCCTGAACGACGCCCAGATCGCGGCCTACCTGACCGTGAGCTGATCCCGGCCGCCGTCCACGCCTCCCGAGGCGCGGACGGCGGACCGCTTGCGATCCTTGCTCTCGGGCATTGGTCGAGTTTCAAACCCCATGCCATGATCACGCAGCGCTGACTCGCGCGCCGCTTTCGCGCGCGCCTGTCCGCCGCCCATCGGTTTCAGGAAGACAATGGCCGACATCGATACGCTGAACCTGCTCAGCACGCTGACCGCCGAGGGATGTTCGCTCGGCGACCTGATCACCCTTGCCTCGAAACTAGGCGCGGAGGGCCAGCCGGCCCTCGCCGACCAGGCCTACAAGGTCTGGATCAAGTTCAACGCCGAGCACCCGCAACTGTCGGTGGCGTTGTTCAACCGCGCGGTCCTGCAGGCGGCTCTGGGCGACAACCCCGGCGCGGCGGCCTCGCTGGAGCAGGCGATCAAGCTCAATCCCGACTTTCTGCCGGCCTATGTGAACCTGGGCGGCATCCAGGAACGGGCCGGGCTGGGCGAGCTGGCCGTCGCCACCTGGGAGGCGGGCGCCAACCGCCAGGTCGTGATCAGCGGCGTGGGCGCCGGCTACGCCTTTACCTGCCTCAAGCAGATCGCCCGCCTGCTGGGCGACATGCACCAGTCGGCCCGCGCCGAACTGGCCCTGCAGCGCGCCGCCGAGCTGGACCCCTCGGCCATGGACGTGATCGGCCAGTTGGTCGCCACGCGCCTGTCGCTGTGCAAGTGGCCGGCCCTGCAGCCGACCGAGCGCGTCCCGCGCGAGACCTTGCTGGAAGGCGTCAATCCGCTGTCAGTCGCCGCCTATACCGATGACCCGTTGCTGCTGCTGGCCGCTGGCGCCCACTTCGTCGAGCGCGAGGCCAAGGTCACGCCCGAACAGATCCGTGTCGACCGCCGCGACGCCCCGATCGACATCGCCGGTCGCCGTCCGCGCATCGGCTACATTTCCTCCGATCTGCGGGACCACGCCGTCGGCTACCTGATGGCCGAGCTGTTCGAGGTTCACGACAAGTCAAAGGTCGAGGTCTTCGCCTACTACTGCGGTCCGGAATCCAGTGATGGCCTGAACACCCGCATCCGCGCGGCGGTGGAGCACTTCACCGACATTCGCCCCATGTCGGACGACGAGGCCGCCCAGTGCATCGTCGACGACGGCATCGACATCCTGGTCGACGTCAACGGCCACACCCGCGACGCCCGCACCTCAGTCTTCGCCCGCCGTCCGGCCCCGATCATCGTCAATTGGCTGGGTTATCCGGGGACGATGGGCAGCGACTACCACCACTACATCATCGCCGACCCGTGGATCATCCCGCCGGAGATGGAGCTCTACTACTCCGAGGCCGTGCGCCGGATCCCCTGCTATCAGCCCAATGACCGCCGCCGGAAGGTGGAGGAGACCGTCCCGACCCGCGCCGAGGCCGGCCTGCCCGAGGACGCCTTCGTGTTCTGCTGCTTCAACGGCACGCAGAAGATCACGCCGCACGTCTTCGATCGCTGGATGGAGATCCTCAAGCGTACGCCGGGCAGCGTATTGTGGCTGCTGGACAGCAACCCCGAGACCAACGCCCGCCTGCGCGACGCGGCCGAGGCGCGGGGCGTGGATCGCACCCGCCTGGTCTTCGCCCAGAAGCTGCAGAACGCCTTCCACCTGGCCCGCTATCGCCTGGCCGACCTCTTCCTGGACACCACGCCCTACGGCGCCCACACAACGGCCTCGGACGCGCTGTGGATGGCCGTGCCGGTCCTGACCTGGTCGGGCCGCTGTTTCGCCTCGCGGGTCTGCGGCAGCCTGGTGCGTAGCGCCGGCCTGCCCGAACTGGTCGTCGACAGCGCGGAGGCCTATGTCGAGAAGGCCGTCGAGCTCGGCGCCGACCGCGCCAAGGCCCGGGCTCTGCGCGACACGCTGGAGGCCAACCGCGACAGCTGCGTGCTGTTCGACATGGACCTGCTGGCCGGCAAGTTGGAAGCGCTTTACGGCGAGATGATCGCCGAGCATCAGGCCGGCCAGAGGCCGCGCCCGAACCTGACCAATCTCGACACCTACTTCCGCATCGGCCTGTCGCTGGACCGCGACGACCGCGAGATGCAGACCGAGCCCGACCTGCACGCCCTTTACCGCCACGAGCTGGCGCGGCGCGACCAGGTCAAGACCATCCCCGCCGATGGCCGGCTCTGGGAAGGTGGCGCTTCGTGAGCCAAGTCCCGCCGGGCGATCTGTTCAAGCGTCGCGCGACGCGGCCTTCGCAGTTCGGCCAACTGGCGAGCTTGGGCGACCTGTCCGGGCTGGTGGCCCAGCTCCGGCGGTCCAAGGCGGAGGACCCGAATTTCCGAATCCTGCTGGTCGGCGACGGTCCGCCCGGTTGGCCGGAAGATCTGCGCGACGCCGCGCTGGGCGGGATGAGCGCCGATTTCCCCGGCGACCTCTCCGATCCCGAGACCTATCGCGCCGTGCTGGCCCATGTGGCGCGCGAGGGCCGCTTCGACTGTGTGTTGGCCACGCATGTGGTCCAGACCCTGGCCCGGCCGTCCGTGCTGCTGGAGCGCCTGCCGCTGATCGCCGAGGCCGGCTGGATCACCACGCCGTCACGCTATCTGGAGGCCCTCAAGCCCGAGGGCGCCTATCGTGGCTTCGCCCATCACCGCTGGGCCGCCGACCACCTGGACGGCGCCCTGGTGCTGGCCCCCAAGACCCCGCTGCTCGAGCACCTGACCTTTCCGGGCGAGGCTGTGTGGGCGCAGGCCCCGCAGCGTTTCGAGCTGCAGGTCGGCTGGCGCGGCGGCCTGAACTTCGCGGTGATGCTGGGCGAGGGAACCTTGCCGGTCGGCGCCCAGGCCCTGGCCCTGCTGGGCCGCTTCTTCGAGGGCGTGCCGGCCGAGG
The DNA here is from genome assembly GCF_058802865.1 of Caulobacter sp. GW822-FHT01G02. Lineage (NCBI taxonomy): Bacteria > Pseudomonadati > Pseudomonadota > Alphaproteobacteria > Caulobacterales > Caulobacteraceae > Caulobacter > Caulobacter sp. GW822-FHT01G02. The sequence goes on from NZ_JBXAON010000001.1 coordinate 515,416, forward strand.
CGCCGCCCGCCGCCGCGCCGTCGGCGGAATCGGCGTTGGACGTCGCCGCCGAGCTGAGCAAGGCCATCGCCACCGCGCGCGACACGCAGGCGGGCCTGCATCCGCTGGGCCGGATGAAGTTCTACCACGACGCCGTCAGCCTGATCCTCTGCGAACCCCTGACCCGCGAGCGTCTCGAACTGTTCGAACTGCTGCTGGCCGAGGCCGCGGCCATGGGCATGGAGTCGCCTGGCCCGGAGTGGGGCGACTGGGTCAATCACTACCGCGCGGTGATGGAGGCCCTGACCGGAGCGGATCTCGATGGGCCGACCCCGCCCGCGCCGGACGACGGCCCCCAGACCTTCCTGACCGGCGATGGCAGGACCTTGGACGGCGAGGGGCTGAAGGCCCACGCCGACGCCCTCGGGGCCGAGGTGGTGTTCTTCGCCGCTGGCGACCCCCGCTATGTCGAGCTGTACGGCCGCTGGCTGGCGCTGTCGGTGCTCAAGCACGGCGACACGCCGTTCCTAGTGTTGATCCATGTGATCGGCGGCGCGGGAAAACTGGCCGAGGCCGCCGCGACGGTGCGGATCGACGACCCGCGCGTGGTGTTCGTCGGCGACGACTTCGACGCTTCGGCGGTGACCACCCAGTGCTTCGAGGCGCCGCCGAAGGGGCTGATCGAGATCCCGGTCGCCCACTACCAGTCGGTGCGGTTCCAGCGCCTGGGAGGATTGCTGGACCTGCTGCAACGGCCCGTCTTCGTGTCGGACATCGACCTGCTGCTGCAGCGCGGCGTCGCCGACCTGCTGGAGCAGTGGGCCGACGCCGATCTGGTGCTGAACCTGAACGACAAGAATTTCCAGGCCGGTTCGCGGATCACCGCCAACCTGGTGCTGGCCCGACCGACTCCGGAGACGTCGATCCTGCTGCGCTGGCTGCGCGCCTATCTGGACGAGCGGCTGTCGCGCGCGACGGTCACCCGCTGGATCGACCAGGTCGCCCTGAACCTGGCCCGCCGTCACCTGGAGCTGCATGCCCCGGGGGCGAAGGTGGGGACCTTCGACACCCAGAGCGACATCAACAACGTGATGTTCAAGGAATATGTCGAGGGCCACCCGTTCCGGTTCCTGTCCCTCTACCATGGGTTCGATACCTCGACCCTGGAGGAGTAGGGGGGTCTAGAAGGTCGCCGAAGCCTTCATCACCACGGCCCCATCGACCTCCGCCCACAGCGCCGCGCCGTCATCGGCCAGGCGGCCCTTGGCCGTGATCGTCTCACCAGCAAAGGCCGGCTTCAGCGCCCGGAACGAAAAACGCTTCAGCGGCCGGGCGGGCATGGCCTCGAGCAGCAGCAGGGCGATCAGCGGGCCGTGGACGACGAGGCCCGGATAGCCTTCGACCTCGGTCGCGTAGGGCAGGTCGTAGTGGATGCGATGGCTGTTCGCGGTCGCCGCCGAAAAGGCGAACAGCAGCGCCGGATCGGTTGGCGTCTCGCGGGACCACTCGGCTGACGGAAGCTCGGCGTCGGGCATGCGGGGCGCGGGCGGGGCGGCGGTATAGACGATCGTCTGGCGCTCGGTGACGCGGACCTCGCCGGCCTGGCTGAACGTCCGGTCGACCGTGACGAAGGTCAGCGGACCGCTCGCGCCCGGCTTCTCCTCGACACTGGCGATGGTCTCGACGAGCTCGGTTTCGAGATCGGGCAGGAGGGGACCAGCGAAGGTCATGTCAGCCGCCGCGAACATCCGCCGAGGCGCTTCGATGGCCGGCAGGAACAGGCCGCGCCTTTGATGGCCGTCGGGGCCGAGATCGGCGCGCGGGATCGGTTCGGCCAGGCATCCCCAGTGCCAGGCGGGCGGGACCGCGGCCGGCGTCGGCCGGTCCAGCACCGCCGCCAGGCGCGCCAGGTCCGAAGCCGCCAGGATCGCCGTCCGCCGCCTTTGCATCAGTAAGAGCGGGGCAGGCCGAGCACGTGCTCGGCGACATAGGCCAGGATCAGGTTCGTCGAGATCGGCGCCACCTGGTAGAGGCGCGTCTCGCGGAACTTGCGCTCGATGTCGTACTCCTCGGCGAAGCCGAAGCCGCCGTGGGTCTGCAGGCACATGTCGGCCGCCGCCCACGAGGCCTCCGAGGCCAGCATCTTACCGATATTGGCCTGCTCGCCGCAGGGCAGCCCGGCGTCGTAGCGGGAGGCCGCATCGTAGATGGTCAGGCGTGCGGCGTGCGCCTGGGCATAGGCGCGGGCGATCGGGAACTGGACGCCCTGGTTCTGGCCGATCGGACGGCCGAACACGACACGGCTGTTGGCGTAGTCTCGCGCCCTGCCGATCAGCCAGGCCGCGTCGCCCAGGCACTCGGCCCCGATCAGGATTCTCTCGGCGTTCATGCCATCGAGGATATAGCGGAAACCCTTGCCCTCCTCGCCGATCAGGCTGTCCTTAGGGATCACCAGATTGTCGAAGAACACCTCCGTGGTGGCGTGGTTCAGCATGGTGGCGATCGGGCTGATCGAGAGGCCTCGTCCCTGGGCCTTGCGCATGTCGACCAGGAACACCGACAGGCCCTCGCTCCTGCGAGCGACCTGGTCCTTGGGTGTGGTGCGCGCCAGCAGGATCATGAGGTCGGAGTGTTCGGCGCGGCTGGTCCAGACCTTCTGGCCGTTGACGACATAGGTGTCGCCCTCTCGCCGGGCAAAGGTCGAGATCGAGGTGGTGTCGGTGCCGGCCGTCGGCTCGGTGACGCCGAAGGCCTGCAGGCGGATCGAGCCGTCGGCGATCCGGGGCAGCCAGGTCTCCTTCTGCTCAGGCGAGCCGTGCCGCAGGACCGTGCCCATGGTGTACATCTGGGCGTGCAGCGCCGCGGCGTTGCCGCCGCTGGCGTGGACCTCCTCCAGGATCGCCGCCGCCGCCGTCAGGCCGAGACCGCCGCCGCCGTAGTCTTCCGGAATCAGCACGCCCAGCAGGCCGGCCTTGGTCATGGCGGCCACGAACTCGGTCGGATAGGCCTTCTCGCGATCCAGGGCGCGCCAGTAGGGCGGCGGGAAGTCGCGGCACAGGGCCCGCACCGTCTGGCGCAGGGCCTCGATCAACTCCGGATCGGCCTGCGACACTAGACGCGCTCGAAGGCGAGCGCCGCGCCCTGGCCGACGCCGATGCAGAGGGTGGCGAGGCCGCGCTTGCCGCCGGTCGCCTCCAATTGGCGAAGGGCGGTCAGCACCAGCCGCGCGCCGGAGGCGCCGAGCGGGTGGCCCAGTGCGATGGCGCCGCCGTTCGGGTTCACGTGCGCGCCGTCGTCGGGCAGGCCCAACTGACGCAGCACCGCCAGCCCCTGGGCGGCGAAGGCCTCGTTCAGCTCAACGGTGTCGAAGTCGCCGATCGACAGACCGGTCTTGGCGAGCAGCTTCTGAACGGCGGGGACCGGGCCGATACCCATGACGCGCGGCGCGACGCCGGCGGTGGCGTAGCCGGTGACGCGAGCGCGCGGCGTCAGGCCGTGGCGCTTGACGGCGTCCTCGGAGGCGACGATCAGCGCCACCGCGCCGTCATTGACGCCCGAGGCGTTGCCGGCGGTCACCGTGCCGCCCTCGCGGACGACGGGCTTCAGCTTGGCCAGAGCCTCGATCGTGGTCTCGCGCGGATGCTCGTCGCGCTCGACGAGGGTCGGGCCGGCCTTGCCGGGGATCTCGACGGGGGTGATCTCGCCGGCCAGGAAGCCGCTGGCCTGGGCCGCGGCGGCCCGCTGCTGGCTGCGCAGGGCGAAGGCGTCCTGATCCTCGCGGTTCACACCGTAATCGGCGGCGACGTTCTCGGCCGTCTCGGGCATGGAGTCGACGCCATAGGCCTTGCGCATGGCCGGATTGACGAAGCGCCAGCCGATCGTGGTGTCGAAGATCTCGGCGTTGCGCGAGAAGGCGCTGTCGGCCTTGCCCATCACGAACGGCGCGCGGCTCATGCTCTCGACGCCGCCGGCGATCAGCAGGTCGTTATGGCCCGACAGGATGGCGCGGGCGGCGTAGCCGACGGCTTCCAAGCCGGAAGCGCACAGACGGTTGACGGTCACGCCCGGCACGCTGACCGGATAGCCGGCCAGCAGCAGGGCCATGCGAGCGACGTTGCGGTTGTCCTCGCCGGCCTGGTTGGCGCAGCCCAGCACCACCTCATCGAGGGCTTCCAGGTCGAGGCCGGCGTTGCGCGCGGCCAGGGCCTTCAGCGGGATGGCCGCCAGGTCGTCGGCCCGAACCTTGGAGAGCGCGCCGCCGTAGCGACCGATAGGTGTGCGGAGGCCGTCACAGAGATAGGCGGTGGTCATGCGAAGGCTCCCGGATCGTCGCGCTCAAACAAGTGTTAGAGTCGCGAGAGGCGAGCCTCAACAGTTTTCAGCGCCAGCCGCCGCCCAGGGCCTGGACCAGGGCCACCGCCGTCGTCTGGCGCGAGACCGCCGTCTGCAGCAGCGTCCGTCGCGCCGACAGGGCCGAGGCCTGGGCCGTGACCACGTCGGTATAGGCGACCTGGCCGGCCTTGTACTGGTTCAACAGCATCTGCTCGGTCTGGTCGGCGGCCTGGGAGGCCGTCAGCTGAAGGGCGTACTGCCGCTCCAAGGCGCGGGCCGCGGCCAGTTGGTTCTCGACGTCCTCGAAGGCCAGGAGAGCCGTCTGGCGGTAGTCGGCGGCGGTGGCGTCATAGGCCGCGCGCGACTGCTCGACGCGGGCCTTGCGGGCGCCGGCGTCGAACAGGGTCTGGGCGGCCGTCAGGCCCAGCGACCAGGTATTGGCCGAGGTGGTGAACAGGTCGCCCAGGACGCTGGAGGTCGAATTGCCGTTGGCCGACAGGCTGAAGGTCGGGAAGAAGGCGGCGCGGGCCACGCCGATGTCGGTATTGGCGGCGGCGACGCGGCGCTCGGCGGCGGCGACGTCGGGACGGCGCTCCAGCAGGGTCGAGGGCACGCCGATCGGGATCTCCGGCACGACCGGCCTCCAGTCGCTGACGGCCGCGATGCGGAAGCCGCTGGCCGGTTCGCCGACCAGTACGGCGATAGCGTTCTCGAAGGTCGCGCGATCCTGGACCAGACCCTCCAGCGTCGACTGGGCGTTGGCCAGCTGGACCTGGGCCTGCAGCACGTCGGACTTAGGCGCGATGGCGGCGTTGTAGCGGTTGGTGGTGATCTGCAGGCTGCGCTGGTAGCCCTCGACCGTGGCCTGGACCATGGCGATCTCCGCGTCGGCGCGGCGCAGGCCCAGATAGCTGGTCGCCAGTTCGCCTTGCGCGGAGAGCTTGGCGGCGGCGAGGTCGGCGGCGCTGGCTTCGGCGCTGAACTTGGCGCCGCTGAGGCTGGCGCGGATGCGGCCCCAGACGTCCGGCTCCCAGCTGGCGCCGATGCCGACCTGATAGCGCTGGGTGTCGCCCGCGCGGGTGGCGCCGCCGACGGAGGTCGTAGTCTTGGTGCCGCCACCGCCCGACTTGGTGGCGGAGCCCGATAGGTCGACGGTCGGGAACAGGCTGGCGCGCTGCTCGCGGACCAGGGCGCGGGCCTGGCGATAGGCCGCCTCGGCGCGGGCGATGGTCTGGTTGTCCACTTTCACCCGCTCGGCGAGGGCGTTGAGTTGCGGATCGCTCAGCAGCGTCCACCAGTCGCCGCGATCCAGATGGTCGGACGGCGTGGCGGTTTTCCAGCCTTCCAGGGCCTTGAACTGAGCTGGCGGCGCAGACTTCAGCGCGGGCGTCTCGTAGGCCGGCGTCATCGAGCAGGCGCCGAGGGCGAGGAGCGAGGCGGCGCCGATCAGGCGCGAAAGACGGATCATCTGGCGGGTTCCGGCGCGGTCGGGTGGTGGGTCAGATGCCGCTCGTCCTTGCGCGTCTTCCCGCGCAGGCGATCGAGATAGACATAGACCACGGGGGTGGTGATCAGGGTCAGCAGCTGGCTGGCGATCAGGCCGCCGATGATGGCCACGCCCAGCGGACGACGCAGCTCGGCGCCTTCGCCAAAGCCGATGGCCAGGGGAAGCGCGCCGAGGGCCGCGGCCAGGGTGGTCATCAGGATGGGGCGGAAGCGCAACAGGCTGGCCTCGCGCACGGCTTCCTGGGCGGAAAGGCCCCGGCTGCGCTGGGCGTCGAGGGCGAAGTCGATGATCAGGATGGCGTTCTTCTTGACGATGCCCAGCAGCAGGAACACGCCGATCAGGGCGATGATCGAGAACTCCATCTTGAAGATCAGCAGGGCCACCACCGCGCCGACACCGGCGGCGGGCAGGGTGGACAGCACCGTGATCGGGTGGACGTAGCTCTCGTAGAGGATCCCCAGCACGATGTAGATCGCCACGATGGCGGCCAGGATCAGCAGCGGCTGCTGCTTCATCTGGTCGTTGGCCTGGCGGGCCTGGCCCTGGAAGCTGCCGCGCACGCTGGTCGGCATGCCGATCTCGGCCTCGGCCTGGGCGACGGCGACCTGGGCGTCGCTCAGCGACTTGCTGTCCGCCAGGTTGAACGAGACCGTGGTGGCCAGTTCGCCGTTCTGGTGATTGACCGAGGTCGGGGTGGCGTTCTGGCTGACGCTGGCGATGGCCGACAGCGGCGTCATGGCGGTGGCCGAGGTGTTCAGGGCCGAACCGGTCGACTGGTCGCGCAGGGCGGGATTGACGCTGGGACCGGTGGCCTTCGCCGTTCCGGATGGCCGCGTTGGCACGTGGACGTCGTTCAGCGCCTCGGGTCCCTGGGCGAACTTCTGCTGCCACTCGAGGATCACGGCGTACTGGTTGACGTCCTCGTAGATGGTCGCGACCTGACGCTGGCCGAAGGCGTTGTAGAGCGCGTTGTCCACGGCCCGGGGCGTGATCCCCAGCCGCGAGGCGCTGTCGCGGTCGATGGTGACCAGGGTCTCGACGCCGTTCTCCTGCTGGTCGGAATCGACGTCGGTCAGCACGTCGTCGTGGGCTTTCATCGCCTCGGCCAGCTTGGCGGCCCACTCCTTGAGGGCGGCGCTGCTGTCGCTGGTCAGGGTGTACTGGTAGGTCGAGTTGCTCTGCCGGCCGCCCATGCGCAGGTCCTGCACCGGGTTCAGGAACACGCTGATGCCGGTCACGCGCTGCAGCTGCGGACGCAGGCGGGCGATGACGGCCGAGCCCTTCTCCTTACGCTCGCCGATCGGCTTGAGGTTCACGAACATGAAGCCGCCGCCCGCGCGGCCGCCGCCGGTGAAGCCGACCACGGTGTCGACGGCGGGATCCTTGTGGATGATGCCGACCACCTGGCGCAGCTTCTTCTGCATGGCCTGGGACGAGACGGACTGGTCGGCGCGCATGCCGGCCATCAACTGACCGCTGTCCTGCTGCGGGAAGAAGCCCTTGGGCACGGCGATATAGAGCCAGGCGGTCATGGCGATCACCGCGACCAGCAGGGCGATGACCAGCGGCTTGGCGTGCAGGGCCCAGTCCAGGCTGTGCTCATAGGTCTTGTGGACGCGGTTGAACGCCGCCTCGAAGAAGCGCGACAGGCGGCCTGCCTTGCCCTTCTTCTCGGGGCGCAGCAGGTAGGCGCACATCATCGGCGTGGTGGTCAGGCTGATGACCAGCGAGATCAGCACCGCCGCCGACAGGGTGACGGCGAACTCACGGAACAGGCGGCCGACCTGGCCGCCCATGAACAGCAGCGGGATGAAGACGGCGACCAGCGAGATGCTGATCGACAGCACCGTGAACCCGACCTCGCGCGCGCCCAGCAGGGCGGCGGAGAAGCGGTCCATGCCCTTCTCGATGTGGCGGGCGGTGTTCTCCAGCACGACGATGGCGTCGTCGACCACGAACCCGGTGGCGACGGTGATCGCCATCAGGCTGAGATTGTTGAGGGAAAAGCCCAGCAGGTACATGACCCCGAACGTGCCCAGCAGCGAGACGATGGTCGCCGCCGCCGGGATGAAGGTGGCGCGGGCGCTGCGGAGGAAGACACTGACCACCACGATGACCAGGATGATCGAGATCAGCAGGGTGACCTCGATCTCGTGCAGCGAGGCGCGGATCGAGTTGGTGCGGTCGCTGGCGACGTCGACGGTGATGTCGCTGGGCAGCTGGGCGCGAAGCTCGGGCAGGACGGCGCGGACGCTGTCGACCGTCTCGATGATATTGGCGCCCGGCTGGGCGGTGATCAGGACGATGATCGACGGCTTGCCGTTGAACAGGCCGAGCGTCCGGGTGTCGGCGACGCTGTCGGTGACTTGCGCGACGTCAGACAGGCGGATCGGCGCGCCGTTACGCCAGGCCACCACGAGGCCGGCATAGTCGGCGGCCTTGCGGCCCGCGCCGGTCGTATAGATCTGGTAGCGCTGGCCGTTGCCCTCCAGCGCGCCCTTGGGACGGTTGGCGTTCGCCGACTGGATCGCCGCGCGGACGTCCTCCATGGCGACGCCGTACTGGTTCAGCAGGAACGGGTTGGCCGAGATGCGGACGGCCGGCAGTGAGCCGCCGCCGATCTCGACGTCGCCGACGCCGCTGACCTGGGCCAGGCGCTGGGCCACGACGTTGGAGACCGCGTCATAGATCTGGCCGGGCGTCTTGCTGTCCGAGGTCAGGGCCAGGATGATCACCGGCGAGTCGGACGGATTGGCCTTGCGATAGGTCGGGTTGCTGCGCAGCGTCGCCGGCAGGTCGGCGCGAGCGGCGTTGATCGCGGCCTGCACTTCGCGGGCGGCGCCGTCGATCTGGCGGTTGAGGTCGAACTGCAGGGTGATCCGCGTCGACCCCGTCGAGCTCTGCGAGGTCATCTCGTTGACGCCCGAGATCGTGCCCAGCCGCCGCTCCAGCGGCGTGGCGACGCTGGAGGCCATGGTCTGGGGGCTGGCCCCCGACAGGTTGGCCGACACCGAGACGGTCGGGAAATCGACCTGCGGCAGGGGCGAGACCGGCAGTACGAAGAAGGCCGCGATCCCGGCCATGGCCAGGCCGATGGTCAGCAGGATGGTGGCGACCGGCCGGCGGATGAAGGGCCCGGACAGGTTCACGAGGGCGCCCCCGGGATCGGCTCGGGATCGATGCGATCGGGGTGCGGGCCGTCATCGCGGCGCTCGCGCTTGGCGGTCGGGGCCAGGCGGTCGAAGGCGAGGTACACGACCGGGGTCGTGAACATGGTCAAGAGCTGGCTGAGCAGCAGGCCGCCGAAGATGGCGATACCCAGCGGCCGGCGCAGCTCGGCCCCTTCGCCGAAGCCCAGCATCAGCGGGATGGCCGCGAACAGGGCCGCCAGGGTGGTCATCAGGATCGGGCGGAAGCGCAGGATGGCCGCCTGGAAGATGGCGTCGCGCGGGCTCTTGCCTTCCTCGCGTTCGGCGTCGATGGCGAAGTCGATCATCATGATCGCGTTCTTCTTGACGATGCCGATCAAGAGAATGATGCCGATGATCCCGATCACGCCCAGGTCGTTACCGGTGATCCACAGGGCCAGCAGCGCGCCGACGCCGGCCGAGGGCAGGGTCGACAGGATGGTCATCGGGTGGACGTAGCTCTCATAGAGCACCCCCAGCACGATGTAGACGCAGACCACGGCCGCCAGGATCAGCCACAGCTGGTTGGACAGCGAGTTCTGATAGGCCCCCGCCGCGCCCAGGAAGGCGGTGGTCACCGAGACAGGCATGTCGATCGTCTTCATGGCCTTGCGGATCTCGTCGACCGCGTGGCCCAGCGAGACGCCCGGGGCGGTGTCGAAGCCGATCGTGGTGGCCGGGAACTGGGCGACGTGGGTGACCTGCAGCGGCGACTGCTGGGTCTTGATGGTCGAGAAGGCGGCCAGCGGCGTCGGCGCGCCGCCGCCGGTCTTCAGGTTCAGATTGCCCAGGGTGGTCGGGTCGACCAGAACGCCGGGCTTGGCCTCCAGGATCACCCGGTACTGGTTGGTCTCGGTGAAGATGGTCGAGACGATCCGCTGGCCAAAGGCGCTGTACAACGCATCGTCGACATCCGACGCCGTAATGGAAAGACGGGCGGCGGTGTCGCGGTCGATGTCGACATAGGCGGCCTGGCCGGTGGCCGAGGCGTCGGAATAGACGTTGCGGACGGCCTTCACCTTGGCCAGTTCGGCGGTGAGCTTGCCGGCCCATTCCCTGATCGTGGCGGTGTCGGCGCCTTCCAGCGACAGCCGGTACTGGGTCGGGCCCGTCTCGGCGTCGATGGTCAGGTCCTGGGTCGGCTGGAGGTACAGCGTCACGCCGGGGACATTGGCCACGCGTTCGCGCAGCCGCTGCATGATCTTCTCCTGCGAGCCGGAGCGGTCGGCCTTCAGGTTGATCTGCATCTGGCCAGTGTGGAGCATGGCGTTGTTGGCGCCGTCGACTCCGATGAACGAGGCGACGTTCTCGACCGCCGGATCGTCCAGGATCGCCTCGGCCGCCTGCCGCTGCAGGGCCGCCATGCGGTCGTAGGAGACCGATTGGGCCATCTCGGTGCGGGCTTGCAACTGGCCGGTGTCCTGGGTGGGGAACAGGCCCTTGGGGATGATCATGTAGAGCACGCCGGTCAGGACCAGCGTGCCGACGGCGACGACCAGGGTCGCGACCTGGCGCTGCAGCACCCAGGCCAGGGCGACCTCGTAGCGGGCCTCGACCTTGGCGAACAGATCCTGGGTTTTCTTGCTGATCCCCTTGGCCTCCTGGCCCTCGTGCGGCTTCAGCCAGCGGGCCGACAGCATGGGGGTGAGGGTCAGTGAGACCACCGCCGAGATCAGGATGGTGATGGCCAGGCTGATGGCGAATTCGCGGAACAGGCGCCCGACCACGTCGCCCATGAACAGCAGCGGGATCAGCACGGCGATCAGCGAGATGGTCAGCGAGATGATCGTGAAGCCGATCTCCTTCGCGCCCTTCAGCGCCGCCTCCATGGGTTTTTCGCCCTTCTCGAGGTGGCGGGTGATGTTCTCGATCATCACGATGGCGTCGTCGACGACGAAGCCGGTGGCGATGGTCAGGGCCATCAGGCTGAGGTTGTTCAGCGAGAAGCCCATCAGGTACATCACCCCGCACGAGCCGATCAGCGAGATCGGCACGGCCAGGCTGGCGATCACCGTGGCGCGCAGGCTGTGCAGGAAGAAGAAGATCACCAGCACCACCAGCCCCACGGCCAGCAGCAGCTCGATCTCGACATGGTGCACCGAGGCGCGGATGCCGGTGGTGCGGTCGGCCAGAACTTGGACGTCCAGGGTGGCCGGTAGGCCGGCCTGAAGCTCGGGGAGCTTGGCCTTGATGGCGTCGACGGTCTTGATGACGTTGGCGCCGGGCTGGCGCTGGACGTTGACGATGATCGCCGGGGTCTTGCCGGCCCAGGCGCCCAGGCGGGTGTTCTCGGCGCTCTCGACCACTTGCGCGATGTTCGACAGGCGGATCGGCGCGCCGTCCTTGTAGGTGACGATCAGCGACTTGTAGTCATCGACGCTGAGCAACTGGTCGTTGGCGTTGATCGTGTAGCTGCGGGTCGGGCCGTCGAAGCTGCCCTTGGCGCTGTTGGCGTTGGCGGCGCTGATCGCGGTCCGCACGTCCGACAGGGTCAGGCCGTAGCTGGCCATGGCCTGGGTGTCGGCCTGGATGCGCATGGCCGGCCGCTGGCCGCCCGACAGCGACACGAGGCCCACGCCCGAGACCTGGCTGATCTTCTGGGCCAGGCGGGTGTTCACGAGGTTCTGCACCTCGGTCAGCGGCAGGGTGTCGGAGGTGATGGCCAGGGTCAGGACCGGCGCATCGGCGGGGTTGACCTTGGCGTAGACCGGCGGGGCGGGCAGGTCGGCCGGCAGCAGCGAGCCGCTGGCGTTGATGGCCGCCTGCACCTCCTGCTCGGCGACGTCCAGCGTCTCGCCCAGATTGAACTGCAGGGTGATCACCGAGGCCCCGGCCGTGCTGACCGAGCTCATCCGGGCCAGGCCCGACATCTCGCCCAGCTGGCGCTCCAGCGGCGCGGTGACGGTCTGGCTCATCACCTCGGGGCTGGCCCCGGGATAGAGGGTCTGGACTTGGATGGTGGGGTAGTCGACCTGGGGCAGGGCCGACAGCGGCAGCAGCCGGAAGCCGACCAGGCCGGCCAGGACGATGGCCGCCATGAACAGGGCCGTGGCGACCGGCCGCTGGATGAAGGGACGCGAGGGATTCATCGCGGCTGGGCCCAACTATTCCGGACGCTGCTGGCGCTGGCGACGGGCCTTGCCGTCGCCCTTGCCCTGCCCCGCCGGCTTGGCGCCCGGCAGTTGGACCTTGCCGCCGTCGCGCAGGCGGTCGCCGCCCTCGGTGATGACCTTGTCGCCGACCTTCAGGCCCTCGGTGATCTGCACCTGCACGCCCGTCGCCTGGCCGGTCTTCACCGGGGTCTTGGAGACGGTCTGATCGCTGTTCAGCAGCCAGACGAACGCGCCGTCGCCGCCCTGGCGCACGGCCGTGGCCGGCACGACGATCGCGCCCTTGATCGTGTCCAGCTCCATGCGGACATTGACGAACTGGCTGGGGAACAGGGTGTTGCCGCTGTTGGGGAAGCGGGCCTTGGCCTTCACCGTGCCGGTGCCGGTGTCCACGATGTTGTCGAGCGTCGAGAACGAGCCGCGATCCAGGGTCTGGGCGCGGGTGCGGTCCAGCGCGATGACCGGCACATTGGCGCGACCCTGGCGGGCGGCGATGCGCGGCACGTCGTCCTGCGGGACGGTGAACTCGACGTCGATCGGCGAGACGGTGGTGATCACCGCCACGCCGTTGGCGTCGCCCGCGCCGATATAGTTGCCGACGTCCGTGACGCGCAGGCCGACCCGGCCCGAGACGGGCGCGACGATGCGGGCGAAGCCGAGGTTCAGACGCGCCGTGCCGACGGCGGCGCGGTCGGCCATCACCGTGCCTTCCAATTGCTTGACCGTGGCGGCCTGGGTGTCGACCTCCTGCCGGGCGATCGAGTCCTGGGTCAGCAGGGTCTGGTAGCGGCTCAGGGTCAGGCGAGCGGCGGTCAGCTGGGCCTCGTCGCGGGTCTGGTTCCCCTGCGCCTGCAGCAGCGCCATCTCGTACGGGCGGGGATCGATCTGGACCAGGGCCTGGCCGCGCTGGACTACCTGGCCTTCACGGAACATCACCTGGGTGATCGTGCCGCCGACCTGAGGACGCACCGTCACCGTCGCGGCCGGCTTCACCGTGCCCAGGGCCTCGATGACGATCGGCAGGTCCGTCGCGCTGGCCGTGGCCACCGCCACCGTGCTGGCCGGACCGCGCCGACCGCCGCCGCCGAAGCCGCCCCCAGGACCACCGGCTTCGCCGCTCGTGTCGCCGTGCAGCAGAGTCCAGGACAACCAGACCACGCCGGCCAGGGCCAGGATCGCGATCAGTCCGCCAAGGATCAGCGTCCGGCGGCGCGGGGGCGTACGCGGGGCGTGAAAGTCAGTCATCGTCAGCCTTCGAACGGCCGCGCGCGGGGCGGCGTGAGCGGGCGGCGACTGGCCGCCCATAGGGAACGCGCCGTCGTGAGCGGACGGACCCTTAGTGCCCTAGAGGCCGAACATGTGCGCCGGTTTGCAGATCTGAAATGATCGAGCCTCGATATGGCTCCGCTTCAAGTCGGAAAGTCGCCACGGTCGCGCCGCCCGCGAGGCCTCGATCAGCCCATGGGCTTGTCCAGCGTCGTTGGCGGCTTGCTGAACCACTGGGGTCCCTGCGGGGTCATGTGGATGCAGTCCTCCAGCCGCACGCCGAACTCGCCCGGAATGTAGATGCCCGGCTCGTCCGAGAAGCACATGCCCGGCGCCAGCTTCGTCGTCTCGGACATCACGAAGTTCACCGGCTCGTGGCCGTCCATGCCGATGCCGTGGCCGGTGCGGTGCGACAGGCCGGGCAGCTTGTAGCGCGGGCCCCAACCGAGGCTGTCGTAATAGGCGCGGACGGCGCGGTCGACCGAGCCGGCCTCGACGCCGACCTGGGCGGCCTCGAACGCCACCTGCTGGCCGCGCGCGACGTCGTTCCAGACCTTGCGCTGGCGGGCGGTGGGCTCGCCGAACACGAAGGTGCGCGAGATGTCCGACTCGTAGCCGCCGACATTGCAGCCGCAGTCCATCAGCACGACCTGGCCCTCGCCCAGCACCTGGGGCTGGCGCGAGCCGTGCGGGTAGGCGCTGGCCTCGCCGATCAGGATCAGGTTGAAGCTGACCCGCGCGCCTTGTTTCACCGTGAACTCGGCCATCAGGGCGCCGATGTCCTTGGGACCCATGCCGGCTTTGACGTTGCCGTGGGTGTGGCGCAGGGCCGCGACGGTGATGTCGGCGGCGACCTGCATCAGGGCCAGCTCGGCCGGGGACTTGATCATCCGGCAGCCCCGGAACACCGCCGCGCCCGAGACGACCTGGGCCGAGGGCAGGGCGCCGGTCAGGCCGTCGACGATGAAGGTCCGGATCGTCTCCTCGACGCCGATCTTGCCGGACGCCAGCTTGCGGTCGGCCAGCAGCCCGGCGGCGATCGCGTAAGGGCTTTCGTCCTCCTCCCAGGTGCGGACCTCGGCGGGCACGCCCAGGCTCTGGCGGATCGAGGGTTCCTCGAACTTCGGCACGACCATGCCGACCTGGCCCTCGCGCGGGATGATCGCTAGGCAAGGCCGCTCGCTGCGGCTCCACTGCGCGCCGGTGAAGTAGTCCATCGACGAGCCCGGCTCGGTGACGATCGCCGACAGGCCCAGCTTGACCATCAGGGCCTGGGCGCGCTCGAGCCTCGCCTGGCGCTCGGCCGGGCCGATCAGGGCGACGCCGTCGGTCATCTTCTTGACGCCGGGCTGCCGCGCCCAGGCGGGCGCGCCCATCGCGGCCGCGCTCGCCGCGGCGCCGGCCAGGAAACCGCGCCGGCCCAGGTCTTGAAATGCGGTCATGTCGGTCCTCGAAACCCTGTGAGCCCACGGCGACGCAGCGCGCGTCGAAAGGCCTTTTGTGAGCCCTGGAAGCTTGGCCTGACAAGGCCCGGATCGACGGAGAACGTCCGCCGGCGGTGCCCGGCAGGCTCCCTTCGCGGTAAGGCTTCTGCTACAGCCGCTTGCCCTTGCACGTCATCCGCGCTGCTATCGGGCGTTGTTCGGGGGAGTGCGCATGAACCACCAGTCGTTGTCGGCCTTCATCTGGTCGGTCGCCGACCTTTTGCGCGGCGACTACAAGCAGTCCGACTACGGCAAGGTCATCCTGCCGTTCACCGTGCTGCGGCGGCTGGACTGCGTGCTGGAGGCGACCAAGCCGGCGGTGCTGGAGGAACTGGCCAGGCGCGAGGCCGCGGGGGTCAATCCCGAGCCGTACCTGCTGCGCGCCGCCAAGCAGAGCTTCTACAACACCTCCAAGCTCGACATGGGCCGGCTGATCGGCGACGCCGACAACATCGCCGCCAACCTCTACGCCTATATCCAGGGCTTCTCGGGCCCGGTGCGCGACATCTTCGAGCGCTTCGAGTTCTTCACCCAGGTCGACAAGCTGGCCAAGGCCGGGCTGCTCTATCAGGTCGCCGAGAAGTTCGCCGGCATCGACCTGCACCCCGGGGCGGTTGACAACCACCAGATGGGCCTGGCGTTCGAGGAGCTGATCCGCAAGTTCGCCGAACTGTCCAACGAGACGGCCGGGGAGCACTTCACGCCCCGCGAGGTCATCGGCCTGATGGTGTCCCTGCTGTTCGTCGAGGACGACGACGCCCTGTCCAGGCCCGGCGTGGTTCGCACCATCTATGACCCCACCGCCGGCACCGGCGGCATGTTGTCGGTCGCCGAGGAGCGGCTGACCGGGCACAATCCGGGCGCGCGCCTGACCATGTTCGGCCAGGAGTTGAACGACGAATCCTACGCCATCTGCAAGGCCGACATGCTGATCAAGGGGCAGGATGTCGGGGCCATCATCCCCGGCAACACCCTGTCCGACGACGGCCACCCGGGGCGCCAGTTCGACTACATGCTGTCCAATCCGCCGTTCGGGGTGGAGTGGAAGAAGGTCGAGAAGATCGTGCGCGCCGAGCACGAGCAGCAGGGCTTCGCCGGTCGCTTCGGCCCGGGCCTGCCGCGCGTGTCGGACGGCTCCCTGCTGTTCCTGCTGCACCTGCTGTCCAAGATGCGCCCGGCCCAGGACGGCGGCAGCCGGTTCGGCATCGTCCTGAACGGCTCGCCCCTGTTCACCGGCGGGGCCGGCAGCGGCGAGAGCGAGATCCGCCGCTACCTGCTGGAGAACGACCTGGTCGAGGCCATCGTCGCCCTGCCGACCGACATGTTCTACAACACCGGCATCGCCACCTATGTCTGGATCGTCTCCAACAAGAAGCCCGTCGCCCGCAAGGGCAGGCTGCAGCTGATCGACGCCAGCGGCTTCTGGAAGAAGATGCGCAAGTCGCTGGGCTCCAAGCGCAAGGAGATGGGCGAGGACGACATCGCCCTGGTCACCCGGCTGTTCGGCGACTTCGTGGAAGCCCAGATCGCCACCCTGGTCGACGCCGCCGGCAAGGACGCCGGCAAGGTCGTGGTCCGCGCCGGCGAGACGCCGCCCGCCGCGCCGGAGGGCGGCAAGGTCAAGCTGGCCCCGCTGTCGCGGATCTTCCCCAACGAGGCCTTCGGCTACCGGACCATCACGGTCGAGCGGCCGCTGCTCGACGACAAGGGCCAGCCGGTGGTCGGCCAGAAGGGCAAGGCCAAGGGCAAGCCGCTGGCCGACAGCGCCCGCCGCGACACCGAGAACGTGCCGCTGTCCGAGGACGTCGACGCCTATTTCGCCCGCGAGGTCCTGCCCCACGCTCCCGACGCCTGGATCGACGAGGACAAGACCAAGGTCGGCTACGAGATCCCGTTCAACCGCCACTTCTACGTCTTCGAGCCGCCGCGCGACCTGGCCGAGATCGACGCCGAACTGCTGCTGGTCACCGACCGGATCAAGGCGATGATCGAGGGGCTGGCGGCATGAGCTTTCCGGCTTATGGGAGCTACAAGGACAGTGGGGTCGAGTGGCCGGGGGAGATTCCTGCTCACTGGACAATAATGCCACTCAAGCGGGATCTCGATTTTCTCACGAGCGGTTCGCGTGGCTGGGCTGACCACTACGCCGACGACGGCGCCCTTTTTATCCGTATCGGTAATCTGACGAGAGATCGGCTCACGCTCGATTTGGACGATATTCAGCGTGTAAACGTCCCGCCTGGCGCCGAAGGTGAGCGCACGCAAGTGCAGCCGGGGGATCTGCTGTTTTCGATCACGGCCTATCTCGGATCGGTCGCTGTCGTGCCGGAAAAGTTGGAGACGGCGTATGTGAGCCAGCACGTTGCTCTTGCCCGCTTGCGCGCTGAGCGGCTGTTGCCGGCCTGGGTCGGCTACGTGGCGTTGTCGTGGCTGGGAAAGACCTACTTGGAAACGCGAGGGTATGGCGGGACCAAGATCCAACTAAGTCTGGATGACATCGCGGAGATGGTGATGACGGCGCCGCCGCTCGCCGAACAACACGCTATCGCCGCCTTCCTCGACCGGGAGACCGCCAAGATCGACGCGTTGGTGGAGGCGCAGCAGCGGCTGATCGAACTGCTGAAGGAGAAACGGCAGGCCGTCATCTCCCACGCCGTCACCAAGGGCCTCGACCCCTCCGCCCTGATGAAGGACTCCGGCGTCGAATGGCTCGGCCAGGTGCCGGCGCATTGGGAGGTTTCGCGTATCAAGCACGTCGCTCAGATGGAAAGTGGTCATACTCCAGATCGCAAGGTGGCCGCCTACTGGGAGGATTGCAGTATCCCTTGGGTGTCGCTTCATGACACCGCCTATCTGAAGGACAATGACTACATCAGCGAGACCGCGCAGTATGTGAATGACCTCGGTGTTGCGAATTCTTCGGCGCGTATCTTGCCTGAAAGGGCTGTCGTCTTTTCTCGCGATGCAACAATTGGCCGGTGCGCCATTACAACCCGACCGATGGCAGTTTCACAGCATTTCATTGCTTGGCTGTGTTCAGGGCGCGTTTTGCCTGAGTATCTTCTCTGCTGCCTCCGTTCAATGGCGGGAGAACTCGAACGGCTGACATCAGGCGCTACCCTTAAGACCATCGGCATGCCCGATGTTCGAGGGTTGTCGATGGCGGTGCCACCTCTGTCGGAGCAAAAGGAAATCACTCTGCGGGTGAGGAAAAGAACGGAAGCCTTGGATGCTCTGCTAGCGGCTACAGGAGAGGCCATCACCCTCCTCCAAGAACGCCGCGCCGCCCTGATCTCCGCCGCCGTCACCGGCAAGATCGACGTGCGGGGCCTCATTAAGACGGCGGAGGCGGCATGACCCGGCTTTGGATCGTCCGCGCCGGCCGCCATGGCGAGCGCGAGCTGGAGGCCATCACCCAGGGCAAGCTGCTGCCCGGCTTCAACGAGCTGGGCGACCTGTCGGGCCTGAAGGATCGCGAGGCCATCGGCCGCGTGCTGGCGGAGGCCGATCCGCTGGGCGGCAAGAACACCCAGCGCAACTTCGCCGCCCAGCTGAACCAGTTCGTCAACACCATCGCGGTCGGCGACCTGGTGGTGCTGCCGCGCAAGGTCACCAGCGGCGTCGCCATCGGCCGCGTGATGGGGCCCTATGTCTACCAGCCCGGCGGCGTGTGCCCGCACACCCGCGCCGTGACCTGGCTGAACGAAGCCGTCCCGCGCGAGGCCTTCGCCCAGGACCTTCGCCACTCGCTGGGCGCCTTCATGACCGTCTGCGAGGTCAAGCGCAACGAGGCCCTGGCCCGGGTCGAGGCGGTGCTGAACACCGGCCGGGATCCCGGCCCGCTGCTGGGCAAGCAGGGCGTCGTCGCGGTCAAGGCCGCGACCGAGGACGCCGAGGCCGAGGATGTCGAGCTGGACGTCGAGGACATCGCCCGCCAGCAGATCATCGCCCTGGTGAAGTCGGCCTTCGCCGGCCACGACCTGGCGCATCTGGTCGCCGAGATCCTGCGCATCGAGGGCTATGTCACCAAGGTCTCGCCGCCCGGCCCGGACGGCGGGGTCGACATTCTGGCGGCGGGCGGACGCCTGGGCCTGGGCGAGGACCGCATCTGCGTGCAGGTGAAGTCCGGCGACGCGCCCGCCAACCAGGAGGTGGTGCTGAAGCTGATGGGCTCGGTCCAGGCCGCCAAGGCCCGCACCGGCCTGCTGGTCAGCATCGCCGGCGTCAACGGCGCGGCCCAGAAGCTGATCGACAACGAGTTCTTCTCGGTGCGCCTGTGGCAGATGCCCGAGCTGCTGAACGCCCTGTTCGCCAGCTATGGTCAGCTCACGGACGAAACCCGCGCCAAGATCCCCCTCAAGCAGATCTGGTCCCCCGTGGCCGGCGTCGACGCCTAGGATCGCGACCATGGCCCTGCACACGGAAAACCGCTTCGAGGACGACGTCGTCGACCATCTGGCCGCGCATGGCTGGCTGTACGAAGCCGGGGCGGGGGCGCGGCACGATCGGGCGCGGGCCTTGTTTCCCGAGGATCTGGTCGCCTGGGTCCGCGACAGCCAGCCCGAAGCCTGGGACGCCCTGAGCAAGACCCACGGCCCGGCCGCCCAGCAGGTGCTGCTGGACCGGCTGCGCAAGTCGCTGGACGAGCGCGGCGTGCTGGACGTGCTGCGCGGCGGGCTCGACATGGTGGGGCTGCGGTCGCGGCTGTCCCTGGCCCAGTTCAAGCCGGCCATGGGCATGAACCCCGAGACCACCCGCCGCTACCAGGCCAACCGCCTGCGGGTGGCGCGGCAGGTGCGCTACTCGACCGGCAGCGAGAACAGCTTCGACCTGGTGCTGTATCTGAACGGCGTGCCGGTCGCGACCGTCGAGCTGAAGACCGACTTCACCCAGAGCCTGCAGGACGCCATCGACCAGTATCGCTTCGACCGCGATCCTCGTCCCCAGGGCCAAAGGGCCGAGCCGCTGCTCAGCTTCCCCGGCGGGGCGCTGGTGCACTTCGCCGTCAGCAGCAGCGAGGTGGCGATGACCACCCGGCTGGAAGGCAAGGCCACCCGCTTCCTGCCGTTCAACAAGGGCGACCACGGCGGCAAGGGCAATCCTCCGAATCCGAGCGGCCACGGCACGGCCTATCTCTGGGAGGAGGTCTGGGCGCGCGACAGCTGGCTGGAGATCCTGGGCCGCTACATGGTGACCCAGCGCGACGCCAAGAAGCAGATCACCGG
The DNA here is from genome assembly GCF_058802865.1 of Caulobacter sp. GW822-FHT01G02. Classification (NCBI taxonomy): domain Bacteria; kingdom Pseudomonadati; phylum Pseudomonadota; class Alphaproteobacteria; order Caulobacterales; family Caulobacteraceae; genus Caulobacter; species Caulobacter sp. GW822-FHT01G02. The sequence goes on from NZ_JBXAON010000001.1 coordinate 535,507, forward strand.
CGTGATCTTCCCGCGCTACCACCAGCTGGACGCCACCCGGAAGCTGGCCGCCAAGGTGCTGGAGGAGGGGCCTGGCGGGCGCTTCCTGATCCAGCACTCGGCCGGCTCGGGAAAGACCAACTCGATCGCCTGGGCCGCGCACCTGCTGTCCGAACTGCACGACGCCAACGACGACAAGCTGTTCTCCAGCGTCATCGTGGTCTCGGACCGCAACGTCATCGACACCCAGCTGCAGGAGGCCCTGTTCGACTTCCAGCGCATCGCCGGCGTGGTGGCGACGATCAGGAACGAGGGCGGCTCCAAGAGCGGCCAGCTGGCGCAGGCCCTGGCGGCGGGCAAGAAGGTGATCGTCTGCACGATCCAGACCTTCCCGTTCGCCCTGGACGCGGTGCGCGAGCTGGCGGCGACCGAGGGCAAGGCCTTCGCGGTGATCGCCGACGAGGCCCACTCCAGCCAGTCCGGCGAGGCGGCCGCCAAGCTCAAGCAGATGCTGTCGGCCGAGGAGGCGGCGGCGCTGGCCGACGGCGGCGAGGTCAGCGCCGAGGACATCCTCGCGGCCCAGATGGCGGGCCGGGCCGCCGAGCGCGGCATCACCTATGTCGCCTTCACGGCCACGCCCAAGGGCAAGACCCTGCAGCTGTTCGGCCGTCCGCCGCATCCGGACCGGCCGATCGGCGAGGGCAATCTGCCGGAACCGTTCCACGTCTATTCGATGCGCCAGGCGATCGAGGAGGGCTTCATCCTCGACGTGCTGCGCAACTACACGCCTTACCAGCTGGCCTTCCGCCTGGCCCACGAGGGACGCGACCTGGACGATCGCGAGGTCGAGCGCGGCAAGGCCAAGAAGGAGATCATGCGCTGGGTGCGCCTGCATCCGCACAATATCAGCCAGAAGGTGCAGATCGTCGTCGAGCACTTCCGCGAGAACGTCCAGCCGCTGCTGGACGGCAAGGCCAAGGCGATGGTGGTGCTGGGCAGCCGCGACGAGGCCGTGCGCTGGCAGATCGCCACGCGGCGCTACATCGAGGAGCAGGGCTACGGGCTGGGCGCCCTGGTCGCCTTCTCCGGCGACGTGCCCGACGCCGACCTGGGCGAGGTCAGCGAGGCCAGCGCGGCGCTGAACCCCGGCCTGAACGGCCGCGACATCCGCGACGCCTTCAAGAGCGAGGCCTTCCACCTGCTGCTGGTCGCCAACAAGTTCCAGACCGGCTTCGATCAGCCTCTGCTGTGCGGCATGTATGTCGACCGGCGCCTGGCGGGCATCCAAGCCGTGCAGACCCTGTCGCGCCTGAACCGCGCCCATCCGGGCAAGGACACCACCTACGTCCTCGACTTCGTCAACAGCTCCGACGAGATCCTGGCGGCGTTCCGGACCTATTACGAGACGGCCGAGCTGGAGAGCGCCACCGATCCGAACCGGATCTACGACCTGCGCGCCAAGCTGGACGGCGCCGGCCACTATGACGACTTCGAGGTCGAGCGGGTGGTGAAGGTCGAGCTGAACCCGATGGCGCGCCAGTCCGAGCTGATCGCCGCGATCGCGCCGGTCGCGCAACGCGTGGTCCACGCCTTCAACGCCGCCAAGCAGGCGCGGATCTCCGCCGAGGCGCGCGACGACGCCACGGCCGCCGCCCAGGCCAAGGACCACATGGACGCCCTGGCGCTGTTCAAGAGCGACATGGCCACCTTCCAGCGGCTCTACAGCTTCCTCAGCCAGATCCTCGACTACGGCAACACCGAGATCGAGAAGCGCGCGATCTTCTACCGCCGGCTGCTGCCGCTGCTGGAGTTCGGCCGCGAGCGCGAGGAGATCGACCTGTCGGGCGTGAAGCTGACCCACCACAGCCTCAAGGCCGAGCGCAAGCGCGACCTGCTCTATGGCGACGGCGACGCGCCCAAGCTGAGCGGCATGGCCGAGGTCGGCTCGGGCAGCGTGCAGGACAAGGACAAGGCGCGGCTGGACGAGATCATCGCCCGCGTGAACGACCTGTTCGAGGGGCAACTGACCGACGACGACCAGCTGCACTACGTCAACGGCTTCCTGAAGAGCCACATGCTGGCGTCCGAGGAACTGCAGGTGCAGGCCATGGCCAACACCAAGGCTCAGTTCGACAACTCGCCGACCCTGCAGCGCGAGTTCCTCGACGCGGTCATGGACAGCGACACCGCCTTCGACACCATGAGCCGCCAGGTGTTGGCGTCGGAGCGTCTGCGGGAGGAACTGCTGAAGATCCTGCTCGGACCGGGCGACCTCTACGGCGCGCTGAGGCGCAAGGCCGGCGCGAACGAGGCTGAAGTCTGACGTCCGCCAGACCCGCGGCAAGTTCTGTCCAGGAATTAGGAGGACTTTCGGGGCGGCGCCCCAGGACGGCTTCAGCGGAAGCCTAGATCTCCAAAAGGAGAATGGTGGGTGTAGTAGGATTCGAACCTACGACCCGCTGATTAAGAGTCAGCTGCTCTACCAACTGAGCTATACACCCATTCGACGGTCCGAAGCACTTGCGAGCCCCGGCGGCGAGGCGCGGAACATACGCAATGATTTTGGGAGCGCAAGCGCTTTTTTCATGGCCAGACGAGATATTAGCGGAGCCGTGGATTTCGCTTACCTGGAAGGGTTCGCGGCGGGGGATTTCGGGGTCGTCGAGGAGGTGCTGGCGCTGTTCCGCGAACAGGCCGCGCTGTGGACTCCGATGCTGGATCCGACCCATTCCGGCTGGCGGGACGCGGTCCATACGGTGAAGGGCGCCGCGCGCGGGGTGGGAGCCTTTGCGCTGGGCGAGGTCTGCGAACGCTGCGAGGCGGGGCAGGACAGCCTGGAAGCGGTCAAGACGGCCCTGGACGTCGCCCTGATGGATATCGCCGCCTACGCCCACGAACAGGCCCTGCGGTCGCTGAAGGGATAGCGGCCAAAAGAAAGGGGCCGAAGCGAACTTCGGCCCCGAAGGCGAGAGGGTATCTGTTCGCGTCCTAGAACTTGGCGCGCATGGTCACCTGATAGGTTCGGCCGTCGTAGTCGATGCGGCGCGGCAGCATCGGGTCGTTCTCGTATTCCGAACGGGTCGCGTCGGTCAGGTTGAAGGCGTCGACCGAGATCGTCAGGTCCTCGGTCAGGTTGTAGGAGGCCGAGGCGTCCAGCTGGCTGCGCGCCTTGACGGTGCGGGCGTCGCCGACGAACGAGTTGCCAGCGGCCAGGTCGTACTTGTCACGCCAGTTGTAGACTAGGCGAACGCCGAACTTGGTCGACTCGTAGTAACCGATCAGGTTCAGGTTGTTCTTCGAGACGCTGGGCAGGGTGATCTTGTTTCCCGCGGTGTCCTTGCCGTCGATTTTCGTATACGAGTAGTTGAAAGCGCCACCGAAATTCTTCCAGAAACTCGGCAGGAAGTCGAGGTTCTGCTGGATGTTGAACTCGAAGCCCGTGACGGTCATCGGCGACTGGTTGGTCTTGCCGGTGACGTTGACCTGGGCCTGCTTGGTCGCGCCGTTGACCACGAAGGACAGCGAGCTCAGGCACTTGGGCGTGCCGGCCGAGCGGTCGACCGTCAGCGTGCCGAGATTGACGTCCAGGCCCGGGAAGCCGCCGGCCGGGCAGAGGACCGACTGGTCGGTGATCGGGCCGATATAGCCCTTGATCTCCTTGCGGTAGGCCGCGATCGAGATCAGGCCGCCTGGGCGATTGTACCACTCCAGCGACGCGTCATACGAGTCGGAGGTGTAGGGCTTCAGGTCCGTCGCGCCCAGCGTGACGGTGAACACCGGGTCGATGTTCGGGTCGACCGGCGCCTGGACGAAGCTGGTCGGCGTGTTGTCGCGCGGTTGCGGGCGGACATAGGTGCGGTAGGCGGCGGCGCGGAAGATCAGGTCGTCGCGCAGGTCGGCGACCAGGATCGCCGAGGGCAGCCAGTAGTCGTAGTTGTTCTTGGTCGTCTGGGTCGACAGCGAGTGGTTGATCGCGCCGGGCAGGGCGGCCGGGCCGGTCGCGCAGTTCTTGCAGTTCAGGGCGACGATTTCCTGCTCGGTATATTCGTAACGCATGCCGACCGTGCCGCGGACCGGGACGCTGAACAGGTCGGTCTTGAACTTGGCCGCCGCGTACGCCGAGAAGACGTCGTTCTGGTTGCTGAAGTTGTTATTCCAGTAGTTGCCGTCGGTGTAGTTGTTGACCACGCCGTAGGGCGTCAGGAACACGCCCGGCGCGCCCAGGGTGAACTGGTCGGGCAGGCCGTTCGGGTTGGTCACCGTGTTGCGGACGCCCGTGTTGACCGGCGTGATCGCCTTCAGCACCCGGTTGACGTCGACGTTCATCCAGTTGGTCGTCGGGCCGCCGGCCTTACCGCCGAAGAAGTCGTTCGCGTAGGACAGCTGGTAGGCCATGTCCGGCGTGATGTTCTGGGTCAGGGCGCCCAGGGCGGTGTTGCGCGAACCGCTCGAGGTGAACTTGTTGTGCTCGGCGCGGCCGCCGAACTGCAGGTTCGTGAAGAATGAGCTGTCCAGCGAACGGTCGAAGTCGAGCTGGGCCGCGTTCAGCACGTTTTCGGCCTCGCCGTTGGTGCCGGTGACGCCGAACTTGTCGCCGGCGATCCCAGTGGCCTGGCCCGGCATCTGGGCGCCGGCCTGGGTCGCGGAGGCCGGGGTGGACGGGATCAGGAAGCCGCCCGTCGGCAGGTGGGTGGCGTGCGGCGTAACCAGGGTGGCGTGGTAGTTCGACAGGTCCGAGCCGCCCAGGTCGACCGTGGTGACGATGCCGTTCAGGCCCGCCGAACCCAGGTTGCGATAGGGGTTCTGGACGACGTCCAGCTCGATCTGGTTGGCCAGCGCCTTGGCCTTCGACACGGTCAGGTTGGCCGTGGCCTTCCACTGGTCGTTCTTGAATTCCAGGGTCGGGTTGATGGCCCAGGTCCGGTTCTCGGCCGGCTCGGAACGGACCGAGTCGAACGTGTTGATGTTCTCGGCCTTGAACTTGTTGATGTAGGCGCGATTGCCGTTTGGCGTCTTGACGACATAGGGCGCGCCGATGTCGCTGATCTTGGCCACGGCCGACGTCGCGCCGAGGGCGGTGTTGGAGCCGTTGCCCGGACCGGCGTCGATATAGAGCAGGTTGTTGGTGCCCTCATCCAGCTTGCGCCTGGTGATGAAGGCGTTGGCGCCGAACTTCCATTCGTCGTTGATGCGCCACTCGAAGCCGCCGGCCGACGACAGGGTCTCGCCCTTGTTGAACTTCACCAGCTGACGGGTCTGGCTGGGATAGTAGACGCCGCCCGGATTGGCGGCGATCAGGGCGTCATAGACCGGGTTCGACCCTGCGGCGGCCTGGTTGCCGACCTGGATGGCGCCCAGGCGGTTGGCCCACGAGTTCACCGTGATCGAGTCGCGGCGGAACTTCTCTTTCTTCCAGGCCACCACGCCGAACACGGCGAAGTCGTCCGACAGGTGCTTGTTGTAGCCCAGCGAGGCCAGCGGGCTGCCGAGGTCGCCCAGGTCGTTGTACTCGTACGAGACCTTGGCGAAGCCGCCGTCCTTGCGGCTCAGGGCCGGATTGATGCGCAGGTCGACATTGCCCGACAGGCCGCCGGCCAGATTGGACGCCGACGGCGACTTGATGACGTTGATGGCGGTGAAGATGTCCGAGTTGAAGGCGCCCAGCGGGGTCGAGCCGTTCAGGATCGGATCGGCGAACGCGCCGCCGTTCAGGGTGGTGCGGGCGAAGGTGCCGGGCAGGCCGCGCAGGCTGATGGTGGCGTTGCGGCTGTCGGCTTCGCGATTGATCTGGACGCCGGGGATACGCTGGATGGCTTCACCGACGTTCAGGTCGGGGAACCGACCCAGGCCGTCCGACGAGATGCCGTCCGAGATTTCCAGGGTCTCGCGCTTGGTCGAGATGGCGTTGGCGTAGGCCTGGCGGAAGCCGGTGACGACGACGGCTTCGATGGTGTCCGACTCGGCCTTCTTGTCGCCGGCGGTGTCCTGAGCCTGGGCCTGGGCGGCCGAACCGACCACCAGAGCGGCGCACGACGCCATCAGCGCGGCGCGAAGAGCGAACGTGTTGCGAGCATGGTTCATGAGATTGCCTCCCCCGGCGCACTGAACTGGCGCCCTTGAGCCGACTTATCCGACCAGTTGGGCGAATTGTCAATAATTGGTAATGCCACTTGAGCGGAGGCGGCGACCACTTGGTCAGGCCAAACCCAAGGCGCGGGCGAACCGCCTGCGCGATAAAGACGCGACCGCGGCCAGTGCGATCCTACATGCTGAAATTTCGAAGAAAACACGATCGTTTGCGATCTTTGCAGGATGTCCGTGTGATGGGTTCGGTCGCCAATTGTCGGGCTAATGGTAAGGCCAACGCTCTCCGCCGACATAACCGGCAGCGACAAACGACGCCGAGGTGCGGCCAAAGGCAACGCTCCGTCCGGCCAATCCGGCGCCCGCGCCATGCGGATGAAGGATGCTTCATTGGCGCCGCGGCTGGCGGCTGGCTAGAACGGTGTTCCCCAAGATAAGGAGTCTCTCCCATGCCCCCTAGCCCCTGGAGCCATACCCGCAGCGCCAGCGTCGCCGACGACATCGACTTCGAGATCAAGGGCGAGGACCTGCAGTTCGTCGAGATCGAGCTGGATCCCGGCGAGAGCGCGGTAGCCGAGGCCGGCGCTTTCGTCTGGAAGGACGCCAGCGTCCAGATGACCACCGTGTTCGGCGACGGCTCTGCCGACCAGGGCGGCGGCTTCATGGGCAAGCTGCTCGGCGCGGGTAAGCGCCTGGTCACCGGTGAGAGCCTGTTCACCACGGTCTTCACCCACCAGGGCTCCGGCAAGGCGCGCGTCGCCTTCGCCTCGCCGACGCCAGGCACCATCCTGCCGCTGAACCTGGGCCAACTGGGCGGGACGCTGATCTGCCAGAAGGACAGCTTCCTGGCCGCCGCGCGCGGCGTGTCGATCGGCCTCCACTTCCAGAAGCGCGTGATGACCGGCCTGTTCGGCGGCGAAGGCTTCATCATGCAGCGCCTGGAAGGCGACGGCTGGGTGTTCGTCCAGATGGGCGGCACGCTAGTCGAGCGCACGCTTGGTCCCGGCGAGGAACTGCACGTCGATACCGGCTGTCTGGCGGCCTACACGCCGGGCGTCGACTTCGACCTGGTGATGGCCGGCGGCGTGAAGAGCGTGCTGTTCGGCGGCGAAGGCCTGTTCTTTGCTCGTTTGCGCGGGCCGGGGAAGGTCTGGATCCAGTCCTTGCCCTTCGCGCGCCTGGCTGGTCGCATGCTGCAGGCCGCCAGCCATCAAGGCGGCAACCAGGGCGAAGGCTCGATTCTGGGCGGCCTGGGCCGGATGATCGACGGGAACTAGGACCGGAAGCGCCCCTCGTCAGGGGGGGCGCTTTTTCGTCAGCCCTTGGTCTTGTCCCAGCTGTCATATTCGTAGGCGATGCAGCGGTCGATCAGCGTGCGCCAGACCGGTTCGGCTATGGCTTCCGACAGGCCGGATTCGCGGGCGGCGGCCTTGACCTTCGTCACCACATCCTCGATCCGCGCGCGGTCGAACACCTTGGAGCGATCGGCCTTGATGCGGGCCGCGGCGTCCATGAAGCCCTGACGCTCGGTCAGGAGCTGGACCAGGGCCCGGTCCAGGGCGTCCACGCCCTGGCGCACATCGGCCATGGTCTGGCAGTCGGCGGGAGCGAGGTGCTCGTCGACTGTGAGAGTCGTGATTTTCATGGGCTCCTTTAAGCCGGTTCCGGCCGCCAAAACCAGTACCGTAAGGGCTTAAATCCCCCAGCCCCTAGATCCCTGAACCATTGTCCATGGTCTGGAGCGCCGCCTCGTGCGCCTCGGCCTCGGTCTTCAGCCAGTTCACGAAGGCCTTCACCTGGGGCAGGCGGCCCTTGGCCTTGGGATGGACGACGTAATAGGCGAAGTCGACCGCCGTGGAGGCCTCGAACGGGATGACCAGGCGGCCCGAGTCGAGGTCGGCCTGGGCCAGGGTGCGCTTGGCCAGGGCCACGCCGCGACCGTTGGCGGCGGCCTCGATGACCATGCTGGACTGGTTGAAGCGCGGGCCCCGCGCGCCATCGACGCCCTTGATGCCGCGCGCCGCCAGCCACATCGCCCAGTCGGGGCAGCTGTCGTCGGCGTCGGGCGAGCCGTCGTGCAGCAGGATGTGGTGGGCCAGGTCCTCTGGACGTTCCAGGGCGTTGGTCTCCAGCAGTTCGGGGCTGGCGACCGGAACCACGGTCTCGTGCATCAGGCGGATGACTTCCAGCCCCGGATAGCGGCCCGAGCCATAGCGGATGGCCATATCGACCTCGCCGGTGGCGAAGTCGACGACCTCCATGCCGGCCGACAGCCAGACGTCGACCTGCGGGTGGGCCTGTTCGAACTTGCCCAGCCGCGGCACCAGCCACTTGGCGGCGAAGGAGGGCGCGGCGGTCAGGGTCAGGCGGCGGCCGTCGACGGCGGCGGTCAGCAGGCTGGCGGCCTCGGCCAGGCGGTCGAAGGCCTCGCGCAGAGCGGGCAGGGCGGTCTGGGCCGCGTCGGTCAGCAGCAGGCCCTTGGGCGTACGCTTGAACAGCGCCGCGCCGACATAGTCCTCCAGATTCTGGATCTGCTGGCTGACGGCGCCGGGGGTCACTGACAGCTCGTCGGCGGCGCGGCTGAAGTTCAGGTGACGGGCGGCGGCCTCGAAGGCGCGCAACGCGTTCAGCGGCGGCAGGCGGCGGCGCTCGTTGGGTCTTTCCATAGTTTTACTGAACGCCCCGGCAGAAGTCCTTGTTTGCGAATTGAGCCCTTCGCGTCGAGTTTGCAAGCGTTCGCTGGCGGATTGGCCCTTTTCGTCGGCGGGCAAAGCGGGGTGGTCCGAGAGGTCCGCCCCGTATTGCGTTTGAGCGTTTTATTCCAAGCGGCTTGATAGAGGTTCTAAACTCCATGGCCCGCCAGCCGGCCCGAAACGCTAAAGCCGGTCTCGCCAAACACGGCCTGGTGGTCGTCGGCGGGACGCGGGCCCACCGCGCGCTCGGCGCGGTGTGGCTGGTCGGCGCCGGTCCCGGTGATCCGGACCTCCTGACCTTCCGCGCCTTCAACGCCCTGCGCGCCGCCGACGTGGTCGTGCATGACGGATTGGTCTCCGACGAGATTCTGGACCTGGCGCCGCGCCGGGCCCGCCGGATCAATGTCGCCAAGCGCAAGTCGCGCCACACCCTGCCGCAGGACGACATCAACCAGCTGATCGTGGCCCTGGCCCTGGACGGCCTGAACGTGGTGCGCCTGAAAGGCGGCGACCCGTTCCTGTTCGGCCGCGGCGGCGAGGAGCTCCTGGCCTGTCGCGAGGCGGGCGTCGATTGCCATATCGTGCCCGGTGTCACCGCCGCCCTGGCCGCCAGCGCCGGCGCCGGCGCGCCCCTGACCCATCGGGGCATGGCCCAGGCCGTCACCTTCGTCACCGGCCATGCCGCTCACGGCGAGCCTGATCTGGACTGGGCCTCGCTGGCCCGACCGAACCAGACCGTCGTCGTCTATATGGGCGTCTCGACCGCCGGCCTGATCGCCGAGCGCCTGATCGCTGCGGGCCGCGCGGGCTCAACCCCGGCCCTGATCGTCGAGAACGCCAGCCGCGCCGACGAGCGCCGCGTGCTCACCACCCTGTCGGGGCTGGCCGAAGCGGCCCAGGGCGTGACGGGCCCGGCGCTGCTGATGGTCGGCGAGTCGATGGCCATGGCCGACACATCCACCGATCTCCCTGGCGAAGGCCGGGGCTCAGGTGAAGCACAACAACCGCTCCGGATGAATCTGGGTCCCGGCCCTCGCCGGGAAAATCGGGTGAAGGAATGAAAGCGATCACCGCCAACCGCCTGCTGGACGGGGATGTCGTGTTCTGGAAAGCCGGCCAGTGGGTCGAGCGTTTCGGAGACGCCCAGCTGTTCGACGAGACCGCCGAGGCCGACCTTGAGGCCGCCGTCGCCACGGGCAAGGGCCAGCCGACCGTGGTCGTGGACGTCTATCCGATCGACCTGACCCCGTCGGAAAGCCACTGGGCGCCCGTCAGCTACCGCGAACGCATCCGGGCCCTTGGCCCCACCAACGAACCCACGCACGGCAAGCAGGCCGAGGGCGGCGACGTGGTCGAGGCTCTTCGCCACGCCTCCGGCGCGGCGCGCTCGACCGGCCGTGTCGACCTGATCCGCAGGAAGTAGGGCATGTACCAGTACGACCTCATCGATAAGGAATTCCTGGCCGACCGCTCGGCCGAGTTCCGGGGCCAGGTCGCCCGCCGCCTGGCCGGCGAGCTGACCGAGGACCAGTTCAAGCCGCTGCGGCTGATGAACGGCCTCTATCTGCAGCTCCACGCCTACATGCTGCGGGTCGCCATCCCGTATGGCTCGCTGAACGCGGCCCAGGCTCGGCGTCTCGCCGAGATCGCCCGTGACTACGACAAGGGCTACGGCCACTTCACCACGCGCCAGAACATCCAGTTCAACTGGATCAAGCTGAAGGACGCGCCGGAGATCCTGGACAAGCTGGCCGAGGTCGACCTGCACGCCATCCAGACCAGCGGCAACTGCATCCGCAACACGACGTCCGATCCCTATGCCGGCGCCACGGCCGAGGAGGTCGACGATCCCCGCGTCTGGGCCGAGGTGATCCGCCAGTGGTCGACCCTGCACCCGGAATTCTCTTACCTGCCGCGCAAGTTCAAGATCGCCATCACCGCCTCGGCCAAGGACCGCACGGCCGCCAAGGTGCATGACATCGGCCTGCTAATGCGCCAGGGCCGCGACGGCCAGCTGGGCTTCGAGGTGATCGTCGGCGGCGGCCAGGGGCGCACGCCCTATGTCGGTCCGACCATCAAGGAGTTCCTGCCGACCGACCGGCTGCTGAGCTATCTGGAAGCCGTGCTGCGCGTCTATAACCGCCACGGTCGCCGCGACAATATCTACAAGGCCCGCATCAAGATCCTGGTCGCAGCCCTCGGCGCCGAGGAGTTCGGCCGTCAGGTGGAAGAAGAGTGGGCGAAGATCGACGCCGCGCGCGCCGACCTGCCGGCCGCCGAGTACGCGCGCATCCGCGCCGCCTTCGCCGCCACGCCGTTCGAGACCCTGCCGGCCCGCTCGGAGGCCTTCGAGATCGCCAAGGCCAATGACAGCGCCTTCGCCCGCTTCGTGCGCAACAACGTCAAGGCGCACAAGCAGCCCGGCTATGCGATCGTCGAGGTCTCGCTGAAGGCCGCCGACCAGACGCCGGGCGATGCCTCGGCCCACCAACTGGAGGTCGTCGCGGATCTGGCCGAGCGCCACGGCTTCAACGACCTGCGCGTGACCCACGTGCAGAACCTCGTCCTGCCGCACATCAAGCTGGACGACCTGCCGACCGTGTTCGCCACGCTGCAGGCGGCCGGTCTGGCCACGGCCAATATCGACCTGATCAGCGACATCATCGCCTGCCCGGGCCTGGACTACTGCGCCCTGGCCAATGCGCGCGCCATCCCGATCGCCCAGGACATCGCCCGCCAGTTCGCCGATCCCGATCGCGCCGAGACCATCGGCGAGCTGAAGATCAAGATCAGCGGCTGCATCAACGCCTGCGGCCACCATCACGTGGCCCACATCGGCATCCTGGGCGTCGATAAGAAGGGCGAGGAATTCTACCAGCTGTCGCTGGGCGGCTCGGGCGCGGAAGACGCCGCGATCGGCAAGATCCTCGGTCCGGCGCTGCCGGCCGACCGGGTCGCCACCGCCGTCGACCAGTTGGTCGGCGCCTATCTGAACATCCGCGCCGACGGTGAGCGTTTCCTCGACACCTATCGCCGCGTCGGCCTCGAACCCTTCAAGGAGGCGGTCTATGCCCAGGCTGATTGAGCTGGCCGACGGCCAGGCCCGCTGGGCCGACGACGCCTTCGTCAACGTCACCGACGAGGACGCCATCCCGGAAACGGGCGACGTGATCCTGTCCCTGACCCGCTTCGAGGCCGAGGGCGACGGCCTGCTGTCCTCGAACAGCCGCCGCGTCGGCGTGCGGGTCGAGTCGGACCAGGAGATCGAGGTGCTGGCCTACGATCTGCCGCGTATCGCGGTGGTGGCCCTGGCTTTCCCGAAATTCCGCGACGGCCGCGCCTACACCTCGGCGCGCCTGCTGCGCGAGCGCTTCAAGTATGAGGGGCAGATCCGCGCCGTGGGCGACGTGCTGCGGGAGCAGGCCGGCTTCATGGTCCGCTGCGGCTTCGACGCTTTCGAGCCGAACGACGGCGCCACGCCGGAGGCCTGGACCAAGGCCGCCAGCCGCTTCCGCCACGTCTATCAGCGCGCCGTCGACGACAAGCCGGTCGCGTTCGAGGAAAGGGCCTCCTGATGGCTTACGACCAGATCGGGGGGAGCGCCGCAGGTCTCGCCGCCCGGCTGGACGCCGAACTGCGCGACGCCCATCCGCTGACGATCCTGCGCACCGCCTATCAGCACTTCGGAAGCCGCCTGGCCCTGGTCTCGTCGTTCGGCGCGGAGTCGGCCGTGCTGCTGCATCTGGTCTCGCAGGTGTCGCCGACCATTCCGGTACTGTTCCTGGACACCGGCATGCTGTTCGGCCAGACGCTGGACTACCGCAAGAACCTGGCGTCGCGCTTCGCCCTGACCGACGTGCGCGACCTGCGCCCGGCGTTCGCGGACATCGCCACCCAGGACCCGAAGTCGGACCTGTGGCGCACCGACATCGACGGCTGCTGCAAGATCCGCAAGGTGCTGCCGTTGGACCGCGCCCTGGACGGCTTCGACGCCTGGATCACCGGCCGCAAGCGCTTCCATGGCGGCGACCGTCTGAGCCTGCCGGTGGTCGAGGCGGCCGACGGCAAGCTGAAGTTCAATCCCCTGGCCAACTGGGGCAAGGCCGAGCTCGAGGCCTATATCGCCGAGCACGACCTGCCGTCCCACCCGCTGGTCGCCCAGGGCTATGCCTCGATCGGCTGCTGGCCCTGCACCCAGCCGTCGGAAGACGGTCGCTCGGGCCGCTGGGCTGGCCAGGAAAAGACCGAGTGCGGCATCCACGTCGCCCGCGCCCCGGGTGTCGCGCCGAACGTCGGCGGGGATATCTAGACTCCTTCGGCCACGAACCGCAGCTCGACCGCCGCGCCGCCTCCCCGCCGGTTGCTGATCGTGACCTCGCCGCCATGCGCGTCGGCCAAGGCCTTCACGACCGACAGCCCGAGACCCGAGCCGCCGGTGGCGCGGGTGCGCGAGAGGTCGGCGCGCCAGAAGCCTTCGAATGCTCGGTGCTCCGATGGGAAGCCGGGTCCCCGGTCGGCGACGCGAAGCAGGCAGACCCCGTCGCGCCGCCGGGTGCTGACCCAGAGACGACCGCCGTCGGCCGCGTAGCGCCTCGCGTTCTCCAGCAAGGCCAGCAGCATCTGTCGCACCCGAGCCGGGTCGGCCTGCACGAGGGTTGGGTCCAGCTCGGCCTCGACGCTCATGCCCGCCGCCTCGAACTGCGGTCGCATGGAGCGCAGCACCGAGCAGGCCTCGGCCGCCAGGTCGCAGAGGCCGATCTCCAGGGCCAGGGCCCCGGACGAGGCCAGGCTGACCGTCCGCAGGTCGTCGATGATCCGCGACAGATCCTCCACCTGGGTCAACAGGGCGCGCATGTGCTGGTCGTCGCGTGGGAAGACCCCATCCAGGGCTCCGTGGATGTAGCCGTTCAGGATGGTCAAGGGCGTGCGCAACTCGTGGGCGACGGCGGCGGTCTGGAAGCGCATGCGGCGCTCGGAGCGTTCCAGGGCCTCGGCCTGGGCGTTGAAGCCGTCGATCAGGTCTTGCAACTCGCGCGTCAGCTTGGGCGGCGGGGCGATGCGATGGCTGAAGTCGCCGGCCGCCACCCTGCGCGCGCCTTCGATGACGGCGTGGACCGGGGCGGCGAAGCGGCGAGCGATCAGGCCGGCCATCCAGACGCATACGGCGATGACCAGGAGAGAGAGTAGCGCGACGCCCATATAGCTGAGGACCGTCGCGCGCGGTTGTTCGACCGACATGGTGTTCATCAGCAGCATCATGTCCGCGTTGGACGGCACGCGGTTCTGGCTCAGCTGGTCGACGGCGTGGATGAGACGAGCGGAGAGGCGGCCCTTGATCTCCAGCTCGATCAGCTTGTCGATCCCGGCCGACGCGGTGGCCACGAAGAGGACCGCGCCGGCCAGCATGGCGGCGATCGCGCTCCCCAGGCGACGGGCGAAGGTGGGGGGCGGCTTCACGCGGCGATCAGGCGGTAACCGACGCCGCGCACATTGATCACGAAGCCCGTCGCGCCCGCCGCCTCCAGCTTGCGCCGCAGGTTGCTGACATGGCTGTCGACGGTGCGTTCCAGGGCGTCGCTTTCGGGCAGGCAGGCGTCGAGGATCTCGGCCCGGCTCAGCACCTTCATCGGCGCGCCCAGGAACTGCACGAGAATCCGGAACTCGCTGAGTGTCAGGTTCAGCACCGTGGGCGGGGCCGCGCCCAGGATCACCCGCGCCACGTGGGCTGTCAGGTCGGCCTCGATAGGACCTTGGCGTAGCAGCTCCGCGCGGGCGCCGCCGGCGGTCCGGCGCAGCACGGCCTTGACCCGCGCGACCACCTCGACCGGGTTGAACGGCTTGACCACATAGTCGTCCGCGCCCATCCGCAGGCCGGTCAGGCGGTCGATGTCCTCGGCCATGGCGGTGGCGAAGATCACCGGCGTGTCGCCGCGACGCCGCACCTCGGCCAGCACCGCATAACCGTCCTTCTTGGGGATATTGACGTCCAGCAGCATCAGGGCGGGGTTGAGGCTGCGATGTTGGGCCAGCGCCGCCTCGCCGTCGGCGGCGCAGACCACGCGCAGGTGTTCGCGCTCCAGGTAGGTCTGCAGGATGCGAGCGATGTCGGGGTCGTCCTCGACCACGCAGATCAGCGCGTTTTCCATCTTCGGGTCCTGAAGCGTGAGCGGCGGATCTTGGCGTCGGACTGTCGAAGTTTCGTGGAGGTTCGACGAACGTCGCGCGAGCCTCATGCAAGGCCCGCGGATAGGCGTTCTGGCAAATGAATTACTCTTAAGGTGGCCCCGACACGGTCTCCACACTTCCCTCGCGGACCCTCCATCACCGGCCGCCACCTAGGCTCCATCCAAGCCGGCTCCCGACCGGCGCAATCAACGAAGGTGGAGTCTCTCCCATGCTGAAAACCACGATCATCGCCGCGGCCTTGCTGAGCGCCGCGGTCGCCGCCCCCGCCATGGCCGAGGAAAGCGACGTGCTGAGCGGCTTCTACGGCGGCGCCGAGGTCGGCTACGGCAAGCCCAAGACCAAGCTGAACCTCTCACCGAAGACGGGCGCGCCCGTGTCAGGCTCGGCCAACAAGACCGGCTTCGACTATGGCGGCTTCATCGGCTACGGCGCGGTGGTCGGCGAAGGGTTCTATTTCGGCGCGGAAACCAGCCTGGGCGCGGGCGGCGGCAAGGCCTCGCGCACCCTGTCAGGGACGAAGGTCACGATCGACCCGGGCCTGCGCTACGGCGTGGCCGCCCGCGCCGGCCTGGTCGTGGCCGATGACGCCCTGCTGTACGCCAAGGTCGGGCTGGAGCGTCGCAAGATCGAAACCTCGATCACCGGTTCCAAGAAGAAGGTCACCGAAAAGGGCCTAGTCTATGGCATCGGCTACGAGCAGCAGCTGACCGCCAACCTGGCCATGCGCGGCGAGCTGCTGCGCGTACGCTACGACGACAAGACCG
Organism: Caulobacter sp. GW822-FHT01G02; assembly: GCF_058802865.1. Classification (NCBI taxonomy): domain Bacteria; kingdom Pseudomonadati; phylum Pseudomonadota; class Alphaproteobacteria; order Caulobacterales; family Caulobacteraceae; genus Caulobacter; species Caulobacter sp. GW822-FHT01G02. Next base: position 551,213 of record NZ_JBXAON010000001.1, read on the forward strand.
TGAACTTCTCCACCGGCGACAAGATCAAGCTGGACGGGAACGAGACGCGCCTGAACCTCGGAGCCGTGATCCGGTTCTAAGGGCGCGTGGCGTCATCCCGCCCCCCGCCCCTCGCGGGATGACGCCTACTCCCCCGGCTTGTACGTCTTCACCGCGTGGGCCTTCACGTCCTCCGGATAGAAATAGACGTCGCGCAGGTTGCCCAGGCTGTAGCGCAGGGCCTGGTCGTTGAAGTGCGGGGAGGCGGGGTCGCCGCTCTCACCGCCGGCCGAGACGGCGCGAGCGCGGACCTTGTCGCCGAACTCGACGACCGCCACGAAGCTGTTGCCCAGCGTGCCGTAGTACTTCTTGGTCCCCGGCCAGCGCTTGGCCCCGAACGAGGCCAGAGAGCCCCACTGAGCCGAGGTGAAGGCCACCGGGATGCTGGGCTTCTTGTCATCGAAGGTCTGGACGATCGCGCCGTCGTTGCGCTGGAAGCGGTTGATCTCGCCCCATGGCGTCTTCCACGAGCCGAAGTCGGCGGTCAGGCGATCCGAAGCCTCGGCCAGGGCGGCCAGCTTGTCGGCGGGCGAGAGCTTGTCGGCCATGTAGTCATAGACGTTCATGCCCGCAGCCTTGGCGGCCGGCGCGGCCTTGGCCCACATCGCCTCGCCCCAGAATACGGCCAGCGAGGTCTCGGTCGAGCGCGCCGACCACTTGCAGTCCCAGGCCTTCAGGGCGGCGACCTGTTCGGCGACCTTGGGATCGGGCGCGGCGTCGTAGGCCGCGACCAGCGTCGGGACCAGCCGTGCGAAGGCGGTCAGGTACGGGTCGTAGGCGGCGGTGATCAGGCCGCCGAGGGTGAAGTCCTTGCGGTCCTTCAGCACCAGCGGCGCGTGGATCCCGCGCGGGTTCTCACCGGCCTGGTCCATGTACTTCGGGAAGTCGGCCTTCTTCGGGCTGTAGGGGCCCGCGGCGCCGTAGGGCCAGTTATTGCTGTTGAAGACCCAGCCGTTCTTCGGGTTCAGCACGTGCGGGGCCTTGTCCAGCGGCGTCAGGCCCTTCCAGTCGGTGGCCGGGTCCGAGCCATCCACAGGCTTGGTGTAGTCGAAGCGGTCGTCGCGCACCGGGATGAACTGCGGGTGCAGATAGGCGATCTGGCCCTTGCTGTCGGCGAACAGGGTGTTGTTCGACGAGTTGGCCTTCAGCTCGGCCACCTTCATGAAGCTGGCGTAGTCGGTCGCCTTGGTGCGCAGGAACGACTGCTCCAGCGCGGCCATCGGCTTGTTCATCAGGGCGATGCTGATCCACTTGCCGTCGGCCTCGCGGACGATCGGGCCGTGGTGGGTCTTGAAGACGGTGAAGCGTCTCGTGGCCAACGTCCCGTCGGCGGCGCGGTAGGGGACGGCGATCACCTCGCTCTTCAACGGGCGCAGTTCAGAGCCGTACTTGTAGAAGCGCTGGCCGTTCTTCTCGACGATGGTCTCGGCGAACTCGTCGACCACGTCGACGCCGCTGGAGGTGTGCATCCAGCCGGCCTTGGCGTTGAAGCCCTGGTAGATGAAGAACTGACCCCAGGTCGTGGCGCCATAGGCGTTGAGGCCTTCATCGCTGGCCACCTGCATCTCCGAACGGAAGAAGAAGCTGGTGTGCGGATTGATCAGCAGCAGGGCGTGGCCGCCCAGGGTGTTGGACGGGGCGATGGCGATACCGTTCGAGCCCTTGGGCTCCTTGAACAGCAGGCCCTTTTCGTCGGCCGTCATGGCCAGTTGGCGCTGGCCGTAGAAGGCTTCCAGCTGGGTCAGGGCGACGCGCTCGATGTCGCCGCCGATGCTGCCTTCCGAGAAGCTGAGCGCCATCCACGGCTCGAAATGGGTGATGACCTTCGGCTTCACGTCCGGATGGGTCGCCAGATAGAAGTTCAGCCCGTCGGCCCAGGCGTTCATCAGCGCCTTCAGCCAGGCCGGGCTCTTGGCGTAGTCGGCTTTCAGCACGACGGGATCGATGAACAGCTTCTGGCGCAGATCGGCCCAGATCGCCTTCTCGCCCTCGGCTTCGGCGGTGCGGCCCAGGGCGGTGATGAAGTTGGTCTCGACGCGGTTGAAGTCGTCCTCGGCCTGGGCGTAGGCCATGCCGAACACCGCGTCGGCGTCGGTCTTGCCGTGGATGTGGGCGATGCCCCAATCGTCCCGGATGATCTGGACCTTGGCGGCCCGCGTCTTCAGGCGGGAGAGGTCATCCGCCGCGTGAGCGGGAGCAGCCGCGAGCACGACCGCCAGGGCCAGGACGCTGATGGACAGATTGCGCATGATAGACCCCGAACCGCTCATCCCCACGAAGGCGGGGATCCAAGCCGAGTCCGGAGAACAATTCTAGTGTGGACCGTGGTCCGGGCCCGCTATTGCGGCGGGCAGCCCTTGAATTCGCCGACCTTGCTGACCGAGAGGTTGGAGAGGTCGAGACCTCGCAGAGCCTTCATCGAGCTGGCGCCGACGCCGCTGAACAGGTCGAGCTTGAGACCCTTGATCGCGCCGCCGATGTCGGAGGCGTACCAGTAGCCGTCGTGCCGGCCGCCGTCCGGCATGGGCAGGCCGACGGTTTCCTTGATGAAGATCACGGTGCGGCGCGGGATCACCTTGGGATCGACCGCGACGGTGCGCATGGCCGCGACCTTGCAGCCCAGCGAGTCGAACGCGCGGATGCCCTTGGCCCCGGCGTGGTACATCGTCGCCTTCATCGTGAACTCGACCGAGCCGGGCAGGGCGCCGCCGCTGAGGGCCGAGGTGATCAGGTCGCCGAGCGGGTCTACACGCGTCGCCTGAGCGGGCGCGGAGTCCGCGGGAGCGGCATGAGCGAGGGCGGGAATGGCGAATGCGGAGATGACCGCGGTGGCCAAAATTCCGGCGAGCTTGCGTCGCATCGAGGGGGTCCTCTTATCGGCGTGTCTGTCGGTTGGCGGCTTGGATATTCGGATCACGGACCCGTGACAACCCCGAGAGTCGATACGCCGCAGGCCGCTTTCGCCAAACAGGCGAGAAAGTGACATGGATTCAGACGCTTGAAACGGGGCTGTAAGGGCGCGGATTTTTTGCTTTCGAGAGCCTCACAGATGGAACCGGGCCGGGAGCCAAGCGTCCGCCGCGACTCGACTTTCCGTTCCGAAGAACCGGGACGCGCGGAAACACCGCCGCAATACTGGACGTCTCAGGTCGCTGGCGCGCGCGGCGCTGGCGGACATCGCCTCGGCGCCTTACACCCGGCTAGCCCGGCCTATCTGATCCTCGGAGCCTATCCCTTGCGACTGTCGTCCAGCCTGAAAGTCCTCGTCCTCGCCGCCGCCTTGTCAGCGCCGGCCGCCTCGGCGTTCGCCTGGGGGGCTTCGGGCCACCGCACCGTGGGCGTCGTCGGCGCCGAGAGCTTGCCCGCCGACGTGCCGGCTTTCCTGCGCACCCCGACGGCCATCGCCGCGATTGGCGAATACGCCCGCGAGCCGGACCGCTGGAAGGGCTCGGGTAAGATCCACGACACCGATCGCGACGCCGCCCACTTCCTGGACATCGACGACCAGGGCCGCATGTACGGCGGCCCGATGTTCACGGTGGCGACCCTGCCGCCGACCCGCGCCGACTACGAGAAGGCCCTGCAGGCCGCCGGCGTCGACAGCTGGAAGGCTGGCTACCTGCCGTATGCGATCATCGACGGCTACCAGCAACTGGTGAAGGACTTCACCTACTGGCGCGTGCTGACCGCGGCCGTGAAGCTGGAGAAGGACAAGACCCGCCTGGCCTATTACAAGGCCGATCTGATCCGTCGCGAGGCGCTGCTGCTGCGGGATCTGGGCGTCTGGGCCCACTATGTCGGCGACGGCAGCCAGCCGTTGCATCTGTCGGTTCACTACAACGGCTGGGGCGACTATCCCAACCCCAACGGCTACACCAACGCCCGCTCGACGCACTTCCAGTTCGAAGGCCCGTTGGCCAAGGCGCTGGGCGACGAGACGTCGGTCAAGGCCCTGGTCCCAGCCTACAAGGCCTGCGACTGCTCGATCGAGACCCGCGTGGTCGGCTATCTGACCGACACCTGGAAGCAGACCGAGCCGCTGTACCAGCTGGAAAAGGCCGGGGGCATGGTCGAGACCGATCCACGCGCCAAGGCCTTCGTCCAGGCCCGCATCGCGGCCGGCGCCGCGGCTCTGCGCGACCTGGTGGTCGAGGCCTGGAGCGCCAGCGCCAATGGCGCGATTGGCTATCGTCCCGAGATCAGCGTGGCGGACGTGGCGTCCGGCAAGGCCGATCCCTGGAACGACCTCTACGGCAAGGACTAAAGGATGCTGGCTTTCGGCGCGCTCGTCGCGGGCAAGACCTATATGGACCGCGCCGCCGCCTTCGGCATCGCCGAGAACAGCCTGGGCCAGATCGCGCTGGCCCAGGTCACCAAGCCCGGCAAGCCGCCGTACTTCGACCTGCCCGGTGGGGCGGTGGATGGCGACGAGACAGAGGCGGAGGCGGTGGTCCGCGAGTTCGGCGAGGAGACCGGCCTGGTGGTCGAGGCCGGGGCGCTGGTCGAGACGGTCTCGCAGCTCTTTTTGAAGTCCGATGGCCAGCCGGTGCGAAACTTCGGCGGCGTCTATGTCGTCCAGGTCACCGGTGAGGCGCCGGGCCTGAAGGTCGAGGACGACCACAAGCTGGTCTGGCTGGATCCGCGGGACGCGGTGGTCGCCCTCCGCCACGACGCCCATGCGTGGGCGGTGGCGGCGTGGCTGCGTCGAGGTTAGGGCTGAAGGCTCGTCAGGCGCCGGCGCGCTTGGCGACCCGCAGTTGGGCCGCCTGTTGCTTGGTCAGGGCGTGCTGCAGGTCTTCACGGAAGTCCATCATGCAGGCCCTGGCCGACAGGCCGCTGAAGCCCTTGGCGTCACAGGCGCGGGTTCCGGCGGCATGGGCGCGTCGGGCGAACTCGCGCGCGTCGGCCGGATTCGACAGGGTCAGGTCGCCGACGCGGATGCGGGCGATGGGCGCGGACGACTCGGCGGCGTGGGCGGCGGTCAGGCCGATGATCGGGGTGGCGGCCAGGGCCAGGGCGGCGATGGCGGCGATGCGGTTGACGAGCTTGCTCATGATCTTGTCCCTCAATTCGTGTGGCCGCCCGTGGCGATCCGTTGAATGAGGGTGTAGTCGCCGGCGCTGCGGAACACCCGTTACGACTGCTTCATGACGTCGATTTAAGTCTATGAAACGAAAGTAATAATCAGCGCCTGCGCGTGGCCAGGGTCCAGACCGTCGCCACGACCGACGAGGCCAGGGTCAGCGCGCCGACGACGTCCCAGGCCCCGTCGCCCAGCAGGGCGGCGACCAGGCCGAACAGGCTGAGCGCGGCGATCGCTGCCGGGGCGCGGAACACCTGCCAGAGGGTGTTGTGATGGCCGCTCTTGCTCATCGCGCGGGCTTCCGTTTGGCCAGCCACAGATAGAGACCCGAGCCCAGGATCACGATAGTGGCGATGTCCAGCAGCGCCCAAAGGATCTTCAGCAGGAGGCCGCCATAGTCGCCGAAGTGCAACGGCTGCGACAGCGACAGGGTCTTCACGTACCAGGGCGTCGGGGCGACGGCGGCGAGCTGGCCGGTGCGGGCGTCGATCAGGGCCGGGGTGGTCAGGTGCGCGGTCAGCGGCGTGTCGCCATGGAAGAACACCGCGTAGTGGTGGTCGGTCGAATAGGTCGAGCCGGGGAAGGCGACGAACTGCAGCCGCATGCCGGGCAGGGCGACCTTGGCCCGGTCGACGGCGGCCTGCAGCGAGCTGCGCTGGCCAGGGGGCGTGGGCTTGTCGTAGGCCTGGGTCAACGTCTTGAGGGCGGTGTTCTTCCAGTAGTCGATGATCGGCGTGGCCAGGGTGTTGATCACGCCCGTCGTCCCGACGACCAGCAACCAGGACAGGGTCACCGCGCCCAGCAGGTTGTGGTAGTCCAGCCAGCGTGTGCGCGCCTGCTTGCTGGCCCGCACCGCGCCGAACGGCAGCCGGCGCATGAAAGGCGCGTACAGCACCACGCCCGAGACCAGGGCCACGATCAGCAACAGGCCCATCGCGCCCAGGAACAGCATCCCCGGCAGGCCCAGGAACATGTCGGTGTGCAGCTGGAGCAGGAACTCCATGACCGGATGGCCGGCCACCGACGGAGCGGGCTCGCCGCTGGTCTGGTCGATGGGCTGGAAGCTGTAGACGCCCGCCTTGTCGCCCGGCTTGACGCTGGTGACATTCACGACCGGCCGATCCTCGTCGAAACTCGTGAAGGCCGGAACCTCGCCCGGCTTGCGGGCGAGGGCGGCGTTCAGCACCTGGTCAAGGTTCAGCCGAGGCCCGTCCGGATGAGCCGGGGCCCAGGCCTCGCGCATCAGGACGTGCTCGATCTCGTGCTTGAACACCAGCGGCAGGCCGGTGACGCACAGCATCAGCAGAAAAGCGGTCGAGACCAAGCTCGACCACTTGTGAACCCACGACCAGGCGCGGAGCGTCCGGGCCTTCATGCGGTCTAGAAGTCCGTGGTGAGCGACAGACGCAGGGTGCGCGGGGCGCCCAGCGTCAGGTAGTTGGCGTTCGGATAGCCGCCGACCGCGACCCACTGGTCCTTGTTTCCCAGGTTCTCGACCCGGGCGCGGACCGTCATCGCCTTGCCGCCGGCCTCGAAGGCGTAGCGGACGCCAGCGTCGAAGCGGGTGAACGCGGCCAGGTCGACGGTGTTGGCGCCATTGGCCGGCTGCGAACTGGTGTGGACCATGCGGCCCTCGACGGTCAGGCCGGGGGCGGCCTTGACGTCCCACTCGACGTTCACATTGGCCTGGAAGTCCGGCACGCCGATCGGCGACTTGCCTTCCAGCGCAGCGTCCAGGGCGTGATTGACCTTGGCGTCCAGCCAGGTCGCGCCGCCCAGGACACGCAAGCCGTCGACCGGCTGGCCGTAGACGGTCAGCTCGACGCCCTTGTTCTCCTGTTCGCCGCCGGAAGTGTATTGACGGCTGCTGGCGACGAAGAATGCGTTGGGCTGCTTGACGCGGAACAGCGAGAGCGAGCCACCGAACGCGCCGGCGTCGTACTTGGCGCCGACCTCGGCCTGCTTGCCCCGGAACGGCGAGAGGATATCGCCCGCGTTGGCCACGGCGACGCCGTTGACCTGGGCCGGAGCGACTTGGCCTGGGACCAGGGCCTCGGCGTAGTTGGCGTACAGCGAGACCTGGCTGCTGGGCTTGAACACCGCGGCCAGGGCCGGGGTGGTGGCGTGGCCGTCATAGGCGGCGTTGCGGAGGCCGGTGTTGTAGTCGTAGGAGCGCGTCTCGACGTCCTGGTAGCGCAGGCCGGCGGTCAGCAGCAGCTTGTCGTCCAGGAATGACAGGGTGTCGGCGACGGCGACGCTGCGGTTCTTGGCGCGTTCGGTGACGTTCGGATCCGACTTGCTGCCGCCGACGAAGAAGTTCGGGTTCGGGGCGGCGACATTGACCGGGCGATAGAGATCGCTGGCGAAGCCGGCGAAGTTCGAAAAGGCGTAGGCGTTTTTCGACTTCAGGCTGACCGAGGCGACCGAGGCCACCAGGCTGTGGCCGATCGAACCGGTCTGGAACTTGCCGCGCAGGCCGGCGTCGGCGGAGATGACCTCGTCCTTGCGAACATTGTCGAAACGATAGGCGCTGATCACGCCGTTCGGCTGGGCCGTCGGGTTGGCCAGGACGTTGCTTTCCTTGCCCTTGCGGCCGCCGATCGCGGCCCAGGCGCTGACGGTGTCGGTCAGGTCGAACTCGCCGCGCGCCGCGCCGAACAGCTGGCGCTCGTCGGTATAGGTCCAGGGCTGGGCGAAGTTGCCGCCAGCATCCGGGGCCTTGGGGATCGCCCCAGCCGGGGTGACGGTCGGGCGCGGAGCGTCGATATGGTGGTCCTGGAAGCCGAGGTCGGCCGAGAAGCGGGCGCGGTCGCCGCGACGGTCCAGACCCAGACCCACGACCTTCAGATTGCGCTTCTCGTTGTCGACGGCCGTTTCACCGTCGCGCAGGCCGAGATTCAGGCGCGCGCCATAGGCGTTGTTCTCGCCGAAGCGGCGAGAAACGTCGGCCGAGCCATAGAATTGCGAGCCGCCGTCCCAGCCGGCGGTGACGCGGGTGAGAGGCGCGGTCCCGGCGCGCTTGGGCATCAGGTTGAAGGCGCCGCCGACGCCGCTGCCGCCCGGCGCCGCGCCGTTCAGGAAGGCGTTGGCGCCGCGGAACACGTCCACCCGCTCGACCAGTTCGGCCGCGACGAACTGGCGGGGCAGCACGCCGTAGAGGCCGTTATAGGTCATGTCGTCGGAATAGACCGGGAAACCGCGAACGACGTACAGCTCCTGGAAGTTGCCGAAGCCCTTGGAGACCCGCACGGTCGGGTCGTTCTGCAGGACGTCGGCGATGCTGCGGGCCTGCTGATTGCGGACCAACTCCTCGGTGTAGCTGGTGACGGAGAACGGAGTGTCCAGGGTGTCCAACGCGCCGAGCAGCCCGACCCGGGCGCCGGCCGCCACCTGGCCGCCGGAATAGACGGGCGGCAGGCGCACCTGCGAGCCGGTGATCACCACCGCGTCGACCGTCGTCTCGTCCGCCTGGCGCGCGAGGGCCGGGCTGGCCAGGGCGCCGAGGAGGGCGGACGACAGGAGGAGGGCGAGGCGACGGGACATGATCGATCCTGATATTGCGAGTGCGTCGCAATATCCCCTATCTCGGACCGTGACAACAGCTCGATCCCCATCGCGAGCATCGAGCCGCGACTTCAACGACGCCAGAGCGAGGGACGAGGGGCGAGGGGCGGAGGCTAAGCCGCCACGAAGTCGCGGGCGGCTTTGTGCTCGCTCTGGCGGACGGGCAGGGTGAAGCTGACCGTGGTGCCTTCGCCGGGCTGGGAGTGCATTTCCAGCAGGCCGTCGTGCATGGTGATCAGCGACTTGGTCAGGGCCAGGCCCAGGCCCGTGCCCTGGGTGGTCTTGGAGAACTGGCTCTCGACCTGCTCGAACGGCTTGGCCAGGCGCGCCAGGTCTTCCTTGGCGATGCCGATGCCGGTGTCGGTGACCGACACCTTGACCTTGTCGCCGAACGGATCGCGGCGGAGCTCGGCGCTGACGGTGACGCTGCCGGCGCGCGGCGTGAACTTGATGGCGTTCGACAGCAGGTTCAGCAGCACCTGCTTGACCGCGCGATAGTCGGCCTCGATCTCCGGCAGGTGCGGGAACGCGACGTTCAGCTTCAGGCCGGCGGCCTCGGCGCGGTTGCGGACCAGGCGCACGGCGTCCTCGGCCACGTCCTCCAGGTGCATCGGCTCGAACTTGAGGTTCATCTTGCCGGCCTCGATCTTCGACATGTCGAGGATGTCGTTGATCAGGGCCAGCAGGTGCTGGCCCGACGAGTGGATGTCCTGGCTGTAGCCCTTGTAGCGGGCGTCACCCAGCGCCCCGAACATCTCGTTCATCATGATCTCGGAGAAGCCGTTGATGGCGTTCAGCGGCGTCCGCAGTTCGTGGGACATGTTGGCCAGGAATTCGCTCTTGGCCTTGTTGGCGCTCTCGGCCTTGACCTTCTCGGTCTCGTACTTGCGGGCCAATTCGGCCAGCTGCTCCTGGCTGCGCTCCAGGCCGGTGATGGCGTTCTGCAACTGCTCCTCATTGAGGCGGCGGGCTTCTTCCTGGGTCTTGATGGCCGTGATGTCGGCGGCGGTCATGACCAGGCCGCCTTCGGCCGTGCGGCGCTCGCTGATCTGGATCCAGCGGCCGTCCATCATTTCGGCCTCGCGCACCCCCTTGGCGCCGTCCGGCGCCGGGTAGTCCTGCTTGATGGCCAGGGCCGCGAAGCGGTTGACCTCGGCGCGGGCGGCGCCGGGCTTGAGCAATTTCGGCTCGAGCGAGAAGACGCTGCGGTAGTTGCGGTTGCACATCAGCAGCCGGCCCTGGCGATCCCAGAGGACGAAGGCTTCCGACACGCTCTCGATGGCGTCGCGCAGGCGGTTCTCGGCGGCCTGGGCGCGGGCCTGGGCCAGGCGTTCCTCGGTGACGTCCAGGGCGACACCGATGATACGGACATAGCCGTCGGCGCCGGGCTTGCCGAAGCCCTGGCCGCGGGCGTCGATCCACAGCGAGCGGGCGCCCTGCTCGGTGGCGGGCACGCGGAACGAGACGTCGAAGGCGCCGTACATGGCCGCGTTGGCCAGGGCCTGGCGCACGCGCTCGCGGTGGTCGATAGAAACCCGCTCCAGCAGGTCCTGGCCCGAGACGACGCCGCCGCCGCCCCAGCCGAACATCGCGCCGGTGACGTCGGACAGAAAGACCTGGTCGGCGTTCAGGTCCCATTCCCAGATGCCGCAGCGTGCGGCCTCGACGGCCAGGCGGAAGCGCTGCTCGCTGTCGATGAACTCGCGGTGGGCGAGCTCGGCCTTTCGGCTCTGGATCATCAGCAGCAGCGCGAGCGCGATGCCGACGGCCAGAGGGGCCAGTAGGTTGATCGCGCCTTCCATGACCTGGCGGTCGACATTGGCGACGCTGTGGGTCGGGGCTGCGGCCAGAACCAGCAGGGCGCCCTCGGCCACCGGGCGCACCGCGATATCCAGCGCCGCGCCATCGGCGGCCTGGCCGCGCAGGGCGACGGGGCCGCCGACGACATCGTCGGGCGACAGGGCGAAGGCCTCGCGGAAGGTGGTGGCGCCCTGGGCGGCGCGACCGCGGGCGGCGATCAGCGCGCCGCTGGGCAGGGCCAGGGCTCCGCTGTCGCCCTTCTCGGGTTCGTCGATCAGACGCGAGGCGTCGCCGCTGGCGATCACGAAGGCGCGGGTCTTGTCCAGGGTGGCTGTGGTGGCGACGTAGAGCCGGCCGGTCTCGCCGACCGAACCGGTCCAGGTTGTGCGGCCCGAGGCGGCGGCGGCCTGGGCCGCGCCCTTCCAGTCGGCGCCGTCGTCGCGGCCGGCGACAGAGACGACGCCGGCGGGGCTGACCACGGCGACGGCCGCGGCCTCGCCGCCAGCCGCGCGTAGGGCGGTCTCGGCGGCGTCCATGGTCGCGCCCGGATCGCGCCTGAGCATGTCGGCGGCCGCTGACAGACCAGCGCGCTGAGCGGCGAGGTTGGCCTCGACGCGGCCGGCGATCAGCCCGGCCTTGGCCGACAGCGGCGCGCCGCCCGGCTGGGCCGAGGCCTCCTGCTGCAGGCGCTTGACGCCGAAGGCGGTATAGACGGCCAGCAGCAGCAGGGCCGCCAGGATGGCGATGCGGATGAACCCCTGCGACGGGGCCTGGACGGACTTGGCGCGCACGGCCGCGGGCGCGGTCGGTCCGGCGGACGCCGTCCCCCCGTGTCTCGCTAAGCCCCTGTCCAAACCGCGCGGCTCCCGTCGATCCCCGGAGCGCGCGTCGCGCGCTCCAATCCCAAATCCGAGACCTGTCAGGTACAGACCTCAGGGCGAGTCACTTCGCCGAGATGGTGAATCTACCGTACCGCAAACCGCTCCGTCACCGCCGGAAAGGCGGATTCGGTCCGTATGGGCCCATTGGTCGCAATATAGGGCCGAGCGAATCCCGAAAAGCGGCGTCAGCCAAGCGCCTTGGTCGCCAGTTCCAGCACGTTCTTGGACAGGTCCGGGTGGGCCGCGACCCGCTCCAGCTGTTCGCGCATCAGCTTGCCCAGTTCGGGTTTGTAGCGCCGCCAGTTGCCGAGCGGTTCGACCAGACGCGCGGCCGTCATCGGGTTGAACCCGTCCACCGCCAGGATCTGATCGGCCAGGAAGCGGTAGCCCGCGCCGCTGGGATCATGGAAACGCGCCGGATTGAAGTTGGCGAAGGTCGAGACCAGGGCCCGCAGGCGGTTGGGATTGGTCGGCTCGAAGTCCTTATGCTTCGTCAGGGCGATCACCCGATCAAGAGCGATTTCCGACGGATCCTGAGCCTGCACGGCGAACCACTTGTCGAGCACCAACGGCTCCTTGCGCCAAGCGCCATGGAAATTGGCCAGCGCTATCTCCCTCTGGTCGTCTCCGCTGGCCACCATGGCGTACAGGGCGCCGATCTGATCGGTCATGTTCCCGCCGGCGGTGTAGTGGCCGACCAAGCGCGACAGGTTGTCGGCGGTGGGATCGGCCGACAACATGTTGGCGCAGGCGTTACGCAGGGCGCGGCGACCGGCCGCTTCGGCGCTGACGGAAAACTCGGCGTCGCCTTGCATCTCGCCGTGCAGGCGACGCAGCAGGTCGCCCAGGTGGATGGCGACGCGCGTGCGAAGGGCGTTCCGGGCTTCGTGCAGGGCCGGCGGGTCGGCTGGCTCGGACATCAGGGCCAGGTCCTGTTCGGACGGCAGGGCCAAGAGCAAGGCCTTGAAGGCCGGCTCGGCGGCGTCGTCGACCAGGGCGCGGCCCAGCGCGTCGGCGTAGCGCTCCTCGCCCACCTCGTCGGGGGCCCCGGCCGCGCGGGTCAGGATCAGGTCGCGGGCCAGGGTCTGACCAGCCTCCCAGCGGTTGAAGAGATCCGGGTCGGCGGCGAACAGCACGTAGCTGTCGGGCGCTCGCGCGTCGGTTGAAAGGTTCACCGGGGCCGAGAAGCCGCGCAAGGCCGACAGGACCGGTCTGCTGGGCACGTTCTCCCAGCGGACGGTCAGGGTGTCCTTGTCCAGCAAGACCACCTCGGTGTCGCGCATCGGCTCACCGGCCTCCGACAGCAGGCCGATGGCGATCGGGATCGGCAGGGCCTTCTTGTCGGGCTGGCCCGGCGTTGGCGCGGTCGATTGGGTTAGGTTCAGGGTCAGGGCCTTGGCGGTCTCGTCATAGTTAGTCTCGATCGTCACCGCCGGAGTGCCCGCCTGCTCATACCAGGCGAAGAAGCCCGACAGGTCGCGGCCCGCCGCCTCGGCGAAGCAGGCGATGAAGGCCTCGACCGTGGTCGCCTGACCATCGTGGCGCTGGAAGTAGAGATCGCTGCCCTTCCGGAACGCCTCGGCGCCGAGGATGGTCTTGAGCATGCGGATGATCTCCGAGCCCTTCTCGTAGATCGTCGCGGTGTAGAAGTTGTCGATCTTCATATAGCTGGACGGTCGCACCGGGTGGGCGAGGGGGCCGGCGTCCTCGGCGAACTGGCGCGCGCGCAGAGCCCGGACGGCCTTGATCCGCTCCACCGTCGCGCCACGCTGGTCGGCGCTGAAGCTCTGGTCGCGGAAGACCGTGAAGCCTTCCTTCAGGCACAGCTGGAACCAGTCGCGGCAGGTGATGCGGTTGCCGGTCCAGTTGTGGAAATATTCGTGGGCCACGACCGCCTCGATGCGCTCGTAGTCCAGGTCCGTCGCTGTCTGCGGATCGGCCAGAAGCAGGGAGCTGTTGAAGATGTTCAGCCCCTTGTTCTCCATGGCTCCGAAGTTGAAGTCGCGGACGGCGACGATCATGAACAGGTCGAGGTCGTACTCGCGGCCGAAGGTGTCCTCGTCCCACTTCATCGCCCGCTTGAGGCTGTCCAGGGCATAGGCCGCGCGCGAAGCCTGGCCGGGATCGACGAACACCCGCAACGCCACCTCGCGGCCGCTCATGGTGATGAACTTGTCGGTCAGCACGTCCAGGTGGCCGGCCACCAGGGCGAACAGGTAGCAAGGCTTGGGAAACGGGTCCTCCCACTCGGCGAAGAACCGATTGTCCGCGAGGGCGCCCGAGTCGATCAGATTACCGTTGCTGAGCAGGTGCGTGAACTTGCGATCGGCCTCGATGCGCACGCTGTAGCGGCTCAGGACGTCGGGGCGATCGGGGAAGTAGGTGATGGTGCGGAAGCCCTCGGCCTCGCACTGGGTGCAGAAGCGGCCGCCCGACATGTAGAGGCCCATCAGGGCCTTGTTGGCCTCCGGATCGATCTCGACCTCGGTGGTCAGGACGAACTGGTCGGGCAGGTCCGGGATGGTCAGCTGCTCGGCGTCGACGACATACTGGTTGGCGCTCAGGCTTTGGCCGTCCACGGCCACGGACACCAGTTTCAGCCGCTCGCCGTTCAGCACCAGCGGCTCGTCCTTCGCGCCGGTCCGGCGCACCGCGAGCTCGGCCTTCACCCGGGTCTGGGACGGATGCAGGTCGAAGACCAGCCGGGTCGTCTCGATGGAGAACGGGAACGGACGATAGTCCGCCAGACGGACGGCTTGGGGCGTGTCGGTGCGCATCCGTCCAACTTAGTCGTACCGGACGACCTCCGCGAGAGGACCTTGACGGCCAAGCCCAAATTAATGGTCAGTGCCGGCTTGAGCTTAGGCGGGAGGGGGCTTGGCGATGACGAGCGAAATCACGGGCGGTCAGGCGGGGCTGGAAGTCGGGCGCAAGCGGTTCCTGCATCCGGGACCGCTGCGTTGGCTGCGGGCCCTGGGCTGGATGGTTTTGCTCTTCGTGCTGTTCAGCATCGTCTATGCGGGCGCCCAGATGGTGGCCAACCCGATGTTCAAGAAGGGCGGTCATCTCCTCGAAGTGCTGGAGGTGCTGGCGATCTGCTGCGCGGGTTTTGGCCTCTACGCGGGCGTGGTCAGGCTGGCCGAGGGGCGATGGCCCGAGGAGCTGGACCTGCGCCGGATGCCGGCCGAGCTGGCCATCGGCCTGGTGATCGGAGCGCTGATGCTGAGCGCGGCCGTGGGCGGGCTCTACCTGCTGGGCGTCTATGACATCAGCGGTCCGCGCGCGGCCTCGGCCTGGGCGACCATCGCCATGGCCATCGAGTCCGGCTTCATGGAGGAGCTGATCATGCGCGCCATCCTCCTGCGCCTGCTGATGCGGGCCTTCGGGATCTGGCCGGCGCTGATCGTGCAGGCGGCCCTGTTCGGGGCGTTGCACCTGGCCAACCCCAACGCCACGCCGGTCGCCGCCGCGGCTATCGCCATCGAGGCGGGGCTGATGCTGGCTGGCTTCTATCTGCTGACCGGACGCCTGTGGATGTCGGTCGGCGTTCATGCGGCCTGGAACTTCACCCAAGGCTGGGTGTGGGGCGCGTCGGTGTCGGGCATCCCGGTCACCGAGAGCTGGCTGGTCAGCAAGCCCAAGCCCGGCGCGCCGGAGTTTCTCAGCGGCGGCGCCTTTGGTCCCGAGGCCTCGCTGCCGGCCATGGTCGTCGGCACGTTGGTGGCGATTATCGTGCTGTGGCTGGCCTGGAAGCAGGGAAACTTTAAGGCAAAGCCGGACGCGACTACGTAATAACCGCAAGCTTTTTGTGGTCTTTTCTTGAGCGGCGTCAACGAAACCGACCGTACACAGGCGCAAACCCCTTTCGACACAACGAGGTCGTAAAGGGGATACCGATGACCACCAAACTCTTCCTGGCCCTGACCGTGGCGGCCGGCCTGAGCGCCGCGCCCGCCTTCGCCGCCGAGCCGGTGACGCCGAAAGCCAAGGGCGATATCGTCCTGAACGTTCGGGTGACCGACGTCGCGCCGGACGCGGGCAATCCGATCCTGACCGCCGCTGGCGCCGCCACCGGCCTCAAGGCCGACGTCAAGGACGACATCAAGCCGACGATCGGTCTCAGCTACTTCCTGACCGACAAGCTGGCCATCGAGGTGATCGCCGGCACCACCCAGCACACGGTCAAGGCCGTCGGCCCGGGCACGGACGTCGCGGTCCACAAGACCTGGGTCCTGCCGCCGGTCGTCTCGCTGCAGTATCACCCGCTGCCGGGCGCGCGCTTTAGCCCCTATGTCGGCGCGGGCCTGAACTACATGCTGTTCTACAGCGGCAAGGACAAGAACGGCTTCACGGTCGATCTGGACGACGGCTTCGGCTACGCCCTGCAGGCTGGCGCGGACATCCCGATCAACGCCGCCTACAGCCTGAACCTGGACGTCAAGAAGATCTGGTTCGACACTGACGCCAAGATCAACGGTGGCGCGCTGAAGTCCAAGGTCAAGCTTGACCCGCTGGTGTTCTCGGTCGGCTTCGGTCGGCGCTTCTAACTAGTCCGAGCTAGGTCCGGCGGCGGGCGCTTCCTGCAGGTAGCGCTCGATCGCCGCGATCTTATGGGCCAGGCCCGTCAGGGCCGGCGGCGCGTCCTCGGGATTGTCGGCCACCAGGGTCAGCAGTTCCCGGGCGATCGCATGCAGGCGCGGGGCGCTGGCGATCAGCCGGGCCTGATATTCCATCTTGTGTGGGTCGCGGTCGTACTCCGCGCCCGGGGTGCGCCAGCCGCCCCAGTCCTGGGCGTCGGTGACCACGACCGGATAGGTGCCCGGATAGGGATGGTGGGCGCAGTCGCCCTCCTGCTGCCATTTGTTGCGGGCCCGCAGCACCCGCCAGTTGGAGTCGAGGCCGCCATCCTGCGGATCGACCTTGTCCTCGGCCTTCAGTTCGTGGGCCTGGAACTCGCGGTTCAGCCCGACGTCGTAGGTGACCCGCACGGGCTCGTCGAAGCCCTTGGCCCAGATGGGCACGATCCTGTCGACCGTGGCCCAGCAGCCGACGCTCTCGACCCACACCCTCTGGTTCTTCTGGAAGACGGTCTTGGCCATGCCGTTGAGTAACGTCCGAATGCGCTGACAGACGCGCATAAGAACCTGAAATTCTTGACGCCGGGTCAATCTTTCCCTTCGCGTGAACGTCGTTCAGTGTGACTCCCGCGACCCGCCGAAGAGCGCGGTCCAGGGAGGCTCCAAGTGGATTTCGACTATTCCGACGACCAGAAGTTCCTGAAGGACGAGGCGCGCAAGTTCCTCGCCGGCAATTGCGACGTCGCCGTCGTGCGCGGCGTGCTGGACAATGCCGACCGTTCGTTCGACGAGAAACTCTGGAAAGGCGTGGCCGAGCAGGGCTGGCTGGGCGCCGCGATCCCCGAGGAGCACGGGGGGCTGGGCCTGGGTCGCATCGAGCTGTGCGCCATCGCCGAGGAGCTGGGCCGCGCCATCGCGCCGATCCCGTTCGCCTCCACCGTCTACATCCTGGCCGAAGGGATCATGGCCCACGGCGCGGACGGCCAGAAGGCCGCGATCCTGCCGCGCATCGCCGCCGGAGAGATGATCGGCTGCCTGGCGACCTCCGAAGGTCCGGGCGTCGTGGGTCCGAACACACTGCAGTGCCGGGTCGAGGGCGGCAAGCTCTCGGGGACCAAGATCCCGGTCACCGACGGCGACGTCGCCGACACCGCCCTGGTCCTGGCCAGCGAAGGCGGCCGCCCGGGCCTCTACCTGGTCGATCTGAAGCAGGCGGGCGTGAAGCGCGAGACCCTGAAGAGCCTCGATCCCACGCGCGGCGTGGCCAAGATCGTGTTCGACGGCGCGGTCGCCGAGCGGGTGGGGGAGGCCGGCGCGGGTTTCGACATCGTCCAGGCGATCCTCGATCGCGCCGCCGTGCTGCTGGCCTTCGAACAGCTGGGCGGCGCCGACCGGTGTCTTGAGATGGCCAAGGAGTACGCCCTGGGCCGCTACGCGTTCGGCCGCGTGATCGCCGGCTACCAGGCGATCAAGCACAAGCTGGCCGACATGTACGTCAAGAACGAGGTCGCCCGCTCCAACGCCTATTACGGCGCCTGGGCCCTGAACGACGACGCTCCCGAGCTGCCGATCGCGGCCTCGGCCGCCCGCATCGCCGCCTCGGAAGCCTTCTGGTTCGCCAGCAAGGAAAACATCCAGGTCCATGGCGGCATGGGCTTCACCTGGGACGTCGACTGCCACCTCTACTACCGTCGCTCGCGGCAGCTGAGCCTGGTGGCGGGCGCGCCGAAGCTCTGGAAAGAGCGGCTGGTGAGCGAACTCGAAAAGAAGAACGCGGCGTAAGGCGAGGAAACGACCATGGATTTCAACGATTCCCCCGAGGAAGCCGCCTACCGCGAAAAGGCTCGCGCCTGGCTGGCCGAAAACGCCGCCGCGCACCGCGCCAAGTTCGGCGAACTCAAGCCCAACACGCCCGAGCACATGGCCGCCGCCAAGGACTGGCAGGCCACCAAGGCCGCCGCCGGCTATGCCTGCATCACCTGGCCCGCGGCCATCGGCGGGGGCGGCGGCACGCCGATCCAGTCGGTGATCTTCGGCCAGGAAGAGGGCAAGGCGGGCCTGGGCTACGGCTACTTCACCATCGGCCTGGGCATGTGCGTGCCCACGGTCATGGCCTTCGCCGACAGCGACACCAAGAAACGCTTCGTCTCGCCGGCCGTGAAGGGCGAGGAGATCTGGTGCCAGCTGTTCTCCGAACCGGCCGGCGGCTCCGACGTGGCGGCCCTGCGCACCCGCGCCGTCAAGGACGGCGATGAGTGGGTGATCAACGGCCAAAAGGTCTGGACCACCGGCGCCCACTATTGCGACTACGGCATCCTCTTGACCCGGACCGACCCCGATGTGCCCAAGCACAAGGGCCTGACCATGTTCTGGATCGACATGAAGGACGCCGCCGTCGAGTGCCGGCCGATCCATCAGATGTCGGGCGGGCGCGAGTTCAACGAGGTCTATTTCACCGACCTGCGCGTCAAGGACAGCCAGCGCCTGGGCGAGGTCGGCGACGGCTGGAAGGTGGCCCTGGTCACCCTGATGAACGAGCGCCTGGCCGTCGGCGGCTCGGCCGGCCCGAACTATCGCGAGGTCATGAAGCTGGCTCAGGATATTGCCGGCCCCACCGGTCCGGCGATCAAGGACCAGGCGTTCCGCGAAAAGCTGGCCGACTGGTACGTCCAGTCCGAGGGGCTGAAGTTCACCCGCTTCCGCACCATGACCGCCCTGTCGCGCGGCCAGACGCCGGGGCCGGAAAGCTCGATCGGCAAGATCATCTCGGCCAACCAGCTGCAGGAGATGGCCAATACCGCCGTCGAGATGGAGGACCAGTACGGGATCCTCGTTGATCCCGACCAGGCTCCAGCCGAAGCGGCGTTCCAGCAGAGCCTGATGTGGGCTCCGGGCCTGCGCATCGCCGGCGGCACCGACGAGATTCTCAAGAACATCATCGCCGAACGGGTGCTGGGCCTGCCCGGCGACGTGCGCGTCGACAAGGACGTAGCGTTCAAGGACATGCCGACCGGACGCTGATTTCGTCGAATCTTCGTCTTCCGTCGATACGCAGAAGCCGGCAGCTGACGAGGTTAGCTGTCGGCTTTTCGATGTTTGGAAGATGTTCCGTGCGCGGTGAAGTCGCGCGAAATCCGGGAAATTCGCCTGCCGGGCGAACCCGGACTGTCGTGACAAAGTCTTCATTGCTGGATGGGTTGAGCTGAGCTTGACAGTCATCACTCCCGGGCACATGAGAGATCGTTGTTTTATGGTTAACGGGCTGGGCTGAAGGGGGATTCATGCGCGAGGCCGGCGACGCACTTGCGCGCCTTCGGATGCTCCGTGGAGCGGCCGAGCGCGCGTTCGCCAGCCGCTCCGCCCTGCTGCGTCGCGCCCCGGTGGGCGCGATCGTGGCGGCGGTGGTGATCCCGCTGGTGGGCTGCGACACGGGCCCCAGCTTCTGGTTCCACAAGCGCGCCAGCGCGTGCCCTCGTCCGCAGGCGGCGCAGGGGGTCTCGGGCCAGTTCAATCAGCAGCAGCAAGAGATTCGCGCCCTGCGACAGGGCGGCTTCCGCGGCGACTTCTTCGCCCAGCTGGAGCTGGCCCGCCGCTACGAGGGCCAGCGCGCGGTCGACAAGAACCTCGAGGATCCGGTCGAGGCGGCCGTCTGGTACGCCATGGCCCTGTCCAACGACGGCGGCTACGCGCCGATCTCGTCCTATGAGCGCCGGGGCTCCGAATCGAAGGCCGTGTCGCGCTTCGACGACTGCCGCGCGTTCGAGCGCCGCAGCGCCTATTTCGCCCTCGACCGCCTGCTGTCGCGCATGTCGACCGAGGAGCGCGAGAAGGTCCGTAACCGGGTGATCTACGTGCTCTCGGCCCAGGGCGCCGGCGGGTTCCGAACCCTGGCGCGGATCCACGACGCCTATTTCGGCCCGTTCGGCGAGCCGTCCGACAATCTCCAGGCCATCCAGGCCTACGGCAAGCCCAGCCAGCCTGGCGCGCCGGCCGCCCTGGACCTGTTCCGTCGCAACGATGTCGACGCCTATCTCTACAACTACCTGGCGGTGCAGACCGGCGACGTGTCGGCCTATGTCATGCTCAAGGACTTCGAGCGCAGCTCGCCGCAGCGGGCCTCGTACGGCTCGTTCGTAGAGACCAAGGCCAAGCGCTGGATCCCGCCCTACGAGTTCTATCCGCCGGAATCGCCCGACTCGGGCGTGCCGCACTCCGACGAGTCCGACCTGTCGGGCGAGGCGCGCGAGGCGGCGCTGAGCCGGATCAACGAACTGCCCTTCGTCCACGTGGCCGAGGCGCTGTCGTACCTGCGGGTGATCCCGTCGGCGGTGCTCGACGAGAAGCTGCTCAGCGTCAACGACGCCCAGACCCTGGAATCGATGCTGGGCCGGCCGGCCAACGGCCGCCTGTCCTCGATCGAAAAGGTGCGAGCGATCCAGTATGCCGCTGTCAACGGCTCGTCCAAGGCCCAGTTGGTGCTGGCGGTGATGTACTCCGAAGGCGTCGGCGTCCCGCGCGACTACGCCCGGGCCTATCACTGGTACGAGGAAGCCGAGCGCCAGGGCTCGGCCGAGGCCAAGTACGCCATGTCGACCTTCTTCTCCCTGGGCCTGCAGGGCGTGGCCGACCAGGATCGCGCCAAGGCGGTGGTCTACCAGATCGACGGAGCCCTCTCGGGCTTCAAGCCGTCGGCCTATCGGCTGCAGCAGCTGCTGGCCCAGGTCTCGCGTCCGCCCCGGCCTGCGGCCGATCGCGGCCGTCCGTACAGCGAAAGGGACTTCTAGATGCGCAGCCTCAGCCGCCTGCTGGCGCTTTGGGCCGCCTTGATCCTCGGCGTCGCGGCCGCCGCGCCCGAGATCGCGATCGCCTCGCCGGACGCCAAGATCGACCAGCAGATCCGCCCGTGCTTCGGCCTGCTGATCCAGCCGAACCTCTCGCAGGGCTGCAAGGTGCGCTACGCCAAGCCGCGTCCCTGCGCCCGCGGCTACTACCGCTCGCGTGGCCGCTGCGTGGCGGGCGGCGGCTATGGTCCCGGCTATGGCGGCTACGCGCCGCGCGAGATCAACTGCGACTACGCCTATCCCGGCCAGGTCTCGCAGACCCTGGCGCGGCTCTATGACGGCGACACCCTGACCCTGACCTCGACCAATGGCGGGGCCTGCGTCGACTCGCTGAACATCACCCAGTCGGTCAGCATCGTCGTGCGCAACTACTCGCCCGGCCTGGATCGCCCGATCCTGGTGGCCCCGGCCGGCCAGCCCTGCATCCGCATCCAGCCGGGCGTGCAATATGTCGTGCTGGAAGGCCTGGGCATCGAGGCCTCGCGCGCGGGTTCGTCCTCGTGCATCACCGGCCGCGCCACCGAGATCGCTTTGAAGAACGTCACGGTTCGCTATGACGGCGACGCCTCGGCCTTCGACGTGGGCGACAGCCGCATCGAGATGGCCGGCGTGGCCTTCATCGGCCGCACGCGCTCCGCCGTGGTCAAGGCCACCGGCACGATCATGGCCCAGGACGTGGAGATCGCCGCCGCCGCCATCGGCGGGGCCTTCGAGACCTCGGGCGACAGCCGCCTGCGCGACATCCGCATAGTCCGCCTGGGCGACTGGACCGGCTCCTCGCGCACCCGCAACTCGGCCGGCTTCGTGCTCAGCGGCATGAACCGCCAGCAACTGGTGACCATCGACGGCCTGTATGTCGATGGCTTCTCGCGCGGCGTCTATATCGGCGGCGGCGACGAGACGACCCTGCTGCGCCCCGTGGTCCGCGACAGCGACTGGGCCGTGACGGTCGAGAACGCCAATCTGCGCCT
This sequence comes from Caulobacter sp. GW822-FHT01G02, assembly GCF_058802865.1. Classification (NCBI taxonomy): domain Bacteria; kingdom Pseudomonadati; phylum Pseudomonadota; class Alphaproteobacteria; order Caulobacterales; family Caulobacteraceae; genus Caulobacter; species Caulobacter sp. GW822-FHT01G02. The sequence continues at coordinate 572,969 of NZ_JBXAON010000001.1, forward strand.
GAACGAGGGCGAGCTGGAGGCGACCGATGTCGGCCTCTACGTCGCCTCGGGCGTGGTCTACGCCGCCAACAACAAGATCGTCGGAGTCATGCGCTCGGGCATCTATGCCGACGCCGGCGGCCAGATCCGCGCGGTCGATAACCGTATCTACGCCCGCCCCGAGGGGTGCAAGGCGCTGGTCAGCGGCTTCTTCGACGGCGAGCTGACCTGCCGCCCGTGGTTCGAGGCGCCGGAGCTCTATCGCACCCAGCGCGACCGCGCCCGTCTCGACTACGAAACCTACTGGCCAGCCCCATCGATCGGTCCCGCGCCGCTGGCCATGAGTTCGGGTCCCGCCGACCTCGCCAACGACGCCGCCGCGACGGGCCTGGCGGGCGCGCCGCCGCCTCGGTCCCTGGCGCCGCAACAAGGGGGAGCCCCCAAATGAGCAAGCTGGCCCATGGTCTGGTCGCCGCCGCCGTCGCGGCCTCGACCCTGATCTCGACGCAGGCCTTCGCCCAGCAGAGCGGCGGCGGCTACGCGCCGACCTACGCCGCGCCGCAGGGACAGCCGCAAGGCTACGCGCCCCAAGGCTACTCGCCCAGGCGCCACGACATCTGCGGCGCGCCGATCACCGGCCAGGCGCCGGATATCATGACCTATGACAGCGCCACCGGCACCCAGGTGTTCGTCGGCGGCCAACGCGGCGGTGGCACGGACGTGGCCGCCTACAACGCCCAGACCGGCTCGGCCGCGGGGCTGTCGGGCGACCTCAGCCGGCCGGGCCTGGTGTCGTCCTGCGCGGTCGACGGCCTGACCGGCGAGTCCTACGGCGTTACCTCCGAGCGTCCGGGCCAGGTGACCCTCAGCGGCCGCGACGACCGCGGCGAGCGTTACCAGTTCACCCGCGCCGACGGCCGGACCGACGTCTGGGATCCGCGCTACGAGAACTACTGCTTCCGGTCGGGCACGGGCCTGTTCGGTCCGCCCAGCGCCGGCGGGCGTCGATGCTGAGGCCCGCGGCCCTGCTGATCCTGGCCGCGCTGACCGTGGCGGCCTGCGCGGACGGGCGTCCATACGCGCCGTACTACCCGCCGTCCGGCCCGCCGCCGCCCTCGGCCCCGAACCGGCACGAGGTCACGCCGCCCCCGCCGCCGATCGAGGTGGTCCGGCCGAAGGTCCCGTAGCCTCTACGGTGCGATCGTCTTGATGAAGGTCGGCGCCTTGCGATGGTGCGTCGCCTGCTCGTACGCGTAGCCCAGGCCCAGCAGCAGCTTCTCGCTCCAGGCCGGGCCGATGAACGAGAGGCCGACCGGCAGGCCGGTGACGGCGCCCATCGGCACGGTCAGGTGCGGATAGCCAGCCACGGCGGGCAGGGTGGTCGACGAGCCGCCATAGTTGTCGCCGTTCAGCGGATCGATGGTCCAGGCCGGGCCGGTGGTCGGGGCGACGATCGCCACCGCGCCGGTGTCCTTGAGAATCTTGTCGATACCCTCGGGGCCGGCCAGGCGCTTCGAATCCGCCAGGGCCTTCAGGTAGTCGGGATCGGAGAGGCCCTTGGTCTTCTCGGCCCGCTCGAAGCTCTCCTGGCCGAACCATTCGAACTCCTTGGGCGTCGCCTTGTTGAAGGCGATCAGGTCGGCCAGCGTGCGGCTGGGGACCTTCTTCGGATCGGTCGAGGAGAGATAGGCGGCCATGTCGGCCTTCAGCTCGGTGTAGAGCACCACGCCCTCGGCCTTGCCGATCGGGCCTTCATCGAAGTCCTTCACATCGACCAGGATCGCGCCCTGGTCCCGCAGGTCCTTCAGCGCCGCCTCGAACACGGCGTCGGTGTTGGGCGAATAGCCCGTGTAGAACCGGGCCACGGCCAGCTTGACGCCCTTCAGCGCGTCCTTGGAGAGGCCGGCCGCATAGTCGGTCTTGCGGGCGTCGGCCTCTCTGGTCGCGGGATCGGCGGGGTCGCCGCCGGCGATGATGGTCAGCACCTTGGCGGCGTCCTCGACCGTGGCGGTCATCGGGCCGGCGGTGTCCTGGCTGTGGCTGATCGGCACGATATGGGTGCGCGATACCAGGCCCACGGTCGGCTTGAGGCCCACCAGGCCGTTGATCGCGGCCGGGCAGGTGATCGAGCCGTCGGTTTCGGTGCCGATGGCCAGGGGCGCCAGGCCCGCCGCCACCGCCGCGGCCGAGCCGCTGGACGAGCCGCAGGCGCTGCGGTCCAGGACGTACGGATTGCGCACCGTGCCGCCCACCGCGCTCCAGCCGCTGATCGACTTGCCCGAGCGGATATTGGCCCATTCCGACAGGTTGGCCTTGCCCAGCATGACCAGGCCCGCGTCGCGCAGGCGCTTGGCGATCGGCGCGTCGCGGCCAGTGATGTTGTCCTTCAGCGCCAGTGAGCCGGCCGTGGTGGGCAGCGGATCGGCGCTCTCGATATTGTCCTTCAGCAGGATCGGCGCGCCGTGCAGGGGCGAGCGGACCTTGCCGGCCTTGCGCTCGGCGTCGAGAGCCTTGGCGTCGGAAAGGGCGTTTGGGTTGGTGGCGATCACCGCGTGCAGGACGGGGTTCTTGTCCTTGATGACCGCGAGATAGGCCTTGGTCGCCTGTTCGGCGGTCTGGGCTTGCGCGGTCCCGGCGAGCAGGGCGAGGGCGGCGGCGCCGGCCAAATATGCGGAAGGCAGGCAGGCGAACTTGGTCATGGACGTTTCCCCGAATTCGAGCCGGGACCGTGGCCCGAAACCTCGCCCTTCGACAAGCTCAGGATGAGGTTTCCATCGAGCGGCTCAAAAGTAGCCCTCGCCCTGAGCCTGTCGAAGGGCGGGGGCGGTTGTTCAGGCGAAGACCGCTACGTTCTGGCGCGCCAGGACCAGCGGGAGGCCATTCCGGTCCCAAAGGTGCATCTCCTGGGTCGAATAGCCTTCGCCGACGGTCTCGGCCTTGGTGCGCAACAGGCGCCAGCCGTCGTCGTCCTCGGCGGGAAGGCCCACCACGTCCATGGCCCAGGTCATGGTCGAGATCGGGGCGAACTGAGTGAACAGCGCCATGGCCGGGGGCGGCGGCATGTCGGCCAGGGCGATCAGGGCCGACAGCGAGCGGGCCGCTGGGTCGCGGTGACGGATCCACAGCAGGTATTCGGGGGCCCCGCCGGCCAGCGGTCGCGTGCCGCCCGCCTTGCGCACCTCGAACTGGGCCGAGAAATGCGGCGCGCCCTGGCGGCTCTCCGGAAAGAAGGATTCGCAGGCCTCGGGCGCCGCGACGTCAGGGGCGGGGACCTCGCTGTGCGACAGCGTCGAGGCCCGCGCCGCGCCGAAGGTCAGGACCCCGTGGGTGGCTACGCCCTGCTCGCCGACCAGGTCGACGGCGACGAACAGGGTCGACTTGCCCTGGCGCAGCGGCTTGACCTGGATGGCCAGTTCTCCAGACGCGGGGCCGACGAAGGCGAACTGGGCCGAGCGTAGGGGCGGGGCCTCCGGGAAGGTCCGCAGCGCCGCTTCGACGCAGAGCGCCGCCGACAGCCCGCCATAGGTGGTCCGGCCCTGCTTCCAGTCGTCGGTGACGAAGGCGGAAAAGCCGGACTCGGTGGCGGCGACGGCGGCGATCAGGTCGGTGTAGAGCGTCATGCGAAAGAGGTTCGTTTTCTTTCGCTACGGAAGTCAAGCGCCGTTGTCGCCTCAGATTGGGGGATCTCAGCTCGGCTTGCGCGACCGGGCTTCCAACTCGTCGGCTCGGCGCTCCATGTCCTTGGCCTTGTCCGGCAACGTCTCGGCCAAGTCGCGCAGTTCGGCGTCGGTGACCGTGCCGCCGCGCTCGCGGTTTTCGGCGATCTGCTTGGCGCGATAGGCCGGGTCGCGCAGGCGGACGGCTTCCTCGCGCATCTGCTGGGCGCCGCGCCGCATCTGCACGGCGCCGTTGGCCATGTGGATGCGGGCGTTGGCGACCTGACGCATGGCCTGCTCGCGAGCGCGTTCGCCGATGATGCGAGCCTGCTCGCCGGCGAGGCGGGCCTGTTCGGCGCCCATCCGCGCGCCCTCGGCGGCCTGGCGGGCGACGTCGGCCTGGGCGCGCGCCATGTCCGAGAGGCGACGGGCTTCGTCGGCGCGGACACGGTTCTGGTCGGCCTGGCGACGCTCGATATCGGCCTCGATACGGGCCTGTTCGGCCTCCTGGCGCGCCTGGTCGGCTTCGGCGCGCGCCTGGTCGGCGGCCACACGCTCTGCGCCCGTGAGGACGCGGTAGTAGCTGTAGACGTAGCCGGACTTGTAGGCGGGCGGCTCGGGCGGCGGGGTAGGGGGCGCCGGCGGGATCGGCGCGGCGGGCGCGCTGACCGGCGGGGCGGGGGGAGCCGGGGGCGCGGCCATCGGCGCGGGCGGCGACGGGGGAACCGGAGGCGGCGGCGGAGCGACCCATTCCTGGTGCGTCAGGCCCAGGGCGGCCAGCGGCGTGGCGACTGCGGCCAGGGCGACGACGCTGAGGGCGACGGTCACGGGGCGGCGACGTGAAGCGGTATGGGTCATGATGTGGGCGATCCTTGTCTTCAGCGTGCGGGCGCTGGCGGCCATCGCGGTTGCGGGACGCGGGCTCATCAGGCGGGCGGTGGGGTGAGACGCCAGGCGCACCAGCGTCCGGGCGTAGAGGGTGCGATCGACGGTCTCGAGCGCGACGGCGTCGGCGGTTTCTTCCGAGCGTTCGGCCAGCACGGCGTGCAGGCGCCAGACCAGCGGGTTGAACCAGAACACCGCCAGGGCCAGGCGCGACAGGATCAGGAAGATCCAGTCCTGGCGACGCAGGTGGGCCAGTTCATGGGCCAGGATGGCGCGGGCGGCGTGACGCTCGTCCAGGCTGGCGGGATCGACGACGATGAAGCCGGGCGCGACGCCCCAGCTCAACGGACTGGTGATGCGTTCGCTGGCGATCAGGCGCGGACGGTCTTCCTCGGGCGACAGGTCTTCCAGCGGCTCCAGCCAGGCCTGGTGCTCGACCGGACAGCCCTGGCGGGTCCAGCGGTCGAGGGTCAACAGGCCCAGCAGCAACTGGCCGACCACGGCCGCCACGCCCAGCAGCCACAGGCCGCCGACCAACTGGGCCGACGGCGGCCAGGATGGGGCGACGGGAACCGAAACCGCGTCGCCGGTCATGGTCGCGCCTTCCACCGGGACGTAGGGCGCGATCGGCGGCAGCAGGGCCAGGTCCAGCGCCGGCAGCACGTTCATGATCACGGGGATGGCCAGCAGCAGGCCAACCGTGGCGCGCAGGATGTCCACGCGGTCGACCGGGCGCTGGGCCAGGAAGCGGGCGCAGGCCAGGCCCGCGCCGGCGACGACGCTGGACTTGACCAGCAGCGAAAGGAGAAGCGTCCAGGTCACGACCTGTCCTCCATGGGCCGCTCCACGGCCTTGTCGATGACCCGCTCCAGGGCGGCGGCTTCCTCGGTGGTCAGGCGCTGACCCAGGCCCAGGAGGGCGGTGGCGGCGCTGGCGGCCGAGCCGGCGAAGAAGGTGTCGATGACCCGCTTCAGCGCGCTGGCCGCGACGGCCTCGGGTTGCGGGGCGGGGCGGTAGACGAAGCCGTCGGGACCGGCCTCGCGCTCGACCAGGCCCTTGGCCTCCAGGCGCGAGAGCATGGTGCGGATGGCCGAGTCGCTGATCGGGTCGGACAGGGCGCTACGCACGTTGGCGACGGCGCCGGTCTCCAGGCGACAGAGGGTCTCGAAGACCTCGCGTTCGCGTCGGGGGAGGGATTCGATCATGGCGGCTTCCGTTATCCGGTGTCCGCTACATGTGTAGCGCTACGTCTGTAGCGCGGCTAGCCTGCGATGCGTGAATTCGGCGTAATGTCGGAGCGGCCTAGTGCAGCGTCGTGCTGGCCAGCATCCAGCTTGAGAACGTGCGGTTGTCACGTTCGTCGCGCTGTTCTTCCAGGCCCATCTCTTCCAGCATGATCGCCGCCAGCAGCCATTCCTCGAGTTCCGAGGCCGAGGCGCGGCCGTCCTCCAGCGCTTCCTTCACGGTCGCGATCAACTGCTCGATGGCTTCGTCGGTCGTCTTCGCCACAACGCGCTCCTCGGGAATCCACTGTGGCGTAACGTAGAGCGTGGTTCGCGGTTCAGGCCTGCGACAAAGCGGCATGTGGGTGGAGCATTGAGTCGCAGGCCCCTCGCGCGCCCTGTGTGACGGGGCCGCGCGAGGGGCTTGGAGCCTACTGGCCCTTCAGCTTGCGGTCGAAGAACTCCAGGTGCGTGTTTAGCACGCTGAGGCCCTTGGTCTTGCTGCCGGGCGCGCTGTGGCGCTCGCCGGGATAGAGCGCCATCTCAAACGGGATGGCCTTCTTCTGCAGGGCCGCGATGACGCGGGTGCTGTTCTCGAAGATCACGTTGTCGTCGGCCATGCCATGCAGCAGCAACAGGCTGCCGGGCTTCAGCTTGTCCAGGCGGGTATTGATGTCCGAATAGGCGTAGCCGGCCTTATTGTCGGCGGGCGTACCCATGTAGCGCTCGGTATAGGCCGTGTCGTAGAGGCCCCATTCGGTCGGCGGAGCGCCGGCCGCGCCGGCCTTGAACGGGGTGTTGTCGGCCGTCAGCAGCATCAGGGTCATGAAGCCGCCGTACGACCAGCCCATCACGCCCAGCTTGTCGGCGTCGACATAGGGCAGGCTCTGCAGGAACTTGGCGCCCTGCAGCTGGTCGTCGACCTCCACCTTGCCGAGGTTGCGGTCGAGGGCGCGCTTGAAGGCCGCCGAGCGGTTGCCGCTGCCGCGGTTGTCCAGCTTGAAGACCACGTAGCCGGCTTCGAGATAGGTGCGCTCGGACGCGCTGTGCCAGGCCTTGGTCACCTTCTGGGCGTGCGGGCCGCCATAGACCGAGACGATGGCCGGGTACTTCTTGGCCGGATCGAAGCCGATGGGCTTGAGGATCTCGTAGTACAGGGCCGAGCCGTCGGCGGCCTTCAGCGAGCCGTATTCCGGAACCGGCAGGGTCGAGGCGTAGGGCCAGTAGGCGTGGCCCTCGGCCAGCTTGTTTTCCTCGATCCAGCGCACAAGCTTGCCGTCGGCCGAATAGAGCGCCGTCTGAGGCGGGGTCTTGGGATCGCTGTAGGAGCCGGCGAAGGCGCCGCCAGCCTCGGCCACCTTGGCCGACCACCAGCCGCCGCCCGAGGTCAGGGCCTTGGGCTTGCCGGGCTTGGCGTAGCTCACCTCATAGATGCGGCGCTCCAGCGGGCTGTCCATCGAGGCGCCGAAGATGGCGACCTTGCGGGCCTCGTCGACGCCTTCCAGCCTGTCGACCGGCCAGTCGCCCTTGGTGATCTGGGCGATCAGTTTGCCGTCGGCGGCGTAGCGGTAGAGGTGGCTGGCGCCGTCCCGTTCCGAACCCCACAGGAAGGTCCCGTCCTTCAGCGCCTTGAAGTTGTCGAGCAGCTCGATGAAGTGGGTGTCGGTCTCGGTCAGGATGGTCTTGCCCGCGCCGGTGGCCGGGTCGAAGGCGATCAGGTCCAGGGTCTTCTGGTCGCGCGAGAGACGCTGGACATAGACGGTCTTGCCGTCCTGGGCCCAGGCGACGCGGGCGACATAGATGTCCTTGTTGGCGCCCAGGTCCAACTGCACGACCTTGCCCGAGGCCAGGTCGCGGACGAACAGGTCGACCACGGCGTTGGGACGGCCAGCGCGAGGATAGCGCTGATTGACCACGGTGGCGCCGGTCGGGCCGATGTCGGCGCGCGGCACGATGTCGACGCCGTTCTCGTCGACGCGGGCATAGACGATGTGGGCCTCGTCGGGGCTCCACCAGTAGCCGGTCGCGCGGGAGAGTTCTTCCTGGGCGATGAACTCGGCGACGCCGAACGACAGGGCGTCCTTGCCCTCGGTGGTCAGGGCCTTCTCGGGCCCGCCGGCAACCGGCTTGACGTAGAGGTTCTGGTCACGGACGTAGCTGACGTACGCGCCCTTGGGCGAGACCTTGGCGTCGACCTCGTCGCCCGGGGTTTCGGTCAGGCGGGTGACCTTGCCGTCGGCGATGCTGTCCAGATAGAGGTCGCCGTCCAGCGGCACCAGGATGAAGCGGCCCTGCTTGTCCCAGCTGTACTCGACGATGCCGCGGGCCGAGACGCGGGCGCGTTCGCGGCGGGCTTTCTCGGCCTCCGACAGTTCCTTGGCCCCCGACGACAGCGCCGCCGAGTCGATCAGGCGATAGGGCTCGCCGCCCTTCACGTCGGCCGCCCACAGATCCTGGACATTGGCCGCCTCGGCCTTGCCCTTCAGATAGGTGACGCGCCTGCCGTCCGGCGACAGGGCCACGCCCTTGGCGGTCGGGCCGCTCAGGTTGGGGTCGGCGAAGACGCGCTGTGGGGTGAGTTTTTCCGCCATGGCGGGGGTAGCGAGGGCGAGGACGGCCGCGAGCGCCGTGAGCGAGGGCTTGATCATGGCGCGGGACGCTATGCGGGAGCGTCGCCGTTGTCAGCAGGGAAGTTGTTGCGACCTTGAAACGCTCAGCGGCACATTTCACCGACGGCCTTCACATCCACCGGATCGGGCGGGACCGGCAGGCCCTTGGCCTTCAGGGCGTCCTCCAGCGTGGTCGGTTCGGGCGGCAGGCCGGGGTCGACGTCGGTTCGATAGAACGGATGACCCTCGGCCTTGGCGAGGGTCGTGAAGCCGAAGCCCCTTCTGGCGTAGAGTTTGTAGAGGCGCGGCGCCATGCGCGCGTCGAAGGCGCCGCCATGCATCAGCAGGACATAGGGGATATCCGCGCCGTACAGCGTCTTGCTCATCGCCCGCGCCCGGTCGGCGACGGCGGCCGCGGCGTCCAGATAGCGCTTCTCCAACTCGGCCACGGCGGCCTTGTCGCCCTTGGCCACGCAGCGGGCATAGGGATCGTTGAAGGCGTAGTCGGCGAAGCTCATCGTCACGCTGGCGATCTTGTAGTGGTTGGCCGCCAGCCAGGCGCGCACAGCCAAGCGTTTCTCGGGCGTGTCGCCTTCGGACAGGAACGGATAGCGCAGCCAGCGCCAGTCCTCGGCGGCCATCAGGTTCTTCAACATCGGCTCGTTGCGGGCGGCCTCGGCGGCGAACTGTTCTGGCGTCAGGTCCTTCAGGTTCTGGTGCGACCAGGTGTGGTTGCCCAGGGGCTGGCCGGCGTCGCGCCACATCTTCAGCACCGGGGTCGAGGCCGGCTCGCGCTCGGTCTGGACGCCGTTGATAAACCCGAAGGCGGGAGCCTTGGCGTCGGCGGCGGCCTTCAGCAGGTCGGCGGCGATCTGGACGCGCGTCACACCCGACGGCAGGGCGCTGTGCGCGGGCAGGTCGTCCCAGGTGAAGGCGATGACGGGTTTGTCGGCCGCATGAGCGGTGGTGGCCATGAGCGCGACGCACGCAACGCCCACCCACTTCCCGATCTCCCCGGCGAAAGTCGGGACCCAGATCGCCCCTTGAGCGTTGGCGGGTTTGGCTGAGGTTTTGGGCGCGTACACGTCTGATTCCCCGGATGGATCTGGGCCCCGGCCTTCGCCGGGGAGATCGGATTATTTGTTGGTCGCGTTGAACAAACTCAGCGGCACCGCGTCCGCCATGGCCTTGTAGCCCGCCAGGTTGGGGTGCAGGCCGTCATTGTCATAGGCCGGCAGCAGGTGGGTCGGGTTGGCGGGGTCGCGCAGGGCCTTGTCCCAGTCGATCACGCCGTCGAAGTTCCCAGGCGCGCGGATCCAGGCGTTGATCGCCTGGCGGTCGGCCTCGCTCTCCGGGCCGGGATGGTAATAGGCCGAGCGGGCATAGGGCAGGATGGTCGCGCCGATCACCTTGATCCCCCGGCCATGGGCGCGGTCGATCATCTGGCGGTAGCCGGCGATGACCTGCTCAACGAGGGCCTTGTGCGCTTCGGGCGTGGCGGGCGCCTCCCGGGTCAGGGTTCCCAGATCGTTGACGCCTTCCAGCAGCACCACGTGGGTGACGCCGGCCTGGGAGAGGACGTCGCGCTCGAACCGCGCCAGGGCGTTGGGACCCAGGCCGTCGAGTAGCACGCGGTTGCCGCCGATGCCGAGGTTCAGCAGGCCGATGTTCTTGCCCTTCAGCCGTTCGATCAGACCGTCGGTCCAGCGCAGGTTGGTGTTGGGCTGGACGCCGTAGCCGTCGGTGATGCTGTCGCCCAGCGCCACGATGGCGCGAGCCTTGGCCGAGACCACGTCGACGCTGGAGATCTGCAGCCAGCGGTCGGCGGTCTTGGCGCCGGGCAGATCGGCGGCGGCCACGTGATCGCCGGCCAGGACGTAGGAGGTCGCCCGCGACCCCGGATGGCCGGTCTGGACGCTGGGCGCGGCGGCGTAGTGGAGGCTGATCGCTAGCGAGGTCAGCGGCGCGACCTTCAGGCTCACCGGATCGGACCAGTAGTCGGCGCCGGCGGGGATGGTCACCTCCGCGCGGCCGGAGAAGGTCAGGGCGCGGTCCGTGGCCGGGTCGATGCGGGCGCTGGCGAGATCGGCCGAGACGGCGACATGGGCGGCCTTGATCGTCAGGGGTGCGGTCCCGAAGGCGTTGGAGAGGCGCACCCGCAGCGTCTCGCCGCCCAGGGTCAGGCGCACGATCTGGCGCAGGGTGGCGTCGGGATAGTCCTCGGCGGCGAGGCGATTCTTCTCGTCCGGCGCCATCTGGGCGCTGGCCCAGCCGCCGACCCAGCGGGGGCTCTTTAGCGACTCGGCGTGGGCGGGAAGGGCCAGGACCAGGGCCGCGCCGAATACGGCTAGCCGCGCGAGCATCTTCATCGACGTTTCTCCCCACTCCGACCTTGCTGCATCGGTAGCGGTAACATTGGTATGACCTCTCGCGGCCGTCGTAAAGCGCCGCCGTGCGCGAACGACCGTCAAGGCCAGGTGCGGCAGGCCGTCGCGGCCGTCGAAAAGAGGTTGCGCCATCCAGAGTGTTAGCGCTATCAGGGATCCGTGAGGCGCCGAGCGCCTCTGCCCTTCTTGGGCGTTTCCTCCCTATTGACTTCAAGCCCGGTCGTTTGGCCGGGCTTTCTTTTTGCGCGTCGCGGAAGATGATAGTCAGGGACGAACGTCGCGAGGTTTCTCCACATGGCCGCTGGCAAGCCCAAGAAGAGCGAAGTGCTCGAGGTCCGTTTGCCGTACGAGACCAAGACCGCCTTCATGGCCCGCTGCCGGGAGACACACCGCACGGCCAGCGAGGTGGTGCGGGTCTTTATCGACCAGGAACTGGAAGGGCGGGTGGCCAAGCCCCGCGCCCCCGGTCTAGCGTGGCGAGCCATGGCGGCGGCGCTGGCGGGCCTGGCCGTCGGCGCGGTGGCCGCGCCCTCGCTCGCCCGTCCGACCACGCCCTCACACGCGGCCTTCGAGCGCCTGGACGCCAACCACGATGGCAATCTGAGCTTCGAGGAATTCAGCGGGCGCTAACGGATCGGCTTCAGCAGCCGGTCCCATTGCAGGTCCAGCCACGTCCATGGCTTGAACAGCGACGCGCCCTGTCGCCACGACACCAGCACGAATTTCGCGCGGCCGACCAGGTTCTCGGCCGGCAGCAGGCCGACGCCGCCGGCTGACGGCGCGAAGCGGCTGTCCAGCGAGTTGTCGCGGTTGTCGCCCATCACGAAATACTGGCCCGCCGGCACCACATAGGCGCCGGCGTCGTCGCCCGGCTGGCCGGGCCCGCCGTCATAGGTGACATAGGCGCGGCCGTCCGACGTCCGCTCGCCCAGTTGCAGAACGGTGCGGTCCGGCGCGTCGTGATCCTGGGTCATGCCCAGCGGCGTCTGGGGGATGGCGACGCCATTGACGAAGACCTGACCGTTTCGCACGTGGATGCGGTCTCCCGGCAGGCCGATCACGCGCTTTATCCAGGTCTGGCCGGGATCGCGCGGCAGGCGGAAGACGACCACGTCGCCGCGCTGGGCCATGCGCTCCAGGAACCGGCCCTTGAACAGCGGCGGATTGAGCGGGAACGAGGCCCGGCTCCAGCCATGCGACGACTTGGAGACCACGATGTAGTCGCCGGTCACCAGTCCCGGCTCCATCGAGGACGAGGGGATGGTGAAGGGCTGGAAGATCACGACCCGCAGGATCAGGGCGATGGCGAGCGCCAAGCCCACGGTGCGGAGGATCTCGACGAACTCGCGCCAAGCGTTGGCGGAGGGTGGGGTTATGTCGGGGGAGGTGATGTCGGTCATGTCCCGACCAAGCCTCGCGTCGACCGCCAGCGCCAGCAAAGGCCTGTCGGGACGTCCGTGAATTCGTGTCCGGACATGAAAAAAAGGGCCGGGAGACATGCTCCCGGCCCTCCACTTCTTCTTGTCGTCCCGGCCCGCTGCGAAGCGGATAGCCGGGATCCAGGTGCGACCGCAGAGCGCCGGCCCTGGGTCCCGGACAGCCTCTGCGAGGCTTCCGGGATGACAAGGGTTGGGTTCTAGAAACGCTTCTTGATCGTCAGGTAGCCCTGGCGCGGGGCGCCCGGCAGCAGGGTCATGGCCGTGCCGGCGCGGTCGGCCTTGGAGGCGCCGCCCGAACCGACCGTCGAGATGTAGTCCTCGTCGCTCAGGTTGGTGACGTTGGCCTGGATCTCCAGGCCGCGCAGCATCGGGGCGGCGTTGTCGCTGAAGCGATAGCCGACCGTCAGGTCCGCGACCGTGTAGCTGTCGACCTTGCCGCCGTCGTTCTCGAACGTGTACCAGCGCGAGCCGACGTAGGAGAGGCCGGCGCGGGCATAGAGGCCGCCGTTGTCATACTTCAGTTCGGCCTTCAGCAGGTTCTTGGGCGTGTAGATCACGTCCTTGCCCTTGGTCTTCATGGCCACCAGGCCGCCGGCGCCCGGGACGTCGTCGTCGTACTTGGAGTCGTTGTAGCTGTAGGAGCCATACAGCGACCATTCGTCGGTCATGCGGAACTCGCCGGCCACTTCGACGCCCTTGGTGGTGACCGAGCCGACGTTCGACAGCACGGCCGGCAGGCCCAGGATCGGCGGAGCCGTCGAGGCGCTGTCCAGGCGATTGTCGAACTTGACGTGGTAGAGGGCCGCGACGCCCTGGAAGCGGCTGGTCTTGAGGCGCAGGCCGCCCTCGAAGGTCTTCGAGGTTTCCGGCTTCAGGTTCTTGGCGACGTAGTCGACGACCGTCTGGTTCTGCGAGGCGAACGGACCCGAGGTCGCGGCCGACACGAAGGCGGCCATGTTCTCGGTGTAGCCGCCGAACACTTCGACGCCGTTGTCCAGGCTGTAGACGGCGCCGACCTGGGGCAGGAAGCTGTCCTTGCTCTCGATCTTGCCGTTCATCTTGCCGACGACCGACTTGACCTCGTTCTCGACCTTCATGGCCTTGAAGCCGAAGTTGACCTTGAACGCGTCGGTCACCGACCAGACGTCCTGCAGGTAGCCGGTCGTGGTCTTGGTGTTGAACTTGTATTCCCACGAGGTGGTGAACGGGTTGGACTGGAAGTCCAGCGGGTCACGCGACGGCGCGGCCAGGGTCTCGGCGTAGAAGCGGCGCGCCTGGGCGAAGTCGTTGTCCTCGTGCCAGAAGCCGGCGCTGATCTGGTGGCTGGCCAGGTCGACGACCAGGTTGCCGATCAGGCCCTTGCGGTCGATGTCGTACTCGGTGGTGCGGATCGACAGCGGAGCGGCCGTCGAGCCGGCCGTGCCGTAGCCCGGGCTGACCGTGTAGGGCGTGTACCACAGGCCCTGGCCCTTGTTCTTGTGGCCATAGCCGGTCAGGTCGACGCGGACATTGTCGCCGATCTTCTGCTTGAAGGTGACGGCGAACAGGTCGTCGTCACGGATGCCGGCGCCGGCGTAGTAGGCGTCGTCCGGCGTGTCGACCCCGTAGGCGCGGTAGGGGTTCACGCCCGCGCCGGTCCAGTAGCCGCCGTTCAGCAGCGGCGTGGCGCCGGCGTAGTTGGCCGGGTTGTTCAGCACGGCGGCGACGCCGACGGCCTTGGCCCAGTCGGGCTGGAAGTTGTCGAAGTCGCGGCCCAGGCGCTTGATCATGTCGAACGACATGTCCTGGTAGTCCTGCTCGCGGCGTTCCGAGTGATCCCACCACGCGGTCAGCGAGCCGTTGTCGCCCAGCGGCAGCTCGATCTTGCCGTCGATCTGCAGCTGCTTCTGCTTGGAGCCGCCCTTCCACTTGTCGGCCTGCTGCTCGGCGACCGAGAGATAGCCCTTCAGGCCGTTCATCGACTCGATGGCGCCGGTGTCCAGGCGACCGAACACGCGGTGCATATTGTCCGAGCCGACCGTGGCGTTGGCCTGCAGGCCGAAGTCATCCGTCGGGTTGCGCGAGAAGAACTGCAGCGTGCCGCCCAGGTTCGAGGTCGAGGCGGTCGACAGGGCGCCGGCGCCCTGGGCCAGCTCGATCTTGCCGATGTCCTCGCTGGCGATGGCGCGGCTGATGTGCAGGCCGTTGTAGTTGCCGTAGCTCATGTCGCCCAGCGGCACGCCGTCCAGGGTGAAGCCCAGGCGGCTCTGGTCGAAGCCGCGGATCGAGATGCGGGTCGACCACTCGTACGCGCCGAAGGCGTCGGCCGACTGGAACGACACGCCGGGCAGCTTCTCGATGGCCTTGAGCGGGCTGGAGCCGGCGGCCTGCAGGGCGACCTGCTGGTCGTTGACGGTCTGGACCTGGCGGCTTTCGCCGCGGCCCAGGACGATGATCGCGTCGACTTCGGTGTTTTCGGGCGCGGCGGCCGGAGCGGCGGCGGCGTCGGGCTTCACGTCATCGGCGGCGAAGGCCGGGTTCGCGAACAGGCCGAGCGCGCAGGCGGCGGCGCTCAGCAACAAGGCGTGCTTCTTCATGATTATCCCCAATCCGGCCCGGACAGAAGGGGAGGGGCCGGTTGGGAGCTTGCGGTAACAGCGGTCGGCGACGGCGAGGCGACGAGGCTGTGTCGACTGTCCGACAGTCTAATGACCGAACCATGACGGCCGCGCCGTCGCGATCCCGCCGCGCGGACCCCGCCACGATTGCGCGAAGCGCTCCGGACCGCTATTTCAGCGCCCAATCCCCGAAACCCTCGTCCAGCGAGAACGCGAGCCTCATGGCGCAGCAATATATTTTCCAGATGCAGGGCCTGACCAAGGCCTATCCCGGCGGCAAGAAGGTCTTCGAGAACATCTGGCTGTCGTTCTACTCCGACGCCAAGATCGGCGTGGTCGGCGTCAACGGCTCGGGTAAGTCGACCCTGCTGAAGGTGATGGCCGGTCTGGACACTGAGTTCTCGGGCGAGGCCAAGGCCGCCGAGGGCATCCGTCGCGGCTACCTCCCGCAGGAGCCCGTGCTGGACCCGACGCTCGACGTCTGGGGCAACGTCATCGCCGACTGCGAAGACAAGCAGATCTTCGACAAGTACAACGCCCTCGCGGCTCAGCTCGGTGAGGAATACACCGACGAGCTGATGGAGGAGATGACCAAGCTCCAGGAGATCATCGACGCCCGCGACCTGTGGGACATCGACTCCAAGGTCGAGATGGCCATCGACGCGCTGCGCTGCCCGCCGAACGACGCCAACATCGAAAGCCTGTCGGGCGGTGAGAAGCGCCGTATCGCGTTGGCGCGCCTGCTGCTCAGCAAGCCCGACATCATGCTGCTCGACGAACCGACCAACCACCTGGACGCCGAGTCGGTGGCCTGGCTGCAGCATCACCTGGAGACCTTCCCGGGCTGCGTCATCCTGGTGACCCACGATCGCTACTTTCTGGATCAGGTCACCAAGTGGACCCTGGAACTCGACCGCGGCAAGGGCATCCCCTACGAGGGCAACTACTCCGGCTGGCTGGAGCAGAAGCAGAAGCGCGTCGTCCAGGAGCAGTCCGAATCCGAATCCCGCCAGCGCGCCCTGACCCGCGAACTGGAATGGGTCCGCAGCTCGCCCAAGGCCCGTCAGTCCAAGTCGAAGGCCCGTCTGGCGAGCTACGAGGAAATGGTCGCCGCGCAGGAGAACGCCCGCGCCGCTCAGACCCATGCCCACATCCAGATCCCGCCCGGCCCGCGCCTGGGCAACCTGGTGCTGGAAGTCGAGGGCCTGGAAAAGGAATACGGCGACAAGGTGCTGTTCAAGGATCTGTCGTTCCGCCTGCCGCCGAACGGCATCGTCGGCGTGATCGGCCCGAACGGCGCCGGCAAGTCGACCCTGTTCAAGCTGATCACCGGCCGCGAGCAGCCCGACGGCGGCACGGTCAAGGTCGGCGAGACGGTGAAGCTCTCTTACGTCGACCAATCGCGCGACGCGCTCGACCCGAACAAGACCATCTGGCAGGAGATCAGCGGCGGCACCGACGTGATGATCGTCGGCAAGCGCGAGATCAACAGCCGCGCCTATGTCGGCTCGTTCAACTTCAAGGGCGGCGACCAGCAGAAGAAGGTCGGCCTGCTGTCGGGCGGTGAGCGCAACCGCGTCCACCTGGCCAAGACCCTGGCCACCGGCGGCAACCTGCTGCTGCTCGACGAACCGACCAACGACCTGGACATCGAAACCTTGCAAGCCCTGGAAGAGGCGCTGGAAGAGTTCGCCGGCTGCGCCGTGGTCATCAGCCACGATCGCTGGTTCCTGGACCGCCTGGCGACCCACATCCTGGCCTTCGAGGGCGACAGCCACGTCGAGTGGTTCGAGGGCAACTTCGAGATGTACGAGGAGGACAAGAAGCGTCGCCTGGGCGCCGACAGCCTCATCCCCAAGCGCATCAAGTTCCAGAAGTTCGCGCGGTAGGCGGCGGACCGAGGACTGAAATGGAGGGCGGCGGGAGCGATCCCGCCGCCCTTTTCTTAGGGCGATTGCTCGGTCGACGCCATTCCGGCGGTTGAGCCGCCGGGACGGCGCGCGCCGTCCCGGTCTAGGGCTCTACTTCGGGTCGACCGGCGTGGACATCGGCGGCGCGGTCGCGGCGCCGGGCTGGGTCATCTTGTCCTCGGTCATCGGCAAGCTGGGCGGCGCGGCGGACGGCGCCGGGTTCACGGCCGTATCAGGCGCGCTCGACATGGCTGTGGCGGTGGCCGAGGTGTCGGTCGACATGCCGGTCGAGGCGCCGGCCGAGCCGGCCCACCAGTCCTTGCTGGCCTGGGCCTTGGGCGAGGCCTTGGCGTAGGCGTCGAGCTGCGAATAGGGGATCGGCTGCTTGGGGCCGAGCTGGGCCGACGCCTTGGCCTGGGCGGCCAGCGCCGAGCCGCCGCACGCCAGCATAGACAAGGCCGCGGTCGCGGCGAGCATCTTGGTCAACATCTGGAATTCTCCGGATCCGAAGCGCCTTGTGGCGCCGTTAGCAAAACCCCTCGCGGCGGTGGTTGTTCACAGCTTGGCCTTGCAAACCCGGCGCTTGGCGGAACCGCCGCCTCCGGACCGGGTTCTTGCCGGGCGCGCGCCTTCACGCGCGCCTCGTCACCACAGCGTGATGTTCCCGACACTGGCGCCAGCGCGGGGCTCTGCCTAGCTTCTCGAAATGGCGTTTCCACCGATGCGCCGGGGGCGAGACAAAGATCCGCCGCGGGCTCAACGACCCGCGCAGATGGAGGACATTGGATGCCCGATTCCACCCTTGCGAAGGCGCCCGTCGACAAGCCCCACATCCTGCTCTCGCACGAGATGCTGCTGCCATTGCAGCCGCTGCTTGAGAGCGCCTACGAGATTTGCCGCCTGTGGGACTATCCCGACAGGATGGCGTTCTTCGAAGGGCCGGGACGTCGTGTGCGGGCCATCGTTCACGCTGGTGAATTCGCGCTGAGCCGCGACATGCTCTCGGAGATGCCGCAACTGGGCCTGATCGCCTGCGTCAGCGTCGGCTATGACGGCGTCGACGTGCCCTGGTGCAAGGCGCACGGAATCGCCGTCACCCATTCCACCGGCCTGAACGCCGCCGACGTCGCCGATCACGCGGTGGGCCTCGTCCTGGCCGCCTGGCGCGGCATCGTCGAGGGTGACCAGCGCCTGCGCTCGGGCCACTGGACCCATGCCGAGCGCATGGCCCCACGCCACGGCCTGCGCGGCCGCAAGGTCGGCATCGTCGGCCTGGGCCATATCGGCGAGGCCGTGGCCAGCCGCCTGCGGGCCTTCGAGATGAAGGTCGCCTGGTGGGGGCCGCGCCCCAAGGAGACCGACTATCCCCGCGCTGACAGCCTGCTGGCCCTGGCCCGCGACAGCGACATCCTGGTGGTCTGCTCGCGCTCGGACGCTTCCAACCATCACCTGATCAACAGGGCGGTCATCGAGGCGGTCGGGCCGCAGGGTCTGATCGTCAATGTCGCGCGGGGCGCCCTGATCGATGAGGACGCCCTGATCGAGGCGCTGAAGAGCGGCGCGCTCGGCATGGCCGCCCTCGACGTCTATGCGCAGGAGCCGACACCGCCCGCTCGTTGGGTGGGCGTGCCGCACACGGTGCTGACCCCGCACACCGCCGGCGCGACCCTGGACAGCATCCCGGCCATGGTCAGCCTGACCCTGGAGAACCTGCGCCGCTACTTCCACGGCGAGCCGCTGGCCACGCCGGTCGCGGCCTAAGATGGAAACGGCGCGGCGAAGGGCTCGGGCTCCAGCCGCAGACCGTTCACCAGCAGGCTGACCGTCCGGTAGAAGCCGGCCAGCATCATCAGCTCGATCCGGGCCTCTTCGGAAAAGGCCTCGGCCAGGCGCGTCCACAGGGCGTCGTCGATATCGGCGCGGGCGTTGACCGCGTCGCAGAAGCCGATCAGCAGCGCCTCGCGCGGATCCCAGCAGGCGGAGATCCCCGGCGCGGCGGTGGCGGCCAGTTGCTGGGCGTCGAGACCGGCCGCGCGGGCGAAAAGCGCCGCGTGGACGCCCCACTCGTAGGCCGCGCCGTTCAGGGCGCAGACCCGGTGGATGACGATCTCGCGCTCGCGCAGGGTCAGATGACCTGGGTCCAGCAGTCCGCCGCCGGTAAAGCGGGCGAACAGACGCTCGTCGCGGGCCAGGGTGCGGAACAGCGACAGCGGCTGCTCGCCAGGGGTCTTCAACCGCTCCAGCGTACTCGCGACGCTGGGCGGATAGGGCGCTTGGGCGGGTTCGATCCTCGGCGACATGGGCGGTTCTCCGTGCTACAAAATTTGTAACATGGGAAATTCCAGCGACGCTACAAAAAATGAAGCGCCCCAAATGGCCCCCTTGCCGGGGCGCGCCGTTCGAGGCTCGGACAGCGGCAAGCCGATCATGGCGGCGCTGGACCTGCTGGGCCGGCGCGGGGCGCTGCGGATCGTCTGGGAGCTGCGCGAAGGCCGGGTCCTGACCTTCCGCGCTCTGCAGGCGGCGGCTGAGCTGCCGCCGGGGACGTTGAATACGCGGCTCTCGGAACTGCGGACGGCGGATATTGTCGCGGCCGACGGCGGCTATCGCCTCAGCCGGCGCGGGTCCGACTTGATCACGGCGTTGTGGCCCTTGCTAAGGTGGTCCGAGGATTGGGCGAGCGCGATAGGGGATCGGTGATGGCCAAGGTGCTGGGTCTGGGCGGGGTGTTCTACAAGGCCGAGGATCCCAAAGCCGCGCGAGACTGGTACGCGCGGGTGCTAGGCTTCGAGATCCATTCGTGGGGCGGGGCTGTGTTCAAGTCGCCGCGCGCCGCGACGACCAACTGGGCGCTGTTCGGGGCCGACACTCAGTATTTCGCGCCGTCGACCGCGCCGTTCATGATCAATTTCGTGGTCGATGATATCGACGGCGTGCTGGCCAAGGCCGCCGCCGAGGGCGTGGAGCCGACCGGCCGGCAGGACGAGGACGGCATGGGGCGTTTCGCCTGGCTGATCGACCCGGCCGGGGTTAAAATCGAGCTCTGGGAGCCGCCCGCGGCCGACGCCGAGGCATAAATTCCCCTTGCCAAATCGGACATAAAGATATCTTTATGTCCTCATGAAGCTCACCGCCGAACAGGTTGTCGAAGTGCTGCGCGCCGCTGGCGAGTCGACGCGTCTACGCCTGCTGGCCCTGCTGGCGGCCGAGGAGCTGTCGGTGCTGGAGCTGTGCCGGATCCTGGATCAGAGCCAGCCCCGCGTCTCGCGGCACCTGAAGCTCCTGGCCGAGGCGGGTCTCGTCGAGCGCTTTCCGGACGGGGCCTGGGTGTTCTACCGCCTGGCGGCCAAGTCGCCGGGCCGTTTCCTCGTGGAGCAGGCTCTGGACCTGATCGACGACGCCGATCCGATCGTGCGCCTGGACGCCGACAAGCTGTCGACGGTGCGCGCCGAGCGCTCGACCGACGCCCAGGCCTATTTCGCGCGCAACGCCGCGCGCTGGAACGAGATCCGCTCGCTCTATGTCGACGAGGCCGAGGTCGAGGCCGCGATCCTGCGCGCCGCGGGGGAGGGGCCCTTCGACGAGATGGTCGATCTGGGCGCCGGCGCGGGTCGCATGTTGACCCTGCTGGGCAAGCGGGTCAGCAACGCCCTGGGCCTGGATCTGTCGCAGCAGATGCTGAACATCGCCCGCGACGAGGTGACCAAGGCGGGGCTGACCCGCTGCGAACTGCGTCATGGCGACATCTTCCGCACGGGCCTGCCGGGCGGCTGCGCCGATCTGGTCACCGTGCATCAGGTGCTGCACTACCTGTCGGATCCCGCCCACGCCGTGGCCGAGGCCGCGCGGCTGGTGACGCCCGGCGGTCTGCTGCTGATCGCCGACTTCGCCCCGCACGACCACGAGTTCCTGCGCGAGGTGCATCAGCATCGCCGCCTGGGCTTCGACGACGTCGAGATCGTCACCTGGCTGCAGGCCGCGGGCCTGCATCTGGAAAGCAATATCGCCCTGCCGCCGGCCACGGCCGAGGGGCTGACCGTCAAGATCTGGACGGCCCGCCGCCCCGTCGCCGCCGTGGCCGAGAGGAACGCCGCATGACCCTTCCGCCCACCCGCCGCGTGATCGGTCCCGTCGCCCGCGCCGGCGAGCGCACCTATCGTCCGCGCGTCTCGTTCGAGTTCTTCCCGCCCAAGACCCCGGCGATGGAGGAGAGCCTGTGGCAGGCGATCACCCGCCTGGCCCCTCTGGATCCGGCCTTCGTTTCGGTGACCTACGGCGCCGGCGGCTCGACCCGCGAGCGCACGCACCGCACGGTCAAGCGCATCCTGGACGAAACGAACCTGAAGCCCGCCGCCCACCTGACCTGCGTCGGCGCCAGCCGCGAAGAGGTCGACGAGGTGATCCGCGAATACTGGGAGACGGGCGTGCGCCACATCGTCTCACTGCGCGGCGACCCGCCTCCGGGCGAGGGCGGCATCGGCGGCGTCTATGTCCCGCGCGCCGATGGCTACGCCAACGCCACCGAGCTGACCAAGGCCCTGCGCGGCATCGCGCCGTTCGAGGTGATGGTCGGCGTCTATCCCGAGAAGCACCCGGAAAGCCCGTCGCTGGAACACGACATCGACGTCCTGAAACAGAAGGTCGACGCCGGCGCGACGCTGGGCATCAGCCAGTTCTTCTTCGATTTGGACGCCTTCCTGCGCTATGTCGACAAGGTTCGCGCCGCCGGGATCACCATCCCGATCGTGCCGGGGATCATGCCGGTGACCAATTTCGCGGGTCTCAAGAAGATGGCCGCCGCCTGTCAGACAGCGATCCCGTCGTGGCTGGGCAACCTGTTCGACGGCCTGGAGAACGACGCCGAAACCCGCCGCCTGATCGCCTGCTCGGTCGCCGCCGAGATGTGCGCCAAGCTGCAGGAACAGGGGTTCGAGGACTTCCACTTCTACACCCTGAACCGGGCCGATCTGGTCTATGCGATCTGCCGCGTGCTGGGCGTTCGCGAGACCGCGCCGGCCCCGGCGGAGGCCGCCGCATGAAACGCGCCCTGATCGCCCTGGCGGCGTCGGTCCTGGCCCTGGCCCCGGCGGCCCACGCCGACATGCCCGCCAACTGGACTAAGCCGACCAAGCCCTACCGCGTCGTGGGCAACATCTATTACGTCGGGACCGAGGGCATCTCGTCCTGGCTGATCACATCGTCCGAAGGTCATGTGCTGCTCGACGGCGGGCCGAACGCCGAGGTCGGCAAGCAGATCGAGCGGAACATCGCCGCGCTGGGCTTCCAGCTGGCCGATGTGAAGATCCTGATCAACACCCACGCCCACTACGACCACGCCGGCGGTCTGGCTCAGCTGAAGGCCGACATCCCGACGGCCAAGTTGTGGATCTCGCGCGGCGACGAGCCGGCGATCGAGCAGGGCCACCATATCGGCGACAACGAGAACGGCCCCACGCCCCTGCCGGCGGCGAAGGTCGACAAGGCGTTCGGCGACGGCCAGAAGCTGAAGCTGGGCGAGACGGCGCTGGTCGCCCACCTGACGCCCGGCCACACGATCGGCTGCACCAGCTGGACCACCGCCGTGATCGAGAAGGGGCGGCCGCTGACCGTCACCTTCCCGTGCTCGCTGTCCGTGGCCGGCAATGTGCTGGTCGGCAACAAGACCCACCGAAACATCGTCGCCGACTATCGTGGCAGCTTCGCCAAGCTGCGGGCCATCCCGACCGATGTGATGCTGCCGGCGCACGAGGAGCAGGGCGACCTGCTGGCCAAGCGCAAGAAGCAGCTGCGCGGCGACCCTAGTGCTTTCGTCGATCCGACCGAGCTGACGCGCTACGTCGCCGACTCGGAGGCCGCCTTCAATGAAGAGCTCGCGCGCCAGCAGGCGGCGGCTTCCGGAGTCCGGAAATGACCGACCTTTCCATCCGTGCGAACCGCGTCGCCGCCCTCAAGGCCGCCGCCAAGCAGAAGATCCTGATCCTCGACGGCTCCTGGGGCGTGATGTTCCAGAAGAAGGGCCTGACCGAAGCCGACTACCGGGCCGAGCGCTTCGCCGACTACGACGGCCAGATGAAGGGCAACAACGACATCCTGTGCCTGACCCGGCCGGATCTCGTGGCGGAACTTCACGACGCCTATTTCGCCGCGGGCGCGGACATCTCCGAGACCAACACCTTTTCGGGCACGACCATCGCCCAGGCCGACTATCACCTGGCTGAGCAGGACGTCTGGGACATCAATTTCGAAGGCGCGAAGATCGGCCGCTCGGTGGCCGACCGCTGGAACGCGCGGAATCCGGCCAGCCCGAAGTTCATCGCCGGCTCGATCGGGCCGCTGAACGTCATGCTGTCGATGTCCTCGGACGTGAACGATCCGGGTGCGCGCAAGGTGACCTTCGACCAGGTCTACGCGGCGTACCGCCAGCAGGTGGACGCGCTCTACAAGGGCGGCGTCGACCTCTTTCTGATCGAGACGATCACCGACACTCTGAACTGCAAGGCCGCGATCAAGGCCATCCTCGACCTGCGCGACGAAGGCCATGAAGAGCTGCCGATCTGGATCAGCGGCACCATCACCGACCGTTCGGGCCGCACCCTGTCGGGCCAGACGGCCGAGGCGTTCTGGAACTCGATCAAGCACGCCAAGCCGTTCGCCGTGGGCTTCAACTGCGCCCTGGGCGCTGACTTGATGCGCCCGCACATCGCCGAAATGGCCCGCATCGCCGACACCCTGGTCGCGGCCTATCCTAACGCCGGCCTGCCCAACGCCATGGGTCAGTACGACGAGGAGCCGCACCAGACCGGCCACGCCCTGCACGAATGGGCCAAGGATGGTCTGGTCAATATCCTGGGCGGCTGCTGCGGTACCACGCCGGACCACATCCGCCACGTGGCCGACGAGGTGCGCGGCGTGACCCCGCGCGCCATCCCCGAGCGCCCCAAGGCCATGCGCCTGGCGGGGCTCGAGCCGTTCGAGCTGGCGTAAGAACTTCGCGGCCCTCTTTCCTTCCCTTCCCCCTTTGATGGGAGAAGGGCGGGGATGAGGGTGTCAGCGTTTCAGAATTGAGCGCCGTGGTCAGGATCGACCGCCGCGTCACCCCACCCCTACCCCTCCCCATCAAGGGGAGGGGCGCGAGACCCGCTTATGAGACCCGTCTTCGTCAATATCGGTGAGCGCACCAACGTCACCGGTTCCGCCAAGTTCAAGAAGCTGATCGTCGAGGGCGACTATCCGGCCGCGCTGTCGGTCGCGCGCCAGCAGGTCGAGGCCGGCGCCCAGGTCATCGATGTCAACATGGATGAGGGCCTGCTCGACTCCAAGGTGGCCATGGTCACCTTCCTGAACCTGATGGCCGCCGAGCCCGATATCGCCCGGGTGCCGGTGATGATCGACAGCTCCAAGTGGGAGGTGATCGAGGCCGGGTTGAAGTGCGTCCAAGGCAAGGCCATCGTCAACTCGATCTCGATGAAGGAGGGCGAGGAGAAGTTCATCGAGCAGGCCAAGCTGTGCCTGCGCTACGGCGCGGCCGTGGTGGTGATGGCCTTCGACGAGGTCGGCCAGGCCGACACCGCCGCCCGCAAGATCGAGATCTGCGAGAAGGCCTACAAGATCCTGGTCGACAAGGTGGGCTTCCCGCCGGAAGACATCATCTTCGACCCCAACATCTTCGCCGTGGCGACGGGGATCGAGGAGCACGACAACTACGCCGTCGACTTCATCGAGGGCACGCGCGAGATCAAGAAGCGCTGCCCCTACGCCCGCATCTCGGGCGGGGTGTCGAACGTCTCGTTCAGCTTCCGCGGCAACGAGCCGGTGCGCCGGGCGATCCACTCGGTGTTCCTGTACCACGCCATCAACGCTGGCATGGACATGGGCATCGTCAACGCCGGCGACCTGCCGGTCTATGACGCCCTGGACCCCGAACTGCGCGAGGCCGTCGAGGACGTGATCCTCAATCGCCCGCAGCGGACCAACGTCTCCAACACCGAGCGCCTGGTCGACATGGCGCCGCGCTACAAGGGCGAGAAGGGGCAGGTCCAGACCGCCAACCTGGAATGGCGCAAGGGCACGGTGAACGAGCGGATCACCCACGCCCTGGTCCACGGCATCACCGAGTTCATCAACCAGGACACCGAAGAGGCGCGCCTGTCGGTCGAGCGGCCGCTGCACGTCATCGAAGGTCACCTGATGGATGGCATGAACGTGGTCGGCGACCTGTTCGGTTCGGGCAAGATGTTCCTGCCGCAGGTGGTCAAATCGGCCCGCGTCATGAAGCAGGCCGTCGCCTGGCTGGAGCCGTTCATGGAGGCCGAGAAGGCCGGCAAGCCGCGCGAGCAGGCCGGCCGCATCCTGATGGCCACGGTCAAGGGCGACGTCCACGACATCGGCAAGAACATCGTCGGGGTCGTGCTGCAGTGTAACAACTACGAAGTCATCGACCTGGGCGTCATGGTCCCGGCCGACCGCATCCTCGATGAAGCCCGCAAGCACAAGGTCGACATGATCGGCCTGTCGGGCCTGATCACGCCCTCGCTGGACGAGATGGTGTTCGTGGCCGCCGAGATGGAGCGCCAGGGCTTCACCATCCCGCTGCTGATCGGCGGGGCCACCACCAGCCGCACCCATACGGCGGTCAAGATCGAGCCGGCTTATCACAAGGGCTCGACCACCTATGTGCTGGACGCCAGCCGGGCGGTGGGCGTGGTCTCGGGCCTGCTGTCGCCGACCGAGCGCGACCGCCTGCAGGCCGAGACCCGCGCCGAATATGTCCGCATCCGCGAGCAATACGCCCGGGGCCAGACCGCCAAGGCGCGCACCAGCATCGCCGAGGCGCGTCGCAGGAATTTCGCCATCGACTGGGAAGGCTACACGCCGCCCAAGCCGGCCTTCATCGGGACCCGGGTGTTCGAGCCCTCGCTGGAAGAACTGGTCCCCTTCATCGACTGGTCGCCGTTCTTCGCCAGCTGGGAGCTGATCGGCCGATTCCCGCAGATCCTGGAGGATGACGTGGTTGGCCAGGCCGCCACCGACCTCTACCGCGACGCCCGCGCCATGCTGGACAAGGTGGTGGCCGAGAAGTGGTTCGGGGCCAAGGGCGTGATCGGCTTCTGGCCGGCCCAGGGCCAGGGTGATGACATCGTTCTCTATACGGACGAGACCCGCACGGCCGAATATTCGCGCTTCCACACCCTGCGCCAGCAGATGGACAAGGGCGAAGGCAAGCAGAACGCGGCTCTGTCGGACTTCATCGCGCCGATTGGGCAGGGCGCGGACTATGTCGGCGGTTTCGCCGTCACCGCCGGCCACGGCGAGGACGAGATCGTCAAGACGTTCAAGGACGCCGGCGACGACTACAGCGCCATCATGGCCTCCGCCCTGGCCGACCGCCTGGCCGAGGCCTTCGCCGAGTGGCTGCACTACAAGGCCCGCGTCGAACTCTGGGGTTACGCCCCGGACGAGGCGGCCGACGCCGCCGTGATGATCGCCGAAAAGTATCAGGGCATCCGCCCCGCGCCGGGCTATCCGGCCCAGCCCGATCACACCGAGAAGGGCACGCTGTTCAAGCTGCTCGACGCCGAGGCGGCCACTGGCCTGAAGCTGACCGAGAGCTATGCCATGACCCCGGGCGCGGCGGTCTCGGGCCTCTATTTCAGCCATCCGAAGGCGCACTATTTCGGGGTCGGCAAGATCGACGCCGACCAGGTCGAGGACTATGCCCGCCGCAAGGGTTGGGACGTGGCCACGGCCGAGCGCTGGCTATCGCCGATCCTCAACTACGACCCCGCCGCCCGGGCGCGGGGCGCGGCGGCTTGACGACGACGCGGGGCCCGGCCAGCCGGCGATTTGGACACCGATCGGGCCGTTCCGGCGCGGATGTGTCGGGTGGCGGAAACCGTGAAACCCAAATCGCGTAACGCTGTGCGATAATTTGTCTACCGGGTCATCACGGTAAGGAATTCGGCAACGGTTCCCATGAAGGATGCGCCATCTCAGGGGAATGGGATGGATCGTCGGAACATCGAGGTCAAGATCTTTGGCCTGATCGCGGGCATGGCGGCAGGCATGATTCTGCTCGCCAGTGTCGCCTTGACCGTCGCCACACGCCACGCCGACGCGCGCGAGCGCCAGTATGAGCAGACCCTGGTCGGCAATGGCCTGCGCCAGCGCGGCAAGGAGATCCAGACCGCCCTCAATCCCTACGTCATCTGGGATGAGGCGATCATCAAGCTGGACAACCACTACGATCAGGCGTGGGCCAGCCAGAACATCGGCGCCTCGCTGGGGGGAGCTCTGGGCTACAAGGTCGCTTTCGTTCTCGACGCCGACGGCAAGCCGATCTACGGCCACATCAATGGCAGGGACGTCGCGCCGCAAGCCTATTCCCGATACGCGACCTCGACCGAACGTCTGGTCGCCGAAATCCGCGAGATCGAGACCGATCCCAAGAAGGTCGCCGCGCTGCGCGCCGTGCACGGGAGCCGCGTCGAGTTGATCGGCGACGAGCCCGTGTTGATCACCGTCTCGCTGATCCGCCCGGACCTGAAGGCCAAGACCCGCGGGCCCCGCGCACCGCTGCTGGTGACGGGCATCCCGGTGGCCAACAGCGTCATCAAGACGTTCTCCGACCGCTTCCTGCTGCACGACGCCCATATCGAGGTGGTCAAGCCGGACGCGGTCCGCATCGACGCCGCCCAGGCCGTGCTGGGCCAGGCCGCCGACGGTCGCCGCGTCGTCCTGAGCTGGACCCCGCGCAAGCCGGGCGAGGAGCTGTTGAAGTCGGCCACCCCGATGCTGGCCTTGGCGGTGCTGGCCGCGGCGGCCGGCTCGTTCCTGCTGTTCCGGGTCACCCGCCGCGCGGCCAAGAAGCTTCTGCTGAGCGAGGCCGAGGCCAAGCACTTGGCGCTGCACGACCCGCTGACGGGCCTGGCCAACCGCACCCTGTTCACCGATCGCCTGGTCCACGCCCACGCGCTGTTGCGCCGCAAGCCGGGGCATCTTGGCGTGTTGTGCATCGATCTCGACCGGTTCAAGGAGGTCAATGACAGCTATGGTCACGACGCCGGCGACCAACTGATCCGCGAGGTCGCCCGTCGGCTGGTGAACATCTGCCGCGAGACCGACACCATCTGCCGACTAGGCGGCGACGAGTTCGCGATCATCCAGCCCGACACGACCCCGTCCGGCGCGGCCACCCTAGCCCAGCGCGTGGTCGACGGCCTGTCGGGCGAGGTGGATCTCTCCATCGGCCGGGCCCACCTGTCGTGCTCGGTCGGCGTGTCGGTCGTCTCCGACGCCGACCAGGGGCAGGCCGAGCTGCTGCGCCAGGCCGACGTCGCGCTCTATCGCGCCAAGGAAGCTGGCCGTGGCCGCTTCGCCTTCTTCGAGCCCGAGATGGACGCGGCCCTACGCCTGCGGAAGGGCCTGGAGCGCGACCTGCGTTCGGCCTTGGAAAGCGAATCCCTAGCCGTCGCCTACCAGCCGCTGACCGACGCGCGCGGCGCGATGATTGGCGTGGAGGCCCTGGCCCGTTGGACCCATCCCGAACGCGGCGAGATCTCGCCGGCCATCTTCATCCCGCTGGCCGAGTCCAGCGGGCTGATCGGCCTGGTTGGAGCGGCCGTGTTCCGCCGCGCCTGCTACGACAGCCTGCGTTGGTCGGGCTTGGAGGTGTCGGTCAATGTCTCGGCCATCCAGCTGTCCAGCCCCAGCTTCGTCGACGAGATGGTCGCCACCCTGGCCGAGACCGGGGCCCGCGCCGACGTCTTCATGCTGGAGATCACCGAGACGGCCCTGCTGAAGGACAGCGACGGCGTCCACGAGGCCTTGCGTCGCCTCAAGCGCCTGGGTTTCCGTCTGGCCCTGGACGACTTCGGCACCGGCTACGCCAGCCTCGCCTATCTGCGCCGCCATCCGATCGACAAGCTGAAGATCGACCGCTCGTTCGTTTCCAGCCTGCCGGGCAACAGCGAGAGCATGGCTGTGGCCAGCGCCATCATCAGTCTGGCCAAGTCGCTGGGTCTGAAGACCACGGCCGAGGGCGTCGAGACCCAAGGCCAGTTGGACGCCCTGGTGAAACTGGGCTGCGGCGAGTTCCAGGGTTACCTGCTGGGGCGCCCGATGCCCGCCGACTCCATCGCCGGGGTGCGCGAAAACGCCGGGGTTCGGTAGCCTTTCCGCCTCATTGCGCTTCATGCGCGGGACCCGTCGTTCCGCCGCAAACACGCGGCGGAACGACGTGCGTGCGAACGCCGAAGGCTCAAGCCAAGCAGCCGTCAGTCCGCCTTGCAGATCAGCACGTCGCGGCCGCCGCGCTTGGCGGGGACGAGGCTGCCGGCGCAGGGGATCGGGTTAACCGGGTCGACGATCACCTCATTGCCGCCGATCGGCGGCGGCTTGGCGGCCGGGGGCTTGGTCAGCGGCCCGGGGGCGGCCGACTTGGCCTCGGTTTTCGCCGCCTTGACCGGAGCGGGTTTCGCCGGCGCGGGCTTGGCGATCACCGGCTTCGGCGTGGGCGCCGCATCGGCGGCCGGCGTCGGCGCGGGCGCTGGCGGCGCGGCGGGCTCCCGGGCGGGCGCCGGCGTGGCGTCGAACGCGGGGTTGGAGGTTTCCGGCTTGGTCTCGACCTTGGAGGCCGCGGCGGCGTTGTTGTAGTTCAGGGCCTTGCCCAGGATCGTCGAGCGGGTCTCCAGCGCCTTGGCGCGCTTCTCGCAATCGCCGGGCGGGCTCCAGCTCATCCACATCTGCGCCAGACGCGCCTTGTCGACCGTGTCGGCGCCTTGCCAGACGGACTGGCCGCGCTTGACCTGGGCGCCGCCATATTCCGAGATCGGGCGCGGGCTGGCCTTCTCGGCCGCCGTGATCGCCGAGGCGAAGACCTTGAGGTCCTTCCGCGCCTGCTCGCGCATTTCCGGATAGGTCTTCAGCGAGGCGGCGACGCCGTCAGGACCCGGGAACGCCTTCTCGATCCGCGTCACCTCCGGCATCACGCGATCATAGAGATTGGCGTAGCCGCCCAGGGCGCCGTAGCACCAGGCGACATAGCCATACTCATCGGTCGGCGGAGCATTGGGCGACTGGCTGGCCTGACCGTCCTGGGCGAAGAGGGCGAGGGCGAGGAAGAGGGCGTTCGCCATGCGGGCGGATGTCCTTTTTACAATACGTCGAGTCTGACTAGAGCATTTCGATCGGGAATGGGACCGTTGCGTGGCGATGAAGCCAAGCGCGGCCATAACGAGCGAAGCGCCAATCGGCTCCCTCGTCGCGTTAATGCGGTTTCGCCGCATTGCACTAAAGTCATGTGAACGATCATTCTCATTGTGCTAGAAGCGAGCTGACGGGTGATCCGAGAGGGCCCGTCACGCGTATCTTCTTCGTCCGTCGCTGGTTTCGAGGCGCTTCATGACCTTCTGGCGCAACATTGCGAGTATCGCCGCCCGGCGTCTTGACCTGGCCGACTGCACGGAGTGTCCGAGCGGCCTGCCGGGCGAGGACCCGGCGTTCTCGACCGCGGTGACCGCCCTGGGCGCCAAGCTGGCCAAGGTCGACGGCCGCGCCGACGGCGGCGAGTTCCTGGCCTTCACCGAGGTGTTCCAGCCCGACCCGGCGTCGGAGCAGAACATTCACCGCCTGTACGACCTGGCGCGCCAGACGACTCACGGCTTCGAGAGCTACGCCAAGCGCTTGGCCAAGCGCTACAGCACCTGTCCGCAGTTGCTGGAAGACGTGGTCGACGGCCTGTTCCATATCGCCAAGGCCGACGGCGTCGTGACCCAGGACGAGCTGGACTATCTGGAGCGGGTCTCGGATCTGTTCGGCATGTCGCCGCTGTCCTTCCGCCGTCTGCGCGCCACCCATCTGGGCGTGGGCAAGGACGATCCCTACGCCATCCTGGAAGTGCCGGCCGACGCCGACGACGCCACGGTGCGCAAGGCCTGGAAGCTGGCCCTGTCCAACGCCCACCCGGATCGCGCTCGAGCGCGCGGGTTGCCGGCCGACTTCATCGCGCTGGCCGAGACCAAGGCCGCCGCCATCAACGCCGCCTTCTCGACGGTGATGCGCGAGCGCAAGGAACTGGGTCTGGCCGCCGCCGGTTGAGCCGAGACGATCCGCCGCTCCATAAGGAGCCGGAAAAGGGCTTTTCATCCGAAGCCGTCGGGTGTTCAGTTGCGGTTCAGCGCTTGTGAACCAACTTTGTTGATCATGAGCGTGGACGAGAGGATTACGATGAGCAGCCAAGGCGCCGCAGCTTCGCCCTTCCATAGCCTGGCCTGGATGGCCGGGGCTCTTGCGACCTCGGTCGCGGTGGTGATCGGCGCGGTGCTGGCGGTGGTGTTCGCTGCGACCGTGGTCGCCGTCGGTTTTCTGGGCAGCGCGCTTTTCGGTCTCGCCGCCTTCACCTTTCGCGGCCGTAAGGTCGCCAAGGCCCCGGCGGGTGATCCCAGCCTGATCGAAGCTCGCAATGTCGGCGGCCACTCCTGGGTCGCCTACGGCTGGAACGAGCGTCCCTAAAGCCAAAGCCTCAGCAGAATATTCTGTCATTCCAGCCCGTGGGGCGGGAGTGACGGTTGAGAGGCTGGGCGCATGAAGGCGCGTTCCGCCACGTCCCCCTTGCTCCCATCGCCTTGCTCCCGCATCCTGCCTTTCAAACAAACGTTGGGAGGCAAGCATGATTGGCGTCGTCGCGGTTCTGAAAGTCCAGCCGGACAAGTCCGGGGATTTCGAGAAGGTGTTCCTGGATCTCCAGAACAAGGTGAAGGCCAACGAGCCGGGCTGCCTCGTCTACCAGCTGACCCGGTCCAAGACCGAGGCGGGCCTCTACAAGGTGCTGGAGCTCTACGCCTCCGAGGACGCGCTGAAGCACCACGGCGGCACGGACTATTTCAAGGCCGCCGGCGCGGCGATGGGTCCGTTCATGGCCGGTCGCCCCGAGATCGAATATCTGGACGCCGTGGAGTAGACGGCGATGGATCTGGCCTTCTCGCCCGAGGACCTGGCCTTCCAGCAGGAGGTTCGCGACTGGATCGCGACCGCCTATGACGAGGCCTTACGAAAGCAGTTCAGCCAGTCCAAGAACGGCTATCTCGACAAGGCCGGGCAGGTGACCTGGCAGAAGAAGCTGGCCGATCGCGGCTGGGCCGCGCCGGACTGGCCGGTAGAACTGGGCGGGGCGGGATTCACGACCTCGCAGCGCTATATCTTCAACATGGAGATGAGCCTGGCCGGCGTGCCGACGTCCTCGCCGATGGGGCTGAAGATGGTCGCGCCGGTGATCATGGCGTTCGGCACCCCCGAGCAGAAGGCCCAGCATCTGCCGCCGATCCTGAAGTCCGACATCTGGTGGTGCCAGGGCTATTCAGAGCCCGGTTCGGGGTCTGACCTGGCCTCCCTTCAGATGAAGGCCGAGCGAGATGGCGACGACTACGTCCTGAACGGCTCGAAGATCTGGACCACCCACGCCCAGTGGGCCGACTGGATGTTCTGCCTCGTCCGCACCTCGAACCAGGGCAAGCCGCAGGAGGGCATCTCGTTCCTGCTGCTGCGGATGGACACGCCCGGCATCCAGATCAAGCCGCTGCCCACCCTGGACGGTCCGCCCGACGGCGAGCAGGAGATCAACCAGGTCTTCTTCGACAATGTCCGCGTGCCGGTCGCCAATCGCATCGGCGAGGAGAACAAGGGCTGGACCTACGCCAAGTACCTGCTCGAGTTCGAGCGCGGAAACGCCTATGCGCCGGGCCTGATGAACATGCTCAAGAAGGTCAAGCGCATCGCGGCGCTGGAACTGGCCGACGACGGCGGCCGGCTGATCGACGACGCTGATTTCCGGAACAAGATCACCAACCTGGAGATCCAGGTCGAAGCGCTGAACGCCACCGAGCTGCGGATCTTCTCCGGGCGCACCGCCGGCAAGGCGATTGGCCCGGCCTCGTCGATGCTGAAATGCGTCGGCTCGGAGTACCAGCAGGCGATCACGGAGCTGACCCTGGAGGCGGTTGGAACCTACGCCGCGCCGTTCGTCGAGGATCCCTGGTCCAAGAGCAACGAGCTGCGCGCCGGTCCGGACTACGCCGCGCCGGCCGCGCCGGCCTATTTCAACTACCGCAAGGCCTCGATCTACGCGGGGTCGAACGAGATCCAGCGCAACATCATGGCCAAGATGGTGCTGGGGCTCTAGCGCCTCAGTTTTTCTGCATGGCGCGGCGATCCAAACGCGTGTTTGGATCGCCAGCAACCTCTCCTGTTTCGGAATCCCTCATGTCGCTCGACGTCCTGTTCAAGCCGTTCGAATTCAAGTCGCTGAAGCTGCCCAACCGGGTGGTGATGGCGCCGATGACGCGGTCGTTCTCGCCCGGCGGCGTGGCCACCGACGAGGTCGCCGCCTACTACCGCCGCCGCGCCGAGAACCAGGTCGGATTGATCATCACCGAGGGCACGGGCGTGGCCCGTCCGGCCTCGCTGAACGACGCCAACGTGCCGCGCTTTCATGGCGAGAAGGAACTGGCCGCCTGGAAGAAGGTGGTCGACGAGGTCCACGCCGGCGGCGGGCTGATCGCGCCGCAGCTGTGGCATGTCGGCTCGGCCAAGGGGCCGGCTCAGCTGGGCAAGGTCGACAGCCCCTCGGGCATCTCGAAGGCGGGCGGCGAGCCGTTCACCGAACCGATGACCGACGCCGACATCGCCGACACCATCGCCGTTTTCGGCCAGGCCGCCGGCGACGCCAAGCGCCTGGGCTTCGACGCGGTCGAGCTGCACGGGGCCCACGGCTACCTGATCGACCAGTTCTTCTGGGCGGGCACCAACGTCCGCACCGACAAGTGGGGCGGCCCGACGATCGGCGAGCGGGCGCGGTTCGCCGCCGAGATCCTGAAGGCGGTCCGCGCCGCCGTCGGCCCGGACTATCCGGTGATCATTCGCCTGTCGCAGTGGAAGCAGCAGGACTACACGGCCCGGAACGCTTCGACCCCGCGTGAGCTGGAGGCCTGGCTGCAGCCGCTGGCCGATGCGGGCGCCGACATCTTCCACTGCTCGCAGCGCCGCTTCTGGGAGCCGGAGTTCGAGGGATCCGACCTCAACTTCGCCGGCTGGGCCAAGAAGCTGACCGGCGCGCCGACCATCACGGTCGGCTCGGTGGGCCTGTCGGGCGAGTTCATCGCCGCGTTCGGCGGAGAGGGCAGCCAGCCCGCCTCGATCGACGGCCTGCTGGAGCGTCTGGAGCGCGACGAGTTCGACCTGGTCGGCGTCGGCCGCGCCCTGCTGCAGGATCCGGAGTGGGTCGTGAAGATTCGCGAAGGCCGCAATGACGAGTTGAAGAACTTCGAGCGCGCCGCCCTGGGCACGCTGTACTAGCCGACACCCCCCGTTCCGGGGCTGTGCCTAGCGCCGGCCCCGGACCATCGTCGTCCCACTCACGAGAGGGAGGCGTCGATGACTTGGTTGCCCTATCTGTCCGGCTTGCTTGCCCTGCTGGCCATGGCCCTACTGGTCGCCGGCGCGTTCCTGCGGGAGTAGGCGGGGGAGCGGGGGCTGACGCTCCTCCCGCCGCTTTATCTAGGCGATCGTGGTCACCAGACCGCCCTCGGCCCTCAGCGAGGCGCCGTTGGTGGCCGCCGACAGCGGGCTGGCGACATAGGCGACCAGACTGGCGATTTCCTGCGGCTCAATCATCCGCTGCAACAGCGACGAGGTGCGGTGCTTCTCGAAGAACTCCGCCTCGTGCTCGGCGGCCGTGCCGTTCGGATTGGTCGAGACGCTCTTGAGGAACTCGAAGATGCCGGCCGCGCGGGTCGGGCCGGGCAACACGGAATTGACGGTGACGCCCGTTCCCTTGGTCTGCTGGGCCATGCCGCGCGCGACCGCCAGCTGGGCGCTCTTGGTCATGCCGTAGTGGACCATCTCGCCGGGGATCGCGAGACCCGACTCCGACGAGATGAAGATCACCCGGCCCCAGTTTCGCTCCAGCATGCCCGGGAAATAACCGCGCGACAGGCGCACGCCGCTCATCACATTGACTTCGAACAGGCGCAGCCAGTCCTCGTCCGGGATATCGGCGAAGGCCTTCATCTCGTAGATGCCGAGGTTGTTGACGAGAATGTCGACCGAGGGGACGGCCTTGAGAATGGCGCCGGCGCCATCGGCCGTGGCCGCGTCGGCGAGCACGCCCTCGACCTTGGCTCCGCCCGAGGCGCGGATGCTGGCCAGGGCCTCGTCCAGCTTGTCCTGGGTGCGGCCGGTCACGAACACCTTGGCGCCTTCGGCGGCCAGGGTGCGGGCGATCTCCAGGCCGATACCGGCGGTCGAGCCGGTCACCAGCGCGGTCTTGTCGTTCAGTTTGAGGTCCATCGCTGGGCTCCGTTGCTTTGACGGCTCCACAGATGGGCCCGCCACGACGCCAGACTACGCCGTGACCTGGCACAGGACTTGTGACTTCAGTTCATCGATTGGACGCTTAGGCGTTGAAGTTCAGCTTCAGCCCCGGGCGCGGCCAGCGGGCCTTGTAGAGCTTGCCGGTGCCCGACGCCGTGATCCAGGCGTCGCGCATGTCGGCCCCGCCAAAGCAGATGTTGGTCACGATCACGTCCGGGAAGGCGTAGTGCTCGGTCGAGCCGTTCGGGTCGAAGGCGGTGATGCCGCCGTTGATGATCGTCGCCACACAGACCTTGCCGCCAGCCTCGACCGCCAGGCTGTCCAGCAGCTGGTAGCCCGGCAGGTTGCAGACCACGTTGCCGGGTTGTAGCGGCAGCGCGTCAGCCAGCACGCCCGGCGCGGTCACCTCGAATGACCACAGGCGCCCCAGCATGGTGTCGGCCATGTAGACGGTCTTCTCGTCGGGCGAGAGGCCCACGCCGTTGGGCGAGACGAAGTGGTCGCGCCAGCGTGTGATCTTCGAACCGTCGGTCAGGGCGTAGTAGAGCGCGCCATACTTGCGGCCCTCGGGCGTCGAGCAGCCGTGGTCGGTGAACCAGAAGCCGCCCTGCTTGTCGAAGACGAGATCGTTGGGGCCGATCAGGTCCTTGCCGTCGCACGCGGTGTAGAGCGTGGTGATCGCGCCGGTGGCGATGTCGATCCGCTGGATCGAGCCGCCCGTGTGGGTCGGCGGGGTAGGGCCGGGGATGTTCAGCCCATTGGCCTCGAAGAACTGGAAGGCGCCGCCGTTGTTGGTGACGTAGAGCGCGCCGTCCGGCCCGATCGCCGCGCCGTTGGGACCGCCGCCGGTCTCGGCCACGGTTTCCTTGCGGCCGTCCGGCCAGACCCGGGTCAGGCGTTGGCCCTGGATCTCGGTAAGGATCACCGAGCCGTCGGCCATGGCCACGGGACCTTCGGGGAATTGCAGACCTTCGGCGACCAGCTGGATGTCCATCGACGTCTCCCTACGCGCCTCTGATGAGCGCTGGCGACGACTATAAACGCCCGTTTGAGCCTGGCGAGAGTTCCGTTCAGGGAGGGCTCAGCGCCGCTCCAGCACCCGGAACACGAAGGCATGGTCGTCGCCTTCGCCGGCGGGGTGCGTCTCGCGACGGACTTCGGTCCAGGCCGCCTCGTCGAAGTCAGGGAAGCGGACGTCGCCCTCCACCTCGGCGGCGACCTCGGTCAGATACAGGCGCTTGGCTTTCGGCAGGGCGGCTTCGAACAGGCTGCAGCCGCCGATCACGCAGACCTCCGCCGCGCCGTCGTCCTCGGCCTGCTCGCGCGCCATCTGGACGGCTTCCATGAAGCTCTCACAGACCACCGCCTGCTCGGGCTCGAACGATCCGTCGCGCGACAGCACCACGTTCATGCGGCCAGGCAGGGGCTTGCGGGGCAGGCTGTCCCAGGTCTTGCGGCCCATGATGATCGGCTTGCCCAGGGTGTTGGCCTTGAACAAGGCCAAGTCCGACTTCAACCGCCAGGGCAGGTCGCCGTCACGACCGATCACGCCGTTGGCCGCGCGGGCGACGACGATGGCGAGGGGGATCAAACCGAGACCTCGGCCTTGATGTGCGGATGGGCCTGGTAGCCTTCCAGGGTGAAGTCCTCGTACGCGAAGGCGAACAGGTCGCGCTTGTCGGCGATCTTCAGGGTCGGGAAGGGATAGGGCTCGCGGGTCAGCTGCTCGCGGGCCTGGTCCAGATGGTTCAGATAGAGGTGAGCATCGCCGAAGGTGTGGACGAATTCGCCCGGCTCCAGACCGACGACCTTGGCGACCATCAGGGTCAGCAGGGCATAGCTGGCGATGTTGAACGGCACGCCCAGGAAGACGTCGGCGCTGCGCTGGTAGAGTTGGCAGGACAGTTTTCCATCCGCCACGAAGAACTGGAACAGGCAGTGACAGGGCGGCAGGGCCATGTCGTCGACATCGGCCGGGTTCCAGGCCGTGACGATGTGGCGGCGGCTGTTGGGATTGGTCTTCAGGTTCTCGACGAGGTTGGCGATCTGGTCGATCGACTGGCCGTTGGGCGCGGCCCACGAGCGCCACTGCTTGCCGTAGACCGGGCCGAGGTCGCCGTTCTCGTCGGCCCACTCGTCCCAGATGCGCACGCCGTTGTCCTTGAGATAGGCGATGTTGGTGTCGCCCTTCAGGAACCACAGCAGCTCGATGAAGATCGAGCGCAGGTGCAGCTTCTTGGTGGTCAGGACCGGGAAGCCCTTGGCCAGATCGAAACGGATCTGCCGGCCAAATACCCCCAGGGTCCCTGTGCCCGTACGGTCGCCGCGCTGGACTCCGTTCGCCAGGATGTCGGCGAGCAGGGCCAGATACTGCCGCTCGGGATGATCGGCGGCGGCGGCTTGCGGGGCGTCGAGGACGGCGGTGGTCATGGTTGGCAGTCTGGTCGCGAATCGCGGGTTTGAACACTGCGGCGCGGGGAAGCGTCCACAGGGGGCGCTAACTCTCCTCTCCCTTTGGGGGAAGGGGGGACCGCCTAACGGCGGTGGAGGGGGCTAGCGCCAGCTGAGAGATGCCGGGCCGTCCCCCTCCGTCTCGCTGCGTATCCGCAGCGATCCACCTCCCCCCAGATGGGGGGAGGAGAAACCTACTTGCTCGGCGCCAGACCCGTGTTCAGCACCCAGCCGACGTTGTCGTTCTCGTCGGCCACTTCCCACCACAGGTCCTGCTGCTTGCCCGTCGGATAGACGATGGCGCCGGCGGGGAGGGTGCGGATCAGCTTGCCGCCGGCGACCGGGGTGGCGCGCATGGCGACGGGGCGCTGGGCGGCGAAGGTCTTGGTTGGCGCGGCGGCCGCGGCCGGGCCGGCTTCGGACAGCAGGCCCAGGTCGCCGATCATCTTCGAATAGGCGTTGATGAACGACAGGGTGACGATGCGGCCGATGTCGGTGTCCTCGTAGCCGCCGCCGACCGCGCCGGCGAAGCCGTAGCCGCCGCCCGCGCCCCAGCCGATATCGTTCTTCACCGCATAGCCCTCGGCCACCGACATGGTCTCGGTGGTGCGGACATTGGTCAGCGACAGGACGGTGTTGGCTTCCAGCTTCTTGGTCTTGATGCCGCCGACCAGGCCGCCGACGCGACCGCCGATGATGCCGCCGAGGGCGCCGGCCACCGCGCCGCCGCCGACATTGCTGTTGCTGCCCTGGACCTCGGCGACCAGCACGTAGTCGGCCGCCTTGACCTGACCCTGGCCGACGTTGGAGCCGCGCTGCAGGCCGAGATTGCCGCTGATCGCGCGCTCCTTCTCGGCCGCGCCGAGGCCCGCGCCCCGGTCGACCAGGTTGAAGCAGCCCGAACGCTGGACGATGGCGCGCAGCACCTTCTGCGGCGAGGCGAGGTTGTACTGGGTCCAGCCGCTGGAATCGTCGCCATCGACGATCGACAGCGTGCCCAGCTTGCGGGCGCAGCGCGGGACCTCCGCCGAGGCCTGGGCCTGCATGGTCTGGCCCTTGCTGGCCTTGGCCTGGGCGAAGACCGTGACAGGTGTCAGGGTGGTCAGCGCCAGACCAACGGCCAGCGCGCTACGGAAGGCTTTCATACGTGGTGTTCCCCGGTCGGTCCCCGAACTTGAGGCGTCACCCTACAGGCGAGGGGCGGTCGCGCCAAGATTGGCGGGGGCTAACCGGCGAACCCGCCTTCGTCGAGGAAGTCCTGCTCGGCCTCGGTGGTTTTGCGACCAAGGCCGGCGTTTCGGTGGGGGAAGCGACCAAAGCGGGCGATGATGTCGCGATGGAGCAGGGCGAACTTCATCGATTCCTCGTCGCCGGTGTCGGCCTGGAGGGCGGCGAACAGCTGGACGCTGAGCTCCTGGTCGACCAGCGATTCCGAGTGCTCGAACGGGAGGTAGAAGAACGGGCGCAGATCCGCGTCGATGGCCGGATCCGTGTCATGGCCGGCGGCGATGGCCTCGTGGGCGAACATCCGGGCCAGCGGGTCGGTGGCGAAGGCGTGCGGGGTGTTGCGGTACATGTTGCGTGGGAACTGATCGAGCAGGATCAGCAGGGCCAGCGAGCCCAGGGGCGTCTCGGTCCACTTGTCGTAGCGGCGCATGGAAGCGCGGTAATGGGTTTGCTCGAACTTCAGGGCGATCGCGCTGTCGAAGGCGGGATCCTTCTTGAACCACTTCTTGGGTCCGGCCCCGCGCCAGAAGACGACGATGTCGTTGTAGTGCGCGCTCATCGTGGCCCTCACGCGTTCCTTCGTTCAAGCACGGTTCATCGGGCGAGTCCGACACTGCTATCAAGGGACAAGCCCGGGCCGCGCTTCAAGGCCCTTCGGAGCAAGAAATGAAACGTCTGATCACGACCGCCCTGGCGCTTTCGCTGCTGGGCGGCGCGGCGGCCGAGGCCGGAGCCGCCGCCGGGGTGGTGGTTCAGCAGCAGCAGGGCGCCCCGCGCGAGCGCGGCGACGGCGGCCCCAGAGGTGATCGCGGCGGCGACCGTGGCGGTGATGGCGGCGGCTGGAACCGGGGCGGCGGCGGCGAACGTCCGCAGGCTCAGCCTCAAGCGCAACCCCAGGCCCAACCGCAGAACAACGGCGGCGGCTGGAATCGAGGCGATCGAGGCGATCGCGGCGGCTGGAATCGTGGCGACCGCCCGCAGACCCAACCGCAACAGCAGCCTCAGCCTCAACCGCAGGCCCAGCAGCAGAACAACGGCGGTTCGGGCTGGAACCGGGGCGGGAACGACAACCGCCCGGGCGGCTGGAATCGTGGCGACGACAATCGCGGCGGCCGGCCCGACTGGAACGACAATCGCGGCGAAGCCAGCCGTCCAGGCAACTGGGACCGCAACGACAACCGCGGCGGCTGGGATCGCAACGACAACAATCGTTGGGACAATAATCGTGGCGGCTGGGACCGAAACGACCGTCGTCCGGGGCAGGGCCAGTACCGCGATCGTGACCGCGGCCGCCACCAGTACGACCGCGGCTACTACCGCCCCAGCTATCGCGCGTCGCAACGCTACCGGGCTCCGGCCTATCGCTATCCGAGCGGCTGGTATGCGCGCAGCTGGTCGTTCGGCGATTACCTGCCGGGCGGCTGGTACGGCAGCTCCTACTACCTGAACTGGGGCTCGTACGGCCTGCCGCTGCCGCCGATCGGCTGCGAGTGGGTCCGGGTCGGCTCCGACGCCGTCCTGGTCGACGTCTGGAGCGGCCAGGTCCTGAGCGTCTACTACGACCTGTTCTGGTAGGCGGAAATCTTCCCTGCCCCGAGCGGGGAAGGCCAGCGTAGAGGATGGGCGGGCCACCAGGTCCGCCCATCCTTTTGGCTGTTGGCATGGCGTACGACCGCACGAGAGCTTAGAACGAGTCCGCGAGGGCTCCAGCTTTTCGGCGTTCTGTCGGCTTCACCTTGACGAAACGGCAAAAAAACGCTCAAACGCCCGGCCTTTGTCGCTCCGCCGTTGCGCGGTGCGGCCAAATTGACCAGTCCTTGGAGATAAAACATGCGCGTCTATTATGATCGCGACGCCGACCTCGCCCGCATCTTGGACAAGAAGATCGCGATCGTAGGCTATGGTTCGCAAGGTCATGCCCACGCGCTTAACCTTCGGGACTCGGGCATCAAGAACGTGGCCGTCGCCCTGCGCGCCGGCTCGCCGACCGCCAAGAAGGCCGAAGGCGAAGGCCTGAAGGTCATGACCGTCGCCGAGGCCGCCGCCTGGGCCGACCTGATCATGATCCTGGCGCCCGACGAGCATCAGGCCGCGATCTACAAGCACGAGATCGCCCCCAACATCCGTGACGGCGCGGCCCTGCTGTTCGCCCACGGCCTGAACGTTCACTTCGGCCTGATCGAGCCGAAGGACACCATTGACGTCCTGATGGTCGCGCCGAAGGGCCCGGGTCACACCGTGCGCGGCGAGTACCAGAAGGGCGGCGGCGTGCCGTGTCTGATCGCGGTGCACCACAACGCCACCGGCAACGCCCTCGACCTCGGCCTGGCCTATGCCTCGGCCATCGGCGGTGGCCGCTCGGGCATCATCGAGACCAACTTCCGCGAAGAGTGCGAGACCGACCTGTTCGGCGAACAGGCCGTCCTGTGCGGCGGCACCGTCGAGCTGGTCCGCGCCGGTTTCGAAGTGCTGGTGGAAGCCGGCTACGCGCCGGAAATGGCCTATTTCGAGTGCCTGCACGAGCTGAAGCTGATCGTCGACCTCATGTACGAGGGCGGCATCGCCAACATGAACTACTCGATCTCGAACACGGCCGAGTACGGCGAGTACGTCACCGGTCCGCGCATCATCACGCCGGAAACCAAGGCCGAGATGAAGCGCGTGCTGGAAGACATCCAGTCAGGCAAGTTCGTCCGCGACTTCATGCTGGAAAACCAGGTGGGCCAGCCCAGCTTCAAGGCGACCCGTCGCCGCGCGGCCGAGCACCAGATCGAGGAAGTCGGCGGCCGCCTGCGCGGCATGATGCCCTGGATCGCCAAGAACAAGCTGGTCGACCAAGCCAAGAACTAAGCTTCACAACCCATCAGATCCCACGAAGCCCTCGGCCCTCCCAGGCCGGGGGCTTTTCGTTTTGGGCTTGCGGGCGGCGGACTGACGCTTCATAGTGAACTATATGGTTCAGTATTCAGCCGCCCGCCTCGACGTCTCCTTCGCCGCGCTGTCGGACGCCACCCGCCGTGGCGTTCTGGAGCAGTTGGCGCGTGGGGAGGCCTCGATCACGGCGCTGGCCGAGCGGTTCAACATGACCCTCACGGGCATGAAGAAGCACGTCAGCGTTCTCGAGCAGGCGGGTCTTGTGGTCACTGAGAAGGTCGGCCGCGTGCGGACCTGTCGGCTGGGCGTGGGCGGGCTGGAGGACGAGGCGGCCTGGATCGAGCGCTACCGCCGCCGCTGGGAGCTTCGCTTCGACGGGCTGGACGAGATCGTCGAGGAATTGAAACAGAGGGAAGGTCAGAATGTCCGCGAAGAATGAGACGAGGGTGGAGCGCAAGTCCGACGTGGAACTGGTGGTCACCCGCCTGTTCGATGGCCCGGCCCACATCGTGTTCGAGGCCTGGAGCAAGCCGGAGCTGTTCCAGCGCTGGTGGGTCCCGAAGTCTTTGGGCGTGCCGCTGCGGGCCTGCGAGATGGATGTCCGCACCGGCGGCGGCTACCGCCTGGAGTTCGGGCTGGACGCGGCCAATTCCATGGCCTTCTTCGGCAAGTACATCGAGGTGACGCCGCCCTCGAAGATCGTCTGGACCAACGAGGAGGCCGGCGAGATCACGGTGACCACCGTCACCTTCGAGGACCAGGGCGGCAAGACTCTGCTGACCTTCAGCGAGCTCTATCCCAGCAAGGAAGCCTGCGACGAGGCCATCCAAGGATCGGCCGCAGGCCTGCCCGAACAGTTCGAGCAACTGGACGCGTTGCTGGTCGAGCTGGCGGTCTGACCGGCGCGAAGCTCTCGGCTTGGACCGGGGGCTTCGTTTCCCGCTTGCGCGGTGGCCGGGCGCGGGGAAAAGTCCGAGCCGGTCCCGTTGGGGGACAGAGGAACCGTTTCATGAAACGCCTGCTCGCCGCCATCGTCGCTGGCGCGGCCCTGACGGCCGCCGCCGCGCCCGCCTTCGCCGCCGAGGTCGCCTACGGCCTGGATTCGGCCCACACCGAGACCAGCTTTTCGATCGACCGCTTCGGCTTCACCTCGATCCTTGGCATCTTCGCCAAGTCGGAAGGCACGATCTGGCTTGACGAGGCCGCGCCCGAGAAGTCGCGCGTCGAGGCCACGGTGACCGTCGACAGCCTGCTGACCGCCAACCCGACCCGCGACGAGCACATCAAGGGTGAGCGCTGGCTGAACGCGGCCAAGAACCCGACCATGACCTTCAAGTCGACCAAGGTGGTCAAGACCGGCGCCGACACGGCCAAGGTCACCGGCGACATGACCATCATGGGCGTGACCCAGCCGGTCACCCTGGACGTCAAGCTCAACAAGATCGGCACGGGTCCTATGGGGCCGAAAAAGATGGCCGGCTTCACCATCACCGGCGCGATCAGCCGCAAGGCCTTCGGCAGCGCTGGCGCGGCCGGCGTGATCGGCGACAACGTCGCGATCCGCATCGAGACGCTGGCGGTGGCGCAGTAGAGGGGGCTACCCCAACACGAACACCGGCCCCCAGGCCACCTCGTAGCGGTGCTCGCCGGTCGATAGGTGCGGGCGCAACTGCCAGGCGCCGGGGGCCAACACGCTTTCCGGACGGCCCTCGACATAGGTGGCGGTCAGGATCTCGCCGCCCGGCTCGGATACCGAGAACTGCCGGATGGCCGGGGCCGCGTGCGACAGGGCCGCGGCGATCGCATCGGCCGAGGCCATCCGCAGCGGGGCGGGGGCGGCCAAGCGCGCGGCGACCTCGGCATAGGCTCCGACGGCGATGACGCGCCGGCCCTGGCGGTAGACGCCGTAGCCGACATGGGTGAAGCCCGGGGCCAGCAGGTTGGCGCGGTGGCCGGGGCTGGTGCGCCACTGCTCCATGATCTGGTCAGGCCGTACGATGGTGGCGACGTTGCGGCGCATGGCGATGTTCTCGCCCGGCGCGCCGACCAGGTCGCGGGCCAGCAGGCCGACGCGGCCGGCCGGGGAATAGCCCTCGCGCGTCATGTGGTCGAAGTCG
Organism: Caulobacter sp. GW822-FHT01G02; assembly: GCF_058802865.1. NCBI lineage: Bacteria > Pseudomonadati > Pseudomonadota > Alphaproteobacteria > Caulobacterales > Caulobacteraceae > Caulobacter > Caulobacter sp. GW822-FHT01G02. Next base: position 616,686 of record NZ_JBXAON010000001.1, read on the forward strand.
CCGGTCACGGCCATGTCGGCGGCGTGGGCCCGGGCGGCCAGGGTCAGACCTTTGTCCCAGGCCAGGGCGCGGGGGCCCTGGCGGCTGCGGAAGATGTTGTTGAGGTCGAGCAGGGTCTGCTCGAAGTCGGTGTCGAAATCGCCGCCCTCGGGCGGGTCGGCCAGCAACGCCCGCAGGCGGCGATCATAGGCGATCCACGGCTGAGGCGAGGCGGCGAACCCGGATGTGGCGAACAGGGGCGCGGCGGCGAGGGCCAAGCCGCCGGTCAACAAGGTTCTGCGCGCGATCGACGCCATTGAATCTCCAACATACATTGACAGCGAGGGTCCGGGACCAGACCTAAGAGGGTATGCGCCCAGTCCGTTCCCTTTGGCTCGCCGGCCCTGAACAATGGCTCCCCGACAGCGAAGGCCAGGCGGCGCGTCAGCGCGCTCTGTGCCTGGAAGCCGGCCTGGAAGCCATTGTTCCCGCCCGCCTGCCGCCCGGCGAGGGCGGCGACGAGATGGAGGCCCGGCAGTTCTATGCCGCCCGCATGGCGCAATTGCGCCAGGCCGACGCGGCCGTCGTCAACCTGACGCCGTTCCGCGGCCCCTCGGCCGACACGGCGACGGTGTTCGAGGCGGGCGTTCTGGCGGGCCTGGGCCGGCCGATCTTCGCCTATCTGAACGTCGCGAGCGAGGTTCAGGCCGAGTATGTCGCCCGGGTCGACACCCTGCTGGGCGCGACCCTGGACGCCACGCGGATCTGGCGCGACGGCGACGGCTGCATGATCGAGGACAACGGCCTGCCCGAGACCGTCATGCTATGGGGCGAGGCCCGGCGGCTGTTCGTGATCGTCACCCAGGACCCGCTGCGGGATCTGACGGGGCTTGAGTTGTGCCTCGAGGCGCTGGCGCTCTACGCGGAGTAGCGCGCCTCACCAGTCCAGCGCTGCTTCCCCGCGCAGAATCGCCTCGGCCCGCGCCGTGTGCTTGCCGCCTTCGCGATCGTGCAGCACCAGCGGCGGCAGCAGCGCCAGCGGCGCCTTGCCCGTCTTGATCGCCCGCACGATCACCCGCTTGGCCGGAGCGTCGGCGAAGGGGGCGATCGGGCGAATCCTGAACGAGCCTGCCTTGGGGGCCAGCTGTTCGAGAAGGTCGGCCAGCCGGTCGGCGCGGTGGATGATCGTGATCGTCCCGCCCTCGCGCACGGCTTTCAGGCAAAAGCCCGTCCAGGCGGTCAGGCCCCCGTCGGCCATCCAGGCGCCGCTCTTGGCCGGGGCGGGGGCGCGCAAGGCGGTCGGGTCGTCGAAGAACGGGGGATTGGTCATCACCGCGTCGAAGACGGGCAGGGCCAGGGCGCGAAAACCGGCCTCGACGTCGCCCTCGACCACGCTGACGCGGTCGTTCAGGCCGTTCAGCGCGGCGTTGCCGGCGGCCAGGGCGGCGGCGGCGGAATCACGCTCAACGCCCTGGAAGAACGACTCGGGCCGACGAGTCGCGGCGGCCAGCAGGGCGCCGCCGACCCCGCAGCCGGGCTCGATCACGCGTTGGCCGGGCAGGGCGTCGCAGGCGGCCGCCAGCAGGGCCGCGTCCATGCCGGCCCTGTATCCGTCGGGCTTCTGGCGCAGCCGTACGCGGCCCCCCAGAACCCGATCCTCCGTCACCTGCTGTTCGTCCAATGCTTTCTAGGCCTTGTGCTCGCCTTGACCGTGACCTATCCCGCCACCATTGTCCCTCGCAACGGTTCATCCCGGGGGGAGCCGCAAGGAGAGCATAGTCTTGGACGCAGCCGCAGCGACCCTCACCCGTAAGCCGGGTTCGGTGGATCGTCTCGTGCGCCTCGCCGAGGCCGACATGAAGGGCGTCAACGCCCTGATCACCGACCGCATGCAAAGCGACGTGCCGATCATCCCGGCCCTGGCCGAGCACCTGATCGCCGCCGGCGGCAAGCGCCTCCGTCCGCTGTTGACCGTCGCCGCCGCGCGGCTCGCCCGTGCAAGCGGAGAGGGGGTCGACAACGACCACTGCCTGAAGCTGGCCGCGGCCGTCGAGTTCATCCACACCGCCACCCTGCTGCACGACGACGTGGTCGACGGCAGCCAGCTGCGCCGCGGCAAGGTCGCCGCGCACCTGATCTGGGGCGCGGCGCAGAGCGTGCTGGTCGGCGACTTCCTGTTCGCCCGCGCCTTCGAGCTGATGGTCGAGACCAACTCGATGAAGGCGCTGGAAATCCTGGCCCGCGCCAGCCGGGTCATCGCCGAGGGCGAAGTGCTGCAGCTGATGCGCAGCCACGACCTGAACCTGTCGCAGGCCGTCTATCTCGAGATCATCCAGGCCAAGACCGCCGAGCTGTTCGCTGCGGCCTCCGAGGCCGGCGCGGTCTCGGCCGGGGTCGACGCCGCCAGGACCGACGCGCTGAAGGCCTATGGCCTGAATCTCGGCCTGGCCTTCCAGCTGGTCGACGACGCGCTCGACTACGGCGGCACGACCGAGACCCTGGGCAAGAACGCCGGCGACGACTTCCGCGAAGGCAAGGCGACCCTGCCGCTGCTGCTGGCCATCGCCCGCTCGGGCCCCCGCGAGGCCGAGTTCTGGGAGCGCGCCATCGGCCGTCGCGAGCAGACCGAGGCCGACTTCCGCCGCGCCCGCGAGCTGATCGTCGGTTCGGGGGCCCTGGACGCCACGCTCGACCTGGCCGCCGACTATGCCGACAAGGCCAAGGCGGCGCTGGCGATCTTCCCGGCCAACGACTGGCGCGAGGCGCTGGAAGATCTGGCCGATTTCGCGGTCAGTCGCAGGACCTGATGTTCAAGCGGAAGTCATCCTCCTACGGCGGACTTCCTCCGGTGTGGCCCGGCCAGACCCTGCCGCGTCTCCAGACCGTCGTCGCGACGTCGCCGGAAAATCCCGGCGGCGATCCGAACATCCGGCCGCACGAGGCCGGAGAGGTCGCCGGCAAGGTGATCGGCGGCGGCTTGGGCCTGCTGATCGCCGCCGTGCTGATCATCCTCATGCTGGGCCCGATCCTGTGGGCGCCCGTCTGGGCCGGCCTGCGGGTCGCGCGGCTCGCGCCCGACCCCCTGTGGGCATGGCTGGCGGGTCTGGCCGTCGGTGCGACAGCGGCCCTTGTCCAGTTCTGGCTGTTGATCCAGCGTAGCCCGATCGTGCGCTATCCGGTCGTGGCGCTGTTCGCCTTGATCTGGGTCGGGGGCCTGTGGCTGGAGTTCACCTCGCCGCGGCACGACTGGATCACCACCGCGCCAGCCCTGCATATGCCGGGGATCTGGGGCTGGGTGCTGATCGGCGTCGGGACCGTGGTTTACGCCGGCATCTACCTCCTGACGCTCAGCCGCTTCGGCAAGGGGCGGTGGGCGCGCAAATGGCAGCTGATCAAGTCCTAGCCCTGAGGTGAATTCGCCGTAACGCCCTTCACAGAAAGGGCGGGCGGGGCCACGTCTAGGGCCGGGGCGCTTTGCCCTTGCTGGGGACTTTGGACGTGATCCGTTTCATCCTGAACGTGCTGTGGTTCTTCTGCGGCGGTCTGGTCACCGGCCTGGGCTGGCTTCTGGCCGGCGTGCTGCTGGCGATCACCATCGTGGGCCTGCCCTATGCCGGCGCGGCCTTCCGCATTGCCGGCTTCGCCTTCTGGCCGTTCGGCAAAGAGATCGTCGCCCGCGAGGTCGGCCTGGGCTCTGGGCCGCTGGGCGTGGTCCTGAACGTGATCTGGTTCATCCTGGCCGGCTGGTGGCTGGCCCTGGGCCACGTGGTGGTCGCCGTCGCCGAGGCGATCACGATCATCGGCATCCCGTTCGCCATCAAGGATTTGCAACTGGCCTACATCGCCCTGGCGCCGATCGGCCGCGACGTGGTGCGCGTCAACTAGAACCCGGTGAACAGGCGGTCGAGCGCGCGACGGATGGCGTCCTCGTGCTTGACCGCCGAACCGACCTGGCGACGCAGATCCGTGTGACGGATCGCGATCATGCCGGTCACGCTGATGAGCAGACTTTCATCATCGCGTTCCAATGGGATTTCGAAAGCGGTGACAGGCGCCGTCCTGCCTCTCAGAACCGGTGCGACGATCGCTTCGGTCAGTCCGGTCGCATAGTGCGACGAGAGGACGAGCACGAACGGCACGGCCGCCCGCATCGCGGAAATCGGGTTCTCGTACAGATCGAACTGGCGCACTCACCAAGTCCGCAGATGATCCGAGAGAAGGCCGTGCTCTTCGATGAAGAGATTGTGCTCCTTGATCGCTTCGGCGTTTTCCTCGGCCCACCGCCGGGCTCGTTCCTCTGCGCCGGCCGGGTCGACCTTCTGCAGATGCAACCGCAGCTGCGTCTCGCTCATGCCTGAGACGGAAATGCCCAGCCGCTTGGCCTGGGCCAGCAGTTCGGGGTCGATGCCGAGGTCGAGTTCGGGCGCGTCCATGGGCGGAGCATATCGCGGTTTGGCCGGCGGGAACATCGGACGCACAGGCCGTCAACTCCCGCCAGCTCGCCGCCGCTGGAGCCTCAGCCCGGCGAGACCATCTTTTCCGGGCGGACGTACTGGTCGAACTCTTCGTTCGTCAGATAGCCGCCGCCGACGGCTTCCTCGCGCAGCGTGGTGCCGTTCTTGTGGGCCGTCTTGGCGATCTTGGCGCAGATGTCATAGCCGAGGCGGCCGTTCAGGGCCGTGACCAGCATCAGGCTGTTCTCGACGCCCTTCTTGATGTTGTCGACGCGCGGTTCGATGCCGACGACGCAGTTGTCGGTGAAGCTGATCGCCGCATCGGCCAGCAGGCGGACCGACTGCAGGAAGTTGTAGGCCATCACCGGATTGTAGACGTTCAGTTCGAAGTGGCCCTGGCTGCCGGCGAAGGTCAAGGCGGCGTTGTTGCCGAACACCTGGACGCAGACTTGGGTCAGGGCTTCGCACTGGGTCGGATTGACCTTGCCCGGCATGATCGACGAGCCCGGCTCGTTTTCCGGCAGCGACAGCTCGCCCAGGCCGGCGCGCGGGCCCGAGCCCAGGAAGCGGATGTCGTTGGCGATCTTGAACAGGCTGGCGGCGACCGTGTTGATGGCGCCGTGGCTGAAGACCATGGCGTCGTGGGCGGCCAGGGCCTCGAACTTGTTCGGAGCGGTGGTGAACTCAAGGCCGGTGATCGCGGCGATGGCCTCGGCCACGCCTTCCGCGAAGCCAATGGGGGCGTTCAGGCCGGTGCCGACGGCGGTGCCGCCCTGGGCCAGCTGCATCAGCTTGGGCAGGGTGCTCTCGATGCGCTCGATGCCGTTGGCGACCTGCTGGGCGTAGCCGCCGAATTCCTGGCCGAGCGTGAGCGGGGTGGCGTCCTGGGTGTGGGTGCGGCCGATCTTGATGATGTCGGCCCAGGCCTTGGTCTTGGCTTCCAGGGCGGCGTGCAGGTGCTTCAGGGCCGGCAGCAGGTCGTGGACGATCTGCTCCGCGCAGGCCACGTGCATGGCCGTCGGATAGGTGTCGTTCGACGACTGGCTCATATTGACGTGGTCATTGGGGTGGACGGGCTTCTTGCTGCCCATCTCGCCGCCCAGCATCTCGATCGCGCGGTTCGAGATCACCTCGTTGGCGTTCATATTCGACTGGGTGCCCGAGCCCGTCTGCCAGACGACCAGCGGGAAGTGGTCGTTCAGTTTGCCGTCGATCACCTCGTTGGCGGCCGCGATGATCGTCTCGGCGATCTTGGGGTCCAGCTTGCCCAGCTTCAGGTTGGTCTCGGCGGCGGCGCGCTTGACGATGCCCAGGGCGCGGACGACCGGCAGGGGTTGCTTCTCCCAGCCGATCTTGAAGTTGCCCAGGCTGCGCTGGGCTTGCGCGCCCCAATAGCGGTCTGCGGCGACTTCGATCGGGCCAAAGGTGTCGGTCTCGATGCGCGTGGCGGTCATGCGGCGATCTCCGGAAAAACGGTCGAGCGCGGTCTAGACCTTGAGCGGCGAGAGGGCAATGTTCGCAAGGAGACCCCGCATGATCCCCTATTTGGCGCTGCCCCGTTCGATCAACACGGGTAAGCGCAAGGTGCTGAAGGAAGACCTGCTGGGCATCGCCAAGGACGTCGGCTTCACGGAGGCCAAGACCTATCTGGCCAGCGGCAATCTCCTGCTTTGGGGGAAGCATGAGGGCGGAGCCGCGCTGGAACAGGTGCTTGAAGACGCCCTTGAGGCCCGCATCGGCCTGCGCACCGACTTCATGGTTCGCTCCCTGGCGGACCTGCGGGCGGTCATCGACGGCAATCCGTTCAAGGCCGAGGCCGAGGACCATCCCAGCCACTTGATCGTCAATTTCCTGAAGGCGCCGCTGCCGAAGGGCGACGAAGAGATCCTGAGAGCGGCGAACACTGGACCGGAGCGGTTCGCGGTCGCGGCGCGGGAGCTCTATATCGACTTCCCGATCAGCATCGCCGACTCGATGCTTGATCGGGATTGGAAGAAGACGAAGCGCAATCCGGTCGGCACGACCCGGAACTGGAACACCGTGCTAAAGCTGGCCGAAATGATGGGCGCCTAGGCGCTCGGCCCCTAGAGCCCTTTAGCTTTAGATGGAATCATCTAAAGCGTTCGAAAGGGCTCTAAATGTCTAATTCTAGAGCCTGTTTATCCCATCTAGATGGTTCCATCTAAACGGGACAGGCTCCTAGGCTCGAGGTTCTGAACGCTTGTCCGAAGACGACTGGACCCACCACGGCAAGGTCCGCGCCCGCGAGGCCGGAGGCGAGTTGACCATCATGGTCGACGGCCTGACCACCCAGGGCAAGTATTACAAGCCGCTGATCTACGAGTTCTTCCGCAAGTCCTGGCGCGGCTCGCGCCCTGCCTGGGGCGAGTTCAGCGTCGAAATCGGCATGGAGTATATGGGCGAGCCGCCCTGGATGGATCTGGACAACCTGGCCAAGGCCCTGTTGGACGCCATCAAGGGCTACGCCTTCCACGACGACGCCCAGGTCGCCCGGCTGCTGGTCGAGCGCCGTCCGGGCGAGCGTGAGCGGATCATCATCCAGGTGCGCAAGCTGAACTCAAGCCTTATGCGGCGAACGCTCGAAGACTGAGGCGGCCACGGCCACGTACAGCACCATCAGGAAGGCGCCATAGCGGCCGACGCTGACGGGATCACCCGACGGCATGATCTCGGCATAGCGCGAGACCACCAAGCTCCCGGCGACGAGGCCGGGCGTCGAGAACAGGATCATCGCGAACAGACGGCGGCGGCGCGGCGTGCGCGTCAGCCGCGCCACCGCCTGGAAGGCGAAGGTCACGGCGGCGGCGGCCGCGAATGCGTTGATCACGTAGAACCAGAAGGCGCTTTCCAGAAGTCCCCCGCCGAAAGCGGCATAGAACAGCGTCGCCGCCGACCAGGCCGCCAGTCCCGTTCCCCCAAACGCCAGACCGTCCAGTTTTGACACGTCGCGTCTCCCTCGCTCGTTTCCCGGAACGGCGATCTGCAAGCCGGGCGCCGGGAAACGAAGCGAGGGGTGGACCGTGACAAGGCTAGCTCTTGGGCAGCAGGTAACCCCACAGGCCCAGGAGAACGCTGAGCAGGACGAAGAGCAGGGCGGTGAAGGTGAAGGCCAGCTTGCGACCGCCGCTCCAGCTGTCGACCCGGCGGCCGCCGCGCCAGACCATCGGCAGGGCGCCCAAGGTCAGGACGCTCAGGGCGGCGGCGACCAGGGCGCAGGCCGAGCCGCTAAGCAGCCAGCCCGAGGGCCAGCCGAAGAAGACGGCGGTCTGATCCGAGGCCTTGGCCGCGAACACGCCCATGCAGCCGGCCGAGATCAGCCACAGCACCGCCTGCATGGTCTGCATCTGGGCGGCGCGCGCCTGGACCGGCGTCTGGCGAGCCTCGCGGCGGTTGCGGAACAGGACGCCCAGAATGGTGGCCACGCTGGCGAAGCCCGCGATGATCGCCGTCCAGCGCAACAGGCCAGCCGAGCGGAAGAAGCCGATCCGTTCATAGGTCGAGAGGCCCCGCGCGGCGTAGAAGCGCGACGGCCGGTCGCCGTTGGCGTCGAACACTAGGATCAGCGGGCCGTCGACGGCCTTGAATACGCCGGGGCGTCCCGTGCCGTTATAGAGGCTGCTGACGCCGCCCTCGGTCACGGTCAGGCGGCCGTCGGCGGTGGCGCGGACATTGGCGCGGCCGATGATGCGGTTGGTGAAGCCCTCCAGCCCGCCATAGGCGCGGCGCGTGGTCAGATAGTCGCCTTCATAGGCCCTGGCCTGCTCGTAGCTGATGGCGCTGTCGGTCGGCACGGCCGGGGCGGGGGCGTAGAAGTGCTCGACGATGGTCGCGGGCAGGGTGGCGGGCAGGTTCGCGCCGCTGTCGGTATTGACCGAGACGAAGATGCCCAAGCCCAGGTCCGGCACGATCACCATGTTGGAATAGAAGTAGAGCGTCGCGCCCTGGTGGCCGTAACCGCGGCGACTGCCGGGCATCGGGCTGTCCTGGAAGCCGGCGTTCCAGCCGGCCGCTTCCGGCGCGGGGCGGTACATCGGCGTGCGGAAGGCCAGGGCGGTCTTCGGTGAGAAGATGGTCTTGCCGTCGATCACCCCGCCGTTCAGCAGCAGGGTCATGTAGCGCGCCATGTCGCCGGCCGTGCTCGAAGCCGAAGCGGCCGGGGCCACCTGTCCCATGAACTCGCGCGGCTGGGTCTTCCAGCCCATCGGCGTCCACGAGAAGCCGTCCGAAAGGTCGGCGGCCAGGGTCTCGTTCATCGGCGCGGGCAGGCCGTCGCGCCACGGACGGGCTTCGCGGAAGGTCGTGTGGTTCATGCCCGCCGGCAGGATGATCTCCTCGCTGACCAACTGCTCGTAGGGCTTGCCCGTGACGTTGGCGACAGCGGCGCCGGCCAGGGCGGCGCCATAGTTCGAATAGCTGGGCAGCAGGCCGGGTTCGCGCACCCGGCGCGGACGTTCCTGGCGCAGATAGTCGGCCAGGGTGCGGACGCGGCTCGGATCGCGCTCGAACAACTGGCCCATCGACCGGTCTTCGAACCCGCCGGTGTGGGTCATCAGGTCGCGCAGGCGCACCTGGGTCTTCTTGCCCTGATCTTTCAGTTGCAGCGGTTCGGGAAGATAGAGGTTCACGGGGCCGTCGAGGCGCATGTGGCCTGACTCGATCTGGTTCATCAGGGTGATCCAGGTGAACGTCTTGGAGATCGAGGCGACGCGGAACAGAGTCTTGTCCGGATCGACCGGTTTGCGCTGGCCCAGGTTCGAGAAGCCGTAGCCCTTCTTCAGCACCACCTGGCCGTTCTGGACCACCGACAGGGTGACGCCGGCGATGTGGTCGCGGCTCATGGCGCGGCGGACGACGCCGTCGACGAAGGCTTCCAGCTCCGGCGCCGACATTGGCGTATGGGCGGTGGGCGCCGGGATGGCGGGCGCGGCTGGAGTCGGCGTCGCCGAGGCGGCGGTTGGAGTCGCGACGGGGCGGGGCGGCGTCACCGCCTTCACGGCGGGACGGGGCCGCACCCGGCGCGGACGCAAGCTGTTATAGGGGCGAGGGGCGGAATCCAGCGTTGGTTCGCTCAAGACAGGGGGCGGCGAAGCGTCTTGCGCCCGCGCCTCCGATCCCGTGATGGACCATAGTGCGATGAAGGCCGCCGCAAGGGCGGCTGCGGGCGATACGCTCGACGTCAACGATGTCCCCTGGGTAAAGCGGAAGACTCTACATCTAACAGGCAGAGCATGATGGCCGCCGAAACCGGCAGCCACTTTCGGCTATCATGCTCTAGGGTTTGTGTAACGTGCTGGGCGCGGGGGTCAAACCCGATCACCGGTCAGGGTGAAGCCGGCCTGCTCCGGTTGAACGCATAGAGCGGCAGCATCGGCCGCAGGGCCGGGCCGATCCAGACCTGGGGCTCAGAGGCGGGCTCGGCCCCGGCCTCCTTCTCGCGGCGCGCCACGCAGGCCTGGACGCCAGCCCCCAGGGACGCGAAGTCGCGGGCGCTGGGCGCGGCCGACAGGAAGCAGTCGTCGAAATAGGGATACTTGTCGTCCTCGCCGCAGCCGAACGAGGCGCGATCGGGCCGGGCGGCGGTCAGGATCAGGCGGTTGGTCTTCTGCAATGGCGGAACGAAGACGCCCGAAAAACAGGCGGATATCACCACGACGCTGGGCCGGTTGGGACAGGCGTCGTTCAGCAGGGCGGCCAGCAGTTGGGGGCGCAGCATCTGCCGGCCCAGAATCACGCCTTCCGGACTGCCGTGCGTGCTGATGTAGAACAGGCAGCCCGCCGTGGCCGTCGAAGCCCGGGTCTTGAGGGCGTCGTAGATGGTCCGAGCTTCCGACTTGCCGGGCGCCTCGGCCGGATAGCGCTCGGGACGCACCGAGAACTGCTGGAGCGCGGCCTTGTCGAAGCCCAGTTCGACCAACGCCTTGGAGACATCGCGGCGGGCGTTGTCGAACGCCTCGGTTGGGCCGCCGGAGTGGGCGTGGAAGTCGCCGGCCACCACGACCGCGCTCCAGTTGGCGAACGGTCCGGCGGCGAATGCGGATGAGAGCGGCGCGAGCAGGAAAGCCAGAAGTCCGATGACCGCCGCCGTCCCCCGCATGGCTCCGCCCCTATTTCTTCTTGAAGTTGGCGAAGGGCGTTGGAATGGCCGTGCCCGTGGACTTGGCCAGCGGGCGGCCCTCCGCGTCGTAGAGCTCGCCCTCCATGAAGCAGACCGTCCGACCCCATTTGACCACGCGGCCGACGCCGCGCAGCGACCCGGGCATGGCCGGGCGCAGGAAGCTGGTCTTCATCTCCAGGGTGGGAACCACGTGGGTCATGCCCGAAGTGATCATGCCGGCGACCGACATGCACTCGTCCAGCATGGCGCAGACGAAACCACCCTGGATCTGCCCCATTGGATTGCACAGGAGCTCGGCGCGCGCCGTGAAACCGACCTCGACCTCGCGATCGGCCTGGCGCACGGCCAGCAGTTCGAAGCCCAGGGTCTGGGATCCGGTGGGCGCGTTCTTGGACGCGCGGAAGCGCGCGAGGATCGCCTCGTCGCTCAGGGTCTGCGGAGCGTCGGAGGCCACATCGTTCATTTCTTACGGGCGCTCATTTCTTCCGGAACTGGTCCAGGGAGACGATCTTGGGGCCTTCTTCGCCAGTCGGGGCGGGGGTCTTGTCTTCGGCCTGGGGTTCGGGCTCTGGCTCGTCCTCGATGACCTCGGGGGCGGAGAACTGCAGGGCGAACTGCACCGAGGGGTCATAGAAGCGCGTGAGGGCCGTATAGGGGACCGACAGGCGCTTGGGCTGGCCGCCGAACTTCAGGGTCACCGAGAAGAAGGTCTCGCCCGGGGCGAGGTCCCAGTACTGATGCTGCAGGACGATGGTCATCTCGTCCGGGTACTTGCCCAGCAGATCCTGCGGGCCCGAGACGCCGGCCGCCTTGGTCTTGAAGGTGATGTACAGATGATGCGGCTCGGGCAGGCCACCGGGCGCGGCCGCCTTCTTCAAGGCCGCCTTGACCACGCCGCGCAGGGCGTCCTGGGCCATGGCCTCGTACTGCATGAGGTCTTCGGGCGGATTGGTCTGGGACATGCCTGGAGTCGGTACTTCGAACTGAGAGCGAAGCCGAGAACCTAGCGCGTCGAAGGCCTCGCGCAAAGCGGGCGGCGACGGAATCCGTCGGTGCGCAAACGATGTCGTTCTCGTCTATGTGAGGAAAGTGGAGGGATTCTGTTGGCAGGCTCCCTCCGGGCCCCGCCTAGGGATCTGAACCCCTAGGACTTAAGAGGCGAATTCACCTGCACCGCATTACGCGGCGACGGCGAACTCTTCAGCGAAGTTATCGTTCGCATTTAGAAAAATGACCCGAAACGGTGGATCAAGCCGAGAGAAAGCATACACCTTTACACGTCTGTCGATGCTGATCGGCCCCATGCAGTCCCATGATAACTTGGGAGAGATTGGTGGAGCCGCCGGGAATCGCACCCGGGTCCAGTCCGCTTATTACGTGCGCGTTTATCCCCATAGTTCGGCCGAAACCGGACATTTCCAATATAGGGGGTTCGACCCGCCAAGGGAAGGGCGGGCCCAGGCTTAGGCGGTTCCCAGGCTCAGGCGACCATCGATCAGCGTGCCGCTGATGACCGCGCCGCGATCCTCGAACAGCTTCAGCCGCTCGCCGACCAGGACGTAGACGCCGGTGAAGACGTCGGGGAAGTCGGCGCGGGTCTCGATGAAGCGGCCGTCGGCGCGCAGCTCCAGCGAGACGTGGCCGTCGGGCGACGACCAGACGCCGGCGACGGGGATGTGGGGAACGATGGCGGACATCATCATCGGGCGATGCTCCATGAAGAAGAGGGGGCCGGAGCGGCCGAAACGGTGGGAAGGGTGGCGGTCATGGCGGTCAGCGCGGCTGTCCCGCCCAGCAGGGCGGCGACGAACCAGCGCGGAGCCGCCACGCCGCGTCGGGGCGTGTAGCGTCTCAAGGCGCACCTGAATTTTGGGGGTTGCCGCGTTGGGGAGCGGAACGAGGCCAATATGGCGCACAGGCCCGTCCAGCCGGTAGATCGATGCTCCGGCATGATTGCACGAAAATCCAGAACCGAACGGCGTCGCGTGACGGAGGATCGTGCAAGGCTTATTGATAGCCTCGTTAGAACAAGAGAAATCCCATGAGCACGCGCGAGGCGCTGGCCGCCCTGATTGAACGATTCGCGCCGAACGAAGGTCCGGTCGAGACTTGTTGCCCCAGGGTCAACCTCTACCGCGTCCATGCGCCGACCGAGCCCATGCACGCCGTGCACGATCCGTCGTTCTGCGTACTGGCCCAAGGCCGCAAGCGGGTGCTGGTCGGCGACGCCATCCATGAATACGACGACGTGAACTTCTTCCTGTCGTCGATCGACGTGCCGGTGGCCGGCCAGGTGATCGAGGCCTCGCCCGAGAAGCCCTACCTGGCCTTTCGCGTCGTGCTCGACGCCAACCTGATCAGCGAAATGATCATGGAGTGCGGCCTGGCCGCACGGCTGGACGCCGCCGCGCCCCTGGTCGGCGGCATGTCGGCCGGGGCGATGACGCCGCAGTTGTTCGACGCGGCCTGCCGAATGGTCGGCCTGATGGATTGCCCCGAGGACGCGCCGATTCTGGCGCCGCTGATCGAGCGCGAGATGCTCTATCGCCTGCTGACCGGGCCGCAGGGGCCGCGGCTGGCCCAGATTGCTCGCCGCGACGGCCGCCTGCGCCAGGTCAACCGCGCCATCGGCTGGATCAAGCGCAACTTCGACCAGCCTTTCAGCATCGACGCCGTGGCCGACGAGGCGCGGATGAGCGCTTCGGCCCTGCACCAGCACTTCAAGGCGGTGACCTCGCTGTCGCCGCTGCAGTATCAGAAGCAGATCCGCCTGCAGGAGGCGCGACGGCTGATCCTGATCCAGCGCCTGGACGCGGCCACGGCTGGCCACGCGGTCGGCTATGACAGCCCCTCGCAGTTCAGCCGCGAGTACGCCCGCCTGTTCGGCGCGCCGCCGCTCAGGGACGTGGCGCGCCTGCGGGAACAGCCGGAGCCGGTGGCTGGCGCCTAGGGGGCAGTATAGATATTCTTAGACTTGCCGGTAGAATGCATATTCATTCACATCGTACAGTGAATTTTATGAAATTCGATCGGGAGGTTCCAAAATGTCAAAAATTGTTGCCGAATTCATTGGCGCATTTGCTTTGGTTCTATTCGGCTGCGGAGCCGCGGTCTTGGGCGGAGATCACGTTGGCCAGCTGGGCATCGCCCTGGCCTTCGGTTTCGCCATCATCGCCCTGGCGTATGGCATCGGCCCGGTCTCAGGATGTCACGTCAATCCGGCGGTCAGTCTCGCGGCGTTCGTCGCCGGTCGAATGAACGCCAAGGAGATGGTCCTCTACTGGATCGCCCAGTTCGTGGGGGCTTTGGCCGGCGCGGCGGTGCTGGCCAGCATCGCGGGAAGCACGGCCAATCTGGGCCAGAACGGTTGGGGGCCAGGCTATCTCGGCGCCTATCCGCTGCACGCGGCCTTTGTCTTCGAGGTCGTGATGACGGCGCTTTTCGTCATCGTCATTCTGGGCGCGACCGGCGCCGACGCCGCGCCTGGTTTCGCCGGCCTGGGGATCGGCATCGCCCTGGCGGTGATCCACATCGTCGGCATCCAGGTCACCGGCGTCTCGGTCAATCCGGCCCGCAGTTTCGGTCCAGCGGTCTTGGCTGGCGGGCAGGCGCTGGCCCAGCTGTGGCTGTTCTTTGTCGCCCCGGCGATCGGCGCGATCCTCGGCGCGCTGCTCTACCGCTTCAAGATCCTGAAGGTCGGCTGACGTCAGCTGGCGGCTCGTCGTCCGGCGGAAGCGGGACGGCGGGCGGCTGCGACCGGTCGGATGCGTCCGGCTTCAATCGGCCTCCCGACGCCAGCAGGTCGTCATAGGCCCTTTGCTGGCGCGAGAAGTCGGCGCCCCTGGGCAGGACGGCGTCGAAGCGCGGGTCGCGTCCAACGGCCGCGCCGATCGCCGCCGACAGGATCCCGGCGATCGAGCCGACCTCCGCGTCGTCGCAGGCGCGGCGCAGATGGCGGGCCTGACCGGGGATGACCAGGGTCACGTCCCACGACACGCCGTCGACGCAGAGCGCCGACACCGCGCCGCCGCCATAGTCGACGATGACCGAGCGCGGCTGGCTCCAGGCCGGATCGGCGGGCAGGGCCTTCAAGGGCGCGATCAGGGGGGCGGTCAGTTCGGCGTCGATGTCGACGCGGCGGCCGATCTCGGGCGTGCAGCAGCCCAGGCCGGCGCGAGCCTGGACGAAGGCGCGACCGTCGCGGCGCAGGGTGACGCGGGTCACGGCCTGGCGCACGCCGCGGGCGGGGCGGGCCCACACCTCCAGGATCAACTCACCCCTGCGCAGGATCTGGTTCTGCAGCGGCTGCAGGCCCCAGAGGCGGTAGAGCAGGGGCTCGACGCCGTTGTCGATGGGAATGGGCTGTTCGGACTTGCCGAGCCGGCGGGTGTAGAGCGGCTCCTGCTCGGCGGTCGGGCGTGGAACCTCCGATGACCACCAGGTCGATGGATCAGAGGGGGGCGGGGCCTGCTGGATGGCGAGGGCCAGCCCCGCGATCAGTCCGGTCAGGCCGGTCATCCGCTACATCCCTTCGACGCCCCGCTCGATGGAAAGGACGCCCGTGCGGGAAAGTTCCACCAGCCCCAGGGGACGCATCAGGTCCAGGAACTTGTCGATCTTGGACGGCGCGCCCGAGATCTCGAACACGAAGCTTTCCAGCGTGGTGTCGACCGGCTTGGCGCGGAAGATGTCGGCGACGCGCAAGGCCTCGACGCGATCGGCGCCGGAGCCGCGCACCTTCACGAGGGCCAGTTCGCGCTCGACGCCGTTCGGGTCGCGGGTGACGTCATGCACGCGACGGACGTTCACGACCTTGTTCAACTGGGCCTCGATCTGGTCCAGCACCTGGCGGGTGCCGCGGGTCACCACGGTGATCCGGCTGGTGTGAGCCTTGCGGTCGGTCTCGGCGACCGTGAGGCTCTCGATGTTGTAGCCGCGCGCGGCGAACAGGCCGACGACGCGATGCAGGACGCCGGGCTCGTTGTCGACGAGCAGGGCGAAGGTCGCGGTCTGCTCGACCTGCTCGTTGGGGCTAAGGTCGTAGGCCGAGGCGGGGGCGGGTTGGACGTTGGCGGTCATGGATCGCTTCTATGCCAAATGAATAGGGAAGGGCGAGGGGCTTAGACCAACCCCGCGCCATCCTCGCCGATCACGTTGCCAATGTCTTCGATGTCGCCCATGATCATCTCGTTGTGGGCCTTGCCCGAGGGGATCATCGGCAGGCAGTTCTCGTCCTTCTCGACCAGGCATTCGAAGATCACTGGCCGGTCGCAGGCGATCATCTCCTGGATCTTGGCGTCCAGGTCGCCGGGATTGTCGCAACGGATGCCGACCGCGCCATAGGCCTCGGCCAGTTTCACGAAGTCGGGCAGGCTGTCGGAATAGGAGTGGCTGTAGCGCTCGCCGTGTAGCAGTTGCTGCCATTGGCGCACCATGCCCATCCGCTCGTTGTTCAGGATGAAGATCTTGACCGGCAGGTCGAACTGGATGGCCGTCGACAGTTCCTGGATGCACATCTGGATCGAGGCTTCGCCGGCGATGTCGATGACTAGCGAACCCGGATGGGCCAACTGGACGCCGATGGCGGCGGGCAGGCCGTAGCCCATGGTGCCCAGGCCCCCGGAGGTCATCCAGCGATTGGGCTCCTCGAAGCGGAAGAACTGGGCGGCCCACATCTGATGCTGGCCGACCTCAGTGGTGATATAGACGTCCTTGTCCTTGGTCAGCGCATACAGCCGCTCGATGGCGTACTGCGGCTTGATCGCCGTCTCGGAGCCTCGGTAGTTCAGGCACTGGCGCGCCCGCCAGACGTCGATCTGGGCCCACCAATCGCTCAAGGCGGCCTTGTTGGCCTTGTGGCCGCCGGCCTTCCATGCGACGATCAGGTCTTCCAGGACGCTGCCGGCGTCGCCGACGATCGGCAGGTCGACGCGGACGTTCTTGTTGATCGACGAGGCGTCGATATCGATGTGGATCTTCTTGCTGCCCGGCGAGAAGGCGTCCAGCCGGCCGGTGACGCGGTCGTCGAAGCGGGCGCCGACGCAGATCATCACGTCGCAGTCGTGCATGGCGTTGTTGGCCTCGAACGTGCCGTGCATGCCCAGCATGCCCAGCCAGGCCGGATCGGCCGCCGGGAAGGCGCCCAGGCCCATCAGGGTCGAGGTGACCGGCGCGCCGGTCAGGGCCGCGAACTCGCGCAGGGCCTGGCTGGCCTTGGGACCGGCGTTGATGACGCCGCCGCCGGTGTAGAAGATCGGGCGGCGCGCTTGGGCGATCATCCGGGCGGCGTCGGCGATGCGATTGGCGTCGCCCTTGATCTTCGGCGCATAGGCGTGGGTCGAGGCGATCTCGGTCGGGCCGTAATATTCGCCCTTGGCGAACTGGACGTCCTTGGGAATGTCGATCAGCACCGGGCCCGGGCGGCCGGTGGTGGCGATCTTGAAGGCCTCGTGGATGATCTTGGGCAGGTCGCGGACGTCTTTGACCAGGTAGTTGTGCTTGGTGCACGAGCGGGTCATGCCGACCGTGTCGGCTTCCTGGAAGGCGTCGGTGCCGATCAGGTGGGTCGGGACCTGGCCGGTGATGACGACCATCGGGATCGAGTCCATCAGGGCGTCCATGATGCCGGTGATGGCGTTGGTCGCGCCCGGGCCCGAGGTGACCAGGACGACGCCCGGCTTGCCCGAGCTGCGCGCGTAGCCCTCGGCGGCATGGGTCGCCCCCTGCTCGTGCCGGACCAGGATGTGCTGCAGGCGCGGTTCATGGAACAGCGCGTCATAGATCGGCAGGACCGCGCCGCCCGGATAGCCGAAGAGAACCTCGACGCCCTGGTCCACGAGGCCGCGAACCACGATCTCGGCGCCGGTCATGGCGCGATCGATGGTGTCGGCGGGAGCTTGGCTCTCGATGGTTTGATGGGCGGTCATGGGGCAGGTCCGAGTGGGAAGGGGGCGGGAAAACTGAACTGGAGGGAAGCGGAAAAGAAAAAAGGTCCCGAAGGACCTTTGCGCGCGCGACCGAGCTACGACGTGACTTCAAGGTCACCCCGCGAACGGCCGCTCCATAAGTACGGTCATGGTTTTGCGCACGAGTCTTGCTCCAAAGCTACGGAATGGGTCATGACATGCGCCCGTTGGAGCGTCAAGGCGCTCTTTGCCGCAAGGTTGTGCCTTTGGGGCGGCGCGACCTTGCCGGACCCTCACTTGAGAGGGGCAGGTTTTCCCTCGCACGGTCCTGGTTCTGGAACGAGGGCGCGCGTCGGCGTTCGGACGGCGTGAATTTGTAGCCGGCGCGGCGACGCGCGCGGTCGACGCTTTCCCGCGGATGCGGTTCTAGGCTTCCAGCGCGTCCAGGGTCTGGGCCAGGAAGCCGAGCGCGCCGGTGGCGAAGGCCTGCATGTTGGCGGCGCGCTGGTCGCTGCCGGTCTCGAGCGTCGTGCTGACCGAGACCTCCTCGCCGACCACGGCCATGCAGCAGTGGCCGGGCGCGTCGCCATAACGGTTGCCGTCAGGGCCGGCCGCGCCGGTTTCCGACAGGGCCCAGGTCGCCTTCAGATTCTTGCGGGCCACGCGGGCCAGCATCACTGCATAGGGCTCGCTGGCCGAGCGCAGGCCGTCCATGGCCTTCTGCGGGATGTCCATCAGGGTCAGGCGCGCGCGGGCCGTGTAGACGACCGCGCCGCCGACATAGAACTTCGACGCCCCCGGCACGGCCAGCAGCGCCGCCGAGATCAAGCCGCCGGCCGAGGACTCGGCGATGGCGATCGTCTCGCCCCGGGCGATCAGGCTGGCGGCGACGCGTTCGGCGAGGGCGTGGAGGTCGGACATCATGCTTCTTTCGTAGGGACCATCACGGAGCGCTGATGCGCTCCCAGTCCGGCGTCTGGTTGCGGAACCAGGTCAGCTGGCGCTTGGCGTAGCGGCGGGTTTCCTGGCGCGCGGCGTCGAGGGCCTGCTCCAGCGTGGTCTCGCCCCGCAGGTGGGCGGCGAACTCGCGATAGCCGACGGCCTTGAGGGCGGGGAGGGAGGGATCCAGACCGCGCGCCTCCATGGCCCGCACCTCGTCCAGGGCGCCTCGCTCGACCATCACCGACAGCCGCGCGTCGCAGCGGGCATAGAGCTCGGCGCGGGGCGGATCGAGGACGCGGCCCTCCCATGTACCCGGCTTGAGCGCCGGCTTGGTGTCGGTCTGCCAGGAGGTCAGCGACTTGCCGGTGGCCACGGCCACGGCGTGGGCGCGGACCAGGCGCTGGCGGTCGCCGATCTCGATGCGGGCCTCGGCCTCCGGGTCTAGAGGTTTCAGAATCTCGCGAAACGCTTCCTCGCCCCGAGCGGCATAGAGCAGGCCCGAGATCTCGCGCTGGGTTTCTGACACCGGCGGCACGTCGGCCAGGCCATGGGTCAGGGCGCGGAAATAGAGGCCGGTGCCGCCGACCACGATCACGGGATTGCCGCGCGCCTCGATCTCGGCGATGGCTTGGGTCGCCGCTTCCAGCCAGCGGCCGACCGACCAGCCGACGGCGGCGTCGGCCACTTCGAACAGGTGATGCGGCGCCTTGGCCTGCTCTTCGGCGGACGGGCCGGCGGTCAGGACGCGCAGGCCGGCATAGATCTGCATGGAGTCGGCGTTGACGATCTCCGCGCCCGTCCACTCGGCCAATTGCAGCGCGTGGGCGGACTTGCCGCTTGCGGTCGGGCCCGCGATCAGCCAGATGCGGGGCGCGATGTCCGAACTCTCCACCATTCCGACCGTCCTCACCGTCGTGGGGGCCGACCCCGACGCATACGCACAAGCCGTGTCGCGCGTCGAAGCCAGGCTGTCCAGCCGTCGCGAGGACTTGGGGCCGCTGGCCGCCGACTTCTTCGTCGAAAGCGGCGACTTACCGTCGCTCAAGGCCGACCTGGCGGACCTGCCGGTCGACCTCGCGGTCCAGCCCGTCCCGAACCGCAGAAAGCGCCTGCTGATCGCCGACATGGACTCGACGATCATCAACGTCGAGTGCCTGGACGAGCTGGCCGACTTCGCCGGCGTCAA
The DNA here is from genome assembly GCF_058802865.1 of Caulobacter sp. GW822-FHT01G02. NCBI lineage: Bacteria > Pseudomonadati > Pseudomonadota > Alphaproteobacteria > Caulobacterales > Caulobacteraceae > Caulobacter > Caulobacter sp. GW822-FHT01G02. The sequence continues at coordinate 636,288 of NZ_JBXAON010000001.1, forward strand.
GGCGCAGGTCTCCGAGATCACCGAGCGCGCCATGCGCGGCGAGCTGGCCTTCGAAGGCGCCCTGCGCGAGCGGGTCGGCATGCTGAAGGGTCTGGGCGTCGAGGCGCTGCAGAGCTGCTACGACCAGCGGGTCCGGCTGAACCCGGGCGCGGAGATTCTGGTCCGCACCATGGCCAAGCACGGCGCGCGCTGTGCCCTGGTCTCGGGCGGCTTCACCTTCTTTACCAGCCGGGTGGCGAAGGCCGCGGGCTTCCACCTGAACCGCGCCAACACCTTGATCGAGCTGGACGGCGCGCTGACGGGCCACGTCGGCGACCCGATCCTGGGCAAGGAAGCCAAGCTGGCCGCCCTCAACGAGGAAACGGCGGCGTTGGGCCTGACCCCGGCCGACGCCCTGGCCGTGGGCGACGGCGCCAACGACCTGGCGATGATCGAGGCCGCGGGCCTGGGCGTGGCCTATCGCGCCAAGCCGATCGTGGCGGCCCAGGCGGACGCCAAGGTCGACCATACCGACCTGACCACCTTGCTCTACTTCCAGGGCTACAGGACCGAGGAGTTCCATCAGTGAGCTTTCCCCGCCGCGTGGAGGCCGTCGTCTTCGACATGGACGGCCTGCTACTGGACACCGAGATCGTCTACCGCGCCGCCATGATCGAGGCCGGATCCGTCTTCGGCGTCCACTTCACCGGCGAGACCTACGCGGCGATGGTGGGCAAGACGACGCCCGAGTGCGGCCTCATGCTGCGGGACCTCTATGGCGATGAGTTTCCGGTCCAGGCCTATTTCGAGCGGGTCTGGGCGGATGTCGAGGACCTGCTGGCGGCCGAAACCAGGCTGAAGGCCGGGGTGATCGAAATCCTCGACTATCTGGACGACCGGGGCCTGCCGCGCGGCATCGCCACCTCGAACGGCATGATCGCGGTCGAAAAATATCTGGGCCGCTTCGACCTGCTGCGCCGCTTCAACGCGGTGGTCGCCCACCAGGACGTCACCCGGCACAAGCCGAACCCGGATCCTTATCTGCTGGCCGCCGAGCGCCTCGGCGTCGACCCGGCTCACTGCCTGGCGCTGGAGGACAGCCACCCGGGCGTCCGCGCCGCCCACGCGGCCGGCATGATGACGGTGATGGTTCCCGATATCCTCGATCCGAACGAGGAGATGCACGACAAGTGCGTGCATATCGCCGACAGCCTGCACCACGTGCTGGACTTGCTGAAGGCGTCGGTCGAGGAGATGGCGGCCTAGCGCTCGGGCGCGACGGAGGGACGTCGTCACGCGTTACGCGGCGCTACGCACTTGTAAAGGCGGGCGGTCGCGCGGATATCAGGCTCTCCCAACCGGAGGCCTCGCCCGTGACCGCTACCCTCGACGACGCTCGCGTGGCGCTGGACCGCATCGCCGACCCGGCGAGCGGGCAGGGGCTGGTCGCCGCCGGCCTGGTGCAGGGCCTGGTGGTCCGCAACGGCCGCGCCGGCTTCATGCTGGAGGTCCCGGCCAGCCAGGCCGCCGCCTACGCCCCGGTCCGCGAGGCCGCCGAGAAGGCCCTGGCCGCCCTGCCGGGCGTGGAGCAGGCCCAGGTCGTGCTGACCGCTCAGGCCGTCGAGGGCGCGACCCGGGTGCGCAAGGGCGCCAAGATCAGCGAAGATCCGCAGGCTCGCGTGGTCCCGCCGCCGGAAGCCGAGAAGCCCGCCCACGTCCGCCACGTGATCGCCGTGGCCTCGGGCAAGGGCGGGGTGGGCAAGTCCACCGTCTCGACCAATCTCGCCGTCGCCTTCGCCAGGATGGGCCTGCGCGTGGGGCTGCTGGACGCCGACATCTACGGCCCTTCCGCCCCCAAGATGATGGGCGTCGATGGGGACCCGCTGTTCGAGAACGAGAAGCTGCAGCCGCTGGAAGCCCACGGCGTCAAGCTGATGTCGATCGGCTTCATCGTCGACGAGGGCAAGGCGATGATCTGGCGCGGGCCCATGGCCTCTTCGGCCGTCCGCCAGATGATCCACGACGTGGCCTGGGGCTCGGAAGCCCAGCCGCTGGACGTGCTGGTCGTCGACCTGCCGCCCGGCACCGGCGACGTCCAGCTGACCCTGGTCCAGAAGCTGCGGATCGACGGCGTGGTGTTGGTCACGACGCCGCAGGAAATCGCCCTGATCGACGCCCGCCGCGCGGCCTCGATGTTCCAGAAGACCGCCACCCCGATCCTGGGCCTGATCGAGAACATGGCTTTCTTCCCCGATCCCTCGACCGGTGCGCCGATTCCGATCTTCGGCGAGGGCGGCGGCGTGGCCGAGGCCGAGCGCTTGGGCGTGCCCCTGCTGGGCCGCGTGCCGATCGAGATCGCCGTCCGCCTGGGCGGAGACGAGGGCGTTCCGGCGGTGATCTCCGAGCCCAAGGGCCAGGCGGCGGAGGTCTTCGTCGCGGCGGCGAAGACGTTGTGGGGAATGGTGCAGGACCAATAATTCCTGTCATCCCGGAAGCCTCGCAGAGGCTGTCCGGGACCCAGGGGCCAGGCCCGTTGCGGTCGCCCTTGGGGCCCGGCTCTCCGCTGCGCTGCGGCCGGGATGACAAGCTTTGGAGCATGAAAAAGGCCGCTGGATCGCTCCAGCGGCCTTTCCACTTTCAGCGGTGCGTCAGCCTTAGAAGCTGAAGCGGGCGCCCGTCGCCAGCACGACGGCCGAGCCGGTGACGTCGCCGTTCAGGCGGACGGTCGAGCTGGTCGCCGTCACGTCGGTGCGGTTGATCTTGCTGTCATCGAAGCTGATGTAGCTGATCGCGGCGTCCAGCTTGATGTTGTCGGTCGCGGCCCAGGTGGCGCCGGCGGCGTACATCATGCGGTCGCCGTCCGGCACACGGGCGGTGCGGCCGACGTCCGGGGTCGGGGTCGGATCGTACTGGACGCCGGCCCGCAGGGTCAGGCGCGGCGAGGCCTGATAATCGACGCCGGCGGCGTAGGTGGTGACGTTCTTGTAGTTCTGGACGCTGGTCGAGCCGCCGCCGGGGAAGCTGACGCGGATGGCGTCGAACTCTTTCCAGCCGACGCGGCTGACCGAGGCGTTCAGGGTCCACTGGTCGTTCACCGCCCAGCGGGCGCCGACGTTGGCGATCCAGGGCAGGGTGATCTTGGCCTGGCCGTCGACCGAGAAGTTGTTGGCGGCCGGAATCGGGGCCAGCAGGCCGCCGACGGTCACGGTGCCGTCCAGCTTCTGGTCGATCTTCGAGCGATAGCTGGCGCCGATGGTCAGGGCCTTGTTCGGATGGATCTGCGCGCCGACCGTGTAGCCATAGGCCCAGCCGTCGCCCTTCAGCGCCTGCACGCCATCGGCCTGCAGCGGCGAGATGTTCGGCAGGGCGTTGGTCAGCTTGGCGTCGGCGTAGAGCGCGGTGACGCCCACGCCCAGGTCGATCATGTCGTTGACGCGATAGGCGACGACGCCGTCGACATTGACCGTTCGCAGCTGCGACTTCAGGGCGTCGTAGCGTGTCCAGCTGTCGGCGTTGTACTCGGTGGTGAAGTTGTAGGGCGCGGCGACCGAGACGCCGAACGCCAGCTTGTCGTTGATGCGGAACGCGGCGCCCGCGTTCGGCACGATGCCATCGTTGATCGGGTCATAGGCGGTGTTGGCGCCGCCGATCGGGGTGGTCAGGCCGGCCGGCGGAACCGGACGGGTGATGGTCGAACCGGTGTTGGTGACTTTGGAGTCCACCTGGATCATGTTCAGGCCGATATAGCCTTCGTTGCGCTGGATGCCGGCGATCGAGGCCGGGTTCCACCACAGACTGCCGACGCCCTTGTCGGCGACTTCACCGGAATAGGCGCGGCCGGTGCCGCGCACCGATTGTTCCTGGAGGTAGAAGGCCGAAGCGGAGGCCTGGGACGCGGCGGCGAGCGCCAGCAGAGCGACGCCGGCGGCGAGGCTGGTACGCGAGAGAGACATTTTGACGTGCGACCTTCTTGGGGAGGAAGAGGCTGGCCGAACGCTTGTTGGGCGCTCGAGGAGCGCCGCGTTTAACGCATCTGTTCAAATACCGTTGCTATAAATTGTCCAGAACATGAATTTTGTCAGTTTTGATAAAGATACGGGGCCGTGAAGGCCCCGTATCAATCGTCGTTATGTCAAAAAACCGCGCCGTGACTTGGCGAGAAAGCGGCAATGCTTATGCCAATTTAGCCGCCAGCCATCTTGCGGAAGAACTTCTGGCCCTGTTCGCCGCCGTTGAAGTAGGCCTTCTGGCCGTCCTCGGCGGTGATCTTGTCCCAGTTGTCGCGGACCTCCTCGGCCGACAGGCCGTCCTCGCCCAGATAGACGCCCTCGGTCTCGTAGATGCGCGACAGGGCGAAGGCGCCGGCGCCGGCGGTCAGGACCGCGCCGGTGGGCGCCTCTTCCGAGCACAGGTAGACGACGCCCGGGGTGACATATTCCGGCGCCAGCTTGGCCAGCACTTCCGGCGGCATCAGGCCCTGGGTCATGCGGGTGGCCGCGACCGGGCTGATGGCGTTGATCTTCACGTCGTTCTTGGCGCCCTCCAGCTTGAGGGTGTTCATCAGGCCCAGCACCGCCATCTTGGCCGCGCCGTAGTTGCTCTGGCCGAAGTTGCCGTACATGCCCGACGACGAGGTCGTCACGACGATGCGGCCGTAGTTCTGGGCCTTCATGATGTCCCAGACCGCCTTGATCGGCTTGAAGGTGCCGAACACGTGCACCTGCATGACCAGCTCGAAGTCGGCCAGCTCCATCTTGGTCAGGGTCTTGTCGCGCAGGATGCCGGCGTTGGCGACCAGGATGTCGATGCGGCCCCACTTGTCCATGGCCGTCTGGACCATGTTGGCGACGCCGGCGTCATCCGTCACCGAGGCGCCGTGGGCGATGGCTTCGCCGCCGAACGCCTCGATCTCCGCGACCACCTTCTGGGCCGCCTCGGACGAGCCGCCCGAGCCGTCGACGCTGCCGCCCAGGTCGTTGACCACGACCTTGGCCCCGCGCCGCGCCAGCTCCAGGGCGTGCTGCCGGCCAAGGCCGCCGCCGGCGCCCGTCACGATCGCCACCTTGCCGTCGAAGCGGATGTCCGCCATGCCCAAGTCTCCCTCAAACGCATGTTTGGTTTGGCCGTGTTGTGCGGCGCGGGAGAGGGGGCGTCAAGGGGAGCGATCCTCCTGCATGAGGCGCACGCGCGTTCGACTTCACGCGGCTGGCCGCTGAATGCAGGGAAGGGAAGCGGAGCGCCCCGGGCGACGCCCGGAGGATGGACTCAGCTCAACTCGCTTCCACCAGCGCCCGCACCCGCTCGAACTCTTCCGGCGTCGCTGGATTGTAGACGATCATCCCCAGGTCCGGCCGGCCATCGATCGCGAAGGCGGAGTATTCGAAGGCGATCTGGCCCAGGGCCGGATGGCGCAGATGCTTGATGCCGTCGCCGTAGTAGCGGACGTCGTTTTCCGCCCACATGGCCGCAAAGTCGGGACTGCGCCGGCTGAGTTCATCAACCAGAGCGTTGACCGAGGTCTCGGCCCCCGCCCCGGCGCGCGCGACATCGGCGCGGAAGGCGGCGACCACGAAGCGGGCCACGTGCTCCCATTCCTCGTTGATCGCCCGGGCCCGCGGATCGCAGAAGATCCGCCGCAGGATATTGCGCTCCTCGACCGGCAGATCGCCGTAGTTGGCCAGCACCACGGTGGCGGCGCGGTTCCAGGCGACGACGTCCCAGGTCAGGGTCTTGATCATGGCCGGGCTGGGATCCAGCGCGTCGAGCACCCGCTGCAGGCGCGGCGACACGCCTTCGGCCTCGCGGTAGCGGACCTCTGGCGGTCGACCCAGGCCCAACAGGAACAGGTGCTCGCGTTCGACTTCGGTCAACATCAGGGCGCGGGCGATGCGGTCCAGCACGTCGGCCGACGGACCCCCGCCTCGACCCTGTTCAAGCCAGGTGTACCAGGTGGCGCTGATGTGGGCGCGCTGGGCGACCTCCTCGCGGCGCAGGCCCGGCGTGCGGCGGCGCGGACTGGAAAAGCCCAGGGCGGCGGCGTCCAGTCGGGCCCGGCGATCACGCAGATAGGCGCCGAGCTTGTTTTCACCGAGGAGGGGCGCGTTCATCCTGTTAGGCCTTATACCTGTATAAGCTCACTACTTTAACAGGATGAGCTTAGCGCGCAGTCTGGCCGAAGTGAAATCCTCCGAGGTCTCTCCCATGCGTGTTTTCGTCACCGGCGCCACCGGATTCGTCGGCTCGGCCGTCGTCCAGGAGCTGATCGCCCACGGGCATCGGGTGCTGGGTTTGTCGCGCTCTGACGCCGGCGCGGACCAACTGGAAGCGGCCGGGGCGGAGGTCGTGCGCGGCACGCTCGACGACCACGACGTCCTGGCCCGGAGCGCGGCGGCCTGCGACGGCGTCATTCACACCGCCTTCAACCATGACTTTTCGAAGTTCGCCGAGAACGCTCAGCAGGACCGCCGCGCCATCGAGGTCCTGGGCGGGGCGCTGGAAGGCACGACCAAGCCGATCCTGGTGACCTCCGGAACGGCCATGCTGGCCCAAGGCCGCGTCGCGACCGAGGCGGACCGGCCGTCGGGCCCGTCGCCACGCATGTCGGAAAGCGGCGCCGATGATCTGGTCGCGAAGGGTGTTCGCGCCTCGGTCGTTCGTCTCGCGCCGACGACTCACGGCGAGGGCGACCATGGTTTCGTGCCGATGCTGATCGGCCTGGCCCGCGAGAAGGGCGTGGCGGCCTATATCGGCGAGGGCGACAACCGGTGGTCGGCCGTCCATCGTTCGGACGCCGCCCGCCTCTACCGTCTGGCCATCGAGCGCGGCGCGGGCGGCGAGCGCTATCACGCCGTCGCCGAGGAGGCCGTCCTGTTCAAGGACATCGCCGCCGCGATCGGGAAGGGCCTCTCCCTTCCGGTCGAAAGCCGTCCCAGCGAGCACTTCGGTTGGTTCGCCATGTTCGCCGGCATGGACGCGGCGACCTCGGCCGCCTGGACGCGCGAGACCTTGGGGTGGACGCCGATCGGCCCGAGCCTGGCCGAGGACCTGGAGAACGCCGGCTACTTCTAGACCGGCGAACGTTCCGCAGGGGGCGTGGTCGGACCTCGAAGCGCGCCGGAGCACGGCTCAAGGACCCTTTTGGAAGCCCTCTCCGTTGGAGTGGGCATCCTTCTTTGGGCCGCTCGCCTATTCCCCGCCCCTAACCCTTCTTCTTCGTCATCCCGCCGGCCACCGGCTGGGTCGGCTTGTCGCGCTTGATGCCCGCCTTCTGACCGGGCTTCATGAACTTCACCAGCACGCGCTGGCCGACCAGGAAGGGGGCGCTGTCGGCGCTGACCACGACCTCGACGACGCGTTCGTCGCTGCGCTGGCTGGGGTCGTCCGAGGCCAGCTTGCGGGCGCCGAACACGCGGGCGGTGCGCAGGACCTTGCCGACATAGGTCTTGTCGGGATCGCCTTCCGGCTGGATCTCGACTTCCTGACCGGGGGTCACGTTGGGGATGTCGGCCTCGACGATCTCGGCGCGGACGATGCGCGGGGTGTTGGGTTCGAGGTCGAACATCGAGGTGACGTTCAGGGTCGAGGCGCCGGCGCCCGGATTGGCGTAGCGGCGGGCGATGCGGCCGTCGGCCGGCGCGCGGATCACCGTCAGCTCCTGCTGGTACTTCGACTGGCTGAGTTGGGCGCCGGCGACCTGGATCGCGGCCGACTGGGCGCCGATATTGGCGTTGGCCTGCGAGATCGCGTCCTGGGCGGCGTCGAGCTTCTGGGCGGCGACGTAGTTCGAGGCGGCCAGGCCTTGCAGGCGCTTGTACTCGCGCTGGGCCGTGCGCAGCTGCACCTGGTAGAGCGCCAGCTGGGCGCGGGCCGAGGCCAGGCTGGCCGTGGCCGTCTGGGCGGCCAGGCGCGGCTCGTCGTCTTCCTGCTTGGCCAGGGGCTGGCCGGCGACGACCTGGTCGCCTTCCTGAACATAGACGTCGCGGACGATGCCCTGGCGGCGCGCGGCCACCTGGATCACGCCGCCCTCGACGTCGGCCTTGCCTTGGGCGATGGCCGCGTAGGGGGAGGGCTCCTCCTGGGCGGCGGCGGCTTCGAGCTTCTTCTTCTTCTCGGCCGCCTGGCCCTTCATGTAGAAGAAACCGCCGCCGAGCAGCACGACGACGATGATGGCGATCCAGAAGGCGGGTCGGCGCAGAAACGCGGGCATTCTAAGGTTCCCCCAGGAAATCAGTGGCTGAGCGACGCGGGATTGGCGTCGGGCGTTCTACGCACGTCGTCCAGGATCCGGCCGTCTTCGATGTGGATGACGCGGTCGGCATAGGCCTCGAGCCGCGGGTCGTGGGTCACGCAGATCACCGCCGCGCCGCGCTCGGTGGCGGCCGCGCGCAGCAGCTTGATCACGATCTCGCCGCTCTTGCCGTCGAGGGCCGAGGTCGGTTCGTCCGCGAAGATCAGGTTCGGGTTCTTGGCCAGGGCGCGGGCGATGGCCACGCGCTGCTTCTCGCCGCCCGACAGCTCCGACGGGCGCTGGTTGACGCGGGGGCCCAGGCCTACCGACTCCAGCGCCGCCTGGGCGCGGCGCGAGGCCTCGCCCGGACCAACGTCCTGGTACTTCAGGACGGTCATCACCTGCTGCTTGGCCGTCAGGGCCGGGAACAGGTTGAAGCCCTGGAAGATGAAGCCGCAGTGGTCGAGGCGGAACTTGTCGATCTTGCCTTTCGGCAGGGCCCACAGGTCCTTGGCCTCCAGCGCCGAGACCTTGCCCTCGTCGGGCATCAAGAGGCCGGAGAGGGCGGCGACCAGGGTCGACTTGCCCGAGCCCGAGGGGCCCATGACCATGGTCACGTCGCCGTGCTTGGCGTCGAAGTCCACGCCCTTGAGCACCTCGATGAAGGTCCGGCCGGTCTTGAACCGCTTGACCAGGCCCTTGGCGGTGAGCGCGCTCTGGCCGCGCTTGTGGCTGTGATCGTTGCTCATCGCAGCAGGTCCGCCGGCTGGCTGTTCTTGAGGATGCCCAGCGACAGGAAGCCGGAGAGCATGGCGATGAGGATCAGGAACACGGCGACGATGATCACCAGCGTCGGCGGGAAGTACATCGGCACGCCGCCGGCCACGGCCAGTAGCGAGACCAGCCAGGTCAACAGGCCCGCGGCCAGCACGCCGACGCAGCCGACCCAGAAGCTGAGCTCCATGACGATGTTGCGCAGGTCGCCCATCGACACGCCCAGGGCGCGCAGGGAGGCGAACTCCTTGATGTTGGCCATGATCGCGCCGCGCAGGGTCTGCCAGGTGATGGCCACGCCGATCAGCAGGCCCAGGAAGGCCGAGAAGCCCAGCATGATGCCGATGATCTGGTCGTCCAGCATGGCGCCGGAATTGGCGTCGGCCAGCTCCTGGCGGGTCCAGGCGCGGAACTTGCCGTCGGCCTTCTTGTTCAGCTGGGCCGCGACGATCTCGGCGCGCGACGGATCCTGGATCTCGACCATCAGCGGGCCGACGCGCTGGCCGGTGTCGGCCTCGCCCAGCATCCGCAGGGTGTCGCGCGACATGACGAGCGTCGGCTGGATGATGTTGGGATAGCCGCGGGTGACGACGGCGATGTTGATGGTCTTGCCGTTGTAGAGGGCCTTGTCGCCCTTCTTGACGCCCAGGCGCTTGAGGGCCGTCTCGTCCACCGCCACGGCGTAGGGGCGGCGCAGGGCCTCGATCATCGACTGGGTGTAGTCGGTGGGCACGGTCACGTAGCCGGGGATCGCGTCGATCACCGTGACGTTGACGAATTCGCTCTTGCGGGCCGAGCTGCCAGCGCCCTTGCCTTTGCCCTTGCCGGCCTTCTTGGCGCGGGCCTCTTCCTTGGCCTGCTGCTCGGGGCTCAGGATATTCTGGAAGCGGCCGCCGGAGCCGTCCAGCGGGGCCACCTGGGTGACTTCGGGATGGCTGTAGACCAGCGGGATCATGCGGCGCGGCAGGCCCGAGGGGCCGCCGAACAGCGCCTTGGCGCCAGGGCCCAGCACCATGACGTCGGCGCGGGCGCGGTCGATCTGGGCGGTGAAGCCCTTGCCGATGCCGACGAACATGCCGACCTGGGCCAGGACGAGAAGGCCCGAAAAAGCTAGAGCGACCACGGCCGCCATGTAACGACGCCACTCATAGAGAAGTGTGGCCAAGGCCAACGACATTCGAAACCATGCTCCCCCAAACCGATGGTTGCAGCAATGAACGGCGATCGTTGAGCGGCCAAGTTAAATCGGGGTAAGGCGGCGTTGCAGGCATGAAATATTGGACAGGTGCGCGGAAGGAGGCTGGCTAGTCCTCGGCGCCGGCGCTAAGCGGCGAACGGAGTGCAACGATCCACGGGCCCATGACGGTTCTTCGCACAGCGTCCGCTCAGTTCAGCGTCGTGGCCCTCGCCCTGGCCGCGACGGCGCCGGCGCGGGCGGACGAGGGGATGTGGACCTTCGACAAGGTCCCGGTCGAGGCGATCCGCCAGGCCTATGGCGTCACCCTGGACCAGGCTTGGCTGGACGCCGCCCAGGCCGCGGCGGTGCGGCTGACCAACGGCTGCTCGGGGGGGATCGTCAGCCCCGAGGGCCTGGTCGCCACCAACGCCCACTGCCTCGCCGACTGCGCCCAGGCCCTGTCGGACGGCGGGAGCGACTACGTCCAGGACGGCTTCCTGACCGATGGCCGCGACGAGGAGCGCAAGTGCGCCGGCCTGCAGGCAGAGGTGCTGCTGACCATCACCGACGTGACCGACCAGGTGCGGGCGGCGGCGGCGGGCAGGGCCGGCCGCGACTTCGTCCAGGCCCGCGAGGGCGCGCTGGCGCTGGCCGAACTCGCCGCCTGCGGCCAGGACCAGACCCTGCGCTGCCAGGCGATCAGCTTCTTCCGGGGCGGCCAGTACAAGGTCTACAAGTACCGCCGCTATGACGACGTGCGGCTGGTCTTCGCGCCGGAAAGGGCCTCCGCCGCGTTCGGCGGCGACTCCGACAACTACAACTTCCCCCGCTACGCGCTCGATGCGGCGTTCGTGCGGCTCTATGCCGACGGCCAGCCGGCCGCGACGCCGGGCTTTCTCGGCTTGCGGACCAGTGCTCCGGTCGAAGGCGAGCCGACCTTCGTGGTCGGCAATCCCGGCGCGACCGACCGGCAGCTGACGGTTTCCCAGCTGGAGACCCAGCGCGACCTCGTCCTGCCGATGCAGCAGCTGCAGCGGGCCGAGCTGCGCGGCCGCTTGCTCCAGCTGCGGCGACAGGGCGAAACCCGCGCCGCGACGCAAGGCCTGGCCTGGGTCGAGAACAGCTACAAGGTGGGGCTGGGCAAGCAGGCCGCGCTCAACGACAAGACCTTCATGGGCGCCAAGCGCGCGGTCGAGGACGCCTTGCGCGCCAAGGTGGCCGCCGATCCGAAGCTGGCGGCGGAGACCGGCGCGGCCTGGGACCAGATCGCCGCCGCTCAAGCCCAGGCGGCCGAGCTCTATCCGGCCTGGCGGATGCTGGAGAGCGGGGCGGGCGGCGGTTCGGATCTCTACTACTATGCCCGCCTGCTGGTCCGGGCGGCGCGGGAGCGGACCAAACCCAATGCCGCGCGGCTGCCGGAATACGCCGACACGCGCCTGCCGATGATCGAGCGCAAGCTGGCCGACCTGCCGCCGGTCGATCCGGTGCTGGAGCGGGTCTATCTGGAGCACTGGCTGCTCAAGACCCGCGAGGTCCTGACCGTCGACGCGCCGCAGGTCCGGGCCCTGCTGGGCCGGGAAAGCCCCGAGGCCATCGCCGAACGCCTGGCCGAAAGCCGGCTCGGCGATCCCGAGGTGCGCGACGCCCTGTGGAAGGGCGGACTGGACGCGGTCGAGGCTTCGGACGACCCGCTGATCCAGTTCGTCCGCCGCGTCGATCCGCTGGCGCGCGCGGCCCGCGCCGCCTACGAGGCCGAGGTCTCGGGGCCCGTCGACAAGGCCGCGGAGAAGATCGCCCGGGCCCGGTTCGCCGTGCTGGGCGAGGCGGTCTATCCGGACGCCACGTTCTCGCTACGCCTGTCCTACGGCCAGGTCGCCGGCTGGCGCGAGCAGGGGCGGGCGGTTCCGGCCGTCACCACCTTCGCCGGCTTCTACGACCGCGTCACCGGCGCCGAACCGTTCGCCGCCGCGCCGCGCTGGCTGGGCGCCAGGGACGACCTGAAGCTCGACACGGTGTGCGATTTCGTCAGCACCAACGACATCATCGGCGGCAATTCCGGCTCGCCGGTCCTGGACGCCAAGGGGCGGCTGGTCGGCGTGGCCTTCGACGGCAACATCCATGCGTTGGGCGGCGCCTATGGCTATGACGGAACCAAGAACCGGACGGTGTCGGTGTCGTCGGCGGCCATCGTCGAGGCGCTGCGCAAGGTCTACGACCGCACGGCCCTGGTCCGCGAGCTAACTGGCCGGTAGCGCGCGCTCCGCGCGAGCTGGAGGAGCGTGTTTCGCGGCCGCCGTGCAGCGTTAACCTTGCCCGCGAAATGCCTCATGTCTTAACCGCAACATGCTGAAAATTGGAATGTTTCTCGCGTGATCCTTCGGGCGTCGACACTCGGCGCGATGGAAGGGGCTCGCCCACGCAGGCGACCTCCCAACAGAGGGTGAGCACTATGACCATAACCAGCGCTGGCTCATCGACGAGTCTGGCCCAGCTTCGCCAACTGCAGCAGGCGGCCTTCAAGACCGCGGACGCCGACGGCGATGGGCAGCTTTCGCTGACCGAATTCCAGTCCATCGGGCAAAATGTGCAGGGGGCGGAAGGCCAGCAGGGCCCGCCGCCGATGCGCGGAGGCGGCGGGCCCGGCCAACATTTCAAGGGTGACACGCTTTCGTCGCTGCTCTCGACCCAGTCGGTCGACGACCTGACCAGCGCGCTGATGAAGGCCGGCGACGCCGACGGCGACGGCAAGATGAGCGCCAGCGAGCTCTCCTCGGCCCTGGCCGCCAACGCCCCCGATGGCGCGAAGGGCAAGGGGATCGAGGACAAGATGGCGTCGGACATCATGTCGGCTCTCGACACCGATGGCGACGGCGGACTGTCGTCGTCCGAGATCTCGTCGGCGATCACGACGGCCGCCGCGAACCAGTCGTCCGCCCAGGCGACGCGCGGCGCGCACGGCCACCACCACGGTCCGCCCCCCTCCGGCGGCGCGGAGGGTGCGTCGGCTTCGAGCGGCGTGTTCGAGAGCCTGGACACCAACAAGGACGGCACGGTCTCGGCCGAGGAACTGGCCGCCGCCAACAGCAGCGACAGTACGAGCGGAACCAGCGCCGCCTCCGACCTGATCAAGACCGCCGACCAGGACGGCGACGGGACGCTGAGCGGCGGCGAGTTCGCGGCCCTGCTCGACCAGGGCAAGTCGACCGGGACCGATGCGTCCTCGACCCTGGCCAGCCTGATGTCGGGCTCCACGGCCACCGCCGACCTGATGCAGAAGCTGCTGGCTCAGCTGGACAAGGCGATGACGACCTCGTCCTCGACCAGCACGGCGGCGAGCGGCGGGACGAACGTTACGGCTTGATACTCCAGCTTGGCATCCCGGCCGTAGCGAAGCGGAGAGCCGGGACCCAGGGGCGACCGCACCGCGCCGGCCCCTGGGTCCCGGATCGCCCTAAGGCCGTCCGGCATGACAAGGTGAGTTGGTAAGAGGTCTCTGACTTAGGCAATCGACGCCTTCCTTAACCATTCCTTACGCAAGCCGCTTGCGTGCGACGGCTGACTTGGTGTCATTCTTCGCCCCTTGATCGGCGTCGCGGGGGCGTCGCCTCTTTGTAAGGTTGTCGTCTTGATGTTCCGTCCCGAGAACGTTCAGGCCCTGGCGGGTCTGGCGCTCACTTTGGGCCTCTGCTGGCTCGTTTCCGAGAATCGCAAGCGATTCCCGTGGGTTCTGGCGATCGCCGCCCTTGTCGTGCAGGTGCTTTTGGTGGTGGTGCTGTTCGGCCTGCCCCAGGCGCGCCAACTGCTGCAGGGCGTCAACGGGGCCGTCGAGGGGCTGGCCAGTTCGACTCAGGCCGGCACCGCCTTCGTGTTCGGCTTCCTGGCCGGCGGCGACCAGCCGTATCCGGTCAGCAATCCGGGCGCGGGCTTCATCTTCGCCTTTCGTGTCATGCCGGTGATCCTGGTGGTCTGCGCTCTGTCGGCGCTGCTGTGGCACTGGAAGATCCTGAAGTGGCTGGCCCAGGGCTTCGGCTTCCTCTTCCAGAAGACGCTGGGCCTGCGCGGCCCGCCGGCCCTGGCCACCGCCGCGACCATCTTCATGGGCCAGATCGAAGGCCCGATCTTTATCCGCGCCTATCTCGACAAGCTGAGCCGCTCGGAGCTGTTCATGCTGATCACGGTCGGCATGGCCTGCGTCTCGGGCTCGACCATGGTCGCCTACGCCACCATCCTGGCCGGCGTGCTGCCCAACGCCGCCGCCCACGTGCTGACCGCCTCGATCATCTCGGCCCCGGCCGGCGTGCTGCTGGCCCGCATCATCGTGCCGTCCGACCCGATGGAGAAGGGCGGTGACCTGGATCTTTCGGTCGAGGACAAGACCTACGGCTCCTCGATCGACGCGGTGATGAAGGGCACCACCGACGGGCTGCAGATCGCGCTGAACGTCGGCGCGACCCTGATCGTCTTCGTGGCCCTGGCGACCATGGTCGACAAGATCCTGGGCGCCATGCCGCCGATCGGCGGCCAGCCGCTGAGCATCGCGCGCGGCCTGGGCGTGGTCTTCTCGCCCCTGGCCTGGTCGATGGGCGTGCCCTGGAAGGAAGCCGGCACGGCCGGCGGCCTGCTGGGCGTCAAGCTGATCCTCACCGAGTTCACCGCCTTCATTCAGATGGCCAAGATCGGCGTCACCACGCTGGACGAGCGCACCCGCATGATCATGACCTACGCTCTGTGCGGCTTCGCCAATATCGGCTCGGTCGGCATGAACGTGGCCGGCTTCTCGGTCCTGGTGCCGCAACGCCGCGCCGAGGTGCTGAGCCTGGTCTGGAAAGCCATGATGGCCGGCTTCCTGGCCACCTGCCTGACCGGCTCGCTGATCGGCCTGATGCCCCGGGCGTTGTTCGGGCTGTAATTCCCGCGCTTCCGTTCCGTCGCGGAATGAGATCATCCTCCTGGTCAAAAGCCGGGAGGATTTTCTTTTGAAGCTCTACGACTGTCTCCGCGCGCCCAATCCTCGGCGTGTCCGCTGGTTCATGGCGGAGAAGGGGATCGAGGACGTCGAGATCGTCGACATCGACATCTTCGGCGGCCAGCATCGCCAGCCCGACTATCTGGCCAAGGCCGGCCTGCCTAACGTGCCGGCGCTGGAGATCGATGAGGCGACCACCATCACCGAGTCGGTGGCGATCTGCCGCTACCTGGAAAGCGTCTATCCCGAGCCGAACCTGTTCGGTCGCGACCCGCTGGAGACGGCGGTGATCGAGATGTGGACCCGGCGGGCCGAGATGCTGCTGTCGACGCCGCTGATGATGGCCGTGCGCCACGGTCATCCGGCCCTGGCCGCGATCGAGACTCAGGTGCCCGAGATCGCCGAGACCAACCGCAAGGCCGCCGAGCGGGCGCTAAAGGTCTTCGACCGCCGCCTGGCCGACAGCGCGTTCATCGCAGCCGACCGCCTGACCATCGCCGACATCCTGGCGGTCACGGGCATCGACTTCGCCCGCATGGTCCGCTTCCGGCCCGACGCGGAGCTGGTCCACGTGAACCGCTGGCTGAAGGCGATGATGGAGCGGCCTGCAGCGAAGGCCGGGGTTTAGCGGGCAGGTCTAGTGCGGCCGTCCTCGCCCTTCGACGGGCTCAGGGTGAGGACGACTGTCGAGACGGTTCAGTAGAAAACCTCATCCTGAGCTTGTCGAAGGACGAGGTTTTCGGCTCCGCCTAGCGCGCCCTGATCTTCTTCACCACGCCCGAGAAGTTCAGCATCGGCCCGGACCCGGTCGAGATAAGGCCGCGGATGAACAGCAGCGAGCCGCCGGCCTTGATCACCTCGCCCCCGCCGGTGATCAGATCGCCGGGGCGGGCGGGGCCGATGAATTCGCCGTTCAGGCTGACCGTCACCGCGCGGCTGTCGGCCAGTTCCTTCCAGGCGATGGCGAACAGGGAGAAGTCGGCGAAGGTCATCATGCAGCCGCCGTGCATGAAGCCGCCGCCGTTCATGTGCTTGGTCTCGGCGCGGAAGCCGGTGGTGACGCGGCCGTTGTCGTCTTCGCGGAAGTAGAAGGGGCCAGACTGGTCCTCGAACGGGTCCTGACCCGACCAGGTTCGCCAGCCGGCCCAGTCGCCCGCCTCGACGAGGCGCGGGCCGCTCGAGATTTCGTTTCCGCCGTCCATGACGCATCCCCTCCGCGTGTTCTTATCGTTGTTCAGTTAGAAGGGCGCGTCGCTGGGCGCAAGCGGCCAAGTCCCGTCCACGCTCTCGCCTCTGCTGACAATCCATGGCAAGGGAGCGCTCATGACCTCCCCGATCCAAGACACCATCCTGTCCCAGCTGGCGGCGCTGCCCGAGGGCAAGTCGATCGACCCGATGAACGTCGCCAAGGCCATCCAGCCCGAGCGCTGGCAGCAGCTGCTGGGCCACGTGCGCACCAACGCCATCGAACTGGCCCGCGACGGCAAGGTCGTGATCCTGCGCCACAACAAGCCGGTCAATCCGGAGAAATTCCGCGGCGTCTACCGCATCCGCACGCGGCTTGAGGGCGATCCGACCAGCTTCGAGGATACTGTCCCGGACGATATCGACGGCGACGAGAACTAGTCACGCTTGGCATCCGGAGGCGCGCGCCTAAATCCTCGCTGATGCCGCTCGATCAGATCCTCTCCGACATCGCCGCCTGCCGGGCGTGCGCGCCTTACTTGCCGCATGTGCCCAGGCCGGTGACCCGGGTGCGCGAGGAGACCCGCATCCTGATCGCCGGTCAGGCGCCGGGGCGGCTGGTCCACGAGACCGGCCTGCCGTTCAACGACCCGTCCGGCAACCGCCTGCGCCAGTGGATGGGCGTCGACCGCGAGACCTTCTATGGCCGGCCCGAGATCGGCGTGGCCGCCATGGCCTTCTGCTTTCCGGGTACCAATCCTAAGGGCGGCGACTATCCGCCGCCGCCGCGCTGCGCGGCGATGTGGCGGCCTCGGTTGCTGGCGGGGCTGCCGAACGTCGAGCTGACTCTGCTGGTCGGTAGCTATGCCCAGAACTGGGCGCTGCCGGGCCGGACCAGCAAGACCATGACCGAAACCATCGCCCGCTGGCGCGAGTTCGGGCCCAACCTGTTGCCGATGCCGCATCCGTCCTGGCGCAACACCGCCTGGCTGAAGCGCAATCCCTGGTTCGAGGCGGATGTCGCGCCTTTCCTTCGCCAACGGGTCGCGGACATTCTGGGACGATGAACCGCCGCGCCCTGATCGTGACCGCATCCGCCGCCGTGCTCTCGGCCTGCGCGCCGCTGCGACAAGGGCCAGGCCTTGGGCCGCTGGGCTTTCGCGGACCTCGGATCGAGGCTGACGCCTTCGTCAGTTTCGACGGCGCGCGCCTGGGTCTGATGCGCTGGCTGCCGGCGGGCGAGCCCGAGTGGGTGATCGTCGGTCTGCACGGCATGAACGACTATTCGAACGCCTTTCACCTGGCGGCCGGCTGGTGGGCGGGGAAGGGGATCGCGACCTACGCGCTGGATGTCCGGGGCTTTGGCCGCTCGCCCGAGCGCGGCGTCTGGGCACCGACCGAACTGGTGCTGGACGATGTTCGGGCGCTGATCACGGCGGTGCGCGAGCGTCATCAGAACGCCAGGCTCGCCCTGGCCGGCATCAGCATGGGCGGTGCGCTGGCGATCAGCGCCATGGCTTCCGACAACCCGCCGCCGGTCGACAAGCTGATGCTGTTCGCCCCGGCCGTCTGGGGCTGGTCGAACCAGCCGCTGCCCAACCGCATGAGCCTGTGGGTCAGCGCCCACGTGCTGGGCCAGTGGGTGGTCAAGCCGCCGGACTGGCTGGTCCGCAACGTCATGGCTTCGGACAATATCGACGAGCTGCGCCGCATGGGTCGCGACCCGCTGATGATCTGGGGCGCGCGGTCCGACACCATCTATGGCCTGGTCGGGCTGATGGAGCGGGCCTGGAAGTCGACGGGCGACATCCATGTCCCGGTCGCGTGGTTCTACGGCGCTAACGACCACATCATCCCGCGCGAGCCGACGGTCGAGGCCGTGGGGCGCCTGAAGCCGGGCGCGCGGACAGCCTACTACGCCAAGGGCTATCACCTGCTGCTGGTCGACCGGCAGGCCGCCAAGGTCTGGGGCGACGCCGAGGCCTTCCTGCGCGACGCGCCAGGGCCCTGGCCGCCTTCGGGCGCGCCAGCCATTCCGTCGAGCGTCACGGCGATGACGGCGTTGGATCCGCCCAAGCCGGTCAAACGCCAGAGGCCGCGACGTCAGTCTTCGGGGTTGTGAGGGGCGGCGAGGGGGCGTAAAGCCGCCACGTTCATTCTAGCATAGGCGAGACAGACGGCATGACCTTGTTCGATTCCCCCGATTTCGAGGGACACGAAGGCGTCCACGCTTTCTTCGATGAAAAAACTGGTCTGAAGTCGATTATCGCGATCCACTCGACCGCGCGCGGCCCGGCCGCCGGCGGTTGCCGCATGTGGGACTATTCCAGCGCCGACGCCGCCGTGACCGACGCCCTGCGCCTGTCGCGCGGCATGTCGTACAAGAACGCCATGGCCGAGCTCGACCTGGGCGGCGGCAAGGCCGTGATCATCGGCGACAGCCACAGCCAGAAGACGCCGGAACTGTTCGAGGCCTTCGGCCGCGCGGTCGACAGCCTGAACGGCCGCTACTGGACGGCCGAGGACGTCGGCGTCTCGCCGGCCGACCTGGAAAGCACCCGCAAGACCACCCGCTTCGTCGCCGGCCTGGAAGGCCACGCGGCTGCCTCGGGCGACCCGTCGCCGGTCACCGCCGAGGGCGTGTTCAGGGGCGTGCGGCTGTGCGTCGAGCGCGCCCTGAACCGTGACCTCAAGGGTGTCCACGTCGCCATCCAGGGCGTCGGCCATGTCGGCGGCTATCTGGCGGAAAAGCTGCACGCGGCCGGCGCGATCCTGACCATCGCCGACGTCAACCAGGCCGCCCTCAACGCGGTCGCCGCCAAGACCGGCGCGACGATCGTTTCGACCGACGCCATCTTCGACGTCGAGGCCGACGTCTTCGCCCCCTGCGCCCTGGGCGGCGCGATCTCGGCGGCGACCTTGCCGCGACTGAAGGCCAGGATCATCGCCGGCGCGGCCAACAACCAGCTGGCCGACGCCATGATCGGCCAGGCCGTGTTCGACCGTGGCGTCCTCTACGCCCCCGACTACGTCATCAACGGCGGCGGCATCATCAACGTGGCCGCCGAGATCCGTGGCCTGGAAGCCGGCGCCGCCTTCGACGGCGACTGGGTGGCGGCCAAGCTGGACCGCCTGGCCCAGACCCTGGCCGAGGTCATCGACCAGTCGATCGCCGAGAAACGTCCGGCCAATCTGGTCGCCGACGAGATCGCCCGCGCCCGCATCGCGGCGGCGCGCGGCTAAAACCGGCCTCAGGCGTTCTTCCTGGTGGCCCCATGGAGAACGTCATGTCGCACATCGATGACCTGAAAACGCAGATGGAAGAGGCTATCGCCGCTCAGGACTTCGAGACGGCGGCCAAGTTGCGCGACGAGATCGGCGGCATCCAGCACAGCGCGCTGGTGCGTGGCGTGGAGGACGCGCAGCAAGCGTCCTATTTCCAGCGCCAGGTTCCCGGCCGCATGGGCCTGGGGACGGACCAGCCGGTCCCGAAGACCCCCGAGGGCTGGGTTCCGCCGAAGAAGCCGGACCCGATGACCGCCAACCACTCCCGGGGAGGCCGCCGGACCAAATCCTAGGCCGGCGCCCGGCTGCGGCCGCTGATCGCCGCGCCGGCGTCTTTGTCCAGCGACAGGTAGACGGGCAGGGCCAGCAGGGTCACCAGGCCGATCGCTACGAACGGAAAGGTGAAGCGGTCCGGCGTCAGGGCCCCGTCGGCGCCGCGCGCCAGATGCAGCATCATGCCGCCGAAGCTGACCCCCAGGGCCAGGCCGACCTGCTGGGTCACGGCCGACAGAGTCGAGGCCGCCGCCGTAGAAGTTTCGGGCACGTCGGCATAGGCGATGGTGTTGGCGGCGATGAACTGGTTCGAGCGGCAGAACCCACCCAGGGTCAGGGCCGCGATCATCAGCGCCATGGGCGTGGCCGGACCGAAGAAGCCGGGGGCGGCGGTGAACAGCGCCGTCAGGCTGACGAACACCGCCAGAGAGGTGCGGAAGCCGAAGCGCTTGAGCCCCGCCGCCGCGAACGGGCGGGCGGCCAGCACGCCGACGCCGGTGGCCAGGGTGACGAAGCTGGCCTTCAGCGGGCTCCAGCCCAGCGCCACCTGCAGCAGCAGGGGCATCAGGAACGGGCTGGCCCCGATGCCCAGCCGCACCAGCGTGCCGCCGACCAGGCTGGCGCGGAAGGTCGGATAACGCAGCAGGGTGAGGTCCAGGATCGGACGGCCCGTTCGCTTGGCGATGCGCAGATAGACAAAGCCGCAGCCGACGGAGAGCGCCAGCAGCGTGACCTGCGCCCAGGGCGGCAGCAGGTTGACGCCCGCCGTCTCGGCCACGATCACCAGGCCGCTGACCGCCAGGGCCGACAGGACAAAGCCGGCGGTGTCGAAGCGGCCCAGATCACGCTTGGGCTCGCTCCTGGGCACGAAGCGCATGACGGCGATCACGCCCAGCAGGCCGACCGGCAGGTTGATGTAGAAGATCCACGGCCAGTCGGCGACGCTGAGCACCAGACCGGCGATCGGCGGACCGATCAGCGGGCCGACCAGGGCGGGCATGGTGAACCAGCCCATGGCGGTCAGCAGCTTGTCCTTGGGCGTGGCGCTGACCACGATCAGCCGCGCCACCGGCGTCATCATCGCCCCGCCGATCCCCTGAACGATCCGGGAGGCGACCAGGGCTTCCAGGCTGCGCGACTGGCCGCACAGGGCCGAGCCCAGCAGGAAGACGGTCATGGCCGAGAGGAACACCCGCCGCGCGCCAAACCGTTCCGCCGCCCAGCCGCTGGCCGGCGTGAAAACCGCCAGCGCCAGAATATAGGAGGTCAGGGCCAGCTTCAGGTGGATCGGATCGACCGCGAAGGCCCGCGACAGGGTCGGCAGGGCGGTCGACAGGGCCGTGGAGTCGATGAACTCCATCAAGAGCGCGCTGGCCACGGCGATGGAGATCAGGCGCGTCGCGAGCGGCGAGGATGCTGGAGACTGATCGGACACGAGGGCGCTTTACGCCCCTGGACGACGAGGGTCCAGACGCGCGTGCGTTACATCCTTGCGGAACCGAAACAGGCGGTTAGCGGCCGCGCACCGAGACGCTGACGCCGACGACCGTGTCCTTGTCGGAATAGTCGATCGAATTGAGCTTGCGGCGCGTGGCGCTCAGCGAGATGAGGCTGTTGCCCTTGCGATAGCCCAGGCCGATCTGGCGGCTGCCGAACCGGGCCATCTTCTCCTCGCTGTAGCCGGCGTTGCGCCAGCCGCCGAAGGTGTCGCGGATCAGGTTCAGACCATAGGCCTTGCCCGAACTGGCGGCGTACAGCATCCAGCGGCCGCGGCGCAGGTCCTCGGCCGAGGCGCTGGCTTTGGATATCAGGTTCGAGGCGTTCAGCGTCAGGCGCTTCACCGCGCCCGACTGCAGGCCCATGGGCGTGAAGGCCAGCGGCTGGTCGTCGACCCGCATCTGCAGAATCTTGCCGGCCGGGCGGCGATGCTCGACACGCGTGAGGGCCAGCACCGGACGGTGCGGGGCGGCTGAGGTCTCGGCCAGAATTCGCGCGGCCGGACGCGCGGCGGCGGGAGGGGAAGGGGGCGTTGTCCGCGCGTCGGCGTCGGCGTCGGCGACGGCCACGGCGGGCGCGGCGCTGGCCAGGCTTACGTCTTGCGGCCCACCGGCCAGGGCCAACGTGGCGACGGTGGGAACGGCGTGGGTTTCGGCGGCGATCGCCACTGGTGCGGCGACACGCGAACGCTCGCCGCCATAGCGGGCCGTGGCGATAGGTGCGTCGGGATCGTCCGCCGGGGCGCGGACTTCAGGTCCGCCCGCCTCGGGTCCGCCCGCCAGGGTCAGGGTCTGGTTGAATTCCTCAGGGGCGCGAGTCGACAGGGCGGTCGCGGCGCTTACCACCGCCAGACCGGCCGTCGCCAACAGCCATCCGAGCGCGACGCGCCGCATGCTCGTGGTGCTCCCCCATTCCCCTCGCCCCAAAAATTAATGGCGCCGCGGGTGTCTGTACAGGTCGCTCGCGTGGCAGGGGTGGCGGAAGGCGCTCGTCTTCACGCTTATTTACAATTCAGTGGCCCGGTCTGGGTTCGAAGGTCCGTCGTTCC
This sequence comes from Caulobacter sp. GW822-FHT01G02, assembly GCF_058802865.1. Lineage (NCBI taxonomy): Bacteria > Pseudomonadati > Pseudomonadota > Alphaproteobacteria > Caulobacterales > Caulobacteraceae > Caulobacter > Caulobacter sp. GW822-FHT01G02. Next base: position 658,699 of record NZ_JBXAON010000001.1, read on the forward strand.
TTCACCTTCAGGCACTCCTGGTCGGGTTTCTGGCCATGCTGGGCCTTGGGCTCCGATTTCGGGAAGCTGACGTTCCGCATGGGGTCTTGGTTCTGGAAGCCGCTGGTCATGGCTTTTCCTCCCGTACGCACACTCATTGTATCACGCCGCATGGTCGATTGGATCGATGAGGCGCACCTCCACGGAGACGTGAAGACGCGACGAGCCCGGATCGCCGATGATCGCCCCGGACACCGGTAGCGCTTGAGTGGGCGTTCGGGTGGCGGCGACGCGGATCAAGTCCGGCGACTCGGCTAGGCCATTGGTCGGGTCGAATTCCAGCCAGCCCAGGTCGGGCAGGAAGACCTCGCACCAGGCGTGGGTGGCGCCGGCGCCGCGGATCATCGTCCCGGGCGAATGGATGTAGCCGGTGGCGAACAGGGCCGCGTAGCCCAGGCGTCGCAGGCCCTCGACCATCAGCCAGGCCAGGTCGCGGCAGGCGCCGGTGCGCTTGCGCAGGGTCTCGACCGGGGTCTGCACGCCTTCTTCCATGCGGGTGCGATATTCGAACTGGCTGTGGATCAGCTCGTTGATGCGCAGCAGGAAGGCCAGGGCCGGCTCGTCGCGATGGGCCCGGATGTCGCGCAGCCAGCGCAGCAGCACCGCGTCCGGGTCGTCGGTGACCGGGGCGATGAACGGCTCCAGGGTCGTCCGATCCTCGCGGGAATAGACGATCGGGGTCAGGGTGTCGGGGTTCTCGATCCGCTGCGGGACCAGGGGGGCGGGGTAGCGGTCGATGACCAGCTCGCTGGCCACCCGCATGGCGTCGGCCTGGCTCGCCGGCTCGAAGATGCAGACGCAGTTGCCGTTGGCGTCATAGCTCCAGCGTGTCGCGCCAGGCGGAAACAGGCGTAGCGAGGCCTCGACGATGCGCAGGGCGTGGCTGTCGCGCGGGCGCAGCATCAGCCGTTGCGGCCCGAACCGCACCGGCCGCTCATAGTAGTATCGGGTCTCGTGAAGGATCCGCAGCCGTCCCATGCCGGAGCGACAACGCGCCGGCCGGGAGGAGGTTCCAGCTACTCGCTAAGCGAGAAAGCCGGCCTCGGCGAAGGCCAGCATCCGGCTCAGCAGCGCCACGACGTCGGACTCGCTGGTCTGGCCTTCCGACAGCACGTTCAGGCGGTCGAACTCGGCGAAGCGGTTGTTGTGCAGCATCCCCAGGGTGAAGTGCAGCCGCCAGTAGACCTCTTCCGGCGACAGATCCGGGCGGGCGCGCAGCAGGGCGTCGGAGAAGCGGCGCAGGTGCGAGACGTCGGTCTTCAGCACGGCGCGGATCTCGTCGGTGCCTTCGCTCCGGGCGCGGATCAGGAACTGCAGCGAGATGCGGCGCTCGTGGTCCGGGGCCAGCCAGCGCAGGGGCGGGGTCAGCAGGGCGGCCAGGATCTCGCGCAGCGGCGGGGCGCCGTCGTTGCGGTCGTTGGCCTCGTGCAGCATCTTGGCCCGCTCGCGATTGAGCTCGGCCGTGCGGCGCCGGAAGATCTCGAACAGCAGGGCGTCCTTGGACCCGAAGTGATAGTTCACCGAGGCCAGGTTCACGCCGGCGGCGGCGGTGATGTCGCGCACCGAGACATTCTGGAAACCGTGCAGCGCGAACAGGCGCTCGGCGGCGACGAAGACCAGGTTCTTGGTGGCGGCTTCGGTCTCGGCGGCCTCGACTTCGTTAGAAGCGGCGGCGTCGGTGGTCGGACTCACTACATGTTCCCCTTTACCCGTGGGGAAGTCTTACGGGCGTTCGAATTTGGCGCAAGCGTCAAGATCATCGTCTGAACGCGGATGGACGGTTGTTTGTGGCGTTTTCCGCCAAACGCGTGCTGTTTCCGATGGATGGCGGGCGTCTCAGCCGATGGCGGCGAGGCGCTCGACGGAGCGGCCCATCCGACCGCGACGCAGCTGGCGCAACAGCGGCCGGCCCACGGCCACGCCCAGGATCAGAGGCGCCAGCAGCAGCGCCAGGGCCTTGCGCGGCAGGCTGTCGGCGCGCTTGAGGAAATAGCGCACCAGGCCGCGGCCCTTGTGCCATTCGACGACCAGCGGGTTCTCCTTGCTGGTCGAGCCCACATGGACGATGCGGGCGTCGGGCTGGAACAGCACGCTGCCGCCCCGGCGGCGGGCCCGCCAGCACAGGTCGATGTCCTCGACATGCAGGAAATAACCCTCGTCGAAGCCGCCGAGGACGTGGAAATCGGTGGCCCGCATGTAGAAGCAGGCGCCCGAGATCGTAGGGGTGTCCACCGGGTGCGAAGGGGGGAGTTCGCTCTCCCGGTGGATCTCGAAGCGGCGCAGCGGGGGCAGAAGGGCGCTAAGCTTCGAGAGGGTGAGCAGGGTCGTGACGGGCGTGATCTCGCCGCGCCGCGCGCCCCGCTGTTCGGTTCCGTCGGTATTGAACACCCGGGCCCCGATCACGCAGGGCGAGGGGCGGTCGCGGGCGGCCTCGGACAGGGCCGCCACCGCGCCGGGGGTCAGGAAGGCGTCGGGATTGAGGAAGACCAGTTCTTCCCCCTTGGCCGCGGCCGCGCCCAGATTGGCGGCGCGGGCGAAGCCGATATTGCCCAGGCCTTGCAGCAGGCGCACGCGCGGCTCGCGGCGAGCCAGGTCGCGCAGCCAGGCCGCGTCGGCAAGGGACGAACCGTTGTCGACAACGACGAACTCCTCGACCCGGGGCTCGGCCAGGGCGTGACGCACGCTCTCCATCAGCGCCGGACCGGTCATGTAGACGACCATGATCAGCGACAGGCGCGGCCGGATGGCCCAATCCTGCTGGAAGGGGGGCGCGGTGCGGGCGTGGGCGGGGTCTATCGAAACGTACATGCGGCCCGATACATTCAAAATAGTTGCATAAAAACTGTATGTGGGTCGAAGGTGATCCGCAAGGCCTCTTCGCGAGACCCGCGATCGATTGTTGCGTTTTTACGCATTGTGTAACAACTAGGGGAGCGCCCGCGTATGGGGCGAGGAAGCGGCTTAGCGATGTCCAGAACGGCGATGAATCCCGCCAAGGCGGCCCTGACCAAGACCCTGCGCCGTGAGGCGGGACGTTGGCTGAAGTCCGCGCGCGAGGCCGCTGGCCTCACTCAGGCGGAACTGGCCGAGAAGACGGGGTTGCGTTATTACACCTTCGTCTCGCAGGTTGAGAACGGTCTGGGTCGCGTTCCGATCGAGGCTCAGGCCGTTTGGGCGGAGAGCCTGGGTCTTGATCCCGGCCAGTTCGCCCGCACCCTGCTGCGATATTACGAACCCGAGCTGCACCGGCTTCTGTTCGACGGCGCCGCCGAAGAGGCTGAGCCGGTCGTGACCGAGCGGGCGGCCCAGGCCTAACGAGCGACGACGAGATGGGTGAGATCCTAGCCTTCAGCCCGCGGCCTCCGGCCAGCGACTGGTCCGCCAACGAGCGCGGTCTGCTGATGCTGCTGACGCAGCAGCTGGAGACGGCCTATGGCGAGGTCGACGGGATCTTCGGCCAGACCGACTCGGGCGACCCCTGGTACGTGGTCACCGATTCCAACCAGGACGTGCTGGTCCACATCGCCCGCATCGACGGCCAGTTCGTCGTCCACGACGCGGCGATCGACATGTTCCACCAGGTGGGCAGCCTGTGGGGCGCCCTGCGCCAGGTGCTGGCCTCGGGCATCCCGGAGCAGAACGGCACGGTCGTCGCCTTCAATCCCGCCAGCCGCGAGGCCCAGTCCTTCCTGTCGCTGGTCATCGCCGTCGGCCTCTATCTCGAACTGCGCGGCGCCGACCTGGGCGAGGCTGGCCGCCTGACTTTCGAGAACCTGCCGCGCGCCGACGATCCGGCCATCGAGACGATGGCCTCCAAGCTGATCGCCGCCCTCAACCTCGAGGCCGACCGGACGCAGGCGCATAAGCCCGTCCCCGTGGCCGGTGAAGCCATGCCGCAGCCGGCGGTCAAGCCGGAAGGCGTCGGGGCGATCGCCGTCCAGGCGCCGAGCGAGGCTCCGCAGGGCCTGTCGGTGTTCAAGATCGCGCATCTGGCGTCGGCGTCGGCGCCCGCCCCGGGCTCCGGCCATGCGCCCGCCGCGTCGGATGACAAGACGGTGGTCGAGGACCTAGGCGGCCAGGGCTTCGCCGCCACCAGGACCGTCATGGTCGGCACCTCCGGCAACGACGTCATGTACGGCACGGCCGGCGGCGACACGATCCGCGGCGGCGCCGGCGACGACTATATCGACGGCCGCGGCGCGCCGAAGGGCGAGGTCGATCACCTGGACGGCGGCGAAGGCGCCGATCGCATCGTCATGAACGCCCGCGTGGTCGCCAAGGGCGGGGCCGGGGCCGACACCTTCCTGATCTCCGCCGCGCCACCGGCCGACAAGCTCGCCGCCCTGCTGGGAGTCGTGCTCGACTACTCGGCCGCCAAGGGCGACCACCTGGCCGTGATGGGCGAGGGGCGCGCGACCGTGATCAGCACCGCCGCCGTCAGCAACGTGCTGACGGCTCAGGCCCAGGCGCTGAACGACGCCGCTGTCACGCAGGCGGCCGATGTCAGCCAGGCGGTGTCAGGCGCCCGGATCGGCTTCGACATCGACGGGGATGGGCGCGAGGACGTCTTCATCCTGCTGGGCGGGGCCACCAGCTCCACCTTCCGGATCGGGACGATGATCGCCAACGATCACACCGCGCCGCCGGAAGTGCCGCTGATCGGCCAGCCGTCGAACGACGCGGGCCACTTCGGCGACGCGGCGCCGGTCCGCTGATCTAACCGCGAACCAGTTCGCGCATGGCCTTGTCCAGGCCTTCCAGGGTCAGCGGGTACATGCGGTCGGACAGGATCTGCTTCATGACGCCGATCGACTGAGTGTAGTCCCAGTGCCGCTCGGGTGTCGGGTTCAGCCAGATGCAGCTCTGATAGATGTCGGTGACCCGCTGCATCCAGATCGCGCCGGGCTCCTCGTTCCAGTGTTCGACGCTGCCGCCCGGATAGGTGATCTCGTACGGGCTCATGGTCGCGTCGCCGACGAAGATCACCTTGTAGTCGGCCGGGAACTTGTGGAGCACGTCGAAGGTCTGGATCTTCTCGGTGTTGCGACGCCTGTTGTCCTTCCACACGGTCTCGTAGAGGCAATTGTGGAAGTAGTAGAATTCCAGGTTCTTGAACTCGGTCTTGGCGGCGCTGAACAGCTCCTCGCAGAGCTTGATGTGACCGTCCATCGAGCCGCCGATGTCGAAGAAGATCAGCACCTTGATGGCGTTGCGGCGCTCGGGTCGCAGCTGGATGTCCAGATAGCCCTTCTCGGCCGTGCCCTTGATCGTGCCGTTCAGGTCCAGCTCGTCGGCCGCGCCGGTGCGGGCGAACTTGCGCAGGCGCCGTAGGGCGACCTTGATGTTGCGGGTGCCCAGCTCGACCGAGTCGTCGAGGTTCTTGTACTCGCGCTTGTCCCAGACCTTCACGGCGCGGCCGTGCCGGCTCTTGTCCTGGCCGATTCGCACGCCTTCGGGATTGTAGCCGTTGTTGCCGAACGGCGAGGTGCCGCCCGAGCCGATCATCTTGTTGCCGCCCTCGTGACGCTTGTGCTGTTCGCGCAACCGCTCCTGCAGCGTCTCCATCAGCTTCTCGAAGCCGCCCAGGGCCTCGATCTGGGCCTTCTCCTCGTCGGTGAGGAACTTCTCGGTCAGGGCCTTGAGCCACTCTTCCGGGATGTCGGCGGCGAGGCCGTCGTTGACGGTCTCAAGCCCCTTGAAGACGTGGCCGAACACGCGGTCGAACTTGTCGAGGTTCTTCTCGTCCTTCACCAGGCTGGCGCGCGACAGGAAATAGAAGTCCTCGACCGAGCGGTCGATGACGTCCTTGTCCAGGGCTTCCATCAGCAGGAGATATTCGCGCAGGCTGACCGGCACCTTGGCCTGGCGGAGCTCGGAGAAGAAGCGAAGGAACATCGGCGCGGCTTTCGAACAGATGTTCGATTGTGGAGGGTTCTGAAAGCAGACGCAATCCAATCCTCCCCCTAGCGGGGGAGGTGGCGCGAAGCGCCGGTGGGGAAAGTCCTGCTAACCTTGCCTCTTCCCCCTTCGTCGTCTCTTCGAGCCGACACCTCCCCCGCTAGGGGGAGGATTTCACCCTCGCCGCAGGATGAACTCCAGGTCCCGCGTTTCGCCGACCGGGAAGTGGTATTCGCCGACCTTCTCGAACCCCAGCCGACCGTAGAGCCGTTGCGCGCCGAAGTTCTCGGACCAGACGCCGATCCACAGCGGGCGCGGGCCGTCCTTTTCCAGCCAGTCGAGGGCGGTGTTCAGCAGGCGCGAGCCGCGACCGCCGCCCTGGTGGCTCTTCAGCACGTAGACCCGTTTCAGTTCGCCATGGTCGGGGCCGGCGTCGTCATGCGGCAGGTCGCAGGGGCCGGCCAGCGCGTAGCCGATGGCCTCGCCGTCCTCGTCCTCCAGCAGCCAGGTCGCCTTGTCGGGATGGGCCAGGTCGTTGCGGGTCCGCTCCAGGCCGTAGGCATAGGCAAGGAAGGTCTCCAGGTCCTCGGGCGGATAGAGATGGGCGAAGGTCTCGGTGAAGGTGCGCGCGCCCAGGCTGGACACGGTGTCGGCGTCTTCGATCGTCGCACGGCGGAGCTTGTCGGTCATGGCGACCTGAGTAGCCGCCATGACCCCCGCCTTCAATATGGGCCCTTCAACAGTCAGAAGCCTTCCAGCGCCACCTTGCCGATGGTGCGGGCGCTCTCGACGATGCGATGGGCTTCCAGCAGGTCGGCGGCGCGGATCTTGCCGACGACCTGGGTCAGGGTGGTGCGCAGGATCCCCTGGTTGACCAGGGCCGAGACCTCCGTCAGCAGCTTATGCTGCTCGATCATGTCCGGCGCGCCCTGCGGCCGGGCGAACATGTACTCCCAGTGGATCGAGGCGGCCTTGGCCTGCAGCGGGCGGATGTTCAGGTCGCCGTCGGCCTCGATGATCCCGATCTTGCCCTGCAGGGCGATGGCTTCGGCGACCTGCGGGAAGTGCTGGGCGCTGTGGGTCAGGCAGGCGATGTAGGCCGGGGCGTCCAGGCCCAGGCGCGCCAGCTCGTCGGCGAGCGGCTTGGTGTGGTCGAAGGTCTGGTGCGCGCCCAGGTCCTCGACCCAGCGGCGGGTCTCGTCGCGCGAGGCGCTGGCCACGACGTTCAGCCGGGTCAGTTTGCGCGCCAGCTGGATCAGGGCCGACCCCACGCCGCCCGCCCCGCCGATGATCACCAGGGTCTGGCCCTCGCCGCCGTCGCGCGCCACGCCGAACCGGTCGAACAGCAGTTCCCAGGCGGTGATAAAGGTCAGCGGCATGGCGGCGGCCTGGGCGAAGTCCAGGCTCTTGGGCTTTCTGCCGACGATGCGTTCGTCGACCAGCTGCAGCTCGGCGTTCGAGCCCTGGCGGCCGATGGCGCCGGCGTAGAACACCTCGTCGCCCGGCGCGAACAGGGTGACGGCCTCGCCGACCGCCTCGACCACGCCGGCGGCGTCGAAGCCCAGCACCCGGACCTCGCCCGGCGCCGGCTGGGCGCGGCCGCGCACCTTGGTGTCGACGGGGTTCACCGAAACGGCCTTCACCCGCACCAGGATGTCGTGGCCGCTGGCCACGGGATCGGGCGCTTCCAGGTCGAGCAGGGCGTTGGGATCGGTGGCGGGCAGCAACTCACGGAAGCCGACGATCTTCATGATGGTCTCCAGCAAAGAAGGGCGGTCTCGGGCCCCCGACCAGGAGATCGCGCCACGCTACGATCTTCGCAAGTACGGTCATTTTCTGTATGTAGTACCCAATTGGATACCGTGAGGCGGCCGTGGAAGATCCCAAGGAGTGTGGCGTCGAGGCGGCGCTGAACCTGATCGACGGCAAGTGGAAGGGCGTGATCCTGTATCACCTGCTCAGCGGCCGCCTGCGCTTCAACGCCCTGGGGCGCAAGCTGGGGGCGGTGACCCAGCGCATGCTGACCAAGCAGCTGCGTGAGCTGGAGAGCGACGGCCTGATCGTCCGCACCGTCTATGCCGAGGTGCCGCCCAAGGTCGAATACGCGTTGTCGAGCAAGGGCAGGAGCCTGGAGCCGGTGATCTGCGCGCTCAAGGCCTGGGGCGACGCCAATGTGCTGGGCGTCCAGGCCGAGCCGGTCCGCAAGGCGGGCTGACCATGGCCCTGTCGCTCTACACGCATCTCGACATGCTGGATCACCAGCCCGGCCACGGCCACGTCGAGAGCCCCGAGCGGCTACGGGCCGTGGTCGACGCTCTGAACGACGACCCCAATCTCCAGTTAGAGGCGCTGGACGCGCCGCTGGTGGAGGTCGAGGATCTGCTGCGGGTGCATCCCAAGGCCTTCGTCGACGCCGTGTTCGCGGCGGCGCCCAGGTCAGGTCGCTTGGCGCTGGATCCCGATACGGTGATGTCGAGCGGCAGCCTGGCCGCCGCCCGGCGCGCGGCCGGGGCCGGCGTCGCGGCCGTGCGGGCGGTGGCGGCGGGCGAGACCAACCGCGCCTTCTGCGCCGTTCGGCCGCCCGGTCACCACGCCGAACCGGGCGTGGCCATGGGCTTCTGTGTCTTCTCCAGCGTCGCCGTAGCCGCCCGCGCGGCCCAGGCGGCCGGGCTGAAGCGGGTGGCGATCGTCGACTTCGACGTCCACCACGGCAACGGCACCCAGGCGGTGTTCGAGAACGATCCCACCGTGTTCTTCGCCTCGATCCACCAGTCGCCGCTCTATCCCGGCACGGGCGATCCGTCCGAGACGGGCCTGGGCAACATCGCCAACGCCACCGTGGGGCCCCACGCGCCGCGCGAGACCTGGCGGTCGCGATTCGAGGGGCTGATGGACAAGGTCGACGCCTTCGCGCCGGAGCTGCTGATCGTCTCGGCCGGTTTCGACGCTCACGTCCGCGACCCGTTGTCGGCGCAGAGCCTGGACGAGGAGGATTTCGCCTGGGCGACTCGCGCGATCGTCTCGGTGGCCAATGCCCGCGCCAAGGGCCGGGTTGTGTCCTCGCTCGAGGGCGGCTACGACCTCCAGGCGCTGGGGCGTTCCGCCGCCGCGCATGTGCGGGCTCTTCAGGAGGGGTGAGGGGACGGGACGGGCTTGCCGCCCACCGACTTCTCTTCAATATGGCCGACGTCACCATCGCCGACCAAGCGTCCTCGCCCGTGAAATCGGGGACCATCACCCTGGCCCGCCACGGCGAACCCGCGCTGTCGCGCAAGATCCGGCTCAATGCGCCCGAATACGGCGAGTGGTGGGCCCGCTACGAGGTGGGCGGCCTGAAGGCGGACCAGACCCCACCGGACGGATTGATGCGGATCGCCCGCGACGCCGACGCGATTATCGTCTCGACTCGTCGCCGCGCCATCGAGACCGCCAATGCGGTGGTCGCCGGCCGCGCCTTCATCACCGACGAGACCTTCATCGAGGCCCCGCTGCCGCCGCCGCCCTGGCCGTTGTGGCTGAGAATGTCGCCCAAGCGCCTGGGGTTCTTCGCCCGCTTCTGGTGGTGGTTCTTCAACAACCACGGCGGCCAGGAGACCCGCGCCGAGGCGCAGGTCCGGGCCGGCCAGGCCGCCGACCGGCTGGTCGCGCTGTCCGACCAGGGCCAGGACGTGCTGGTCGTGGCCCACGGCTTCTTCAACTGGATGATCGCCGATGCGCTGAAGGCGCGTGGGCTGACGAAACTGGTGGATGAAGGCCACGCCTATTGGAGCCTCAAGCGCTTCCGTCGCGGCTGACTGGCCAAAGCCTCTTCCCTTAACCATGCCTTGGCTCTACGCCGTTGCCCGCGCGGCCTTGCGCCACTAGGCTGAGCGCTGTTCACCTGAGAGTTGAAATGACCGACGCCGCCAGCAATCCCGCCGATATCGCCGCCTTGAGCTTCGAGGAAGCCCTGGCGCAGCTGGAGCGGATCGTGGCCGAGCTGGAATCGGGCCAGGCCCCGCTGGAGCGCTCGATCGACATCTACGAGCGCGGCGCGGCCCTGAAGGCCCATTGCGAAAAGAAGCTGGAAGCCGCGCGCCTGAAGGTCGAGAAGATCGTCCTGGGCCAGGGTGGGGCCGTGACCGCCGAAGCGGCCGAGTTCAACTGATGGCGGGCGTTCGTTCGGAGACCGAGGGGAGCCGCTCTTGACAGATCTTGCCAAGCGGATCGTCCAGGCCGCCGACATCGTCACCGTGGCGCTCGACGAGCTGCTGCCGCGGGCCGACGGTCCGGAAACCCGTCTGACCGAGGCCATGCGCTACGCGGCCCTGGGCCCAGGCAAGCGCCTGCGTCCGTTCTTCGCGCTCGAGACCGGCAAGATGTTCGACCTGCCCGAGCGGCCGGTGCTGCGCGCGGCCTGCGCGCTGGAGTGCATCCACGCCTACAGCTTGGTCCACGACGACTTGCCGGCCATGGACGATGACGCCGTCCGTCGTGGCCGTCCGACCGTGCACAAGCAGTATGACGAGGCCACGGCCATCCTCGCGGGCGACGCGCTGCAGACGGCGGCCTTCGAGATCATGGCTCATCCCGACACCCACGACGACGGCCACGTCCGCTGCGAGCTGGTGCGCAAGCTGGCCATCGCCTCGGGCGCCAAGGGCATGGCGGGCGGCCAGATGATCGACATTCTCGGGGTTCGCGACGACCTGGGCGCCGTGGCCCGCATGCAGCGCCTGAAGACCGGGGCCTTGATCGCCTTCGCCTTCGAGATCCCGCTGATCATCGCCCGCGCCAAGGAAGCCGAGCGCGCCGCCCTGATGGCCTTCGCCCAGGACCTGGGCCTGGCCTACCAGATCGTCGACGACATCCTGGACGCCGAGGGCGATCCCAAGACCATGGGCAAGGCCACGGGCGGCAAGGACGCCGCCAAGGGCAAGGCCAACTACGTCACCCTGCTGGGGCTGGACGCGGCGAAAGAGCGCGTGGCGCTTCTGGCCGACCAGACTCGCTCCCATCTCGAAATCTTTGGCGAACGAGCCGAACATCTGCGCGAAAGCGTCGATTTCGTGCTGGACCGCCGCAACTGACCGCGCTTTCTTCCAACATGTCCTCCAAAACACCACTGCTCGACACCATCGCTTCGCCGGCCGACACGCGAGGCCTCTCCGTCGCGGAGCTGAAACAGCTCGCGGCCGAGGTGCGCGCCGAGACGATCGACGCTGTGTCGGTGACAGGCGGCCATCTGGGCGCGGGCCTCGGCGTGGTCGAGCTCACCGTGGCGCTGCACCACGTCTTCGAGACGCCCAAGGATATCCTGATCTGGGACGTCGGCCATCAGGCCTATCCGCACAAGATCCTCACCGGCCGACGCGACCGGATCAAGACGCTGCGCCAGGGCGGCGGCCTGTCGGGCTTCACCAAGCGGGCCGAGAGCGCGTACGACCCGTTCGGCGCGGCCCACGCGGCCACCTCGATCTCGGCGGCCCTGGGCTTCTGCGCCGCGCGCGACGCCAAGGGCGAGGACAACAGCGTCATCGCCGTGATCGGCGACGGCTCGCTGGGCGCTGGCATGGCCTATGAGGCGATGAACGCGGCGACGGACACCACCAAGCGCCTGATCGTCATCCTCAACGACAACGACATGTCGATCGCCCCGCCGGTGGGCGGCATGAGCGCCTATCTCGCCAACCTCGTTTCGGGCGGCGCCTATCGCTCGGTGCGCAAGCTGGGCAAGACGGTGGTCGAGAAGCTGCCGACCCCGATGCGCGAAGCCGCCCGCAAGGCGGAAGAATATGCCCGGGGCATGGTCACCGGCGGCACCTTCTTCGAGGAGCTGGGCTTCTACTATATCGGCCCGATCGACGGCCACGACATGGACGCCCTGGTCAGCGTGCTCAAGAACGCCAAGGCCTTCGGCGACAAGCCGGTGCTGGTCCACTGCGTCACCCAGAAGGGCAAGGGCTACGCCCCGGCCGAGGGCGCCGACGACAAATTGCACGCGGTGGCCAGGTTCGACGTGGTCACCGGCCAGCAGCACAAGGCGGCCGCCGGTCCGCCCAGCTACACCAAGGTCTTCGCTCAGGAACTGATCAAGCAGGCGGAAAAGGACGACAAGATCGTCGCCATCACCGCCGCCATGCCCTCGGGCACGGGCCTGGACCTGTTCCAGAAGGCCTTTCCGGACCGCACCTTCGACGTCGGCATCGCCGAGCAGCACGCGGTGACCTTCGCCGCCGGCCTTGCCGCCGATGGCATGAAGCCCTTCACGGCGATCTATTCGACCTTCCTGCAGCGCGGCTACGACCAGGTGGTGCACGATGTCGCCATCCAGGGCCTGCCCGTGCGCTTCGCCATGGACCGCGCCGGCCTGGTCGGCGCCGACGGTCCGACCCACGCCGGCAGCTTCGACATCGGCTTCATGGGCGCTCTGCCCGGCATGGTGCTGATGGCCGCCGCCGACGAGGTGGAGCTGGCCCGGATGGTCGCCACCGCCGCCGAGATCGACGACCGCCCCAGCGCCTTCCGCTATCCGCGCGGCGAGGGCCTGGGCCTGGGCCTGCCCGCCATCGCCGAGCCCCTGGAGATCGGCAAGGGCCGCATCGTCCGCGAGGGGACCAGCGTCGCCATCGTCTCGTTCGGCACGCGTTTGTCGGAAAGCCTGAAGGCCGCCGATCTGCTGGCGGCGCGCGGCCTGTCGGCCACCGTCTGCGACGCCCGCTTCGCCAAGCCGCTCGACCTGGACCTGCTGTTGCGCCTGGCGCGGGAGCACGAGGCGATCATCACGGTCGAGGAAGGCGCGATGGGCGGCTTCGGCGCCTTCGTGCTGCAGGCTCTGGCCCAGCACGGCGCGCTGGACCGCGGTCTGAAGATCCGCACCCTGTGCCTGCCCGACGTCTTCCAGGACCAGGACAAGCCCGACCTCATGTACGCCCAGGCCGGCCTCGACGCCGAGGGCATACTGCGCGGGGCCTTGTCGGCCATGGGCATGGACAATGTCAGCGCGGCGGGGGCTGGCCGCCGGGCCTAAACCCCGCAGGCCTTGAAGAAGGCCTTCACGTGGCCCCGGTCGGCAGGGGCCGCCGCCAAGCTGTGGCGCTCGCCCTGGGTCAGCAGGGCCAGGTCGCCTGATTTCCGGAAACCGTCCAGCGCCGGAGCGCTGGCCTTGCCGCGCCCTTCCAGGAAGCCGCCCTGGCTCAGCGCGTCGTCGACCTTGGCGGCGGCGAAGCGGCTTTCCGTGCGGCCCGAGGCCAGGACGATCTCGCCGCCGGACAGGCCCACGGCCGAGATCTCGACCTGATCCTGACCCGGGCGGCAGCTGATCATCAGCACGACATCGTCGGTGTTGGGGCGGCCATAGGCGAGGCGAGGGGTTTCAGAACCTTCCGCCAGATAGGCCCAGCGATAGCCGTCCAGCGCGACCTTCTCGTGCGCGCAGCCGGCCAGCAGGACGGCCAGGCTCAGGGCGGCGAAAGCGACGATGCGGGACGCCATGGCGGTCCTCCTCGCCCGGATCAACGCAGGTGGAACCTGAATGGCTCCTGAAACGCATCGGGCGCGACCACCTTGCGATGGTCGCGCCCGACGATCTTGCAGCCCTATGCCAGGGCTTGGATATCCGCGCTTAGAACGGCGAGAACTTCTCGACCAGCGACTGGCCGGCCGGGGTCTTCTGGACGCGGCTGATGTCGCCGCGGCCGCCGTAGCTGATGCGGGCCTCGGCGATCTGGGTGTGCTTGATGGTGTTGGCCGAGGAGATGTCCTCCGGACGCACGATGCCGGCCACGGTCAGCTGGCGCAGCTCGGCGTTGGTGCGGACTTCCTGGGTGCCCTGGATGACCATGTTGCCGTTCGGCAGCACCTGGCTGACCACGGCGGCGATCGTCAGGCTGATCTTTTCCGAGCGCTGGACGCTGCCCGCGCCGGCGTTGGTGGTGGCCGAGTTGGTGTTCACGGCGTTGGCCGGATCGAAGCCGCCCGGCAGGACCTTGCCCAGGCTGGACTCCAGGCCCAGGAAGTTCGGCACGCCGGCCTTCATGTTCGAGGTGCGCGAGCTGGCGGTCTGGTTCTTGGTGCTGGCGCTGTCGTCGATGTCGATCATGACGGTGACGATGTCGCCGACGCGGCTGGCGCGCTGGTCGTTGAAGAACGCGCGGGCGCCGACGCGCCACAGCGAGTTGGCCGAGGCCGCCTGCGGGGCGGGTTCACGGGCCGAGACGTATTGCTGCTGCATTGGGGCCAGTTCGGCCGGATAGCCGACCGGCGCCAGTTGCGGACCCTTCACGGCTTCGGTGACGGTGGAGCAGGCGGCCAGCGGCGCGAGCAGGACGGCGGCGGCGATGATGACGGGGCGACGCATGGGGTGGGCTACCTCTTAGCGAGCGGCGAAACGGACGGGTTGCGAACGGGCTTGCAAGGCTTGGGCCTGCGGACCGACCGCTGCGGAGCCAGGGCCGGTGGCGACGGCCTGGATGATCTTCTTCGAGAGCGTGTTCTGAACGGCGAAGAGGTCGCCCGTCGCGGCGGCGGCCATGGCCTTGCCTTGAAGCGAAAGGGAAATTCCGCCGTCGTCGTAGGTGATGGTGACCAGGTCGCCGGTCTTGATGACCTGGGCGGCGGCCACGTCGCGGCTCTGGACTGCGGCGCCTTCACGCAGGGGGCGCTTGGCGGCCAGGCCGATCACGGCGTCGGCGTCGCGGGGGGCGTCCATCGGGGCGCCGGCCATCTTTACCCAGACGAGGTCCTGAGGCTGGACGATCTCGCCGGCCATGATGCTACGGGCGTAGGCAAGAACTTCCACATTGCCGCGCGCCGCGCCGGCCAGAGTCTTGCCGCCGGCCGAGACGCCGCCGTTGTCCTGGCCTTCGCGGACGATGATGCGGCGGATGCCGTTGCTGTTGGTCCAGTCGAAACCGGCGCGGCGGGCCGAAACCTGCACCTGGCCGGCGTCAAGCACGGCCGTCGGACCCATGCGGGCGGCGACGACGATGTTGGCGGCCGGGCCGCTGACGCCGTCGAACAGGTCGCCCAGGGTGATGCGGCCGTCGGCGTCGGTGGTGTCCATCCGCAGGCTGACCGGCGCGCCGGCATGGGCGGGGGCGGAGAGGGCGCTGATCACCAGCGTGGCGGCGGCGGCGAGGAGGAAGGCTTTCATGCGCTTACGACCGCAGCTGCGAGGTGGCTTGGAGCATCTGGTCGGCCGTGGTGATCACCTTCGAGTTCATCTCGTAGGCGCGCTGGGCCGTGATCAGCGAGGTGATTTCCGTCACCGCGTCGACGTTCGAGGCTTCGGTGTAGTGCTGCATCAGGACGCCGAAGCCCGGTTCGCCGGGGGCGGCGAGGGTGGCGGCGCCCGAGGCGGCGGTTTCCAGCAGCAGGTTGTCGCCGATCTGCTCCAGGCCGCCTTCGTTCATGAAGGTGGCCAGTTGCAGCTGGCCGATGGTCTGCGGCTGCGGCTGGCCGTCCAGCTTGACCTGCACCAGGCCGGTCTTGCTGATCGTGATGTCGGTGGTGTTCTGCGGGACCGTGATGCCCGGCTGGACGGTGTAGCCGTCCTCGGTGACGATCTGGCCCTGGTCGTTGGTCGAGAAGTTGCCGGCCCGGGTATAGGCCGTCTCGCCCGAGGGCAGCAGAACCTGCAGGTAGCCCTTGCCCTGGATGGCGACGTCCAGCGGGTTGTCGGTCAGGGTCGGGGTGCCCTGCTCGGTGATACGGTAGACCGAGCCGGCCTTGACGCCGCCGCCGACCTGGACGCCGGTCGGGACGATGTTGCCGTTGCTGGACGACTGCGACCCGGCGCGCTCCACCTGCTGGTAGAGCAGATCCTGGAACTCGGCCCGCTGGCGCTTGAAGCCAACGGTGTTCATGTTCGCGATGTTGTTGGAGATGACTTCGACGTTCAGCTGTTGCGCTGACATGCCCGAAGCGGCGGTGCGGAGAGCTTGCATCGGCTAGGCCCCTTAATTCAGCTTGCCCAGACGCTCGACGGCGCTGCGCGAAAGTTCTGCGGTGTTGTCCATCATCTTGGCGACGCCCTCGTAGGCGCGCTGGATCTCGATCAGCTTGGTGATCTCGACAACCGGTTGGACGTTCGAGGATTCCAGCATGCCCTGGTGGACGCGGGCGTCCGGCGCGGCTTGCAGGGTGGTGTTGGCGGTGTTGCGGTAGAGGTTGTCGCCGTCCTTGGCCATCGAGGCCAGGTCGTCGGGGCGGACCACGCCCAGGCGGCCGACGCGGACCGCGCCCTGGCTGACCGTGCCGTCCTTGCCGATCGAGACGGGGCCCAGGGTCGGGTCGATCAGCAGCGGGCCGCCGCCGTCGTCCAGCACCTGAGCGCCTTCCTGGGTGACCAACTGGCCTTCCGGGTTGGTGGTGAAGCGGCCGTCGCGGGTGTAGCGATCGCCGGCGGCGGTCTGGACGTGGAAAAAGCCCGTACCCTCGATAGCGAGGTCGAAATCGCCGCCCGTCTTGGTCATGGCGCCTTGGGTGAAGTCGCGGGCGACGCGGTCGTCCAGCACGAACTTCACCGGTGAGGCGCCGTCCAGGGTCTTGGCCGGCTTGGCCTGTTCCGTGCGGACCATCAGGTCCTCGGTCTTGAAGCCGGTCGTGTTGGCGTTGGCGATGTTGTTGGCCACGATGTCGAGCTGGCGGCGCAGCGTCATCTGACGCGAGAGGCCGACGTAGAGCGCGTTGTCCATGGCGAGTTAACTCGGGCGGCTGGCGCGACAAATGCGCCGAAACCCTTGAAGCAACCTTCGTGCCAGCGCAAAAAATCGTTATAATTCAACGAATAGGAAGGTTAATGGCTGGGTGTTGGTCGGAGTCTGCCGGGCAGATTCAGCCTGCGACCAAATGGCCTCAAGAACAGATCGTTAACCATGTGCCCCGCATGTGTACGGGTATAGATTCCAAGGAACCGCGCGCGTGGCCAAGAAACCCGAAAAGGAAGCTCCGGCTCCCGAAGGCGAAGACGGCGCCGAGGGCGAAGCTCCGGCGAAAAAGAAGCCGCCGATCCTGATCATCGCGATCGCCGCGGGCGTCCTCGTTCTGGGCGGTGGCGGGGCCGCGGCCTTTTTCCTGATGAAGCCGAAGCCGGCCGCCGAAGCCGGCGAGCACGGGGCTGAAAAGAAGGAAAAGAAGAAGGAAAAGAAGGAAGAGAAGGGCGGTCACGGCGAGAAGAAGGAAGGCGAGGGCGGCGCGGCCGCGGCCGGCGGTCCCGCGCCGGTGATCAAGGAAGGCCCCGACGGCGTGGTCTTCTACACCCTGCCCGACATCGTCGTGAACATGCAGACCGCCGACGGCAAGTCGACCTTCCTGAAGCTGAAACTGACCTTCGAGCTGCCGGACGAAGACACGGCCGAGGAGCTGACGCCGAATCTGCCCAGGCTCCAGGACATGTTCCAGGCCTTCCTGCGCGAGCTGCGCCCGGAAGATCTGAATGGCAGCCAGGGCACCTACCAGCTGCGCTACGAGCTGCTGCGCCGAGTGAACCTGGTCGCCGCGCCGGCCAAGGTGAACGCGGTCCTCATCGAGGAGATGCTGATCAACTAGCCTTCGGGCCGGTTGGGCGAACCATCATGGCGGACGAAATCGACGATCAGGCCGCGATGGCCCAATGGGCCTCGCAAAATCCCCCCGGCGCCTTCGGTGAAGGCGACGCCGGCGGCGGCACGAACGAATTCGGCGACTTTTCCGGCGGCATGGGCGGCTGGGACGACGGCGCCGGCGAAGGCGGCTCCGAGCGCATCCTGAACCAGGACGAGATCGACAGCCTGCTGGGCTTCGATCTCTCCGGCGACGGCGGCGAGGACCGCACGGGCATTCGCGCCATCATCAACTCGGCGCTGGTCTCGTACGAGCGCCTGCCGATGCTGGAAATCGTCTTCGACCGCCTGGTGCGGTTGATGACGACCAGCTTGCGGAACTTCACGTCCGACAACGTCGAGGTCAGCCTCGACAACATCAGCTCGATACGCTTTGGCGACTATCTGAACTCGATCCCGCTGCCGGCCATCCTGGCGGTGTTCCGCGCCGAGGAACTGGACAACTACGGCCTGCTGACGGTCGACTCCAACCTGATCTATTCGATCGTCGACGTGCTGCTGGGCGGCCGTCGCGGCACGGCCGCGATGCGCATCGAGGGCCGTCCCTACACCACGATCGAGCGCGTGCTGGTGCAGCGGATGATCGAGGTGGTGCTGCATGACCTGAAGAGCGCCTTCGAGCCGCTGCATCCGGTCAGTTTCTCGCTGGACCGCCTGGAGACCAACCCGCGCTTCGCCGCCATCGCCCGGCCGGCCAACGCCGCGATCCTGGTCAAGCTGCGCATCGACATGGAGGACCGCGGCGGCCGCATCGAGCTGCTGCTGCCCTACGCCACGCTGGAACCCATCCGGAAGATGCTGCTGCAGCAGTTCATGGGTGAGAAGTTCGGCCGCGACAACATCTGGGAAGGCCACTTGGCCACCGAGCTGTGGACCACGCAGATGGAGGTCCGCGCCGTGCTCGACGAACAGCAGGTGCCGCTGTCGCGCGTGCTCAACATGCAGATCGGCGACACGCTGATGCTGAACGCCACACCCGACAGCCTGGTCGAGCTGCGCGCGGGGGCCATCCCGCTAACGCGCGGCCGCATGGGCCGCCGCAACCACTCGATCGCCGTGCGGGCCGAGGCGCCGCTGACGCCCGCCGCCAAGAAGGCCGTGCAGAAGCTGAAATGAGCCTCGTCGCCTTCGCCATGAACGGGTTCCTGGCCGTGCTGCTGATCGCGGCGCTGGTCTTCGGCTGGCGTCTCGAGCGTCGCCTGAAGGCGCTGCGCGACAGCCATGAGGGCTTCGCCAAGGCGGTGGCCGATCTGGACAACGCCGCGGCCCGCGCCGAACAGGGCCTGGCCGACCTGCGCGCGGCCACCGACGAAGCCGCCGAGACCCTGGCGATGCGAATCGAGCGCGCCCAGGCCCTGGCCGCCCAGCTGGGCGAGATCGTTGATCGTCCGCCGTCCGCGCCGACCTTGGCTGCGAAAGCGCGGCCGCAAGCCCCAGCCGAGCGTCCCGCGCCGCGCCTGAGCCGCGAGACGCCGCCGGCCCCCGCACCGCAGGAGGAGCGCCGCCTGTCGGCCGCCGACTTCGAGCGCCTGCTGGACCGCGAGGACCGCGTCGAGCGCGCCGCCCGCGGCGAACCCGTTTCGCGCCCGACTTCGCGTCCCGGCGTCGCGCCAAGACAGACCAACGAAACGCCGCGTTCACGGGCGCGGATCGATGATGACCTCTTCGACGGACCGGGCGAAAGCCCGTCCGCCAACCCCAGGGCTCCCCGCCGATGAAGAACGTTCCGCGCATCCTCCCCCTGGTCGGCGTCGCCGTCGGCGGGGTGCTGGCGATCAACGCCATGGCCGGCGCCAAGTCGCTGCCCGACCTGATGAGCGGGGCCAAGGCCTTCGCCGAGGGTGTCGCCGACAAGAAGGACGCCAAGGGCGGCGAAGAGGCTCCGTCGGCCGTTGGCGCCGGCCAGCCAGCCGCCGCCAACGCGCCGCCGCCGCGCGTCTGTGCCCCGTCGGCCGACGCCCTGGCCAAGGAGGCCGGCCTTTCGCCCGCCGAGCTGCGCGTGCTGCAGAGCCTGGGCGCCCGTCGCGGCCAGTTGGACCAGCGCGAGCAGGACATCGACGTCCAGCTGCAGCTGCTGGCCGCCGCCGAAGCCAAGCTCGACGCCAAGATGAAGGCCCTGACCGGGCTGAAGGGCGACATCTCCGGCCTGCTGGGCCAGGTCGACGCCCAGAAGCAGGCCGAGGTCGATCGCCTGGTCACGGTCTACCAGGGCATGAAGCCCAAGGACGCCGCCGCCCGCATGACCCTGCTGTCGGACGAGGTGCGCTTGCCGATCGCCGCCAAGATGAAGGAACGGGCCCTGTCGCAGATCCTGGCCAACATGACCCCGGGCGACGCCAAGATCCTGACCGAACGCCTGGCCTCGCGCATGGCCAATCCGGTGGTCGAGAAGGGCAAGGCCGCGATCGCCGACAACGCCGCCACGCCAGCCGCTCCCGGCGCCGCGCCGAACAAGCAACAGGCGGACGCCGGCCTCGCCGGTGCGGCGGATCCCGCCGCGCCCAAGGCCAAGTCCGCCCCCAAGAAGGCCGGTTAAGGGAGGCCCATGATCCTTCGCCAGCTCCTGCGCTCCAGCGTCGCCGCCGCGGTCATCGCGGGGACGCTGGCGCCGTCCGTGTACGCCGCGCCGCCGCCGCCCGCGGCGCGCGCGTCTCTGGACGTGCGCGTGGCGCAGGCGGCGGACTTCTCGCGCATCGAGTTCCACTGGAGCGGCGGCGCGAAGCTCGTTTCCCATCGCGAGGGCCAGACCCTGGTGCTGCGGTTCAACCGCGACGCCAATCCCGATCTCTCGACCCTGAAGATCGCGCCGCCGCGCTGGCTGAAGGCCTCGGAGGCCCGTCACATCAACGGCGGGCTGGTAATTGTCATTACACTGACGGATGACGCCGACGCCCGGCTCGGCAACGCCGACGGCGTCGACTTCGTCAATCTGTTCGCCCGTCCCGGCGCGCCGCCGGCCAGCCAGACGCCGCCGCCGGCCGCCCCGATCGGCCGTCCCAATCCGATGCCCGCCGGCGGCGTGGTCAAGGTCGGCTTCGACCGTGAAGACCAGCAGGTCACGCTGTCGTTCGACTGGGCCGCGCCGGCCGGCGCCGCTGTCTTCCGGCGCGGCGAGGCGGTGTGGATCGTGTTCGACACGCCCGCGCGGCTGGATATCTCCAAACTGCCGTCGTCCAGCGTCCGCTATTCCAAGATCCAGGCCCTGAAGGGCGCTGACTACGCGGCGCTGCGCATCGTCACCCCGTCCGGCACGCCCTACGTGGCCGAAGGGCAGGGTGGGTTGTGGAAGATCAGCCTGGGTCCGGGGACGCAGGAGGCGCCGGACGTCATCAAGGTGGCGCGCGACGAGAGCGTACGCCCGGCCACCCTGTCGGCCGCCGTCTCCGGCGTCACCAAGCCGGTCTGGGTCGACGATCCCGCCGTCGGCGACAAGCTGATGGTGGCCCCGGCCCTGGCGCCGTCCAAGGGGCTGCCGTCGCGCCGTGACTATGTCGAGATGGCGCTGCTGCAGTCGGCGCAGGGCTTGGCCGCCGAGGCCTATGCCAGCGACCTGGTGGTCCAGGCCAGCGGCGACCTGCTGCGCATCGGCCGCCCCAAAGGCCTGATCCTCTCGCCGATCTCGGCCAACACCCCGCCGGAGGCCGCCGCCGCCGGCGCGCCGCAGCCGATGTCGATGCCCGCCCTGATCGACCTCGACAACTGGCCCAAGACCGGTTCGGGCGGTTTCCTGGCGCGCTACAACGCCCTGCAGGGCGCCGTCGCCGCCGCGCCCGACGGCGAGGGCAAGGACAGTGACCGCGCCGCCCGCATGTCGCTGGCCCGCTTCCTGGTCGGCTCGCAGATGTCGTTCGAGGCGATCGGCGTGCTCAACGCCGCGGGCCGCAAGCACCAGACCCTGCTGGGCGACGCCGAGTTCCGCGGCCTGCGCGGCGTGGCCAAGGTGTTCGCCGGCCGCCTGACCGAGGCCGACGCCGATTTCTCCTCGCCCGTGCTGTCCGACGATCCGTCCAGCGCCCTGTGGCGTGGCTACATCTCCGCCAAGCAAGGCCAGTGGGCCGACGCCCGCGCCAAGTTCGCCGGCGGCGGCCGGGCCCTCGATCTGTTCCCGCCGACCTGGCGCGCGCGCTTCCTGCACGCCCAGGCCCAGGCCGCGCTCGGCGTCGGCGACGTGACCGGCGCAATGCAGCTGATCAACCAGGCCCTGGCCGTGCCCAAGGTCCCGGTCGAGGACCAACTGGACATCCGCCTGACCCAGGCTCGCGCCTTCGAGGCCAAGGGCGAGAAAGTCCGAGCCCGTCGCATGTTCGAGGCCATCGCCAAGGCCCCGTACGACCGCATCGCCACCCCGGCCATGCTGCACGCGACCGAGCTTGGCTACGCCAAGGGCCAGATCACCGCCCAGAAGACCGCCGAGACGCTGAACCAGTTGCGCTATCGCTGGCGCGGCGACGGCGTCGAACTGGAGGTCATCCGCTCGCTGGGCCGTCTCTATATCGACCAGGGCCGCTATCGCGAGGCGCTGGAGGTGCTGCGCTCGGCCGGCCGCCAACTGCCCGACCGCCCCGAAGCCGTGGCGCTGCAGAACGACCTGTCGAACACCTTCCGGCAGCTGTTCCTGCAAGGCCTGGCCGACGGCATGCAGCCGGTCCAGGCCGTGGGGCTGTTCTACGACTTCCAGGACCTGACTCCGATCGGCGCCGACGGCGACCAGATGGTCCGCAACCTGGTGCGCCGCCTGGTCGACGTCGATCTGCTGGACGACGCCGGCAAGCTGCTGAAGTACCAGGTCGACAACCGCCTGAACGGCGTGCCCAAGGCCCAGGTCGCCACCGACCTGGCCTGGATCTACCTGATGAACAAGAAGCCGGAGGACGCGCTGGACGCGATCAACGCGACCCGCACCACCATCCTGCCGCCGGCCCTGAATGTCGAACGGCGCCTGGCCACCGCCCGCGCCCTGATGGGCCTGGGCCGCTTCGACGACGCGCTGGAGCTGATCGACAAGGACAACAGCCGCGACGGCCAGGAGATCCGCGCCGAGATCGCCTGGAAGCAGCACACCTGGCCGACGGCCGGGGCGCTGTACGAACGCTCTCTGGGCGACCGCTTCAAGACCCCGGGCGCGCTGAGCGCGGGCGACGAAGCCCGCCTGCTGCGCTCGGCCGTGGCCTACAGCCTGGCCGACGACGACGCCTCCCTGGCCCGCCTGCGCGCGCGCTGGTCGGGCTTTGTCGACAGCGCCGGCAACCCCGATGGCCTGCGCGTCGCGCTGCAGGGCATGAACGTCGAATCACTGTCGGCCTCGGACTTCAGCCGTGTCACCGCCGATAACGAGGCCTTCAACGGCTGGATCGGGCGGATGAAGGACAGGTTCCGCACCGGCCAGCCCGCCGGCTCGCCCGCCCGCGCGGGCAAATAGGGCAGGGGCTTCCACGGAAAGCCGTTTTTGACCGGATGACGAGGCACGACCGCCCTCTCGCCGGCCCGCGTCATCGAAAATTCACCCGCCAAAAGCCGATTGGTCTTATGGCGGGCGCCAGGCGTTTAGCCTAGTTAGGGCCGGCGCGAAGGCCCGGAGGGGCTGGCGGCTGGCGACCGCTTGCCTTTCCGCCGCAAGCATGTCATGACAACGTTGTCATAGGGTGGACGACATTGGCTAAGAAGAACCAAGACGCCGATAACGGGCGCGAAGTGCTGGTGCTGCTGGGCGGAGCGGGGGATCTGGCCCTGCGAATGCTGTTGCCTTCGCTGTATTTCCTGGAAGTCGACCGACTGCTGCCGCACGACTTGCGCATCGTCGGCGTGGCCCGCGCGGACCATACGCCCGAGAGCTACAAGGCCCTGGTCCGCGAGCAACTAGGCAAGCGCGCCACGGTGGAGGAGGCGGCCTGGAACCGCCTGGCCGCCCGTCTCGACTATGTCGCCGTCGACATCACCAAGGAAGAGGACACCAAGCGTCTGGCCGATCGGATCGGCCCGCATGAGACCATGGTCATCTTCTTCTCGCTGTCGCCCAGCCTGTATGGCGCGGCCTGTGTGGCGCTGCAGGCGGCCGGCCTGACGGGCCCGACCACGCGCCTCGTTCTCGAAAAGCCGATCGGCCGCGACCTGGAAAGCTCCAGGAAGACCAACGCCGCGGTCGGCGCGATCGTCGACGAAAGCCAGATCTTCCGGATCGACCACTATCTGGGCAAGGAGACGGTCCAGAACCTGACCGCCCTGCGCTTCGCCAACGTGCTGTTCGAGCCGCTGTGGGACCGCAACACCATCGACCACGTGCAGATCACCATCGCCGAGACCGAGAAGGTCGGCGACCGCTGGCCCTATTACGACGAGTACGGCGCGCTGCGGGACATGGTGCAGAACCACATGCTGCAGCTGCTGTGCCTGGTGGCCATGGAAGCGCCGTCGGGCTTCGACGCCGACGCCGTCCGTGACGAAAAGGTCAAGGTTCTCCGCAGCCTGCGTCCCTTCACGCGCGACAGCGTCGCCCACGACACCGTGCGCGGCCAGTACGTGGCCGGCGTCGTCGAGGGCTCCGCGCGGGTCGGCTATGTCGACGAAGTCGGCAAGCCCACCAAGACCGAGACCTTCGTGGCCATGAAGGTGGCGATCGACAACTGGCGCTGGGACGGCGTGCCGTTCTTCCTGCGCACCGGCAAGAACCTGCCCGACCGTCGCACCCAGATCGTCGTGCAGTTCAAGCCGCTGCCGCACAACATCTTCGGCCCGGCGACCAGCGGCGACCTGTGCTCGAACCGTCTGGTCATCGACCTGCAGCCGGACGAGAACATCATCCTGACCGTGATGAACAAACGCCCGGGCCTGTCGGAAGAGGGCATGCGCTTGCAGTCGCTGCCGCTGTCGCTGTCGTTCAGCCAGAGCGGCGGCCGCCGCCGCATCGCCTATGAGAAGCTGTTCCTGGACGTCTTCCGCGGCGACAGCACCCTGTTCGTGCGCCGCGACGAGGTCGAGGCCGCCTGGAAGTTCATCGACGACGTCTCGGCCGCCTGGGCCGACGCCAATATCGAGCCAGCGCACTACGCGGCGGGCACCTGGGGGCCGCAGTCGGCGCAGGGCCTGATCTCGCCCGGCGGCCGGTCGTGGAAGGCGTAAGCATGGCCCAATCCTCGCTTCCCAAGCCCGAGATCGAAGCCTTCCCGACCCGCGAGGCGCTGTACGACGCCGCCGCCTCGACCATCGTCGAGGCCCTGACCACGGCCGTGGCCGAGCATGGCCTGGCCGGCTTCGCGGCGACGGGCGGCTCCACGCCGGCCCCGGTCTATGATCGCCTGGCGACCCTGACCGCGCCCTGGGACAAGGTCATGGTCACCCTGACCGACGAGCGCTGGGTCCCGCCGACCGATCCCAGCAGCAACGAAGGCCTGGTGCGCCGTCACCTGCTGAGGGGGCGCGCGGCCAGCGCCGGCTTCTCGCCGCTGTATTTCGAAGGCGTCGGCCATGAGGAGGCGGCGCTGAAGGCCCAGGCCGGCGTCGCGTCCGCCACGCCGTTCGGCGCGGTGCTGCTGGGCATGGGTCCCGACGGCCACTTCGCCTCGCTGTTCCCCGGCTCGCCGGTGCTGGCGCGCGGTCTCGACCCTGAGTCCGACCGACTGGTGCTGGCCGTGCCGCCGGGCGATCCGGCCCCTGACATTCCCCGGATCAGCCTGACCTTCCAGGCGTTGACCCAGTCGGCGCTGATCGTGCTGCTGATCACCGGCCAGGCCAAGCGCGCCCTGCTGGACGGCGAGGTCGACCCGACCCTGCCGATCGCCGCCATTCTGAACCAGGACCGCGCCAAGGTCCGCATCCTCTGGGCGGAGTAGTCGCCATGAGCCTGAACCCGGTCATCGCTGAAGTCACCGCCCGCATCGTCGAGCGCAGCAAGGACAGCCGCGCGGCCTACCTTGCCAACATGCAGCACGCGATCGACAGCCAGCCGGGGCGGGCCAAGCTGTCCTGCGCCAACTGGGCGCACGCCTTCGCCGCCTCGCCGGGCGTTGACAAGGTCCGCGCCCTGGACCCGAACGCGCCGAACATCGGCATCGTCTCGGCCTATAACGACATGTTGTCGGCCCACCAGCCGCTGGAAGCCTATCCCGCGCTGATCAAGGCCGCGGCGCGTGAGGTCGGGGCCACCGCGCAGTTCGCCGGCGGCGTGCCAGCCATGTGCGATGGCGTCACCCAGGGGCGGCCGGGCATGGAGCTGTCGCTGTTCTCGCGCGAGGTCATCGCCATGGCCACGGCCGTGGCCCTGACCCATGACGCCTTCGACGCGGGCCTCTACCTCGGCGTTTGCGACAAGATCGTGCCGGGCCTGGTGATCGGCGCCCTGACCTTCAGTCACCTGCCGGCCCTGTTCGTGCCCGCCGGTCCGATGACTTCCGGTCTGCCGAACTCGGAAAAGGCCCGCATCCGCGCCCTCTACGCCGAGGGCAAGGTCGGCCGCGCCGAGCTGCTGGAAGCCGAGCAGGCCAGCTATCACGGCCCCGGCACCTGCACCTTCTACGGCACGGCCAACACCAACCAGATGCTGATGGAGCTGATGGGCTTCCATCTGCCCGGCTCCGCCTTCGTGCATCCGAACACGCCGCTGCGCGAGGCCCTGGTCAAGGAAGCCGCGCGCCGCGCCGCCGCCGTGACCAACAAGGGCAACGAGTTCCTTCCGGTCGGCCGGATGATCGACGAGAAGTCGATCGTCAATGGCGTGGTGGGCCTGATGGCCACCGGCGGCTCGACCAACCTAGCCCTGCACATCGTCGCCATGGCGCACGCGGCCGGCGTCCAGCTGACGCTGGAAGACCTGGACGACATCTCCAAGGCCACGCCGTTGCTGGCCCGGGTCTATCCGAACGGCGCCGCCGACGTGAACCACTTCCAGGCCGCCGGCGGCATGGCCTTCATCATCCGTGAGCTGCTGAAGGCTGGTCTCGTCCACGAGGACGTCCAGACCATCGCCGGCTCCGGCCTATCGCTCTACGCCCAGGAGCCGCACCTCGAGGACGGCGTTCTGAAGTGGCGCGAGGGCGCGACCGAGAGCCTGGACACCGCCATCGTCCGCCCGGTCTCCGATCCGTTCAACCCCGAGGGCGGCCTGCGCCTGCTGGCCGGCAACCTCGGCCGCGGCGTCATGAAGATCTCGGCCGTGAAGCCCGAGCACCACGTGATCACCGCCCCGGCCGCCGTGTTCCAGGAGCAGGAAGACTTCATCGCGGCCTTCAAGCGCGGCGAACTAGACCGCGACGTCGTTGTCGTCGTCCGCTTCCAGGGCCCGTCGGCCAACGGCATGCCGGAATTGCACAACCTGTCGCCGTCGATCTCGGTGCTGCTGGACCGGGGCTACAAGGTCGCCCTGGTCACCGATGGCCGCATGTCCGGCGCCTCGGGCAAGACCCCGGCCGCCATCCACGTGACGCCGGAAGCCGCCAAGGGCGGGCCATTGGCCTATGTCCAGGACGGCGATGTGATCAGCGTCAACGCCGAGACCGGCGAATTGAAGATCCTGGTGGACGAGGCGGTTCTGCGCGCCCGTACGCCAGCGAACGTCCCGGCGTCCAAGCCGGGCTTTGGTAGGGAACTGTTTGGATGGATGCGCAGCGGGGTCGGCGCCGCCGACGCCGGCGCGTCCGTCTTCGCTTGAGGAAGCGCATCGTCATGGACGGCAATCACAGCGTGGGGCTCGGCCTCGTCGGCGACATCGGCGGCACCAACGCCCGCTTCGCCCTGGTCGAATTCGACGGTCAGGACCCGCGCCTGATCGAGCCGACCACCTACAAGGGCGAGGACTACGGCACGGCCGAGGACGCCATTGAGCACTACCTCCAGAAGGTCGGCGTCCGCCATCCCGACCAGGCGGTGGTGGCCGTGGCCGGCCCGATCGAGCACGGCTCGGTCCATATGACCAATCTTGACTGGCGGATCTCGGAGGACAGCCTGCGTCGCGCCGGCGGTTTCCGGAACGCCAAGCTGATCAACGACTTCACCGCCCAGGCCCTGGCCGCGCCGCGCCTGAGTCCCAAGGACCTGCGCCAGGTCGGTCATCTGCCGACCTCGGGCGAGGGGGATCTGGCCATCCTCGGTCCGGGCACCGGCTTCGGCGTCGCCGGCCTGGTGCGCCGTCACGGCCAGGAGATCCCGCTGGCCACCGAGGGCGGCCACGTCGCCTTCGCGCCGGTCGACGCGATCGAGATCGAGGTGCTGCGCGCCCTGACCAAGCAGCTGGACGGCGGCCGCGTGTCGGTCGAGCGCATCCTGTCGGGTCCTGGCATGGAAGACCTGCACGTGGCCCTGGCCGAAGCCGAGGGCCGCAAGGTCGAGACCCTGGCCGCCAAGCAGATCACCGAGCGCGCGATCGAGGGCTGCACCGACAGCCTGGCCACGGTGAACCGCTTCTGCGCGGTGCTGGGTTCGACGGCCGGCGACATCGCCCTGACCCTGGGCGCGCGCGGCGGCGTGTTCATCGCCGGCGGCATCGCCCCCCGGATCATCGACATCCTGGAGACGAGCCCGTTCCGCGAGCGCTTCGACGCCAAGGGCCGCCTGTCGCACTACACCCAGTCCATTCCGACCCACGTCATCCTGCATCCGCACACCGCCCTGATCGGCGCGGCGGTGGCGATGACGCCGGAGGGCAGGGCGGCGGTTTCGTAGTCGTCTTCTTGGGGCTCGCCATGACAACCCTGTCATGGCTTAGTATCCGCCACGCCGGAGAGAATCGGCGCGACGAGGGATGGAATTGAGCGCCAAAGTCACGATCCACGACGTGGCCCGCGAGAGCGGGGTCTCGATCAAGACCGTTTCGCGGGTCCTCAACCGTGAGCCCAACGTCAAGGCCGACACCCGTGACAGGGTGCAGGCCGCCGTGGCGGCGTTGAACTATCGGCCCAACATCTCGGCCCGCAGCCTGGCGGGCTCGAAGGCCTATCTGATCGGCGTCTTCTTCGACAACCCCAGCCCCGGCTACGTCACCGACGTGCAACTGGGGGCCATCGCGCGGTGCCGGCAGGAGGGTTTCCACCTGATCGTCGAGCCGATCGACTCGACGGGCGACATCCAGGAACAGGTCCAGCCGATGCTGGCCACCCTGCGCATGGACGGGGTGATCCTGACCCCGCCGCTCAGCGACCATCCGCTGGTGCTCTCCGCGTTGGAGCAGGCGGGCGTCGCCTATGTCCGCATCGCGCCGGGCGGCGATATAGACCGCGCCCCGTGGGTCAGCATGGACGATCGCCTGGCCGCCTACGAGATGACCAAGCACCTGATCGGGCTGGGCCACCGCGACATCGGCTTCATCATCGGCCACCCCGACCACGGCGCCTCGCACCTGCGCCACCAGGGCTTCCTGGACGCCATGCGCGACAGCGGCCTGATCGTCCGCGACGATCGGGTGGAGCAGGGCTTCTTCTCGTTCCGCTCGGGCTTCGACGCGGCCGAGAAGCTGTTGGGCGGCGCCGATCGTCCGACCGCGATCTTCGCCTCCAACGACGACATGGCCCTGGGCGTGATGGCCGTGGCCAACCGCATGCGCCTGGACCTGCCGGCCCAGCTGTCGGTCGCCGGCTTCGACGACACGCCCGGCGCAAAGATCACCTGGCCGCAGCTCACCACCGTGCGCCAGCCGATCTTCGCCATGGCCGGCGCCGGCGCCGACATGCTGATGCACGGCGTGGAACAGGAGGAGGGCGCGCCGCCGCCCTCACGGGTTCTCGACTTCGAGCTGGTGGTCCGAGAGTCCACCGGACAGGCGCCCCGCTAAGGCGATGGAGCTGCTCGTTACGTGTTACCGCAATCATATTGGCCTTGACAGCGCTGTCCCATCGGCGCGACATCAGTTCGATCAAGACGGTCGTCCACGAAGGCGGCGTCGGAGGAAACGCCAATGACTTCGCCCGACAGCGCCCGTCGCGTCGTGCAGCCTGCCCGGTTTGAATGTCTCCATTCAAGCCGGATCAGCAGGCTCGCTCTCCCTGGAGAAGAGCGCGTTTCGCGCGCTCTCGACGCACGATCACTCCCCTCCAAGCGGGCCTGAACCGCTTCATCTTTCGCTCGGCGCGGTTTCCCGCAAGCGCCGCGTCGAGCGCTTTTCCCCTTCAATTCACGCGATCCGCCCGGGAGCGGCGTATCCTTGGGAAGAACCATGTCCGCATCCAGCCTCGTCCGCGCGTCCGCCCTGGCCCTGATCCTGGCCGGCGGCCTCACGGGAACGACCCTGGCGCAGAACGCCGCGACGGCCCATCCGAGCGTCTGGCCCAAGGCCCACAGTCCCGCGACGATCACCGACGCCCGAACCGAGGCCTTCATCACCAAGCTGATGAGCCAGATGACCGTCGAGGAGAAGGTCGCCCAGACCATCCAGGCCGACGGCGCGTCGATCACGCCGGAAGAGCTGGCGAAGTATCGCCTGGGCTCGGTGCTGGTCGGCGGCAACAGCGCGCCGGACGGCAATGACCGCGCCACGCCCCAGCGTTGGGTCGAGTGGATCCGCGCCTTCCGCGCGGCGGCGCTGGAGAAGCGCGGCGGTCACCAGGAAATCCCGATCATGTTCGGCGTCGACGCCGTGCATGGCCACAACAACGTCGTGGGCGCGACGATCTTCCCGCACAATGTCGGTCTGGGCGCGGCGCGCGATCCGGACCTGATCCGCCGCATCGGCGAGGCGACGGCGCAGGAGATGGTCGCGACCGGCGCGGACTGGACTTTTGGTCCCACCGTGGCCGTGCCGCGCGACGAACGCTGGGGCCGCGCCTATGAGGGCTATGCCGAGGACCCGGAGGTGGTGAAGGCCTATTCCGGCCCGATGACCCTGGGCCTGCAGGGACCTTTGATCGCCGGCAAGCCGTTGGGCGCCAACCATGTGGCCGGCTCGGCCAAGCACTTCCTGGCCGACGGTGGCACCGTGGGCGGCAAGGACCAGGGCGACGCCCAGATCTCCGAGGCCGATCTCGTCCGCCTGCACGCCGCCGGCTATCCGCCGGCCATCGACGCGGGGATCCTGTCGGTGATGGTCTCTTTCTCCAGCTGGAATGGGGTCAAGCACACGGGCAACAAGAGCCTGCTGACCGACGTGCTGAAGGGGCGGCTGGGCTTCGAGGGCTTCGTGGTCGGCGACTGGAACGCCCACGGCCAGGTCGAGGGCTGCACCAACACCAACTGCGCCCAGGCCTATCTGGCCGGCATGGACATGATCATGGCCCCCGATAGCTGGAAGGGCCTCTACGACAATACCTTGGCCCAGGTGAAGGCCGGCCAGATCCCGATGGCGCGGATCGACGACGCCGTGCGGCGCATCCTGCGGGTCAAGGTCAAGGCGGGCCTGTTCGAGGACAAGCGCCCGCTCGAGGGCAAGTACGAACTGCTGGGCTCGCCCGCGCACCGCGCCGTGGCCCGCGAGGCCGTCCGCAAGTCGCTCGTTTTGCTGAAGAATAACGGCGTCCTGCCGCTGAAAAGCTCGGCCCATGTGCTGGTGGCGGGCGACGGGGCCGACGACATCGGCAAGGCCGCCGGCGGCTGGACCCTGACCTGGCAGGGCACGGGCAACAAGAACAGCGACTTCCCCAACGGCCAGTCGATCTACGCCGGCGTCGCCGAGGCGATGAAGGTGGGCGGCGGTAGCGCCGAACTGTCGGCCTCGGGCGACTTCAAGACCAAGCCTGACGTCGCCATCGTGGTGTTCGGCGAGAACCCCTATGCCGAGTTCCAGGGCGACATCGCCAATGTCGAGTACCAGCCCGGCGACAAGACCGACCTGGCCCTGCTCAAGAAGCTGAAGGCTGCCGGGATCCCCGTGGTCTCGGTGTTCCTCAGCGGCCGCCCGCTGTGGACCAATCCCGAGATCAACGCTTCGGACGCTTTCGCGGCGGCCTGGCTGCCGGGCTCGGAAGGCGGCGGTGTCGCCGACGTGCTGATTGGCGACAAGGCGGGCAAGCCGCGCCATGACTTCCGGGGCAAGCTCTCGTTTTCGTGGCCCAAGCGGGCCGACCAGGAGCCGCTGAATGTCGGCGACAAGAACTATGATCCGCAGTTCGCCTACGGCTACGGCCTGAGCTACGCCAAGCCCGGCAAGGTCGCGGTGCTGTCCGAAGACGCCGGCGTCGCTTCGACGGCGGCGGTCAATGTGGACCGCTATTTCGCCGCCGGCCGCGCGCCGCCGCCGTGGGCCCTGAACGCCAGCGGGGCCATTTCGCTGAAGACCATCGACGCCGGCGCGCAGGAGAACGCCCGTCAGGCGACGTGGAGCGGGGAGGGGCCGGGGAGCCTGACGATCGCCGGCCCGCCGGTCGATCTCTCGCGCCAGACCACCGGCGACATGGCGGTGATGATCCGGTACAGGGTGGATGCGTCCCCAGAGAAACCGGTCTCCCTGGGTTTGGCCTGTGGCGAATCCTGCGGTGCGACGGTAGACGTTACGTCAACGTTGTCAGGTGTGAAACGCGGCGAATGGCATACGGCCAAGATCAAACTTTCCTGCTTCAGGGCCAAGGGCGCGGACATGACGCATGTTTCGTCCCCCTTCGCGCTGTCCACCGCCGGACGCATGACGTTGTCATTCACCGAAATCAGGCTGGCCTCCAACGAGGGCGACGCCTTCTGTCCGCCGGGCTGACCCAAGACCAGGAAGGAGCGACGGCATGATCCGCGCCCGTCGCTCGCGCATCGTCGCCACCCTCGGTCCGGCCTCGAGCACGCCGGAAATGATCGTCACCTTGGCCAGGGCCGGGGCGGACGTCTTCCGCCTGAACTTCAGCCACGGCGCCCACGAGACCCACGCGGCCGTCTATGCGGCGATCCGCGAGGCCGAGAAGACCGTGGGCCGCCCGCTGGGCATCCTGGCCGACCTGCAAGGCCCCAAGCTGCGCGTCGGCAAGTTCGCCGAAGGTCCGGTCATGCTGAAGGCCGGCCAGGCCTTCCGCTTCGATAGCGACCCCACCCCGGGCGACGAAACGCGGGTGCATCTGCCGCATCCGGAGATCCTGACCGCCATGCGGCCAGGCGCGACTTTGCTGCTGGACGACGGCAAGCTGCGCATGACCGTGACCGACGCCGGTCCGGGCTA
Source organism: Caulobacter sp. GW822-FHT01G02 (assembly GCF_058802865.1). NCBI lineage: Bacteria > Pseudomonadati > Pseudomonadota > Alphaproteobacteria > Caulobacterales > Caulobacteraceae > Caulobacter > Caulobacter sp. GW822-FHT01G02. The sequence goes on from NZ_JBXAON010000001.1 coordinate 691,270, forward strand.
TGCCAACACCACCGTGGTCAATGGCGGCAAGCTGTCCGAACGCAAGGGCGTGGCGGTGCCGGACGTCGTCATCCCGATGTCGCCCCTGACGCCGAAGGACCGCGAGGACCTGGCCTTCGCGCTTCGCCTCGGCGTCGACTGGATCGCCCTGTCGTTCGTGCAGGCCCCGGAGGACATGGCCGAGCTGCGCCGGATCGTCGAAGGCCGCGCCGCCGTGCTGGCCAAGATCGAGAAGCCCCAGGCCCTGAAGGTGCTGGGGCCGATCCTCGACCTCTGCGATGGCGTCATGGTGGCTCGTGGCGACCTCGGCGTCGAAATGGCCCCGGAAGAGGTGCCGGTGGCCCAGAAGGAAATCCTGCGGGCGGCGCGCGAGCGCGGCATCCCGGTGATCGTCGCCACCCAGATGCTGGAGTCGATGATCAGCTCGCCGACCCCGACCCGCGCCGAAGCCTCGGATGTGGCCAACGCCGTCTACGAGGGCGCGGACGCGGTGATGCTGTCGGCGGAATCGGCGGCCGGCGACTATCCCGAAGAGTCGGTGTCGATGATGAACCGCATCATCGAGCGCGTCGAACGCGATCCGCGCTGGCCCGAACTGATGCAGGCCGAACAGCGCCACGACGATGACGACGCCGACGTGCTGGTGGTCGCCGCCGCCGGCGCGGCCAAGTCCGGCTCGACCAAGTGCCTGGTGGCCTTCACAACCACGGGCGCGACCGCGCGTCGCCTGGCCCGTGAACGCCCGCTGCAGCCGGTCCTGGCGCTTTCGCCCGACATCAACGCCGTGCGCCGCATGACCCTGTGCTGGGGAATCGAGCCGCGCGTCAGCGCCCAGCCCGACAGCCTGGAGGTCGTGACCACCGACGCGTCGAGCAAGGCGCTGGAGCTGGGTCTCGTCGCGCCGGGCGAGCGCCTGCTGGTCGTGGCCGGCACGCCGTTTGGCGCGCCCGGGGCCGCCAACCTGCTGCGGCTGGCCCACGCGCCCGCGCCGTCTCGTCGGCGCTAGCCCCGGCTAGCCGGCGAAAGACGCCGGCAGCAGCCGCTCGTAGCCGCGACGCACCGCGCCGTAGCACTCGCAGGCCATGGCTTCGAGGCCGTCGCGGTCCAGGATGTCGACCACGCCACGGCGATAGCGGATCAGGCCCTTGCTCTGCAGCGAACCGGCGACGGCCGTGACGGTCGTGCGCTGGACGCCCAGCATGTCGGCCAGGAACTCCTGGGTCAGGTTGACGGTGTTGCTGTCGATGCGGTCGTGGCAGCCCAGCAGCCAGCGGCAGAAACGAGCCTCGACGGCGTGCAGGGCGTTGCAGGCCACCGACTGGATCGCGTGACCGAACAGCGCCTCGTTATGACGATCCACCAGATCGCGCAGCGCGGCGCTTCGCCTCCAGACCTCATGCAGGGGCGCAGCGGCGATCCGCAGGGTCGAGCCCGGAGCCTGGACGATGGCGCGGCTCAGAGCTTGTCGCGGCGCGACGGCGGCCATCAGGCCCAGAGCGCCTTCGCGGCCGATGGTGGCCGACTCGATGGCCGCGCCGTTTTCCATCAGGGTCATCAGCGAGATGACGCAATCGTTCGGGAAATAGACCTGATCGATCTGGTCGCCCGGATCATGGAGAAGGCGCCCCTTCTCCAGATCGATCGCGGACAGATGTGGCGCGAGAAGGGCCCTGTCCTCGGACGGCAGCGCGGAAAGCAAGCGGTTCTTCAAGGTCGCCAACGGCCCAGTCATGTGGAATCGAACGCTGTCTCACGGCAAGGGTTTCAAGCTATAGGTGGGGGCGTTGCTGGGTGCCGTCGCTTAGCCGACACAATGCAGTCAGGACGGCCGCAAAAACAGAAGAGTCCACGAAACAGCCTGCTTTTCGCCATCATTTGGCATTTTGAGTGTCTGTCGGGTGGTCGACATAACTACTCAATCTAGGTGCGTGGCGACTTGAACTGATCTGAAGCGGGCAAAGGAAAAGCCGCCTCGAAAGGGCGGCTTGAAGATGGTGCGGAACAAGGAATGGGACGGGCGGGGAGCTGTTGGCTCCTGCTCTGGCGGTCGGTGGCGAGGTCGCCCCTGGCCCTGTCTCGCTCTTGCCTGGACCGGCGTCGGGCATGGGCGGCCTTCCTGCGATCGGGGAACCGCAAGGAAGAGCCGTTGGCGCGGGCGGCGGTTCCCGCGCCCCAGGCCGCCGAACCTGACCCGGGGACGGGAGGGATTCGAGCGATCTGGTCCCACGCGTGCGAGCCCTCGTCAGCTACCCAGAAGGCGAAGGTTCGTACGCCACGGGCCTTGTTGGAGGCGCACCGCCGAGCGCCTCCGCCGTTCAGAACTACTTCGGCTTGGCGAAGGCCGAGGACATCCAGCCCCGGGCGCCGTTCTCGTCGTCGACTTCCATCCAGACGCCGTTGCGCTGGCCGGTCGGATAGACCGCGCCGCCGGCCTTGACCTTGCCGACGATCGCGCCGGTCGGCGAGGCGGCGCCGCGCAAGGAGACTTCCTGGGTCGTGGCCAGCAGGTTCGGCGCGGCGGACGCGGTCGGCGCGGCGGTGGTCATGGCGGCCGAGACTTGCGTGACGGCGGCCGCGCCGCACTTGCCCTGATAGAGGCCGCCCATGACCGCCCGGCGCTGCTGGGCGAGCTGGATGTTCTGGGCTTCGCGCTGAGCCTTGGCGGCCGCGGCGGCCTTGGCCTGGGCCGCGGCGGCGTTGGCGAACATACCCAGACCCGGGACGCGGCCCAGAGCCCCGCTGTACAGGGCGGCGTTGACGCCCAGGCTGGCGGCCGTCTCGGCCCCGCGCGCGCCGGCCTCGGCGCTGGCGATGGCGTTGTTGGAGACGCCCATCATCTGGTCCATGCGGACCATCTCGGCGCTGATCTGGTCGCAGGTCATGGTCGCGTCGGCCGGGTAGCTGAGCTGCAGCTGGGCCTGGGCGCTGGTGGCGATGAGGGCGAGGCCCAGCACGGCGCCAAATCGGGCAAAATTGGCGGCGATGGTCTTGGTCATGATGGCTCCCCTGGACGGAAGCCGTCTTTGGCCCGCTCCCCGCGAGACCCGCTCCGTCAGTACGAGAACGACGGTATCCGGGCCTCGCGGAGGCGGCCTATCCCCAGGGCTGGGGGTAGCGTTGGGTCAGAAACCCATCAGCCGCGCGTAGCGGTCGCGGTGGAAGCTGGCGCCGCCGAACAGGGCCTCGGTGACGCGGGCGCGCTTCATGTAGAGACCCGCGTCGTGAGCGTCGGTCATGCCGATGCCGCCATGCATCTGGACCATCTCGTTGGAGGCGAGGTGGACGAGGTCGCTGGCCTTGGCCTTGGCGAGGGAGGCGAGGGCGCGGGTGTCGCCCCCGGCATCCAGGGCCTCCAGCGCCGCCTCGACGCACGAGCGCGTCGTCTCGATGTCGGTGAACCACTTGGCGGCGCGGTGTTGCAGGGCCTGGAACGTGCCGATGACCTGGCCGAATTGTGTGCGGGTCTTGATGTAGTCCAGCGTGATATCGAAAGCCGCCGAGGCGCTGCCCAGCATCTCGGCCGCCAGGCCGGCATAGGCGCGGTCCAGGACCGGCTCCAGCACCGCCCAGCCCTTGTCGACCTCGCCCAGCACCGCGTCGGCGCCGACTTCGACGCCATCGAAGGCGACCCGGGCCGCGCCGCGCGAATCGATCAGTGAAAGGTGCGTGCGGACGACGCCGGGCGCGTCGCCGGCGACCAGGAACAGGGTCAGGCCCTCGGTCGAGCCCACCGCGCCGCCGGTGCGAGCGACGACGATCAGCAGGTCGGCGGCCTCGCCGTCCAGCACGAAGGTCTTGGTCCCGTTCAGCACGAAGCCCGAAGCGCCCTTGGTCGCGGTCAGGGCCGTGCGGGCCGGATTGTGGTGCGAGCCCTCGTCGACGGCCAGGGTGGCGACGGCCTCGCCGGTGGCGATCTTGGGCAGCCAGGCCGACTTCTGTGCGTCCGAACCCCCCAGCTGAAGCGCCGAGGCGGCGATCATGGCGGTGGAGAGCAGCGGAGAGGCGGTCAGGGTCCGGCCAGTCTCTTCCAGGATCAGGCCCAGGCCGAGATAGCCGAAGGCCGAGCCGTCATGGTCCTCCGGCACGATCACCCCGGCCCAGCCCATCTGGCCCATCTCGGCCCAGGCGTTGGGATCGAAGCTCTGCTTGGATTTGCCATCGCGCAGCTTGCGCAGGGCGCCGACGGGGGCGCTTTCGCTGGCCCAACCCTTGGCGGCGTCGCGCAGCATGGTCTGTTCTTCGGTCAGGACGGCCATCAGGCGTGCTCCCTGGATTGATGACGGACGGCCCAGTCGAGGGCCTGTTCCAGACGGTCGTTGCCCCAGAAGAGCTCGCCGTCGGCGGTGAGGAAACTGGGCGCGCCGAACAGGCCGCGCTCCTTGGCCATGCGGACATGGTCCTTGAGCAGGGCCTTGATCGGATCGGACTGAGCGGCGGCCAGGACGTGTTCGGGACCCGCGCCGACCTCGGCGATCAGCGGGGCGAGAACCTCGGGACTGGAGATATCCAGGTCGTCGACGAAGTTGGCCTGGTAGACGGCGCGGCTGAACTGAGGCGTCCAGCCGTCCTCCAGTCCGACCAGGGCCACGCGGGCGGCCAGCAGGCTGTTGCGCGGGAACTGGCTGGGGTGACGCAGGGGCAGGCCCTGCTGCTCGCAGACCCGCTCCAGGTCGCGCCACATGTACTCGCCTTTCACGGGGAAGGCGTTGAAAGGACTGTCTTTCAGCCCCTGCTGCTCATGGAATAGCGGGCCGACGATGAACGGCCGCCAGGCCACGGCCACCCCCTTGTCGGCGGCCAGCCGCTCGATGCGCATGGCCGCCGGATAGGAGTAGGTCGAGGCGAACTCGTACCAAAACTCGATCATCGGACTATTGATGGTCCAGCAGGCCAAGAACCCGCTTGGCGACGACGTTGAGGTTCACCTCGCTGGTGCCGCCCTCGATCGAGTTGCCCTTGGCGCGGAGCATGGCGCGGGGGGCGGCCAGTTCTTCCGACGTAAAGCCTTCGCCTTCCCAGCCGAGACCCTGCAAGCCCAGCGCCTCGACCAGGAGCTCGGTGCGCTCTTGGTTCATCTTGGCGGCGGCGTACTTAATGATCGAGACGGCGGCGCTGGGGCCCGAGCCCTGCTTGGACTCGGCTTCGGCGCGGCGCACGGTCAGCATGAAGGCGTGGGCGTCCATCGAATGGGCGGCCAGACGCGCGCGGAAGTCGCCGTCGGCGATGCGGCCTTCGCCATCGACGCCGATCTCCTTCTTGGCTGCGTCGACGGGCGAGAGCCCGCCGCCGCCGCCGAAGCCCGAGGCGCTGATGTTCTGGCGCTCGTACTGGAGCAGGCGCTTGGCGATGTCCCAGCCGCCGTTCAACTTGCCGACCAGTTGGTCCTTGGGGACCTTCACATTGTCGAAGAAGGTCTCGCAGAAGGGCGAGGAGCCGCTGATCAGCTTGATCGGTCGGGCCTCGACGCCGGGCGACGTCATGTCGAACAGCACGAACGAAATGCCCTCGTGCTTCTTGCTGGTGTCGGTGCGCACCAGGCAGAAGATCCAGTCGGCCTGGTCGGCGTAGCTGGTCCAGACCTTCTGGCCGTTGATCAGGTAGTGATCGCCCTTGTCTTCGCACTTGGTCTGCAGGGACGCGAGGTCGGAGCCGGCGCCGGGTTCGCTGTAGCCCTGGCACCAGCGGGTCTCGCCACGCACGATCTGCGGCAGGAAGCGCTGCTTCTGTTCCTCGGTGGCGTATTCCAGCAGCACCGGGCCCAGCATCCAGATTCCGAAGCTCATCAGGGCGGGGCGGGCCTTCAGGCGACGCAGCTCCTGCTCCAACACCTTGTTCTGAGCCTTGGAGAGACCGCCGCCGCCGTACTCCTTGGGCCACATCGGGGCGGTCCAGCCCCTCTCGGCCATGCGGTCCAGCCACAGCTTCGCATCCGGGTTCTTCCAGACCATCTTGCGGCCGCCCCACGGGGCCTCGTCCTCGCTCATCGGCGCGTTCAGGGACGGCGGATAGTTGGCCTCGAGCCAGGCGCGGGTCTCGGCGCGGAAGGCGTCGAGCTCGGTTCCCCCGAAGTCGGCCATCGTCTCATCTCCCTAATCGGACGGTTATTGGCCGCCACACTACGCCGCCCGGCGACGGCGGCAAGTCGATTCAAACGGTCGTTCGCATCTTCCCTCGAACCGCGACGGTGACCCTGTCATGGTTTGCGCGGTATAGGAGGTGTCGTTGCTGGATCCCGCGAGGGATTCGTCCTTCCGGGATCTGGATGTCCTCGACAGTTTTCAGGCCCGCGGCTCTGGCGATCGCTCCGACCCTGGCGGCGATCCTGACCGCGTCGGCCGGCGTCATGCTGCTGGCCTCGGGGGCGACTCCCTCGGAACCGACCCGCTTCCTGCTGCTGCTGGCCTTCGCGCCGGACCTGCTGATCGAGATCAGCCACTTCTTCTCCTCCATCCTGGGCCTGGTCCTGCTGCTGCTGGCGTTCGGCCTGCGGGCGCGGCTGGGCGCGGCCTGGTGGGCGGCGCTGGCCGTGCTAGCCGCCTCGGCGGTCCTGGCGATCTTCAAGGGCCTGAACTGGGAAGAGACCGCCATGCTGTCGGTGTGCTTCCTGGCCATCCTGCCGTTCCACGACGCCTTTCCGCGCAAGGCGGCCCTGACCAAGATGGAGATCACGCCCGGCTGGCTGCTGTCGGCCGCCGCCGCGATCATCGGGGCCAGCCTGCTGGGCTGGTGGTCGTTCCACCACACCGAATTTGCAGACAAGTCCTGGATCCGGGTGCTGCAGGACCATGACGAGGCCGCCCGCGCCATCCGCTCGTCGATCGCCGCGGCCATCGCGCTGCTAGCCGTCGGCGTCTGGCGACTGGTCGCCACGGCCGCCACGCCGGCCGTGGTCGACGACACGGATCCGGAATTCGACCGCGTCCGCGCCATCCTGGCCAAGGCCCAGGGCGCCGAGCCCAGCGCCAACCTTGCCTTGCTGGGCGACAAGCGCTTCCTGTTCTCGGCCTCGGGCGAGAGCTTCCTGATGTTCGGCGTGCGAGGGCGGTCGTGGATCGCCCTGGGCGCGCCGGTCGGCAAGGAAGAGGAGCGCATGGAGCTCTTCTGGCGCTTCCGAGAACTGGCCGACGCCCACGCCGCGCGGGCCGGCTTCTACGGCCTGGGTCCCGATGACCTGCCGGACTCCGTGGACCTGGGCCTGGCCATCCAGAAGACAGGCGAAAGCGCCGCGGTGCCGCTGGAGGCCTTCAGCCTGGCCGGTCGCCGCCGCGAGGTCCTGCGCCGCAACTGGCGCAAGGCCGGGGAGGGCGGGGCGGCCTTCGAAATCCTGCCGGTCGGCGCCGCCGTGGCGATCATGGACGAGCTGAAGGCGATCTCCGACGCCTGGCTCAGCCACCACGCCGGCGGCGAGAAGAGCTTCTCGATGGGCGGCTTCGATCCGCGCTACGTGGCCGAGTTCCCGGTCGCGGTGGTGCGTGACGAGGAGGGCAAGATCGTCGCCTTCGCCACCCTGTGGCTGACGGCGTGCAAGACCGCGTTCTCGATGGACCTGATGCGCTACTCCGACGAGGCGCCCAAGAACGTCATGGACTACCTGTTCGTCGAGCTGCTGCAGTGGGGCAAGGACGAGGGCTATCAGGCGTTCGAGTTCGGCATGGCCCCGCTGGCGGGGCTCGAGGATCGGCCGCTGGCGCCGATCATGTCGCGCGTGGGCCGGCTGCTCTACGAGCGCGGCGAGGAGATCTACAATTTCCAGGGCGTGCGGCGGTACAAGGACAAGTACGACCCTGTCTGGCAGCCGCGCTACATTGCCGCGCCCCACAAATGGGCGATCCCTTTCCTGCTCGCCGACATCGGTCTGTTGTCCTCTGGCGGGATGTCCGGCCTGACCAAACGGCCCAAGAAGGCCGCTAACTAGCCTTGCGACGCCCGCGACCTAGTATCGCGGCGGGTTACCGGTCTGGACGCCCAACAGGTTGAACAGGTGCACCAACATCAGCATCAGGCCGACCACGCAGACCATCATCAGCGGACGCCACGGCACCATGCGCGGGCCCTTTAGGACATTGATCGGACGCGCCCCCAGCCACCCGAAGACGAGGGCAAGAGTCAGGAACACAACCGCGGCGGAAATGGTCAGGGGGAGATCCATGGCCGCTTCTAGGCCTGCGACAATCCGCCTGGCAAATGGTTAACATGCGTTAACCCTCTTGCGTTTTAACCACGCTACAGAATCTTGGGACTCTGTCCCGATTCCTCCACAGTGAATCGTGCAGCCACTACATCTGGCGTTTTGGTCGCGTTTACACCCCAGGAATCGGTGACTAGCGTTTTCCTCAGATGCGAGGAGATCGATTCGCAATGACTGCGGCGTCGCCATGGAGCGTAAAGGGGATCGACCCCAAGGCACGGGAGGTCGCCAAGGACCTCGCGCGTCGCTCTGGCATGACTCTGGGCGAATGGCTCAATCGCATGATCATCGAGGGCGATGGTCAGGCAGCGGATCAGTTCTCGGACAAGCCCGCGGATCGGGACGAGGCGCGCAGCCGCGCCTATCTGGAAGTCGTGAAGGAGGATGCGCCCCCGCGTATCGAGATCGCCGAACATCCGGCGGACGAGGTCGGCCGCGTGGCCCTGGCCCTGGACCGCCTGACCCAGCGCATCGAGGCCGCCGAAGGCCGCAACGCCGCCGCCATCTCCGGCATCGACCATTCCGTCCGCGACGCCCTCACGCGCCTGGGACGGTCCGAGCGCGAACAGATCGCCGTGGCCGCCCGTTTCGAGGGCGCCGTCGACGAGTTGAAGACCGAGCAGGCGCGCGCCGCCGAGCGGACGCGCCGCATGGAGGCCGAAGCGGCCGGGCCGCGCTCGGCCGAGGCGCTTCGCGCGCTCGAAGGCGCCTTGGGCAAGGTCGCCAGCCACCTCTATGACGGCGAGGCCCGCACCCGCGAGGCGATCGCCGCGTTGGAAGCCCGCGTCAACGCGACGTCGGCGCCGCAGGATCCCACCGCCCTGGTCGACGCCGTCGTGGCGCGCCTGAGCGAACGCCTGGAAGCCGCCGAGACCCGCACCAGCGAGGCCCTGCGCGACATGAGCTCGTCGTTCTCGGCGCTGGACCAGCGCCTGGGCGCGGTCGAGGGCGCCAATCCGGCCGCCGGCGTGCAGGAGCGCCTCGACAGCCTGGCTGTCAGCCTGACCCAGAAGATGGAAGCCGCGCGCCTGGAGATGGCCGCCAAGCTGAAGGAATCCGCCGACGGTCGCTTCGACCGCATGGAGCGCAAACTGGGCGAGATGGCCGCCCACGTTCAGGCCGCCGAGCAGCGCTCGGCCCAGGCCATCGAGCGCATGGGCCGCGAAGTGGTCGGCGTCGCCGACGCCTTCAATCGCCGCGTCCAGGCCGCCGAGCAGCGCAACGCCACGGCCATCGAGCAGGTCGGCGGCGAAGTGGCGCGCATCGCCGCCAACGTCGAGCACAAGCTGAACCGCGCCGACAGCGTCCAGGCCCAGGCCCTGGAAAAGCTGGGCGCGGAAATCGCCCGCATCACCGAGAAGCTGGCCGAGCGGATCGGCAGCGCCGAGCGCCGCAACGCCCTGGCCATCGACGACGTCGGCGAGCAGGTCGCCCGCGTCACCGAGCGCCTGAACCAACGCCACGAACGCTCCAGCCAGGAACTGGTCGACCGCATCCGCCAGAGCGAGGAGCGCACGCTCCGCATGCTGGAAGAGGCGCGCGAAAAGATCGACACCCGCCTGCTCGACGCCCAGCGTAAGCTGGAAGCCGCGCCGCCGCCGGTGGCCGCGGCCCCCGCGCCGGCCCGTGTCGCTCCGGCCCCGGCGGTCTCGCCGTTCGATGATCCCTATTTCGGCCGGTCGGCATCGTTCAGCCAGTCGGCTTCGTTCGACGACGACCAGGACGTCTTCGATGCGCCGGCCCCTCCGTCGCGCGAGCCCAGCTTCGAGATCGCCGAGTTCCCGGCCGCCGAGCCGGAAGAGCACACCTTCGCGCACGACGACTACGCCATGGCCGACGGCTTCGAGCCGGAGGCGCCGCGCTACGAGGAGGTCGAGCCCGAGGTTTCCGACTTCGCTCCGGTCCAGCCTACCCGGCCTATGTCGACCCGCGACATCATCGAGCAGGCCCGCGCCGCCGCGCGCGCCGCCGCGGCCGCCGACGCCAAGACCGTGGGCAAGGCCAAGCCGGAAAAGAAGGCCAAGGCCCCCAAGCCCGCGAAGGGTGAAAAGACCGGAACGCCGCTGTTCAGCGGCTTCGGTTTCGCCAGGAAGTCCAAGAGCCGCCTGGGCGCGACCGTCGCCACCGCCGTGATGGTGTTTGGCGGCGCCGGCGCCCTGGGCGCCATGGTCGGCGGCTTCATGCTGCTCAGCGCCGACGGCAGCGGGGCGACCCCGACCCGCGTGGCCGACGCCATCGCCGGCCGCAAGTCGGACGTCGAGGTCACCCGTCCGGAAGCCGACACCACGCCGGGCCAGCCGCGCGCCGCGGTGGCCCTGACCACGGGCGTCACGCCCGTTCAGGCTGACGCCGCGGCCGCGCCGGTCGCCACCGACAACGCCAAGGCCCTGTTCGAGGATGGCGTCCGCAAGATCGAGATCGGCGACCGCTCGGGCCTCGACATCCTGCGCAAGGCCGCCAACGGTGGCTATCCCGCCGCGCAGTTCTACCTCTCGAAGATGTATGAGGCCGGCAAGGGCGGCGTGAAGCAGGACATGCCGGAAGCCCGCCGCTGGAGCGAACGCGCGGCCGCCGGCGGTGACCCGCGCGCCATGCACAACCTGGCGCTCTACTACTTCAAGGGCGAGGGCGGCCCGCGCAACTCGACCACGGCGGCGACCTGGTTCCGCAAGGCCGCCGACACCGGCCTGGTCGACAGCCAGTTCAACCTGGCCCAGCTCTACGAAAGCGGCCTGGGCGTCAGCCAGAACCCGGCGGAAGCCTACAAGTGGTACGTGATCGCCGGCCGTTCAGGCGACGCCACCGCCCGCAGCCGCGCCAACGCCCTGCGCGCCCAGTTGACGGCCGAGGCCCAGCAGACCGCCGATCGCTCGGCCCTGGCCTTCCGTCCGCAGACCCAGACCCAGACCCAGACGGCCAGCCTGACCGCGTCGGCCCCGGCCGCCAACGCCAACCTGGGCATGGCCCAGAAGGTGCTGTCGCAGCTCGGCTACTACCAAGGTCCGCGCGATGGCGTCGCTTCGCCGGCCCTGCGCCAGGCCATTGCCGCCTACCAGCGCGACCAGGGGCTGCCGGCCTCGGGCGGCATGGACGGCGAAACCCTGAACCGCCTGTCGGTCTACGCGCGCTAGGTTGATCTTCCCGCGCAATGCGGGAGAGCATCTATCGCGTTGACCCTCCGGCCTTCACCCGGCAATCAGGGATATCCCGGACGCCGAAAGGGCCGCGCGCGCCTTGCACTTCTACCTGCCCATCGCCGAGGTGTCGGTGAACGCGCTGCTGCTGGTGGTGCTGGGCGGGCTCGTGGGCTTCATCTCCGGCATGTTCGGCATCGGCGGCGGCTTCCTGATGACGCCAGTTCTGGTGTTCATGGGCATCCCGCCGGTCGTGGCCGTGGCCAGCGAGGCCAACCACGTCGCCGCTTCGTCGGTCTCCAGCGTCATCGCCTACAGCAAGAAGCGCTCGGTCGATTTCCGCATGGGCGGGGTGCTGGCCTGCGGCGGGGCGATCGGCTCATTCATCGGGGTCGAGGTGTTTCGCTGGTTGCGCCTGATCGGCCAGGCGGACTTCGCGGTGTCGCTGTCCTACCTGTTGTTCCTGGGCGTCATCGGCGGGCTGATGCTGACGGAGTCGGTGGGGACGATCCTGCGCCGCCGGAGCGGCCAGCCGCCCAAGCCGCGCCGCGACCGGCGACCGGCGCTGCTGTACGCCCTGCCGTTCAAGGTCCGCTTCCCGCGCTCGCGGCTCTATATCAGCGTCATCCCGCCGGTCCTGCTGGGCGTGTTCGTCGGCGTCCTGTCGGCGGTGATGGGCGTCGGCGGCGGCTTCATCCTGGTGCCGGCCATGATCTACCTGCTGCGCATGCCCGCGCCGGTGGTCATCGGCACCAGCCTGTTCCAGATCGTCATCACCACCTCGCTGACCAGCGTGTTGCAGGCCGGCCGCAACCAGACGGTCGATATCGTGCTGGCGACCCTGCTGCTGATCGGCGGGGTGATCGGGGCGCAGCTGGGCGCGCGGGCCTCGGGCCGCTTCCGCGCCGAGGAGTTGCGGGCGCTTCTGGCCGTGCTGGTGCTGGTCGTTGGCCTGCGCATGGGCGCGGACCTGTTCATCAAGCCCGAGGAAGCCTTCGTCCTGATGACGGGAGCGGCGCGATGATTCCGTTGGTCGCCGCCCCGCCCGCGCCGGCGGTTTCGGCCGCCCTGACCGACACCGAGATCCGGGTCAGCTCCGGCTTCCGGGGCGCGCGGATCGTGCTCTATGGCGCGGTGTTCGATCCGACGGACCGGCCCAGCGACATCGTCGTCATCGTCCGCGGCCCCGACCAGCCGCTGCGTATCGCCCGCAAGACCCAGGTCGCCGGCCTGTGGCTGAACAGCCGTCCCGTGGTGTTCCGCGGCGCCCCGGGCTTCTACCGCGTGGCCTCCACCCGCAAGCTGCAGGACATCGCCGGCTTCGCCCCCTTGCGCCACCTGGGCGCGGGGCTGGAGCACCTGGCCATCGCCGCGCCCCTGGAGCAGCGGGTCGAAACCACCTATGGCGTCCGCGACGTCGTGGTCAGCCGCTTGGGCGCGGACTACCTCGACTGGCGGCGCGCCGTGTTGCGCCTGAAGGAGAAGGCCGGCCTCTACGCCGCCGACCCGCAAGGCGTCCGCTTCGTCGACAAGGGCCTGTTCCGCGCCGAGCTGGACCTGCCGGCCGAGGCGCCGATCGGGCGGTACACGGCCCGCATCGTGCTCTTCCAGGACGGCAAGCCGGTGTCGATCCGCGACCGCACCCTGGTGGTCGAGAAGGCCGGCGCCGAGCGGGCGCTCTATGTCTTCGCCAAAGATCGTCCGTGGACCTATGGGCTCGTGTCGGTAATAGTCGCGCTCGGGGCAGGGTGGGCGGCTTCGGTCGCCTTCCGAAGGAGTTGAGCATGAACGAGTCCGCGGGCGAGCGGACGCCGGTTCCGCCGGCGGTATGGGTCTTTGGTCTATCGACCCTGATTCCTTTCTTCATCTCGTCGGTGTTGTTCTGCTACGGCCCCGACAGCATCCAGAAGTCGTCCCTGACGGCGCTGCTGGCCTATTCGGCCGCCATGGTCTCGTACTTCGGGGGCGTGCGTACGGGGCTGGAGATCGAGAACCCCAGCCCACGCTGGTCGGTCCTGGGCATCTCGCTGCTGTTCCCGCTGTCGGGTTTCGGCCTGTTGCTGGGCGAGCTGAAGTTCGAGCCGGCCTGGCAGCTGTCGGGTTTCCTGCTGGTCTTCCTGCTGCAGTGGGTCTGGGACGTCACCGACCACGAGGGCCCCAGCTGGCGCCCGCGCATGCGCACCCTGCTGACCGCCGGCGCGGCGATCTCCCTGGCGTTCGCCCTGGAGCAGGCGCTGCATATGTAGCGGACGCGCTTGCTGGCGTTCGGTCGATAGGATTTAATCCTACTATATGCGAGGGCCCATTATGCGATCGACCAAGCAGCTCAGCGTAACCCTTCCCAATGAGATGGCCGCCCAGGTTCGGGCCAAGGTCGAGTCTGGCGCCTATGCCAGCGAGAGCGAAGTCATCCGGGAGGGCCTGCGCGCGCTTCAGGCCCAGGAACGGGCGCTTGAAGCCTGGCTGCACGGCGAGGCGGCCAAGGCCTATGACGCCTTCGAGGCTGATCCTTCCCGAGGACGTTCGAGCCAGGATGTGCGAGCCGCGCTCGCCGCCGCGCACGCACGCGGCTCCAAGGCCTGATGAGCATTTAATTCAGTCGTCTAACGCCCGAAGCAGAGGGCCACCTCCTCGCGCTCTATCACTATCTGTCTGTCGAGGCGTCGCCGAGGACGGCGGCGCGCTTCACGGATGAGATCGTCGATCGCTGTGAAGCGCTTAGTAGCTTTCCCGAACGTGGCGCGCCGCGGTTTGACGTGCGGCCGGGTCTTCGCACGCTCTCTTTCCGGCGGGTGACGATCACCTACGCCTTGAAGGGCCGACAGGTGGTCATTGTCGGCATCTTCTATGGCGGCCAGGACTACGAAAGCATCCTGGGGCAGGACTAATCCGGACGCAGAGACTTCCGCCCCACGGCATGGACCCGCTTCGGCCCCAGCGCGCCCGCCAGGAGCGAACCCGCGAACAGGTTCGAGAACGCCTCGTCCAGGATGTTCAGCCCGCCGGTGAAGGCCCCGAACGCCGGCAGCACCAGCCTCTGGCCGTCGGTGACGAAGCAACGGCGGCGGGTGGTGGCGCGGCCGCTGGTGATCTTGGCGGCCGGGTGCAGGTGGCCGGCGACCTCGCCTAGCTGAACGCCGGGCAGGGGCTCGTGGCGCAGGGTCAGGCCCGACACCGACGCCTCGTCGATGATGTCGCCGGGCAGCACCTTGGGGCCGTCGGCGTCGTGGTTGCCCACGGCCCAGACCAACTCGCGACCCACGGCCAGGCCTTCCAGCCGTCGATAGTCGTCCGCCGCCAGCCGGGACTCGCCGCCGCCGTCGTGGAAGCTGTCGCCGAGGAAGATCAGCGTCGCGGGCGAGAGCAGGGCGAGCTCGCGGTCCAGGCGGTCCAGGGTCTCGCGCGTGTCATAGGGCGGCAGCATCTGGCCGAAGCGCGCGGCGTAGCTGCTGCCCTTCTCGAAGTGGAGATCGGCGACCACCAGCGTATTCTCGCGCTCGAGCCACAGGGCGCCGGACCAGCGCAGCATGACCTCGACATTGGCCAGGGCCACCCGCAGGCCGCCGCAGAGAGAGGGTTCGAAACGCGTCACGACATGGCCTCGGCGATCAGGTCTTCCTCGGCCTCGGCCAGGATCATTTCGCCGGCCGCGTCGCCCGGCGCGCGCTCGCGGCCGATCTCCAGCATGATCGGCACGGCGAACGGCGAGACGCGATCCAGCCGCACGTGGCGGATGCGTCCTTGCACGCGGGTCAGCATGTCGCCCAGGCGGGCGATGTCGAGCATGCCGGTGGCGGCGTCGTGTCGGGCGCAGCGGAGCATCAGATGGTCGGGCTGGTGTTTGCGCAGCACGTCGTAGATCAGGTCGGTGGAGAAGGTCACCTGGCGCCCGGACTTCTCGGCGCCGGGGTGGCGGCGCTCGATCAGCCCGGCGATCAGGGCGCAGTGCTTGAAGGCCCGCTTCATCATGAAGCTTTCGTCCAGCCAGGCCTCCAGGTCGTCGCCCAGCATGTCCTGGGCGAACAGTTCGTCGAGATCCAGACCGTCCATCGGCCGCAGCGACCAAATGTTGAGGGCGTAGTCGTTGCAGACGAAGCCCAGAGGCCCGACGCCCAGGCGGTCGAGCCGCCGGGTCAGCAGCATGGCCAGGGTGGTGTGGGCCAGGCGCCCGTCGAACGGATAGCAGACCAGGTGGAAGCGCTTGCCGCGCTGGAAGGTCTCCAGCAGCATCTCGCCATCGCCGGGGATGGCCGAGCGGACCTTCTGCCAGCTCAGCCACTCCTGGACGTCCGGCGGCAGGGCGGCCCATTCGCGCTCGTCGTGCATCATCTGGCGCACGCGGCTGGCCAGATAGGTGGAAAGCGGGAACTTAGAGCCGCCCCAACTGGGCATCTTCGGGTCATCGTTCGGCGCGGGCGAGACGAAGGCGTCGGCGCCCACGAGGCTGTTGTAGCGCCAGACCTGCCCGGCGAAGACGAAGGTGTCGCCCGGCGTCAGCTGCTCGAAATAGCCCTCTTCCGCCTCGCCGATTTTGCGGCCGCCCATCGGCCTCTTGCCGCCGCCGATGCGGATGTTGATCATGCCCGGCGAGACGATGGCCCCGACGTTCATCCGATGCTGCAGGCGGGCCTGGGCGTTGCGCGCGGTCCACAGGCCATCCTCGTTGCGCACGATGCGGCGGAACTTGTCGTAGGTGCGCAGGGCGTAGCCGCCGGTCGAGACGAAGTCGACGATGGTCTCGAAGTCCTCCCACGAGAGCTCGGCATAGGGGCCGGCCGAACGGACCTCGTCATAGAGGTCGGTCAGCGCGAAGGGTTCGGAGCAGGCGCAGCCCATGACGTGCTGAGCCAGGACGTCCAGCGCGCCGAGACGTGGCGGATCGCCGTCCAGGTGGTTTTCCAGGATGGCGTCGGCGGCGGCGCGGCACTCCAGCATCTCGAAGCGGCTGGCGGGCACGAACAGGGCGCGGCTGGGTTCGTCCAGGCGGTGGTTGGCGCGGCCGATGCGCTGCACCATCCGCGAGGCGCCCTTGGGCGCGGCCAGCTGGATGACCAGGTCGACGTCGCCCCAGTCGATGCCCATGTCCAGGGTCGAGGTGCAGACCACGGCCCGCAGCGCGCCGCGCGTCATGGCCGCCTCGACCTTGCGCCTTTGCTCGGCCGACAGGCTGCCGTGGTGCAGGGCGATCGGCAGGTCGTCCTCGTTCAGCTCCCACAGGCGCTGGAACGCGAACTCGGCCTGGAAGCGGGTGTTGACGAAGATCAGCGCCGTCTTCGACGACTTGATGATCTCGTAGACCTCGGCCATGGCGTGCTCGGCCGTATGGCCGGCCCACGGCACGCGGCCGCCGGAGACCAGGACTTCCACGACCGGCTGCGCGCCGCCGGAGCCGAGGACGAGGTCGATGTTCAAGCCCCTTCCCCCTTGCGGGGAAGGGGTTGGGGATGGGGGTGCTTTCTGGGCGTCGGCGGCGCTGACACCCCCACCCCCTGCCCCCTCCCCGCAAGGGGGAGGGGAGGTCACGTCGTTACGCCCCAGCCACTTCCGAACCAGGTCCGGATCGTCGACCGTCGCCGACAGCCCCACCCGTCGCATCGACGGCGCGAACTGCTGCAGGCGCGCGAGACCCAGCGCCAGCAGGTCGCCCCGCTTGCTCGGCCAGATGGCGTGGGCCTCGTCGACGATCACGCAGCGCAGGTCGCTGAAGTATTCGCGCGCGCCTTCCCAGGCGCAGAACAGGGCCAGTTGTTCGGGCGTGGTCAGCAGGATGTCCGGCGGTCTCACCCTTTGACGCGCCTTGCGGGCCTCGCCGGTATCGCCGGTGCGGCTCTCGGCCACGATCTTCAGGCCCATCTCGCGGATGGGGGTCAGCAGGTTGCGCTCGACATCGACGGCCAGGGCCTT
Source organism: Caulobacter sp. GW822-FHT01G02 (assembly GCF_058802865.1). Taxonomy (NCBI): domain Bacteria; kingdom Pseudomonadati; phylum Pseudomonadota; class Alphaproteobacteria; order Caulobacterales; family Caulobacteraceae; genus Caulobacter; species Caulobacter sp. GW822-FHT01G02. Next base: position 708,496 of record NZ_JBXAON010000001.1, read on the forward strand.
CAGTGGCGAGATATAGAGGGTATGCACCCCGGCCGGCGTGTTGCGGGGCGCTCGCTCGGACAGCTCGATCAGGCTGGGCAGGAAGCCGGCCAGGGTCTTGCCGCCGCCGGTCGGGGCGATCAGCAGAGCGCCGCGACCCTCACGGGCCTTCTCCAGCATGGCCAACTGGTGCTCGCGCGGGCTCCAGCCGCGGGCGGCGAACCAGTCTCGAAACCTGGGAGGAAGGGCGTCAGCCGCGAGCATTGACCGCGATATAGCATGTTCCCCTTCTGTTTCATCTGTCTTTTGAACCCGTATCGGGCGAGTCCGGTTGCGCGCGGCCGGGCGGACGGGTGTCTGCCTTGACGCTCCCGCGGTCGATGCCACGATCCCGGGACGGTGGGGACGTGATGCGTAGCAGAGTGCCGCCCTTGATGTTGGTGTTGGCCTTGGCGTTGTCGCCGTCGTTGCTGATGGGCGGCGGCGCGGCGTTCGCACGGGCGGACGGTTCCTCCGAAGCCAAGGCGACCTTCGCGGCGACCCTGAAGGACGCCCAGGGCGGCGACGCCACGCGCTATGTCGACCTGGCCAAGCTGTACCTGGACGGCGAGGGCGTCGATCGCGACGTGCCCCAGGCCCTGGCCTGGCTGCGCAAGGGCGTGGCTGGCGGCGATCCAGACGCCATGGTCGAGCTGGGCAATGTCTATTTCGACGGCGCGGACGGGGTGAAGATCGACCGCCGCGCCGCCATGAAGCTCTACGCCCGGGCCGCGCGGCTGGGGGACCCCAACGGGATGTACAATCTCGGCGTCGCCTACGAAGGCGGCGAGGGGCTGCCCGAGAACCCGCGCCTGGCGCTGGCCTGGTACCTGAAGGCCGCCGCCGCCGGGTCCGCGCGCGGCTATTACAGCGCCGGCGAGGCCTATCTGGACGGCGCCGGAACGCGGGTCGACACGGCCAAGGGCGTGGCCCTGCTGCGCAAGGCGATCGAGATGGGCTCGCCCGACGCCATGAACGAGATGGGCCGGCTGCACTCGGAGGGGACGGGCGTGCGCCTGGACCAGGCCGAGGCCCTGAAGTTCTACCGCGCCGCCGCCGCCAACGATCTGGCGGCCGGCATGTCGAACCTGGGCGTCGCGCACCACAACGGCGAGGGCGTACCGATCAACTACACGGAGGCCATGCGCTGGTTCCAGATGGCGGCCGAGCGGGGCTATCTCGAAGCCTGGTACGACCTTGGCGTCATGTGCGAGCGCGGGCAGGGCATCAAGGCCGACGATGACCTGGCGCTGCTGATGTATCGCAAGGCGGCCGAGAGCAAGGACGCCGACCTGCGCCAGAAGGCCCAGAAGGCGATCAATCGCCTGGAGGGCGTCGACGACGATGACGAGGTCCCTGTCGTCTGAGGCGCTAGGGAAGCGCTTGTTCTTATTCTGTTTCGTCGCGGTTTCTGCTAACGGAGTCGGGTGACCGCTTTCCCGCCGACTCTGGATCTCGCCCCCGCGCTCGTCGTGCTGCCTGGGCCGCGCGCGGGCGTGGCCGACGGGGCGGGCGAGGGTCGGATGCTGCGCCCGCCGGACGCCCGCGACCTGTTCGAGCATGGCCCGGTGCTGGTGGCCCACGCGGCGATGACCGCCCGCCGCTTGAACCTGTCGCCGCCTTCGCGCCTTGCCCGCCTGTTCGACGTGCTGGAGCTCTACGCCTTCGTCCGGCCGGCGACCTTCTGCGCCCCGTCGGCCGTGGGCCTGGCCATGGCGCTGGGGCTGCGCGAGCCGCACGGCGCGGCCGAACAGGCCCAGAGCCTGCGCGAGAGCGCCGACGCCCTGCTGCGCGATCTGGCCCTGACTCCAGTCCCCTCGCGCGAGGAGGCCCTGGCCGTGGCCGAGACCCTGGCCAAGGCTGGCTGGTCGTGGGGGCCGGCCGTGATCGGCGCGCTGCGCTCGGTTCAGGCCGGCAACCAGTTCCGAGGCTCGGGCCTGGACGTCTGGGCGCGGTTGGTCGAATGGGAGGATCAGGCCCCGCCCGGCGAGCCCGGCTCGCGGCCGATCGATCCTGAACGGGCCGGGGAGCGGCTGGCCGAGCTGCTGAAACGCTCCGGCCTGGACGAGGTGCGCGAGGCCCAGGTGACCTTCGCCAAGGAAGCGGCCTTCGCCTTCCAGCCGCGCGAGCGCGAGGGCGAACCGCGCATGATGCTGGCGGAGGCCGGCACCGGCGTCGGCAAGACGCTCGGCTACCTGGCGCCGGCCTCGCTGTGGGCCGAGGCCAACGGGCCGTCGGTCTGGATCAGCACCTATACCCGCGCCCTGCAGCGCCAGATCGAGCGCGAGAGCCGGTCGATCTATCCCGATCCCAAGGAGCGGGCGCGCAAGGCGGTGGTTCGCAAGGGGCGTGAGAACTATCTCTGTCTGCTGAACTTCCAGGAGCAGATCAACGGCGCCCAGCTGGGCAATGGCGATCTGATCGGCCTGGCGCTGACGACGCGTTGGGCGCGCGCGACCCGCGACGGCGACATGACCGGCGGCGATTTCCCCGCCTGGCTGCCGACGCTGTCGGCGGTGCCGCCTTCGGCCCAGGCCAGCCCGTCGAACCTCGTGGACCGGCGCGGCGAGTGCATCCACGCCGGCTGCCAGCACTATCGCATCTGCTTCATCGAGAAGGCCGTGCGGGCGTCCAAGCGCGCCGACATCGTCATCGCCAACCACGCCCTGGTCCTGACCCAGGCCGCGTTCGACGGGGCGCGGACGGCGCGGGGCCTTAAGGGCGACAACGAGACCACCAGTCTCAAGCGCATCGTCTTCGACGAGGGCCACCATCTGTTCGAGGCCGCCGACAGCGCGTTCTCGGCCGCCCTGTCCGGCGCCGAGGCCGCCGAGCTGCGCCGCTGGATCCGTGGGCCCGAGGGGCGTGGCCGACGCGGGCGGGGTCTGGAGGCGCGCCTGCTGGACATCCTCGGCGACCGCGAGGGCGCGCGGGGGGCGATGACCCAGGCCCTGCATGCGGCGGCCGCCCTGCCGGGCGAGGGCTGGTCTGGCCGGGTCGCGCCGCCGGATGGCCAGATCAATCCGATCGGACCGATCGAGAATTTCCTGGTCGCGGTGATCGAGCAACTGCGGGCCCGCGTCGGCGAGCGGGGCGGCGGCGCGGATCTGGGCCTGCAATGCGACGCCCGGCCGGCCACCGACCTCGTCCGCGAGCGCGCGCCGGAGGCCGCCAAGGCCCTGGCCGCCATCGAGGCGCCGTTGCTGGCCCTGGCCCGCGCCCTGGAAGACGTGCTGGACGAGGACGCAGAGCACCTGGGCCCTTCCGAACGCGCCAGGATCGAAGGCGCGCTGCGCGGCCTGGACCGTCGCGCCCGCATGACCCTGCCGGCCTGGCGCTCGATCCTGAAGGCGATCGAGGACGACGACGTCGAGCCCAGCGAGACCGATCCGGACTTCGTCGACTGGTTCGAGGCGACGTTCCTGTATGGCCGGGTCGTCGACGCCGCCTGCCGCCGCCACTGGGTGGATCCGACCGAGCCGCTGCGCGCGGCGGTGCTGTCGCCAGCCCACGGGGTGCTGGTGACCAGCGCCACCCTGGTCGATCCGGCGCTGGAGGATCCGTTCGCCCTGGCCGAGATGCGCACCGGCGCGGCCCGCCTGCCGACCGCGCCCAAGGTGCTGCGGCTGGTCTCGCCGTTCGACTACGAGAACAACGCCAAGGCCTACGTCGTCACCGACGTGAACAAGGAGGACCCGCGCCAGGTCTCGGCCGCCATGCGCGAGCTGTTCCTGGCGTCCGGCGGCGGGGGGCTTGGCCTGTTCACCGCCATCCGCCGGCTGAAGGCCGTGCACGAGCGCATCGCCGCCCCGCTGGCCGACCAGGGGCTGGCCCTTTACGCCCAGCACGTCGATCCGCTGGAGGTGGGGGCGCTGGTCGACATCTTCCGGGCCGAGGAGGATGCCTGCCTGCTGGGCACCGACGCCATCCGCGACGGTGTCGACGTGCCGGGCCGATCCCTGCGGCTGCTGGTTTTCGACCGCGTGCCCTGGCCGCGTCCCGACGTCCTGCACAAGGCCCGCCGCCTGCGCTTCGGCGGCAAGGGCTATGACGACGCCGTGGCGCGGGCCCGCATCAGCCAGGCCTTCGGCCGCCTGATCCGCCGCGCCGACGACCGGGGCGTGTTCGTCATGCTGGACGCCGCCGCGCCGACCCGGCTGTTCTCCAGCCTGCCCGAGGGCGTGACCCTGGAGCGGGTCAGCCTGGTCGAGGCCATCGAGGCCACGGGGGCGTTCCTCGCCAAACAAGGCGCCTGAAGACTTCGCCCTGACTCAAAGCCGTCGAATTTCTGCAATCGACGGAGCCTAGAAGCTCTCCTCGGGGATAGGCCGTAGGAGCGTAACGATGATCAGACCCGCCGACCCCGCGATCGATGAAGCCGCCGCTCCGTCGCGTTCGCGTTCCGCCCGCGCCTTGGTTCAGGCCGTGCGCTGGCGCACGGGGCTCAGCCAGGCGGACTTCGCCCGCGTCTTCCACATCGACCGGACGCTGCTGGAAGACCTGGAGCACGGCGACGCCCGCCCCGACGCCGCCCTGACCGCTTACCTCCGCGTGATCGATCATGCCCCCGATGTGGTGCGCGAAGCGCTGGCCGTAGCGCGGCCGTAGCGTCCATCAGCCCGCCGCCGACGTAGCTGCTCCAGGCAAGGAGCGGACACATGCGGCGATGGATGGCGGCGGCGGCGATGGTGTGGGCCCTGAGCGGGTCCGCCCACGCCTTCGAATTGACGGCCAAGGCCCAGGCGGCCCTGGCCAGGGGCGAGGGCTATGCCGAGGTCTCGCCTGATCCCGACGGCGTCTCCGGCCGCGTTCGGGCGGTGGTCGACGTCGCCGCGCCGCCGGAAAGGGTCTGGGCGATCATGACCGACTGCGCCACGGCGGGGCGGATGATCAGCAACCTGGCCAGTTGCCGCGTCGTCTCCGGCGACCAGCGCAGGGGCTGGGATATCCGCGAGCACGTCACGCGGCGCACCTTCGTCTTTCCGAGCATGCGGATCGTGTTCCGATCGGACTACGAGCCGGTCAGTCGGATCCGCTTCCATCTCGTGGAGGGCGACCTGAAGGTCGAGCAGGGCGAGTGGCGGCTGCAGCCGCTGGACGGCGGGCGCGGCACGCGGGTGTTCTACGACAACCGCCTGGCGGTCGACTGGCCTGTCCCCAAGGCCATGATGCGCGAGGCGCTGCGCAAGGATACGCCGAAGGTCCTGATGAACCTCCGGCGCGCCTGCGAGTAGGTCTTAAGCCACGTCGATATACTTGATCAGCGTCGCCATGTTGGCGATGAACGCGGCGGTCGAGACGCCGATCTTCGGGTTCGGATCGGGATAGGGCGAGGTGTCGTACTTGTCGCCGACCTTGGTCTCCGAGAAGTCGCCGGGAGTCGGCTCGGCCGGAGGCTCGCCGGCATAGGGATGGCTGGTCGAGGTCAGGGGCGTGGGCCACCAGCCTTCGGCGTTGAGCTCCACGGTCAGCTTGGCGACCTTGTCGGCGTCGGCCGACACGGCCTTGGGGGCGGAGCTGGACAGGTCGCCGCCGACCGACAGGTCCTCGACCGAGATGTCCTTGACCATGAAGTACTTGGGCAGCGGACGCTGGCCCTTCAGCGGCGAGTGCTTGCTGGCCTCTTCCGGTGGCGTGGCCTTCAGCGTCTCGTAACGGGCGCGCAGGCCTTTGACGTCCACGTTGCGGAACGACGAGTAGTGGGTGACCGTGTTGTGCGGGTTCTCGTCGGTGAAGTAACGGCCGCTGACCACGTTCGAGCCGGTGCGATGCACGTACAGCGGTCGGCCGTTACCGATCTGGATGAAGGTCGGATAGCGCGGCTTGCCGAGCATGACGTCGTCGGGCAGGCGCACGGAGTCCAACCAGTCCAAGGCCTCGGGCACCCGGGTCAGATACTTTGGGTCGCCGGTCAGCTGGTAGAAGGTCATCATCTGCGACAGGCAGCTGGCCGTGGCGTGGGTGGCGAAGGCCTTGGGCTCGTAGGTGCGGGCGCCGGCCGGCTTCAGGTCGGCCACGGTGTGCTGCAGGCCCCAGGCCGGCTGCGGCTGCGGCTGCTGGCAGGCAATATAGCAGTCCATGGCGCGGCGGATCGGCTCCAAGACGGTCTTATCGCCCAGGGCCTGGTAGACCATGATCAGGAACTCGATGTTCTCGCCGATCACGTCGTCATTGAACGTGATGAAGCTGGTGTAGTCCGGGTTGCCGTGGTGGTGGAACTCGTCCTTCAGCGGATAGCGCTGCGGCCAGCCGCCAATCGGATACTGGCTTTCCAGCACGAACTTCAGGGCCTTCTCGAAGGCGGCCTTGTACTTCGGATCCTTCTTCTCGACGTACATGCGCAGCATGAACTTGCAGCACTCGGCGGTGCCTTCGTCGTCGAAGGTGCAGTTGCCGTAGTAGTGCTGGAATTCCTCGAGCCGCCAGCCGTTCTTGCCGATGGTGTCGTACCACTTCTTCAACGAGGCCTCGCCGGCGAAGTCGCCGATATAGTTCCAGCCGCCGGCCGGGTTCTGGATGGCGATCAGGGCGTCGGCGGCCTTGCGGGCGGCGTCGTAGTAATACTCGTCGCCCGTGGCGTGATAGGCGTCGAGGAACAGGTGGCCGACCGTGCCGGTGCCGGGCGGCTGCACCCAGATCATCGTCGGAAAGGCTTCCATCTCGCCCCAGCGGCGCGTCAGGTCGGCCGAGTAGGACCAGACGTAGCCGCCCTTGTAGGCGGCCTTCTCGACCATGAATCTGGCCGCCTTCTTCATGGTCCCCAGGGCGTCCGCCTTGGTCGGCGCGGCCAGGGCCTTGAGCGGCAGGCCGGCGGCGGCGAAGGCGGCGGCCGTGGTGGCCATCAGGCGGCGACGGGAGAGGGGGGCGAGCGGCATGCGGGACTCCGGATGAGGCGGAGCCGTCAACGAACGGGAAGCCACTAGAGCCTGTTTGGACAGGCGCTGTCTCAAAGCTTGGAGCATGACGGCGCCGAAACCGGCATCCAATATCGGCTGTCGCGCTCGACGGCTTTTGGCGTTCCTCCCGGCCCTGACGGCCCCGTCGTCTGATGCAACGGTTTCAGTTATCATGCTACCGGTGTCATAGCTTTGGCCACCCACTTTTTGCGACGAGTTTCCTCATTTTGGGATGGCTGCGTCAGCGCGCCGCAGCCGGGACGAGGCCCTTGTATGCAAAGGATTTCAGCGCTGCGGCGTCCTCAAAATGGGGGGCTGCGACAGGGCGACGCGTTGCTTAAGGATCCGCGTTCGGCGAAAGCAGGGTCACCAGTTTAAGAGGCGACGCCGCAGCGCTCGATGCTAGCGCAGCCGACGCCGTCCTGTTGGGGAACAGGACGACACCCCCAGGCCTTCCAGGTCCGGGGGTGTTTTCATTTATGCGCCATGCTTGCGATTTAACATTCTGTGACAATTTGGCGCGCGCAAAACGATGGTTAATGAACGGTGTGCGTCCAGCGGTCGCATGGTGGCTCTGTTCATGTCCTGTAAATGTTCGCCCCATGGGGAACCGCAACGATCATCTCAGCGAAGCCGAGCGTCTCGAGCGCCAAGCCGAGATCGCCGAAACCACCCAAGCCCGGGCGGCGTTGCTACGCATGGCCCAGGCCTCGCGCGGCGCGGCGGCCCTGCTGGGGCTGTTCGAGGCCTCGCGCGAAGACGGTCAGCCCTCGGTTATGCGCTGACGTCCTCAAGGCAGACCGCCACGCAGCGCCTGGCCAACTCTTCCGTCGCATCAAGAAATGGGACCGACAGGTCCGTCGCGCTCAGCACCAGCGGCACTTCCGTACAGCCCGCCACCACGCTTTGCGCGCCCTTGCCGACCAGGCGGTGGGCCAGGGCGGCCATGGACTCGCGAGAGTCGGGGCCGACGTGACCCTGCTTGATGCGATAGAGCAGGGCCATGAACTCGACCTGCTCGTGGTCGTCTAGCATCACCACTTCCAGGCCCATGTGCGAGAAGCGATCGCGATAGAGCGACAGGGCCAGACCGGTGCCCAGCACGCCGACGACGCTGGCGCCCTTGGCCTGGGCGGCCAGTCCCGCCGTCTCCAGCATGTCGACCAGCGGCAGACCCGAGGCGCGGACCTCCTCGGCATAGGCATGGGCGGTGTTGCAGGCGATGGCCAGCACCTGGGCCCCGCCATCGCGCAGTCCAGCGGCCATGGCCGCCAGCACCGGACCAGGATCGGATGTCGAGACGTTGCGGTCCGGGACCTTGGGATTGATGTCGACCAGCACCCGCAAGTGATCCTGCTCGCGCTTGACCGGCGTGGCGGCCTGCAGCTTGGCGAGGAAGTCCAGGGTCGCCGCCGGACCCATGCCGCCCAGAACGCCCAGAATCTTGCTTTGGGTGACCTTGCTCATCAGAGGCCGGGCTCCAGCACCGACTGATAGCCGAACAGGCCTTGCGCGCCGCCGGTGTGCAGGAACACCACGCGCTCCCCCTCGAACGCGCCCTTGCCCGCCTGGTCGATCAGCCCCTTCAGGGCCTTGCCCGAATAGACCGGATCGAACAGCAGGCCCTCGGTTCGGGCCGCCAGGGCCAGGGCGTCGATCACGCCCTGGTCGACCAGGCCATAGCCTTCGCCGACATAGTCGCAGTCGGCCACGACCATCTCGCGTTTGACGCGGCCGGTCGCGCCGATCTTCTCGGCGGTGGCGAGCGCCAGGTTGAAGACGTTCTCTTCCTGCTTGGCCTTGGGCGCGCGGACGCCGAAGCCCAGGATGGGAATGTCGACCGACAAGGCCGCGAAGCCCGCGACTAGGCCGGCATGGGTGCCGGCGCTGCCCGTGGCGGTCACGAAGCGGTCGATCTTCAGATCCATCTGGTCGGCCTGGACCACCAGCTCGCGGGCGCAGTCGACATAGCCCAGCGCGCCGACGGTGTTCGAGCCGCCGCCGGGAATGACATAGGGCTTGCCGCCGCGCTGACGGACGCTCTCGGCCGTACTTTCCAACTCGGCGACCATGTCCGTGCCGCCGGGGACGTAGCGGATCGCCGCGCCCATCAGCTTGTCGAGCAGGACGTTGCCGTTGCCCATGTAGTCGCTGGCCTTGGAGCCGGTGCGTTCTTCCAGGATCACTTCGGTCTTGAGGCCAAAGCGGGCGCCAGCGGCGATGGTCTGGCGCACGTGGTTGGACTGCACCGCGCCTTGAGTAACGAGCGTGTCGGCGCCCTGGGCCAGGGCCTCGCCCAGCAGGAACTCCAGCTTGCGGGTCTTGTTGCCGCCGCCGGCCAGGCCGGTGCAGTCGTCGCGCTTGACCCAGAGGTCGACGCCGAGCGCCGCGCCCAGGCGGGGCAGGGGCTCCAGCGGGGTCGGCAGGTGGGCGAAGCGGGCGCGGGGAAAGCGGGCGAGGTGCATCGGTAAGGTCCCTGACGGAGTCGCCGCCTCTGTTAGCACGACCCGCGCGCGATGCGAGGGCGAGGCTTCGACGGACCGCGCGACGGTGCTATGATCGCCTCATAAACGGCCGGCCATAGAGACCGGCCCCATGGGAGGAAGACACATGCGAGCGATCCCTCTCGCCGCGCTCTGCGCCACGGCCGTCCTGGCCGCCGCCGGAGCCGCCGGCGCTTCGGACCTGATCATCGGCGGCGGCTCGGCCCAGGAGTGTTCCGACGCGGCCGAGAAGGGCCGGACGGACGACCGCGCCGTCCTGGCCTGCACCACGGCCCTCGAGGTCGAGACCCTGAACTTCCGCGACCGCGCCCGGACCTTCGTGAACCGCGGCGTGCTGCAGATGCGCCAGCGTCAGTTCGGCGCCGCCCGCGCCGACTTCGACCAAGCCTCGACCATCGACCCAAACCTGGGCGAGGCCTATGTGAATCGCGGCGCGACCTTCGTCGGCGAGGAGCGCTATCGTGAAGGCGTCGAGCAGATCGACAAGGGCCTGGGCATGGGCGTGAGGGCGCCGGAAAAGGCCTTCTTCAATCGCGGCCTGGCCCATGAGGGGCTGGGCGACCTGACAGCCGCCTACAAGGACTATTCGCGGGCGGCGGAATTGAAGCCGGGCTGGCTGGCGCCGAAGACCGAACTCGCGCGTTTCACGGTCAAGCGGCCCTGACGCGCGGCGCGTCGTCGGCTCGCTCCGGCTGGTAGGAGTATCCCGATGGCGCGCACGGTTCTTGTGCTCACGGTTGGCTTGGTGGCGCTGGGCGACGCGGCCCAGGGCCAGACGACCTTGCGTGACATCCAGACGCGGAACGCCGCCGCTCAAGCGGTGGATGACGTAAGACGCGACGCGTTGGCCAACCAGATCGAGACCTCGAACGCCAACGAGCGGGCCAGGACCCAGGTGATCCTGCGCGACCTCAGCGATCAGCGGAACGGGACAATCCCGCCGCGTGACGAGGCCGCGCGCCGTGACGCCGAGCTTTCGGCCTCGGTGAGCCGAATGGAACGCTTGACGCAGGACGCGCTGGACCAGAGCAATGCGCGCATGAGGGCGATCAAGCCCGCCAGCCAACCGAACTGAGCGAGGACTGCATGGAGTGGGAAGGCGGTCGCCGATCCGGCAATATCGAGGATCGGCGTGGTCTGGGGCCTGTCGGCGTCGTCGGCGGCGGCATCGGCGCGGTGGTGCTGGCCGCCATCGGCTATTTCGTGTTCGGCATCGATCCACGCACGACCATGGAGGCGACGCAGGGCCTGCAGCAGCCCGCCCAGCAGGAGGGGACGCGCGGTGAGGTCTCCGACCGCGAGGGCCAGTTCATCGACGTGATCGAGGCGTCCAACCAGGATGTCTGGACGCCGATCTTCCGCAACGAGGGCGTCGACTACCGGCCGCCCGAGGCGATCGTGCTCTACAATCAGGCCACGGGCACCGGCTGCGGCACGGGCCAGTCGGCCATGGGGCCATTCTACTGCCCGGCCGACCAGAAGGTCTATCTGGACCTGTCGTTCTGGCAGGAACTGGAAAGCCGCTTCGGGGCCAAGGGCGAGTTCGCCCGCGCCTATGTCGTCAGCCACGAGATCGGCCACCACGTGCAGCACCTTCTGGGCGCCGACCAGCAGGCCCGCCGCCTGGGGGCGCGGGGCGAGGAAAGCGGCTCGGTGCGGCTGGAACTGCAGGCCGACTGCTATGCCGGCGTCTGGGCGGCCCATGCGGGCGAGGCCTCGGGCGGCAAGATCGTCATCAACCGCGCCGACATTCAGGATGGCCTGGGCGCCGCCGCCGCCGTGGGCGACGACACCATCCAGAAGCAGACCCAAGGCCAGGTCGTGCCCGACAGCTTCACCCACGGCAGCAGCGCCCAGCGGATGCGCTGGTTCACGCGCGGCTATGACCAGGGCGACCCGTCGGCCTGCGACACCTTTTCGGCTAGCCGCCTCTAGGGTCTACTTCCTCGGGGCGTAGGCGATCAGCTGGATTTCGACGATGCCGCCGGCGGGCAGCAGGCCGCTGGTCCCGACGGCGGTCCAGGCCGGATGGGCGCCCTTGATGAACTCGCTCTTGACGGCGTTGATCATGGCCAGCTGCTCCCAGCGCGGGGCGGGCTGATCGGGCCCTTCCCAGACGTGGAAGCTGTTGATCATCACCACGTCGTCGAAGGTGGCGCCCGAGGCCATCAACGTGTTGTCCAGGGCGACGAAGGCGCGGCGGACCTGTCGCTTGAACGACTCCGGGTCCGTGCCTTCGTCCTTGCCCCGGCCGGCGACCGCGCCCGAGACGTAGAGCATGTCGCCGGCCCTGCGGGCGGGGGCGTACTTGAACTCGTCATAGGCCTTCTGATTGCGCTCGGAGGGGATGATCACCTCGCCGCCCGAGGACGGGATCGTCTTCGGATAGGTCTCCTGCGCCAGGGCGGGCGTGGCGATCAGGGCGCAGAGGATGGGCAGGGCGAGGCGGCGGAAGGTCATGGGCGGATCTCCATAGAACGCGGGTCACCCGATCGCGTGGCCGGCCGCCGGCCGCAAGTGAATTAACCGTCACCCGGCGGCGCGGATGATCAGGTCCGTGATCGCCTTGGGATGCGAGATCATCGACACGTGGCTGGACGGCAGCTCGATGGTCGTCGCCTTCATGCGCTTGGCCAGGAAGCGCTCCAGGTCCGGGTTGGTCGTCTGGTCGTTGGCCGAGACAGCGTAGAAGCTGGGCTTGTCGCGCCAGGCCGCGACCGTGGTCTTGCCGGCGAACAGGCTGGCGGCGATCGGCTGCTGGGTCGCGAAGAGCGTCAGGGCGTGCGCCGGTTCGACGTCGCCGGCGAAAAAGCGGACGAAGGCGTCCTGGGTCAGCCACGAATAGCCGTCGGTCGTCGCGACTCCGGCCCGCACCGGCATGGTCGGATAGGTCGCCGCCAGGGCGTTGAAGTCCTCGCCGGCGTCCGGCGCGCGGGCGGCGACATAGACCAGAGCCGTGACCTTCGGGTCGACGCCGGCCTCGGTGATCGGCACGCCGCCCCACGAGTGGCCCACCAGCACGGTTGGGCCGTCCTGCCGCGCGAGGACCCGCCGGGTGGCCGCCACGTCGTCGGCCAGCGAGGTGAGGGGGTTCTGCACTGCCGTGACGTTGAAACCCTTGGCCTGTAGCGGAGGGATCACCTCGTTCCAGCACGAGCCGTCGGCCCAGGCTCCGTGGACCAGGACAATGTTTTTCGCCGGCGTTCGAGCCAGGGCCGGCGTGGCGAGGCCTGCGGCGAGCGCGCCCAGCAGGACGGCGCGGCGATTGGGGATGGCGTTCATGGATGTGCCCTCGGCGGCGGTGACCAGAAGCGGTCACGCTCCATTCGCGCCGGCAAGGCCAAGGGTAACGAGGTTGACGACTTCGTGATCGCCAGGGCACGCGACGCTTGACCTCAGCGTCAACGCGCCTAGTGTCCAGCCGTTGTTCACCGGGGGGTCGCTCGCGCGGCTGAGATTGGGCTCTGGCCCTGACCCGTAGAACCTGATCCGGGTCATGCCGGCGAAGGGAGGGAACGCGGTCGGCGCTCGCAGCCCGTCCGTAAACCGACTCAAGCGCGCACGTCCGGGTCTCCTCGAAGCCGAAGGAGCGCCCGAAATGAACATCCAGACCACCATCAAGTCCGTGGCCGAGACCATCTCGACCGGCCCCATCCCCGGCTCGCGCAAGGTCTACCAGGCCGGCCAGCTGTTCCCCGACATCCGCGTGCCGTTCCGCGAGGTGGCCGTCCACCCGTCGGCCAACGAGCCGCCAGTGACGATCTATGACCCGTCCGGTCCCTACAGCGACCCGACGGCGACCATCGACATCGAGAAGGGCCTGGAGCGCACGCGCGAAGCCTTCGTCGTCGCCCGCGGCGACGTCGAGCTGGTCACCGATCCCCGTCAGGTGAAGCCCGAGGACAATGGCTTCGCTCAAGGCAAGCACCTGGCCCCCGAGTTCCCGAACAACAGCCGTCCGATCTATCGCGCCAAACCGGGCAAGCTGGTCACCCAGCTGGAATATGCCCGCGCCGGGATCATCACGGCCGAGATGGAATATGTAGCCATCCGCGAGAACCTGCGCCGAGAGCAGGACCGCCCGTGCGTGCGCGACGGCGAGGACTTCGGCGCCTCGATCCCCGACTTCGTGACGCCCGAGTTCGTGCGCCAGGAAATCGCCCGCGGCCGCGCCATCATCCCGGCCAACATCAACCACGGCGAACTGGAGCCGATGGCGATCGGCCGCAACTTCCTGGTCAAGATCAACGCCAATATCGGCAACTCGGCGGTGCTCTCGACCGTCGCCGACGAGGTCGACAAGCTGGTCTGGGCCACGCGCTGGGGCGCCGACACGGTCATGGACCTGTCCACCGGCCGCAACATCCACAACATCCGCGACTGGATCATCCGCAACAGCAGCGTCCCGATTGGCACGGTGCCGATCTACCAGGCGCTGGAGAAGGTCAACGGCGTGGCCGAGGACCTGAACTGGGAGGTCTTCCGCGACACCCTGATCGAGCAGTGCGAGCAGGGCGTCGACTACTTCACCATCCACGCCGGCGTGCGCCTGCCGTTCATCCCGATGACCGCCAAGCGCGTCACCGGCATCGTCAGCCGCGGCGGTTCGATCATGGCCAAGTGGTGCCTGGCGCACCACAAGGAGAACTTCCTCTACGAGCGTTTCGAGGACATCTGCGAGATCATGCGCGCCTACGACGTGTCGTTCAGCCTCGGCGACGGCCTGCGTCCGGGCTCGACCGCCGACGCCAATGACGAGGCTCAGTTCTCGGAGCTGCGCACCCTGGGCGAGCTGACCAAGGTGGCCTGGAAGCACGGCGTGCAGGTGATGATCGAGGGGCCGGGCCACGTGGCCATGCACAAGATCAAGGCCAACATGGATGAGCAGCTGAAGCACTGCCACGAGGCCCCCTTCTACACCTTGGGCCCGTTGACCACGGACATCGCGCCTGGCTACGACCACATCACCTCGGCGATCGGCGCGGCGATGATCGGCTGGTTCGGCACGGCCATGCTCTGCTACGTCACGCCCAAAGAGCACCTGGGCCTGCCGGACCGCGACGACGTCAAAACCGGCGTCATCACCTACAAGCTGGCCGCCCACGCCGCCGACCTCGCCAAGGGCCACCCCGGCGCGGCCATGTGGGACGACGCCATCAGCCGCGCGCGGTTCGAGTTCCGTTGGGAAGACCAGTTCAACCTGGGCCTCGATCCGGAAACTGCCCGCAAGTTCCACGACGAGACCCTGCCGAAGGAGGCGCACAAGACCGCCCACTTCTGCTCGATGTGCGGTCCCAAGTTCTGCTCGATGAAGATCAGCCACGAAGTCCGCGACTTCGCGGCCGGCATCGCGCCGAACGACGCGGCGCTGGGGATGGCCGAGATGAGTGAGAAGTTCAAGGAACAGGGCTCGGAGATCTATCTGAAGACCGAATAAAGGGGGTTTGACTCGTCGCAAGGCGAGGCGAGAGGCGGCGGCTACAGCTTGGGTTTTCGGAGCCGCCGCCATGCCCACTCGTCGCGCCCTGATCGCCGCCATGCCGCTGCTGGTCGCGGGATGTTCCGGCGGTGAAAGCCCCTACGACCGCGCGGTCCGGGATCTCTGGCGGCTGCCGGATCTGGGCGGCGGCGGCGTTCCGATGATCGCCCTGATCCATGCGGCGACTCTGGCCGCGAACGGACACAACACCCAGCCCTGGCGCTTTCGGATCGAGCCTCGCGCGATCGAGATTCTGCCGGACTTTTCACGACGGACCCCGGTGGTGGATCCGGACGACCATCACCTGTTCGTCAGCCTCGGCTGCGCCCTGGAGACCCTGCTGCAGGCGGGGCTCGGCTATGGCTGGGCGGGCGAGCCGGAGATTCTGCCGGGAGGCGGCGTCCGTATAGCGCTCTCCAGCGCGCCGGCTCGCCCGGACGCCCTGTTCCAGGCCATACCCCGCCGCGCATCGACGCGAACCAAGTATGATGGAAGACCCGCGGACGCGGCCACGCTCCGTCGACTTGAAGCCGCCGTGGGACAGGACGTGGCGCTTCGATGGGTGCTGGAGCCCGACGAGCGGTCTCGCCTGACGGACATGATCGTCGCCGGGAATAACGCTCAGCTCGCCGATCCCGCCTTCATGCGCGAACTCACCGACTGGATCCGCTTCGACGCCGGAGAAGCCTTGGCGCAAAGGGACGGCCTGTTCACGGCCGCTTCCGGCAACCTCACGGCGCCGCGCTGGCTGGGCGAGCGCCTGCTGCCCATGGTCATGACGAAGAAGGGCGAGGCCGATCGCCTCGCGGGCTGGATGAGGAGCTCGGCGGGCGCGGCGATCTTCACTGGTCCGGCCGAGACGCCCGCCGGCTGGATCGCCGTGGGGCGCGCCTTCACCCGGTTCGCGCTGACGGCGACCGCCGCGGGCTTAAAGCTGGCCTTCCTCAATCAGCCGGTCGAGGATCCGGCGACGCGCCGCCGGATGGCCGCGTGGCTGGGGGAGCCGGCCAAACGCCCGGATCTTGTGGTCCGCTTCGGCTACGGACCCGAATTGCCACGGTCCCTGCGCCGCGGCCCTCAGGCCGTTCTGCTCCGCTAGCGTCGGGCGTCGCGGCGATTTCACTGGCGCGGCGGCGGAGACGCCTCCACCGTCGCGCCCATGAAACGCTTGAGTCTTCTGGCCGCCGCCGCCGTTCTCGCCTTCGCCGCGCCGGCGCTCGCCGAAAGTCCGTTCTGGCCGGTGCAGGCCAAGGGCGCGCCGGTCGCGGCCGAGCTGCGCGGCGCCTGGAAATCGCGCGGCTACGGCTGGATTGTGCTGTTCGGGCCCGACGGCGCTCAGCTGTTCCAGACCGCTGGCGAGGCCTGCTATCCGGACCCGCGCCGGGAGCCTGATCCCGAAGGCGTCATGACCCTCTGGCGCGCCGAAGGGCAGGGGACGATCACCCTGACCGGCAGTCAGGACGGCACGCGCTACCTGTTCGACAAGCTGCCCAACCTGCCAACGCCCTGCATCGCGGCGGCGGCCTGGACGCCGGACCGCATCGTCGCCTTCGCCGCCGACACCTTCGCCGCCTACTACCCGCGTTCGGCCGAGCGCAAGCTGGACTGGCCGGCGCGCAAGGCCGCGGCCCTGGCCAAGGTAAGCCCAACCGCGACCGACGCCCAGCTGTGGACGGCGCTGTCGGGCTTGATGGCGGGGCTCGACGACCCGCATGTCGAGCTGCACGGCATGGTCGCCGGTTCCCGGCGCGACCTGGAGCCCGGCGAGTCGCCGACCCTGAACCGTGTCCACGCCGCCGACCCGCAGGGCGACGAGAAGGCGTGGCTGCAGGCCTATCGCGAGGGGATCCTGACGGGGATCCTGCAAGGGCGCGGGCGACAGGCGGCCAACAACCGCGTCTTCTGGGGCCGGGTTGACGACATCGGCTATCTGAACATCGTGACCATAGGCGCCTTCGCGCGCAACGCCGCGCCGGACGATCCCCGGCCTTTGGATCCCGTGCTCGACGAGGCCATGGCCGCTTTCGCCGGGGCCAGGGCGGTGATTGTCGACGTCAGCAACAACCGCGGCGGCTACGACACCATCGGCCAGCGCATCGCCGGGCGCTTCGCCGCCCAGCCGCGCGCGGCCTACGCCAAGGTCCCGGTCGGGGCCAAGGCGCCGCCGCAGCCGGTCAAGGTCGAGCCCGCCAGCGCGGCCGGCTTCACCGGGCCGGTCTTTCTGGTCACCAGCGACATCACCGTCAGCGCCGGCGAGACCTTCACCCTGATGATGAAGGCCCTGCCCAATGTCACCCAGGTGGGCGGGACGACGCGCGGCGCGTTCTCCGACCAGTTGCCCAAGCCGCTGCCGAACGGCTGGACGATGGCGTTGCCGGCCGAGCTCTACAAGGGACCAGAGGGCCAGGACCTGGAGGGTAGGGGGCTGGTTCCCGACGTCCCCATGGCCGTGTTCCCTGATGACAACCTCTCCAACGGCC
Organism: Caulobacter sp. GW822-FHT01G02; assembly: GCF_058802865.1. Classification (NCBI taxonomy): domain Bacteria; kingdom Pseudomonadati; phylum Pseudomonadota; class Alphaproteobacteria; order Caulobacterales; family Caulobacteraceae; genus Caulobacter; species Caulobacter sp. GW822-FHT01G02. Next base: position 725,873 of record NZ_JBXAON010000001.1, read on the forward strand.
ACGCCAAGGCCATCATCAGCCTGATCGCGAAAATTCGAGAAGGGACTGTCGGAACGGCGGGTCGCTGAACGTCCTTGTTTCCGACAGCGCCATTTGAAGCGGAGGAAACGTCATGGCCTATGTGGATGGTTTCGTGCTCGCCGTGCCGAAGGACAAGCTGGACGCCTACAAGGCGATGGCCCGGCTCGGGGCCGAGGTCTGGATGGAATACGGCGCGTTGTCATATGTCGAGTGCATCGGCGACGATGTGCCCTATGGCGAACTGACCTCGTTTCCGCGCGCCGTCCAGGCCAAGGAAGACGAGATCGTGATCTTCTCGTGGATCACCTACAAGGACCGCGCCAGCCGCGATGAGATCAACGCCAAGGTCATGGCCGACGAGCGTCTGAAGGCGGGCATGACCAACATGCCGTTCGACGGCAAGCGGATGATCTATGGGGGCTTCCAGGCGTTCCTGGAGAGGTAGCACGTTCCGGTTGCGTCGCCGTGGTGTGGCTCCGCCGGGCGACGCCTCGAATCCGCCCGGCACGCCCCCGTGCGACATGGCGGCGCGGTTTATTGCCAAGCTGCAATATCGTTTCGAGGGCAACACGGCGCGGCCGAAAATGTGACGATATTTCAATGCCTGAGCGCTCTTTGAGCGTCGGAAGACACACGAGTGTGCGCTTTATGGCGCATTGCCTATTCTTAACGCCGGGGGGCGTTGCGGAGGGCGTCGCACCCCCGTAAGGAGCAGCAACCCAGCGTTGGCGCGGCCGAGCGTCGACGTTCCTGTCACTCGTGTTTTCGTGGGCATAATGACCCTTTCGACCATCCTCCTGTATGGGCTGGCCTCGGCCGCGCTCGACCCCATGACCGCCGCCTCGGCCGGGCCGGCGATCCCCGTCTCCTCCCCGCCCGAGGCGGCCGCCGAGGCTGATCCGAAGAAGCCGCAGGTTAAGGACGACGGTCCCAATGAGGTCGAGGGCCTGGTCATCCAGGCCGATCCGCGCGGCAAGGTCGAGGGCAATATCGAGCCCGAGCTCGAGCTGAACGAGGAAGAGATCAAGAGCTTCGGCGCGGGCAGCATCGGCGAACTGCTGACCATGCTGACGCCCCAGACCACCAGCACGCGCGGCCGAGACGGCGGCGGCGGGCCGGTGCTGCTGATCAACGGCCGCCGCATCTCGGGCTTCCAGGAGATCCAGGGCATCCCGCCGGAAGCCATCGAGCGCTTCCAAGTGCTGCCCGAGGAGGTCGCGCTGAACTACGGCTACAAGGCCGACCAGCGGGTCGTGAACATCATCCTCAAGAAGAACTACAACGCCCTGCAGACGCAAGGCGCGGTCACGGTCGCCACCGACGGCGGCCGGGTCTCCGGCGGCGGTGGCGGCAACCGCGTGAACATCAACGGCGACAAGCGCTGGAACGTCGACGTCCAGTTGTCGCACGACCCTTATTTGCTCGAAACCGACCGCAACATCGTCCGCGCGCCGAACGGCCAGCCGTTCGACCTGGTCGGCAACGTCGCCAGTCTCAACGGCGCGGCCCTCGACCCGACGATTTCCGCCAGCTTCGCGGGCGCGCCGGACTCGGCGGTGAACGGCCGCGCGCCGCTGGCCGACTTCGGTCCGCTGGCCGGCCGCTACAATACCGGCGACCTGACCGCCAGCCGCTCGCTGATCTCCAAGTCCGACAAGGGCACCTTCCGGGGCTCGATTAGCCGCGACCTCAACAAGCAGACCCAGCTGACCCTCAGTGGCAACCTGGAAGACTCCAGCAGCCACGCCCTGCTGGGCCTGCCGGGCGTGAGCTTCACCCTGCCGGGCGGCAGCCCATTCTCGCCGTTCTCGCAGGCCGTGACCGGCTATCGCTACATCGACGCGCCGGGCGCCCTGTCGCGCGACGTGGACACCCTGCGCACCCAGGTCAGCATGGCCGCCAACGGCCGGGTCAAGGACTGGCGCTGGAACGTCACCGGCGACTTCGACCGCACCAACACCGACACCGAGACCGGCCGGGGCCTCGACGCCTCGGCGTTCCAGGCGGCGGTGGCGGCGGGCGATCCGACGGTTAATCCGTTCGGCGTGATCGCGCCCAGCCTCTACAAGGCCGTGGCCACGGACACGGCCCACTCGATCTCGACCGCGGCCAGCGCCGAGCTCGTCCTGACCGGCAACCTCTTCATGCTGCCGGCCGGCGGCCTGCAGACGACGTTCAAGGTCGGGGCCAACAGCAAGGGCCTGAACTCGGAGACCGTCCGCTCGGGCGTCACCACCAAGCGCGACATCACCCGCACGACGGAGAGCTTCCAGAGCAGCTTCAACCTGCCGATCACCAGCACGCGCAACAACGTGCTGGCCAAGCTGGGCGACCTCTCGGCCAACGTCAACGCCGGCTATGACAACCTGTCGGACCTGGGCGGACTGACGACCCTGGGCGGCGGCTTCAACTGGTCGCCGATCAAGCCGATCAGCTTCATCGCCAGCTATACCGATGAAGAGGGCGCGCCCACGACCAACCAGATCAACGATCCGCTGGTGGTCACGCCGAACGTCTCGGTGTTCGACTTCACGACCGGCCAGACGGTGATCATCAGCCGCACCGACGGCGGCAACGCCAACCTGCTGAACGACAATCGCCGGGTCAGCAAGTTCGGCGTCAACTACAAGCCGTTCACCAGCATCGAGCTGACCTTCAACGCCACCTATACCCGGGCCGAGACCAAGAATGCGATCGCCTCGTTCCCGGCGATCACCCCGGACTTGGAGCGCGCCTTCCCGGACCGTTTCGTGCGTGACGCCTCGGGCCGCCTGCTGTCGATCGACGCCCGTCCGGTGAACTTCGCCAGCGCCCAGAACGAGAACATCCGCTGGGGCTTCAACCTGTTCAAGGCGGTCGGCAAGCCGGCGCCGGGCTCGGCTGGCGGTCCCGGAGGGCGCTTCGGCGGCCCGGGCGGCGGCCCGCCCGGCGGCGGCATGATGCGCGTGGGTGGCGGCGGTCCTGGCGGTCCCCCGGGCGGCGGCGGCATGATGGGCCCGCCTCCGGGCATGATGCGTCCAGGCCAGGGTCTGTTCCAGCTGTCAGTCTACCACACCTGGCGCCTCAGCGACGAGATCACCGTCCGCAAGGGCATGCCGGTGCTGGACCAGTTGGACGGCGCGGCGATCAGCGCGCGCAACGGCCAGGCGCGCCACGAGGTCTCGATCCAGGGCGGCTACTTCAAGGACGGCCTGGGCTTCCGCTTCAACGGCGCCTGGAAGGCCTCGACCTGGGTCGACGGCGGCTCGACCGGCGGCCAGACCCTGTACTTCTCGGACCTGGCGACGCTGGGGGTGAACCTGTTCGCCAATTTCAGCGCGCCCGCGCGTAAGCCGATGGTCGACAAGTTCCCGCTCCTGAAGGGCGCTCAGCTGTCGCTGAACTTCGAGAACCTGTTCGACTCCAAGCAGTCGGTGCGTGACCAGAGCGGCGCGACGCCCCAGGCCTATCAGCGAGACTATCTGGACCCGCTGGGCCGGACGGTGCGCCTGGGCTTCCGCAAGCTGCTCTAGACCCTACGGCTTGACCGGGGCGGCGTCGCCGTCCTTGGCCTTGTTGCCGGCGGCCTAGCCAGTGCGATCAACCTGCGCGTCAGTCCATAGGTCACATCGTGGTTCAACGCGTCATTAAACTCTCAAGCGCACGCTTCCAGCTAGAACGGCCGGCTCTCGGCCGGATCGGAGGCCGTCATGGCGACCATGACTTCCAGCACCCGCCGCACCGGCGACCACTTCGAGCCCACCGACGCCGATCCCCTGGTCCAGCGCCGCCTGCGTGGGTATCTGGAGCAGATCGACTACACCGCCTACGCCTCGAACAGGGCTGTGCTGGGGGCGACCGTGCCGAACGCCGACGCCGGCCGCTTCCAGCGTCTGGCCGTGGCCACCGCGACGGCTCGCGCCAAGTGGGTGGCCGAAGCCGCGTCGATGGCCGAGGCCAGCGCGTCGCTGTCCGAGGCCCAGGTCGCGCGCCTGGCCCACCTGAGATCGGCGTATGAGGAGCTGGTGGCGGTCTACGAGGCGACCCGGCGCCTAGTCGAACGGGGCTACGTGCCCTTCCGCGCTCCCGAGGTATAATTATCCGGGCAATATTGACTTGGCATTTTATCCGGGTAAAAGGCGCGCCAGACGTTTCGCCCCGGGAGAAGTTTGGCATGTCCGACCGCAAGGCGCTGCTGCGCGAATACAAGGAACGCAAGGTCCAGGCCGGTGTCTACGCCGTGCGCTGCGTGCCGACGGGCGAGGTCTGGATCGGCGTCGCCCCGGACCTGTCCAACCGTCAGAACGGCGTCTGGTTCTCGCTGCGGCTGGGCTCGCATCGCGAGAAGAGCCTGCAGGCCGCCTGGAACGCCCATGGCGCGGACGCCTTCGTGTTCGAAGCGGTCGAGGCGGTCGACACCGAGGGCCTGGAGGGTTCCATGCGGGCCTCGAAGCTCAAGGACCGTCGCGCCCACTGGATCGCGACGCTGAACGCCACGGGGCTGAACTGATGCCTGTCGCCGCCGGCGAAGAGCCCTATGTCGTGTTCCATGGCCAAACGCGCGTGGCGGTCGGCTCGCGCCTCGACGCGGCCCTGGCGGCCCAGAGGCTGATTGGCGAGGCGGGGGTGCTGATCTTCGACCCCACGGGCCGGTCGGTGGACTTCGATCTCAGCGGCGGGCCGGACGCCCTGGCCACGCGTCTCGCGCCGCCGGAGGAGACGCCGCGCGGCCGTGGCCGGCCCAAGCTGGGCGTGGTGGCGCGCGAAGTGACCCTGCTGCCCCGCCATTGGGACTGGCTGGCCGCGCAGCCCGGCGGGGCTTCGGTGGCGCTGCGCAAACTGGTCGAGGCCGCGCGGCGGGCTAGCGAGGGGCCAGACCGCATCCGCGCCGCCCGCGAAGCGGCCTACCGCTTCGCCTCGGCGATCGGCGGCGACCTGCCGGCGTTCGAGGAGGCCATGCGCGCCCTCTTCGCTGGCGATGACGCGGCTTTCGAGGCGCGGATCCTGGCCTGGCCGGAGGATATCGCCGCCCAGCTGCGGACCTATGCGGCCGAGGCGTTCGGGGAGGCTTAGCCGCCTGACTTCGCCACGACCTCGTCCAGCACCGCCTTGTACGCGGCGTCGAACGGAGCCTTGTCGCTGTCGGGCTTGGCCGGCCAAAGCGGTCGCAGGGCGGCCGTGCGGGCGGCGGCGTCGCGCAGCCAGGCCGGATCGGCCTTGGCCAGCTTGGTCAGGCGCGCCTCGATCTCGGCCTTGGGGCGATTGTCATAGGCCAGCAGCGAGCGCAGCGCCCACAGGGCCTGCTCGTCCGGATTGGGCTCGACCGCGCCGGGCTTGCGGTGGGCGGTCCAGCGCACGGCGTCCAGGATCTGGGCGCGGTAGAGCGGATCGTTCCAGGTGCTCGGCGTGTGGCCCAGGTTGGTCTGGAACAGGCGACCCTTGCCGATCTGGCGCGTCCAGGTGATCGGCACGAACCACGGGCGCTTCAGGGCCATGTCGGTGAAGTCCAACGCCTGCAGGGCGCGGACCTTGGCTGGGTCATAGTCCGAGTACTGATAGATTTCCTCGGCATAAGGGAAGCGGTCCGGCCAGGCGGTGTTGACGGGATCCTTGCCGCCCCCCGCCTTCTGACCGAGCGCCTGGACGGTGATCGGCGTGCCCTGGATCCAGGGATGGCCGGCGAACTTGCCGTTGATGAAGGCGGTATAGGTCTGGCCGGGGCCGCTGTAGTCCCAATGGGTGTCGGTGGCGCTGTGCAGGCCCACGAAGCCGCCCTTGCCGCTCTCGACCCACCGCTGCACGGCGGCCCAGTTCTCGGCGGAGATTGGCAATTCGCCGGTCGTGTAGAAGATCAGGACGTCCACGTCCTTCAGCTTCTCGGGCGTGATCACGCGGGCGTCCTGGGTGGACTCGACGGTGAAGGCGCCGGTCCTGGCCCCGATCTCGGCCAGGGCGATCTCGGATTGCGTCGGGCCGTTGCTGTTGGTGGGACGCGTGACCGGCTTGTGCACGAACCCGACAGACTGATCGAGATAGAGCACCCGGATCTTGGCCGGCGCCGCGTGGACGGCGATAGGGGCGGCCATCGAGATAGAAAGCGCGGCGACCGCCGCGAACAGAGGCAGCAATCGGCGCATCGTCGTTTCAGTCCTTGGGTTGCAACAGGTCCCAGCGATTGCCGGAAAGATCCTCGAACACCGCCACCGTGCCGTAAGCCTCATGGCGGGGTTCCTCCAGGAAGGTGACGCCGGCGGCGCTCATGCGGGCGTGGTCGCCGGCGAAGTCGTCCGTGTGCAGAAAGAGCCAGACGCGTCCGCCGCCCTGGCGGCCGATCGCCTCGGCCTGGTCGCCGGTGGCGCGGGCCAGCAGGAAGTTCGTGCCGTCGCTCCCGGGCGAGACCACGACCCAGCGCTTGCCGTGGCCCATGTCGGTGTTCTCGACCAGGGTGAAGCCCAGCTTGCCGACATAGAAGGCGATGGCCTCGTCATAGTCGGCGACCAGCAGGGAGACGAGGGCGACGCGGCGGGCCATTTGCGACTCCTTTTGGGGAGCCAAGCCATAGCACGGGCGGCGGGGCAGTCCTCTTCCTTAGACAGGCTCAGGATGAGGACTGGCTGCTACGGCGGTTCACGAGAACCTCATCCTGAGCCTGTCGAAGGAAGAGGTTCGGTTGTGAGGCCTAGCCGCCCGCATAACCGCCGATGATCGGCAGGATCTCGCCGGTGATGTAGCTGGCCGTCTGGGGCGAGGCCAGGAACACATAGGCCGGCGCGATCTCTTCCGGCTGGGCGGCTCGCCTCATCGGGGTCTTGGCGCCGAACTGGGCGACATCGGGTCCCAGCTTGTCCGACGGGTTCAGCGGGGTCCAGACGGGGCCGGGCGCGACGGCGTTCACGCGGATGCCCTTGTCGATCAGATGCGTGGCCAGTGAGCGGGTGAAGGCGTGGATGCCGCCCTTGGTCATCGAGTAGTCCAGCAGGTCCTTGTTGCCCAACAGGCCGGTCACCGAGCCGGTGTTGATGATCGAGCCGCCATTGGGCAGATGCTTCACCGCCGCCTTGGCCATGTGGAAATAGCCGTAGAGGTTGGTGCGCAGGGTGCGATCGAAGTGCTCCTCGGTCAGGTCCTCGAAGTCGAGCACATGCTCCTGGAAAGCGGCGTTGTTGACCAGGATGTCAAGGCGGCCGAACGCGGCCACCGTCCTTTCCACGGCCGCCTTGGCGTAGGCCGGTTCGGCGACGTCGCCGGGCAGCAGGATGGCGCGGCGGCCTTCCTGCTCGACGGCCATGCGGGTCAGGTTGGCGTCGTTGTTCTCGCTGAGATAGCCGATGGCGACGTCCGCGCCCTCGCGGGCGAACAGCACCGCCACGGCGCGGCCGATGCCGCTGTCGGCGCCGGTGATCAGGGCCACCTTGCCCTCCAGCTTGCCCGAGCCCTTGTAGAACGGGGCGTCGTACATCGGGGCAGGATCCAGCGCGGCCTCGTCGCCAGGCTTGGTCTGGTGCTGTTCGGGGTACGGCGGAGCGGGGTAGGGGCGAGCGCCGGCCTGCATGGCGTCACTACGCTTTTTGTCCTTCGCATCGTCCTTGGACTGGAAGGAACGTTCCTCCTCGGCGTCCAGCGGGGCCTGGATCTCGCGATAGGCTTTGGCGACCTGCTCGCTGGTGTGCTCGAACTCGGGGGTCTGGGTCTCGGCCATGGCGCGTTCCTCAAGGGCTGAGCCCGAAGAACCGTTGGCCGCGTCCGATGTTCCAAGCCTTGCCGAAAGCGGGTTGCCCACAAATCGGGCATGAGCCACTTTGCGCGCCTTTCTTTGACACCCACCTTTTTGACTTGGGGTGACGACCATGCCGCGCGACGCGGCCGGAACGGCGCTCTTCTCTGAGCGCCCGCGCGGCCCCATCCTGACCGACCTGCTCGAACTGCTCCGCCTGGCGGGGCCGGTCGTGCTGTCGCGCCTGGGCATCATGGTCATGGGCCTGACCGACGCCATCGTCGTCGGCCATTTCTCCGCGAGGCAACTGGGCTTCCACGCCATGGCCTGGGCCCCGACCTCGGTGTTCGTGACCGCCACGGTCGGCCTGCTGGTCGGGGTGCAGGTGATGACCGCCCGCGCGATCGGCGCCGGCAAGCCGCACGAGACCGGCGCGGTGCTGCGGCGCGGTCTCAGCTACGGCGCGTGGCTGGGCGTTGGCTCGGCGGCGCTGCTGGCCCTGTTCGGGCCTTTGTTCCTGCACGCCATGGGCCTCAAGGACGGACTGGCCGACGGGGCGACCGCGCCGCTGATCGTCTTCTCGCTGTCGCTGCCGGTCTATGCGATCTCGGTGGTGCTGACCTTCTGGCTGGAGGGCCTGGCGCGGCCGACGCCGGGGGCGGTGATGATGTGGCTGGCCAATGTCGTGAACCTTGCCGCCAACCTGCTGTTCGTGCCCGGGACCTTCGGCCTGCCAGCCATGGGCGCGGTCGGCGGCGCCTGGTCGACCTTCGTGGCGCGCACCGCCCTGGCGATCGCCCTGGCGATCTACGTCCTGCGCATGAAGGACTCCCGCGAACTGGGCGTCTTCGACAAGCCGGCCCACAACAAGGCCGCCGAGATCGAGCAGCGCAAGATTGGCTATGGCGCCGGGGCGTCCAATTTCTTCGAGGTCTCGGCCTTCGCCGGCATGAACCTGATCTGCGGCTGGATCGGCAGCCTTGCCGTGGCCGCCTACACCGTGGTGCTGAACGTCTCGGCCATCGTCTTCATGGTCCCGCTGGGCGTGGCGACGGCCACCGCCGTACAGGTCGGCCGGGCCTATGGCGCGCGCGACCCGGAAGGCATGAAGCGGGCCGGCTGGATCGCCTTCGCTGTTATCGCGGTGATCGGGACGCTGTTTGGCCTTCTGCTCTATCCGGCCAAGCACTGGGTGGCGCTGGCCTACACCACCGACCCGGCGGCCATGACGCTGATCCTGCCGGCGATGGCGTTGGCCTGCCTGTTCTTCGCGCCCGACGCGGTGCAGGTAGTGGCCGCCCAGGCGCTACGGGCGCGCGGCGAGGTGTGGATCCCGACTGTGACCCACCTGATCAGCTACGCGCTGGTCATGGGCCCGCTGGCCTGGTGGCTGGCGATCCCGCGCGGCATGGGCCTGAACGGGGTGCTGATCTCGATTATTATCACCAGCTTCCTGGCCGCCGGCTTCCTGCTGTTCAGGTTCCGGATGCTGGACTGGCGGGATCGGAAGTTGGCGGGCGAGGAGGCCTAAGCCCCGAGGATCCAGCCTTCTTCGGTCGAGGCGGCTTCCAGCGCGTCCTCGGAGAGGCCCTTCGGCGCGTCGAACAGCGCCCCCAGCTTGCCGGTTTCATCCAGCTTGGCGAAGTGTTCGGCCAGGGTGCGCACCTGGGTCAGGTCCTTGACCTCGCCCGCCGTGGCCGTGATCTTCAGCAGCGCCGGATAGACCTCGGCCGCCACCACGGCGACGCCCTCGAGGTCGGCCTCGGTCAGGGCCTTGAAGCCGGTCTCGAACGGCCACACCCGCACGGCCTCGCCACGCGCGTCCTTCAGGCGGCGCACGGCCGGGATGCCCATGATCGCCTGACCGCCGACCGAGCCGTTGTAGTAGAGCTTCCAGATCGAGTGAGCCCCTTTGGCGGCTTCGTCGGCATGGCGGAACTCCGGCAGGTCGCCTTCGCCGTGCTCGCGCGGGCGCTTGGGCTGCAGGGTGGTCAACGCGTCCTTGGGCGGGCAGCCCCAGAACGGGAAGGGGCCGCCGGTCAGGCGACGGTTGATCTCCGAGCCGACGCCGAAACGGTTGTTGGTGTTGTCGGCCTTGTCCTTGACCATCTTGGCCAGCTGGTCCCAGACCGCGCGCCAGGGCGTTTCGCCCGGCAGCGAGAGGGCCTTGGAAAGCCCGCGCGGGAAGCCTAGCGGGAAGTCGAAGCCCACCAGGGCCCGCTCGCCGCGCTTCTTCAGGTCGTCCAGGACGGCGGCCAGCTTCGCCTCGGCCTCGCCACGCGTGGCGGGGTTGTAGCTCTCTAAGATGAGGCGGAAGCGCACGTCGCGCTTGAGCACGCCGATCCAGATGGAGTCCGCGCCCGTCGTCGGCTTGGCCGCGGCGCTCCAGTCGACGATCACATAGGCGCTGAACAGACGCGACACGATACGCGGCTCCCCGGGAAGGACAGGAGCCGCGCTTCTACTCCGGCGCGAACCCCACGGCCAGCCCGCCGCTAGGCCCAAAAGAAAAAGAGCCTGTCCTTTCGGACAGGCTCTCGGGCGTTTGAGCGGAGGATCAGGCCGCGTCGCGGATCCGGGTGGTCGGGCCGATCGGGCGACCGTCGCGGGCGAACCAGCGGATCGGCGGCTCGCAGGCGCTGCCCAGGGCCGCGCGGACGATGGCCGGCGGGCGGCGTTCTTCCGGGGTCATGAACAGGCCGTTGGTCTTGACCTTAAGGCCGGCGACCTTGTGGGCGCCCAGCATGGTCAGCGGCACGGCCAGGACCAGACCCAGCAGGATCGGGGCGGTCGAGGTGAACAGGTCCGGCGTGAACCAGAATACGCTGCCCAGAACCAGGCCCGTGACGCTGATCCAGCCCATGGCGGCGGTGGCCTCCTTGAAGGCGACTTTGTCGGCGTCGCGGCGCTGGGTGGCCCAGCCGCCGACCTTGCCGGCCATGATTTCCACGATGGCGCGGGTCTGGGTGAACATCAGCATCGGGGCGACGAGCGCCGAGAGCAGCATCTCGACGGCCAGGCCGGCGGCGACGCGGCGCTTGCCGCCAAAGCCCTTGATCTCGGCCTTGCGGCTGAAGATCAGGATCGAGCCCATGATCTTGGGGCCGAACAGCAGCAGGAAGGTGATGATCATGGCCCAGGCGGTGGCCTGGATCTCGCGCCAGTCGATCAGGGCGTGCGCCGCGGCCTGCAGGTCGGCCATGGTGAAGGCGGCCTTCTTCAGCTCGGGCATCAGGGCGCGCGAGGTGACGCCCGCCGTCAGGGCGATGAACCACAGCGGCGACAGGGCGTAGCTCAGCACGCCGATCACCAGGTGCAGGCGGCTCATCCAGTGCAGGCCGGGCAGGGCGATCAGCGGCACGTGCTGGACGTTGCCCCGGCACCAGCGGCGGTCGCGGGTGGCGAAGTCCAGCAGGTTCGAGGGGCTCTCCTCGTACGAGCCTTCCAGATAGGGGGCCAGATGGACGCTCCAGCCGCCGCGGCGCAGCAGGGCGCTTTCCAGGGCGTCGTGGCTCATCACCTCGCCGCCGAAGGGCTTGGGGCCGTTGAGGTGCGGCAGGCCGCAGGTCTCGGCGAAGGCGCGGGTGCGGACGATGGCGTTGTGGCCCCAGAAGGAGCTCTCCGACCCCGACCACCAGGCCAGGCCCGTCCAGGCGACGCGGCCGTACAGGCGCGTGGCGAACTGCAGGGTGCGGGCGAAGATCGTCTGGCCGTTGATGATCATCGGCATGGTCTGGATCAGGCCGGCGCCCGGGTGACGCTCCATGGCGTCCGCCAGGCGCACCATGGCCTCGCCGGTCATCAGGCTGTCGGCGTCCAGCACCAGCATGTGCTCGTAGGCGCTGCCCCAGCGGCGCACCCAGTCGGCGACATTGCCGGCCTTGCGGCCGGTGTTTTCCTTGCGGACGCGATAGAAGACGTTGCTGTGGGCCTCGCGGCGGAAGCGGGCGAAGCAGGCCTGCTCGGCCAGGGCCACCTGAGCGTCGCGGGTGTCGCTGAGCACGAAGATGTCGAAGTGGCGGCTCATGCCGGTCTCGGCGATCGAGGCGTCCATGGCGCGCAGGCGGGCGAAGACGGCGGCGGCGTCCTCGTTGTGCACCGGCATCAGGATGGCCGTGCGCGTGTGCAGCTTGGGCATCGGGGCCTCGCCGTCGATGCCAAGCGGATCCTTGGGCTTGCCCAGCAGGATCACGAAGCCGGCGACGGCGGTGCAGAACCACAGCGACAGGGCCAGGAACAGCGGGGCCAGCAGGGTCAGGACCACGCCTTCCAGGCGGGTGACGCCGCCCAGGGCGATGGTGTCGAAGGTGGCCTTCCAGCCGGCGAAGCCCATGGCGATCGTCGCCAGCGCCACGATCCAGCGGCGGAAGGTCATGTCGGCGACCAGGGCGGCGGCGCGGCGCGAACCGCCCTGCCAGAAGCCCAGCGGCTGAACCGGCATGGCTAGCGGCGCCTCGGCGGGGATTTCCACCGTCTCACGGCGAACGACCTGATCGAGGGTCACGCTCGTGGAGGAGCGCACGTCGAAGAGGCTGGAGCGATCGCTCATGTCTTGGAACTCGGGCTGTTTCGGCGTGGAGAGCCGCCGACTTCCCTTAGAGTAAAACCTCGATCACAAATTCGCTACCGGAAATCACGCGAATTTCGCAGTTGCGAGAAAAAACCTCCGCCAAGGTTTGGAGGCAGGATGCTCGCCCGTCCGAGGATTTTCAATAAGTCATTGAATTTAGAGAATTTCAATGGTGGAACACGAGCTTGGCTATTGGAAATCCGTTCGCAAGCTTGGCCGCGCGGCTTATCACGTTCCCCCCTCACGGGAGCGCCTTCGAGCGCCGATTTGCCGCTGAAAGGCGCATCGCCGCGCGGGATTTCGGACCCTGGGCGCCGGATTCTCACGCGCGATCACGGAGCCGCGAGGTTAGGCCCGCACGACCTCGTGCAGAACCTTCAGCGTCTTCAGCAGCGCCGCCGCGCCGTGCAGCGGCAGGCAGCTGGGGCCGTCACAGAGGGCCTTGTCCGGATCGGGGTGGAATTCCAGGAACACCGCGTCGGCGCCGGCCGCCACCGCGGCCTTGGCGATGATCGGCACGCCGGAGCGGCGGCCGCCCGTCGAGGCGCCGCCCGTGCGGGGGTCCGCGCCCGGCAGCTGCACGGCGTGGGTGGCGTCGATCGAGACCGGCACGCCCAGGGCCTGCATCTCGGCGATGCCCAGCATGTCGACCACCAGGTTGTTGTAGCCGAACGAGGCGCCGCGCTCGCACAGCACGATTTCCAGGTCCGGCGCGGCCTCGCGGGCCTTGCTGATGATGTTCTTGCAGTCCCAGGGCGCGATGAACTGCGCCTTCTTGGCGTGCATGATCCCTTGCTGGGCGGCCGTGGCCTTGGCGGCGGCGACGATCAGGTCGGTCTGGCGCACCAGGAAGGCGGGGATCTGGACCAGGTCGGCGACGGCGGCGACCGGCTCGGCCTGGTCGACCTCGTGCAGGTCGGTGGCGATCGGTACGTTCAGCTGGCGCTTGACCTCGGCTAGGATCTTGAGGCCCTCGGTCAGGCCCGGACCGCGATAGCTCTTGATCGACGAGCGGTTGGCCTTGTCGAAGCTGGCCTTGAAAATATAGGGCAGGCCCAGCTCGGTCGTGACCGCCTTCAGTTCGCGGCCGACCTCCAGCGCCAGGTCCAGGTTCTCCAGCACGTTCAGGCCCGCGATCACGGCCAGCGGCTGGCCGTCGCCGATCGCGATGTTCCAGCGCTTGAGGTGGGCGACGGGCATGGGAATCTCCAAGGGCGTAGAGGCGAGGGCCGCATCTACGCCCAGGAGCGGGGCGGGAACTAGCCCAGTTTCACCAGCATCTTGCCCATGTTCTCGCCCGAGAACAGCTTGATGAAGGCGTCCGGCGCGCGTTCGACGCCCTCTTCGACGGTCTCCTTCCAGGTGATCTTCCCGGCCTTGATCCACTCGCCCATGTCCTTGGCGAACTGCGGATAGAGGTCGTAATGGTTGGAGACGATGAAGCCCTCCAGGCGCAGGCTCTTGCCGACGGCCAGGATGATGTTGGACAGACCTTCGGCCTTACCGGTCTCGTTGTATTGCGAGATCATCCCGCACAGGGCGAAGCGGGCGAACGGGCGGGCCGAGTTGATGGCCGCCTCGAGGTGGATGCCGCCGACGTTCTCGAAATAGACGTCGATGCCCTTCGGCGCGACCTTGGCCAGTTCGGCGACGACGTCGGGGGTGGCCTTGTAGTCGATGACGTGATCGACGCCGATGGACTTCAGGAACGCGACCTTCTCCGGGCCGCCGGCCGAGCCGATGACGGTGTGGCCCTTCAGCTTGGCGATCTGGCAGACCACCGAGCCCACCGCGCCGGCGGCGGCCGAGACGAACACCACGTCACCGTCCTTCAGCGCCGCGATGCGCAGCAGGCCGACATAGGCGGTCAGGCCGGGCATGCCGGCCACGCCGAGGAAAGCCTGGGGCGGCACGCCGTGGGTGTCGATCTTGGTGATCGCGCCCATGCCGGCGGCGGCCAGCGCCTTGGGGTTGGCGTTGAACGCCTCGCGCCAGCCGAACATCGAGTTGACGATATCGCCCGGCTTGAAATCCGGATCGTTGGAGACGATGACCTCGCCGATCGCGCCGCCCTGCAGGGCCTGGCCGATCTGGAACGGCGGCACATAGCTGGGACGATCGTACATGCGGCCGCGCATATAGGGATCGACCGACATCCAGAGGTTCCTGACCTGGACCTCGCCGTCGCCCGGCGCGGGCAGCTCGACGGTGGCCAGGTCGAAGTCGGAGACCTTGGGCACGCCCACGGGACGGCTCTTCAGGCGAATTTCGCGCGACGTGGTCATGGTCTTCCTCCAGCGGCTCTTGGCGAGCGTTGCTAATTTAAACGGATGTTTAGCGCGTCCTTACGGAAGGCTCCAGTGCTTCTAAGCGTCGCCGAAGCGGAGTAGACAGCGGGCCATGACCCAGACTCTGAAAGCGGGCGTCGTCGGCGCCGGAGTGTTCGGCGGCTATCACGCCAAGAAGTACGTCGAGCTGGACGGCGTGACCCTGGTCGGCGTGTTCGACATCGACCTGGCGCGCGCTCAGGCGCTGGCCGAGCCGCTGGGCGCCCAGGGCTTCGACGACATGGACGCCTTCCTAGCCGCCGTCGACGTGGTCACGGTCGCCGCGCCCGCCGTCCACCACGCCGAAGCGGCGCTGAAGGCGCTGAAGGCGGGCAAGCCGGTCTATTGTGAAAAGCCCCTGGCCGTGACGCCCGAGGACGCCGACCGGATGGTCGCCGCCGCCGCCAAGGCCGGGGTCCCGCTGGCCTGCGGTCACCAGGAACGGGTGGTGTTCCAGGCCATGGGCCTGCTGGACATTCCCGAGCAGCCGCTGCGCCTGGAAGCCGTGCGACGGGGTGTGCCTTCGGACCGCAATCTCGACGTCTCGGTGGTGCTGGACCTGATGATCCACGACATCGATCTCGCCCTGGCCCTGTGCGAGGCCCAGCCCATGACCGTGGACGGCGAAGGGGGGATCACCCGCTCGACCTCGCTCGATTGGGTGAAGGTCGAGGCGATGTTCGAGAACGGCTTCATCGCCGTGTTCGACAGCTCCCGCGTCGCCGAGGCCCGCGAGCGGACCATGAAGGTCGTCTACCCGTCGGGCGAGGTCGAGATCGACTTCCTCACCCGCGCCTTCCGCAACACCACGCCGTTCCCGCTGATCGAGAACTTCACCGAGACCCCGGCCGGCAAGGACCCCCTGGGCCTGTCGGTCGCCGGCTTCCTCGCGGCCGTGCGCGGCGAGGCCCCGCGTCCGGTCGTGACGGGCGAAGAGGCCGCCCGGGCGCTGGACCTGGCGCTGGCGGCGGAGCAGGCGGCCGAGGGCTGACCCGCCCCGCTACAGGCTGACCTGAGCCCCCAGCTCCACCACCCGTCCCGGCGGCAGGTGGAAGAAGGTGGTGGGGTCGGCCGCGTTGCGGGTCAGGAAAGTGAAGAGCTTACGCTTCCAGGCGGGCAGGGCGTCGGCGGCCACCGACGGCACGATCGTGCGGCGGCTGACGAAGAACGACGTGCTCATGATGTCGAACTTCAGGCCCTGCTTGCGGCAGGCCGCCAGGGCCTGCGGGATGTTCGGGCTCTCCATGTAACCGTAGCGCACGGTGACCAGCGAGAAGCGGTCGTCGAGGGTCTTGATTTCGATGCGCTGGTCGTCAGGCACATAGGGCGTGGTCTCGTTGACGACCTTCAGCAGCACATTGCGCTCGTGCAGGACCTTGAAGTGCTTGAGGCTGTGCATCAGGGCCGGCGGCGTCGTCTCCGGGTCCGAGGTCAGATAGACGGCCGTGCCGGGCGTCGCGGCGGCCGGGCGGCGGGCGATCATCTCGCGGAAGTCGGCGAAGGGCAGGCCGTCCTTGTTGAGTTTCCTGCGCAGGCGCTCGGTGGCGCTGACGAAGATCGACATCAGCAGGCACAGACCCGCGCCCAGGGCCAGCGGGGCCCAGCCGCCGGTCAGCACCTTCAGCAGATTGGCGACGAAGAAGGTCAGGTCCAGAGCGAACAGCGGCACGATCAGGGCCAGGGCCGCCAGCAGGCTCCAGTTCCAGACGTGGCGCACGACGATGTAGGCCAGCAGGGTGGTGACCACCATCGTGCCGGTCACCGAGATGCCGTAGGCGTGCGACAGGGCGCTGGACGAGCGGAACGACAGCACCACCAGGACGACGCCGACGAACAGCAGCCAGTTGATCGGCGCGACATAGATCTGGCCGGCCTCGGTGGTCGAGGTGATCTTGATGTCCATGCGCGGCAGGAGGCCCAACTGGATCGCCTGCTGGGTCAGGGAGAACGCCCCGGTGATCACTGCCTGGCTGGCGATGACGGTGGCGACCCCGGAGAACAGCACCAGGGCCAGTCGCCATTGGTGGGGCGCCAACTGGAAGAACCAGTCGGCGTTCGGCAGGGCCGTTCCCGCGGCCTCGGCGGCGGTCAGGGCCTGTGAGGCCAGGGCGGCCTGGCCGAAATAGTTCAGGGCCAGCATCGGCAGGGCCAGGCCGAACCACGACATCTGGATCGGGCCACGGCCGAAATGGCCCATGTCGGCCGTTAGGGCCTCGGCCCCGGTGACGGTCAGGAACACCGCGCCCATGACCAGGAAGCCGGTCAGTCCGTGATGGGTCAGGAAATAGATGGCGTAGGTCGGCGAGATCGCCGTCAGCACGCTGGGATCGTCCTTAATGTGCCAGACGCCCAGGGCGCCCAGGCACAGGAACCAGCACACCATGATCGGACCGAAGACGCCGGCCACCTTGGCCGTGCCCTTGGCCTGGAAGGCGAAGAGGGCGGTCAGGATCACCAGGCTGGTGACGATCACCTCCTGGGCGCCGAACCAGCCGGAGAAGCCGCGCACCGACTTCAGGCCCTCGACCGCCGATAGCACCGAGATGGCCGGGGTGATCACGCCGTCGCCATAGAACAGCGCCGCGCCGATGGCGCCGAGGGCGAAGATCAGGCCCGTGCGGCCCTTGGCGCCCTGCTGGGCCAGGGCCATCAGCGACAGCACCCCGCCTTCGCCCTTGTTGGAGGCGCGCATCAAGAACAGGACGTACTTGACCGTCACGACCAGGATCAGCGCCCACAGCGCCAGGGACAGCACGCCCATGATCTCGGGACGGACCAGGCCATCGCGGGCGGCCTCCTCCAGCGCGTCGCGGAAGGCGTAGAGGGGGCTGGTGCCGATGTCGCCGAACACGACGCCCACGCTGCCCAGCGCCAACGGCCAGAAACGCGACGCCGCGTGGCCGTGGTTGGGAGCTTGAGTTGTCGGGGTGGCAGAGTCGGACGCGGCGAGGGGGTCTTTACCCGCCATGCAAGCTCGAAGCTCCAAAGCGCCAGCTCACGGCCGGCGGCGGCGATTTACCCTCGTCGCCGCGTCGCAGCAATCAAAATTCGACGGATCGGCGTTTCCGTTGCCATAAGCGTGATCAGTCGTCGAGATCGAAGGGCAGTTCATCCTGATCGACGGCGGTGTCGCGGCGGGCCTTGGAGACGGGCTTGTAGGTCGGGGCGGGCGGTGGGGTGGGGACGTCGTCGTCCGCGTCGTCCCACGGCGGATCATCGAACATGTCGGGCTCGGCCACCGGCTTCGGCGCGGGAGCCGGGACTGGAGCCGTCGGCCGCGAGACCGGACGCGCCGGCGCGGCGCGCGGGGCGTCGTCGAACGACGAGCGTCGGGCCAGCGGCGGCGGGGTGTCGGGCAGAGGCGGGGGGGCGCGGAAATCGTCCTCGTCGTCTTCGTCGTATTCGAAGGACTCGGGCGGTTCGGGCGGCGGCGCGGGGCGGGCGGCGACCACTGGGGCGGGCTCCGGCTTCGTGGGGCGCGGCGGCAGCGGCCGGCGAACGATGGCCTCGCAACGGGCCAGCCAGCGGTTGGCCTCCTGCATCAGCTCGCCGGGCGAACGGCTCTCACGACGCTGTTCGTCGCCGGGGGCCCAGAGCTCGAGGGCGAAGTCCGGATGGCGCGGATCGTCGAAGACCAGGCGCAGGGTGACCGACTGGGCCTGGGGCGCGACATGGTCGATGGCCCGGCGGCCTTCGCCCCGGAAGACGCGGCCCATCACCTGGCCGTCGACCAGCAGCTCGGCCCCCATCAGCTCGTCCAGGCGATAGATCAGGCACCAGGCGCCCCGGTCCCAGGCCACCGCCAGCAGGTTGGTCGAGAACGAGAAGCCCGCGCCCCGGCCCCGGCCGCGCGCCACGATGAAGCCTTCCGGATCGCTCTTCAGCACGTTGCGCAAGGCTCGGCGCAGACGCCGGTCCTCGTCGCCGTACCAGATGGCCAGGCTGCCCAGGAACGTCACCGCCGAGCCGGCGATGGCCACGAACAGCAAAAGACGCGCGAGTTCGCTCATAGTAAGGCCAGGCTAGCGGGAGTCCTGATTCCGCGACAGAGGGGCTATGGGGCCCTTAGTCGCGGAAGTGGCCGACGACCGGCACGTGGTCTGACGGCTTTTCCTTGTCGCGCTCGTCGCGGTGGATGACGACGTCGGTCAGGCGGTCGACGGCCTGGGGCGAGCACAGCAGGTGATCGATGCGGATCCCCAGGTTCCGGGGCCAGGCGCCGGCCTGGTAGTCCCAGAAGGTGTAGCCGCCCGGCGCGCCGTCGACCTGCATGTAGGCGTCGGTGAAGCCCAGGTTCTTCAGCGCCCGGAACGCGCCGCGGCTCTCGGGCTGGAACAGGGCGTCGCCAAGCCAGGCCTCGGGATTGGCCACGTCCTCGGCCTCGGGGATGACGTTGTAGTCGCCCAGGATGACCAGCGGCTCCTCGAAGGCCAGCAGGCGTTGGGCGTGAGCGTGCAGGCGGCGCATCCAGGCCAGCTTATAGTCGAACTTCTCGGTCCCGATCGGATTGCCGTTGGGCAGATAGATGCCGACCACGCGGAATGGGACCGGCGCGGCGATCACCGCCTCGACATAGCGCGACTGCTCGTCGACTTCGTCTTCCGAGAGGCCGGGCAGCCCCTTACGGACGTCCTCGATCGGGAACTTCGAAAGCAGGGCGACGCCGTTATAGGTCTTCTGGCCGTGGACGACGACATTGTAGCCCAGCCGCTCGAAGGCTTCGGTGGGAAACTTCTCGTCGACGCACTTGATCTCCTGCAGCACGGCCACGTCCGGGGTTTCCGATTCGAACCAAGCCAGCACGCCTTCCAGGCGAGCGTTGATCGAATTGACGTTCCAAGTGGCGATACGCATTGACGGCTCCAGACTGCGGCGGGAGGCTAGGGCGCATGAAGGTCGCGCTCAAGTCAGCTGGCAAGCCAATCGATCGAAGACAGCTCGCGCTCATGGTGCTGGCCACCGGCGCGTGCTTGGCCTTCGCCGCGATCGGCGCGATCCTGGCCATCTTCACGCCGCTGGTCTTCGACCGGGCGGGCAACATGCTGAACCCGATCGCCTGGCTGGGCTTCGTGTTCGGCGCTCTGTTCTGGGCGGTGTGCCTGCTGTCGCCGCTGGCCGGCTGGATCCTGTGGCGCAAGGGCCAGATGACCTTCGCCTGGGCCGCCATGGCCGCGCCGCTGGCCTGGGGCGCGCTGACGCTGACCCTGCTGCAGTTCGTGCCGGCCTAGGTCTTGGCGGAGGCGCGCCGCCTCAACTTGACAGTATAGATTGCAAGGCGCTGTATTCAGCATATCCGCGGGGCGTTATGTCGTCCGCGGACCTGTTCCCGAGCTGCGCAAGTGTTCGGGCTGCTTTCCTAGGTAAAACAAGCGTTTTTCGCCGAGTTTTCCCCCGGTCGCGACCTCGCGTCCGGGCCGCTGGTGTTCGACTTTTCGACACGACAAAGGAGGAAACACATGAAAGCCAAGACTTCACGTATCGACCGGCGTGGCCTGATGCGGGCCGGGGCGTGGTCCGGCCTCGCCTTGTTCGGCTTCGCGCCGGCCGGCATGGGCTTCGCGGCGTCGCCCGAGGCCAAGCTGGACGCCCGCGAAGGCAAGGAGGCCGGGCTGACCAAGGCCGAGGCCGCCAAGTTCAAGCCGCTGGCCAAGGGCGTTATGGCCGATAGCTTCGCCATCGTCCTGCCCAACGGCGAGAAGCACATCTTCCGGGTCAGCGGTGGCGAGAAAGGCCCCGCGACGGTCGAGATCATCGGACCCGGCGGCTCTACCCACAGCTTCACGATCAAGGAAGGCGATAGCCCGGCGCCCATCCTGGAGCGTCAGCCGACGGACGTCGCCAAGGCGGCCACGAGCAACAGCTTCTGGCAGTGCTTCGCGGGCTGCATGCTGGGCAAAATCGGAGCGGGAGCCTGGAACAACCTGAAGAACAACTGGCAGAGCTGCTGGAGCCAGGCTCAATCCAAGAAATACTGGTACCAGAAGATCGCCAAGTTCCTGGCCTGCATCTTCACCCTGCCGTACGCCACCTACGCGGTGTCCTGCATTCTTCGCTGTCGCTGAAACGCGGGACGGGGCGGGGCGTCAGATCGAGAAACTGACCCCACAGCCGCAGCTGGACTTGGCGTTCGGGTTGCGAACGCGGAACTCCGCCCCGGCCAGCTCGTCGACGAAATCGATCTCCGAACCCTTGAGCAGGGCCAGGGAGACGACGTCGACCAGGGCCACGGCGTCGTCGCGCTCGACCTTGAGGTCGTCGTCCTCGACGGCGTCGACCAGGTCGAAGCGATACTGGAAGCCGGAGCATCCGCCGCCATCGACCGCGACGCGTAGCATCAGGGGGCGGCCTTCGCTGGCGGCGATGGCCTTGATCTGACGCGCGGCGTTTTCGGAAAGCGTTAAGTCTACTTGGGTCATGGCTGTGGAAAACTCACCTCAGGCCTATATGAGGGTGACGTGGCCTCTACGGAAGGGGCCAAATCGTCCAACGCGATAAAGGCGGTTCATGACCTCGACCCCGTACTTCGTTCCGCGCGCGCCCTACGCCGAAGATCCGTTCAAGTCTCGGGGCCGTCGGTTCAAGGAGGACGAGAGCCGCACGCGCACGCCGTTCGCGCGCGATCGCGACCGCATCATCCACACCTCGGCCTTCCGCCGGCTGAAGGAAAAGACCCAGGTCTTCGTAGCGCATGAGGGCGACAACTTCCGCACGCGCCTGACACACTCGCTGGAGGTGGCGCAAGTGGCGCGCTCGCTGGCCACGGCCCTGGGCCTGGACAGCGACCTGGCCGAAACCATTGCGCTGGGTCACGACATCGGCCACCCGCCGTTCGGCCACGCCGGCGAGGACGAGCTCGAGCAGCAGATGAAGGACTTCGGCGGCTTTGACCACAACGTCCAGACCTTCCGGGTCGTGACCGAGCTGGAGCACCGTTATCCGGACTTTCTGGGCCTGAACCTGACCTGGGAGACCCTGGAAGGGATCATCAAGCACAACGGCCCGGTCACGAATAAGCTGGGCAAGCCCTCCTGGAAGGCGATTCAGAAGTACGACGCCGAGTACGACCTCGGCTTGAACACCTGGGCGTCGGCCGAAGCGCAGGTCGCGGCCCTGGCCGACGACATCGCGTATAACAATCACGACGTCGACGACGGCGTGACGGCGGGTCTGTTCACCCTGGACGAGCTGATGGACGTGCCGCTGATCGGCCCGATCCTGGCGGCCGTGAAGAGCGAGCGCCCCGACCTTGACCCGCGCCTGACCCATCTGGAAGCCATTCGCCGCATGATCGGCGCGATGATCGACGACGTGATGGGCGAGACCCTGCAGCGCGCGGCGGCCACCGGTGTTGGTTCGGCCGACGACGTCCGGGCCCTGGACCACGCCCTGGTCGCCTTCTCGCCGGACATGGCCGAGGACCTGGCCCGCCTGCGCGCCTTCCTGCACGAGCGCATGTACCGCCACTGGCGCGTCAACCGCACGCGCAGCCAGGCTCGCCGTATTCTGGGCGAAATGTTCGCGCTATTCCTGAAGGAGCCGGAGGTCCTGCCGACCATCTGGTTCGCCAAGTCGCAGAACCGCGACGAAGCCGGCCGCGCCCGCGTGGTATGCGATTACATCGCGGGCATGACCGACCGCTTCGCGATAGAAGAACACCGCAAGCTGTTCCACCTGGACGTCTGGAACTAGGCCTTCGGGCCAGGGATCAGGAACGTGGGCGCGAGCGGCCGATCGTCTGCCACCTGAGCGGGGCGGACGCTTCTTGGACGGGCCGCCGTTGGGTAACCTAGGGTCGCGCGCGTCTGATTCGATGCGTTCGACCTGTGCGCCCTTGTTTGGACGCCCGAGAGTATCTGGAGCCTAGCCGAGATGTCCGATCCGCACCGCGGGGCCTATACGCCGCCCACCGACGCGCCGCTGTCGTTCGATGCGCGTCAGCCCGTGCGAGGCGCGCGCCCGCTGCCCATGACCCTGATCATCAGCGCGGTGGTGCTGGTGACCCTCGTTGTCGGGGTGATCCTGGTCTATCGCGGCGGCGTGCGGAACCCGAACGATCCGCCGCAGGCCGTCGGGACCGAAGTGGCCCAGATGAAGACCCCGCCGCCGGCCGGCAGCCAGCCGCAGGATCCGGCTGCGGGTCTGCAAATCTATCACAACGAGGACCCGCAGCCCTCGGCCACCTTCGCCGCGCCGCCCGAAGCGCCGCAGGCTCGTCCGGCCGCGCCGGTCGCCAGCGCCCCGGTGCAGACCGCCGCCCTGCCGGCCGCCAAGCCCGCGCCGACCGTGCGGCAGCCGGCCCCAACCATCGAATCCCTGGCGACCGCCGCCGCCCAGAAGCCGGCGCCCAAGCCTGTGCAACTGGCCGCCGCCGCGCCCGCCAAGCCGGTCGCCGCGACTCCGGCCGCCGCAACGGGCGGCCCCGCCATGGTGCAGATCGGCGCCCTGTCGTCTCCGGCCCTGGCCGACAAGGCCTGGACCGACGCCACGCGCCTGGCCCCGGGCCTGGCCGCCGGCAAGGGCAAGAAGGTCGAGGCGATCGACAAGAACGGCACGACGCTCTACCGCACCTCGGTGACCGGCTTCGCCTCGCGTGAAGCGGCCAAGGCCTTCTGCGAGGCGATCTCGGCCTCGGGCAAGTCCTGCTTCGTGAAGTAAGGAGTTACCCCTTTGAGCACCTCTTCCGCCGCTATCCTCGGCTGCGCCGGGACCACGCTGACGGCCGAAGAGGTCGCTTTCTTCCGGGACGTGAAGCCATGGGGCTTCATCCTGTTCAAGCGTAACATCGCTGATCCGGAGCAGGTGAGGGCGCTGACCGCCGCCCTGCGCGCCACGGTCGGCCGTGACGACGCCCCCATCCTAATCGACCAAGAGGGCGGCCGCGTCGCCCGTCTGCAGCCGCCGCACTGGCGCATCTATCCGCCCGGCCGGGCCTACGGCGAGCTGGTGGCCAACGATCCGCTGACGGCGCGCGAAATCACCCGCCTGGGCTCGCGGCTGATCGCCCATGACCTGCGCTCGATCGGGATCAATGTCGACTGCGTGCCGGTGCTGGACGTGCCGGACCCCCAGGGCCATGAGATCATCGGCGACCGCGCCTATGGCGACACGCCCGAGCAGGTGGCGACCCTGGGCCGCGCCGCGGCCGAAGGCCTGCTGGCCGGCGGCGTCCTGCCGATCATCAAGCACATCCCCGGCCACGGCCGCGCGCTGAGCGACAGCCACTTGGAGCTGCCGGTGGTCAAGGCCAAGCTGCTCGAGCTGGAAATCCGCGACTTCGCGCCGTTCCGGGTGCTGTCCGACATGCCGATGGCGATGACCGCCCACGTCGTCTACTCGGCCATCGACCGCAACCGCCCGGCCACGACGTCGAAGAAGGTGATCAAGAAGATCATCCGCGAATCCATCGGCTTCGACGGACTTCTGATGAGCGACGACCTGTCGATGAAGGCGCTGAGCGGCGACTTCAAGCAGCGGGCCAAGGACAGCCTGTCGGCCGGCTGCGACGTGGTCCTGCACTGCAACGGCGACATGGCCGAGATGAAGGCCGTGATGTCCGGCGTCGGCCGTCTGGGCAAGGAGGCCCGCCGCCGGGCCCAGGCCGTCATGGGCCGCCTGGTCAAGGTCCCCGAGCCTTTCGACGTGGCCGAGGCCCGCGCCCGCTTCGACGCCGCGTTCGACGGCAAGTACGCTTGAGCACGGGCTTCCAGCCGACTTTCGACTTCGCGGCCGCCAACGAGGCGGCCGAGGACGGCGCGGCGCTGGTCATCGACATCGACGGCTATGAAGGCCCGCTGCACGTGCTGCTGGCCCTGGCGCGCAGCCAGAAGGTCGACCTGCTGCAGCTGTCGATCACCAAGCTGGCCGAGCAGTACCTGGCCTTCGTGCAACAGGCTCGCCGCGTGCGTTTCGCCCTGGCGGCCGACTACCTCGTCATGGCCGCCTGGCTGGCCTACCTCAAGTCCCGCCTGCTGCTGCCCAAGCCCGAGCGCGCCAAGGCCGAGGAGCCGCCGGCCGAGGAAATGGCCGCCCAGCTGGCCTTCCGCCTCGCCAAGCTGGACGTCATGCGCAAGGCCGTCGAGGCGCTGAAGGACCGCCCGATCCTCGGCCGCGACGTCTTCATGCGCGGCGATCCGGACGCGGTAAGGATCGTCTCCTCGACCCGTCTGGAGGGCGATCTCTATAGCCTGATGAGCGCCTACATCACTCAGCGCAAACGCGAACATAGCCGCCACTACGCCCCGCGCCCGCCGACCGCCTATCCGCTGGAAGACGCCCGCGACCGCCTGCGCGGCCTGCTGCCGAAGATGCAGGACTGGACGGTCCTCTCCACCGTCGCTCCGATCGAGCGGGCGCTGGAAGAGGAGGACGGCCCCACGCCCGCCTCCTACCTGGCCTCGACCCTGTCGGCCTCGCTGGAGCTGGTGAAGGAGGGCATCCTGGAGGCGCGGCAGATGGGGGCGTTCGAGGACATCTACTTGCGGACCAGGGCGGAGCCGCTGGAGGTTACCGAGTGATCTTCCCCTCTCTCCCGATCTCCCCGGCGAAGGCCGGGGTCCAGATCGAACCCACCAACGCCCGACAAGCCGACAGGGCGTTTCTCGGATCGTCCCAAGCCGCCCAGGATGAATCTGGGCCCCGGCTTTCGCCGGGGAAATCGGATATGGGGTTTGAATGACCGTCGAACTCGAACCCCTCTTCGTCGAGCGCTGTATCGAGGCCCTGCTGTTCGCGGCGGCCGAGCCGCTCAGCGACGTTGACCTGGCCAAGCGCTTGCCTGAGGGCGCGGACATCGCCGCCGGCCTCGCGGGCCTGCGGACGCGGTACGAGGGCCGGGGAATCGAGCTGGTCTGCGTGGCCGATCGCTGGCGTTTCCAGACGGCGACCGATCTGTCGTTCCTGATGACGGAAGAGCGCGAGGAGCCGCGCCGCCTGTCCAAGGCCGCGCAGGAGACCCTGGCCATCGTCGCCTATCACCAGCCCGTCACCCGGGCCGAGATCGAGGCCGTGCGCGGAGTGCAGGCCAGCCGGGGCACGCTGGACGTTCTGCTGGAGCTGGGTCTGATCCGCATGCGCGGTCGCCGGCGCACGCCGGGCCGGCCGGTGACTTTAGGGACGACGGACGCATTCCTCGAGCATTACGGCCTGGCCGCGCTGTCGGACCTGCCGGGCATCGCCGAGATGAAGGCCGCGGGCCTGCTGGAAATGAACCTGCCACCAGGCTTCACCGTGCCCGATCCGCTGGGCCTGCGCACCGATGATGAGGATCCGCTGGATCTGGACGACGGCGAAACGCCGGAATTCGCCCAGGACTTCCTGGGCGAACCGGAGAAGGCGGATCGCTAGGCGAGGACGTCGGCGATCTGGCCGGTCTTGTCCTTCTTGTCCGGATCGTTCTGGACCTGCTGCTTGATCATGTCCTTGAGCTTTTGCTCGATCTTGGCCCGATCCTCGGGGCCCATCGCCTTGAGCTGCTCCTCGGTGACGCCCAGCTTTGCCAGCATCGCGGCCCGCATCTTCTGGGCCGGGGTCATCGCCTGGTACTTCAGGAACTCGTCCTTGGCGGACGTTTCGCCGATGGGCGACGAGGTGCTGGCGGACATGCCGCTATAGGCGCCGGCGTAGCTGGACGAACCGATGGACGAAATGGACATGACGCGCTCTCGAACTTGAGGGTGCGACACTCTGTGCAAGGCGTGGGCCACGGCCGGGAAGCTAGACTTTACAGATCCTTGGCAGGCAAGGGCGCGCTGAAAGCGTGGCCGGTCGGTCAACTCCGCCGAGCAGAACTTGCCCGGAAGTCGCGCCAGGCCTCGCGACCTCGCGACTCTCGGGCGAACCATGGTCTCCGGCCCCGCGAGCGCCTATATTCTTCGGCATGTTGTAACGACGCGTCGCAGCGGCTATCTGGCGCTGTCGCAAGGAGTCTCGATTATGGGAAGTCTAGGTCCGATTCACTGGATCATCGTCGCCGTCGTGGTGCTGCTGCTGTTCGGCGGCCGCGGCAAGCTGTCGGGCATCATGGGCGACGCGGCCAAGGGCATTCGCGCGTTCAAGGATGGCCTGAAGGACGACACCAGCAGCGAAGTCGCCGACAACAAGTCCAAGGGCGCCCTGCCGCGCACCGAGCAGGAAGCCGAAGAGCTTCGCAAGTCGTAAGACCTTGAAGCGCGCGGGGAGGGGTTCTTCGCGCGCGTCTGTCCAATCACGCGGGGAGCCATCGGCTCCGCCGTTCTAAGGCGCGTCCATGCTTCCTGATATCGGCGGCACAGAACTCCTTGTCATCGCCGCCGTCGCTTTGATCGTGGTCGGTCCCAAGGATTTGCCCGCTCTGCTGCGCAAGCTGGGCCAGTTCGTGGGCCGGATGCGGGGCATGGCCTCGGAATTCCGC
Organism: Caulobacter sp. GW822-FHT01G02; assembly: GCF_058802865.1. NCBI lineage: Bacteria > Pseudomonadati > Pseudomonadota > Alphaproteobacteria > Caulobacterales > Caulobacteraceae > Caulobacter > Caulobacter sp. GW822-FHT01G02. The sequence goes on from NZ_JBXAON010000001.1 coordinate 752,872, forward strand.
GCCAGCTTCGACGAGATGGCGCGCCAGTCCGAGCTGGACGAGCTGCGCCGCGAAGTGCAGGCCATGCGCTCGGGCCAGTTCACCAATCCGACGCCGGCCGCGGATCCGCACGTCGACCAGGTCTTCGCCGACATCGACGCCTCGCTGTCCAGCGGCGCGACCCAGATGCACCCCTATGCCGGGGCCGAGATCCACAATCCGGCCCTGAGCACCGACAATTCGGTTCCGGCCCCGGCGGCCCAGATCGTCGAGAAGCCCAAGCGCGCGCCGCGCAAGAAGGCCGTCGCGGTCGCCGAGCCGGCTCCGGTTGAAACCGCGAAAGCTCCGCGCAAGCGCGCCGCCGCACCCAAGAAGGACATCACGGTCGAGGCCCCCAAGGCCGTCCGCGCGCCGCGTAAGCGCGCGGCCAAGGCCGGCGGCTCCACCGCTTCGGACATCGTCTCGTGAACGACAAGGCCATCGGATACGACCCCAGGGATGAGCACGAGGACGAGATCGAGTCCTCGCGCGCGCCGCTTCTGGATCACCTGATCGAACTGCGCACCCGCCTGATCGTCTGCGTCGGCGCGATCGCCGTCGCCTTCGGCGTCTGCTTCGCCTTCGTGAAGCCGATCTTCCTGTTCCTGGTCCGCCCCTTCACCGTGGCCGAGGGCCTGAAGGCCGTGCAAGACGCGGGCGGCCACCACGGCTCGTTCGACCTGATCCTGGCCCTGGTCGGCATCAAGCACGTGCCGCCCGCCGCTCTGAAGGACATCACCCTGCAGGCAACCGCGCCGCTGGAGCAGTTCTTCACCAACATCAAGCTGTCGGCGTTCGCGGCCATCGTCGTGGCCTTCCCGATCATCGCCTGGCAGCTGTACCGCTTCGTCGCGCCCGGTCTCTACAAGAAGGAGCGCAACGCGTTCCTGCCGTTCCTGATCGCCTCGCCGGTGCTGTTCCTGATGGGCTCGGCGCTGGTCTACTACGTGATGCTGCCGTTCGTGCTGTGGTTCTCGCTGAGCCAGCAGATCGTCGGCGACGGAGTGAAGGTCGTGCTGCAGACGCGGGTCTCGGAATACCTGACCCTGGTCACGACCTTGCTCCTGGCCTTCGGCCTCAGCTTCCAGCTTCCCGTGGTGCTGTCGCTGGGCGGCCTGGCGGGTCTGGTCACGTCGGATATGCTGCGGACGGGCCGTCGCTACGCCATCGTCGCCGTCTTCGTGGTGGCCGCCATCGTCACCCCGCCGGATCCGATCAGCCAGATCACCTTGGCCGTGCCGCTGTGCCTGCTCTACGAGATCTCGATCTGGTGCGTGTGGCTGATCGAACGCCGCCGCAAGCGGGAAGACGACGAGGAAGCCGGCAAGGACATAGTGGCCGTTTAACGGTCCATACCTCCACCCCGTCATTCCCGCCCTCGTGGCGGGAATGACGGCGGTATCTTGGACATAAAAAAGGGCCCCGCGACTGAGCCGCGGAGCCCTTCTTTTTCGCTCAGATAAGCGAGCGAAACTTGAAGCCTTAGGCGGCGGCGCCGACGCGCGCCTGCAGTTGGGCCTTGGCGGAGCGGACGGTGTCGGCCACGCACGACGAGTAGCTCACGACGCTGAAGTTCGGGCGCTGGGCCTTGCAGACCGTCTGGGCGGCGGTGCGGATCTCGGCGTGGATCTGGTTCTGGGTCTTGCCCTTCAGCGAGATGCGGACGACCGAGACGGTCTCGACGGCGGCCGGCTTGCCGGTGTCGCGCGCGCGCATGATCGAGGCCAGCTGGCGGTGAGCGTTCATCAGGGCGTTGTCGACGCAGGTCGCGTCGCCGGCGCCGCAGACCGAAACGGCGGCGGTCTTGATCTCGTTTTCGATCTGGACCGAGTTCTTGCCGGTCAGCGACACGCGGACTTCGGTGGCGGTCTTGGCGCCGGCCGGAACGGCGACAGCGGCGGCGATGGCGAGGGCGGCGAAAGCGGCGAACGTCTTCATGATTTCAAATTCCTAGGAATGATCGGGCGGCCGAGGAGGGCCGAAAAAGGACGCGTACTGAAGTTGGCGCGGCTTTTCGGCTATTGGGATTAAGTCCGTGTGACAAAGTCCGGCTAATTTCCGTTAGCGGTTGGATTTTTCGTGCCTAGGTACCGCTATCGTGCGCGATAACCGGCTTTTCGAGCCTCTTCAAAGGGAGGTATGTTCCTCGGATCTAGGCTTTTTGCGCAATGCGGGGCCGTCCCGGCCGCCCTGGCCGGGGATCACGAAGCCGTGGAGAGGCCGCCCGCCCATCCGGAAAGCTTGGCGCCCCCGCCGACGCGCCTTAGAGAGGGCGTTTCTCCATCGCCCATCTCCCGAGCTTGCGTCCGATGCACGACATCAAGGCCATCCGCGAAAACCCCGAAGCCTTCGAAGCCGCATGGTCGGCCAAGGGGCGGTCGGGCGAGGCCGCGCAGGCGGTCAAGCTGGACGCCCAACTCCGCGCGGCCCAGACGGCGCTGCAAGAGGCTCAGGCCAAGCGCAACGAAAGCTCCAAGCTGATCGGCATGGCCAAGGCCAAGAAGGACGAGGCCGAAGCCGCGCGCCTGATGGCCGAGGTCGAGGCGCTGAAGGGCGTCATGGCGACCGCCGCCGAGGAAGAGGCCCTGGTCGGCGGCAAGCTCAAGGACCTGCTGGCCAGCCTGCCCAATATTCCGGCTCCGGAGGTGCCCCGGGGCGAGGACGAGCACGGCAATGTCGAGGAACGCCGCTGGGGCGACGCCGCCAAGCTGCCGGCCGGCCGCCTGAACGCGCCCAAGGACCACGTCGACCTGGGCGCGGCCCTGGGCGGCATGGACTTCGAATCCGCCGCCCGCATGAGCGGCGCGCGCTTCGTGGTCCTGAAGAAGGAAATCGCCCGCCTGGAGCGCGCCATCGGCCAGTTCATGCTGGACCTGCAGACGGTCGAGCACGGCTACACGGAAATCAGCCCGCCGCTGCTGGTGCGCGACGAGGCGCTGTTCGGCACCGGCCAGTTGCCGAAGTTCGCCGACGACCTTTTCCACACCACCGACGATCGCTGGCTGATCCCCACCGCCGAGGTCTCCCTCACCAACATCGTCCGCGAGCAGATCCTGGCCGAGGAAGAGCTGCCGATGCGCCTGACGGCCCTGACGCCGTCGTTCCGCGCCGAGGCCGGGTCGGCTGGCCGCGACACGCGCGGCATGATCCGTCAGCACCAGTTCTACAAGGTCGAACTGGTCTCGATCACCACGCCCGACCAGTCCGAGGCCGAACACCAGCGCATGGTCGAGTGCGCCGAGACGGTGTTGAAGAAGCTGGAGCTGCCGTTCCGCACCATGCTGCTGTGCACCGGCGACATGGGCTTTGGCGCCAGGAAGACCTACGACCTGGAAGTCTGGCTGCCGTCGCAGAACATGTATCGCGAGATCAGCTCGTGCTCGAACTGCGGCGACTTCCAGGCCCGCCGCATGGAGGCCCGCTATCGCAAGACCGGCGAGAAGGGCGGCCACTTCGTCCACACCCTGAACGGCTCGGGCCTGGCCGTCGGTCGCACCCTTGTGGCCGTGCTGGAGAATTACCAGGACGAGGCCGGCCGCATCCACATCCCGGCGGCGCTGCAGCCCTATATGGGCGGGCTGACCCACATCGGAGGCGCTGCGTGAGGATCCTCCTCACCAACGACGATGGCGTCAACGCGCCAGGCCTGAAGAGCCTGGAGAGGATCGCCCGCGCCCTGACCGACGACGTCTGGATCTGCGCGCCGGAATACGAGCAATCGGGCGCCAGCCGGGCTCTGACTCTCTCGGACCCGATCCGCGTCCGCAAGCTCGATGATCGCCGCTTCGCCGTCGAGGGCACGCCGACCGACTGCGTGATGATGGCCGTGCAGCAGCTGATCGACGGTCCCGCGCCGGATCTGGTGCTGTCGGGCGTCAACCGCGGCCAGAACCTGGCCGAGGACGTCACCCTGTCGGGCACGGTGGCCGGCGCGATCGAGGGCATGGCCCACGGCATCCGCTCGATCGCCCTGTCCCAGACCATGAACTTCTTCCACGACGAGGTCGTCGCCCACTGGGAGACGGCCGAGCACTTCGGCCCCGGCGTCGTCCAGCGCCTGCTGGAGGTGGGCTGGCCGACTGACGTGATCATGAACGTCAACTTCCCGGCCGTGACGCCGGACGAAGTGACCGAGGTCGAGGTCACCCGCCAGGGCTTCCGCGACGGCCTGCTGCGCAACATGGAAAAGCGCACCGACCTGCGCGGCCGCGACTATTACTGGATGGGCTTCTCGGCCAAGGCCTCCGAGCCCGCCGACGGCACCGACCTGAAGGCGATCTATTCGGGTCGCATCTCGGTCACGCCGCTGCACATCGACCTGACGCACAACGAGACCGTCCATAAGCTGAAGGGCGTGCTGGGCGGCGCTCCGCCGAAGCTGAAGGCGGCTCCATGAGCGGAGGGACGTCCAAGGCCGCCGAGAACGCCAAGGCCGACCTTCCGCGCCTGATGCAAGCCCTGCGCGACCAGGGGGTCACCGATCCACAGGTGCTGAAGGCCATCGAGACCACGCCGCGCGACCTGTTCACGCCGGACCTGTTCAAGGACCGCTCGTGGGAGGATTCGGCCCTGCCGATCGCCTGCGGCCAGACGATCAGCCAGCCCTATATCGTCGGTCTGATGACCCAGGCCCTGACGATCGAGCCGCGATGCCGGGTGCTGGAGATCGGCACGGGCTCGGGCTACCAGACCACGATCCTCAGCAAGGTCTCGCGCCTCGTCTATACGATCGAGCGCTATCGCACCCTGATGAAGGAGGCGGAAGGCCGCTTCCACAAGCTGGGCCTGACCAACGTCATCACCAAGTTCGGCGATGGCGGCGAGGGGTGGGCCGAACAGGCGCCGTTCGACCGCATTATGGTCACGGCCGCGGCCGAAGATGATCCGAAGCGGCTGCTTTCGCAGCTGAAGCCCAACGGCGTGCTGGTCGCGCCGGTGGGGAAGGGGCCAGTTCAAAGCCTTCGCCGCTATGCCGGCGACGGCAAGGGGGGCTTCCGGGTCGAGATTCTCTGTGACGTGCGTTTCGTGCCCCTGCTGGCCGGCGTCGCGAAGGATCAGTGAAGGTTGGGGGACGCGGCGTTTCGCGGCCTCTGGTGTTAAAGGTTGATTTACCCTGGCGGCGCCCTTTGGTGGCTCCGGCGGGAAAGGAGAGGCTATGAGGCAGTTGTGGACGCGCGCGGCGGTGATCGCCCTGACGGCTGGAACGCTCGGCGCCCATGCGGAGGCCGCGCGGGCCGCGGGCCAGCGCTTCACGCCGAACTTCCCGATCACCCAGCCCCCCGCCGCCCAGCCGGCTCCGCAATCCACGGCGCCCGCGTCTGAGGCCGTCTCGACCGCGCCCGGCGAGGCCGAGACCCTGCCGCGTCCGACGCCGATCTCGACCTCTGCCGCGCCGTCGGTCACCCAGTCCGAGCTGCCGCCCCCCGCCCGCGCCACGACTTCGGCGCCCGCGCCGCAACTGCGCGCCGCCCCGCCCAGGACCGTGGTCACCACCACCGTCACCGGTCCCGTGGTCAATGTTCCCGGCAAGCCGCAGGTGCGCGTCGTCGAATCCGGCGACGCCCTGGACGCCATCGCCCGCGGCTTCGGCGCGACCCGCGCCGAGCTGGTCGAACTGAACGACCTGAAGGCCCCGTACCGCCTGAAGCTGGGCCAGAAGATCAAGGGACCGGCCAAGGACGACCAGAAGGCTTACGTAGTCCAGACCGGCGACACGATGTTCGCCATCGCCAAGCGCTTCAATGTCACCGCCGCCGCCCTGGCCGACGAGAACGACCTGAAGGCCAGCTCGGCGATCAAGAAGGGCCAGAAGCTGGTCCTGCCGGACGGCTACAAGGACAAGGGGCCGATCAAGACGACGACCGTGCTGGCCGGCGCGCCCGCCTCGCAGCCGACCGCCGCCGAGGCCGAGCCGAGCCGTCCCGCGCCGAGCCGGCCGACGACCACGACGCCCTCGCGTCCGACCTACACGCCGCCCGTCGCGAGCGAGCCGGACACGACCCCCGCCACGACCTCGACGACGACGCTCAGTGTCACCGGTTCGGTCACGACCGTCGCGGGGCCGCGCCAGATCCACACGGTGAAATCGGGCGACACCCTGACCGCCATCGCTCGTAAGTTCGACGTCAGCGTCAGCGACCTGGCCGACGACAACAAGCTGAAGGCCGACAAGCCGCTGAAGCTGGGCGCCAAGATCAAGGGCCCGGCGACCACCCAGAAGGCCTATGTCGCCGTCAGCGGCGATACGCTGGCCGGCATCGCCAAGCGCTTCAATGTCAGCGTCAAGGAATTGGCCGCCGAGAACAACCTGCGGACCGCGGCCTCGGTCAAAAAGGGCCAGAAGGTCCTGCTGCCCGACGGCTACAGGGACAAGGGCCCGATCCGGACCACGACCACCACGGTGGTGAAGCGTCCCGAGCCGACGCCTTCGCAATCGCCGTCGACGCCCTCGAACACCTACGCCCGCGTCGACAGCTCCGCGCCCACTGCCCCCGCGCCGTCGACGCCCTCCAACCCGCAGCCTTACCAGCCCAGCGGCAACAACTATTCGCGCCCCAGCGCGCCGGTCGCCGCCCAGCCGGTCAGCCCGCCGCCGTCCGCGCGTCCGATCATCGAGAGCAGCGCCGCCCCGACCGAGGCCGAGATCATCGCCTCGGGCAAGGGCAAGTTCGCCTGGCCGGTGCGGGGCGAGATCATCTCGACCTTCGGCGTCAAGGGTACGGGCCAGCGCAATGACGGCCTGGACATCCGCGCCGCGCAAGGCACGCCGGTGCTGTCCGCCGCCGATGGCGAGGTGGCCTATGCCGGCAACCAGGTCCCGACTTTCGGCAATCTGGTGCTGGTCAAGCACGCCGACGGCTGGGTCACGGCCTACGCCCACCTCTCCAGCATCAACGTCAAGATGCGCCAGGCCGTGCGCCAGGGCGAGCAACTGGGCGCGGTCGGCGCCACGGGCGGCACCAACGAGTCCAAGCTGCACTTCGAGATGCGCTACGCGCCGACGGTCAAGGACAAGGCCAAGCCGGTCGACCCGGCCCTGGTGCTGCCGCGCTAAGGCCACGCCTTCAGTGAATTTTCGACGGCCCGCTTCGAGAGAGGCGGGCCGTTCTGCTGTTCAGCTGGGCAGCTTGACGCCCAGTTCGCCGGCCAGATCCCGCACGAACTGCCAGGCGACCCGACCCGAGCGGGCTCCGCGCATCTGCGACCATTGCAGGGCGCGGCGGTCGAGATCGGGTGCGGTCAGGCCGAACTGCTCGGCATAGCCGCGGATGGCGGCCAGATAGGTGTCCTGGTCCATCGGCGGGAAGCCGATCCACAGGCCGAAGCGGTCGGAGACGCTCATCTCTTCTTCGGCGTTCTCGGCGGCGGCGATGGCGCCCTGGCTTTCGACGTGGTCGCGCGGCATCAGGTGGCGACGGTTGGAGGTGGCCACGAACAGCACGTTCTCGGGCGGGCCCGAGACGCCGCCCTCCAGCGCCGACTTCAGCGCTTTGGCCGCGGCGGCCCCGTCCTCGAACGAAAGATCGTCGCACAGCACCACGAACCGCTCAGTCCGTGCGCGGAGCAGATCGAACAGCGGCGGCAGGGCCGCGACCTCGTCACGATCGACCTCGATCAGTTTCAGGGCCGGGAATTCGTCGGCCAGGCTGACGAAGGCGGCCTTGGTCACTGAGCTCTTGCCGGTGCCGCGCACGCCCCACAGCAGCACGTGGTTGCAGGGCACGCCGAGCGCGAAGCGGCGCAGGTTGTCGACGAAGCGGCCTTTCTGGCGGTCGATTCCCACCAGCAGGTCCAGCGACAGCGGATAGTCGGCCGCCGGGACGAAGGCGCCGTCCTTGGGCTCGTGCCGGAACAGGCGCGCGGACGAAAAGTCCGGCGCGGGCGGCGCGGGCGGCGCCAGGCGTTCCAGGGCTTCGGCGATGCGGGCGAGCAGGGGCGTAAGTGAGGGACTGGGCGCGTCGGTCATGGGCACGCTGCATACCGGGTGCGCTTGGATTGCAAAAGGGGAGGCGAACGCATAGCTTCCGCCGACTTGGCGCGACCCTATGAGCTTGTCTCTTTTTGGCTGGCGCGCCGCATCGGTTTTGTTGGAGACGTCATGTCCGGTCTGAACGCTCAATTCCTGCAGCTCGCGCCCATCCTTCTGATGGTCGTGCTGTTCTACTTCATGCTGATCCGTCCGCAGCAGAAGCGCGCCAAGGAGCATCAGGCGATGCTCGCCAACCTGAAGCGCAACGACACCGTCGTCCTGTCCAGCGGCATGATCGGCAAGGTCGTCCGCGTCGAGGACAAGGAAGTCGGCGTCGAGATCGCCACCGGCGTGACCGTGAAGGTCATCAAGGGCATGATCACGGAAGTCCGCGCCAAGGGCGAGCCGGCGCCTGCCAACGACGCGAAGAACTAAGACGCTCCAGAATATCGCGAGGCGTTCTAGCGACGTCGCCTGAAAGTCCCTGATCCATGCTGACCCTCTCCCGCTGGAAGATCATCGCCGTCACCCTGTCGGTGATCTTCGGCATTCTGTTCTCCCTGCCCAACGTCCTCCCTCAGAAGACGTTGGACGCCATGCCCGGCTGGCTGCCGCACCAGAAGCTGAATCTCGGCCTCGACCTGCAAGGCGGCTCTTATCTGCTTTATGAGGTCGACACCGACGCCCTGCACCGCGAGCGTCTGTCCAACCTGATGGAAGACACCCGCACCCAGCTGCGGAACGAGCAGATCCCGTTCGGCGAACTGGCTCAGCAGGGCGAGGTGATCAGCGTCCGCATCGGCGACGCCTCGCGCTACGAAGCGGCCCTGAACCTGCTGCGCAAGAATCTCGGCGCGCCTCTGGCCGGCGTGATCGGCGGCAAGGACGTCAGCGTCCAGGGCAAGGGCGACAACCGCATCGAAGTCACCTTCGTGCCGGAAGCCCAGCGCGCCGACGCCGCCAAGGCCGTCGACCAGTCGATCGAGACCATCCGTCGCCGTATCGACAGCCTGGGCACCAAGGAGCCCTCGATCAATCGCCAGGGCACTAACCGGATCATGATCCAGGCGGCCGGCGAGAGCGATCCCGAGAAGCTCAAGAGCGTCATCGGCAAGACCGCCAAGCTGACCTTCCAGATGGTCGACGAGACGGTGACGCCCGAAGACATACAGGCCGGCCGCATCCCCCCCGGCTCGGAACTGCTGCAGAGCGAAGACCGCTCCGCGCCGTATTACGTGGTCAAGAAGCGCGCCGTCGTTTCGGGCGACGAACTGACCAATGCTTCGCAAACCTTCGACCAGAATGGCCGGCCGGCCGTCGGCTTCGCGTTCAACGGTTCCGGCGCCAGGAAGTTCGGCGACATCACCCTGCGCAACCCCGGCAAGCGGTTCGCGATCGTCCTGGACAAGAAGGTGATCTCTGCCCCGGTGATCAACGATCCGATCACCAGCGGCAGCGGCATCATCACCGGCAGCTTCACCGTCGAAAGCGCCAACGAACTGTCGCTGCTGCTGCGCTCGGGCGCCTTGCCGGCCCCGCTGAACGTGGAAGACCAGCGCACCGTGACCGCCGAGCTCGGCGCCGACGCCGTCAAGGCCGGCGCGATCTCGCTGGCCATCGGCGCCCTGTCGATGTTCGTGTTCGTGATCCTGGCCTATGGCCTGTTCGGCGGCTTCGCGGCCATCGCCCTGGTGGTCAACGTGCTGCTGATCGTCGGCATCATGTCGATGACCCAGGCGACCCTGACCTTCCCGGGCATCGCCGGCCTGATCCTGACCCTGGCCGTCGCCGTCGACGCCAACGTGCTGATCTACGAGCGCATGCGCGACGAGGCCAACGCCGGGCGCACGCCCATGGCCGCGGCCGACCACGGCTACAAGCTGGCCCTGACCTCGATCCTGGACGCCAACATCACCAGCCTGATCTCGGGCCTGATCATGTTCAGCTTCGGCTCGGGCCCGGTGAAGGGCTTCGCCTGGACCCTGGTGATCGGCGTGTTCACGTCGCTGTTCACCGCCATCTTCATCACCCAAGTGCTCATCGGCTGGTGGTTCAAGACCACCAAGCCGAAGAAGCTGCCGATCGCATAGGAGAACCGACCATGCGTTGGCCACTCATTCGCTACATCCCGCGTTCGACTCACTATCGGTTCGTGCGCTGGGCCCCGGTCGCGGCCGTCATCTCGGCGATCCTGATCGCCGCCTCGATCGGCCTGCTGGTCTTCCAGGGCCTGAACCTGGGTATCGACTTCAAGGGCGGCGTCGCCCTGGAAGTGCAGATGTCGCGCCCGGCTCCCTTGGCCGAGCTGCGCACGACGCTGGACCAGATCGGCGCCCATGACGGCCAGGTCCAGGGCTTCGGTTCGCCGAACTCGGCCATGGTCAAGTTCCTGCCGGCCAAGGGCGAAAAGCCCAGCGACGCGTCCAAGCACGTCGAAACCGAACTGGTGAAGCGCTTCCCCGACCTGAAGGTGACCAGCCGTTCGGAAGTGGGCGCCAAGGTCTCGGGCGAGCTGCTGCTCTCGGGCTTCAAGGCCCTGGGCGTGGCCCTGCTGCTGACCCTGGGCTACATCTGGTTCCGCTTCGGCCTGTCGTACGGCACGGGCGCGGTCGTGGCCGTGATCCACGACATCGTCCTGACCCTGGGCCTGCTGTCGGTCATGCGCATCGAGTTCTCGATGACCGAGATCGCGGCCCTGCTGACGGTCATCGGCTATTCGATGAACGAGAAGGTCATCACCTTCGACCGGCTGAAGGAGAACCTGCGCAAGTACAAGACCACCCCGCTGCGCGACATCATCGACCTGTCGGAAAACGAGCGTCTGTCGCGGACGATCATCACCGGCACCACGGCCTTGCTGGCCCTGGGCGGCACGATGATCTTCGGCGGGCCGGTCCTGTTCCCGCTGGTGTTCACGATGATCTTCGGGATCATCATCGGCACCTATTCGTCGATCTATATCGCCCTGCCGATGATCCTGATCTGGGGCGTGAAGCGGAACGACGAGGAAGCCACGCCGATCAAGCTCGGCGCGGCCTCGCGCCCCTGATGCGTCAGCCGCCGTCCATCGACGCCTGGGGCGGCGGCGGCTTCCGGGTCTCCGGCGACTGGCGGCCCGGCTCGCTGCTGATCCTCGACGATCAGCCCCGCGACTGGTCCACCACGTCCCTGGCCGAGCTGACCCCTGAGGCCTTCGCCGAGGTGTTCGCCGCCGGCGGGGCGGTGGAGTTCGTTCTGCTGGGCACGGGCCTCAACAACGGCCTGCCGCCGCGCGCTGTCCGCGACGCCCTGAAGGCGGCGGGCGTGGGCCTCGAGTTCATGAGCACCGAAGCGGCGGCTCGGACGTACAACGTCCTGGCCAGCGAAGGCCGCAGGCTGGCGGCCGCGCTGATCGCGGTCTAGGCTGTCTGGTCGACGGTCGCGCCGGGTTCTTCGGCGCGATCCTTCTTCGCCTTGGCTTCGGCGCGTTCCTCGGCCGCCTTTCGCAGCATGCCCAGGGCCGCTTCGGCGACGCCGCCGACGCGGTTCTCGTCGGTCAGGGTGTCCAGGGCGGCCTTGGCGTCGTCCGACAACGAGACCTGCACGGCCGCGTCCTTGCCGGTCTTCTCGGCCTTTTCAGCCTTCTCGTCCGCCAGTTGCTGCTCGCGCCCATCGGCATTGGTTTGGAGGAAGGCCTTCCAGCTCTCCAGGGTCCCGGTCTGCTCAAGGCTGGCCGTCCCGGCGAAGATCATCTTCTGCTGCTGGGGCGACATCCGGTTCAGGGCGACGATCTGGTCGGCCATCACGTTGCCTTCGCGCGGCGTGCGCATACCCCGGGCGTTGAAGTCATCGGCGGCCTGGCGGATTTGCTTGGCTATGGTCGAGTTGTTCCAGGCGGCGTTCAGCGCGTCGCGATCGGCCTGGGTGCTGGACTTGAACCAGTCGGCCCGCCCCTGGTCCGAGGCGTACAGCGCCTTGCCGATGGCGACATAGGCGTCGATCTTCTGGTCATCCGAGGCGCCGGAGCCGTCGGCTAGGATCGCGGACTGGCGCAGAACCACGGCGACGCCGCCGCCACCGCTGGCGAGCTGCGGGGAGAGGGGCTGGGCGACGGACGACACTTGCATGGCGGATCTCGCTTTGGCGCAACTTGAGGTTACGGCATTCGCCTTAACGGCGTCCTAGCGGCGACTTTGCCGACTCCCGAAAACGGTCCTATGGTCCAGGCCAAGCTTTCAGAAGGACTTGGGGGAAACGATGTCCGGGCTGCTTACCAACTTCCGCAACACCATGATCGTCAGCTTCGTGCTGGCCCTGGTGATCGTGATCGGCTACGCGCACGGCCCCGACGGGCATGGCGCGATCTTCCTGCAGGCCGTTTTCCGCTGGCTGCACGTGCTGTTCGGCATCCTGTGGATCGGACTGCTCTACTACTTCAACTTCGTGCAGATCCGCGTGATGCCGCAGATCCCGGCCGAGCTGAAGCCGGCGGTCAGCAAGTACATCGCGCCCGAAGCCCTGTTCTGGTTCCGCTGGGCGGCGCTGTTCACCTGGGTGATGGGCGTGATCCTGGCTTTCAGCCGCGGCTACCTGCTGGAAGCGGCGACCCTGGGCCTGGCCGGCGGCTACACGCCCGGCGTGGACATGCAGTACACCTTCATCGGCACCGGCATGTGGCTGGGCACGGTGATGTTCTTCAACGTCTGGGTCTTCATCTGGCCGAACCAGAAGATCGCGCTGGGCATGGTCGAGGCCGACGCGGACGCCAAGGCGAAGGCGGCCAAGCTGGCCATGCTGTTCTCGCGCACCAACACCCTGCTCAGCCTGCCGATGCTGGCGACCATGGCGATGAACCAGACCGTCTTCGGCTGACGCCCGACGCGACACGCTGTAAGGGGAGGGCCCGCCAGCTCGGCGGGCCCTTCTTCGTCTTGAGACCATGGCCGACACCGAAACCCTCGACGATCTCGTCCGCCGCGTCGATCCCGACCGCTGGCTGGCCAGCCGGTTCATCGGCGACCTGGCCGCGCGGGCCGACGTCATCGCGCTGTTCGGCCTGAACTACGAGCTGGCCCGGGTGGCGGGCGGAGTCTCCAACGCCCTGATGGGCGAGATCCGCATCACCTGGTGGCGCGAGGCGATGGAAGAGATCGCCGCCGGCAAGCCGCCGCGCAAGCATCCCAATGTCGAGGCCCTGGCCGCGTCCCGGTTCGATCCGAACGCGCTCGCGACACTGGCCGAGGCGCGCTTCGCCGATCTGGACGAAGGTCCCCTGAAGGATGAGGCCGCCGTTCTGGCCTATGTCGACGCCACGGCCGGCGCGTTGGCGGTGCTGGCGGCGCGGCGGCTGGATGCGAGCGCCGATCCGCACGCCGTCAAGGGCGCGGCGCGGGCGTTCGGCCTCACAGGTCTGTGGCGGCTGAAACAGGCTGGGCGGTCGCGTCTGCCCGAGACCTGGACGCGTGAGGACGTGGTCGGGCGCGTCGAGGCGCAACTGAAGGCGGCCCGGGGCGAGGTGAGGGGGCTGCCCGTGGCGTCTTTCCCGGCCGTGGCCCCGGCGGCGCTGGCGCGGCCCCACCTGAAGGGCCGCGAGATGAGTGATCTCGAAAGGAAGGCCCGTCTCACCTTCGCGGTGGCGACGGGCCGCCTCTAGGCCTACTTCCCCGGCCGGTTGTTCCCCGTCCACTGGTCCAGCCAGTCCAGCACTTCCTTGTGCCACTGCACCGAGTTCTGGGCCTTCAGCACCCAGTGGTTCTCGTTCGGGAAGTACAGCAGCTTGCTGGGCACGCCCTTGCGCTGCAGGGCCGTGAAGGCTCCCAGGCCCTGTTCGACGGGGATGCGATAGTCCAGTTGGCCCTGCACGATCAGCTGCGGCTTGGTCCACTGGGCCACGTGCAGGGCGGGGTTGAAGGTCTCGTAGGTCGTTCCGGGCTGCCAGGGCGTTCCACCGTTCTCCCACTCGGTGAACCATAGCTCCTCGGTGGCGTAGCCCATTGCGCGGGTGTCGAAGACGCCGTCGTGGGTGACCAGGCACTTCCAGGGCTGGGGCCAGGCGCCAGCGATCCAGTTGACCATGTAGCCGCCGTAAGAGGCCCCCAGGGCGCAGGCGCGGTCGCCATCCAGGAAGGCGTACTTGCCCAGCGCCGCGCTCCAGCCCTTCTGCAGGTCCTCCAGCGGGCGGTCGCCCCAGTGCTGGCTGATCGCGTCGGTGAAGGCCTGACCGTAGCCGGTCGAGCCGTGGAAATCGACCATCACCACGGCGTAGCCGGCATTGGCGTAGATTTGCGGGTTCCAGCGATAGGACCAGCTGTTGCTGAACGAGCCCTGCGGACCGCCGTGGATCAGGAAGGCCACGGGATACTTCTTGGCCGGATCGAAGTTGGCCGGCTTCACGATGAAGCCATGCACGGTTTCGTCGTTCCAGCCCTTGAAGTTGAACTGTTCCGGCTCGCCCCAGGCTACGTCCTTGAGCGCTTCGCTGGAGACGCTGGCCACCCTCACCACCGGGCGCTTGGACCCGAGCAGGAACAGCTCCGACGGACTCTTCAGCGAGTCCGAGGCGTAGACGATGCCCGCCGGGCCCACATCGAAGCCGGTGACATGGCCGTCGCCGGTGAGCGCGACGACCTTGTCGCTCTTCACGTCGATGGCGAACAGCTTGCCTTGGCCGACGTCCAGGGCGGTGGCGTAGATCGTCGTGCCGTCCGGGCTCCAGGCGATGGAGTCGGCCGAGCGGTCCCAGTTGGGCGCCAGTTCGCGTTCCTGGCCGGTGGCCATGTCGCGCACAATGATGGCGAAGCGATCAGCCTCGAAGCCGGGGCGCTTCATGGCGCGATAGGCGGCCAGCTTGCCGTCGGGCGAGAACACCGGGGCGGCGTCCCAGGCCTTGTTGCCGGCCGTGAGGTTCTGGACCCTGGCCGAGCCGTCCAGCGGCGCGCTCCAGACGTCATAGTTGGTCGTCCAGGCCTCATCCTTGCCCGCGACCTTCGCCGAGAACACCAGACCCTTGCTGTCCGGCGTGATCGTGAAGTCGGCGTCGTCGCCATAGGGCTTGGTGGGCGTGTCGCCGTCGAAACCCTTCATCAGGTCGACCGGTTGGCCTGCCGCCACGCCGTTGGCGTCCAGCGTCCAGGCGAAGAGGTGGTTCTTGGTCCCGTCGTTCCATGTATCCCAGTGGCGGACGAAGAGGCGATCATAGACGACGCCCGTGGCCTTGGTCGCGGTCTTGGCGGCCAGCTTGGCCTCGGTGCAGGCGAAGTCGGCGCAATCGGGGAACACGGCCAGGCCCACGACGATGGTCTTGCCGTCCGGGGCGACCTTGAAGGCCTGGACGTCGAACGGGGCCGCGGTCACCTGGGTCGCGGTCTCGCCCATGACGTCGGTCTTGAACACCTGCTCGATCCCGCCGGCGCGGCTGGATGAGAAGTAGATGGTCTTGCCGTCGGCGCTCCAGCGGCCGCTCGACGCGCCGCCGTCCGAGATCTTCAGCCGGCGCGGCGCCATCCTGGCCTTCAGGTCGGCGATCCACAGCGACATCGCGGCCTTGTTGGCCGGATAGTCCATGGTCCGCACCGAATAGAGCACATGGCGACCGTCGGGCGAGACGCGCGGATCAGACAGGCGATCCAGGCTCGCCATGTCCTTGGCGGTGAAGACGTGCGGCTTGGCGGGCGTCTGCGCGTGGGCCGCCCCGGCGAGGGCGACGGCGAGGACCGCCGCGGAAGCGGCCATGGGGGCGACGATACGCAAGCTCTTGATCATGAAACCGAAATTCCCGGAAACGGTTATCGCTTTGGCGGCGGAGCGTAGTCCTGGTTTCGCCGAGCCGCTAGGGGAGCCGGGGACCAAGATTCCCGAGCACGGATCGTCGACCGACGGTCTGTTTCCGCGCCTGCGTTTCTGTGACAAATCTGTAATCAAGTCAGTCGTTTAGCGCGTAACAATCCGAAACAGACTTTGCTTTGCCGCGACGCAGCATCCTTCCTAGATGGAAGCTGGGGCGAAAGGACGACCGCAGAGTCGTCCGTCGAACGATAAGGTGTCTCTAGTGTCGGCTTCGGGTTATTTTCAGCACACGGTCGCGGGACCGGTGATCTTCGCGGGGATCGGCCTGCACACGGGCGCGCACGTGCGCGTCTCGGTGCGTCCGTCGGCCCCTGACACGGGGATCGTCTTCGTGCGGACCGATGTGCAGAACCGCGACAACCGCGTCCCCGTGACCGCCCAGGCGGTCTGCCAGACGCAGCTCGGCACCGTGATCGGCAATGGCGACGACGTCCGCGTCTCGACCATCGAGCACCTGATGGCGGCCCTGGCGGCCCTGTCGATCGACAACTGCGTCGTCGAGGTGGACGGTCCGGAAGTGCCGATCATGGACGGCTCGTCCGAGCCCTTCGTCCAGATCCTGGATCGCGCCGGCCGCCGCAAGCAGGAAGCCGTCCGCCAGTACATCGAGATCCTGGCCCCGATCACGGTGGAGGAGGGCGACAAGCGCGCCAGCCTGTTGCCGTCGGACCGGTTCGAGGTCGCCTTCGAGATCGCCTTCGGCTCGCGGGCCATCGGCCGTCAGGCCGTGGATCTGGTCGTCGACGAAGACTCGTTCCGCGCTGAGCTCTCCGACTGCCGCACCTTCGGCTTCGTCCGCGATGTCGAGGCCCTGCGCGCCATCGGCCTGGCCCGGGGCGGCTCGATGGAGAAC
Source organism: Caulobacter sp. GW822-FHT01G02 (assembly GCF_058802865.1). Classification (NCBI taxonomy): domain Bacteria; kingdom Pseudomonadati; phylum Pseudomonadota; class Alphaproteobacteria; order Caulobacterales; family Caulobacteraceae; genus Caulobacter; species Caulobacter sp. GW822-FHT01G02. Next base: position 769,536 of record NZ_JBXAON010000001.1, read on the forward strand.
GCCGTGGTCATCGACGGCGATCGCGTGCTGAACCCGGAAGGCCTGCGCCGTCCGGACGAGTTCGTTCGCCACAAGGCGCTGGACGCCATCGGCGACCTCTATGTGCTGGGCAAGCCGCTTGTGGGCCGCTTCGAAGGCGTTCTGGCCGGTCACGGCCTCAATAACGCCGTGGTTCGGGCATTGATGGCCCAGCCGCGCGCCTGGCGCCTACGCGCCCTCGCGTCGGAACTGGCTGAAGCGGTCTAGATAGCGTCTCCGGGAGTCGGGCTCGGCGTTCGCATTTGCGCCTTCGACGGCGTGGTGTAGAAGCCTTGCACGGCGCTGGGGCGCGCGTTTGCTTCGAGGGTGAGAGACTCCGTGCTTCGTAATTTCAAGGGACGTTCGGCCGTCACGATCGCCGCCATGCTGGTCGCCGTGTCGGTGGCGGGCTGCGCGGGCAAGGCCAAGAAGCCGACCCTCGCCTACGAAGAGCGCCCGGTCGAGCTGCTGTATTCCACGGGCGCCAACCGCCTGGACCGTGGCAACTGGAACGAAGCCGTCGACTATTTCCGCGAGGTCGAGCGCCAGCACCCTTATTCGGAATGGTCGCGCCGCTCGATTCTGATGACCGGCTACGCCCACTACATGGGTAACCAGTACGCCGACGCCATCGGCGACTCGGACCGCTTCATCTCGCTGTACCCCGGCAACCCGTCGGCCCAGTACGCCTACTATCTGAAGGCCATCTGCTATTTCGAACAGATCGTCGACGTGAACCGCGACCAGGCCGCCACCGAGCAGGCCCTGGCCGCGCTGCGCGACGTCGTCCAACGCTACCCGACCACCGAGTACGCCCAGGACGCCCGCCTGAAGATCGACATGGTCAACGACCAGTTGGCCGGCAAGGAAATGGCCATCGGTCGCTACTACCTGAAGAACGGCCAGACCCTGGCCGCCATCGGCCGCTTCAAGACGGTCATCGAGAAGCACCAGACCACCTCGCACACGCCTGAAGCGCTCTATCGTCTGGTCGAGGCCTATCTGACCATCGGCCTGACCGAGGAAGCCAAGCGCAACGGCGCGGTTCTGGGCTACAACTTCCCGGGCGACCGCTGGTACGCCGACGCCTACAAGCTGCTCAACGACAATGGCCTGCGTCCCGCCGTCGAGCCGCTGAAGGCCGGCGCCAAGCGCAACGTCCTGGAGCGCGTCCTGTCGAAGGACAAGGACACGACCCTGGCGCCTCCGGGCGAAAAGAAGTCCAGGAAGGGCCTGATGGGCGTCCTGGGCATGTAGAAGCGACGGGATCGGATGCCTGGTCCCGTTTCGTTCTACCTTTGCGCTTTGAAAAATCCTGATTCCCGGCGATCTTGCGCATCATGCTGATCGGCCTCTCCATCCGTGACGTCGTGCTCATCGAGAGCCTGGACCTGGCCATCGGCGAGGGCCTGACCGCGCTGACCGGCGAGACCGGGGCGGGGAAGTCGATCATTCTCGACGCCCTGGGTCTGGCCACCGGCGCGCGCGCCGACGCGGGGCTGGTGCGCCGAGGGGCCGCCGGCCACGCCTCGGCCACGGCGATGTTCGCCCTGCCGGCCGACCACCCGGCCTTCGCCTATCTGGACGACAAGGGCCTGGCCTATGCCCGTGACGAGGATCTTGTCCTGCGCCGGCAGTTGTCGCCCGACGGTCGCAGCCGCGCCTTCGTCAACGACCAGGCCACCAGTGTTGGCGTGCTGAAGGACCTCGGCGCGCTGCTGCTGGAGGTTCACGGCCAGCACGAGACCGTCGGCCTGCTGGATCCCAAGACCCACCGCGGCCTGCTGGATGTCTTCGGCGGCGTCAGCGTCGGCGCCGTCGGCTCGGCCTGGAGCGCCTGGCGCGCCGCCCGCGAGGCGGCCGCCGCGCTGCGCGACCTGGCCGGCCGCGCCGCCGCCGAGACCGAGGAACTGACCCTGCGCCTCTCCGAACTGGACCGTCTCGATCCCCGCGAAGGGGAGGAGGCGGCCCTGGCCGAGGAGCGGGCCCTGCTGAGCTCGGCCGAAAAGGCCATGATCGACATCGCCTCGGCCCAGGACGCCCTGGGCGGCGACGCCTTGTCCGGAAAGCTGGCCCAGGCCTATCGCGCCTTGGAGCGGGCCCGCGAGCGCGCCCTGCAGGCCGGCGCCCCGGCCGACGGCGCGGCCATGACCCGGCTATCCGCCGCCTGCGAGGCCGTCGACCGGGCTCTGGTCGAGGCCCAGGAAGCCAGCGCCGCCATCGATTCGGTCGCCGAGAGTTTCGAGTTCGAGCCCGATCGCCTGGAAAAGGCCGAGGAGCGCCTGTTCGCCCTGCGCGGCATGGCCCGCAAGCTCAATGTCCTGGTCGAGGATCTGCCGGCCAAGCGCGCCGAGTTCGCCGCGCGCCTTCAGGCCATCGAAACCTCCGAAGAGGCCCTGAAGGCCGCCGACAAGGAGGCCGCCGAGGCCCGCGAGGCCTATCTCTACGCCGCCGAGGCCTTGTCGACCGAGCGCCGCGCCGCCGGCGACGCCCTGGCCAAGGCCGTCGAGGCCGAACTGGCCCCGCTGAAGCTGGAAAAGGCCAGGTTCCGCGTCGCTGTCGAGCCCCTGGCCGAGGATCGCGCTGGCCCGACCGGCCTGGACCGCATCGCCTTCGAGATTTCGACAAATCCCGGCGCGCCGTTCGGCCCGATGGAGGCCATCGCCTCGGGCGGCGAACTGGCCCGCTTCGCCCTGGCCCTTAAGGCGGCTTTGGCGGGGCGCGGCGGCGGTCCGCAGCCGCTGATGATCTTCGACGAGGTGGATCAAGGCGTCGGCGGGGCCGTGGCCGACGCGGTGGGTTTGCGCCTGAAGCGCCTGGCCTCGAACGCCCAGGTTCTGGTCGTCACCCACTCAGCCCAGGTCGCCGCGCGGGGCGACGCCCACTGGCGGATCTCGAAGTCGGGCGACGACACCTCGACCCGCACCAAGGTCGAACCGCTCAGTCCGGCCGAGCGCGAGGAAGAGATCGCGCGGATGCTGTCGGGCGCCGAGGTGACGGAAGCCGCGCGCGCGGCGGCGCGGGCCTTGATGGCTTAGAGCCGGCACTACCCAGTCAAATCTATTCTTGTCATCCCGGCTGCAGCGAAGCGAAGAGCCGGGACCCAGGGGCAACCGCGGTGCGCCGACCCCTGGGTCCCGGACAAGCCCTTCGGGCTTTCCGGGATGACAAGTGAAGTTAGGCTTGAGCGGTAGAAGCTGACACCTTCACTTCAAGCAGTTGTTGGGAACGGCCCTTCATCCACCGCTGCAACGGCGCGTCGACCGCCCGCTCGAACAGCCACGCCACGAAGATCGTCGCCGGGATCGCCAGCGCCCACAGCGCCCAGGCCGCCGCCGAGGGCAGGCCGAGCTTGCTCTCGACCATCCGCGCGACGCCGAACCACATGGCCGCCGTCAGGGTGTTGGTCAGAAACAGCGAGAACGACAGCTTCCCGGCCACGCCGGCCCAGCGCCAGGCGCGCGGCTTGGAGGCCCCGGCCGCGTAGATCAGGAAGCCCAGCAGGGCCAGGCTGAAATAGTCGAACCGGCCCAGGGCCTGGATGCCGACGACGGCAGCCAGGGTCGCCACGGCCAGCGGCAGGGCCTGTCGGCGCGCCAGGGTCGTCACCGGCAGGCGGGCGACCAGAAGGCCGATCATGAACAGGGGTATGCCCCGGATCAAGCCGAAGCGCAGCGGTAGCTGATAGCCGGGGATGCCGAAGACCATCAGCGCGGCCTGGTCGATGGCGACGTAGGCGCAGACGCCCAGGATCAAGAGCGCCAGCGGCCGCCGCGTCGCCGCCACCCGCCGCCAGACCATCGGGAACAGAGCGTAGGCCACGATCAGGGCCGACAGGGTCCAGGTCGGGGTGTTCCAGCCCGAGCTCCCTGGCGCGAACCAGGCCTGGACCAGGAAGACCTGCGGCAGCAGCTGGTCCCACTGGAACCACTGCGGGTTCTGCGGCGCCAGGCCGATCGCCGAGGTTCCAACGAAGAACGCGACGAACAGAGCCAGCATCACCAGATGCGGCGGCCAGATGCGCTGCACGCGCCGCTTCAGGAAGGTCAGTGTGTCGACGTCGGCGCTTTCAACGCGGGGGCCATAGGCCCGGGCCAGCACATAGCCGGACAACATCAGGAAGAAATCCGTCGCCAGATAGCCGCGCCCGAAGGCCGGCGACAGGCTGAACAGCGACACCGGGGCCCGCTCGGCCACGTGGTAGAGCACGATGAACAGCGCCGCCAGGAACCGCAGGGCGTCCAGCGGACCGTCCCGCGACAGGACGGGCAGAGCGTTATTTGTGCCGGCTTTGAACATCGAAGGCTCCTTCAAGCCTTGCGGCGCAAGGGACGGGCCAAATTTCCCCTGACAGGCGACCACATCGCTGACTCCCCCCGTCAGGACGGCGTTGCTAACCTGCGGGGACTTCCCGTCTTTCGGATTCGCCGCTGTGTCCCTCATCCCCGTCGCCGACCTCACCGAAGCCCAGGCCGTCGAGGAACTGGAGCGCCTGGCCGACCAGCTGACCGCGCACGACATCGCGTATCACCAGAAGGATGCGCCCACGATCAGCGACGCCGAGTACGACGCCCTCAAGCGCCGCAACCTCGACATCGAGACCCGCTTTCCGCACCTGGTTCGCGATAATTCCCCGTCCATGCGGGTTGGCGCGGCGCGGGCCGAGCAATTCGCCCCGGTCGAGCACGGCGTGCCGATGCTCAGCCTCGACAACGCCTTTTCCAACGACGAGGCGATCGAGTTCGACGCCCGGATCCGGCGGTTCCTGCGTCTCACGCCCTCCGACACGGTCGCCTATACGGCCGAGCCCAAGATCGACGGCCTGTCGGCTTCGCTGCGCTACGAGAAGGGCGTGCTGGTCCAGGGCGCGACGCGGGGCGATGGCCGGGTGGGCGAGGACGTCACCGCCAACCTGCGCACCATCGCCGACATCCCCCACCGCCTGAAGGGCTCGGGCTGGCCCGACGTGATCGAGGTGCGCGGCGAGGTCTATGTCGAGCTGGAGGCCTTCGCCGCCTTCAATCAGGCCGCCGAAGAAGCTGGTCAGCGCACCTACGCCAATCCGCGCAACTTCGCCGCCGGCTCGCTGCGCCAGATCGATCCGAAGATCAGCGCCCAGCGGCCGCTGCGATTCTTCGGCTATGCCTGGGGCCTGGTGTCCGAGCCGTTCGCCGACAGCCAGTGGGGCGCGCTTTCGATGCTCGCAGAGTGGGGCTTCGTCACCACGGCCCCGCCAGCCAAGCGGGTCGAGAACGCCCAGGGCCTGCTGGACGTCTACGCCCAGTTCGAGGCCCTGCGGCCCACGCTAGGCTTCGACATCGACGGGGTCGTCTACAAGGTCGACGACCTGGAGCAGCAACGCCGCCTGGGTTTCGTGTCGCGCTCGCCGCGCTGGGCCATCGCCCGCAAGTTCCCGGCCCAGCGGGCCCGCACGATCCTGGAAGCCATCGACCTGCAGGTCGGCCGCACCGGCGCGATCACGCCGGTGGCGCGGCTGAAGCCGGTGACGGTCGGCGGCGTTTCGGTGACCAACGCCACCCTGCACAACGCCGACGAGATCGCCCGCCTGGACGTCCGCCTCGGCGACACCGTGGTGATCCAGCGGGCCGGCGACGTCATTCCGCAGATTGTCGAGGTGGCCCTGGATGCGCGGCCCGATCCGGCGCCCGCGCCTTACGAATTCCCGCACGTCTGTCCGTGTCCGCTGAAGACGCCGCTGGCCCGCGAGGTCACGGCCTCGGGCCAGGAATCGGTGGTGCGCCGCTGCACCGGCGAGTTCGCCTGTCCGTTCCAGCGGGTCGAGCATCTGCGCCATTTCGTGTCGCGCCGCGCCTTCGACATCGAGGGCCTGGGCGAGAAGCAACTTCAGGCCTTCTTCGACGAGGGCTGGATTACCGAGCCGGCCGACATCTTCAAGCTGGCCAAGGACGAGGACAAGCTCTCGGCCCTGCGCGAACGCGAGGGGTATGGCGAGACCTCGGTCGCCAACCTGGTCAAGGGCATCGAGGCGCGCCGTACGATCGGCATGGACCGGATGATCTACGGCCTGGGCGCGCGCGACATCGGCGAGACGACCTCGACCGTGCTGGCCCGCAACTTCGACCGCTTCGAGGACCTGCGAGCCGCTGCCGAGGCCGCCGCCAAGGGCCTGCCGGGCGAGACCTATCTGGAGCTTTCCACCGCGCCGGGCGTCGGGCCCAAGGCGTTGGACACGCTGGTCGAGGCGGGGAGAGGCGGTCTGGTCGCCGATCCCTGGCCGCAGACCGACGACCTGGAGATCAAGATCGGCCATGCCGTGCCGAAGCTGACCAAGCCCGCCCGCGCGGCCCTGGCCCAGCGCTACGGGACCTGGGACGCCTTCGCACAAGGGCTGGTCGCCGCCGCCTCGGGTGCGCCCGGCGAGGACTACCTGCACCTGGCCGCCATCGACGGCGTTGGTCCGGTGGCCGCCCAGTCGCTGGCCCGGTTCTTCGCCGAGGAACATAACCGCGCCAAGGTCGCCAACCTCGTCGCCGAGCTGGACATCCAGCCGGTCGCCAAGCCCAAGACCGACACGGCCGTGGCCGGCAAGACCATCGTCTTCACCGGTTCGCTGGAGAAGATGACCCGCGATGAGGCCAAGGCTCAGGCCGAAAGCCTTGGTGCGAAAGTCGCCTCGTCGGTGTCGAAGAAGACCGATCTGGTGGTCGCCGGTCCCGGCGCGGGCTCGAAACTGAAGACGGCGACCGACTTAGGCATCCAGGTTATGACCGAAGACGAGTGGCTGGAGATGGTCGCCAAATGAAGGTCATCGCTCTGGACTTCGAGACCGCCAACGAGCAGCGCGCCAGCCCGTGTTCGATCGGCCTGGCCTGGATCGAGGACGGCCAGGTAGCGCGGATCGAGCACCACTACATCCGACCGCCCGGGAACCGGTTCGCGCGGTTCAACATCGCCTTTCACGGCATCGGTCCTCAGCATGTCGAGGATGCCGACGAGTGGCCGGACGTTCTAGAGCGGCTGCGGCCCGAGCTGGAAGGCGCGCTGGTGCTGGCCCACAACGCCTCGTTCGACGTCAGTGTGATCCGCCGGACATGCGAGCACTATGGGGTGCGGGCGCCGGGCTTCGACTATCTGTGCACGGTGCAGGTGGCGCGCGGCGTCTGGCCGGAGCTGTCGTCGCACAAGCTGAACGTGGTCTGCGGCCACCTGGGCGTCGACTTCAAGCACCACGACGCGGCGGGCGACGCCTATGCCTGCGGACAGGTGGCGCTGGCGGCGGCGAGCTTGAACGGCGCGCCGCATGTACGCGACCTTCCGGGCCGCCTGGGCATGACCCTCGGCCGGCTGGACGACGACGGCTACACGCCGCCCAAGGGCGCGGTCAGCCCCCGCCGGGCGCGCGTCCACGGTTGAGGCGCATCGCCGCAACCGCAATTCCCGCCTCGTTTTCGCCTTCGGCCTTGTCCTGACTGGGCGGATCACGCAACGAATGGGTTCAAACGCGCATTTGAAGGCGCGAACCCATCGGGAGTATCGAATGCTGCGCACTATCCTGCTTGCCGCCGCCCTTACTGTTACGGCCGGTTCGGCCTTCGCGGCCGACGTCACCGGGGTCTGGCAGACGCCGACCAACGGCGGCCAGGTCGAGATCGCCCGCTGTGGCAACAGCCTGTGCGGCAAGCTGATTACGTCCGACCACATCAAGGCCAACCCGGCCCAGAAGGACGCCAAGAACAAGGACGAGTCCCAGCGCGGCCGTCCCTTGAAGAACCTGCAGATGCTGTACGACTTCTCCGGCGGCCCGACCAAGTGGACCGGCGGCAAGGTCTATAACCCCGACGATGGCGGCACCTATTCGGGCACGGTCGAACTGCTCAGCGACAACGAGCTGAAGCTGAAGGGCTGCATCGTCGCGCCGCTGTGCAAGACGCAGCGGTGGACGCGGTTGAAGTAGGCGTCGCGCGCGCCGCCTAGAGCGGCGCGCAGACCTCTTCCAGCCAGGCCCGGACCTCGGGCTCGACTCGAGGGCCGATCTCGGCCAGCACGCGGGCGTGGTAGGCGTCGAACTGGGTCACTTCCTCGGCGCTCAGCAGGCTCTTGTCGATCAGGCGGCGGTCGATCGGCGCCAGGGTCAGGGCCTCGAAGCGGTGCATCGGGCGGTCGCCGCCGGGGACGTCCTCGGCCGGCATGACGACTTCCAGGTTCTCGATCCGGATGCCGTATTCGCCGTCCTTGTAGTAGCCGGGCTCGTTCGAGACGATCATGCCGGGCTGCAGGGCGATGGTGTTCGGGGCTTTGGAAATCCGCTGCGGGCCCTCGTGAACCCCCAGATAGACGCCGACGCCGTGGCCGGTGCCGTGGTCGTAGTCCAGGCCGTGCGCCCAGAGCGCGGCGCGGGCGAAGGCGTCGATGGCCGAGCCGGTGGTGCCGGGCGGGAAGCGCAGGCGCGCGATGGCCAGGTGGCCTTTCAGCACCAGGGTGTTGCGGTTGATCATCTCCGCCGACGGCTCGCCGATGGCGACCGTGCGCGTGACGTCGGTGGTGCCGTCCAGATACTGCCCGCCGCTGTCGACCAGCAATAGAGAGCCCATGGCGGCGCGCTCGTTGGAGCGTTCGGTCGGGTGGTAGTGGGGCAGGGCGCCGTGGCCGTTGGCCGCGCCGATGGTGTCGAAGGACAGGTCCTTCAGCCGGCCCGTGGCCTCGCGGAAGCCTTCCAGCTTGGCGACGGCCTCCTTCTCGTCCGGCGGGTTGATCTGACCCTCGGTGGCCAGCCAGTGGAGGAAGCGGGTCAGGGCCGCGCCGTCGCGCTTGTGGGCCTCCCGCGTGCCGTCCAACTCGACGCCGTTCTTGCAGGCGCGCGGCAGGGCGCAGGGATCCATGGCCCGGACGATCTTGGAACCGGCGGCGGCCAGCTGGTCAAAGTACCAGGCCGAGGACTGGGTCGGATCGACCACGACGGTCTTGTCCGAAAGGTCGCCCAGCGCCTCCTCCAGCTTGTCCGGCGTTTCCAGCGAGACCTGGTTGCCGAGCCAGGCGGGCAGGTCCTGGGTGACCTTGGCCGGCTCCAGGAAGAGGCGCGCCGTGCCGTCGGCGTTGAGGATCGCCTGGGCTAGCGGCAACGGCGAACGGATGACGTCGCCGCCGCGGACATTGAACAGCCAGGCGATCGAGGCGGGCGCGGTGATCACCGCCGCGTCGGCGCCGAAGGCGGCGATCGCCGCGCCGACCCGGGCGCGCTTGGAGCTGGACTCCTCGCCGGCGTATTCGACGTATTGCGGCACGATCGGGGCCATCGGCTGGGCGGGACGGGCCTCGCCCCAGGCCTGGTCGATCGGGTTGGCGGCGACGGGCTTGAGGATCGCGCCGGCGCGGCTGGCGGCGGCCTTCAGGCCTTCCAGGGCCGAGGGGCTGTGGAGGCGGGGGTCATAGCCGATCACCGCGCCCCTTTCGGTCGTCTCCAGATAGGCCGGTACGCCGCCCTCGACGAGATCGCGGATCTCGAACACGCCCTGGTCGACTTGCTGGCGGACTTGCAGCGTATAGCGACCGTCGACGAAGACGGCGGCGCGGTCCTTGAGGATCACGCCCGCGCCGGCCGAGCCGGTGAAGCCGCTGGCCCAGGCCAGTCGGTCATTAGCGGCTGGCAGATATTCGTTCTGGTGCTCATCCTCGTGCGGCACGAGGAAGCCGTCCAGGCCCTGCGCGGCCATGGCGGCGCGGATCAGCGGAACATGCTTGGGCCCGAAGGACGGGTCGGTGGATTCGTCGAAGGTCTGGCGCATGGGGAGGATTTAAGCCTCCCCATGCGAACAGGGAAGTCCTACGGCCGCTGCAAGACCAGGGTCGCCCAGGCGTCGCGGTGGATGCGGCTCACGACCTTGAAGCCGCGCGAGAGGTAGGCGGCCTTGACCATCCGCTCCTGGGTGCGCAGCAGGCCCGACAGGATGACCGTGCCGCCGGGAACCAGGGCGCGCTTGATGTCCTGGGCCAGGCTGATCAGCGGGCGGGCCAGGATGTTGGCGAACACCAGATCGTAGGGGGCGTTGTTGGCCACCAGCGGATTCGACAGACCCGAGGCGTGCACGAACCTGGCGTTGGCCTTGTTGACCTTGGCGTTCTCCTTGGAGATCCGCACGGACGGCTTGTCGATGTCGGTGCCGACGGCCAGCTTGCTGCCGGTGCGGGCGGCGGCGATGGCCAGCAGGCCGGTGCCGGCCCCGACGTCCAGCACCTTGTTGAACTTGCGGGCCTTGATCAGGCGATCATAGGCCTGCAGGCAGCCGACGGTGGTGCCGTGGTGGCCCGTGCCGAACGCCGCGCCAGCCTCGATGCGCAGGTTGACGGTGCTGGCCGGCAGGCGGCCGCGGTCATGCATGCCATAGACGAAGAAGCGGCCGGCGCGCACGGGCGGCAGGCCCGACAGCGCCATGGCCAGCCAGTCGGCGTCGGCCAGGGTGTCGCGCACGACCTTCAGGTCGTATTCGCCCAGCACGGCCATCAGGCTGGCGTCTTCCTCATCGGTGGTCGGGAACGCGTCGATGCGCCAAATGCCCTTGTCCTCGTCCTCTTCGAGGATCGAGTAGGTGGCGCCTTCCAGGCCCGGATGGTTGTCGATGGCGTCGGCGGCGGTCTCGGCTTCGGCGCGCGCGCCGCGGGCGACGATCTGCTGGGGCGTATAGTCGGTCATGCCGCTCCGTTAGCGGCAAAGGCGTCAAAAAGCGAGCCTTCAGCGCGTCGTCATGCCCGTGGCGGCGGCGTCGACCATCATCGGGGGCGTGGAGGTCGATACGGGTTGGGGCTTGCGATCCTCGGGCAGGGAGATGTCGAGGATGTCGCCGCGTTCTGACGCCCAATTCGGCGCATCGGCTGGCGGTGGGGGCGTCGCCGGACCGTGCTGGGCGGGGACATAGGGCGGTAGCTCGGGCGCCGGCGGCGGTTCGTAGTCAGCGTACTGGATCGGCGGCGGGGGCTGCGTCGCCCGCAGGAAGTCCGTACCGACCACGTAGTCCGGGATCTTGCCCGCCGGCCAGGAGATCGGCTCGGCGTAGTCCTGTCGCGCATACTGGGCGGGTTCCATCTCGGGCGTGTAGCCGAGATGCTGGTCGCCGGTCTGCATGGCCAGGCCCGCCAGGGCGCCGAGCACGGCGCAGGCCGGCGCGCCAAGAGCGACGGGGCGGGTGAGGGCGAAGGCCTTCAGACGGCCAAGGATGTGTTTGAGCCACGGGGCCATGTCGGCATAGCGCGCGACGAAGGCTTTTGGTTCGAAATCCCGCTCGCGAGACTCAGCGGCCGGACTCTAGGTTGGGCGTGAAGAGGGACATCATGAGCCAAAAGCCGCTGCTGCGCGAACGCCACGGGCGCGAACACGCCCGCGTCACCTATGTGGAGCTGTTCTTCGACCTGGTCTTCGTGTTCGCGGTCACCCAGCTGTCCCACGCCGTCATCGGACACCCGACCGGCCTTGGCCTGCTGCACGCGGGCCTGCTGCTGCTGGCCGTCTGGTGGGCGTGGGTGTTCACCGCCTGGGTCACCAACTGGATGGACCCCGAGCGGACGCCGGTGCGGGTGATGCTGTTCGTGTTGATGGCGGCGGGCCTGGTGCTGTCGGCCGCTATCCCGGACGCCTTCGGAAAGCGCGGCCTGGTCTTCGCCTGCGCCTATGTGTTTATCCAGGTGGGGCGGAGCCTGTTCTTCCTGGTCGGCGTCTGGCGCGAGCCCGCCCACCGGCTGAACTTCATCCGCATCCTGTCCTGGCTGTCCCTGTCGGCGGTCTTCTGGATCGGCGGCGCCTTCCAGCAGGGCGAGGCGCGGCTGCTGATCTGGGCTCTGGCCATGGCCATCGAATACGCCTCGCCGGCCATGGGCTTCTGGACGCCCGGCCTGGGGCGCTCGTCCTCAACCGACTGGGTCGTCGAGGGCGGTCACCTGGCCGAGCGCTGCGCCCTGTTCACGATCATCGCCCTGGGCGAGTCGGTGATCGTCACCGGGACCACGGTGGTCGGCCTGCCATGGACTTTCGAGGTGATCGCCGCTTTCGCCAGCGCCCTGGTCTGCAGCATCGCCATGTGGTGGATCTATTTCTCGTTCACGGCCGAGGCGGCCAGCGAGGCCATCGCTCATTCCGACAATCCCGGCCGGATCGCGCGGGTGGCCTACACCTACAGCCACCTTCTACCGGTGGCCGGGGTCATCGTGGCGGCGGTCGGCGACGAGTGGGTGCTGCACCATCCGCTGGGCCATACCGATTTCAAGACCGCCGCCGCCGTGATCGGCGGACCGGCGCTGTTCCTGTTCGGAGCTCTGATCTTCAAGCTAGCGGTGTTCAGGCAGTGGTCGAGGACGCGGATCGTCGGCCTGGCGCTGCTGGCGGGGTTGACCCCGATCGCGAGCCACGTCAGCCCGCTGACCTTGTCGGTAGCGACAACCCTGATCCTGGTCGTGGTCGGGGCGTGGGAGACGTGGCTGGCGGAGAGACGGCTGACTTAGCCGATCTGGTCGATGACGATGTCGCGCAGTTGGGCGCGGGTAAGGCCCGGCCAGACCCAGTCGGGCTGAGTGGAGCGTGCGGGCGTCGCGGTGCGGAAGGTCGAAGGCATGTGGGGCGCGCTCTTGGCGGCGGCCTTACGGGTAAAGTTGGTTTTCATAAAGTTCCAGACAAGGGTCGGGCGTGTCGCCGGACCCGATAGATCATAAGGGGTGGAGATATCCGCCCGGAGCCGTCGATGACGGTGGGGGCGATGGAGCGCCTAGTTGCTCAGCCACCTTGGCTGAAGCGTTTGACTGCTTCCTGACTAGCATATGGTTATCCGCTTGTCGCGTTCAACCCCCGCGACATCGGGGCGCGGGGGAAAGATGCTCCTCACGCGCCGCGGGGGAGCATCCGCCTTTGTTCAGGCCTTCTCGACGAAGCTGTCGATGACCTTCTTCTCGCCGGCCTTATCGAAGGCCACGGTCAGCTTGTTGCCCTCGATGGACGTCACCTGGCCGTAGCCGAACTTGACGTGGAACACCCGGTCGCCGCGCGCATAGGCGCTGCCGGCCGGGGCCGAGACGGCGACCAGGCGGCCTTCGCCCTCGATCGGGGCCGAGCGGGCGGACGAGCCGGCGCGGACGCCCTGGGGGCCGCGCCAGGCGGGGTTGCGCTCGCCAAAACCCGCCGTGCGTTCCTGGGCGCGCTTCCAGCCGGGGCTGTCATAGCTGCTGCCGGCCTGGAAGGCGGAGGTGCCGGGATCGTCCCAGCGCGAGGCGGCCGTCGACTGCATCCCCGGGCCGCCACCGTAGTAGCCGGTCTCAGAGCCCGCATCGACGTGGGCGATCGGCAGTTCATCGACGAAGCGGCTGGGCAGTTGCGATGTCCAGCGGCCATAGACCTGACGGTTGGCGACGAAGCTGATCAGGGCCTGCTCGCGGGCGCGGGTGATGCCGACATAGGCCAGGCGGCGCTCTTCCTCGAGACCCTTCTCGCCCTTGTCGTCCATGCTGCGCTGGCTGGGGAAAACGCCTTCCTCCCAGCCGGGCAGGAAGACCAGCGGGAACTCCAGGCCCTTGGCCGAGTGCAGGGTCATGATCCAGACGGCGTCGCCGGTGGCTTCGCGGTCCAGGTCCATGACCAGCGACACGTGCTCCAGATACGCTTCCAGCGTATCGAAGGCGCCCATCGACTGGACCAGTTCCTTCAGGTTCTCCAGCCGCGTCTGGCTGGTCGGACCCTTGTCGAGGCGCAGGGCGTCGGTATAGCCGCTCTCCTCCAACACCGTCTCCAGCAGGCGCTGGTGGTGGACCGAGCCGATCAGCGAGCGCCAGCGGTCGAGGTCGCGGATGAAGTTGCTGAGCGCCGTGCGCGTGCGGGCCGGCAACTCGTCGCTGGCGATGATCTGGCGCGCCGCCTCGACGGTCGAGACGCCGCTCAGCCGGGCGATCTGCAGCAGCTTCTGCACCGAGGTGTCGCCGATGCCGCGCTTGGGCGTGTTGACGATCCGCTCAAAGGCCAGGTCGTCATCGGGTGACTGGATCAGGCGCAGATAGGCGTGGGCGTCGCGGATTTCGGCCCGTTCGAAGAAGCGCGGACCGCCGACCACCTTGTAGGGGATCTGCAGCATCACGAAGCGCTCTTCGAAGGCGCGCATCTGGAAGCTGGCCCGCACCAGGATGGCCATCTGGTTGTACTTGCGGCCGGCCTTCTTGGCGCGTTCGATCTCGTCGGCGATCATCCGGCTCTCGGCCTCGCCGTCCCACACGCCGCTGACCCGCACCTTCTCGCCGCCGGTCGCCTCGGTCCACAGGGTCTTGCCCAGCCGGCCCTTGTTGGCGGTGATCAGTCCCGAGGCGGCGGCCAGGATGTGCTCGGTGGAGCGGTAGTTGCGCTCCAGGCGCACGACCTTGGCGCCGGCGAAGTCGCGCTCGAACCGCAGGATGTTGTCGACCTCGGCTCCGCGCCAGCCATAGATCGACTGGTCGTCGTCGCCGACGCAGCAGACGTTCTGGCGGCCCTGGGCCAGCAGGCGCAGCCACAGGTACTGGGCGACGTTGGTGTCCTGGTACTCGTCGACCATCACGTATTTGAAGCGGCGCTGGAACTCGTCCAGCACATCGGGATGGCCGGTGAACAGGCTGATATTGTGCAGTAAAAGGTCGCCGAAGTCGCAGGCGTTCAGGATGCGAAGGCGGTCCTGGTACTGACGATAGAGGCTGATGCCCTTGCCGTTGGCGAATTCGCCGGCCTCGCTGGCCGGCACGCGGTCGGGCGTCCAGCCGCGGTTCTTCCAGCCGTCGATGATCTGCGACAGGATCCGCGGCGTCCACCGCTTGGCGTCGATGTTCTCGGCCTCGATCAACTGCTTGAGCAGCCGCTCGTTATCGTCGGTGTCGATGATCGTGTAGTTCGACTTCAGCCCCACCAGCTCGGCGTGGCGGCGCAGGATCTGGGCGGCCACCGAGTGGAAAGTGCCCAGCCAGCGCAGCCCTTCCGCCTCCGGACCGATGATGTGGGTGATCCGCTCGCGCATCTCGCGCGCGGCCTTGTTGGTGAAGGTGACGGCCAGCATTTCCCAAGGGCGGGCGCGGCCCGTCGCCAGGATATGGGCCAGCCGGGTGGTCAGCACGCGGGTCTTGCCGGTGCCGGCCCCGGCCAGGACCAGCAGCGGACCTTCGGTGGTCTCGACCGCCTCGCGCTGCTCGGGGTTCAGGCCGTCCAGATAGTTGGGCGTGGCATGGCCATGGGCCGGCGGCTGCGGCCGGGCCAGGTCGGAGATGCGCGGAGAGGGCAGGTCGCCCGGAAAGCCGCCAGCGGCTTCGAGCGAGTCATCATCGGGATACATGGAACATATGTAGCACAAACCGCGCGCAGCTTAAGCCCCAACAGCGCCGCCGCGCGGCGGTGAAAGTGTCGGGAAAGGAACTTCGGAGCTCGCGTACCGTTGATCCGCCATCACGAACAAAGCCGAACAGGCACGGAGACTCTCATGGCCGAAGAAACCAGCAGCGGCGGCGGCAACATGGGCTTGGCGTTCATCGTGGGCGGCCTGGTGGTCATTGTCGCGGTGCTCGCCTTCTTCATGATGTCCGGCGGCTTCACGCAGAACAAGAAGGTCGACGTGAACATCTCGGCCTCGGCGCCCAAGTTGCCGGATGCGCCGAAGCTTCCGGAAGCGCCCAAGGCGCCGGGCTGATCGATGGCCAAGACGCTTGCTCATAACGGCGGTCATCATGGTCGGCGCGAGGGCGGCGGCCTCTGGGCGGCTTTGCTGGTCGTGGCCGTGCTCGGCGCGGCGGTCTGGGGCGCGTGGACGCTGGGTGTGATGGCCGGTGATCGGGCCGACTGGCGCCAGAGCCTGCCGGTGCTGTCGAGAACACTGCGCCAAGCGCCGAACCCGCAGCCAACGCCGATCCCGACACAGCGTCGTCCAGCGGTGACGCCCGAAGCGCACGCTAGCCTGTCGCGCTAGTCTCAGTGGCCCGCGCCAGCGCGAATACCCGACAGGCCGAGGCCAGCGGCCGCTCCCCGCGCTCCAGGTCGATCCTCTGGACCAGACCGGCCAGGCTCACCGCCTCATCGGTCGCCGCGCGCTCCAGCACCGCCCAGAACTCCGGCTCCAGAGCCAGCGAGGTCGCGTGGCCGGCCAGGTTCACCGAGCGTTTCTTCAAGCCAGCCATATGACGTCCATTGGCCTCAATCCTCGCGCTTGGCGCCGTCGAGGTCGCGCTTGAGCTTGTCAGCGCGCGCCGCGTCCAGGGTTTTCTCGGCCTTGGTGCGGCCGAACTTGGCGCGGTTCTCGGACGCCCGGGCCTTGTCATCGGCCTTGGCCTTGGCCTTGCGGGCCTGGTTCAGATTGACGATGTCGGCCATTTCTCCAGGCTTTCTTGCGGGCTTACGGGGACTTCTTCTTGGGGATGGGACGAATGACCAAGGTTTCCTGCAGATGCAACGCCTCATCCTTCTTGAGGACCAGCGGCGCGCGGCCGGGGAAGACGCAGTTCTGCATCGAGCGGTCGCTATACAGCATCCAGCGCGTGACCGCCTGACCATTGGCCTTGCAGGCCAGGCCCACCGCCCAGGCGGGCGCGGCGTCCCCGGTCCAGGCGAAGCCCATGTTGCCGCCGGCGGTGATCGCCGCGCCGTTCGGGGTGATCGTCTTGCCCCCAGAGGCGAAGGTCAGGTGCTCGGGATCGACCAGCCGGATCGAGAAGCCGCCGAAGCCTCGGTCGTCCTCGCTGCCGCCCAGGCCCAGGGCGTCGACGCGCGAGATGATCGTGGTGTCGAATTCCACCCGTCGCGAGCCGCTCTTCAGGGGACGCACGGTGACCTTGGTGGTCTCACGGGCTACATAGGCCAGCTCCGGTCCGGAATTGACCATCCAGTCGACCTCGACCGTCAGGGTCCCGCCGCCCTCGGCGTCGCCCAGGAACGTCTTGGAGCGGACGAAATAGCTGAGGCCCTTCATGTACCAGCCGTCGGCGACGGTCTTGCCGTCGGTCTGGACCTTCATCCAGGCCCACCAGATACCGCGCTGGTGCGGGTGGTCGCCGGGCCTGTCCTCGGTCAAGGCCGTTCCGTCCGGCGCGTAGAGCACGCCGACATAGTTCGAGCGGCCCGGCTCGGCGGCGGGATCGAGCGGCTTGGTTCGGTAGACCAGCACGGTCTTGCCCGCCTCGGTCAGGGTCACCGCATCGTCGGCGAAAATGGCGTCGACCCGCTTGCCGATCGAGGGATCCGCCCAAGCGGAAGAGAAGCCTGGGCCGGCGACCAGGAACAGGGCGCAGGCGAGAAGGGCGCGGAGGCTCATACGTCGTCCCTCGAATTCTTCAGAACGTATCAAGAACAATCCATGCGTGCATGGCAAGCTGAAACTTAACCACGGGCGTGGCCGTTTGATGTCGCGAGGGACCCGTGACGGTCTCGCTCAATCTTGGAGACGACACATGATCGACCTCTCGCAAATCAAGGAGCACCAGGAAGTCGTGGGCTCGGACGGCGGCCATGTCGGTCGCGTCGATCACATCGTCGGCGGGGAGATCGAGCTGGCCAAGCTGGATCTGGGCGCCGGCTTCAAGCACCACATGATCCCGCTGGACTGGGTTGAATATATCAATGACGACAAGCTCCACCTGAGCGTGACCAAGGACGACGCCAAGTCCAAGTGGCGCGAAAAGCCCAAGGACTAGACACTCGGTGAACTCCAAGGCCTTCGCCTGAAAAGGGCGGAGGTCTTTTGCTTGACCGGACCCCGGAAGCATCCGCCTATCCGCCGCATCAGCGGAGAGGGTTCGATGTACACGTTCTATGGTTCACCCAGCACGGCCGGCACGGCCATCCACTGGCTGCTGCTGGAGTTGGGCGTTCCGTTCGAGGCCAAGCTGCTCGATTTCGACAAGGCCGAGCACAAGACGCCCGAATATCTGGCGCTCAATCCTGACGGCGTCGTGCCGACCCTGATCGTCGATGGCGCGCCGATCACCCAGATGGCCGGCATCGCGACCCTGCTGGCCGAGCGTCACCCGGAGGCTGGCTTCGCCCCGCCGCCAGGATCTGCCGCTCGGGCCGAGTATCTGAGCTGGACCCTGTGGCTGGCCAACAGCTTCCAGCCGCACTTCCGGGCCTGGTTTTATCCGCATGAGCCCGCCAGTGGCGAGGCGCAGGCGGCCGTCCAGGCGGCCGCCCGTGAACGGATCGAGGCGGGTCTGGCGCGGCTGGACGCCCGCCTGGCCGACCGCGACTATCTGGTCGGCGGCCACTTCACGACCGTGGATCTGCTGGCGACGATCCTGTGCCGCTGGACGCGCAACATGCCCAAGCCGGCGACTGAATGGCCGAACCTGAAGCGCTATCTCGACACGATCCGCCAGCGGCCGGCGCTGCGGGAAGTTCACGCCCGCGAAGGCCTGACCGACTGGATCAATGGCTAAAAAGAAGAAGGGGACCGGCGCGAACCGGTCCCCTCCATCGTTTCAACGCCGTAGCGCTGTTTACTTCACGCTGGCGCAGAAACGCTGGATGCGCGCGCAGGCGTCTTCCAGGATCTCGTTGCTGGTCGCGTAGCTGATGCGGAAGAACGGCGACAGGCCGAAGGCCGCGCCGTGCACGACCGCCACGCCCTCGGCTTCCAGCAACTCGCCGGCGAAGTCCTCGTCGGTCGCGATGACCTTGCCCGACGGCGCGGTCTTGCCGATCAGGCCGGCGCACGACGGATAGACGTAGAAGGCGCCTTCCGGGGTCGGGCACTGCAGGCCAGTGGCCTGGTTCAGCATCGACACCACCAGGTCGCGGCGCTCCTGGAACAGCTTGGCGTTCGGCTTGATGAAGTCCTGCGTGCCGTTCAGCGCCTCGAGCGCGGCCCACTGCGAGATCGAGCAGGGGTTAGAGGTCGTCTGGCTGATCATCTTGCCCATGGCCTTGATCAGCGCTTCGGGACCCGCGGCGTAGCCGATGCGCCAGCCGGTCATCGAATAGCCCTTCGAGACGCCGTTCATCGTCAGGGTGCGATCATAGAGCCGGGGCTCGACCTGGGCGATGGTGGTGAACTCGAAATCGTCGAACACCAGGTGCTCGTACATGTCGTCGGTCAGCACCCAGACCTGCGGGTGGCGCAGCAGGACGTCCGCGATCGCCTGCAGCTCGGCGCGGGCATAGGCGCCGCCCGAGGGGTTCGACGGGCTGTTGATGATCAGCCACTTGGTCTTCGGGGTGATCGCCGCTTCCAGGGCTTGCGGCGTGAGCTTGAAGCCGCTCTCGGCGGTGGTCTCGACCGACACGGGCGTCCCGCCGGCCAGGAGAACCATGTCGGGATAGGACACCCAATAAGGCGCGGGGATGATGACTTCGTCGCCGGGGTTCAGGGTGGCGACCAGGGCGTTGTAGATCACCGGCTTGCCGCCCGGGGCGACGTGGACCTGGCTCGGCTTGTAGTCCAGACCGTTCTCGCGCTTGAACTTCGCGCAGATGGCGGCCTTCAGCTCGGGCATGCCGTCAGGGTCGGTGTACTTGGTCTTGCCGGCCTTGATCGCCTCGATCGCGGCGTTCTTGATGTTGTCCGGTGTGTCGAAGTCGGGTTCGCCTGCGGAAAGGGCGATCACGTCACGACCGGCGGCTTTCAGCGCGCGCGCCTTGGCGCTGATGGCGATGGTGGCCGACGGTGCGATGCGCCGCAGGGCGGCGGACTCGAGCGACATGATGAGGACTCCCCTGTGCTTACTGGTCCGCCAAACGGGACCGTTTCAGGATTGCGGGGGTCTTTACGCGCCCGTTCGCCGCGGCGCAACGCGGTTAGGCGACATTCTCATGAAGGCTGGTTAGAGCGCACGTCAGGCCTGGTTCGCGGCGAGGGTCTTGACGTGGTCGCCCAGCAACAGGGGGGCGATCAGATCCCACAACCGGTTGATCTCCTCGGCGGCGGCCGAGCCGGGCTCCCATTCGCAGACCGAGCGGCCGTGGGCGACCGACTGCTGAAAGACGGCGCGGGCGCGCAGGCCGACCGGGGCCAGCGGCATACCGGTGAAGCGCAGGGCCTCGGCGGCCTTGATCACGGCCGGCGGCTCCACGCCGTTGCGGCGCGAGGGGGCCTGGCTGAGAACGATGACGCCCTTCTTGCCCAGGCGACGGACCGACTCGGCCGAGCGCGCCACCGAGGCGATATCCAGGAAGGTCGGGCGGCAGACCAGCACGCACAGGTCGGCGCTGTTGATCGCCTGCAACACGTCGGCTTCCGGGGAGGCGGGGGTGTCGATGACCAGGGCGTCGAAGTCGCCGTGCTGCGCCTGGGTCTGGGTCGAGAACAGCTTGCCGGCATTGATCTCGGCCAGCAGCGGGCCGTCGCCGGTGCGGGCGCGCAGGGAGTCCGACGCCGACCGCTGCGGGTCGATGTCGGCCAGCATGATCTTCAGTCCCGCCAGATGGGCGGTAATGGCCAGGTTCACCGCCAAGGTCGTCTTGCCGGCGCCGCCCTTGCGCGAGATCACAGCCAGGGTCTTCACGATAAAACTCCTTACAGGGCCAAGGTTTTCCGTCCTTGCGGCCTGTGGATAAGTAACGCTGTCATGTGAAGCCCGTGCAACCGAAATGTCGTAACGGGCGAATCATGTGTCCCCGGATTGCGTTTCGCGGCGCCCGCCGGAAAAGCGCCTCTTTCTCCAGCAGGTGTCCGCTGTCGTTTGCCGCGGCGCCGCTTGACCCTGGCCGGCGCCTGGGCGAGGAGGGGCCGTGATCCGCCGCATCATCGACTTCTTGACCAATATGGACGCCCGCGCCTGGCGCACGGTGGCGGTCTCGTTCGTGCTGTTCGGCGGAGTCGGCGTCGTTTTCCTGTTCGGCGCGCAGATGCTAGGCGTCAATGGCGAGACGGCGGTCGAGCACTGGCTGGGCGCGGCCAGCGGTCCGTGGGCCCTGCCGATGGCCGTGGCGGCTTTCGCGGTTATGGCCTTCCTGGGCGTGCCGCAGTTCGTGCTGATCGCCGCGGCGGTGGTCGCCTTCGGGCCCTGGACCGGTTTCGCCTATAGCTGGATCGGCACTCTGGTCTCGTCCCTGGTCGGCTTCTGGCTGGGCCGGGCCTACGGCGCGCGGATCCTGCGCGACTTCGCGGGCGAGGGCGTCAACAAGTTCATGCGGATGATCGGCAAGAACGGCTTCACGGCCAGCCTGATCGTGCGCCTGGTGCCCTCGGCGCCGTTCATCATCGTCAACATGGCCGCGGGCGTGACGCCGATGAAGCTACGCGACTTCGCCGCCGGCACCGCTATCGGCATCGTGCCGAAGATCGCCCTGACCGCCTTCGCCGGCAATTCGATCGTTCAGGCCATGAGGGGCGGCGGCAAGCAACATATCGTCATGATCGCCCTGGCCGTCGTCATCTGGCTGGCCATGGGCCTGGTCAGCCGCGCCTGGCTCAAGAAGCGTGAAGCGGCGGAAGAGGCGGAGTCGTAAGCCCCGCCGCCGCGTAGGTCGCTTCGCGCCAGGCGCGGACAATCTCGCCGAACCAGCGCGTGCGGGTGGTGTCGTCCATGCCGTCGGTCTCTTCGACCCCGGCCGCCCAGGCCTCGACCACGAACGGCATGAAGGTGCGGGCCGCGTGTCTGCAGGTCGCGCGCTGGGCGTCCGAGGCGTCTTCCGGCGGCGCGACGAACGGTTCGATCAGCTTGGTCAGCAGGATTTCCAGGGCCTCTCGCCAGACAGCCGCCTCGGGCGCGCCTCGGGCGTCTCGGAGCAGCAGGAGCGCCAGCTTCGGATTGGCGCGCGACATCTCGACCAGGCGCGCGATGCTGGAACCGTAGCCGCCCCAGGGGCGGCCGGCGTCGGCCTTGATCCGGACCAGCATCTCACCGAACAGCGCGTCGATCAGGCTCTGGCGCGAGGGATAGAGCCGATAGATCAGGATCTTGGCCACGCCCATGCGGTCGGCGACGTCCTGCATGGTGGCGATCTGCAGGCCCTTTTCGGAGAACACCTCGACGGCGGCCTCCAGCACCGCGAGACCGCGCGCGGCCTTGTCGACCCGGGGCTTGGGCTGACCTGGGCGACCTCTGGGGACAGGGGCCTTGGTCGGGGGGACTTTCGCGACTCCGCTCATGGATGCTATGTAGAATGAAACTATAAAGTTTCAAAACGTGGAGGGCGGGATGCGTAGGGAGATTCTGGCGGCCGGTGTCGCGGTTCTGGCGATGGTCGCGGGCGCGGCCTGGGCGGGGGATCCAGCCAGCCCGATCACGGTCGACAGGCAGAAGGCCTTCGCCGCGACCTTGCCGATGGCCGACAAGCAGGACTTTGAGTTCGCCGACCAGGGCTTCCTGGGCACGCGAACCGATCCCCTGGTCAAGCGCGCCGACGGCCAGGTCGCCTGGAACCTGGCCGCCTATGATTTCCTGAAGGGCGAGCCGCCGGCCACCGTGAACCCCAGCCTGTGGCGACAGGCGCAACTGCTGTCCAAGCACGGGCTCTTCAAGGTCAGCGACCGCGTCTACCAGGTGCGCGGCTTCGACATCTCCAACATCACCTTCGTGCGCGGCGACAGCGGCTGGATCGTCATCGACCCGCTGACCATGAAGGAAACGGCCCAGGCCGCCCTGGAACTGGTCAACGACAAGCTGGGCGTCCTGCCGGTCAAGGCGGTGATCTACACCCACAGCCACAGCGACCACTTCGGCGGCGTGCGCGGGGTCGTGGACGAGGCCGACGTCAAGGCCGGCAAGGTGGCGATCGTCGCCCCCGAGGGCTTCATGAAGGAGGTCGCCGCCGAGAACATCCTGGCCGGCAACGCCATGGGCCGTCGGGCCCAGTACCAGTTCGGCATCATGCTGCCGCCTGGCGTCGAGGGGCAGATCACTTCGGGCATCGGCCAGACCATCGCCAAGGGCTCGATCACGCTGATCCCGCCGACCATCAGCATCGACCATACGGGCCAGGAATTGACGCTCGACGGCGTGAAGATCCGCTTCCAGTACACGCCCGGCACCGAGGCGCCGGCCGAGATGAACCTCTATTTCCCGGACCTGCGCATCCTGGACATGGCCGAGAACGCCAATGTCACCATGCACAATATCCTCACGCCGCGCGGCGCGCTGGTCCGCGACAGCAAGGCCTGGGCCGACGACCTGACCGAGTCCATCCGCCTGTTCGGCGATGTCTCCGACACCATGATCACCAGCCACGGCTGGCCGCGCTTCGGCGGGACGGTGGTCAGGGATTTCCTGGCCGATCACCGCGACGCCTACAAATATCTGCACGACCAGACGGTGCGGATGATGAACCTGGGCCTGACCGGGGACGAGATCGCCGCCAGGATCCAGCTGCCGCCGGCCCTGGCCAAGGACTGGTTCAATCGCGGCTACTACGGCTCGATGAGCTTCAACAGCCGCGCGGTCTATCAGCGCTACATGGGCTGGTACGACGCCAACCCGGCCCACCTGGAGCCCGCGCCGCCGGCCGACGCGGGCAAGCGCTATGTCGCCGCCATGGGCGGGGCGGCCAAGGTCAAGGCGATGGCCAAGGAGGCGGCGGGGAAGGGCGACTACGCCTGGGCCGCCACCTTGCTGAACCACGCGGTGATGGCCGACGATGGCGACAAGGAGGCCAAGACCCTGCTGGCCTCGGCCTACGACCAGATGGGCTACCAGACCGAGAACAGCCTGTGGCGTAACATCTACCTCACGGGCGCCGACGAGCTGCGGGGCGGGGTGCGCAAGCTGCCGCCCTCGATGGCCCCGCTGGACATGCTGGCGGCGTTGGACAGCGCGATGATCTTCGACGTGCTGTCGGTGCGCCTGAACCCCGACAAGGCCAAGGACGCGCACCTGCGGATCATCTTTGTGTTCCCCGATCGGAACGAGCGGTTCCTGGTCGAGGTGCGCAACGGCGTGCTGGTCGCTCAGCCGTCTCCCAAAAGCGAAAATGGGGAGGGCGAGAAGGCCGACGCCACTCTGACCGTGGCGCGGCCCGTGTTCCTGGAGTCGCTGTTCACCGGCAAGTCGCTGGTTCCGAAGATCCTCACCGGGCAGGTCAAGCTTGAGGGCGATCGCGCGGCGATGGGGCGGATGACGGGATGGTTTGACGCGTTCCCGACCGACTTCCCGATCGTTACGCGCCCAAATTAATCTAGACCTGGAATAAACTTGCGCCAGCTGCGACGGATCGCGCGGCTGGCGCAAATTGCTTGCTCGATTCCAGGGCGATGTGTAGAAAGTCCGCCATGAACGTCGCGCGCGCACTGCTTTCGCTTCGGCTTATCAGCCCCTGGGCGCTCTAGGGGCCGCGCTTCGTCGCGGCCGGGCGCACAGGGGATAGTTCCCGCAGCCCGCACGCAGACACCCCATTCGACGAGTATTCCCATGACTTCCCCCATCTCGGGCGTATCGCCCGCCGCTTTCGACAAGCGCGACAACGTCGTCATTTTCGACACCACCATGCGCGACGGCGAGCAGTCGCCTGGCGCCTCGATGTCGCTGGAAGAAAAGCTGGAGCTGGCCAAGATCCTCGAGGAGATGGGGGTCGACATCATCGAGGCCGGCTTCCCGATCGCCTCGAACGGCGACTTCGAGGCCGTCCGCGAGGTGGCCAAGATCGTCAAGAACTCGACCATCGCCGGCCTGTGCCGCGCCCACCAGGTCGACATCGATCGCTGCGCCGAGGCCCTGAAGCCGACCCAGCGCGGCCGGATCCACGTGGTTATCGCCACGTCCGACCTGCACATGAAGCACAAGCTGCAGATGGAGCCGGACGCCGTCATCGACGTGATCGCCCGCTCGGTGGCCCACGCCCGCAACCTGCGCGACGACGTCGAGTGGTCGGCCGAGGACGCCACCCGCAGCGACCGCGAGTTCCTGCGCCGCGCCACCGAGACCGCCATCAAGGCCGGCGCCACGACGATCAACCTGCCCGACACCGTCGGCTATACCTATCCGTCCGAATATGCCGACCTGTTCAGCTGGATGGTCAATAATGTCGAGGGCGCCGACAAGGTGATCTTCTCGACCCACTGCCACAACGACCTGGGCCTGGCCGTGGCCAACAGTCTGGCCGGCGTGCAGGGCGGGGCCCGGCAGGTCGAGTGCGCCGTGAACGGCCTGGGCGAGCGCGCCGGCAACGCCGCGCTGGAAGAGATCGTCATGGCCCTGAAGGTGCGCGGCGATCGTCTGCCCTACCAGACCGGCATCGACACCACCCACATCACCCGCGCCAGCCGCTACGTCTCGGCCATCACCGGCTTCCCGGTGCAGTACAACAAGGCCATCGTCGGCAAGAACGCCTTCGCGCACGAGAGCGGCATCCACCAGGACGGCATGCTCAAGAACCGCGAGACCTACGAGATCATGACGCCGGAGTCGGTGGGCCAGGCCCCGTCGAGCCTGGTCATGGGCAAGCACTCGGGCAGCCACGCCTTCCGCGCCAAGCTGAAGGACCTGGGCTACGAACTGGGCGAGAACGCGCTGAAGGAGGCCTTCGGCCGCTTCAAGGACCTGGCCGACCGCAAGAAGCACGTCTACGACGACGACATCATCGCCCTGGTCGACGACGCCCTGGCCCGCGGCTCGGAGAAGATCCGCGTCTCGCACCTGCGCGTGGTGGCCGGCACCGACGGCCAGTCGGCCGAGCTGACCCTGGACGTCGATGGCGTCTCGAGCACGGCCGAGGCCACCGGCGACGGCCCGGTCGACGCGGTGTTCAACGCGATCCACAAGATCGTGCCGCACAGCGCCGCCCTGCGCCTGTTCCAGGTGCACGCGGTGACCGAAGGCACGGACGCCCAGGCCCAGGTCTCGGTGCGTCTTGAGGAGGATGGCCGCATCGCCACCGGCGCGGCCGCCGACACCGACACCCTGACCGCCTCGGCCAAGGCGTACGTCAACGCCCTGAACAACCTCTTCGCCCGCAAGGAGAAGAGTCGGCCCGAAGCGGCGATCGCCAGCGGCTTCTAGGGACCGAAAACCTCGCCCTTCGACAAGCTCAGGGTGAGGTTTTCGACTGAGCCGCAATAGTCCTCACCCTGAGCTTGTCGAAGGGCGAGGACGGCTCCTCTGACTATGCCGCCTGCCGCTTGCTGAACGGCCGCGTCGCCAGGATCTCGGCCCCCAGGTGCGCCTGGGGCTGAACCTCCAGGCCCAGTTCTCGCAGACTGTCGGCGAGCGCCCTGCGGGGCGCCTCGTCCAGCAGCGCGCCCGCGTCCACGACCAGCGTCCCGCCGGGACGCAGCATGGCGTAGGTCGCGGCGATGACGGCGCGGGCGTCGTGCAGCGTCGGGCAGTCCAGGACCAGCAGCACGTCGCTGCGCTCGTCGGCCGCTCCGCAGGTGGCCCGGCGAGCCGCTTCGACGCGCTGATAGCCGCGACGCCACAGCTGGCACATGGCTTCGCCCGCGCCCGGACCGGCGACGGCCACGAAGCACAGCGGCGTGGCCTCGGCGAGGTCCAGCATGCGGTCCAGGGCGGGATTGATCCCCTCGGTGGGCACGCCCAGCAGGAACTGGGCGGCCTGCCTAAGAGGCGTTTTCCTGGGCGGGTGGGGCGACATGTTCGGTAAGCCTTCTTCAGCGAGCGCCGCGCGACGGCGACGAGCCCGCCTATCTTGCGCCAGAGGCGCATAAGGGCTCGATGCGAAACACAACCCGCCCGCCTAAGGGCGTCGTAAAGGTCGAAGATGATCTGGATTCCCATCACCGTGGGCGCGGCCGCCCTGCAGGTGGCGCGCAACGCCGCCCAGCGCTCGGTCATGGGCGGGGCGGGGCCCTGGGGGGCGACTCTGGTGCGGTTCCTGTTCGGCCTGCCGTTCGCCACCGTCTTCGCGGCCGTCGCCTGGCTGGCGACGCCTGGCGGCAACGCCCACCCGACACCAGCCTTCTGGCTGGCTTGCGCCGCCGGCGCCGGCCTGCAGATCGCGGCGACGGCGGCGTTGCTGACGGCCATGCATCGCTCGACCTTCGCCCTGGGCACGACCATGCAGCAGAGCGGCCTGCCGTTCGCCCTGATCTGGGGCGCGCTGTTCTTCGGCGATCACGTCGGTCCGATGACCTGGGCCGGCGGGCTGATCGCTAGCGTGGGTCTGGCCGCCCTGACCTGGCCGCGCGGCGAGGTGGTGATGCGCAAAGGCGCGGCGCTGGCCGGTCTGGGCTCGGGCGCGATCTTCGCCCTGAGCGCCAACTGCTTCCGGCAGGCCAGCCTGGCCTTCGATCCGGCCCACGCCGCGGCCTCGGCCCTGGTGACGGTGATGGTGGTCCAGGCCATCCAGACCGTGGGCCTGACCAGCTATCTGGCCTGGCGAAACCCGGACTCCCTGAGGGCCGTGATCGCCGCCTGGCGGCAGTCGCTGGGCGCGGGCTTCTGCGGCGCGGCGGCCTCGGGCCTGTGGTTCACGGCCATGGCCCTGTCGCCCGTGGGGCCGGTGAGGGCGGTCGGGGTGGTCGAAATGCCCATCGCGGCCATCGCCGGACGTCGTCTGTTCAAGGAGCGTCTGACCCTCTTCCAGATGGCCGCCGGCGGCATAACGGCGGTCGGGGTCGTCATGGCCGCGCTCGGCTAGATTTCGCCATGTTCGGGTGCTTGGTCGGCTTGACCGCAAAAGCCTTCGAGAACCCCGCTAATAGACCTTGAATTCAACGCTTTCGCAGGGCACACGGGCGGACGTCGGCGTGCTTTTGGCCGTTCGGACGACGGCGCGGCCAGGGGGCGGCGCTCCCGCCGAACATCGAGGCATGTCGACCGGATCGAAATCCGCCAAATGCGGGAATCATGTTGTCCTCGCATTGAATTGAAGTAGGAGCCTTTTTTCTCAGCCGACCCCGTCTTCAGGACGGATCAGGCCCCTTCTTCACCGATCTGCCGTCCGTAACGCCCCTCCTACCCCTCAGTCAGGGCTTTCAATGTTCTCTTCCCTCTTCGGCGTGATCTCGAACGACATCGCCATCGACCTCGGCACGGCCAACACCCTCATCTACATGAAGGGTAAGGGGATCGTTCTGAATGAACCGTCGGTGGTGGCTCTACGCAACGTGGGTGGTCGCAAGATCGTCCACGCCGTGGGCATCGAGGCCAAGCAGATGTTGGGCCGCACCCCGGGCCACATGGAAGCCATCCGTCCGATGCGCGACGGCGTCATCGCCGACTTCGAAGTCGCCGAGGAGATGATCAAGTACTTCATCCGCAAGGTTCACAACCGCAAGGGCTTCGTGAACCCGAAGGTGATCGTGTGCGTGCCGTCGGGCGCCACCGCCGTCGAACGCCGCGCCATCAACGACAGCTGCCTGAACGCCTCCGCGCGTCGCGTCGGCCTGATTGACGAGCCGATGGCCGCCGCGATCGGCGCCGGCCTGCCGATCCACGAGCCGACCGGCTCAATGGTGGTCGACATCGGCGGCGGCACCACCGAGGTGGCCGTGCTGTCGCTGTCGGGCATCGTCTATTCGCGCAGCGTCCGCGTCGGCGGCGACAAGATGGACGAGGCGATCATCAGCTACATGCGTCGCCACCATAACCTGCTGATCGGCGAGACGACCGCCGAGCGCATCAAGAAGGAAATCGGCACCGCCCGCGCGCCGGCCGACGGCGAGGGGCTGTCGATCGACGTCAAGGGCCGCGACCTGATGCAGGGCGTGCCGCGCGAAGTCCGCATCAGCGAAAAGCAGGCCGCCGACGCCCTGGCCGAACCGGTCGGACAGATCGTCGAGGCCGTGAAGGTGGCCCTGGAAGCCACCCCGCCGGAACTGGCCTCGGACATCGCCGACAAGGGCATCATGCTGACCGGCGGCGGCGCGCTGCTGCGCGGCCTTGACGCCGAGATCCGCGACCACACCGGCCTGCCGGTGACGGTGGCCGACGATCCGCTGTCGTGCGTGGCCCTGGGCTGCGGCAAGGTTCTCGAGCATCCGAAGTGGATGAAGGGCGTCCTGGAATCCACGCTGGCCTAAAGCTGGTATTGCTCTAGAGGCGCCTGGGGGGCGTCGGGAGAAACTACGTGCCCTTTCGCGAAGGTCCCCTCGGCGACCTGAAAGTGCCGCTTACCTGGACGGCGGCGGTGGCCCTGATCGTGGCGGCCGTCATCGCCGTCGCCTTCCTGCTGGCGGACCGTCGCGAGACCCTGCAGGAGCAGGCCTATGGCGTCACCCGCCAGACGGTGGATGTCGTCGCCAGGCCGGTCAGCGGCGCCATCGCCGCGCCCGGTCGCTGGACGGGCCTGGGCCTGGACTTCGTCCGCAGCTACTTCTTCACGGCCTCGGAGAACCGTCGCCTGAAGACGGAGCTGGCCGAAATGCGCCAGTGGCGCGACCGAGCCCTGGACCTGCAAGACCAGAACGAACGCTTCAAGAGCCTGCTGGGCCTGCGCACCGATCCGCCGATCCCGATGGCTTCGGCCCGGGTGGTGGCCGACAGCCGCGGTCCCTTCGCCAACACCCGCCTGGCCGACGCCGGTTCGGAGCGCGGCATCGAGGTCGGCAATCCGGTCCTCAACGAACGCGGCCTGGTCGGTCGCGTGGTCGGCGTCTCGCGCGGCGCCAGCCGCGTGCTGCTGCTGACCGACATCGCCTCGCGCACGCCGGTGATGATCGACCGCACCAACGCCCGCGCCATCCTGACCGGCGATGGCGGCCCGAATCCAAAGCTGGAGTACCTGCGGGGCGTCGATCCCATCCAGCAGGGTGATCGCGTTGTCACCTCCGGCGACGGGGGCGTCGTGCCGCGCGGCCTGCCGGTGGGCGCGGCCGTGAAGGGGCTGGACGGCCGCTGGCGCGTGGTGCTGTTCGCCGACCAGTCGTCGATCGACTACATCCGCATCCTGCTGTTCAAGGATTTCGCCCAACTGGCCGACGAGAAGCAGCTGGAAGCCAAGACCCTGCCGCCGGTGACGACCGAGGATCCGCAGACCTCGATCCTGTCCGCCCCGACGCCCGCGCCGAAACCCGCGGCGACCCCGCCGGCCACGCCGCCGACCGCCGCGGCTCAGCCCAAGCCGGCGGCCCAGAGACCCACGACGCCGAAACCGGCCCAGCCCAAGCCCGCCACGGCCGCGACGCCCGTCCCGACGGGATCGCCGCGATGAGCATGAGCGGCGGGCGAGCGCTCAATCCCGCCCGTTGGTTGGGCGTGCCGATGTTGCTGTGCATTTTCGCGACGATCCTGTTCGCCGCGCCGATCCGCATCTGGGGCCTGCAGTTGCCCGAACCGGTGTTCGCCATGGTGCCGGCCTTCGCCTGGGCGATGATCCGCCCCTCGATCCTGGCCCCGTTCGCGCTGTTGATCCTGGGCCTGTTCCTGGACATCTTCTGGGGCGGTCCAACGGGCCTGTGGGGCCTGTCGCTGCTGGTCGCCTACGCCATGGTTCTGATCCTGCGCAACGCCATGACCGGCCAGAGCCGGCCGATGATGTGGGCCTGGTTCGCCGGGGTCACGGCCGTCGCCATGGTCGCCGGCTTCCTGTTCACCATGCTCGACAGTCTGGCCATGCCGAGCCTTTTGGCCGTGTTCTGGCAGTTCCTGGTCACGGCGCTGCTGTTCCCGTTCGCCCACCGCCTGGTCGATCGCTTCGAGGACGCCGACGTGCGGTTCCGGTGAGGCCATGAGCGAACCGTCCATCTTCTTCTTCGAGGTCAACGAGCGTCAGGGGGTTTTCCACCGGCGCGCGTTCCTGCTGGGCGGCCTGACGGGCGCGGGCCTGCTGGCCCTGGGCGGACGCCTGGCGCAACTGCAGCTGGTCGAGGCCCAGCGTTATCAGAAGCTCTCGGCCGGCAACCAGTTCAACTACCGCCTGGTGCCGCCGCCGCGCGGCCTGATCCGCGACCGCAATGGCGTATCGCTGGCGTCCAACCGCCCGAATTTCCGGCTGATCATCAACAAGGACAAGGGCCTGGACGCCGAGGCCGTCATGGACGACCTGGCCAAGCTGGTGCCGATCGACGGCTCGCGCCGCGCCCGTGTGTTGAAGGAGCTCGACCGCGCGCCCCGCAAGGCCCCGGTCGTGGTGATGGAGGACCTCTCCTGGGAGGAGTTCAGCCGCGTCAACATCCGGGCCCCCGAGCTGCCCAGCGTCACCGCCGACATGGGCGAGGTGCGGGTCTATCCTTTCGGGGGCGCCTTCGCCCACGTGATCGGCTATGTCGCCAAGGTCTCGGACCGCGACCTCATAGCGGCCAAGGACGACGCCACTCAGGATCAGGAACTGCTGCACCACCCGGGCTTCCGCATCGGCAAGCAGGGCGTGGAGAAGGCCTTCGACAAGGAATTGCGCGGTCGCGCCGGCGCCACCAAGACCGAGGTCGACGCGCAGGGCCGCGTCGTACGCCTGGATCCGGCCGGCGACGTGCCGCCGACCCCGGGCAAGGAAGTCCTGCTGACGCTGGACGCCGACATCCAGAACCGCGCCCTTGAGGTGATGGGCGAGGAGAGCGGCGCCATTGTCGTGATGGACGTGCGCAACGGCGACCTGCTGGCCATGGTGTCGGCTCCCAGCTTCGACGCCAACCGCTTCGTGAAGGGCCTGTCGGGCGCCGAGTACAAGGCGCTGGCCGAGTACGAGCGCAAACCGATGCTGGACAAGTCGCTGACCGGCGTCTTCCCTCCGGGCTCGACCTTCAAGCCGACCGTGGGCCTGGCGGCGCTGACCGCCGGCATCAATCCCGAGGTCCGCGTCAACTGCGGCGGCAGCTGGTACTATGGCGGCCGGACCTGGCGGTGCTGGGAGCCGCGCGGCCACGGCTCGCAGAACCTGCACGAGGCGATCAAGAATTCCTGCGACATCTATTTCTACCAGACGTCGCTGAAGATCGGTCCCGACGCCATCGCGAACGCGGCGCGGGCCATGGGCTTCGGCCAGATCTACGACATCGGTATTCCCGGCCAGAAGAGGGGCAATGTCCCCGACCCGGCCTGGAAGAAGCGGGCGTTCAAGAAGAATCCGGCCAACCAGACCTGGTTTCCGGGCGAGACCCCCAGCTACGGAATCGGACAGGGGGCCCTGACGGTCAACGCCCTGCAATTGGCGGTGATGACCTCGCGCCTGGCCAACGGCAAGAAGGCGCTGGTCCCGCGTCTGATCAAGTCGGTCGGCGGGGTGGAGCAGCCCAGCGGCGCCGCCGTGCCCGACCTGCCGTTCTCCCCCGAGCACCTGAACTATGTCCGCGGCGGCATGGCGGCCGTGGCCAACGACGTGCGCGGCACCGCCTACAGGCAGAGCCAGCTGGGCCTCGGCGACGTGCAGATGGCCGGCAAGACCGGCACCGCTCAGGTGCGCAGCTACGACGGGGTCAAGAACCGCAAGGGCTACGCCACGACCTGGCGCCTGAAGGACCACAACCTGTTCGTGGCTTTCGCCCCTTATGACGACCCGCGCTACGCCGTGGCGGTGATCATCGAGCACGGCGGCCTGGGCGGCGCCACCGCCGGCGCCCCGCGCGCCCGCGAAGTCATGCGCGTGGCCCTGCTGAAGGATCCCGAGATCCGCGCCCGCATCGAGCGCCCCGCGCCGCTGCCCGAGGTCGCTCCGGAAGACGTCATGGAAGGCGCCGCGCCGGATGACCCCGTCGAGGGCCTCGCGCCGCCCGCGCCCGATGTCGGCGCCGCGCCGACCGTTCCGCCGACCACGCCCCAGGGAGACCAAAGATGACCTTGAGCGGCGGCCTGACGCGGCCCGGCGAACGCGACCGGCCGATCATCAAGTTCATGGAGGTCGACTGGACCTTCTGCCTGGTGCTGGCGATGATCGCCGGCGTCGGCGGCCTGATGCTGTTCTCGATCGCCGGGGCTTCGTGGGAGCCCTGGGCCGACAAGCACCTGCTGCGCTTCGGCGTCTACTTCATCATCATGATCGCCCTGGCGATGTGCGACCTGCGCTGGTGGTTCGCCGCCGCCTATCCGATCTACGGGGTAGGCCTCATCCTGCTGGTGGCCGTCGACCTGGTCGGCGACATCTCGCTGGGGGCCCAGCGCTGGCTGCAGCTGGGGCCGCTGCGTTTCCAGCCGTCCGAGGTGATGAAGATCGGCCTCGTGCTGGCGCTCGCCCGCTACTACCACGGCCTGTCGTCCGACAGCGCCCGGTTCTCCTGGCGCCTGCTGATCCCGGCCGCGATGATCGGCGTGCCGTTCCTGCTGGTGGCCAAGCAACCCGACCTGGGCACCGCCATCCTGATCGCCGCCACCGGCGGGGCGATCATGATGCTGGCCGGCCTGTCCTGGCGGGTGATCGCGGCCCTGGGCGCGATGGCGGCCGTGGCCATTCCGCCCTTCATCATGTTCGGGCTGCACGACTATCAGCGCAACCGGATCCTGACCTTCCTGAACCCCGAGCAGGACCCGTCCGGCGACGGCTACCACATCCTGCAGTCGAAGATCGCCCTGGGCTCTGGCGGCCTGCTGGGCAAGGGCTTTGGCCTTGGCTCGCAGAGCCAGCTGAACTTCCTGCCCGAGAAACAGACCGACTTCATCTTCGCCACCCTGGCCGAGGAGTTCGGCTTCGTCGGCTGTTTCGGCGTGCTGTTCCTGTACGGCGCGGTGATCTTCATGGCCCTGCGGATCGCCTCGATCAGCCACAGCCACTTCGGACGCCTGGCCGCGGCCGGGGTGACGGCGACCTTCTCGCTGTATGTGCTGATCAACGGCGCCATGGTCATGGGCTTGGCCCCCGTCGTCGGCGTGCCGATGCCGATGCTGTCCTACGGGGGCACCGTCATGCTGACGGTCATGGTCGGCTTCGGCCTGGTGCAGGCCGTGCGCGTGCATCGCTACACCGAAGTGACCAGCGGCAAGGGCTCGTTGATGTGATGACGGGCGGCGAGGCGGAACTGTTGCCCGTTCTCGTGACCCCGCGCCTTCGGCTCCGCGCCTTCCGCGAGGGCGACGCGTCAATCCTGTCGACGAATCTGACGTCTGGTGTCGTACGCTGGCTGACGTCCTGGCCGGATCCGACTTCGACCGAGCTCGCCGCCGCGCGTATTTCCGACGCGCGGCAAGGCGCGCGTGAGGGGTGGCATGTCGGCTACGCCGTAGAGCGACGGGAGGATGGCTTGGTAATTGGCGGCTTTGGCGGCGGTTCGCCCGATGGCCGCGTCGAGATCGGCTATCACCTCGCCGAGAACGCGCAGGGCCGGGGCTACATGCTGGAGGCGGCGACCGCCGGCTTGGCGTCGATCTGGGATCTTCTGCCGGTCCGGACGATCGAGGCTCAGGCGCACCCGGACAACGCCGCTTCGCGTGCGATCCTCATCAAACTGGGGATGCGAGAGGTCGGTGAGCGGCCGGTCTACGCCTCGGCGCGTGACGCCTGGGAGCCCGGCTGCTGGTACGAGATCGACAGGCCTAGCTGACCAGCGCCGCTTCCGTCGCCCGGATCAGCCCGTCGATCACGCCGGGCTCGGTCGAGGCGTGGCCCGCGTCCCAGACGATGTCGAAGCGCGCCTCGGGCCAGGCCCTGTGCAGCTTCCAGGCGCTGTCCAGCGGGGTGACGACGTCGAAGCGGCCCTGGACGATCCAGCCGGGGATGTGGCGGATCTTGTCGATGTTCTTCAGGATCCAGCCGTCGTGATCGAAGAAGCCCTTGTTGGTGAAGAAGTGGCACTCGATCCGAGCGAAGGCGATCGCGAAGTCCTCTTCATTGAACTTGGGCGGCCGGGCGTCGGGGCCGCGTAGGGAGATGGTGTCGCCTTCCCACTGGCTCCAGGCGGCGGCGGCTTCCAGCTGCACGCGGCGGTCCTGGGCGGTGAGGCGGCGGTGATAGGCGGCCATCAGGTCGCCGCGCTCCTCCTCTGGGATCGGGGCCAGGAACCGCTCCCAGGCGTCCGGGAACAGCATCGAGGCGCCGTCCTGGTAGAACCAGCCCAGTTCGCGCTCGGTCAGCAGGAAGATGCCGCGCAAGACCAGGCCGGCGACGCGGTCGGGGTGCTTAATAGCGTAGGCCAGGGCCAGGGTCGAACCCCAGGAGCCGCCGAACACGGTCCATTTCTCGACGCCCAGATGCTCTCGCAGGCGCTCGATGTCCTCGACCAGGCTCCAGGTGGTGTTGTCTTCCAGGCTCGCGTTCGGGCGCGACCGGCCACAGCCGCGCTGGTCGAACAGGGTCATGCGCCATTTGGCTGGATCGAAGAACCGCCGCATGGTCGGATTGACCGCGCCGCCTGGACCGCCGTGCAGGATCACGCAGGGCTTGCCCCGCGGATTGCCGCATTCCTCGTAGTAGATTTCGTGCGGGCCGCCGGTGGGCATCCAGCCGAACGAAAAGGGTTCGACCTCGCGGAAGAGGCCGCGACGACCAACGGAACTCATGGCGGCGACGGAAGCGTTACGATCCATGAGACGAACCTAACGTGTTTTTCCGCCGCCTGTGAACGGAGGAAAGCAAAAGGCCTGCCCGATCGCGGGGATTTCCTCGCGTCGGAAAAGCAGGCCTTTCGTCAAAGAAACACACGAGTCTGCTTCGGCGGACCCTTGAGGTTTTCGCCTTTCGCTCGGTTCTGTATGTTGCCCGCCATGACTCAGCTCGCGCCCGAAGACTATTCCGACGACGAACTTCTCGCGATGCTGAACCCGGCGCAGTTGGCCGAACTCGATCGGCAGATCGGTGAGATGTTCGGGGCCGAGGGCGTCGATCGCGCCGAGGCGCTGTTCGCCATGGCCAGCGTCTACAGCCTGCGCGCCGGCGAGCGCGACGAGGTTTCGGCCCTGGCCATGCTGCAACTGGCGGCCGCCATGCGTCGCCGGGCCGATCAGATGATCGCGGCCCGGAACTGAGAGACCGAAAACCTCGTCCTTCGACAAGCTCAGGATGAGGTTTTCTACTGAGCCTGCCTTGATCCTCATCCTGAGCCTGTCGAAGGATGAGGATCACGCATCGGCTACAGCGGGAACCGCCGCTCCACCCAGTCCAGGATCGCCGCGTTGACCTCGGCCGGCTTCTCCTGCTGGGTCCAGTGGCCGCTGCCTTCGATCAGCACCTTCTCCAGGTCCGAGATCTGCTCGCCCATCCGATCGGCCATGGCCGGCGGCAGGACGACGTCCAGCTCGGCCATGATCATCAGGCAGGGGACGCCGTCGATCCGGTGGGGCAGGGTCTCGGCCTTCTCCCAGTTGCGGGTGAAGTTGCGATACCAGTTGATGCCGCCGGTGAAGCCCGTACGCTTGAAGGCGTCGACGAAAAAGGCCAGTTCGTCGGGTTCCAGGAACTGATTGTCGTCGGTCGCCGGGTCGTAGTGGAGCAGGGCGTCCTGCAGGGCCAGGCTCCGGCGTTCGGCCGGGCGGCCCAGGAACTCGTCCTGTGAGCTCTTGGGCTTGCGCATGAAGAAGCGGATCGTCCGTTCCGGATCCGCGCCCAGCCGCGCGTCGGCCTCGCCCGGCTTCTGGAAGTTGACGATGTACATGTCCTCGCCATAGGCGTTGCGGAACATCTCGATCGGATCCAGCGGCAGGCGCGGGGTGAAGGGGGTGTTGAGGCCGATAATCCCGGCCACGCGATCGGGATGCAGCAGCGGCATCTGCCAGACGATGATGCCGCCCCAGTCATGGCCGACGAAGATCGCCTTCTCCACGCCCAGATGATCCAGCAGTCCGACGAGATCGCCGGTCAGGTGGTCCATGTCATAGGCCTCGACCGCCTCGGGACCGGGGGTCAGGCCATAGCCGCGCTGGTCGGGGGCGATCACCCAACGGCCGGCGGCGGCCAGGGCGGCGATCTGGTGGCGCCAGGAGAAGGCCAGCTCCGGAAAGCCGTGGCAGAAGACGACCGGAACCCCCGAGCGCGGACCGGCCTCGTAATAGGCCATGCGGATGCCGTTGACGTCGGCGTACCGCGGCTCGGGCAGGCCCGGATTCTTGACCGTCATGACCGCGCGTCCTCCCGCGTTTCCAGGTGATTGCTGATCACCCTGGAGCCCGTCGCGGATCCGGGCAAGCTTCATTTCAGGTTTGCGTAAGGTCCAAAGGGCGTAGAAGGGCGCGCGATGACCGACACCGTTCCGCCGCCCGCCGCCGTTCCGTGGCGTCTCGTCCTGCTCCTCGGCGCGCTGACGGCCTTCGCGCCGATGTCGATCGACATGTATCTGTCCAGCCTGCCGGAGATCGGCCATAGCCTGTCGGCGCGGCCGGACCAGACCCAGGCCACGCTGGCGGCCTTCTTCGCGGGCATGGCCATCGGTCAGTTCGTCTATGGCCCCCTGTCCGACCGTCTGGGGCGGCGCGGCCCCCTGCTGACGGGGATCGGTGTCTATATCATCGCGTCGCTGGCCTGCGCCCTGGCGCCCAACATCCACGCTCTCATCGGGGCGCGCTTCGTCCAGGCCCTGGGGGGATGCGCCGGAGCGGTGGTGGCGCGCGCGGTGGTGCGCGATCGCTTTGGCCACACCGACACCGCCCGGGTGCTGTCGCTGATAATGCTGATCATGGGGCTGGCGCCGGTCCTGGCGCCGCAACTGGGGGGCGTGATCCAGGCGTTCGCTGGCTGGCGGGTGGTGTTCTGGGTCCAGGTTGTCTTCGGCCTTGCTGTCGGGGCCTGGGTGCTGGCGGGCCTGAAGGAATCCCGCTCGGCCGAGACCCTGGCCCAGGCGCGGTCGGAGAACCCACTGAAGGCCTATATCGCTCTCCTGGGTCTGCGTCGGCTGGTCGGCTACGCCCTGGCCGGCGCGCTGAACGGCGCGGTGCTGTTCACCTACATCTCCGGCGCGCCGGACCTGGTGATGGGGACGTATGGCCACACGCCATTGGTCTTCAATCTGATCTTCGCCTTCAACGCCGTCGGCATCATCGGCGCCAGCCAGGTCAATCGCCTGCTGCTGCGGCGCAACCTGCCGGACGAGGTGCTGAGCAAGGCCAGCATCGCCTCGATCGTCGCGGCCTTCCTGCTGACCCTGGCGGCCTGGACCGGCTGGGGCGGCCAGTGGACCGTTCTGCCGCTGCTGTTCGCCTCGCTGTCGCTGTACGGCCTGATGGGCGGCAACACCATGGCCGGGGCGCTCAGCGTCGACCCGCGTCGCGCCGGCTCGATCTCGGCCCTGATGGGCTCGGCCTCGTTCGGAGCGGGCGCGCTGGCGTCATGGGCCGGCGGCGTGCTGCACGACGGCACGGCGCGTCCGGTGGCCGGGGTGATGTTCGCCTGCCTGGTCGGCTCGGCCCTGGCGATCTTCTTCCTGGCCCTGCCAGGCGCGAAGGCTCAGGCCTGATTGGGCATCGAGAAGCCGCGCCAGGCCATCAGCGCCCAGGCGGCCATGAACGACAGCCCGCCGATCGGGGTGATCGCGCCCAGGATCCTCGGCGCGCCCAGGGCCATGGCGTAGAGCGAGCCCGAGAAAACCAGGGTTCCGACGAAGAACAGCGCCGTGACCAGCCCCATACCCTTGGCTCCGGCCCGATGCAGGGCGAAGGCTCCAAACACCGCCAGGGCGTGGATCATCTGGTACTGGGCGCCGGTCTTCAGCCACTCGACGGCCTTCCAGCTGTCGACGCCATGGGCGGCGAAGGCGCCGAAGGCCACGGACAGCAGGCCGCTCAGCGCCGCCAGGCCCGTCCAGGTCCGGGGAGTCCATCCCTCCATCGGCTTACGCTCCGTCACCGTTGCAATCGTCGAGCGCGACCTTAACGTCGTTCATCTGGACGTAAAGCGAAGCCGACTTCGTAAGCAGTCAGAGCGTTCGCGTGTCCAGAAGGGAGGACGGCATGGCGCTCACCTGGGGCGACGATTACCCGATCCATCAGACGCCCGAGCCCGTGGCCTACGCGGGGACGGATCGGAACTTCTACGACCGCTACTTCTTCAACGGCTACGCCGCTCAGGGCGACGGCGCCGACCTGTTCTTCGCCGCCGCGTTCGGCGTCTATCCGCATCTCAACATCGCTGACGCGGCCTTCTGCGTGATGAAGGAGGGCAGGCAGGTCAATCTGCACGCCAGCCGCTGGCTGAAGATGGAGCGGATGGATCTGACGGTCGGGCCCATCGCCATCGAAGTCCTCGAGCCGCTGCGGCGCCTGAAGCTGACCGTGACCGCGCCGGAGCAGGGGATCGCCGCCGAGATCGTCTTCGAGGGCCGATCCTTCCCGATCGAGGAGCCGCGCTTCGTGCGGCGCAACGGCCCGCGCACGCTGTTGGACTACACGCGCCTGACCCAGAATGGCCGCTACAGCGGCTGGATCGAGGTCGACGGCGCGCGGACCTCGGTGGACGGTTTCGTCGGCACGCGCGACCGCTCGTGGGGCGTCCGCCCCGTCGGCGCGCGCGACCCGCAGGAGCTGGCGCCGCCGGCCCCGCCGCAGTTCTTCTGGCTGTGGGCGCCGTGCAATTTCGCGGACGGGAGCCTCTTCTTCCACACCAATGACGACGAACTGGGCCGCCCCTGGAACCGTCGCGCGCTCTGGCTGGAAGACGGCGATCGCGAGAACGACTTTGGCGGCTTCGCGCAGTCGTCCTGCGCCATCGAGTGGAAGAGCGGCACGCGCCACGCGTCCGCCGCGACGCTCGATCTGGGCGCCGACGGGACGATGACGATCGAGCCCAAGACTGAGTTCTTCATGCTGGGCCTGGGCTACAACCACCCCGTCTGGGGGCATGGCCTGAACCACGGCGAACTGAAGGTCGAGCGGGAGGACTTCGTCACCGCCGACATGGACCGGAAGATGCCGCATCTGCTGCACGTCCAGGCGCTGAGCGATGTGACCTATGTCGACGGCGCGGGCCGCTCGCGGAAGGGCCGGGGCGTCTTCGAGCAACTGGCCATCGGTCCGCACGCGACCTCGGGCTTCGCCTCGATCCTGGACATGGCGCCTTGAGCGGCCTGGCCGAACGCCTGGAGGCGTATCTCACCCGGATTTGGAGCCAGCCGGTCACCGTCGCCGACCTCTCGCGCATCCCCGGCGGGGCCAGCCGCGAGACCTATCGTTTCGTCGCGAACGCGGCGGGGGAGGCCAAGCCGCTGATCCTGCGCCGCGACCCGCCCGGCAGCCTGATCGAGACCGACCGCGGCCTGGAATACCTGGCCTTGGAGAGTTTCCACGATCGCGTGCCCGCGCCGCGTCCCGTGGCGATGGACGCCGAGGGCGCGGAATTGGAGCGGCCGTTCTTCATCATGGAGCGGGTCGAGGGCGGGACAGTGGTCTCGCCGTTCATGGCGATGCCCTATGGCGCTCACGCGCGGACGGTCGGCGAGGCGTTCTTCGACATCCTGGGCCGCATAGCGGGCGCCGATCCCGGCGGCCTGCCCTTGGCGAAAGCCGCCGAGACGCCCGCGCCCGAAGACTGCTGGCGGATCGCCGTCGACCATTGGGCCGGCGTGATCGAGGCCGACGAACAGCATCCGCAACCGATCGTCCGCGCCGCCATCCGGCTGCTGCGCCGCAAGCCGCCACCGGCGCCCAG
Source organism: Caulobacter sp. GW822-FHT01G02 (assembly GCF_058802865.1). Lineage (NCBI taxonomy): Bacteria > Pseudomonadati > Pseudomonadota > Alphaproteobacteria > Caulobacterales > Caulobacteraceae > Caulobacter > Caulobacter sp. GW822-FHT01G02. The sequence goes on from NZ_JBXAON010000001.1 coordinate 809,824, forward strand.
CGCGGTGCGGGTTGTGCATGGCGACTATCGCGGCGGCAACTTCCTGCACGCTCCGGACGGCCGCATCCTGGCGGTGCTGGACTGGGAGATGGTCCATCTGGGCGACCCGCTGGAAGACCTTGCCTGGGCCATCGACCCGCTCTGGAACCCCTTCGACACGACGACCGTCGCCGCCATGATCCCGCGCGAGGAAGCCCTCGCCATCTGGTCGAAGGCCAGCGGTCTCACGGTCGATGAGGAGGCCCTGGCCTGGTGGTCGCTGTTCGCGGCCGTGAAGGGCCAGGCGATCTGGACCTCGGCGGCCAAGGAATATCGCGACGGCGGTTTCAAGGAGCCGATCCTGGCGGTGTCGGGCTGGTACACCGCCCGGCGGCACGACCAGATCCTGGCCGCCGCGATGCTGCGTCTGGAGGACTTGTCATGACCCCGAGCCTGCCCGACATCCTGGTCGGCAACTTCATGTGCATGGCCGATCCCGGTCCGCCCGAACAGCAGGGCGAATTCCTGGCCGGCAAGGTCGGGCTGGTGGCGCTGCTGTCGCTGCTGGCCGCCCAGGAAGCCGAGCGTGGCGTGGCGGCGCGGGTCGAGGAGAACGCCCTGATCCGCGCGACCCTGGCCGAGGCGGCGGCCGACTACGGGCTGGACGTCGTGGGCCTTCCATCTACGGACGAGGTGACCGTCTCGGCGCTCGACCGCGTCAACGCGGCGCTGCGCACGGCGTTGATCGGCCTGCACGAGGCGGTCGAGGCGCGGGACGATACGGCGCGCCACCACGCGATCCTGCGGCTCTACGTCAGGATGGCCGACCTGCGGCGGCTGGACCTGCCGCCGCTTCCGGCGCGCTGAGCATGATCCTCGCCCTATTTGTGCTTGTTGTGCTGGGCCAGCTCGTCCGGCTTGATGTCTAGCGGCGCCGGGGCGGCGGCGTTGTAGGCGGCCGTCTGGTTCAGGTCCATGACCACGCTGCGGTGGCCTTCCCAGATCATGTGCACGGCGACATAGAGCACGATCGCCAGGCCGATGAAGCCGATCCAACGGTGCTTGTGCAGCAGGTTGGCGATGGCGCTGGCGGCCAGGCCCATCAGGGCGATCGACAGCAGCAGGCCGAAGATCAGGATGCCCGGGTGCTCGCGCGCCGCGCCGGCGACGGCCAGCACATTGTCCAGCGACATCGAGACGTCGGCGATCAGGACCTGCAGGAAAGCCTGCTTGAACGACTTGGGCTGGCGGGCGACGCGTGGCTCGGTGTTCGGATCGCCATCGACGCAGGCCATGGCGTCGGCCTCGGCCGCCTGTTCGCGCAGCTCGCGCCACATCTTCCAGCACACCCACAGCAGCAGGAAGCCGCCGGCCAGCAGCAGGCCGATGACGCCCAGCAGCCAGGTGGTGATCAGGGCGAAGCTGATGCGCAGTACGACCGCCGCGCCCAGGCCGTAGAGAATGACCTTCTTGCGGTCCTTGGGCGGCAGGCCGCCGGCCGCCAGGCCCACGGCCACGGCGTTGTCGCCGGCCAGGACCAGGTCGATCATCAGCACTTGCAGCAGAGCGGTCAGAGGGCCTTGAAGGCCGCCCAGATGGGCCGTCAGCGTTTCGAACATGTACCCTCAATGCGGTGAGGCGCGCGGCGATGCAAGGCGCAAAAAGGTCAGGTCCGCCGCAAATACGACGACGCCCCGGACCATCGATCCGGGGCGTCGCTTTTTCGTCCGGCGCGGGCCCTAGTGGGCGTGCTCGGGTTCCTTGTGGTGGGCGTCGTGATGCCCGGCGGCGTGAGCGTCATGACCGGGCGCGGCGTGCGCGGGCTCGTCGTGAGTCGCGGCATGTTCGCCGTGGTGCTCGTCATGCACCGCGGCGTGCGTGTCGTGGCCGTGGTCGTCATGGCCGACCGGGTGGGCCGAGGCGGCGGCGACCATCGGGTTCACGTAGCCGACGTGCTCGGCCGGCGCGTGCGGCTCGGGATGAGCCTCGGCGTGCAGATCGTGGCCGTGGCCGTCATGCGCGGCATGGCCATCGTGGGCGTGAGCGTCGTGGCCATGGCTATCATGCGCCTGGCCATGATCGTCGTGGCCATGACCGTGGTCGTCATGATGCGAGACCGCCGAAGCGACCGCCGCGCCGGCCACCGCGCCGCCGGCGGCGGCCAGGAACGGGTTGACGTGCGAGACATGGGTCGAGGCCGGGGCGTGCTGCTCCTGCTCATACTCCATCTCGTTGCGGCCGTAGTCGGTCAGGGTGCGGTACTTGCGCTGGCGCTCGGCGCGACGACGCGCCGCCGAGGCGCTGCGCGAGACGCCGACCAGGATGATCAGCGCCAGCAGCACCAGGGCTGAGCCCAGGGCGGTCTTGATCGGCACGGCGCCGAGGCCCGGCAGCGTGACGTTTCCGTTCAGGGCGCCCAGGTCGAGCTTGCCCACGCCCTTCTTGGCCTGTTCCGGCAGGGCGGCGACGCGCTTGCTGATCTCGCCCAGCGAGAAGCCTTGCGGGGTCTTGGCGCCGTTCAGCTCGAGGCCGAACCGCGACGTCAGCTGGCCCTTGGCCTCCGGACCGGGCTTGACCTGCCAGGCGAAGGTGGTCGGCTCGCCCGGCTTGACCACGGCCGTCTGACGGCCGTTCGGGGTGACTTCATAGCCTTCGCCCGAGAGTTCGGCATAGGCGCTGGTCTTCTTGGCGGCCTTGGTCAGGCCCAGCTTGGCGGCTTCCTGCTTGATCAGGTCGCCCAGCGTGGCCGGCAGCGACAGGGTCACCTGGCCGGGCTGGTTCTTGCCCAGGCTCTCGCCGGCGGCCAGGACCGCGCCATTGGTGGCGGCGGGCGCGACGACGGCCTGCAGTTTCTCGAGCTTGGTCGCCGGCTTCGCGGGAGCGGCCGGAACGACCGGCGGCTTGGCGGCCACGACCGGCGGCTTGGCCAGCGGCGCGGCGGGCACGGCCGGCTTGACGGCCTGGACGGGCGCGGGAGCCGAGGCGACCGTCTTCGGGGTCACCGGCTTGGCGACGACCATCGGCTTGGGCGTCGGCTTCGACACCGCGTGAGCCGTCGGGGCGGCCGGGATCGTCGCGTGGACGCGATGCGGCTTCTGTTCGTAGCGGCTGGAGCCCTTCGGATTGGCGATCGGGCGCATGGCCGTGACCAGCGTGCCGTCCGGGCGGCGCCAGGTCTTCAGATGCGAATTGCGCGAAGGCGGCGGCGGCAGAGGTCTGGACTCCACGCCGGCGTCGGCGCGGGCCTGGGCTTGCGCCTGGCTCGGACCACCCAGCAGGCCGTCCTGAGCCTGATCGGCGCTGGGCGGCGGCGCGGCCCCCATCAACTCCGGCGTCATGGACGCATCCTGGCGGTCGCTGGGCGGCGGCGGCGCGCTCACCTGGTCGCCGGCGCTGCAGCCGGCAAGCATCAGAACGCCGACCGCCGTAGTGGCCAAGGCGGCCAAGCGTACCTTACGTCCAAACATCGGGTCCCCCGATCCCATGTCTAACTCCTCCGCGAGCAAGCGCTCGCGGACCATTGTTCGCGAGAAGAGCACGTGCTTGCGACGAAATCAAAACGGTTAAAAGGGATTCACGAAACAGTTTCGTCCTGCGCGCGAACTTTCGAGGCTTCATAAAGCGCGATGGCCGCCGCGGCCGACACGTTCAGGCTTTCGAACCCGCCGGGCATCGGGATCTTTCCCAAGGCGTCGCAATGTTCCGCGACAAGACGACGAACGCCTTCGCCCTCCGAACCCAGAACGAGGACTGTGGGCTGGTGGTCGAGTACGGCCTCCAGGCTTTCCTCGGCCTCGCCGGCCAGGGCCACGGCCCGCCAGCCCATGTCGGCCAGTTCCTCCAGGGCGCGGGACAGATTGACCACGCGCGCGTGCGCGACCTTGTCCACCGCGCCCACGGCGGTCTTGGCCAGGACGCCGGAGAGCACCGGGGCGTGGCGATCCTGCAGGATCACGCCCCTGGCCCCGAAGGCGGCGGCCGAGCGGAAGATGGCCCCGATGTTCTGCGGGTCGGTGATCTGGTCCAGCATCACCAGCAGCCCCTTGGCGGGCGAGCCCATCTCGGCGATCGACAGGGACTCGGCCTCGTCGATCTTCAGGGCCAGGCCCTGGTGCACGGCGCCCTGCGGCAGGTGCTTGGCGATCTCCTGGCCCTCCATCACCTGCAGGCAGGTCAGCTTCTGCAGATCGGGGCCGAGTCGCTTGGCGCGGTCCGGGGTCGCCAGAAGGCGCTTCGGCGCCGGCCGCAGCGGGTTGGAAAGCGCCGCCTCGACGGCGTGCGTTCCCCAAATCCAGTCCTTGGCGTCGCCTTGCCCGCGAGAAAACTCGTTTTTATTCCGGGGCTTGGAACGAAAATCGCGTCCGGGTGCAGAAGGACGTTTCCGGTCGTTGCGTTCGGAATGAGAGGACACTATAAGACGCGCTCCGATTTGGGGCCCCAAGGGTTTCTTAGCCGGCCGGCGCTGCTCTTAGCATCGTCCGTCACCGTCCAAAGAAGCTTTTGTTCTGGTTCGAAGTTCAACGGCTTGCCGTTGCGCATCGAACCGGCTAAAGGCCGCCGGCTTCGGAACTCCGTCGCGTGCTTGGGGGAATGTCCCGAGTGGCAAAGGGGGGGGACTGTAAATCCCCTGGCGTACGCCTTCGCAGGTTCGAGTCCTGCTTCCCCCACCATGCACGCGACGAGTTTCGAGACGGGCGCGTCCTGAAGGCAAGATGGGTCCCAGAGCCAGAGACCGGGAGCCGATCGCGACCCCGCTAGCCCACGATTGGGTGATAAGGCGGGTATAGCACAATGGTAGTGCAGCAGCCTTCCAAGCTGAGGATGCGGGTTCGATTCCCGCTACCCGCTCCAGCTCCCCATATGAGTTACCCCAACAACACCCGCCGGCGCGAAGGTAGAGACGATGGCCAAGGAAAAGTTCGAACGCACTAAGCCGCACTGCAACATCGGCACCATTGGTCACGTTGACCATGGCAAGACGACGCTGACGGCGGCGATCACGATCACGCTGGCGAAGACGGGCGGCGCGACCGCCAAGAACTACGCCGACATCGACGCCGCGCCGGAAGAAAAGGCCCGCGGCATCACGATCAACACCGCGCACGTCGAGTATGAGACGGCCAACCGTCACTACGCGCACGTCGACTGCCCCGGCCACGCCGACTACGTGAAGAACATGATCACGGGCGCGGCCCAGATGGACGGCGCGATCCTGGTCGTGTCGGCCGCCGACGGCCCGATGCCGCAGACCCGCGAGCACATCCTGCTGGCCCGTCAGGTCGGCGTGCCGGCCCTGGTCGTGTTCATGAACAAGGTCGACATGGTCGACGACGAAGAGCTGCTGGAGCTCGTCGAAATGGAAGTGCGCGAGCTGCTGAGCTCGTACCAGTTCCCGGGCGACGATATCCCGATCACCAAGGGTTCGGCCCTGGCCGCCGTGGAAGGCCGCGACGCCAAGATCGGCGAAGACGCGATCCTGGCGCTGATGGCTTCGGTCGACGCCTACATCCCGCAGCCGGAACGCCCCGTTGACCTGCCGTTCCTGATGCCGGTCGAAGACGTGTTCTCGATCTCGGGCCGCGGCACCGTGGTCACGGGCCGTATCGAAAAGGGCGTCGTCAAGGTCGGCGAGGAAGTCGAGATCGTCGGCATCCGTCCGGTCCAGAAGACGACCTGCACGGGCGTCGAAATGTTCCGCAAGCTGCTGGACCAAGGTCAAGCTGGCGACAACGTGGGCGTGCTGCTGCGCGGCACCAAGCGTGAAGACGTCGAGCGCGGCCAAGTGCTCTGCAAGCCGGGTTCGATCACCCCGCACACCAAGTTCGTGGCCGAGGCCTACATCCTGAACAAGGAAGAAGGCGGCCGTCACACCCCGTTCTTCACCAACTACCGTCCGCAGTTCTACTTCCGCACGACCGATGTCACCGGCATCATCAAGCTGAAGGAAGGCGTGGAAATGATCATGCCGGGCGACAACGCCGAGCTGGACGTCGAGCTGATCACCCCGATCGCCATGGACCAAGGCCTGCGCTTCGCCATCCGCGAAGGCGGCCGCACGGTCGGCGCCGGCGTGGTCGCGAAGATCGTCGAGTAATCGACCTTCTTCAGCACGCGCTGAATTGATCTAGCGAAGGCCCTGGAGAGCAATCTCCGGGGCCTTTTTGCTTACGGTTTGTCCGCCACACGCGGCGCTTCCATGTCGCGACCGCCTTGGTGCAACACCAGCGCCGTCGCCGGCGCATCGCCCGTCTGCTTGAAGCTCAGCTTGGCGTCGGGTCCGACCGCCGTGAACTCGCCCGGGGCGGTGGCGACGATGGCGACCGGGCCCTGGCCGGTGGCCTGGGTGACCAGCTTGTCGCCATCGCGGAACACCTTGAGGATGAAGGTCGGGCTCAGGGCGTAGGCGCCGACATACTTGTCCAGGGTCGCGGTCGACAGGGCGACGGCCTTGGGCGCCGCATAGGTCCCGAAGCACAGGCCCGCCAGGTTGTTGGCCATCGGCGTCGCCGGCGCGGCCTGGAAGTTCGACAACACGATCGTGACCAGGCCGTCCTTCGGGTAGCGATGCATGGCGGTGGCGAAACCGTTGATGCCGCCGCTGTGCGACACTCGCTCGTGGCCGTCCTGCACCCCGACGCTCCAGCCGTAGCCGTAGTGGTTGAGGTTCTCGGTCCAGGCGGCCTTGCGCGAGGCGTCGGTCAGGATCTTGCCGTCCGTCAGGGCGGTGTTCCAGATCAGCAGATCATCGACCGTCGAATAGAGCGAGCCGGCCGCGTAGGGCAGGCTCATGTCCAGATAGTCGGCGTTGCGCCAGCCCGCCTTGCCGGGCTGGTAGCCCGAGGCGCGCTTGGCCAGGATCTCGCCGCTGATGTCGTAGCCGGTGTTCCTCATGCCCAGCGGCTGGAAGATGTGCTGGTTCACATAATCGGCATAGGTCTGGCCCGAGACCTTCTCGATGACGACGCCCAGCAGGATGTAGCCGGTGTTGTCATAGGCGAACTTCGTGCCTGGCTCGAACTCCAGGGGCTTGTCCTGGGTGAGCTTGACGATCTCCTCGGGCTTCAGAGGCAGCTTCGAAGTACCCTTGGAGAAGAAATCCGGAATGCCCGTGTAGCTGGGGATGCCGGAGGTGTGGTTCAGCAGGTGCTTGATCGTGATCTTCGACCAGGCCGTCGGGGCGTCGGCGTAGAACTTGGAGACGGGATCGTCGACCGACAGCTTGCCGGCCTCGGCCAGCTGCAGGATCGCGGTGGCGGTGAACTGCTTGGTCAGCGAGCCGAGGCGGAACTTGGTGTCGGGGGCGTTGGGAATGTCCCATTCGCGATCCGCCGCGCCGAAGCCTTCGCGCAGCAGTGGCGCGCCGTCCTTGGCCACCAACACCGAACCCGTGAAGCGGCCGGCCTTGACCTGCTCTTCCACCAGGGCGCGGGCCTGCTTGGCGTAGTCGGCGGGGCAGCTTTGACCCGCGGCCAGGGCCGGGCTGGTCAGCAGCAGGCTGGCAGCGCCGAGCGCCAGGATCTTGAGCTTCATGGAAACGTCCCCTCGATTGAGAGGCGACGATCACCCCTGGCGATCCCGGCCGCAATTTAAGGATGCGTAACCTTGGCGCTCAGCCCTCGACGAACCGTGGGATCGGTCCGACTTGCGGCGTCTGGTCGGGCAGTTCGACGAATTCCTCGTCCATGAAGCACCAGCCCCAGCCCTCGGGCGGATCGTAGCCCTCGATGATCGGATGCTTGGTCGCGCGGAAATGGGCGGTGGCGTGCCTGCTGGGGCTGTCGTCGCAGCAGCCGACATGGCCGCAGGTCCGGCACAGGCGCAGGTGGACCCACCAGCCGCCGGTCTTCAGGCACTCCTCGCAGCCCTTGGAGCCGGGCGTGACGTGATGGATGGAGTCGCCGTGCGTGCAGGTCATGAGCGCGGTCCTCTAGGCTTCGGCGAGATAGGCGTGGATGGCGGCGACGGCCTGTGCGCCTTCGCCGATGGCGGCCCCGACCCGCTTGACCGAGCCGGCCCGGACGTCGCCGATCGCGAACACGCCCTTGCGGCTGGTCTGCAGCAGCGGATGGCCGGGCGCGAGGTCGGTCCCGGTGCGGACGAAGCCGTGATTGTCCAGCTCCACATGGCAATGGGTCAGCCAGGCGGTGTTGGGCGCGGCGCCGATGAACAGGAAGAGGTGGCTGATCGCCTGGACGGTCTCGACGCCGTCCGGACCGCGCCAGCGCACGGCCGACAGCTGGTTGGGCTTGCCGTCCTCGCTTTCGAGGTCGACGATCGCGCTTTTGACGATGACCTCGATATTGGGCGTGCTCTCGATCCGGTCGATCAGGTAGCGGGACATGGTCGCCGCCAGGCTCTCGCCGCGCACGATCATCCAGACCTTCTTGACCTGGCTGGCCAGATAGACCGCGGCCTGGCCCGCGGAGTTGCCGGCCCCGACCAGGGCGACCTCCTGGCCGGCGCACAGCTTGGCCTCCAGCGGCGAGGCCCAGTAGTGGACGCAGGCGCCTTCGAAGCGGTCGAGGTTCTCGACCTCCAGCCGGCGATAGCGGGCGCCGCTGGCGATGACCACGGTCTTGGCCTGGGCGGTCTCGCCGCTGGCGAGGGACAGGCGATAGCGATGCTGCCCGTCGTCGTCGCAGACCAGCGAGGCGACCTCGTCGGGAATGGCCAGCTCGGCCCCGAACTTCTGGGCCTGGCCGTAGGCGCGGCCCATCAGGGCCATGCCGGTGATGCCGGTGGGAAAGCCCAGATAGTTCTCGATCCGCGCCGAGGCTCCGGCCTGGCCGCCGAAGGCGCGGGTGTCCAGCACCAGCACCGACAGCCCCTCCGAGGCGGCGTAGACGGCGGTCGCGAGACCCGCCGGCCCCGCCCCGACGATGGCGACGTCATAGAGGCGGTTGGCGTCGATCGGTCCGACCAGGCCGATACAGCGGCCCAACTGGTGATTGGTCGGCTTTCGCAGGATCTCGCCGTTCGGACACAGCACGATCGGCAGTTCGCTGTCGTCGACCTGGAAGCGCTCGATCAGCACTTTGGCGCAGTCCATCTGGTCGGGGTCGAGGTGCTGGTAGGGATGGCCGTTGCGCGCCAGGAATCCCGACAGGCGGATGACCTCGGCGTCGGCTTCGCGGCCGATGATGATCGGGCCGCCGGCGCCGGTCTCGATCAGGCTGACGCGGCGCAGGATCAGGGCGCGCATGATCTGTTCGCCCAGCTCGGCCTCGGCGACCAGCACGGCGCGCAGACGCTCCGGGGCGATCAGCAGCGCCTCGACCTGGGTGAGGGCCTTGACGTCGACCAGAGAGGGACGCCCCGACAGCTGGGCGATCTCGCCGACGAACTGGCCGGCGGCGTGCTCGACGATCGGCTGGCTTTCGTCGTGGGCGTCGCGGCGGCTGATCGCCACCCGACCGGCCAGGATGACGAACAGGCCGGGCGAGGCGACGCCGGCCGTGGCCAGGGCCGCGCCGGGCTCTGCATGGACGACATGGCCGAAGCGGCGCAGCCGATCGATCTCGGCCGTCTCCAGCCGGGGAAGCATCTGCGCGCGTCGGGTGTCGAAGGTCGTGCCAGCCATGGGAGGAGATTGCGTCAGGAACGGCTCGCGGTCATCCGTTGAAGGTGACGGATTTGAACATTCGTGCGGTGACGTGACGGAGTCATTCGATCGAATGGTTCCTTTCGCACGAAGTGAGGCCTAGGTTTCGACCATGTCGCGTTCCTCCGCTACCCCACGCCCCGCCGTGCAATGGCGCGCCGGGACTCCTGTCCAGGCCCTCGAGCGGCCCCTGCCGCGCGAGACGGCCGTGGGCCTCTCGTTCGATGGCCGTCCGCACACGGTGCTGATGGCCACGCCGCGGGATGTCGAGGACCTGGCCCTGGGCTTCGTGATCACCGAAGGCATAGCCGCCGCCGGCGACGTGCTGGACATCGTCCGCAAGGACGAGGCGTTGGGGATTCTGGTCGATATCCGCCTGGCGCCCGGCGCCCTGGCCAAAAAGGCGCGACCGCGCAACCTGGAAGGCCGCTCCAGCTGCGGGCTCTGCGGCGTACAGCGGCTGGCGGACGCGGTGCGGCCGCTGCCGGTGCTGGGCGAGGGCGCGCGGATCGAACACGCGGCCATACCGCTCGCTCTGGCGGCGCTGGAGGCCGAGCAGGCCCTGGGTCGCCTGACCCGCGCCACCCACGCGGCGGCCTTCTTCAATAGAGTGGGCGGCCTGGTCGCGGTGCGCGAGGATGTCGGCCGGCACAACGCCCTCGACAAGCTGGCCGGCCTGATGGCGCGCCAGAAGATCTCGGCGGCGGACGGCTTCATCGTCGTCACCAGCCGCGCCTCGTTCGAGATGGTCGAAAAGACCGCGCGGATGGGCTGTTCGATCCTGGTCGCGGTCTCGGCCCCGACCGAGCTGGCGGTGATCAAGGCGCAGGAGGCCAACCTGACGCTGGTCGCCCTGGCCCGCGCCGACGGCCACGCGGTGTTCGCTGGCGGCGAGCGTCTTATAGAGTCAGAGTTGGAGCCAGTCTGATGGCGGACGACAAGGTTGCTCCAGGCAAGGTCGAGGGCGTTCGCCCCTACACCCATCCCGCCGGCGGCTGGGACGCGCTGAAGGCCGTGGCCGGCGCTCTGGTCGACCAGGAGACGGTCGTCGAGGGCGGCAAGACCTTGATGCGGGCCAACCAGCCCGAGGGCTTCGACTGCCCCGGCTGCGCCTGGCCCGATCCCAAGCACACCTCGTCCTTCGAGTTCTGCGAGAACGGCGCCAAGGCCGTGGCCTGGGAGGCGACGACCAAGCGCGCCACGCCGGAGGTCTTCGCCCAGCATACGGTCAGCGAGCTGTTGACCTGGACCGATCACGCCATCGAGGACCTGGGCCGGCTGACCGAGCCGATGGCCTACGATCCGGCCGACGACCGTTATAAAGCGATTTCGTGGGGCGAGGCCTTCGCCCGCGCCGGCGGAGCGCTCAAGGCCTTGGCCCATCCGAATGAAGCGGAGTTCTACGCATCGGGACGAGCCTCGAACGAGGCGGCCTTCCTTTATCAGCTGCTGGGCCGGCGGTTCGGGACCAATAATTTCCCGGACTGCTCGAACATGTGCCACGAGCCGACCAGCGTCGGCCTGCCGGACTCGATCGGCCTGGGCAAGGGTTCGGTGACCCTGGAGGACTTCGACCACGCCGACCTGATCCTGTGCTTCGGGCACAATCCCGGCACCAACCATCCACGGATGATGACCTCGCTGCGCGACGCCAGCCGGCGCGGCGCGACGATCCTGGCCTTCAATCCGCTGAAGGAACGAGCGCTGGAGAAGTTCGCCGCGCCGCAGGATCCGGTCGAGATGGCGACCCTGAGTTCGACCCCGATCGCCTCGGCCTATTTCCAGCTGAAGATCGGCGGCGACGCGGCCTTCGTGCAAGGCATGATGAAGGCGGTGCTGGCCATGGAGGCCCGCGACGGCGGCGTCCAGGATCGCGCCTTCATCGAAGAACACACCGCCGGCTTCGAGATCCTGGCCGCCCAGCTCGAGGCCATGGACTGGGCCGAGATCGAGGCCGGCAGCGGCATGTCCCGCGAACGGATCGAAGAGGCGGCGACGGTCTACGCCCAGGCCAAGGCCACCATCCTCTGCTACGGCATGGGCCTTACCCAGCATCGCGACAGTTCCGGCACGGTGCAGCAGCTGGTCAATCTGCTGCTGCTGAAAGGCAATATCGGTCGGGAAGGGGCGGGGATCTGCCCATTGCGCGGACACTCCAACGTGCAGGGCAACCGCACGGTCGGCATCTGGGAGAAGCCGTCCAAGGCGCTGTCGGACGCGATCCAGGCCGCCTTCGGCTTCGAACCGCCGCGCGAGCACGGCCATACGGTGGTCGAGACGATCGAGGCGATGGAAGCTGGCCGGTCCAAGATGTTTCTGGGCCTGGGCGGCAATTTCGCGGTGGCCGCGCCGGACCCGGTGCGGACCTTCGCGGCCATGCGCAAGCTGGACATGGCCGTCCACATCGCCACCAAGCCCAACCGCACGCACCTGCTGATCGGCAAGGCGGCGATCCTGCTGCCCTGCCTGGGTCGCACCGAGATGGACGTCCGCGCCGGCGTGCGCCAGTCGGTGACGGTCGAGGACTCGATGTCGATGGTCCACGCCTCGCGCGGCCTCAATCCGCCGGCGTCCGAGCACCTGATGTCAGAGCCGGCTATCGTATCGGGGATCGCTCACGCGACCTTCGGCCACGACCCGCATGTCGACTGGCTGGGTCTGGCCGACGACTACGACGCCATCCGCGATCTGATCGCTCGGGTCTTCCCAGGCTTCGAAGACTATAATGACAGGGTCCGCGTTCCGGGCGGCTTCCGTCTGCCGGTCGGGCCGACGGAGCGGGTGTGGAAGACGGCCAGCGGCAAGGCCAACTTTCTGCCGTTCAACCCCAAGGGCGGCGATCCGCGCCAGGGCGATCCGGACGTGATGATCCTGACCACCCTGCGTAGCCACGACCAGTACAACACCACGATCTATGGGCTGAACGACCGCTATCGCGGGGTGTTCGGCCGGCGTGACGTGATCTTCGCCAACCCCGACGACATGGCCCGGCTGGGCCTGGCGCAAGGCGACCTCGTCGACCTGGGCGCGGCGTTCGACGAGACCGGCGAGCGGATCGTGCGGGCCTTCACCGTGGTGGCGCGCGACATTCCGCCGGGCTGCCTGGCGGCATACTATCCCGAGACCAATGTCGTGGTGTCGCTGGACGACCATGACCAGCGCTCGGGCACCCCGGCCTACAAGTCCGCCCCCGTGCGCTTGCGTCCTCACCAGACCGCTTGGCAAGGCGCGGCGGCGCGCAACTAAAGCGGTTGTTAGGAGCCGCTATGTCTAATGCGCCCAACCCAAGGGAGAGGGCGTGGGCGTGGATGTCGAGACCGTGGTGGTTTCAGAGCTGGGAGCGGCCGAGCGCGCGCTCTGGAGCCGCTTCCGCGAGGAAGACCCCGCCCTAGCCAGTCCTTATTTCGACCTGCGCTTCGTGGAGGCCGCCAGCCAGGTCGCGCCGAACGCCCGGATCGCTGTCATTCGCGAGGACGGGGCGGTTCGCGGATTCCTGCCGTTCCAGCAGCGGGGCGGCCTGCTGCAGCCCCTGGCCGCGCCGCTCAGCGACTTCCACGGTCTGATCGCCGAGCCGAATCTCTCCATCGGCGCGCTGTTGCCGCGCCTGGAGGGCGTGCGCCGCGCGCGGGTCAGCGGCCTGATCGGGGCGGGGGAGGCGGACCGGCCGGGGCTGTCGGCCCGTCGCGCGATGGCCGCCGATCTCTCGCAGGGCTTTGACGCCTACCTGGCCAGCCGCGACACGCGGTTCCTGAAGGACAAGCGCCGCCGTCGGCGGGCCCTGGAGCGCGATCACGGCCCGCTGTCGTTCGACTTCGAGCGGCCGACACGGGCGGAAATCGACCTGGTCATCGATCGCAAGCGGGCTCAGCTAGCGCGCACGCACCAGTACGACATCTTCGCCTGCGGCTGGACGGTCGCGCTGCTGCATCGGCTGGCCGAGATCGACGCGCCGGACTTCGGGCTGCGGCTGGCGGTGCTGAAGGCGGGCGGCGCGCTCGTCGCCGCCGAGCTGGGCCTGACCTCGGGCGCGCGGCATCACCTGTGGTTCCCGATCTACGACCCGGCCTTCGCCAAATACTCGCCGGGCAGCCTGATGACATTGGACACCCTGAAGACCGCCGCGGCGCGTGGCGTCACGCGCGTGGATTTCGGCGTCGACGCCGACGCCTACAAGCGCGACTTCGCCGATCCGGCCGAGGCGGCGTTCGAAGGGCTGATCGAGCGGCGAGCCTCCTCACGGGGGCTGTCGATGCGCGGCTTCGGCGTTTCGCGGCTAGCCCGGCGGCTCGACCGCATCGTGGCCTGCGAGCCTGGCCTGGTCGGCCAAATCCGGGGCGGCACGGGCTTCATGGCCGCCATGGCGCGCCGCCATCCCAGGCTGGGGGCGGGCGTGGGCCTAGGACTGGGGTTGGGACTGAGCTTGGCCGCGATGATGGTCGACTAGGCGACCCGCGTTATATGACATCGCGGTCATGACCTCGAATTAAGTCGAAACCTTGTCGGGCGACCGCTAGCTTCCCCTTATCGAATTACACGCAATCGAGGGGAGAACATCGATGCGCGCTCTGACTACCCTGGCCGTTCTGGCCGCCGCCGTCACCGCCGCTGGCGCCGCTCAAGCCGCACCGTCCGTGAAGATCAAGGACGCCGTCGCGCGCGTGGTGGTGATCCCCGAGAACCGCACCGATGTGAAGGTCGAGTTCATCACCACCAACGCCGACCTGCCGCTGAGCGTGCGCCAGAATGGCGACGAGGTGATCGTCGATGGCGACCTGCGCATGAACCGGATCAACAGCTGCAACAGCCGCGACGGCAAGGTCTGGGTGAAGGTTCGCGGCGTCGGCCAGGTGTCCTACGACAACTTCCCGCAGGTGGCCGTGCGCGTGCCGATGAACGTGCGGGTGCAGGCTGGCGGCGCCGTGTTCGGCGACATCGGTCGCTCCGACAGCGTCAACCTGGCCAATGCCGGCTGCGGTGACTGGACCGTGGCCAACACCAGGGGCGAACTGCACGTCAGCCAGGCCGGTTCGGGCGACACCAAGGCCGGCACGGCGTCGTCGGTCGAGATCAGCATCGCCGGCTCGGGCGACGTGGCGACTCAGGCCATCTCGGGTGACCTGGAGGCCAGCATCGCGGGCTCGGGCGACATCAAGGTGGCCAGCATCGCCGGCAAGCTGGAAGGCAATATCGCCGGTTCGGGCAACATCACCGTACTGGGCGGCCGCAGCCGCATGGTCGAAGTCAATGTGATGGGGTCGGGCGACGTTGCCTTCAACGGCGAGGCCGACGATGTCGACGTCTCGGTCGCCGGCTCGGGCGACGTGCGCATCGCCAAGGTCAACGGCGCGGTCAAGAAGCATGTGGCCGGTTCGGGCGACGTGATCATCGGCGGCCGCTGATCGGCGAGCGTCGCTATATATATAGAGTGAAGGCCCCGGGATCGCTCCCGGGGCCTTCTTCATATCCGGACCTTGGGTCCAGGCCGTCCTTAGCGGACGCCGAAGCCGAACAGGTCGCTGGCCGTGGCCAGGTCGGCGCCGGCGCGATCGCGGTCCTTCAGGCTGCCGCCGAACGTGTAGCGGAAGCCGACCTTCACGGCGTCCGAGTTCAGCTTGGCCAGGTCCTTCGATTCCGCGTGGGTGTACTTGGCGAAGGTCGACCAACCGGTGTTGGCGAACTTGTATTCGCCACCGGCGTTCACGTCCCACAGGTCGGCGTTGACGTTGGTGTCGATGCGCGACCAGCCGGCGCCGGCGTTCAGGCGGAAGTTATCCGACACGAAGTAACGGGCTTCGCCGCGGACGGTGTACAGGTCGGCGTCCAGGTCGTTCGACTGGCCGTAGGCGACCAGGCCCGTCAGCGTGACGTTGTTCAGGTACTTCTGGGCTTCGGCGCCGACCGCCCACAGGGTGTCGTTCGACGGACGCGACAGGGCGGTGAAGCCGCCGACGCGCACGGTGTCGCCCAGCTTGGTGGTCAGGTGCACGGCGCCCGACGCGACGGTTTCGTCCGACAGGTCGTTGTCCGAGATCGAGACGTCGCCGTTGGCGGTCACGGTCCAGGCGCCCGAGAGCGGGATGGCGACCGAGCCGTCGAGCACGGCTGACGTGCCATTGGCGCCGCCGGCGCGGGTGTTGACGTCGGCGTAGTTCACGGCGGCGCCGACCGAACCGATGTTTTGGGCGAAGGCCGGGGCCGAGACGGCGGCGGCGATCAGGGCGGCGGTGGCGAAGAGCTTCGTATTCATAGTGGGGTATCCCCTTACACAAGAGTGGCTCACCGGCTGGCTGGACGGTCGTTGTTGGGGGGAGGGGGCCGCCCAGTCCGTCGGTGAGGGGCGGCATCTATGGAGGTTCGACCTTGGCCTCAAGATCGCCGGCGACGCTTCAAGGCGGATTTATACAAATTTGTGACACTTGCGCGGGTCAGATTTTCGCCTACGCGCGAGCGGGCGCACGTTCTTGCTAACCATTGGGCCATGTAGGTTAAAAGCAGACCGACGTTATGTTTTCGCGGGACTTGCGCCGCGGGGGCAGGGCGCCTATTCAGAACCGGCCCGACGAGTCGCGTCCCACAAAGGCGCGAGGAACCGGACAGAGCGCTTGACGAAACCGATTCCGGAACGTACAAGCGCGCCTCTGTTGGACCGGCTGTGAGCTCTCGGGCTCAAACGCGGTTCGCGAGACGCCCGGACATAGCGCCTCAAGCCTTCTTTCGAGAGGGTGGTGTGATATCTGGTCATCAGCCCCGGCGGGAAACCGCGGGGGTCATTTGTTTTGCGGACGCTGCGTACGAGCTCTCTCGGGAGTTCGAGTTGGTCTTTGAAATGGTTCGAGACGCGGGCGCAGCCCACTAGGAAACCGAGCGATATGGATCGTCAGAACATCCGCATCCGGCTCAAGGCCTTCGATCACCGCGTGTTGGATCATTCCACGCGCGAGATCGTCAACACGGCCAAGCGTACGGGTGCGACGGTGCGGGGCCCCATCCCCCTGCCCACGCTTATCGAGAAATTCACCGTCAACCGTTCGCCGCACGTCGACAAGAAGTCGCGCGAGCAGTTCGAGATCCGTACGCACAAGCGCGTTCTCGACATCGTTGACCCGACTCCGCAGACCGTGGACGCGCTGATGAAGCTCGACCTGTCGGCCGGCGTTGACGTCGAAATCAAGCTGTAAGGAGGGCCGATCCATGACTCTCCCCACCCAACGCACCGGCATCATCGCCAAGAAGCTCGGCATGACCCGCTTCTTTGACGAAGCTGGTCAGCACGTGCCGGTCACCGTCCTGTCGCTCGACGGTTGCCAGGTCACCGCTCAGCGCACCGTTGAGAAGGACGGCTACACCGCCCTCCAGCTCGGCGCCGGCGCCAAGAAGGCCAAGAACACCCCGAACGCCATGCGCGGTCACTTCGCGAAGGCGGCCGTTGAGCCGAAGCGCGTCGTCGCCGAGTTCCGCGTCGAAGAGAACGCCCTGATCGAAGTCGGCGCCGAACTGACGGCCGACCACTTCGTCGCCGGCCAGAAGGTCGACATCCAAGGCGTGACCGTCGGTAAGGGCTTCGCCGGCGCCATGAAGCGCTGGAACTTCGGTGGTCTCCGCGCCACCCACGGTGTCTCGGTCTCGCACCGCTCGCACGGCTCGACCGGTAACCGCCAGGATCCGGGTCGTACGTTCCCGGGCAAGAAGATGGCGGGTCACCTCGGTCAGGAAACCGTCACCACGCTGAACGTCACCGTTTGGAAGGTGGACGTCGAGCGCGGCCTGATCCTGATCAAGGGCGCTGTCCCGGGTCACGAAGGCAGCTACGTGAAGGTTCGCGACGCCGTGAAGAAGGCTCTGCCCGCCGACGCTCCGCGTCCGGGCGCCTTCCGCAAGGCTGGCGAAGCTCCGGCCGCCGCTGAGACCCCCGCTGAAGAGGCCCCCGCGGCTGCGACCGAAGAGGGCGAAGGCTAATGAAACTCGACGTCATCAAACTGGACGGCGGCAAGGCCGGTTCCGTTGATCTCGACGACGCCATCTTCGGCATCGACGAAATCCGCGGCGACATCCTGCAGCGCGTCGTGACCTGGCAGCTGGCCAAGCGCCGCTCGGGTAACCACAAGATTCAGGTTCGTAACGAGGTCTCTCGTACGAGCAAGAAGATGTACAAGCAAAAGGGCACCGGCGGCGCTCGTCACGGCTCGCGCCGTGCGGCTCAGTTCGTCGGCGGCGCCAAGGCCCACGGCCCTGTCGTCCGTAGCCACGCTTTCGACCTGCCGAAGAAGATCCGGGCCCTGGCTCTGCGCCACGCCCTGTCGTCGAAGGCCAAGTCGGGTGCGCTGGTCGTCCTGGACAGCGCCATTCTGACCGAAGCGAAGACGGCCGCCCTGCGCGCCAACTTCGACAAGATCGGTCTGAAGAACGCCCTGGTCATCGCCGGTCCGGAAGTGGACGCGAACTTCAAGCTCGCCGCCCGCAACATCCCGAACGTGGATGTCCTGCCGAACGCCGGCCTGAACGTCTACGACGTGCTGCGTCGCCAGACCCTCGTCCTGACCAAGGACGCGGTCGAAGCGATCTCGGCGCGTTTCGCTGAGAAGGAAGCCGCCTAATGGCCGCCACCGCTCGCCACTACGACACGATCCTGTCGCCGGTGATCACCGAAAAGACGACCCTGCTCTCGGAGCAGAACAAGGTTGTCTTCAAGGTGGCCAACGACGCGACCAAGGACGAAATCGCCGCCGCCGTCGAAGAGCTGTTCAAGGTCAAGGTCACGAAGGTCAACACCATCGTGACCAAGGGCAAGACCAAGCGCTTCCGTGGCATCGTCGGGCGTCGCAACGACGTCAAAAAAGCGATCGTGACCCTGGCCGACGGCCAGTCGATCGACATCACGACGGGGCTCTAATCAGATGGCCTTGAAGCATTTCAACCCGACCAGCCCCGGCCAGCGCGGCCTGGTGCTGATCGACCGCAGCGAACTTCACAAGGGCAAGCCCGAGAAGAAGCTCGTTGAAGGCCTGACCAAGTCGGGCGGTCGCGGCGGCAATGGCCGTATCGCGGTCCGTTTCCGCGGCGGCGGCGCCAAGCGCCTGTATCGTCTGGTCGACTTCAAGCGTCGTAAGCAAGGCACGGCTTCGGTCGTTCGTCTTGAGTACGATCCGAACCGCACCGCCTTCATCGCCCTGATCAAGTATCAAGCCGATGGCGAGCTGTCGTACATCCTGGCCCCGCAACGCCTGAAGGTTGGTGACGAAGTCGTCACTGGCGAGAAGGTCGACGTGAAGCCGGGCAACGCCTCGCCGCTGCGCACGCTGCCGATCGGCACGATCATCCACAACATCGAGCTGAAGCCCGCCAAGGGCGGTCAGATCGCCCGTTCGGCTGGCGCCTACGCCCAGCTGGTCGGCCGTGACGCCGGCTACGCCCAGATCCGCCTGAACTCGGGCGAACTGCGCATGGTGCTCGATACGTGCATGGCCACCGTCGGCGCCGTTTCGAACCCCGACCACATGAACCAGAACCTCGGCAAAGCCGGTCGTTCTCGTCACATGGGCCGTCGCCCGCACGTCCGCGGTGTCGCCATGAACCCGGTCGACCACCCCCACGGTGGTGGTGAAGGTCGCACCTCGGGCGGCCGCCACCCGGTGACCCCGGCTGGTAAGCCGACCAAGGGCGCCAAGACCCGCGTCAACAAGGCCACGGACAAGTTCATCATCCGTTCGCGCCACAAAGCGAAGAAGGGCCGCTAAGCCATGACCCGCTCCGTCTGGAAAGGCCCGTTTGTCGACGGGTACCTCCTGAAGAAGGCCGACGCCGCTCTGTCGTCGGGCCGCAAGGACGTCATCAAGACCTGGTCGCGTCGTTCGACCATCATGCCGCAGTTCGTCGGCCTGGTGTTCGGCGTGCACAACGGCCAGAAGCACGTCCCGGTCTCCGTGTCGGAAGACATGGTTGGCATGAAGTTCGGTGAGTTCGCGCCCACGCGTAACTTCCCGGGCCACGCCGCCGACAAGAAGGCCAAGAGGAAGTAATCATGGCCAAGCAGAAGCAAGAACGCCGCCTGCCGGCCGCCGAAGCGATGTGCAAGGTGCGCACCCTGCGCACCAGCCCGCGGAAGCTGAACCTGGTCGCTCAGTCCATCCGTGGCCTGAACGTCCAGCGCGCTCTCAACGAGCTCGAGTTCAGCCACAAGCGTATCGCCCAGGACGTCCGCAAGGCGCTGTACTCGGCGATTTCCAACGCCGAGAACAACCACAACCTCGACATCGACTCCCTGGTCGTCGCCGAGGCCTATGTGGGCAAAAACCTGATCATGAAGCGTTTCTCGCCCCGCGCCCGCGGTCGCGCGACGCGCGTCGAGAAGCCGTTCTCCGAGATCACGATCGTGGTCCGCGAACTGGGTGAGGCCGCCTAATGGGTCAGAAAGTCAATCCTGTCGGGCTGCGGCTCGGCGTAAACCGCACCTGGGACAGCCGTTGGTTCGCCGACGGCGCCCAGTACGGCAAGATGCTGCACCAGGATCTCGCGATCCGCGCCAACCTGAAGAAGCGCCTGTACCAAGCCGGTGTCTCGCGCATCATCATCGAGCGTCCGCACAAGAAGTGCCGCATCACGATCTATGCCGCTCGTCCGGGCGTCATCATCGGCAAGAAGGGCGCTGACATCGACAAGCTCCGCAAGGATCTGTCGATCAAGACCGAGGGCGAAGTCCACCTGAACATCGTCGAGATCCGCAAGCCGGAAACCGACGCTCAGCTGGTGGCCGAGTCGATCGCTCAGCAACTCGAGCGCCGTATCGCTTTCCGTCGCGCCATGAAGCGTTCGATCCAGTCGGCCGTGCGTCTCGGCGCCAAGGGCATCCGGATCAACGTCTCGGGCCGCCTCGGCGGTGCGGAAATCGCTCGTATGGAATGGTACCGCGAAGGTCGCGTGCCGCTTCACACGCTGCGCGCCGACATCGACTTCGGTTTCGCCCAAGCCAAGACCACCTATGGCATCATCGGCGTGAAGACCTGGATCTTCAAGGGCGAGGTGCTGGAGCACGATCCGATGGCGCTCGACAAGCGTCTCGCCACTGAGTCCGGCCCGGCCGGCGAAGGTGGTGGGCGTGAGCGCGGCGATCGTCCCGACCGGGGCGACCGCAACCGTCGCGATCGCGGTTAAGGATTAGATCGCTATGCTGTCTCCGAAAAAGACCAAATTCCGCAAGCAGTTCAAGGGCCGTATTCACGGCGCTTCGAAGGGCGGCACCCTGCTGAACTTCGGTTCGTACGGCCTCAAGGCCGTCGAGCCGGAGCGCATCACGGCTCGCCAGATCGAAGCCGCCCGTCGCGCCATCACCCGCCAGATGAAGCGTCAAGGCCGCGTCTGGATCCGTATCTTCCCGGACGTGCCGGTCACCGGCAAGCCGGCCGAAGTCCGGATGGGTAAGGGTAAGGGCGCCGTGGATTACTGGGCCGCTCGCGTGGCTCCGGGCCGTATCATGTTCGAAATCGACGGCGTGCCGGACGATATCGCGCGTGAAGCGCTCCGCCTGGGCGCCGCCAAGCTGCCGATCCGCACTCGTGTTGTCACCCGCCTCGACGCGGGCGTGGCCCAGGAGGCTTGAGGCTCATGAAGATCGCTGACATCCGGGGCCTGACCCCCGACCAGCTGGCCGACACCCTGATCAGCCTGAAGAAAGAGCAGTTCAACCTGCGCTTCCAGGCCGCCACGGGCCAGGTCGAGAAGACCCACCGCGTCAA
Source organism: Caulobacter sp. GW822-FHT01G02 (assembly GCF_058802865.1). Taxonomy (NCBI): domain Bacteria; kingdom Pseudomonadati; phylum Pseudomonadota; class Alphaproteobacteria; order Caulobacterales; family Caulobacteraceae; genus Caulobacter; species Caulobacter sp. GW822-FHT01G02. The sequence goes on from NZ_JBXAON010000001.1 coordinate 831,133, forward strand.
CGAGATCCGCAAGGATATCGCGCGGATCAAGACCGTGCTGCGCGCCAAGGCCGCGGCTTAAGGAGAACGATATGCCCAAGCGTATCCTCGAAGGGGTGGTCGTCTCCGATAAGGGCGACAAGACCGTGGTGGTGAAGGTCGAACGGACCATCGTTCACCCGGTTCTTAAGAAGATCGTGCGTCAGTCCAAAAAGTACCACGCGCACGACGAATCCAACGCGTACAAGGCCGGCGAAGCTATTCGCATCGTCGAGTGCGCTCCTAAGTCCAAGCTGAAGACCTGGGAAGCACTTCCCAAGGCTTCGGCTTAATCTGGAAGGTTTAGACCATGATCCAGATGCAAACTAACCTGGAAGTCGCTGACAATTCTGGCGCTCGCCGGGTCATGTGCATCAAGGTGTTGGGCGGCGCAGGCCGTCGCTACGCCAGCGTGGGCGACGTCATCGTCGTCTCCGTGAAGGAAGCCATCCCGCGTGGCCGCGTGAAGAAGGGTGACGTGCTTCGCGCCGTCGTCGTTCGGGTGAATCAAAATCTGAAGCGCAAGGATGGCTCGGTCATCCGCTTCGATAAGAACGCCGCGGTCATCGTGAACAAGGCGAGCGAGCCGGTCGGCACGCGGATCTTTGGCCCGGTTCCTCGTGAACTGCGCGCCAAGAACCACATGAAGATCATCTCCCTCGCTCCGGAGGTGCTGTAATGGCCGCTAAGATCAAGAAGGGCGACCGCGTCGTCGTTCTGGCCGGCAAGGACAAGGGCAAGCAAGGCGCTGTGACCCAGGTTCTTCCGAAGGAAAACCGGGTTGTCGTGGAAGGCGTGAACATGGTTTCGCGTCACACCAAGCCGACCCAAGCCGAACCGCAAGGCGGCATCAAGCAAAAGGAAGCCGCGCTGCACGTCTCGAACGTCGCCATCGTGGACTCCAAGGGCAAGCCCACCCGCGTCGGCTTCAAGATCGAAGGCGACAAGAAGGTGCGTGTCGCCAAGACGACCGGCGAGGTGATCAATGGCTGATCAAGCTTATGAGCCCCGGCTGAAAACCGTTTATCGCGAGCGCATCCGCGCCGCGATGAAGGAGCAGTTCGGTTACACCAACGAGATGCAGATCCCCAAGCTGGACAAGATCGTCCTGAACATGGGTATCGGCGAGGCTGTGGCCGACTCCAAGAAGGCCCAAGTCGCTCTGAAGGACCTGCAGGCGATCGCCGGCCAAAAGCCTGTCGCCACCAAGGCCCGCAAGTCGATCGCCGGCTTCAAGCTGCGCGAAGGCATGGTGGTTGGTGGCAAGGTCACCCTGCGCAAGGACCGGATGTACGAGTTCCTGGACCGCCTGGTCACGATCGCGCTGCCGCGCGTGAAGGACTTCCGTGGTCTGAACGGCAAGAGCTTCGACGGCTGTGGCAACTACGCCATGGGCCTGAAGGAGCACCTGGTGTTCCCGGAAATCAACTATGACCAGATCGAACAGATCTGGGGCATGGACATCATCGTCTGCACCACTGCGAAGTCCGACCAGGAAGCCAAGGCGCTCCTGAAGGAATTCCAGTTCCCGTTCACCAATTAAGAGCGGGCAGGGAAAAGCACCATGGCAAAGAAAAGCGCCGTCAACCGCAACGAAGCCGTCAAGGCCCTCGTCAAGAAGTTCGCCGAGAAGCGCGCCGCGCTCAAGGCGACCGCCAACGACGAAAGCCTGCCGCTCGAGGAACGCTTCGAGGCCCGCCTCAAGCTCGCCAAGCTGCCCCGCAGCAGCTCGGCGATCCGCATCCGCAACCGCTGCGAAGTCACGGGCCGTCCGCGCGCCTACTACCGCAAGCTGAAGATGAGCCGTATCGCGCTCCGCGAACTGGGTTCGCAGGGTCAGATCCCCGGCCTCGTCAAGTCGAGCTGGTAAGGACGATCAGATGTCGATGAACGATCCCCTGAGCGACCTGATCGCTCGCATCAAGAACGCCGCCACGCGCAAGCGCAACAAGGTCTCGACGCCGGCTTCCAAGCTGCGCGCCCGCGTCCTCGACGTGCTGGCCGATGAAGGCTACATCCGCGGCTACTCGCTGATCGAGAAGCCCGGCGCGTTCCCCGAATTCGAGATCGAGCTCAAGTACTTTGACGGTGAGCCCGTGATCGCCGAAATCAGCCGCGTGTCCAAGCCTGGCCGTCGCGTCTACTCGTCGATCAAGGACCTGAAGCCGATCAAGAACGGCCTGGGCATCTCGATCCTTTCGACGCCGAAGGGCGTCATGTCGGACACCGCTGCACGCGACGCTAATGTCGGCGGCGAAGTCCTCTGCCGCGTCTACTAGGCGCGGGAGGGAAAGAGCATGTCACGTATCGGTAAGAAAGCCGTCGCAATCCCCTCGGGCGTGCAAGTCACGCTCGCGGGTCAGACGGTCACGGTGAAGGGCCCCAAGGGTCAGTTGTCGTGGACGATCGCCGACGAAGTCGAAGTCAAGCAAGAGGGCGCTGAGCTCCTTCTGACTCCGCGCGTCGACACGAAGCGCGCCAAGGGCATGTGGGGTCTGTCCCGCACGCTGGTGGCCAACATGGTGCATGGTGTCACCGCCGGGTTCGAGGAAAGCCTCGAACTGGTCGGCGTTGGTTACCGCGCGGCCATGAAGGGCACCGCCCTGAGCCTCCAGCTCGGTTTCAGCCACGACGTGGACGTTGAGGCTCCGGCCGGCGTCACCTTCGCTGTGCCGAAGCAGACCGAAATCAAGATCGCCGGCATCGACAAGCAGGCGGTTGGTGAGATTGCCGCGAAGATCCGCCGCATTCGTCCGCCTGAGCCGTACAAGGGCAAGGGCGTGCGTTATGCTGGCGAGAAGGTTCGCCGCAAGGAAGGCAAGAAGAAGTAAGCCATGGCGCTCTCTCCTCGTGAATCGGCGGCCAAGCGCGCTCAGCGCGTTCGCACCCGCCTCAAGAGCCTCGCCAACGGTCGTCCGCGTCTGTCGGTCTTCCGTTCGTCGAAGAACATCTACGCCCAGGTCATCGATGATGAACGCGGCGTGACCCTGGCGTCGGCTTCCACCCTGGAAGCCGAAGGCAAGGGCGCGGACAAGGATGCCGCCGCCGCCGTGGGCAAGCTCGTCGCCGAGCGCGCCATCGAAAAGGGCGTCAAGGACGTCGTTTTCGATCGTGGTGGTTACATCTTCCACGGCCGGGTGAAAGCCCTGGCCGACGCCGCGCGCGAAGCCGGCCTGAACTTCTAAGGGAAACAGAATGGCTCGTGGTGAACAACAGCGCGGTGAAGGCGGTCAACGCCGTGACCGTCGCGACCGCAACGCCCCCGAGGAGCGGGTCGACAGCGACATCGTCGAAAAGCTCGTCCACATCAACCGCGTCGCCGCCACCGTGAAGGGTGGCCGTCGCTTCAGCTTCGCCGCTCTGATGGTCGTTGGCGACCAAAAGGGCCGCGTCGGCTTCGGTCATGGCAAGGCGCGTGAAGTGCCGGAAGCCATCCGCAAGGCGACCGAAGAAGCCAAGAAGACGATGATCCGCGTTCCGCTGCGCGAATCCCGCACCCTGCACCACGACGGCGCTGGCCGTTGGGGCGCTGGCAAGGTGATGATGCGCGCGGCGCCTCCCGGCACCGGCGTCATCGCCGGCGGTCCGATGCGCGCGGTTCTCGAAACCCTGGGTGTCCAGGACGTCGTGGCCAAGTCGACGGGTTCCTCGAACCCGTACAACATGGTTCGCGCCACGTTCGAGGCCCTGAAGGTCCAGTCGTCGCCCCGCCAGATCGCCGCCAAGCGCGGCAAGAAGGTTGGCGACATCCTCGGCCGTCGCGCCGACGGCGCTTCGTCGCCGGAAGCCATCGAGGGTTAAGTCATGGCTGAAGCTAAGCAAGTCACGGTCCGCCAAACGGGCAGCCCGATCCGTCGTGAAAAGGACCAGCGCGCCACGCTCGCCGGTCTGGGTCTCAACAAGCTGGGCCGTACGTCCACGCTGGAAGACACCCCGTCGGTCCGCGGCATGATCCGCAAGGTCGCGCACCTGCTGGAAATCGTCGAGTAGTCCTCTACGCGACGACGAAATACGCCACCCCGGTGAAAGCCGGGGTGGTTTTCGTTTGAAATGCCATTTCGTCATTGAGTTTCTTGGCGATTTGGGGTTTTAAGCGCGCTCTGATTTTCACAAGCCGAGTCCAGCCGCTGGCTGGGCGCAGATCTCCAAGGAGAGGCACACATGACCAAGCTGAACGAACTGGCCCCGCAGGAAGGCTCGACCAAGGGCCGCATGCGCGTCGGCCGTGGCCCGGGTTCGGGCAAGGGCAAGACCGCCGGTCGCGGTGTGAAGGGCCAGAAGGCGCGCTCGGGCGTCGCCATCGCCGGCTTCGAAGGCGGCCAGATGCCGCTGCACATGCGTATGCCTAAGCGCGGCTTCAACAACCCCTTCCGCCTTGAGTTCGCCGAAGTGAACCTGTGGCGCCTGGAGCAAGCCGTCGCCGCTGGCAAGTTCAAGGCCGGCGCCGAACTGGCTCCCGCCGACCTGGTCGCCGCCGGCGTCATCCGTCGTGAACTCGACGGCGTGAAGCTGCTGGGCAAGGGCGAGATCAAGACCGCCCTGAAGCTGACCGTCTACTCGGCCACGGAAGCCGCCATCAAGGCCGTCGAGGCCGCTGGTGGTTCGGTCACCGTGACCAAGAAGGCCAAGGCGCAAGCCGAAGCCTAAGGCCATATGTCATCCCGGTGAGCGCCTGGCGCTTTTCCGGGACTTCGTTTCGACCGGGATGACAGAAATAGGGGGCTCGCCGTGACATCACGGCGAGCCTCACCTATTTGTGGCCTCTACCTGAGCCTGCCCTTTTCAAATCGTTTGAAACGGATAAGCAGGCTCCGCGCCAAATTTCGTTGGAGTCGCCGGATAGTGTCCGGCCGTCACGCTCCAGAGTCGTGGGGATCTGAATGGCCTCGGCCGCCGAACAACTCGCAGCCAACATGAATTTCGCGTCGTTCCAAAAGGCGACCGAACTTCACAAGCGCATCTGGTTCACGATCATCGCCCTGGTCGTCTACCGCCTGGGCACCTACGTGCCGATCCCCGGCATCGACCCGGCCGCGTTCTCGCGGCTGTTCAGCGGCAACGCCGAGGGCATCCTCGGCATGTTCAACACGTTCTCGGGCGGCGCCGTGCAGCGCATGGCCATCTTCTCGCTGAACGTGATGCCCTACATCAGCGCCTCGATCATCGTGCAGCTGATGGGCTCGGTGTATCCGCCGTGGGAGAAGCTGAAGAAGGAAGGCGGGGAAGCGGGCCGCAAGACCCTCAACCAGTACACCCGCTACCTGGCCGTGGTTCTGGCCGTGGTCCAGTCGGCCTCGATCGCCATCGGCCTGTCCGCCCAGCCTGGCCTGGTGGCCGGCGGCGTCGGTCCGGTGTTCTTCGTCGCCTCGACCGTCGTGGCCCTGACCGGCGGCACCCTGTTCCTGATGTGGCTGGGCGAGCAGATCACCAGCCGCGGCGTCGGCAACGGCGTCAGCTTGATCATCTTCGCCGGCATCGTGGCCCACTTGCCGATGAGCCTGGGCCAGTTGTTGGTCCAGTCGCAGACCTCGGGCAACTACACCCCGCTGTTCCTGATCCTGGTCGGCGCCGTGGCCGCCATCCTGGCCATCGTGTTCATGGAGCGCTCGCAGCGCCGTCTGCTGGTCCACTATCCCAAGCGCCAGCAGGGCAACCGCATGGTCGGCGGCGAGAGCTCGTTCATGCCGCTGAAGATCAACACCGCGGGCGTCATCCCGCCGATCTTCGCCTCCAGCCTGCTGCTGCTGCCGACGACGGCCCTGCAGTTCATCAATGCGGCCAACCTGCCGTCCTGGGCCCAGTGGCTGCCAGGCGTGGTCGGCGCGCTGCAGCACGGCCACCCGGCGTTCCTGGTGCTCTACGCGCTGCTGATCATCTTCTTCTCGTTCTTCTACACCTCGGTCGTGTTCAACCCCGAGGAGACGGCCGAGAACCTGCGCAAGTACGGCGGCTTCCTGCCGGGCATCCGTCCGGGCAAGCGCACCGCTGAATACCTGGACTACGTGCTGACCCGCCTGACCGTGATCGGCGCGGGCTACATCACCGCCGTCTGCGTGGCGCCGGAGCTGGTCATGATGGCGGTCAAGTCGAACCAGTTCGCCCTGGGCGGCACCTCGATCCTGATCGTCGTGACGGTGACCATGGACACCGTGGCGCAGATCCAGTCGCACCTGCTGGCCCACCAGTACGAGGGCCTCATCAAGAAGTCGAAGCTGCGGGGCGGCCGTAACCGCTAGGTCGAGCTTCGATCTAATTAGATGCTGTGGAAGCCGGTTTGTCACAAAACCGGCTTCCGTTTTTTTCCGGCGCAATCTAGGTCTTCTGCGGGAGGCTGAGCATGACAGCCGAAAGTGGATGCCGGTTTCGGCGCCTGTCATGCTCACTGTTTAACTGAGCCTGTCGTGGCCACGACAGGCGAAAGCAGGCCTAAGACCTGCCAACGCGCGAAGGGGCTTATATGAACTTGATCCTGTTCGGTCCGCCGGCGGCGGGGAAGGGCACTCAGGCCAAGCGTCTGGTCACGGAGCGTGGCATGGTCCAGCTCTCGACTGGCGACATGCTGCGCGCCGCCATCGCCTCGGGTTCGGAGCTTGGCCTGAAGGTCAAGGGCGTGCTGGACCGCGGCGAGCTGGTCACTGACGAGATCGTCATCGCGCTGATCGAGGACCGCCTGCCCGAGGCCGAGGCGGCCGGCGGCGCGATCTTTGACGGTTTCCCGCGCACGGTCGCTCAGGCCGAAGCTCTGGATAAGATGTTGGCGGCGCGTGGACAGAAGATCGACTCTGTTCTCCGACTCAAGGTAGACGAGCCAGCCCTGATCGAGCGGATCAAGAAGCGATTCGAAGAACAGGGACGGCCTGACGACAATCCCGAAGTCTTCGTGACTCGTCTGGCCCAGTACAATGCCCAGACCGCGCCGCTGCTGCCTTACTATGAAGGGCAGGGGAAGCTCACGGAACTGGACGGAATGGGTTCGGTCGAAGCCGTCGCCAGTTCCATCGACGCCGCCCTGGAGCCTGTCTCTGTCGGTTAAACCGACAGAGAGGAACAGGCTCCAACTACCGCGAGGTGGCGTGACATCTGTCACGCGGGCGTCGTCGCTTAAAGAAGCCCTGATTCACTGGATGTCTGGTGGATTCAGTTGTTGACGGAAGCGAAACGATCCCTATAACGGGGCGCTTCCGCGAAAGGGCGCGATCCGTGCGCGCCGGTTTGGATCCTCTGGATCGAGCCGGGCGCGCCGTTCGCGTCTTTAGTGCGTGACTAGGAGAACATTAGACGTGGCCCGTATCGCAGGCGTCAACATCCCGACGAACAAGCGCGTTCTGATCGCGCTTCAGTACATTCACGGCATCGGCCAACGGTCCGCGCGTGAAATCATCACGAAGGTGGGCATCGAGGATGCGCGTCGGGTCAATCAACTGACCGACGCCGAAGTCCTGGCGATCCGCGAAACGATCGACCGCGACTATACCGTCGAGGGTGATCTGCGCCGCGAGAACTCGATGAACATCAAGCGTCTGATGGACCTGGCCTGCTATCGCGGCCTGCGTCACCGTAAGGGCCTGCCGGTCCGCGGTCAGCGCACCCACACGAACGCTCGCACCCGCAAGGGTCCGGCCAAGCCGATCGCCGGCAAGAAGAAATAAGGTAGCCTGACGATGGCCAAGGAACCGGGTCGCGTTAAAAAGCGCGAACGCAAGAACATCACCTCGGGCGTGGCGCATGTGAACGCCTCGTTCAACAACACCATGATCACCATCACCGATGCTCAGGGCAACACGATCTCGTGGTCCTCGGCGGGCATGATGGGCTTCAAGGGTTCGCGCAAGTCGACCCCGTACGCCGCTCAGATGGCTGCGGAAGACGCGGGCAAGAAGGCCGCCGAACACGGCGTCAAGACCCTGGAAGTCAACGTTTCGGGTCCGGGTTCGGGCCGTGAATCGGCTCTGCGCGCGCTGCAAGCCGCGGGCATGACCATCACGACCATCCGCGACGTCACGCCGATCCCGCACAACGGCTGCCGTCCGCCCAAGCGCCGTCGCGTCTAGTACTATTTAGACCACTAATCTCCTTCGCCGGCTGCGCAAAACGCGGCCGGCGAGCCGCGTTCAAGGGACCCGACCACGTGATCGAAAGAAACTGGAACGAGCTGATCCGTCCTGAGAAGCCGCAGATCGAAACCGGAGCCGATGCGACCCGCAAGGCCCGTATCGTCGCCGAGCCCCTCGAGCGCGGTTTCGGTGTGACGCTCGGCAACGCCCTGCGTCGCGTTCTGCTCTCGTCGCTGCAAGGCGCCGCCGTCACCGCCATCCAGATCGATGGCGTGGTGCACGAATTCTCCTCGCTCGAAGGCGTCCGCGAAGACGTCGTCGATATCGTTCTGAATATCAAGCAACTGGCCGTTCGGATGCACGCCGAAGGCCCGAAGCGCATGACCCTGCGCGCCACGGGCCCCGGCCCGGTGACCGCCGGTCAGATCGAAACCCCGGCCGACATCGAAATCCTGAACCCCGACCACGTGCTCTGCACGCTGGACGACGGCGCTTCGGTGCGCATGGAGTTCACGGTCAACAACGGCAAGGGCTACGTCCCGGCTGACCGCAACCGTCCGGAAGACGCGCCGATCGGCCTCATCGCCGTCGACGCCCTGTACTCGCCGGTCAAGCGCGTCGCCTATCGCGTCGAGCCGACCCGTCAGGGCCAGTCGCTGGACTATGACAAGCTGGTCCTGGAAGTGGAAACCAACGGCGCCGTCACTCCGGTGGACGCCGTGGCCTACGCCGCCCGGATCCTGCAAGACCAACTGCAGATCTTCATCACCTTCGAGGAACCGAAGGCCAAGTCGGCCGACGAGTCCAAGCCGGAACTGCCGTTCAATCCGGCCCTGCTGAAGAAGGTGGACGAGCTGGAACTGTCGGTCCGTTCGGCCAACTGCCTGAAGAACGACAACATCGTCTACATCGGCGACCTGATCCAGAAGACCGAAGCCGAGATGCTCCGCACCCCGAACTTCGGCCGCAAGTCGCTGAACGAGATCAAGGAAGTTCTCGCCGGCATGGGCCTGCACCTCGGCATGGACGTGCCGAACTGGCCGCCGGAGAACATCGAAGACCTGGCCAAGAAGTTCGAAGACCAAATCTAAGAACCTCGAAGCCTACCGCGCTAAATCCGGGCCGCCTTTCCTCTCTTCGGACAGGGGAGGCGGCCTGGGCCTTTTGAAGCCGCTAACGCGGTGGAGGGCCCCGGCGCTTCGCTCTGACCCGGTCGGGACGGACCAGGATTGGTGACAATCAGGCGCTCAACACGTTTTGCGCCGCTCGGGCTCGATGCCCAGGAGACTAAGACATGCGTCACGGTAACGCCCACCGTAAACTCGGCCGCACCTCGGCTCACCGCACCGCCATGTTCGCCAACATGTCGGCCTCGCTGATCAAGCACGAGCAGATCGTCACCACCCTGCCCAAGGCCAAGGAACTGCGTCCGATCGTCGAAAAGCTGGTCACCCTGGCCAAGCGCGGCGACCTGCACGCTCGTCGTCAGGCCATCAGCTCGGTTCGCGACGTCGAGCAAGTCGGCAAGCTCTTCGCGGTCCTCGGCCCGCGCTACAAGGACCGTCAGGGCGGCTACATCCGCGTCCTGAAGGCCGGCTTCCGCTACGGCGACAACGCCGCCATGGCCGTGATCGAGTTCGTCGACCGCGACGTCTCGGAAAAGGGCAAGGACTCGGGTCCGGTCTACGTCAACGACGCCGAAGACTAAGATCTTTCAGCGCAAGCTGAACGCGAAGGCCCCGGAGAGATCCGGGGCCTTTTTCGTTTCTGCGCTCAGATCCTGCTGCTAGCTTCGCCTTAAGGTCGCGCTCGCGCAGAAGGGCAGCGGCCATCGGGGAGCCGTCATGGTCGCGACCAGCAATCACGCCAGCGTGGAAAAGCTCAACGCGGCTAACGACGGCAAGCTGCCAGGATGGCTTGGCCTGGAGGTCACCGATGTGCGGGACGGCCTTGTCGAAGGTCGCCTGCCCGTGCGGACCGAGCTGATCGCGCACACGGGATACCTCTTGGCCGGAGCGCTGCTGTCGGTCGCGGATATCCTCTGCGCCTACGGCGTTTCGACGGCATGGCCCGAAGGGGCCAGCGGTTTCACGACCGCGGAAGTGAAGTGCAACTTTGTCGGCACGGCGCGGGAAGGGGCGGTCCTCTGTCGGGCCAAGCTGCTGCATGGCGGACGAACAACCCAGGTCTGGGACGCCGAAATGACCAACGAGGCCACCGGTAAGCTGATGGCGGCGTTCCGGTGCACGCAGATCATCCTCTATCCGGTCGCGGGCCGCAGCGCCTAGTCCTTCGGCTTCACCGGCCGCGCCGGGTTTCCCACCACTGTCGCCCCCGCCGCCACGTCCCGCGTCACCACCGCGCCGGCTCCGATCACCGCGTCGTCGCCGATGGTCACGCCGGGCAGGATGATCGCGCCGCCGCCGATCCAGACATTGGCGCCGATGTGGATCGGCTTGCCGGACTCCTGGCCCGTGCGCCGCAGGGCCGGATCGCGCGGATGGTCGGCGGTCAGGATCTGCACGCCCGGGCCGATGGCTGTGGCCGCGCCGATAGTGACCTCGACGACGTCCAGGATCACGCAGTTGAAGTTCATGAACACGCCGTCGCCCAGGCGGATGTTGTAGCCGTAGTCGACGAAGAACGGCGCACGGACGGCCACGTTCTCGCCGACCGCCCCCAGGCCCTGGGCCAGCAGCATCGGGCGCTCGTCGAGGCCGGAGCTGTTATAGCGATCCATCCAGGTCTGGGCCGCGCGCTGGTCGGCCTGCAGCTCGGCGTCGACGGTATAGAGCTCGCCGGCCAGCATCCGTTGCTTCTGGGTCTTCACGCCTACTCCTTGGTCAGGTCCTGGCGGCGGAACAGCAGCACCGCGCAGGTCGTCAATACGGCTGTCCACACCGCCAGCATGGCCAGGGCCGCGCCGGCCGAACTGGCGGTCTGGCCCAGCATGGTCGGTTCCAGCAGGGTCGCGCGCAGCAGGTCCGCGTCATAGACGGGGATGGCCAGCAGCTTCCAGCTGGACTGGCCCTGTTCCATCATGCGCAGCGAACTGGCCAGCACTGTCTGCACGAACCGGACGCCCAGGCAGGCGACGACCACGCCCATGCTCGAGCGCGACAGCACCCCGATACAGGCGGCCAGCGCCGCCAGGGTCATGGCCTCCAGCCAGGTGATGGCCAGGACGCCGAGCACGTCGAACAGGTTGCGGTCGAACATCGAGACGGCCAGGGGCTTGCCGTTGATCCCCGCGCCGATCACCGCCGCGGCGGCCGACAGCACGGCGGTCAGGGCCAGGCTCCAGAACACCGCCTCGCCGACCACCACCAGCTTGGCCAGCAGCAGGTTCTGGCGGGTGTTGCGGGGCGTCAGCAGTCGCCAGGTCTCCCAGCGGTAATCGCCGGCCAGGATGGCGGCCGCGCCGATCATCAGGAACAGCGCCCCGAAGGTCGAGGCCCCGCCCGCCAGCGCCTTGATCATCTGGTCCAGCAGGCCGATCCCGAGGCCCGGCATCGGCTTCTTGACCACATAGTGCAGGAAGAGGTCGCCGCCGATGCTGAGCAGGAAGCCCACGATCGGCGCGAAGCAGAACCCCCAGAACAGGGCCGAACGGTCGCGCAGCAGGCGGAAGCGTTCGGCGGCGATGGCGTCGGTGAGCATCAGAGCGCTCCTTCGTTCGAAGGCTGGGCCGTCTCGAGGGTCCTGAGATAGACGCCCTCCAGGTCGGCGTCGCGCCAGCGCGCCTCGGTGATCTCGACCCCGGCCTCGACCAGGGCGCGGATCAGGGCGGGGGCGTCTTCGCGGCGGATGTCGGCCAGGGCCGAGTCCGCGCCGTCGGCGGCGCCCTTGGCGCCCAGCACGCCCAGGACCTGGGCGATGGGCGAGGCGGCGGTGATGCGCAGGCGGGCCTCGCCGGCGGTCAGTTCGGCCACGCCGCCCTCGGCCACGACCTTGCCCTTGGAGAGGATGGCCACGCGCTCGCAGACGCGCCGCACCTCGTCCAACTGGTGGCTGGCCAGGATGACGGTGACGCCTTCGCGCTTGGCGAGATCGACGACCAGGGCGCGAATTTCCTGGATGCCGGCCGGGTCCATGCCGCTGGTCGGTTCGTCCAGGATGACGAGTTCGGGCTTGGTGAAGAAGGCGGCCGCCAGGCCCAGGCGCTGCTTCATGCCGACCGAATAGCCGCTGGTCGAGCGGTCGGCGGCGTGGGCGATGCCGACCCGCTCCAGCCAGCCATCGATGTCGGCGCTTTTCGCGCCGCTCTCGAGCGCGAGCATCTTCAGGGTGTCGCGACCGGTCAGATAGGCGGGGTAGCGCGGCGTCTCGATCATCGCTCCGACCTTGCGCAGGGCGGTGATGTCGCCGGGCGCCGCGCCGAACAGGCGGGCCGAGCCGGTGGTCGGCCTAACGAGGCCGAGCGCGATGCGGAACAGGGTGCTCTTGCCCGCGCCGTTGGGACCCAGCACCCCGAACACGCCGCCGGCCGGAATAGCGATGGAGAAGTCGTCGAGGGCGCGCACCGCCCCGTAGGTTTTGGTGAGGCGGTCGGCCTCGAGGGCGATCGACATGCGGGGAGTTCCGAGCGCCGAAACGAGTCGGCAGGCGAGGGGGACTATGGCGACCCGGGGCGCCCCCGCCAAGTTAAGAGCCGGTCATGCGGTTCCTGTCACACCCCTGTAACGCCGGACGCTGATCAGGGGGCTTCAGTTCCCCCCGCCTAAGAGCCCGCCGATGTCCGTCTTTCGCCTGCTGTCCCTGATCGTGGCCGTGAGCCTCGCCTTGGCCGGTGGCGTCCAGGCGCGGGAAAAGGCCCCGCATCTGACGCTCCTGGTGTCGATGGACGGCTTCCGCGCCGACTATCTGGACCGTGGCGTGACGCCGAACCTGAAGGCCCTGGCCGACGACGGGGCGCGCGGGTCCATGCGCCCCTCGTTTCCCAGCCTGACCTATCCGAACCACTACACCCTGGTGACCGGCAAGCGTCCCGACCGCAATGGCGTGGTCGGCAACGAGATGGAGGACGCCGTGATCGGCGGCCCCAAATTCGTGATGAACGGCCCGACGTCCAACGATCCCCGCTGGTGGAACCAGGCCAAGCCGTTCTGGGTCTCGGCCGAACAGCAGGGGAAGAAGAGCGCCGCCATGTTCTGGCCGGGCTCGGAGACGGCGATCGATGGCGTCCGCCCTAGCCATTGGATGAAGTACCAGCACGACCTGCCGTATGACGCGCGGATCGACCAGGTGCTGGCCTGGATGGACAGCGCCGACGGCCCGCCGCTGGCCTTCGCCACGCTCTATTTCGACGCCGCCGACACCGAGGGCCACCACTACGGCCCGGACTCTCCGGAGCTGACGGCGGCGCTGGTCGAACTGGACCGCTGCATCGGCCGTCTGGTCGAGGGGCTCAAGGCGCGCGGACGTTTCGAGACGACCGACCTCATCATCGTCGCCGATCACGGCATGGCGCCGCTGCCGGCCGCTCATCGCGTGGTGCTGGACGATCTGATTGACGTCTCGAAGATCCACCTCGTCGCCAAGGGCGCGGTGACCAGCTTCTCGCCCCTGCCGGGCCAGGCCAAGGCGGTCGAGACGGCGTTCTTCAAGACCGCGCCTCCGCACATGACCTGCTGGAAGAAGGGACGGATCCCGGCCCGTTTCCACTACGGCCACAACAAGCGCGTGCCGGCCATCGTCTGCCTGTCGGAGACCGGCTGGTACACGACGACGCTGGAAGCCCGGAAGAAGCCCGGCAAGTGGGACGGCAAGGATGGCGGCGCGCACGGCTTCGACCCCTACGATCCCGCCATGCGCGCCGTGTTCGTGGCCCACGGGCCGTCGTTCAAGCCGGGTGTCGTGCTGCCGGCGTTCGACAATGTCGACGTCTATCCGCTACTGGCGCGGGTGACCGGGGTGAAGCCCGAGAAGGGCGACGGGGCGCTGACGGTCGTGAGGCAGGCGCTGAGGTAGCGCGGCGCGGGTTGCGTAGAGCGGGTTGCGTAGAGCGCGCGGAACGGCGGCCGGCGCCGCTGGCGGGTCTTGCGAGCCGGGCGAACAGCGTCCAACTAGGGACCGCCGGGGAGGGCGATCCATGAACCAACCGAACACCGGAGCCCAAATCACGGGCGCAAAGCGTCAGGCCGCGCTGGGCTTCATCTTCGTCACCGCGATCATGGACGTGCTGTCCCTGGGCGTGATGATCCCCGTCCTGCCCAACCTGGTGAAGCAGTTCGGCGGCGGGGACACGGCCGTGGCGGCCGACTGGAACATCCTGTTCGCCACGGTCTGGGGCGTGATGCAGTTCTTCTGCTCGCCGATCCTGGGGCTGATGTCCGACCGCTTCGGCCGCCGGCCCGTGATCCTGACGTCGATCTTCGGCCTGGGCGTCGACTTCCTGTTCATGGCCTTCGCGCCCAGCCTGTGGTGGCTGTTCGTCGGCCGGATCTTCAACGGCATGACGGCGGCCAGCTTCTCGACCGCCTCGGCCTATGTCGCCGACGTCACCACGCCGGAGAACCGCGCCAAGGGCTTTGGCCTGATGGGCGCGGCGTTCGGCGTCGGTTTCACCTTCGGTCCGGCCCTGGGCGGCTGGCTGTGGCAGTTCGACCATCGCGCGCCGTTCCTGGTCTGCGCGGCCCTGGCGCTCTGCAACTGGCTCTACGGGTTCTTCGTGCTGCCGGAGTCTCTGCCGCCCGAGCGCCGCCAGCCGCGCTTCGACTGGACGAAGGCCAATCCCGTCGGCTCGCTGCAGCTGCTGAACCGCCATCCGGGCCTGCTGGGCCTGGCCGGCGTCGGCTTCCTGTTCCAGCTGGCCCACAACGTCCTGCCCAGCGTGTTCGTGCTCTATATGGGCTTCCGCTATGGCTGGTCGCCGGCGACCATCGGCCTGACCCTGATGGCCAGCGGTATTTCCAGCATCGTTGTCCAGGCCCTGGTCGTCGGCCGGGTGGTCAAGGCGTTCGGAGAGCGCGGGGCGCTGATGATCGGCCTGTTCTCGGGTTTCGCCGGCTTCATGATCTACGCCCTGGCGCCGACGGGGATGCTGTATTTGTGCGGCCTGCCGCTGTTCGCGCTGTCGGGCCTGATCCAGCCGGGCCTGCAAGGGCTGATGACCCGCCGCGTCGCGCCGAACGAACAGGGCCAGCTGCAAGGCGCCAATTCGGCTATGATGGGCATCGCCTCGATCATCGGACCGCCGCTGTTCCTGTTCCCTTTCGCCTTCGCCATCCGCCACGACACGACCTTGCACATGCCGGGCCTGCCGGTGCTGATCGCCGCGGCGCTGATGCTGGCCTCGACCGTGCTAGCCTACGCCAAGGCCCGACCGCTGCCCGCGCCGGAACCGCGGGCGGCCTGAAGCCTTACCCATCGCGCAAAACGCCTTAGACTCGCCAGAAAGCTCGGCTGAGTTCCCGAGGAACGTTAGGAGCCTTTTCTTGAAGACCATCCGCGCCCTGCTGCCCGTCGTCGTCCTGCTGGCCGCCTGCTCGAATCCGGCCGGGCCGTCCAATGCCCAGTCGGTCGGCAACGGACCCGTTCCCGACATGCCGCAACCGACCCGCCGCGCTCCGGCCGACGCGGCGTCGATGAAGCTGTCGTTCTCACCGGTGGTGAAGAAGGCCGCCCCGGCGGTCGTCAACGTCGCCAGCCGCCGGGTGGTCCAGCGCCGCGTCGATCCCTTCTGGGACTTCTTCATGGGCGGCGGCGGCCAGGGCGGCAGCCAGGTGCAGGGCTCGCTGGGCTCGGGCGCCATCGTCCGCGCCGATGGTGTGATCATCACCAACCACCACAATATCGACGGGATGAGCGACATCACCGTCCAGCTGGCCGACCGCCGCGAGTTCCCGGCCACGGTTCTGCTGGACGATCCGCGCGCCGACCTGGCCGTGCTGAAGATCGACACCAAGGGCGAGAAGCTGCCCGTCATGGCCATCGACGACCAGGACCAGATGGAGGTCGGCGACCTCGTCCTGGCGCTGGGCAATCCGTTCGGGGTTGGCCAGACCGTGACCAACGGCATCGTCTCGGCCCTGGCCCGGACCGACGTCGGGGCGGCCAACTTCGGCAGCTATATCCAGACCGACGCCGCCATCAATCCCGGCAATTCGGGCGGCCCGCTGGTCGACATGGACGGCGACCTAGTCGGCATCAACACCTTCATTATCTCGCGGTCGGGCTCGTCCTCGGGCGTCGGCTTCGCCATCCCCGCCGCCGTGGTCCGCCAGGTGGTGGGCGCGGCGCTGGGCGGCGGCCACAGCGTCGTGCGGCCCTGGCTGGGCGTGAAGGGCCAGCCGGTCACCGGCGACATCGCCAAGAGCCTGGGCATGACCGTCCCGCGCGGCGTGCTGGTGGCTCAGGTCTATCCCGGCTCGTCGGCCGATCGCGCTGGCCTGAAGGAAGGCGATGTCATCCTGTCGATCGACGGTCGCGCGGTGAACGACGAGGGCGGCGGCGCCTTCGCGATCGGCACCCACAAGGTCGGCGACCGCGTACCGATGCAGATCCATCGCAACGACAAGGAGCAGACGCTGACCGTCCGCGCCGAGGCCGCGCCGGAGACCCCCGCCCGCGACGAGCGCACCCTGTCGGGCGCCAACCCGTTCAACGGCGCCACGGTGGTCAACCTGTCGCCGGCCGTGGCCCAGGACCTGGACGTCGACCCGTTCGTCGGCAAGGGCGTGCTGGTCACCAAGATCGGCGGCGGCTACGCGGCCAATATCGGCCTGCAGCCGGGCGACTTCATCCGCGAGGTCAACGGCCGCGCGGTCAATACGGTGGCCGATCTCAACGCCGCCGCGAAGCTGCCGACCCGTAACTGGGTGGTGACGATCGAGCGCAATGGCCAGCGGATCACGGCCCGCTTCTCGGGCTGACGACTTGCGCCCGGCGGCCTGCTAGAAGAGTCGCATGTCCGATCTCTTCCAGGCCGCCGGCCTGACGCCCCATGCGCCGGCGCCGCTGGCCGACCGCCTGCGACCCCAGAGCCTCGACGAGGTGGTGGGCCAGCAGCATCTTCTGGGTCCCGAAGGCCCCATCGGCCGCATGGCCGCGGCCCATCGCCTGGCCTCGATGATCCTGTGGGGGCCGCCCGGCACCGGCAAGACCACCATCGCGCGTCTGCTGGCCAAGGCCGGCGGCTACGAGTTCCAGCAGATCTCGGCGGTCTTCTCGGGCGTCGCCGACTTGAAGAAGGCCTTCGAGCAGGCCCGCATGCGCCGCGCGGCCGGTCAGAGCACCTTGCTGTTCGTCGACGAGATCCACCGCTTCAACCGCGCCCAGCAGGACGGCTTCCTGCCGTTCGTGGAGGAGGGGATCGTCACCCTGGTCGGCGCCACGACCGAGAACCCGTCCTTCGAGCTGAACGGCGCTCTGCTGTCGCGCTGCCAGGTCTTCGTGCTGAAACGCCTGGGCGAGGACTCGCTTGACCAGCTGCTGCAACGCGCCGAGGTCGCCGAGAACCGGCCGCTGCCGATCGACGCCGAGGCGCGCGGGGTGCTGGTGGCCATGGCCGACGGCGACGGTCGCTACCTGCTGACCCTGGCCGAGACCCTGTTCTCGATCGGGACCGACAGCCCGCTGAATACGACCCAACTGGGTCAGTTCCTGCAGAAGCGCCGCCCGGCCTACGACAAGGACCGCGAGGAGCACTACAACCTCATCTCGGCCCTGCATAAGTCGGTGCGCGGCAGCGATCCGGACGCGGCGCTCTACTGGCTGGCCCGGATGCTGGAGGGCGGCGAGGATCCGCTGTTCATCGCCCGCCGCCTGGTGCGGATGGCGTCGGAGGACATCGGCGCGGCCGATCCGCTGTCCCTGCTGCTGACCACCGCCGCCAAGGACGCCTACGACTTCCTGGGCTCGCCCGAGGGCGAGCTGGCCCTGGCGCAGGCCGTGGTCCACATGGCGTCGGCGCCCAAGTCCAACGCCGTCTACAACGCCTACAAGGCCGCCCGTCGCGCCGCCAAGGAGACCGGCAGCCTGATGCCGCCGTCGCACATCCTCAACGCGCCGACCAAGCTGATGAAGAGCCTCGGCTATGGCGACGGCTACGCCTACGACCACGATGTCGAGGGCGGGGTCTCAGGCCAGAACTACTTCCCGGACGGCATGGAGCGTCGGCGGTTCTATGAGCCGAAGCCGGTCGGCGCCGAGGCCAAGGTACGTGAACGCTTGGAAGCCTGGGGGAAGGTGCGTAAGGACGGCAAATGAGCAGTCCGAAATTCCGCCGTCCCCCTGGTGTCGCCAAGCCCAAGGCCATCGAGTGCCCGATCACTCTGACGCCCGAGGAGATCGACACGGCCAAGTCGTGGGTGCTGTACGAGGACGAGACGGTCATCGTGCTGGACAAGCCCGCCGGCCTGTCCAGCCAGGGCGGACGGATCAAGGCCCATACGCTGGACGACCTGTTGTGGGCGTTCGCCAAGCCGGGAAAGGCTCGGCCGCGCCTGATCCATCGGCTGGACCGCGACACCTCGGGCGTGATCCTGACGGCCAAGACCAAGCCGGGCGCGGCCTTCCTGGGCGAGGCCATGATGGCCAAGCGCTTCCGCAAGTCCTACCTGGCCATCGTCGCGCCGGGCGCGCCCGAGCCCAAGGGCGGCATGATCGACAGCCCGTTGCGCCGCGAGTCGATCGGCCGCGAGGCCTATATGCGGGTCTGCGCGCCCGATCATCCGGACGCCGAGACCGCTCGCAGCCGCTATCGCACCCTGGCCAGCAATGGCGTCGCCGCGCTGGTCGAGTTGTCGCCCGACACCGGCCGCATGCACCAGCTGCGGGTCCATATGGCGTCCATCGGCCGGCCGCTGGCGGGCGACAGCCGCTATGGCGGGGCGCTGATGCTGGGCGGCGCGGCCGTGCCGCGCCTGATGCTGCACGCCGCGCGCCTGACCTTCCCGCACCCGCTGGGCGGCGAGCGCAAGGTCATGGCCCCGCTTCCGTCCGATTTCAAAGCCATGCTCCAGGCCCTGGATCTGGCGGTTCCGGAACAGCCCGGTTCCGAGGCCGTTGATCCGGTCTGAGGATATTCGCCATGAAGATCGCCAAGCCCCTGATCGCCGCCGCCCTGTCGGGCCTGCTGCTGGCCGCCTGCGCCACCGCCCCGACCGTTTATCGCGCCCAGCTCGGCGCGCCCAACGACGTCGGCTACTCGGAATATCGCCTGGAGGCGGGACGCTATCGCGTCACCTTCCAGGGCGGGCCGGGCGCGAAGGAGGCGCAGGTCGCCGACTATGCCCTGTTGCGCGCCGCCGAGCTGGCCCTGCGTGACGGGTATGACTGGTTCCGGATCGCCGACGGCTCGACCAATATCAGCGGTTACGACCGTGGACCGCGCGTGTCGGTCGGCGGCGGTTCGGCCAGCTTCGGGCGGCGATCGAGCGTCGGCGTCGGCCTGGGGACGAGCTTCAATCTCGGCCCGGGCCCGGCGGTCTCGCGCTCGATCGAGGTGGTGTTCGGCAGGGGGCCGACGCCGCGCGACCGCGACGCCTATGACGCGCGGGACGTGGTCAAGAACGTCGGCTACGGACGCCAGCGAGTCTAGTTAGGCCGCCGCCCGCTTGCCCAGCGGATAGTTCGCGCGCAGCGCCGCGTGGGTGAGGCCGGCCGTCTCGGCGGCGGCGAAATAGCCGTCCTGGGGCAGGCCTTGCAGGATGGTCATCGGGGCCAGGCCCCGGGCGTCGCGACCGAAGGCCATCATCTCCATGGCGATCTTGCCGGCTTCGCCGGAGAGGTCGGAGGCGTCCAGCGCCAGGCCGGCCAGACGGGCGTCGCGCAGTACGCGCAGGGCCTCCTTGTCCGGCGGCACGCGGGCGATGACGCCGCGGGTGAGGGCGCGCAACAGGCCGACCACTTCCAACAGACGGCCGGCGGGCGTGCCGCGGGTGACGTCGACCAGTTCGATCATCAGCCCGCCGCGCAGCAGGCTCAACGACAGGCCGGCGGTGCCGGTCAGCAAATCGCGGCCGCGCTGGGTGCCCAGGGTGCGGAACGAGGCCGGCAGGATCAGTTCGGGCGCGTTGTGGCCTTGTGCCGAGCGCGCGAACACCGCAGCGTATTTCAGCGTCGACTCGTCGATGAAGGCCACATCGCGGTCCGACAGCTTGGTCAGGGCGCGGGCCGAGGCCTGGCGACCGCTGGCCAGGTGGGTGACCATCGGCTCGACGCGGACGGCGGTGGTGATGTTGCGCCGCAGGCTGACCACATGCTCCAGCGTGAAGTCCACGCGCAGCGCAGCGCCGCCGGCGGTGGTGAAGGCCACCGGGGTGCGGCGGGCCTCGTCAGCCGGATCCACTTCAATGCGGACCGGCGAGCGCGCGGAGTCGCGGCGGGCGCGGGCGGCCAGGATCACGGTCGGGTCGATCGGCTTGCAGACCGCCTCGCCGTTCTCGACCCCAATCACCGAACGGATGCCCAGATCCTTCGCCGAGGCGGCGCCCAGCAGATGGGTCAGCACGTCTTCCAGGATCCGCACACTGGTCGCCTGGGCGGCCAATCCCTGGTCGTTGTTCATGGCGATCAGGAATTCGCTGTCCGAGATGCGGGCTCGCATGTCGTTGCGGTCCAGATGCTCGTTCAGCTTCAGCTCGACATAGGTCCAGACGTCGCCGCGCTTCTGGCTCCACCATTCGCCGGCCCAGTGCCGGATGGCCTTGATGCTGATCACGTTGACCGAGCCGCGCGCGACCAGCTCCGAGCCCGACAGGCGCTGAGCCACCGGGCCCGGGAGGGCCACGCGTTCGGTCGCGTCCGAAGAGGTTGAGGTGTCGAAGGGCATGGGTCTGGCGCTGTTGATACGCCCTGGAGAATGCGGGAAGCGCGCTTAACCGGTCGTTCGGAAATACGGTTTCCAAACGCGTTTACCGTGAAAGAAACCGGGGAAAATCAAGGGAACTTCGTTGGATGCTTGGCGTTGACGCCAGCTCGGCGCATAAGGCGTTCATGAACAAGCTGCTTCTGGTGGCCGCTGGCGGAGCCGTCGGCTCGGTCGCGCGCTATCTGGTCGGCGTCGGCGCCATGCGGGTCATGGGGACGGGCTGGCCGTATGGCACCTTCACCGTGAACATCGCCGGGGGCTTCCTGATGGGGTGCCTGGCCTCGTGGCTGGCGCATCGCGGCAGCGGATCCAACGAACAGTGGCGCGTGCTGCTGGGCGTGGGCGTGCTGGGCGGCTTCACGACGTTCTCTTCGTTCTCGCTGGAGACCGCGCTGATGATCCAGAAGCGCGACTATCTGCCAGCCTTCTCCTATGCCGCCGCCAGCGTGCTTCTGTCCGTGGCGGCCCTGTTCGCGGGCCTTCTGATCGCCCGCAAGGTTTTCGCATGAGCATCAAGGAAGTCCGCACGCTGTACGTCGACGCCGGCGAGGACGGGGTCCGCCTCGACCGCTGGTTCAAGCGCCGTTGGCCGCACCTCAACCACATCCAGCTGAACAAGCTTTTCCGCTCGGGCCAGGTCCGGGTCGACGGCTCGCGCGCCAAGGCCGACACCAAGCTGGTCGCCGGTAGCCAGATCCGCGTGCCGCCGCTGCCCGACGCGCCCGATCCGAACGAAAAGGCCAAGCTGTCGCCGCGCGACATCGCCTACGCCAGGTCGCTGGTGCTGTACGAGGACGAGGAGGTCCTGGCGCTGAACAAGCCCGCCGGCCTGGCCGTTCAGGGCGGCACCAAGACCACCCACCACGTCGACAAGCTGCTGAGCGCCTGGGGCGAGGGCGTCAATCGACCGCGCCTGGTCCACCGCCTGGACCGCGACACCTCGGGCGTGCTGCTGCTGGGCAAGACGCCGTCGGCCGCCGCGCGCCTGTCGGGGGCCTTCGCCAAGCGCAAGGCGCAGAAAACCTACTGGGCCATCGTCGCGGGCAATCCGCACCCGACCGAGGGCGTGATGGAGCTGCACCTGGCCAAGCGCGGGGTCGGTGATCGCGAACTGGTGGTGCCGGCCCAGCCCAAGGACCCGGACGCCCAGCCGGCCGAGACCGAGTTCGTCACCATCAGCCGCGCCGGGCCGCGCGTCACCTGGATGGCCCTGCGTCCGCACACCGGCCGCACCCACCAGTTGCGCGCCCACATGAAGGCCATGGGCCATCCCATTCTCGGCGACCCCAAGTACGGCGACGACAAGTCCGCGCCGCTGTCGGAGGGGCTGAAGCTGCAGTTGCACGCCCGCTCGATCCTGCTGCCGCACCCGTCGGCCGGCATGCTGCACATCGAGGCGCCGTTGAGCCCCGAGATGAAGGAAGGCTTCCGCAAGTTCGGCTTTTCGGAAGACGAGGCCGACGCCGAACCGTTCGCTCGACGGCAAACCAAGCGGCGGTAGGAGCTACACCAGACCCGTGACCGGCTTCGCCGCCGCGCTGTCCGGGAACACCTTGCGCTCCAGGATCGCGCGGTCGACGCCGATGTGGTCGGCCAGCACGCCCTTGAACAGGCCGCGCATGTCGAGTGTCGGGGCGGTGTCGCGGTTCTCGAACAGGGCGTTGTCGGCCAAGCCCGGCCAGTCGCCGACGATGCCGCCGCCCTTCTTCAGCGCCCCGCCCAGGACGAGGCCGGTCGAAGCCGTGCCGTGGTCGGTGCCGCCGGTGCCGTTGACGCGGGCCGTTCTGCCGAATTCGGTGACGACGATGACCACCGTGTTCTTCCACTCGGCGCCGAGCCCGGTGTGCAGGCCGTCCAGCACCGCGTCCATGTAGGACAGCCGCGTGGCGATCTGGCCCGGCTGGCCGGCATGGGTGTCGAAGCCGTCCAGCGAGATGGCCGCGATCTGCGGGCCGCCGGCCTGGATCATGAAGCCGCCCAGGGTCGAGCCCAGTTTGCGCGCCGCCTCGCTGCCAGCCCGGTTCTGGCGGTCGTTGGCCGTCGTCGGGGACATAGACGCGGGCTGAGCCATCATCGGCGTTGAGGCCGCGGCGACGTTCATGGCCGGCGTTGCCGAGAGGGCGGTCATCGCCGTCTGGGCCATGGTCTCGGTCTCCAGCCCGCGCGCGAAGGCGGGGCCCAGCATCGGGTCGTTCTTGTAGAGGTCCTGCAAGAGGGTTGGCAGGCGCGCGGTCTCGTCGACGCCCTTGCCCGGCGACCAGCTGGCCGCCTGGACCTTGCCGCGCAGGATCAGTGGGGCGGTGGCCCCGACCGACAGACCCTCGACCTTGCGAGCGGGGGCGAGGGCCTCCAGCGTGCGGTTCAGCCAGCCGGTCTCGGTCCCGTAGACATGGGCCGCGCCAGTCTCCAGCATGTCCTGGGCCTCGAAGTGGGAGCGGGCGCGGTCGGGGCTGGCGATGGCGGGCGCGATGCGGGCCTCGCCTTGCTGGGCGAGAGCATGGACGGACTTCAGCGCCGGGTGCAGGCCGAAGGTGTCGTCCAGCTTCAGCACCTGGTCGGGCTTCATGGCGATCGAGCCGCGCAGGTTGGCGTAGTTCGCGTCGCCGACGGGCGGCGAGACGGACAGGCCGTCCATGCCGCCCCGACAGATCACGACCACGAGCTTCTTCCTGGCGAGATCGCCCTCGGTGGCCGCGAAGGCCTGCGAACCCAGGAAGTTGACGGTGATCCCGAGGCTGGCGCCCAGGCCCAGCAGGGAGCGGCGGTTCAGTTGAGCGGTCATCGGCGTTGGAACTCCGGGCTCATCACGAGAAGGGCGAAGGCTTCCTTGCGGGTCTCGGCCCGCGACACGGCCTTGGCGACGGGAGGCGTCAGGCGTGCGCCCAAGGCCGAGACGGCCAGGGCGTTGGGATCGGTGCGGTCGGCGACCACGGCGGCGAAGCCCTGGGCCCATTGCATCCGCTTGATGAGGCCATCGGGCGAGGCCCAGGTCTGGGCGTCCTCGGCCCAGCCCTTGGGGGAGGGGGGCGAGAAGGGCTTCTGGCCCAGGCCCGTGAGGATCGGCGCCAGGCGCTCGATCGCCGACGGTTCGGCCCCGATCAGGCGCCAGGTCGACAGCGTGTATTCGTAAGGTGTCTTGAACTTGGCGGGCGTGGGATCCCAGGCCTCGGGGCTTTCGACCAGGGCCTTGGCGACCTGAGCGAGGTCGCCGCCGGTGTCCATCCAGCGCTTCTCCAGCCGCGCGGTCAGGGCGGGCGGGGGCGTGTCGGAGACGAAGTGGCGGGCGATCTTGCCGCAGACGTGGCGGGCGGTGCGCTTGTCGGCGGCCAGGGTCTTCAGGACCGCCATGCCCTGCTGGATGTCGCCCTGGGCGTATCGGCGGCCCATGATCGTGCGCGCGCCGGGCTCGTGGGCGGCGTCGCGGAACACGAACTGGCCGGCGCGATCCTCGTTGTCGCGGCCGACCGAGAAGCCGGTCAGGGCGCGGGCGAACTCGGTGACGTCGCCTTGCGTATAGCCAGCGTCGACGCCGACCGTGTGCAGCTCCATGATCTCGCGGGCCAGGTTCTCGTTCAGTCCGGCCCGGGCGCCGCGCCTGCGGACGCCGACCTGGCTGTTCGGACCAATCGACTGGGCCTGGTCCAGATAGGTCAGCATGGCCGGATGGGTCGACGAGGCGACCAGCAGGGTCTCGAAACTGTCGAACACGTGGGGGCGTATCGCCTCGCGCTCGAACGGGCCGATCAGCACCGAGGTGATCTGCTTGGTGGCCGAGACGGTGAAGTGGTTGGCCCAGAACAGCGCCCAGCGTTCGCGAAAGCCCGCTGGCGTATTGGTCGCCAGGCGCGCGCGGGCCAGGAAGTCGGCATTGACCTTGTCCCGCAGGGCGATCTGGGCGGCCCTAGCGGCTTGCAGGGCCGCATCGTCGGCGGCCTCGCCGTCTTTCTTCTGACGCGCGGCTTTCTGCTGCTGCTGGTAGTCGCGCATCTGCTCGAAGCGCTGGGCAGAGGTCTCGCCGCCGTCCTGCGGGGCGTCGGCGCCGTCGCGGCGGATCTGAGCGATCAGGAAGCCTTGCGGATCGGCCTTGGCGGCGTCGATCTCGCCGGGGCGGGCGCCCAGGCCGAAGCGGGTGACGGCGATGGCGGCCATCATGTCCTTGGACGGTAGGCTCAAGCGGCGCTCTCCCTTGCGCTGACACGCGATCTTGCTCATTCAACGCGGGTCATTGGCCGTTCCGTCGCGCGGCCCGGAAAAGAGTTCTCGCCGTGTCCGACAAGTCCGAGCTGCTGCTGAAACCCAAGCGCTTCTACAAGGCCGCCGTCGCGGCCCCGGTCGAGGAGGGCTTCGCCGTTCAGCTCGACGGCCGCACGCCCAAGTCGCCGGCCAGGAAGCCGCTGGTCCTGCCCAACCAAGCCTTGGCCGACACGATCGCCGCCGAGTGGGAGGCCCAGGTCGAGTATATCGACAACAGCCTGATGCCGGCCACGCGCCTGGCTTTCACGGCGATCGACCGCATCGCCGAGACCCGCGCCGAGGTGGCCAAGGAGATCACCGCCTACGCCGCGTCCGACCACCTCTGCTATCGCGCCGAGCACCCGACGCGGCTGGTCGAGCGCCAGGCGCGCGAGTGGGGCGCGGTCCTGGACTGGGCCAAGGCCGAGCATGGCCTGGTGTTCACGCCCGTAGGCGGGATCATCCATCAGCCGCAGCCGCCGGCCACCCTGGCGGCGGTCGAGGCCCTGGCGCTGACCCTGGACGACTTCAGCCTGGCTGGGGTGGCTTTCGCCGCCGGTCTCTACGGCTCGACGGTGCTGACCCTGGCCGTCCGCGCCGGCCGTCTGACCGGCCGCAAGGCCCTGGATCTGTCGCGCCTTGAGGAGGCGTTCCAGGCCGAGCAGTGGGGACAGGACGCCGAGGCGACCGCCCGCGTGGCGTTCCTGGCGGTCGAGGCCGAGATGATCGACCGCTGGTTCGCCGCGCTCCGTTAGGGGGCGAGACCTTCCGTACTCCGCGGCGCCGCAAGGTCCGTCTTGCCTGCACCCCCTGGCCTCGCTAGGGCTTGAGTTTCCAAGGTGGGCGAACCACCAGCACGAAGATCCGGGCAGGGAGCTAGCGCGTTGCAGCACATTCTCGAGGAACTCGACCGCCGTCGCGCGCAGGCCAGGGCCGGCGGCGGGGAGGCGCGGGTCGCGGCCCAGCACGCCAAGGGCAAGCTGACGGCGCGTGAGCGGATCGACCTGCTGCTGGACGAGGGCTCGTTCGAGGAGTTCGACATGTTCGTCGAGCACCGCAGCGCCGACTTCGGCATGCAGGACCAGAAGATCCCCGGCGACGGCGTCGTCACCGGCTGGGGCACCATCAACGGCAAGGTCGTCTATCTGTTCTCCAAGGACTTCACGGTGTTCGGCGGCAGCCTGTCGAACGCCCACGCCCAGAAGATCATCAAGGTCCAGCGCCAGGCCATGAAGGTCGGCGCGCCGATCATCGGCCTGTTCGACGCCGGCGGGGCGCGCATCCAGGAGGGCGTCGACAGCCTGGCCGGCTATGCCGACATCTTCCTGGAAAACACCCTGGCCAGCGGCGTCATCCCGCAGATCAGCGTGATCATGGGGCCCTGCGCCGGCGGCGACGTCTACAGCCCCGCGATCACCGACTTCATCTTCATGGTCAAGGACACCAGCTACATGTTCGTGACCGGCCCCGACGTGGTCAGGACGGTGACCAACGAGGTCGTCACCGCCGAGGAACTGGGCGGGGCCCGGGTCCACGCCGCCAAGTCGGGCGTGGCCGAGGGCGCGTTCGAGAACGATCTTGAAGCCCTGACCCAGGTGCGCCGCCTGGTCGATTTCCTGCCCTCGTCCAACCGCGAGCCCGCCCCCGAACGCGAGAGCTTCGATGCGGCCTATCGCGAGGAGGCCAGCCTCGACACCCTGGTGCCGGCCGACGCTGCCAAGCCCTACGACATGAAGGAGCTGATCCTGAAGATCGTCGACGAGGCCGACTTCTTCGAGATCTCCAGCGAGTGGGCCAAGAACATCGTCGTCGGCTTCGCCCGCATGGACGGCGAGACGGTGGGGATCGTCGCCAACCAGCCGCAGGTGCTGGCCGGGGTGCTGGACATCGACAGTTCCAGGAAAGCCGCCCGGTTCGTGCGCTTCTGCGACGCTTTCAACATCCCGATCATCACCCTGGTCGACGTCCCGGGCTTCATGCCGGGGACCAAGCAGGAGTACGGCGGCCTGATCAAGCATGGCGCCAAGCTCTTGTTCGCCTATGCCGAGGCCACCGTGCCGAAGATCACCGTCATCACCCGCAAGGCTTATGGCGGGGCCTATGACGTGATGAGCTCCAAGCACCTGCGCGGCGACCTCAACTACGCTTGGCCGACCGCCGAGATCGCGGTGATGGGCGCCAAGGGGGCGGTGGAGATCATCTTCCGCCAGGAGGCCAAGGATCCCGAGGCGCTCGCGGCCCGCGAGGCCGAGTACAAGGACCGCTTCGCCAACCCGTTCGTCGCCGCCAGCCGCGGCTATATCGACGACGTGATCATGCCTCACGGCACCCGCCGTCGCATCGTGCGCGGCCTCAAGAGCCTCAAGGGGAAGGAACTCTCCAACCCCTGGAAGAAGCACGACAACATTCCGCTGTAGGGATGGCGAGCTCAGCACAAGCCCCCGCCTGACCGCGCTGAGCGCGGTCTGTCCGCCCCCAAGCGGGGCGGAGAATAGTCGCGGCTGCTTTTTCTCCTCCCCCTCTTGGGGGAGGGGGGCCGGCGAACGCCGGTGGAGGGGGCTTGTACGGCCAAACCTTTCCCTCGCCGCCCGACCCTTCTATATGCGGACGCTTCTAAGCTTCCCGTGACTCCCCGAAAGGCCGCGCCCGCATGGCTCGCATCCTGATCACCTCGGCCCTGCCGTACATCAACGGCATCAAGCATCTGGGGAACCTTGCCGGGTCGATGCTGCCGGCCGACGTCTATGCGCGGTTCAAGCGGGCCCAGGGGCACGAGACCCTCTACATCTGCGCCACCGACGAACATGGCACGCCGGCCGAACTCGCGGCGACCGCCGCGGGTCAGGACGTCGCCACCTATTGCGCCGAGCAGCACATCCTTCAGCACGACGTCGGCCGCGCCTTCGGCCTGTCGTGGGACCATTTCGGCCGCTCGTCCTCGCCGCAGAATCATCGCCTGACCCAGCACTTCTGCCAGGCCCTGGAAGACCACGGCCTGATCGAGGAACGCGTCGACCAGATGGTCTATTCGGTCGACGACAAGCGCTTCCTGCCGGATCGCTATGTCGAGGGCACATGCCCCCACTGCGGCTTCGAGAAGGCGCGCGGCGACCAGTGCGACAACTGCGGCAACCTGCTGGACCCCACCGACCTGATCAATCCGTATTCGGTGATCTCGGGCTCGCGGAACATCGAGGTCCGCGACACCCGTCACCTCTACCTGCTGCAGACCAAGATGGCCGACAAGATCAGGGCCTGGGTCGATAGCCACGCCGACTGGCCGCCGCTGGCTCGCTCGATCGCCTACAAGCACCTCGATGAAGGCCTGATCGACCGCGGCATCACCCGCGACCTGGCCTGGGGTATCCCGGTGGCCAAGGACGGCGTTCCGCGTCCGGGCTTCGAGGACAAGGTCTTCTATGTCTGGTTCGACGCGCCCATCGAATATATCGCCGCCACCCAGGAATGGGCCGAGGGCTCGCCCGACCGCGACTGGAAGCGCTGGTGGCGTACCGACGCGGGCGCCGACGATGTCAGCTACGTCCAGTTCATGGGCAAGGACAATGTGGCCTTCCACACGGTCAGCTTCCCCGCGACCATCCTCGGCTCGGAAGAGCCGTGGAAGAGCGTCGACATGCTCAAGGCCTTCAACTGGCTGAACTGGTACGGCGGCAAGTTCTCGACGTCGAACAAGCGCGGCGTGTTCATGGACGCGGCCCTGGAGATCCTGCCGCCGGATCTGTGGCGCTGGTACCTGACGGCCAATTCGCCGGAGAGCAGCGACACGGCCTTCACCTGGGAGCAGTTCGCCAGCGCCGTGAACCGCGACCTGGCCGACGTGCTGGGCAATTTCGTCAACCGCATCCTGAAGTTCAACGAGAGCAAGTTCGAGGGCGTGGTGCCGGCGGGCGGCGAACCCGGTCCGCTGGAAGAGAAGCTGTTCGCCGACGTCTCGGCGCGCCTGGCGGATCTTTCCGAACAGATGGACGCCATCGAGATCCGCAAGAGCGCCCAGGCGTTGCGGGCCTTGTGGGTGGTCGGCAACGAGTACCTGCAGGAGGCAGCGCCCTGGACCGCGATCAAGACCGATCGCGACCGCGCCGCCGTCATCGTTCGCACGGCCCTGAACCTGGTGGCGCTCTACGCCAAGCTCTCGGCGCCGTTCATCCCGTTCGCCGCCGAGACGATCGGCAACGCCTTCAGCCTGGATTACCCGGCCGCATGGCCGTCGAACGACGCCAAGGTCGAGCTCGACGTGCTGACGGTCGGCGCGAAGGTGACGGTGCCGGACGTCCTGTTCAAGAAGATCGAGGACGAGCAGATCGCCGAATGGACGGCTCGCTTCGGCGGCGCGGACTAAGGTGCCGGATACGGCGTACAGGGCGGACGGGAAGGGGCTCCCAACCCTGGTCCGCCTCTGCCTGTTCTACGCCGCTATCTTTCTGAGCTCTGGCGTCAGCCTGCCGTATATCGGCACCTATCTGCGCTCGCGCGGCATGAGCGGCGGCGAGATCGGGCTGATCCTGGCCGTGCCGCTGCTGCTGAAGCCCTTCACCGGCGCCTCGCTGGCTGTGTGGGCCGATGGCTTCACCCTGCGGCGCACGCCGATGGTGCTGCTGCTGGTCGGAGCGGGGCTGGGCTATGCGGGCCTGCTGGCCGCTCCGAACCTGTGGTGGTTCATCCTGGCCTGGTTCGTCGGCCAGACCCTGCTGTCGACCGTCTCGCCGCTGATCGACATCATCACCCTGCGCCGGGCGCGGATCGAGGGCTTCAACTACGGGATCCCGCGCGGCACGGGCTCCAGCGCCTTTATCGCGGCGAACCTGGCCATGGGGGCGATCCTGACCTTCGCCGCGCCGACCATCATCGCCATCTGGATCGCCACGGCCTGCTTCATCGCGGCCCTGGCCGCCGCGGTGCTCGTGCCGCCCGAGCGCGTCCACGCCGAAGGCGCCAAGCCCGACCGGTCGGAGCGCTGGAAAGGCCTCTCCGAGCTGCTGCGCAATCGCACCTTCGTGCTGGCGGTGGTCACGGCCGGCCTGATCCAGGGCGCGCACGCCTTCTACTACGGCTTTTCGGCCATCCTCTGGCGCAAGCAGGGGATCTCAGAGCCGATGATCGGCGTCCTGTGGGGCGTGGGCGTCGCGGCCGAGGTCGGCTTCATGTGGTTCCTGGAGCCGCTGCGCCGCCGCTGGGGACCGGAGCGGTTCCTGATCCTGGGCGCCAGCGCCGCCGTGCTGCGCTGGACGCTCTACGCGTTCGAGCCGCCGCTGTGGGCGCTGTTCCCGCTGCAGATGCTGCACGCCATGACCTTCGCGGCCTCGTTCTTGGCCTCGCTGCGCCTGATCGAGAAGCTGGCCCCGCCGGCCGCCGCGTCGCCGGCCCAGGCGATCAACTCGGCGCTGTCGTCGGGCTTCACGCTGGGCATCGCGACCCTGGCGTCGGGGCCGCTGTTCGATCGGCTGGGGGCGTACGGCTACCTGGCCACCGCCTTCATGGCCCTGCTGGGCCTGGGCGGCGCGATCCTGCTGTCGCGCCGCTCGAGATCTCAGATCGTGTAGTCGATCTCCTGGCCTTCCAGCCAGGCGACGATCCGTTCGGCCGCTTCCACGGGATCGATCGCGGTGGTGTCGATGCGTAGCTCCGGGGCTTCCGGCGCTTCATACGGGCTGTCGACGCCGGTGAAGTTCTTCAGCTGTCCAGAGCGGGCCTTTTTGTAGAGGCCCTTCACGTCCCGCGCCTCGGCCACGGCCAGGGGCGTGTCGACGAAGACCTCGATGAACTCGCCGGGTTCCAGGATGTCGCGCGCCAACTGGCGTTCGGCGCGGAACGGCGAGATGAAGGCGGTCAGCACGATCAGGCCGGCGTCGACCATCAGCTTGGCCACCTCGGCCACCCGGCGGATGTTTTCGACCCGGTCCTCCTCGGTGAAGCCGAGATCCTTGTTCAGCCCATGCCGGACATTGTCGCCGTCCAGCAGATAGGTGTGGCGGCCCAGGGCGTGCAGGCGCTTTTCGACCAGATTGGCGATCGTCGACTTGCCCGCGCCGGAGAGGCCCGTCAGCCAGACGACTTGGCCGCGCTGGCTCTTCAGCGCCGATCGCGAGGCCTTGCTGACGTCGGTGTGCTGCCAGTGGATGTTGTCGGCCCGTCGCAGGGCGAAGTTGATCATCCCCGCGCCGACGGTGCGGTTGGACAGGCGGTCGATCAGGATGAAGCCGCCCATCTGGCGGTTGTCGGCATAGGCCTCGAACGGGATCGCCTGGTCGAGGGAGAGGTTCACGAGGCCGATCTCGTTCAGCTCCAGGCGCTTGGCGGCCGTGTGCTCCAGCGTGTTGACGTTCACGCGGTGCTTGATGTCGGTGACGCTGGCGCCGACCGTCCTCGTCCCCAGCTTCAGCAGATAGGTGCGGCCCGGGGGCAGGGGCTCGTCGTCCATCCAGACGAGCGTGGCCTCGAACTGGTTGGCGACCGGGGCGGGCGCGTCGGCGGTCGCGATGACATCGCCGCGCGAGATGTCGATCTCGTCTTCCAGCGTCAGGGTCACCGACTGGCCGGCGACGGCTTGGTCGAGATCGCCGGGCAGGGTGACGATGCGGGCCACGCGACTCTCGCGACCCGAGGGCAGGGCGCGGATGCGGTCGCCCGGCCTGACGCTCCCCGAGGCGATCAGGCCCGAGAAGCCCCGGAAGTCGAGGTTCGGGCGATTGACCCACTGCACCGGCATGCGGAACGGCTTGGACCGCAGGTCGTCCTCGACTTCCACGCCTTCCAGCCAGTCCATCAGGATCGGGCCTTCGAACCAAGGCGTCTCTTCGCTGCGCGAAGCGATGTTATCGCCGCCGAGGCCCGAGATCGGGATGGGCGTGAAGACCGAAAGGCCGATCTGCTCGGCGAAGGCGCGGTAGTCGGCGACGATCCGGTCGAACACCGCCGGGTCCCAGCCGACCAGGTCCATCTTGTTCACCGCCAGCACCACGTGGCGGATGCCGAGCAAGGACACGAGATAGCTGTGGCGCCGCGTCTGGGTCAGCACGCCCTTGCGCGCATCGATCAGGATCACGGCCGCGTCGGCGGTCGAGGCGCCGGTGACCATGTTGCGCGTGTACTGCTCGTGACCGGGGGTGTCAGCGACGATGAACTTGCGCTTCTCGGTCGAGAAGAAGCGGTAGGCGACGTCGATGGTGATGCCTTGCTCGCGCTCGGCGGCCAGGCCGTCGACCAGCAGGGCGAAGTCGATCGCCCCGCCCTGGGTGCCGACCTTCTTGCTGTCGGCCTCGAGGGCCGCCAACTGGTCCTCGAAGATCATCTTGCTGTCGTACAGCAGACGACCGATCAGGGTGGACTTGCCGTCGTCGACGCTGCCGCAGGTGATGAAGCGCAGCAGCGACTTGTGCTGGTGCTGATGCAGGTAGGCGTCGATGTCCTCGGCGATCAGGGCGGACTGGTGCGCCATCAGAAGTAGCCCTCCTGCTTCTTCTTCTCCATCGAGGCGGACTGGTCATGGTCGATGACCCGGCCCTGGCGCTCCGACGTCGTGGTCAGCAGCATCTCCTGGATGACCTGGGGGAGGGTGGCCGCGGTGCTTTCGACCGCGCCCGTCAGCGGATAGCAGCCCAGGGTGCGGAACCGCACGCTCCTCATCTGCGGCACCTCGCCATCGCGCAGGCGGAAGCGGTCGTCGTCGACCATGATCAGCGCCCCGTCGCGCTCGACCACCGGCCGTTCGGCCGCGAAGTAGAGCGGCACGATCGGGATGGTCTCGAGGTGGATGTACTGCCAGACGTCCAGCTCGGTCCAATTGGAGATCGGGAAGACGCGCAGGCTTTCGCCCGGGTGCTTGCGGGTGTTGTAGAGGTTCCAAAGCTCGGGCCGCTGGTTCTTCGGGTCCCAGCGTTGCTCGGCCGAGCGGAAAGAGAAGACCCGCTCCTTGGCCCGGCTCTTCTCCTCGTCGCGGCGAGCGCCGCCGAAGGCCGCGTCGAAGCCGTACTTGGACAGGGCCTGTTTCAGGCCCTCCGTCTTCCAGAGGTCGGTGTGCAGGGCGCTGCCGTGGTCGAACGGATTGACCCCGCGCGCCTCGGCGTCGGGGTTCTTGTGGACCAGAAGGTCGAAGCCCAGCTCGGAGGCCACCTTGTCGCGCAGGGCGTACATGTCCCGGAACTTCCAGGTCGTGTCGACGTGCAGCAGCGGGAAGGGCGGCTTGCTGGGATAGAAGGCCTTGGCGGCCAGGTGCAGCATCACCGCGCTGTCCTTGCCGATCGAATACAGCATGACCGGCCGTTCGCACTCGGCCGCCACCTCGCGCAGGATGTGGATGCTCTCGGCCTCCAGACGCTGGAGGTGGGTCAGGCGCGCCGGCGAGATTTCGGTCATTGCGGAGTCCGGCGGGTACGCGGCGGGTACGAATTGGGTAAGGGCCAAGGCGAGGGTCCGCAAAGGAAAAACGTCCCAGCGCGTCCGTCGAGGAGCGCGCTGCGTCACCTTGCGACCTAGGCCCGGGCGAGGCCGCGGACAACCGCCGGAATTCTGGGGGCGCTGTCAGTGGACATGGCGCCAAGGCTGGTGAGCACCGACCTTCATGACCAAAAGTTCACTCGCCCCCGTTCAAGAACGCTAGCATAACGCCGGTATCGGTCCAGGGACGGGCTATGGGCTTTCTGACGGAAATGCTGGCTGTGGCGGTCGTCTGGCTGTCCTCGTTCGCGCTCTGCCATTTCGGGGTGAGCGTCGAGCACGCCGTCTGCCCGCACGCCAAGAGCGCCTCGGCCAGGACGGTCGCCCGCTCGCCGCGCGGCGCGCCGATCGCGGTGAATGCGCCTCGCGGAACGGCCGAGGCGACCGCGCGCGACGCGTGAACGCGCGCGCAAGGCGCCCAGACCCCGCGAACACAACGGAAGTCGCTTTTCGCCAAGGCTTTTCGCCGTTAGGTTCATGTGACACGCGAAGGAGGGGTCCGGCGCGCGAAGGTTGTCTCTTGCGCCCCTCGCCGACGCCTTGGGACCCTGGCTGTGTATGAAGCCTAAGAAGCGCCAACCGCTCGATTTTTCCGCTACGCCGACGGATGCCCCTCCCGAGGAAACCAAGACCACGCCTGAACTCCCTCCGGAGGTTCCTGGGGCGACGTCGTTCGCCGGGCCGGAGGCGGACGTTCCGACCGCCGAACCCCTGAGCTTGCAGGACACGCTGAACGATGACTTGGCCGTTCCGCCGCCGATGACCGTGCGCTCGCGTCGGCGCCGGGGGCCCGATCCCGAGCCAGTCGAGAGCTTCTCCGAACCCGAGCTGAAACTGGCCACCTCGCTGGCCGCCACCGCCCAGCCGCCTGCCCCGGTGGTCGAACCCGAACACGCCGCGCCTGCCAAGGCCGAGAGCCGCGAGCCGACCCTGGACCTGCGGGGACCCGAAGCGACCGTGCCGCTACGGACCGAGGACGTTCCGCGCCGCATGTCTGGCGTTCTGTTCTGGACCCTGGCCACCGCCATCGCCTTCCTGTGGGCCCTGGCTCCGATCGCCTTCGCCCTGGGCTATGCCCGCGGCGTGCCGGCCTTCAAGGTCGAGGGCTTCGCCCTGACGGTGTTCGCCGGTCTGGCCCTCGGTCCGGCGCTGCTGACCCTGCTAGGCGCCTATCTGCTGCGCCAAGCGACCGGCATCGCCGATGAACTGCGTCGCACCCGCACACTGACCGACCGCATCGTGACTCCGGCCGCCCTGGCGGCCTTGGGCGCGTCCAGCGCGGTCGACGCCCTGCGCCAGGGCGTGGATGACGCATCCACCGCCGCCCAGCGGGCGCGCGAGCACATCGTCTCGCTGCGCCAGGCCCTGGCCGAGGAGACCGGGCGTCTGGCCGACGCCGCCGCCGAATCCGCCAAGATGGCCAAGCAGCTGGCTCAAGGCCTGGGTCACGAGCGCACGGCCATGGAGACCCTGTCGCAGTCGCTGGACGCCCGCTCCACGGCGGTCGTCGACGCGATCGGCAGCCAGGCCCGCATGGTGGCCGAGGCCTCCGACCTGGCCGAGACCCAGCTGCGCGAGGCCGAAGCCGCCCTGGCGGCCCGCGCCGCCGACCTGGCCGCCGCCGCGGCCGAAGCCTCGGACGCCGCCCGCGTCGGGGCCGAGGACCTGTCGCGCCAGATCGCCCGGCTGGAGACCGCCGGTCATGGAGTCGGCGATCAGGTCTCGTCGGTCGAGAAGAGCCTTGCCGCCCAGCGCGCCGCGCTCGTCGAGATCAGCCAGGCTCTGCGTTCGGACCAGGAGGACTTCGCCTCCGAGGCCGAGACCCGCACCGCTCAGCTTACCGAGTTCGTCGCCTATACCCGTGTCGGCGCCACCGAGCTGTCGGACGCCGCCGCGATGGGCGCGGAGATCCTGCGCGGCCTGATCAGCGCGGCCGCCGACCAGTTCCGCGAACTGGCCGAGGGCGCCACCAGCCAGCGCGAGGCCCTGGCTGACAACGCCAAGAAGACGCTCGAAACCATCGGCGACGTCGCCGAGAACCAGCGCACCTTGCTCGAGGATGAGTTGAAGGCGGCCATGGAGGCCATGGCCGAGTCGGCGTTGAAGGCGGCCGAGGGCGTGGAGGCCCGCGTCGAGGCCGCCCGCAGCCGTGTCGACCAGTTGAACGAGATCGCCTTCGCCGCCGGTCAGAAGGCCGACGCGGTGTTCGAGTCCCGCATGGAAGAAGCGCGCGACATCATCGAGCACTCGGCCCAGATGGTCGAGCAGGCCGGGGCGCGCACCTCGCAGAAGCTGGCCGACTCGGTCCAGGCCGCCCGCGGCACGCTGGACGAGCTGGAGGCGATGCTGGCCGAGATCGGCAAGCGCACCGCCGACCTGCCGGCCGAGGCGCTGCAGAAAGCCGTCGAGGTCCGGGTGTCCATCGAGCAGGGCGTTGAGCAGTTGATGAACGCCGTCCGTCGCACCGCCGAGGAGACGGCCGCGATCGATCAGGCCTTCCAGGAGCGCGTCCGTCGCAACTACGAGATGCTGAGCGAAGCAGCGGGGGCCATCACCGCGTCCAGCGCCTCGACCGTGGCCGCCCGCTCGACCTCGGCGCAGGCGCCGCCGAGCCGGACGCGCGCCGGCGCCCCGCCGTCGCCTCCGGTCCAGCCCGAGCCGCTGCCGATGGCCGTGTTCGACGACGAGGACGAGGAACCGCCGACCGACCGTCGCCGGCTGCGCCTGACGCCGACGGCCACCGACCAGGAATTCCGCTCGGTGTTCGAGCAGGCCTCGGCCCGCAAGCAGACGCCTCCCCAGCCGTCGTCCGATCCTGACGGCGAGGGCGGCTGGAGCTGGCGCAACCTGCTGGCCGGCATCGAGAACAGCTCGCCGGGCGACGCGGGTCTGGGTGAGAAGCTGGCCGCCGAGATCACGGCCATGGGCATCGACCCGCACGCCCTTCTGCCGCGCGGCCGGATCGACGAGATCGCCGCCGCCCTGCAGACGCGTGACGACGGCGGGGCTCGCGAGGTGGTCAAGCGCCTGGCGCCGGCCGCCATCCGCCGCCTGGTCCGCCGTCTGTTCTCCGACTCGACGTTGAAGGCCAATACGGAGCGTTTCCTGAAGCGCTACGCCGGCATGATCGAAGAGGCGGCGGGCCAGGATCGCGAGGGCTTCCTGCTGGCGGCCCTGCTGTCGTCGGACGCCGGCCGGGCCTACCTTTTGCTCGACGCGGCCAGCGGCGATCTCGGCTAGGGTCTCGTGAAGCGCGCTTTTGATTTCGCGGCGGCGGCGATCGGCCTGATCGTGCTGGCCCTGCCGCTCGCCATGCTGTGGCTGCTGGTGCGCCTGACCTCGCCGGGACCGGGGCTCTACTGGTCGCGGCGGGTGGGCAGGGGCTCGGCGCTGTTTCCGATGCCCAAGTTCCGGACCATGCGGATCGACACCCCCGAGGTCGCCACGCACCTGCTGGAGGACCCCGACCGCTGGCTGACGCCGCTGGGGCCGGTGATGCGCAAGCTCAGCCTGGACGAGCTGCCGCAGCTTTGGAGCGTGCTGGTCGGCCACATGAGCCTGGTGGGGCCACGCCCGGCGCTGTTCAATCAGGACGACCTGATCGCCGCCCGCCAGGCCGCTGGCGTTGATGTCCTGCGGCCTGGCGTCACGGGCTGGGCACAGATCAACGGCCGCGACGAACTGGCCATTCCGGACAAGGTGGCGCTCGACGCCGAGTACCTGGCCCGGCGCTCATTCCTGTTCGACCTGGAGATCATGGTCAGCACCGTCGTGCCGGTGCTGACCGCCAAGGGCGTGACCCGCTAGTTCAGGTGAGGTCCGTATAGGCCTTCTCGATCGCCGCCACGAAGGTGGGGTTTCTGGTCAGCGCCGCCGGGAAGACGGTGTCCAGAGCCAGGAAAGCCGCCACGTCGGTCTTGGCGTCGCCGGTGACGCCTACGCCAATCTCGGTCAGCTTGGCGGCCAGCGGGTCGGTGATCGCCTCGCCGGTCTTGGCGCGCAGGGCGATGAAGCGCATCCAGGCCGCCAGCGGGATCGCCAGGCGCTCGATCGAGCGGCCGGCCTCCAGGGTTTCCGTTAACGTGCCGAGGATGCGGAAGGGCAGCTTGGCCGAACCGTCCCAGGCGATCTGCGCCAGGTAGTGGCGGATCTCGGGATTGCGGAAGCGGGCCAGGATGGCTTCGGCGTAGTCGGCCAGATCCAGGCCGCGCGGCGCGGTCAGAGTCGGGATGATGTCCTTGGCCATAAGGTCGCGGGCCAGGGCTTCCAGGACCGGATCGCTGACCGCCTCGAACACCGTCTCGTGGCCGCGCAGGATGCCGGCATAGGCCAGGGTCGAGTGGACCCCATTCAACAGGCGCAGCTTGGCGCGCTCGAAGCCACGGACGTCGTCGGTCAGGATGACGCCGACGCTGGCCAGGTCCGGCGCATCGTTCGGGAGCACGTCCTCGACGACCCACTGGGTGAAGGCCTCGCGCTGGATCGGCCAGGCGTCCTCCAGGCCCGTGGCGGTCTTGACGCGCGCCCGCAGGGCGTCGTCGGTGGCGGGCGTGATGCTGTCGACCATGGTGCGCGGGAAGCTACCCTCGGTCTCGATCCAGGCGGCGAGGTCGGCGTCGATCTTGGCGGCGAAGGCGACCACGGCCGCTTTCAGGCGCCAGCCGTTGTCGGCGAGGTTGTCGCAGGCCACGACGGCGTAGGGCGACAGGCCCGCCGCGAACCGGCGGCGCAGGCCCTCGACGATATAGCCGACGGCGCTCCTGGGTTCGCGCGGATGGGCCAGGTCGTGGACGATGTCCGGGTGCTTCTCATCCAGTCCGCCCTCGGCCGACAGGGTGTAGCCCTTTTCGGTCACGGTCAGGGTGACCACGCGGGTCGTCGGGGCGGCGAGCCGGGCGAAGACCGACGGCGGATCCTCGGGCGCGACCAGCACCTCGACGATCGAGCCGACGATGCGGAAGGTGGTCTCGGCGTCCAGCTGAGCCAGGGTGTAGAGGCCGTCCTGCGGCTGCAGGGCGTCGCGGACGCCGGGGCTCTTCAGCGAAACGGCGCAGATTCCCCAGCGCGGATCGCTGGCCAGCAGTTGGTCGAAATAGAAGGCCTGGTGAGCGCGGTGGAAGGCGCCGGGGCCGAAGTGGACGACCCCGACCTGCACCTTGTCGCGGTCATAGGTCGGCTGCGCCGTGCCGGGGATCGCGCCCGGATAGCTGGTCGCGCTCAGACGCAGGGCGGGGGAGGTGGTGGGAGAAGCCGTCAAGGGAGCATGCCTGGAGTTTCGTAGCGGAAGGGTCGATCGTTTAAATGCGGTAGTCTGACAAGGCTAGCAATTGGCCTGACCATTTTTAGAGCGTCACGCCGGACTTCCATATGGCGATCTCGCGTTCGCCGTTCAGCTCGGCCTTGGTGGCCTTGCCCGAGGCGGTCTCGACCACGAGGTCCATCAGCTGGTCGGCCGCGTTGTCCATCGACACGCCTTCCAGCACCTGGCCGGCGTCGAAGTCGATCCAGCCGGGTTTGCGCTGGGCCAGGCCCGAGTTCGAGGCGATCTTCAGGGTCGGGGCCGGGAAGCCCAGCGGCGTGCCGCGGCCGGTGGTGAACAGGATCACCGTCGCGCCGGCGGCGGTCAGGGCCGTCGACGAGACCGCGTCGTTGCCCGGGGCCTCCAGCAGGGTCAGGCCGTGCGGGCCGACGCGCTCGCCGTAGCGCAGCACCTCGACCAACTGGGCCCGGCCACCCTTCTGCACCGCGCCCAGGGACTTTTCCTCGAGCGTGGTGATGCCGCCGGCGATGTTGCCGGGCGAGGGGTTCTCGTAGATCGGCTGGTTGTTGTCGATGAAGTAGCGCTTGAAGTCGTCGATCACGCCGACGGCCTGGTCGAAGATCTCGCGGCTGGCGGCGCGTTGCAGCAGCACGTTCTCGGCCCCGAAGACCTCCGGAATCTCGGTCAGGACCGGGGTGCCCCCGGCGTCGGCGACCTTGTCGGCGATGCGGCCGACCAACGGGTTGGCGGTGACGCCCGAGAAGCCGTCCGAGCCGCCGCACTTGAGGCCCACGACCAGTTCCGAGACGGGGATCGGCTCGCGCCTGTCCTGCTCGGCGATGGCGACCAGGGCCTCGACGGCAGCCAAGCCGTCCTCCAGCTCGTCCTCGACCATCTGGGTCGTGAAGCCGCGCAGGCGGTCACGGTCTATGTCCGGCGCGCTGTCGAGCAGGGCCTTCAGCTGATTGTTCTCGCAGCCCAGGCCCAGGATCAGCACGCCTCCGGCGTTGGGGTGGGCGGCCAGGCCCGCGATCAGGCTGCGGGTGTGGGTCAGGTCGTCGCCCAGCTGCGAGCAGCCGAACGGGTGGGGGAAGGCGTAGATTCCGTCGACGCGGCCGGCGAAGCGGGCATTGGCCTTTTCGGCGATGCGGCGGGCGGTGTTGGCCACGCAGCCGACGGTGCACAGCACCCAGATCTCGTTGCGGGTGCCGGCCCGGCCGTTCTTGCGGCGATAACCGTCGAAGGTGCGAGGGGCGGGCTCGACGTGCGGCTCCGGCGCGGTCGGGGCGAAGGTGTAGCCCTCGACGCCTTGCAGGCGAGTCTCGACATTGTGGACGTGGACATGGTCGCCGATCGCGATGTCGACCGTGGCCCGGCCGATCGGCCAGCCGTACTTCAGGACGTCGGCGCCAGCGCTGGCACAGCGAATGGCGATCTTGTGACCCTTGGGGATGTCGGCGCGGACGGTGATCGCCTGGCCGTGCAGGTCCAGGACCTCGCCAGCCACGAGGTCGCGCAGGGCGGTGGCCACGTGGTCGCGCGGGTCGACGGGGT
Organism: Caulobacter sp. GW822-FHT01G02; assembly: GCF_058802865.1. Taxonomy (NCBI): domain Bacteria; kingdom Pseudomonadati; phylum Pseudomonadota; class Alphaproteobacteria; order Caulobacterales; family Caulobacteraceae; genus Caulobacter; species Caulobacter sp. GW822-FHT01G02. The sequence continues at coordinate 871,520 of NZ_JBXAON010000001.1, forward strand.
GGATCGATTCGCGAGGCGCAAGGGTCGTATCGGTCATGGGTTCGTCTTCGCCGCCGAGTTTCGTGTCGTCAATTTCACTGCCTAGTGACATGGTAACCGGTGTCAGTCACCCCTCATGCGGACGTTTCGTCCTAGGTTGGCGACGTCCGCGCGGCTAGAGTATGACAAAAGACAACGCTTAAAGCTGCTTGGAAACGCCGTGAACTCTTCGAAGACGCCTTCCTCGTCCCCGGAAGATCCAGAGAGCAGCGTCGAGGGCGGTCGCAAGCGAGCCACGATCAACGACATCGCCCGGCTGGCCGGGGTGTCGAAGAAGACCGTTTCCCGCGTCATCAACCAGTCTCCGTTCGTCCGCGACGAGACCCGCGAGCGCATCGAGGCGGTGATCGCCGAGTGGGGCTACGCGCCCGATCCCCAGGCCCGGGGCCTGGCGTTCCGCCGTTCGTTTCTGATCGGCATGATCTACGACAACCCCAACCCGCAGTACGTCGTCAACATGCAGCTGGGGTTGCTGGACGGCATGCGCGGTTCGGGCTTCGAGCTGGTCGTCCACCCCTGTAACCGCGCCAGCCCGACCTTCCTGACCGACATCCGCGCCTTCGTGGAGCGCCAGAAGCTGTTCGGCGTCGTGCTGCCGCCGTCGGTGTCCGAGGACGAACGTGTCGCCAAGCTGCTGAACGAGATCGGCTGCGCGTACATCCGCATCGCCTCGGTCGAGCTGGACAAGCCCGAGCACATGATCGTCGGCCACGACCGTCTGGGCGGGGAGGTGATGGGCCAGCACCTGGTCGACCTGGGTCACACGCTGATCGGCTTCATCAGCGGCCTGCCCAACTTCCGTTCCTCGCACGAACGCAGGGGCGGGCTGGAGGACGCGCTTCGGAAGGCCGGGGTAGAGTTGAAGCCCGACTATGTCGTCCAGGGCGCCTATACCTTCGAGTCCGGCCTGGCCTGCGGCGAGGCTCTGCTGGCCATGAAGCCGCGCCCCACCGCCATCTTCTGCGGCAACGACGAAATGGCCGCCGGCGCGCTGCAGGCGGCGCGGCGCGCGGGGCTGAGGGTTCCCGAGGATTTGACCGTCGTCGGCTTCGACGACTTCCAGATCGCCCAGGCCGTCTGGCCGCCGCTGACCACGATCCACATCCCAACGCGCGAGGTGGGCCGTATCGCCGCCGAAAAGCTCATCGGACGGGAAAGTCGCGAAGCGCGTGATCCCGCCAGCACGATCCCGTATCTTGTCCTGCGGGAGTCCTCGGCCGCGCCGCCGAAGTCCTGAGGACAACCCGTAGCGACGCCTGCCTCCTTTCTTGCAACGCGTCGTGACACCGGTTACCAAGCGCGTCACGACAGCCCGCCGCGAGGCCGTCCAGACGTTGGGAAGAGGAAGCGAAAAATGCCCAGGCCGCTGAATTTTCATGAGGATCGTCTGTTTCCGGCGGACCCGGCGACGCGCTCTTACGCGCGCGGCCTCTATTCGCTGGTCAAGGACCTGCCGATCATCAGCCCGCACGGGCACACGGACCCGTCGTGGTTCGCCACGAACGAGCCCTTCCAGGACGCCACCGACCTGCTGCTGGCGCCGGACCACTATCTGTACCGGATGCTCTACAGCCAGGGCATAAGCCTGGACGACCTGAAGGTGCGTTCGAAGGCTGGCGTTCCGGACACCGACCCGCGCGCGGCCTGGAAGCTGTTCGCCAGCAACTTCCACCTCTTCCGCGGCACGCCGTCGTGGATCTGGCTGAACCACGTGTTCTCCAAGGTGTTCGGCTTCACCGAGTTCCTCGAGACCTCGAACGCTGACGACTATTTCGACCGTATCAACGAAGCCCTGGCCACGGACGCGTTCCGTCCGCGCGCCCTGTTCGATCGCTTCAACATCGAGACCCTGGCCACCACCGAAGGCCCGCACGAGAGCCTGAAGCATCACGCGGCCATCCGCGAGAGCGGGTGGGGTGGTCACGTCATCACCGCCTATCGCCCCGACGCGGTCATCGACTTCGAGGACGAGCGTTCGCCGCGGGCCTTCGAGCGTTTCGCCGAGACCTCGGGCCAGGACGTCTACAGCTGGAAGAGCTACCTGGAAGCGCATCGCCTGCGCCGGGCGGCCTTCATCGAAGCCGGCGCCACCTCGTCCGACCACGGCCACCCGACGGCGGCCACCGCCGACCTCTCGGACGCCGAGGCCGAGGCGCTGTTCCAAAGCCTGGTGAAGGGCGACGTCACGCCCGAGAAAGCCGAGCTGTTCCGCGCCCAGATGCTGACCGAAATGGCCAAGATGAGCCTGGACGACGGGTTGGTCATGCAGATCCACCCGGGCTCGCACCGCAACCACAACGCGGGCCTGCTGGCCTCGCACGGTCGCGACAAGGGCGCCGACATCCCGATGCGCACCGAGTACGTCTCGGCGCTGAAGCCGCTGCTGGGCCGCCTGGGCAACGACCCGCGCCTGTCGGTGATCCTGTTCACCCTGGACGAGACCGTCTACAGCCGCGAACTGGCCCCGCTGGCCGGGCACTATCCGGTGCTGAAGCTGGGTCCGTCCTGGTGGTTCCACGACAGCCCGGAAGGCATGATGCGCTTCCGCGAGCAGGTCACCGAGACCGCCGGCTTCTACAACACCGTCGGCTTCAACGATGATACCCGCGCCTTCCTGTCGATCCCGGCCCGCCACGACGTGGCCCGCCGCGTCGATAGCGCCTTCCTGGCCCGCATGGTCGCCGAGCACCGGATGGATCTGGTCGAGGCCGAGGCGCTGATCGTCGACCTGACGTACAACCTGCCCAAGAAGGCCTACAAGCTGGATCGGCGTCCCGACTGGGCCCGTCCCGTCGCGGCGCTGGCCGTCGCCGCCGAATAAGAACACCCTTCCGGAGACTTCCCGATGTTCGCCAAGACCTATCACGCCACCCATCCGGACATGATGTTCGCGGTCAGCAACGACGACCTGCGCGACCGCTACCTGATGCAGGACCTGTTCCAGGACGGCCAGATCGTCCTGACCTACAACCACGCCGAACGCTTCGTCGTCGGCGGCGTCGTGGCCACCACGGCGATCAAGCTGCCCGACCAGACCGAGCCCGCTTCGGCCGCCGGCCACCCGTTCCTGGAGCGCCGCGAGCTGGGCGTGATCAATGTCGGCGAGACCACCGGCAAGATCACCGTCGACGGCGTCGCCTACGAGATCGTTCCGCGTGACGGCCTGTACGTCACCATGGGCGCCAAGGACGTGACCTTCGAGGGCCTCAACGGTGAAGCCGCGCGCTTCTACCTGGTCAGCCTGCCGGCCCACGCCGCGTTCGAGACCAAGAAGCTCGCCTTCGCCGACGCCGTCGCCCTGGAGCGCGGCGCGCTGGAGACCAGCAACGAGCGCACCATCTACCAGTACATCGTGCCGACCACCTGCAAGTCGGCCCAACTGCTGCTGGGCATGACGGTGTTGAAGCCGGGCAGCGTCTGGAACACCATGCCGCCCCACCTGCACGACCGCCGTTCCGAAGCCTATTTCTACTTTGGCCTGGGCGAGAACGACCGGGTGTTCCACTACATGGGCGAGCCGGACGAGATGCGTCACATCGTGATCGCCAACGAGGAAGCCGTGATGAGCCCGCCGTGGTCGATCCACATGGGTTCGGGCACCGCCAACTACACCTTCATCTGGGCGATGGGCGGCGAGAACCTCGACTACACCGACATGAACGTGCTGGACATCTGCCAGCTGAAGTAGGGCCTTCGGGCTGAACGCTTCTCCCTCGTCATCCCAGGCGAAGCGTAGCGAAGATCCGGAACCCAGGGGCCATTGGCGATGCGCCGGCCCCTGGGTCCCGGACAGCCTCTTCGAGGCTTCCGGGATGACAAGATTTGGGATCGGGAAATCAGAACCATGGCCAATCCATTCAGCCTCGAAGGCAAGGTCGCGCTCGTCACCGGCGCCAACACCGGGATCGGGCAGGGGATCGCCATCGCCCTGGCCGCCGCCGGCGCGGACATCGCCGCCGCGGGCCGCAGCGCGCCGACCGACACTCAGAAGGCCGTCGAGGCCCTGGGCCGTAAGTTCCTGTCGATCAAGGCCGACTTCGGCTCGACCGAACCCGTCCAGCGCGTGGTCGACGAGACCGTGGCCGCGTTCGGCAAGGTCGACATCCTGGTCAACAACGCCGGCATCATCCGTCGCGCCGACTCGATCGAGTTCTCGGAAGCCGACTGGGACGCGGTGATGGACACCAACCTGAAGGTCGTCTTCTTCCTGACCCAGGCCTTCGCCAAGCAGGCGCTGAAGCAGGGGCCCGTGAACGGTGTGACCGCGAAGGTGATCAATATCGCGTCCCTGCTCTCGTTCCAGGGCGGCATCCGCGTGCCGTCCTATACGGCCGCCAAGTCGGGCCTGGCCGGTCTGACCAAGATCCTGGCCAACGAGTGGGCGACCAAGGGCATCAACGTCAACGCCATCGCCCCGGGCTATTTCGACACCAACAATACCGAGGCCCTGCGGGCCGACGCCGACCGCAACGCCTCGATCCTGGCCCGCATCCCGGCGGGCCGCTGGGGGCGTCCGGAAGATATCGGCGGCGCCGCCGTCTTCCTGGCCTCGTCGGGCGCCGACTACGTTCAGGGCATTACCTTGCCCGTGGATGGCGGCTGGCTGGCGCGCTGACGAAAGAAAACCACGCAAAAATGCGATGGTAGCGCAACCATTGTGCCGGGCGGGTTTTCCCGCCCGGTGAAGCGCGCTAGAGGGCGCCGTAACGTCAGCGCCTGGGATCGATCCCGCGTCGTCGACGCTTTCTCGTGATCCATTCCCGTCCCGAACGGCTCCGGCCGATCCTGGAGTTCGCGCATGCGCAATCCGGCCCTGTCGATCGACGTCGACCGTCCCACCAGCCGTCACGTCCGCCAGAACGCCAACCTGCTGAACGATCTCCTGATCGAGGCGATCACCTATCTCGAGGGCGAGGAGGCCGCCGCCCTGGTGGCCAAGGCGCGCAAGGCCGCCTCTGGCGAGGACGAGGATACCAGCGACGCGCCGGTTCTCGACCATCTGTTCGCCGATCTCACCAACGATCAGGCCGTGTTCCTGGCCCGCGCCTTCGCCAGTCACTCGCTGCTGGCCAATATCGGCGAGGACGTCGCCGGCCGCCGTCGTCACGCCGAGGCCGACGCCCAGCCGGGCGACGAGCGGCCGCGCACCCTGGTCGACGCCGTGAAACGCCTGAAGGCCCAAGGCAAGACCGACGCCGAGCTGGCGAGGGTCTTCGCCGCCATGAACGTGGTGCCGGTGCTGACCGCCCACCCGACCGAGGTGCGCCGCCGCAGCATGGTCGACCGCGAGACCGAGATCTCGCGCCTGATGGCCCTGCGCCGCCACCATCTGCCGGCGGACCTGGACGCCGAGATCCGCGAGGGCCTGTTCCGCGAGATCGCCCTGATGTGGCGCACCCGCCTCTATCGTCCCGAGCGGATCACCGTGAAGGACGAGATCCGCAACGCCCTGTCGATCGTCCGGACCTCGATCCTGCCGGCGATGATCGAGCTCTATGGCGACTGGACGGCCAAGATCGGTTCGCACGGCCATATGGCGCCGCTGCTGAAGATGGGCTCGTGGCTGGGCGGCGACCGCGACGGCCATCCCGGCGTCAATGGCGAGACCCTGAAGCTGGCCTTCGCCAGCCAGTCCCGCGTGATCCTCGACTGGTACGCCGGCGAGGTGCGCAAGCTGTGGTCCAACCTGGCCGTCTCGACCGCCTATACGCCGGTGTCGAACGAGTTGCTGGCCCTGGCGGCCCAGACCCGCGATCCGTCGATCCATCGCCTGGACGAGCCCTATCGCCTGGCCCTGGAGCTGATCTTCGATCGCCTGACGGCCGTGTCGCAGAAGCTGACCGGCGCGCCGGTCGCCTACGCCACCGGCGCGACCGACGTCGAGGCCTATGGTCATCCCGATGCGTTCGTCGCCGACCTGAGCGTGATCATCGACAGCCTGGAGCGCAACGGCGGCGAGCGGCTGGTCGGCTCGGCTCTGCGCACCCTGGTCGAGGTGGCCAAGGCCTGCGGCTTCCACCTGATGAGCCTGGATCTGCGCCAGAACGCCGACGTTCACGAACGGACGCTCGACGAGCTGTTCCAGCGGGCCGGTACGGGCGTGTCCTACCTCAAGCTCGACGAGGAGGCCCGCTGCAAGGTCCTGATCGAGGAGCTGTCGCACCAGCGTCCCCTGGTCTCGCCGTTCACCGCCTATAGCGAGGAGACGACCAAGGAGCTGGCGACCATGAGCGCCGCCGCCAAGGCGGTTCGCGACTATGGCCATGGCTGCCTCGGGGCGTACATCATTTCGAAGTCGGCGACCCTGTCCGACATCCTCGAACCGCTGGTCCTGCTCAAGCAGGTCGGCCTGGTCTGGGGCGGGGCCGCGCCGCGCGCCTCGGTCAAGGTCGCGCCGCTGTTCGAGACCATCGGCGATCTGGAGAACGGCCCCGCCGTGCTGCGCCAGTGGCTGGAACTGCCGCTGTCCCGGACCATCCTGGGCGACCGGCCGGTGCAGGAGATCATGCTCGGCTACTCCGACAGCAACAAGGACGGCGGGTACGTCGCCAGCCGCCGGGGTGTCGCTCGCGGCGCCTCGGCCCTGGCGTTCGAGGCCGACCGCATGGGCGTCGGTCTGCAGCTGTTCCACGGACGCGGCGGCAGCGTCGGACGGGGCGGTGGTCCCGCCGCCGAGGCCGTGCTGGCCCAGCCGGCCGGCACCGTCCAGGGCCGCATCCGGATGACCGAGCAGGGCGAGATGATCGCCCGCCGCTTCGGCGACCAGCCCACCGCCCGCCGCAACCTCGACGGCCTGGCCGCCGCCGTGCTGATGTCCAGCGAGCGCCCGGTCCACAAGCCCGACCCCAGGGTCGAGGCCGCCATGACCGCCCTGGCCGAGGCCTCGTTCCATGGCTTCCGCGCCCTGGTGTATGACGATCCGGCGTTCGAGGACTTCTTCTGGTCGGTCACGCCGATCAACGAGATCGTGGGCCTCAACATCGGCAGCCGTCCGGCCAGCCGCACCGCCAGCCGCAAGATCGAGGACCTGCGGGCCATCCCGTGGGTGTTCAGCTGGTCCCAGGCCCGCTTCATGCTTCCGGGCTGGTACGGCTTCGCCTCGGGCGTCGAGCGGGCCAAGCTGTCGGTCGAGCAACTGCGCGACCTGGCCGGAAGTTTCGACTTCTTCGCCTCGCTCCTGTCGAACATGGAGCTGGCCCTGGCCCAGAGCCATATGGGCATCGCCGCCCGGTACATGGCCCTGTCGCCGGACAAGGAAAACGCCGCGCGCATCTTCGCGACCATCCAGCGCGAGCACGACGCGGCCTCGCGCATCGCCCTGGAGATCCGCGGCGGTTCGAGCCTGCTCGACAACCAGCCGGACCTCGCCGAGTCGGTGACCCTGGCCAGCCGCTCGGTGGACCCGCTGAACCACCTGCAGCTGGAGCTGCTGTCGCGCCGCCGGGCGGGGGAGGCCGACGAGGAGCTGCGCCTGGCCATCCAGCTGACCGTGGCCGGCATCGCGGCGGGACTGCGCAATACAGGGTGAGCGCGGCCTGACCACGAGATATGAGAAAGCGCGGGATTCCCAAGCCCGCAAAGGCTTTCCTTTTCAACAATTTGCGCCTTCACACCTCCTGCCTTTACGGCGCTTGCGCTCCCTGGCGGTTTCTGGTTATCTGCTCATGACACCGGTGGCGAAGTGGCCTGGCCACTTTTCCGGGTTTCCGTGACACCGGTATCAAAACGGTTCGGTTCGGCGTCTTGGTCGGTCCGTCTCGTTTGCGGCTCTTTGAGCTCGCTCCTGCGCAAACTTCCGGGGCGTCGGGTCATACCGGCGCCCTCACTTTTGCGTCCGGGGCGGGGGAGGGAGCCGAAGGAAAAACGTTCGGGGATGGAAGCGAGACCAGAGATCCAAGGCGCGGAAAACGCCGCCGAGCGGTCGTGAAACCGCGCTTCAAAACCCCTTAGTTTGACGTTGCGGCAAGCCCGGTGTGGCGCTCGTCGGCAACGCGGTCTAAGGGATCGCCCTGAGCCAATTCCGGCGAAATCTTGCATGCGCGGCAGCCCAGAAGGCCCTCCGCGCAAGATCGATCCTTCGGGAAGGAGTCTAAGATGGTAAAAGACCGTATGGCGGTGCTGACCGCCCTGATGGACCAGGGTGTCATCCCGGTTTTCTATCACCCGGACGTCGAGGTCTGTAAGTCCGTGATCCAGGCCTGCGCCGACGGCGGCGCGCCCTGCATCGAGTTCACCAACCGCGGCGACTTCGCCAGCCACGTCTTCTACGAAGTGACCCGTTACTTCCACGAGGCCGACCCCCGCGTGATCATGGGCGTGGGCTCGATCGTCGACGCCCCGACCGCCGGCATCTACATCGCCAACGGCGCCAAGTTCGTGGTCGGCCCGATCCTCAACGCCGACGTCGCCAAGGTCTGCAACCGACGCAAGATCCCGTATTCGCCGGGCTGCGGCTCGGCCTCGGAAATCTCGTACGCCGAAGAACTGGGCTGCGAGATCGTCAAGGTGTTCCCCGGCTCGTCGGTCGGCGGCCCGGACTTCGTCAAGGCGGTGCTGGGCCCGATGCCCTGGACCCGCATCATGCCGACGGGCGGCGTCGATCCGGACGAAGCCTCGGTCAAGAAGTGGTTCGGCGCGGGCATCGTCGCCGCCGGCATGGGCTCCAAGCTGATCACCCAAGAGCTGCTGGACGCCAAGGACTACGCGGGCATCACCAAGAAGGTCCGCGAGACTGTTGACCTGATCAAGAAGGTTCGTGGGAAGGCCTAAATGACCGACAATATCCTCAACATCCGCCCGGCTTCGGAAACCAAGTGGGACTGCGCGTCCTTCGGTGAAGTGATGCTGCGCTTCGACCCGGGCTTCGGCCGGGTCCGCAACGCCCGCCAGTTCCAGGTCTGGGAAGGCGGCGGCGAATACAACGTCGCCCGCGCTTTCCGCAAGTGCTGGGGCAAGCGCTCGACCGCCGTCACGGCGCTGCCGGTGAACGACCTGGGCTGGCTGGTCGAGGATCTGATGATGCAGGGCGGCGTCGACACCTCGCACGTCATCTGGCGCGAGTTCGACGGCCTGGGTCGCAACACCCGCGTCGGCCTGAACTTCACCGAAAAGGGCTTCGGCGTTCGTCCCGCCCTCGGCTGCTCGGACCGGGGTCACTCGGCCGCCTCGCAGATCCGCCCCGGTGAAGTGAACTGGGAAAAGCTGTTCGGCGAAGAAGGCGTGCGCTGGTTCCACACCGGCGGCATCTTCGCGGCCCTGGCCTCGAACACGGCCGAAGCCGTGATCGAAGCCGTCGAAGTCGCCCGCAAGTACGGCACCGTGATCTCCTACGACCTGAACTACCGCGCCTCGCTGTGGAAGTCGCAGGGCGGCAAGGAAGGCGCTCAGAAGGTCAACCGTCACATCGCCCAGTACGTCGACGTGATGATCGGCAACGAAGAAGACTTCACCGCCTGCCTGGGCTTTGAAGTCGAGGGCCTGGACGAGCACATCAGCTCCATCGACCCGGCCAACTTCAAGAAGATGATCCAGACCGCTGTGAAGCAGTTCCCGAACTTCAAGGTCGCCGCCACCACCCTGCGCAACGCCAAGACCGCCTCGGTCAACGACTGGTCGGCGATCCTGTACGCCGGCGGCGAGTTCTACGCCTCGATGATGCGTGAGAACCTCGAGATCTATGACCGCGTCGGCGGCGGCGACGGCTTCGCGTCCGGTCTCGCGTTCGGCTTCATGGAAGGCAAGGGTCCCCAGGCCGCAGTCGAGTACGGCGCGGCCCACGGCGCCCTGGCCATGACCACCCCGGGCGACACCTCGATGGTGCGCAAGGAAGAGGTCGAGGCCGTGATGAAGGGCAAGGGCGCGCGGGTCATCCGCTAGGCTTTTCCTTCTCACTGAAGAATGTGGAGAAGCCCTCGGCCGCAAGGCCGGGGGCTTTTTCTTGGTTGGTGCGGACGACGTCGCCCGCGGCTTCCTCCTGCTGGCGCTTCAACTCGTACAGTTCGGCGAAGCGGTCGAAGCGTTCTTGGAGTTTGGCGAGGACCCATTCTGAGTCGCGTATGTGGCGGCGACTGGCGCGTGTGCCGTTGGCTACGTGTTTGCGACGCGCTTTGCGGGGTTGGGGCATCGGTGTCTCCGAAAGGCTTCCCCCATCAAGGGGAGGGCGCGCGGAAATGAGCTCGGCGCTTTCACGTCGAGGTCGGGGAGGGATGCGGGGCGTCCGGACGACGTCCGGAGTAGGAAAGTGAAATACCGTTTCGACGAAGCCTGACGCCCCGCGCGATCGTTATCCGCCAGCGTCCCGTCAGGTGGCCCTGTTCAGGCCTTAACGGAACCCGGACCTCGCTGTTTCCAGCAAGCTCCGATGATCGAAGAGGACGGGCTTACAGCCTGACACGCCCCTTTGCCTTCGACCACGCCGACGGCGGGCGGGTCTGGTCAGCGAACCAGATCCCCGGACCGTCCGAGTATCCCCCTCGGACCTCCACCGCTCGACCGCCCCCCGAAGCCGCGAAGGTCGCTGGCCGCGCGCCCTCCCCAGTGCTTCGAGGTGGATTGAGGATACGGGAGTTTTCGGGGCCGGGGATGGAGGGGGCTGGATGCCCGTGCTTCGCTCTGGAGCGTGACGCTCCACTTCAATCAAAATCCCTGTCATCCCGCGCTTTATGCGCGGGACCCATGGTTCAGCTCCGCGTGGGCGCCATTTTCCGCTCTTCATTTGCCGCGGACAAATGGGTCCCGCGCATGAAGCGCGGGGTGACGCTTGAGGCTTTTGCCGTCACCAACGCGCTGAGACCGCCGGCGCGCCCGATAGGTTGGATGTCCGCTTCGAGCGGCGGATCCGATTTCCGTGCACGACCCATAGCGTCGTTGGGAATGCCCGCTTGTTGAGGGGGGAGCGACGCTGCAAGCTGGCAGTACAGAGATATGGATTGCGCGCCGTATGCCCGACCAGCCTTGGCTTTATTTCATCTCGCTCGAACGAGATTTCGTTCAGACGCTCAACTACGTTCAGCTGGATCAAGCCAACTTCGCGACCTACTCAAATGAGTATGCCAAGCTCCTTCTATTGATTGGGAGCGAAGTGGATGTGGTCGCCAAGATGGTATGTCGTGATGTCGATCCGTCGAGCAATGCGAAAAACATTGTCGATTATCAGTTCGAGCTTTGCAGAACATTTCCCGGCATGCACTCCGTGGAGATCAACATTGCCCTTTATGGTATCAAAATTAATCCGTGGTTTAGCTGGGAAACGACGGACGCAGCATCACCCGCGTGGTGGAAGGCATACAACAGCGTAAAACACGGTCGAGATGCAGATTTTCCACAGGCAAATTTGGAAAATGTCCTCACTGCGCTGTGCGCGCTATTGGTCCTCAACCTTTACCGTCTGAGGCGTACTGATTGGATAGAGCCAATTCCGACCCTGCTGGACGATGGTTTTCCTGTCAGCCTCCATGGACGGGGCACCCGCCAACTTCCCGGCGTCTAACGGGACCCACACGGGGTCGCCAGATAAGTTTCGGAGAGAGCGAAAGGCGACGCCCCACGTCCACCCATCACTGACTCTGAATAGGTCCGGTTGCGGACCGCCTGTGTGGCGCCGCCATGGCGCTCAGGCCTCCGCCGATCACGTTCGCGCGCCCCGCGGAACGGCCGGGCCGATTCCCGGGTTGATGGGGCGTGGTTTAATCGTGCGAGCTCATGGACATGACGTCGCCAGTCCTCAGATCCACCCGAACGGTCGGCGCGGCCTTGCTGGCGTTCTGCGTGGGTGTGGGCGCCGCTGACACCGCTCTGGCCGGCAAGCGGCAGACGGCGCCCCAGGAAATGCCCAAGACCTCGGCCGAGGCCAATACCGACAGCCTCGGCTCGGCCGTCGCCGCGCCGCTGCGCGACATCAATCTCGTGCGCTCCGAGATCCCCGACCTGCTGAAGACGGCCCAGACCGATCCCTATGCCCCGCCGGCTCCCGGCTGCGCGCCGCTGAAGGCCGAGATCGACCGGTTCGACGCGGTGCTGGGCGACGACTACGATGATCGCGGCGATGACGCCGAAGGCGGGCAGGGCGGCATGGCCAGGCCGGTGCTGGGCGTGGTGGCCAGCACGATCACCGACGTGATCCCGATGCGCGGCTGGGTTCGCCGCCTGACCGGGGCCGAGCGCCACGACCAGATGGTCCGCGACGCCATCAAGGCCGGCTTCGTGCGGCGCGGCTATCTGAAGGGGCTGTACAACGCCGGGACCTGCGAGGGGAACCGCCTGGTGTTCGTGGCCGCCAAGCCCGCGCCGCCGCCGGCGCTGGTCGCCGCCGAGCCCGTTCCGGTCCTGGTCGCGGCCGAGCCGCCGGCCCCGACGCCCCGCGTCGACGCGCCGCTCGCGCCGTTCTCGACGACGGTGCGCGTCGCCGCGGCGACGGACGTGGCGGGCGTCCGTTGAACCTCAGCCCCGGACGAAGATGTTGCGCAGCCACTGGGCGCCGGCCTTGGCGGCTTCGCCCCAGTCTTCTTCCTGTTCCTCGGGCTTGTAGCCCCAGGGATTGAACAGCTTCAGCCGGGGAACCTTGGCGAAGGCCGCCGCGTCGCGGGTGGCCAGGGTCAGGCCGTGCTCGAGGGCCGTGGCGGCCAGCAGGGCGTCGCGGCTGTCGGTCAGCGGCACGTGAGCCCGGCGGCGGACCACGGCGGCGTCGATCGCCAGCACGCGGCCGTCGAAGGCGGGGAGGACGCGGCTGTCCAGCCAGTCGCGCAGTCGCGAACCCTGGACCTTGTCCTTGCGCTCGGCGCGGACCGTCGCGGTCTCCAGCTCCAGCAGGGTGAGGGCCGAGATGAACAGGCTGGAGCGCGACGCCGCGCCGGCCCAGGCGGCCAGGCCCGGATCGGTCGCGCCCGCCTTGGCGTTGCGCAGCTCGAAGACGACGTCGGTGTCCAGCAGATGCATCAGTCGCCGTCCTTCCCGTCCCAGGTCTGGCGGCTCCAGGTCTCGGTCGAGCGCGGCGGGTCGACCGGCGCCAGGCCGGGCATGGCCAGCAGGTCGACGATGGTCTCGGTCTGGCCGGTCAGCCGGCGATAGGTCTCGACGCTCATCAGCACGTGGGTGGGTCGGCCGCGATCGGTGACGAACACTGGCTCGAGTCGCGCCGCGCGCTTGGCCTGGCTGACATCCTGGTTGAATTCGCGGCTCGTCAGGACCTTCATCGCTTGCTCACCGCTCGAAAATGACAAGGCTGTCTGTAGGTACGTTACTACATAGTGGCGTTCCGGCAACAAAAAATGGGCAACGAAAACAATCGACTGACAGCCGTGTCAAAAACGTGGGTTTCGGATTGCGCTCCGCGCCGATCTTCGCCTTGCATGGGGTCAAGGCGCAAAGCCAAGACGATCCATTTCGGGGGCGACTAGACGTGTCAGACATCCTCGCGAGCACGCTCGCCACCTTGGCCGACGTCCTGTCGCCGCACGGTCCGGCCGCCAAGGCCGCCGCTCACAGCTACGCGCCAGGCGACTTTTCGGTGCACTTCTTCCTGCAGCTGGCCGTGATCCTGCTGGCCTGCCGGGTGGTCGGCTGGCTGGGACAGAAGTTCCTGGCCCAGCCGCAGGTGGTGGGCGAGATGATCGCCGGCGTGGTCCTGGGTCCGTCTCTGCTGGGCCTGCTGTTTCCCGACTTCCAGCTGGCCCTGTTTCCCAAGGAAACCAAGAACATCCTCTATGTCGGCTCGCAGCTGGGCGTGGGGCTGTACATGTTCCTGGTCGGCACGACGTTCAAGGTCGAGCATTTCCGGGCCAAGGCCAGGAGCGCGTTCAGCGTGTCGCTGGCCGGGATCATCACGCCGTTCCTGGTGGCCTGGGCCATCACCCCGTTGCTGCTGAAGGTCCCGGGCCTGTTCGCGCCCACCATCAGCGTCGCCAACGCCACGCTGTTCATGGGCGCCTGCATCGCCCTGACCGCCTTCCCGATGCTGGCCCGGATCATCAACGAGCGCGGCCTGCAGAACACCTCGCTGGGCACCCTGTCCCTGACGGCCGGGGCGTTCGACGACGCCTGCTCGTGGTGCGTGCTGGCCATCGTGCTGGCGACCTTCGGCGGCGGGCCGGGGGTGGCGGTGCTGGCGATCGGCGGCGGCGTGACCTACGCTCTGTTCCTGACCGTCTTCGGCCGCAAGCTGCTGGCCCCGCTGGGCCGCATGGTCGACAAGGCCGGCGAGATGACCCCGACGGTCATGGCCATCACCCTGATGCTGTTCTGCCTGTCGGCCTTCCTGATGGACGCCGTGGGCATCCACGCCATCTTCGGCGGCTTCATGCTGGGCGCGGTCATGCCGCGCGGCCTGTTCGTCGAGGAGCTGAAGAAGAAAGTCGAGCCGGTCGCCGTCGTGCTGCTGCTGCCGATGTTCTTCACCTATTCGGGCCTGAACACGCGCCTGGACATGGTCAATTCGCCGACCCTGCTGCTGATCGCGGTGGGCGTGCTGGCCGCCTCGATCCTGGCCAAGGGCGTGGCCTGCTACGTCGCCGCCCGCCTGTCGGGCGAGCAGCACAGCACGGCCATGGGCATCGGCGCCCTGATGAACTCGCGCGGCCTGATGGAGCTGATCATCATCAATATCGGCCTGCAGAAGGGCGTCATCGGTCCGACCCTGTTCGCCATGCTGGTGCTGATGGCGATCGTCACCACGGTCATGGCCACCCCGTTGTTCGAGGCCGTCTACGGCAAGAAGGCCCGCGCGTCGGGCGAGCTGGGCGCGGTCCCTGACGGCGCCCGGGCCTGATCTCGATCGGGGGTTGTGCAACCTTTAGTCGGCAGCATTTGCCGAAGGTAGCGTTTCTCGCGAGTGTGGGTCTGCTAAGTGATTGAAAAGAGGCAGCAAGTGTCTGGCACGACGCTTGCTGCTGCTTCCTGCGAAGTCGCCCCGTCTACCCGCAGGAGCTCCCATGTCGATCAATGCGGTTTCGTCCCAGCAGTCCGTCTACACGCCCCCGACCCAGGCGGAGTCGTCGTCGGCCCCGGCCCTCACCCTCGAACCTGACGTGACGCCGGCGGGGACGGCGAGGCCCGTCACCAAACCGCTCGGGGTGGTGGCGATGTCGAGCCTCGACGTGGAGGCGCTGCACGCTCGTTGGGAGGCGGTCCGGCCTGAGATGGAGGCCCGCTCAAAGGCTTGGCGATCGCAGGTCGATGGGTATGTCGACTACGTGAAGAGCCAGGTCGCCGCCCGGAACGACCAGCCCTACGGCCAGGTCACCAGGAACGGCGAGGTCGTCGCCACGGTCTACAACAGCGGTGCGATGAGCGGCCCGGGCTCTACCCAGATCGATTGGAACCAGCCGCCCGGCATGACCGGTCCAGACTTGGCCCAGTGGCGCGCCGAGCAAATCTCGAAGGCGACGGGCGGGACGTTCGTCGGCCTGGACACGGCCGAGACCCAGGACGCCTGGGTCGCCCGGCAGGCCAAGAACGCGCCGATCATGAAGCTCATGGATTGGGGCGCGGCCAACGGATTCGCGGACGTCTACAACGAACGCGCGCACGATATCCGAGCCTGACCTTCCCATGTCGATCAATGCGGTTTCGTCCCAGCAGTCCGTCTACACGCCCCCGACCCAGGCGGCGGCGTCGCCGGCTTCGGCCTTCACCCTGGAACCGGATGCGGCGCCGACCGAAAGGCCGAAGCTCGCCCCCAAGCCCCCCTTGAGCGTGGCGCCGCTGACCAGCGGCGAGATCCAGGCGCGCATGGCGCTGCTGGAGCAGCAGCGGCCGGAGATGGAGGCGCGCGCCAAGGCCTGGCACGAGATGCTGGAAGGCTGGGGTAATGCCGCGAAGGACGCCGCCGCCGCCCAGAACGACCAGCCTTATGGCCAGGTCACCAAGAACGGCGAGGTGATCGCCACGGTCTACAACAGCGGCGTGATGAGCGGTCCGGGCGCGACCCAGATCGACGGGGAGCATCCGCCCGGCATGAAGGGCCCTGAACTGGCCAAATGGCGCGCCGAACAAATCTTGAAGGCGACGGGCGGGGCGTTCGCCAGCCTCGATACGGCCGAGACCCAGGAGGCCTGGGGCGCCCGGCAGGCCAACAGCAAGCCCACCTTAGGGCTCATGGAGTGGGGGGCGGCCAACGGGTTCTCCAACTTCTTCGATGGGCGCTCGCATTTCAGCGACATCCGGGCCTGATCTGCCATGTCGATCAACGCGGTTTCGTCCCAACAGGCGGCCTACGCCCCAACGACCCAGGCGGCGGCGTCGCCGGCCCCGGCCTTCACCCTCGAGCCGGACGTGACGCCGGCGGGTACGTCGAGGCCCGTCGCCAAGCCCCTCGGGGTCGTGTCGCTGACCAGCGCCGACATGCAGGCGCGAATGGCTCGGTGGGAGGCGGTTCGGCCGGAGATGGAGGCCCGCGAAAAGGCCTGGCGCGCGCAGCTCGATGGCTATGGCGACTACGTGAAGGGCTTCGCCGCCGCCCAGAACGACAAGCCTTATGGCCAGGTCACCAAGAACGGCGAGGTGATCGCCACGGTCTACAACAGCGGCGTGATGAGCGGTCCGGGCGCGACCCAGATCGACGGGGAGCATCCGCCCGGCATGAAGGGTCCCGAACTGGCCAAATGGCGCGCCGAACAAATCTTGAAGGCGACGGGCGGGGCGTTCGCCAGCCTCGATACGGCGGTGACCCAGGAGGCCTGGGTCGCCCAGCAGGCCAAGCTCCCGGCGCGCATGACGCCCACGGAATGGGCCGCGGCCAATGGGGTCCCGGACTTCTTCAATGGACGCGCGCGCCTCAGCGACATTCGGGCCTGACAAATATAGCGTAAACGAGAAATAAGACTTTTAGCCTTGAGAGAATATACTTTTCCTCGGGCTGGCCGCCGTAGTCTTCGTATGTCTAGATATTTCTACCTGGAGTCGATCAGATCGATGTGACCGGGCCGATCTTGTGGCGGAAGTCAAGAAGATCGCGGAATATATTCTAGTGCTGGAGGGAAGTATGGCGAGCTGGTTTGGCGATGCGAACGACAACACCATTGACTGGAGTTCCCACGGTCTGGCCTTCAACGAGACCGGACACAGCCTGTCCGGGCTCGGGGGCAACGACACCATCATCGGCGGCAACAAGGGCCTGATCGGCGGCGCCTATATCGGCTCGACGCTCGATGGCGGGGCCGGTGACGACCTTCTCATCGCCCAGGCGGGCGATGACGCGCTGCTGGGCGGAACCGGCGATGATGTGATGTTCGGCGGCTCCGGCACGGACCTGCTGATCGGCGGCGCCGGCAACGACCAACTGGCCGGCGACTCCGGCAACAACGACCGGATGGCCGGTGGGACGGGCGATGACACCTACCTCGTCGCGCTCGTCGACGACGGCCGCGGCGACATCATCAACGACGACATGTCGGCGACCTGGACGCCGGGCTCCGGCGGCGGCGCCAACGACTTCATCGATCTGGTGAACACGAACCTGGCCAGCCTCGCGGTCGCCCGGTCCGGTGATGATCTGCTGCTGAGCAACGTGGCGGACTTCGTCAACGACAATCAGTTCAATTCCTACGTCACGGTCGAGGACTTCTTCACCCAAGGCCAGGGTTTCATCGAGGTGATCGGCGTCACGGACGCGCTGATCGCCGGTACTGACCTGGTGGCGATCGTGCCGAACGACGGCAACTTCTACCTTCTGGTCTAGAGGTTTCCGACAGACCAGGGGAAGGGGGCGGCGCGCCGCTCCCTTCCTTTCCCGCCGTCCGTTCAGGGCAGCTCGGACGCCGACGCCCGCGCGTTGGCGATCCGGACCAGGTCCGGCAGGCGCCGGCGTTCCACCGTCAGGAGCCGGGTCAGGCGTCGCGAGACGCGCTCACTGGGCCATTCGCCGCCGCGCGCGACGGGCCGCAGGCCATGGGGAATGAATCGGGGCCGCCGCTCCAGATGGATCGACCGGACGAAATGGGTGCGGACCAGGAAACGGTCGGCGATCGCCGTCGCCTCGGCATTGCCCAGCGCGGTGCTGGCCGCGCGGATCAGATGCTCGACCTCCGGGGCGTCGTGATCCTCGACGCGGCGGGAGATCAGGCTCCGCCCTGCCAGGGCCTGCACGAAGACGACCTTCACGACGTCGTACAGGTCGTCGAGCTCCTTGGCGTCCAGCATCTTGGCGAAGAAGCCGTGATAGCGGCGCGCGGCGATAAGACCCTCGGCCTCAAGGCGGATCAGCGCCTCGCGGATCGGGGTCCGGCTGACCCGCAGCGGATCGGCCAGCAGGTCCGGGTTGAGGCGGGCGCCCGGACGCACCCGCCCATTCATCAAGGCCTGCCGCAGGAAGACATAGGCGAGGTGAGCGTCCGCGCCCGTGGAGCCTGGCGGCACGCTCCGCGTTTCCGCGGCCGATCGGGATGGGACCAAGCTGCACTCTCCACCATCCGCGCCTCGGTCGTTCGAAGCACGACCGCAGGCTGTATAAAGCCTATGGGCGATGAGGTAGAAATACAATCTTAGATTTAATTCAATCAGGCGGGCTCGGTCTCGAGCCCCGATGCATTGATCCGCGCGATCAGGTCGCGGTGGCTGGGCAGGTCCTGCGTCGCGCGGTCGGCGAAGCCGCGAATCTTGGCGAACAGCTTGGCCGCGCCGGCCACGTCCGGGAACTCGCCCGCGCCGGCGGCCAGGTCGGTTTTGAAGCCCATGCCGTACAGGATGTACTGGTAGTTGAAGAAGGCGAAGGTCTCGAGATCCAGGATGAAGTCGAACCGGGCAGGTGGGCGATAGCGCCACTGCTCCAGGAGCTCGGCCAGCCGCTCGGGGATCGAGGCCGGATCGGTGTTCTGGCGCCAGAACGGCTCCTGGCGGCGGCTCAGGGCGTAGTGCAGCTTGAGGAACACGATGATGTTGTCGTAGCGCGCGGCCATCAGCTCGTTGAAGCGGCGGGCCGGGGCGCTGACCGGGCCGTTGCGCGGGAAGAGCTCGGCGATCATCGCCACGGCCGCCTCGATCAGCACCACGCCGGTGGACTCCAGCGGCTCCAGGAAGCCGGCCGACAGGCCCACCGCGACGCAGTTGCCGATCCACTGCTTCTGGCGATAGCCGGCGTCGAAGCTGATCTTGCGCGTCTCCGCCTCGGCCCCGCCCAGATAGTCGCGCAGCACCGCCTCGGCGCGGGCCTCGTCCATGTGGTCGCTGGAATAGACGCAGCCGACGCCGCGCCCGCCCGCCAGGCCGATGTCCCAGGTCCAGCCGGCCTCGTGGGCGGTGGCGATGGTGTAGCTCTGGATCGGCGCGTCGGGGCGGTCATAGGGCGTGTGGCAGGCCAGCGCCCGGTCGGCGAACAGGATCGGCCTGGCCGACTTGAACGGCGAGCCCAGGGCCTTGCCGATCAGCTCGGCCCGGAAGCCCGAGCAGTCGACATAGAGGTCGGCGGTCAGGTCGCCGTGCTCGGGGCTGACGACGCGCGCTATGGCGCCCGTCTCGTCCAGGATCGTCTCGGACAGGTTTCCCCGCAGGTGGCGCACGCCCAGCTCGCCGGCCCGCTCGGCCAGCACCTGGGCCAGCTTGGCGGCGTCGAAGTGGTAGGCGTAGTTCAGCGGTCCGGCGAAATCGCTCTCGTGCGGCCGCTTGGGCGCGCGGGCCGCGTCGGCGACGCGGGCCTGGATGGTCACCGCCTCGGCGAACGGCGCGCGGCCGGCCTCGTCCTGCAGCAGCCAGTAGGGCGCCAGCGAAGCTCCCTCGGTCGAGAACGGCGCCTCGAACGGGTGGAAGAAGCTGTGATGGCGACCGTCGGCCGGCGTCTCCGCCCAGTCGACGAAGCGGATGCCCTGCTTGAACGTCGCCGAGGTCTCGCGAATGAACCGCGCCTCGTCGACGCCCAGGAACCGCAGGGTGTTGCGGATGGTGGGGAAGGTGGCCTCGCCGACGCCGACGATGCCGATGTCGGGCGATTCCAGCAGGGTGATCGTCAGGTCGTCCTGCTCGGCCACGCGCAGGGCCTTGGCCAGGTAGGCGGCCGTCAGCCACCCCGCCGTCCCGCCGCCCACGATGAGGATGCTTCGCCTGCGCCGCATGGCGGATTGATAGCAGAGTTCGGGGCGGGGGAGGGAAGTTCGACGGAACGCGCTGGTGTCATCCAGCATCGGCGGTTCGCCCTACGGGATAACCCCGATTGTGGCCTCCTGGTGGGGTGATCACACTCAATGGATGAGCACACTCATCCATTAGGACACTCCACCGGCGCGCGTTCCGACATGATCCCATGACCGGCCCGCGCGCCCGGACAGGCCAGATCGCGGCCGGCTGTTTCGCCGGTTTGGCCGCGAGCGATGCGCCGTGCCCTCCCTAGCGTCCCCTGAGCCTCCGGCTTCCGGAAAGGATCTCGCCATGTACTACAGCAGCGGAAATTACGAAGCCTTCGCCCGGCCCCGCAAACCAGCGGGCGTGGAGAACAAGACGGCGTTCTTCGTCGGCTCGGGGCTGGCCAGCCTGGCCGGGGCGGCCTTTCTGATCCGGGACGGACACATGTCGGGCGAGAAGATCACCATCCTCGAACGGCTGGCGCTTCCGGGCGGCGCCCTGGACGGCATCAAGGATCCCGAAAAGGGCTTCGTGATCCGCGGCGGCCGCGAAATGGAAGAGCATTTCGAATGTCTCTGGGATCTCTACCGCTCGATCCCGTCGCTCGAGGTCGAGGACGCCAGCGTGCTCGACGAGTTCTACTGGCTGGACAAGGACGACCCGAACTTCTCCCTGCAAAGGGCGACCCAGAACCGGGGTGAGCCCATCGAGGACGTGGAACGCCTGACCCTGAACGGCAAGGCCCAGAAGGACCTGATCTCGCTCTTCCTGGCGACCCGCGAGGAGATGGAGAACAAGCGGATCAACGAAGTGGTCGGCGAGGACTTCCTGAAGAGCAACTTCTGGCTCTACTGGCGCACCATGTTCGCCTTCGAGGAGTGGCACTCGGCGCTGGAGATGAAGCTCTACGTCCATCGCTTCATCCACCATATCGGCGGCCTGGCCGACTTCACCGCCCTGAAGTTCACGCGCCGCAACCAGTACGAGTCGCTGGTGCTGCCGCTGTACAAGTGGCTGACCGATCGCGGCGTCACGTTCCGCTACGGCGTCGAGGTCACCGATGTCGACTTCGACATCACGGCGGAGCGCAAGCAGGCCACGCGCATCCACTGGCGCCAGGACGGCGTCGACGGCGGCGTCGACCTGGGTCCCGACGATCTGGTGTTCATGACCATCGGATCGCTGACCGAGAACTCCGACAACGGCGACCACCATACGCCCGCGAAGCTCAACGAGGGGCCCGCGCCCGCCTGGGACCTCTGGCGCAACATCGCGGCGAAGGATCCGGCGTTCGGGCGGCCCGACGTCTTCGGCGCGCATATTCCCGAAACCAAGTGGGAGTCGGCGACGATCACCACCCTGGACGCGCGAATTCCGCCCTACATCCAGAAGGTCGCCAAGCGCGACCCGTTCAGCGGCACGGTGGTCACCGGCGGCATCGTCACCGTCAAGGACTCCAGCTGGCTGATGAGCTGGACGGTCAGCCGCCAGCCGCACTTCAAGCAGCAGCCGAAGGACCAGGTCATCGTCTGGGTCTATTCGCTGTTCGTCGACAAGCCCGGCGACTTCGTCAAGAAGCCGATGCAGGACTGCACGGGCGAGGAGATCACCCAGGAGTGGCTCTACCACATGGGCGTTCCGGTCGAGGAGATCGCCGAGCTGGCCGCGACGGGCGCCAAGGCCGTGCCGGTGATGATGCCCTACATCACCGCCTTCTTCATGCCGCGGCAGGCGGGGGACAGGCCGGACGTCGTGCCCAAGGGCGCGGTCAATTTCGCCTTCATCGGCCAGTTCGCCGAGTCCGGCGAACGCGACTGCATCTTCACCACCGAGTATTCCGTCCGTACGCCGATGGAGGCGGTCTATACGCTGTTGAACGTCGAGCGGGGCGTGCCGGAGGTCTTCAACTCGACCTATGACGTGCGCAAGCTGCTCGCCGCGATGGGGCATGTTCGCGACGGCAAGGCCTTCGACGTGCCGGGGCCGGCGTTCCTTCGCGAGCTGCTGCTCAGCAAGATCGACGCCACCGAGGTCGGCGACTTGCTGCGCGACGCCCACCTGATCCCGGAGTAGTCAGGCGATCCATGGGCATCGCCCGGGACGTCGGCTCATGGCGGACCGGGCGATGCCCTCATCCCTTCGGCGTCGCCTTGATCAGCTTGCCGTCCTCCTCGTCGGTCAGGACGTAGATGGCGCCGTCGGGGCCGACCGCGACGTCGCGGACGCGGGCGCCGATGTCGGTGAACAGGCGCTCCTCGCCGACGACCTTGCCGTCCTTGAGGACCAGGCGATCGACGTGCTTTTCCCTCAGCGAGCCGATCAGCACGCTGCCTTTCAGGGCCGGGAACAGGCTGGCCTCATAGAAGGCCATGCCGGAGGGCGCGATCACCGGGTCCCAGTAGTAGACCGGCTGCTCCACGCCGTCCTTCGCGGTGAGGCCGTCGCCGATCGGCTTGCCGGAATATTCCTCGCCGTAGGTGACCGTGGCCCAGCCGTAGTTCTTGCCGGCCTCGGGGTGGTTCAGCTCGTCGCCGCCGCGCGCGCCGTGCTCCACGGTCCACAGCTTGCCGCTGGGGTCGAGGGCGGCGGCCTGCAGGTTGCGGTGGCCCAGCGACCAGATCTCCGGCTTGGCGCCGGGCGTCTTCACGAACGGGTTGTCCTTGGGGATCGAGCCGTCGGCGTTGATGCGGACCACCTTGCCCAGGGTGGCGTCCAGGTGCTGGGCCTGGACGCGGCCCTCCAGGATCGAGCGCTCGCCGGTGGTGATGAACAGCGCGCCGTCCCTGGCGAAGACCAGGCGGCCGCCGAAGTGCAGGGCGCTGTCCATCTTCGGCGCCTGGCGCCACAGGACCTGGACGTTCTCCAGCCTGGGGGCGGGGCCGGTCACGAGCTTGCCGCGCGCCACGGCCGTGCCGTTCACGCCGCCGTCTGCTTCGGCGTAAGCCCAATAGACCAGGCCGTTCCTGGCGTAGGCGGGATCCAGCGCCACGCCCAGCAGGCCGCCCTGGCCCTGCGCGAACACCGCCGGCAGGCCCTCTACGGCCGGCGACAGCTTGCCGTCCTTGCCGAAGATGCGCAGGCGTCCGGCCCGCTCGGTCAGCAGGATGTCGCCGGTGGGCAGGAAGGCCATGCCCCACGGATGGGAGAGGCCGCTGGCCAGGGTCGTGTACTGGCCGACCGTGTTCGAGTTCAGGCCCGGCGCGCGGGTCTGGCCCGCGAAGGCCGGCTTCTGGTCGGGGGCGTTGGCCGGGCGGCTCTCGACGGGGGCGCCGGCCTGAGGCTGGGCGGGAGCGGGACCACAGGCGGCCAGGGCGGCGGCGAGGGCGGCGGAGGCGGTGAGCAGGGATGGGCGCATGGGCGGCAGGTTAAGCGGCTTTTCGGGGCGGGGGCTACCCGGTTCGGGCGGCTAAATCGGCAGCTCTCGCCGCTCGTCCGAGGCGCGCTGGGCCAGCTGCAGCAGCGCCATCGTCCGCAGGGCCTGCTCCACCGGCACGGGCGAGGGCGCGCCGTGGAGGATGGCGTCGCGAACCCCGGCGTAGAAGGCCCGATAGTCCGACGGTTCGGGCGGGACGGGGGCGTGGACCTGGACCTCGTTCTCCACCGTGGTCAGCACGCCCGGGCGGGTGTCGACGCCATAGCCGGCCGCGCCCGGGGTCATGCCGGCCTTCAGCTGGCCCTCCTGCGGGTCGAGGCCGTGCTTGACGAAGCTGGCCTTCGTTCCGTGGACGGCCAGGCGCGGGTCGGCGGCGGCGGTCAGCAGGCTGCCGTGCAGGATCACCCGCAGGATCGGGTAGCGCAGCGTGACGTGGAAATAGTCGTCCGCGCCCGCGCCATGACGCTGGATGCCGATATCGGCGGCGATGGCCAGCGGCGCGCCGAACAGGGCGAGGGCCTGGTCCAGCAGGTGGGGGCCAAGGTCCATCCAGGCGCCGGCGCCCGGGCCGGCCCGCTCGCGCCAGCGGTCGCGAACCTGGGGGCGGAAGCGGTCGAAATGGCTTTCGAACTGGACGATCTCGCCCAGGACGCCATCGGCCATCAGGCGCTGGAGGGTGAGAAAGTCGCTGTCCCAGCGGCGGTTGTGGAACACGGCCAGCAGCTTGCCGGCGGCTCTGGCGGCTTCGGCCATGGTCTCGGCCTCGGCGGCGCTGACGGCGAACGGCTTGTCGACCACCATGGCCTTGCCGGCGGTCAGCGCGGCGATCGCCTGGGGCGCGTGCAGGGCGTTGGGCGTGGCGATGACCACCAGGTCGATGGCCGGATCGGTCAGGGCCGCCTCGAGGTCGGCGACGACGCGGACCTCCGGGAAGTCGGCGGCGACCTTGGCCGGGTCGCTGGACACCACCGTGCGCAACGCTAGGCCCGGCGTCGCGGCGATCAACGGGGCGTGGAAGGTCTTGCCGACATAGCCGTAGCCGACGAGGGCCACTTTAAGGGGCGCGACGTGGAGAGGGGAGGTGGCCATGACCGCCTTCTAACGAAAAAGGCCGGGGATTGCTCCCCGGCCTTTCGTCTTCGGCCCTGCGTCCTTCGAGGCCCGCGATGCGGGCGCCTCAGGAAGAGGGATTCAGCAACGGTCCTCATCCTGAGGTGCGCGCTCCTTAGCGCGCCTCGAAGGACGCGCCGGTCAGATCTTCACCGGCTCCATCTTGGGCGTCAGCAGGTGGATGACCAGCAGGGCGATCAGATAGGCGCTGCCGGCGACGATGAAGATCGGGGTGTAGCTGCCGATCTGGTCCAGGACCTTGCCGATGTACTTCGAGAAGACCATGCCTCCGAAGGCGCCCAGCATGCCGCCGATGCCGACGACCGAGCCGACCGCGGCGCGCGGGAACACGTCCGAGGGCAGGGTGTAGAGATTGGCCGAGAAGCCCTGGTGGGCGGCGGTGGCGACGCCGATGATCAGCACGGCCAGCCAGACGCTGTCGGCCTTGGCGGCGAACATCACCGGCACGGCCAGCAGGGCGCAGACCAGCATGGTCAGCTTGCGGGCCTTGTTGATGCTGGCGCCGTTCTTCATCAGGGTCGACGACATCCAGCCGCCGGCGACCGAACCGACGTCGCTCAGCAGATAGATGGCGATCAGCGGCGGGCCGAACGACTTCAGGTCCAGGCCGTAGCGCTTGCCCAGGAAGTCCGGCAGCCAGAACAGGAACATCCACCAGATCGGGTCGATCAGGAACTTGCCCAGGGCGAAGGCCCAGGTTTCCTTCTTGGTCAGCAGCTTGGTCCAGCCGATCTTCTCGACGGGGTCGGCCGGATCCTGCTCGATATAGGCCAGTTCGGCCGCGCCCAGGCGCTTCTGCTCGCGCGGGCGGCGATAGACCAGCAGCCAGATCGGCAGCCAGACCAGGCCGGCGACGCCGGTGACGATGAAGGCCATCTGCCAGCCGAAGGCCAGCACGATGCCCGGCACGACCAGGGGCGTGACGATGGCGCCGATATTGGTGCCGGCGTTGAACAGGCCGGTGGCGAAGGCGCGCTCCTTCTTGGGGAACCACTCGGCCACGGCCTTGATGCCGCCGGGGAAGCCGCCGGCCTCACCGATGCCCAGGCCCATGCGGGCGGCCACGAAGCCGCCGAAGCCGGCCGCTGCGGCGTGGGCGATGTGAGCGATCTGCCAGATCGCGAACGCGACGCCGAAGCCCCAGCGGGCCCCGATCTTGTCCATGATCTTGCCCCAGGCCAGGTACGCGATCGCGTACGCCATCTGGAAATAGAACACGAGGTCGGCGTAGTGGGTCTCGTCCCAGCCGAATTCCTTCGACAGGTCCGCTTTCAGCAGGCCGATCGTCTGGCGATCGACGTAGTTGATGACCATCGCCGCGAACAGCAGGCTGACGATCACCCAACGGTACCGTCCGATCTTCTCGGATGGCTCGGGCGCTTTCGAAACGTCCATGGACACGCGTCCTTCCCCTTATGGTCTTCTTATTTGGCCGGGACGGCGATGCAGTCCACGGTTCCGTACGGGCCGAAGCTCACATGGGCGACATCGCCGGCGACCACGTCGTGAATGCCCGTGGTGGCGCCGGTGGTGACGATCATGCCCTTCTTCAGCGGCTTGCCGCGCGCGGCGACGGTTCCGAGCAGGAAGGCCAGGGCGGCCAGCGGAGAGCCCGGGATGGTCGCGGCCGTGGC
Source organism: Caulobacter sp. GW822-FHT01G02 (assembly GCF_058802865.1). NCBI lineage: Bacteria > Pseudomonadati > Pseudomonadota > Alphaproteobacteria > Caulobacterales > Caulobacteraceae > Caulobacter > Caulobacter sp. GW822-FHT01G02. Next base: position 897,740 of record NZ_JBXAON010000001.1, read on the forward strand.
CTTGCCCACCGACTTGCCGTTGAGGAAGGTCTCGACCGGCATATCCTCCCAGGCGATGTCGCGCCAGTTGGAAATGGCCTGACCAATGATCTGACCATCGTTATTGCCGAAGTCAGACGCCACGACCGTCGGGCCCAGCGCGTTGATGGTGGCCAGCGGGCTGCCGGCGATCTCGACGCCGACCAGCAGTTCGCCGACATAGTCGGCCGCCTCTTCGGCGGTCCACTCGGTCTTGTCGGCCGGGGCGTCCTGGCCCAGGCGGACGATGAACTCGGCCTCGACGGCGCAGAAGCCGCCTGCGATGGCGCGGAATTTATTGGGCTGGCCGTCGGTCGAGGCGTCCTGGACCTTGGACTTGAAGATGCAGCCGGCCAGGCGGTCGACGCCCAGGCGCTCGCGATGCTGCGGCGGCACCAGACCGACCTTCCAGCCGACCAGTTCGTCCGGCCAGGCGGCGATAGCCAGATCCTGAACGGCGTAGCCTTCGGCCATGGTCGAGGGAATCACGCCGCCGGGATAGCCGGGGACGCTGACGCCCTCCTGACGGGCCTTGACGAATTGGGGAGCAATGGCCGCGGGGGCGAAAACCTCGCTGTCGGCCTCAGAAACGGTCACGCCGCTAATCCTCCCTCGAATATTCAGCACAGGTCCCGCTTGGCGGGCCATGGTCACAGGTTTGGGGAGTCTCTAGTGGAAACCGGTGTCATTGACAATGAGCCGTAAGCGGCCGGCGCGGCCAGACTCTGCTCGCGGCCATCGACAGGCGATGAACCAGACGCGGCTTGACACGCGTAATAGCGGGTATAGCGTCCCCGATGAATTACGGATGTAAGTGTCATGCACATCACCGCCGCCGAAGCGCATGTCATGGAAGCCCTCTGGCGCCGCCAGCCGATGTCGGCCGACGATCTGGTGGCCGAGGTCGGCGCCTCCCAGCAGTGGGGCGAGGCCACGGTCAAGACGCTGATCAACCGCCTGCTGAAAAAGAAGGCGATCAAGTCCGAGCGCGCCGATGGCAAGCACGGCTACCGCCCGCTGATCGACCGCAGCGCCTATGTGCACTCCGAGAGCCAGGGCCTGCTGGACCGCCTGTTCGAAGGCCAGCTGGCCCCGCTGATCAGCCACTTCGCCCAGCACCGTCCGCTGCGGGCCGATGAGGTGGAGAAGCTGAAGAAGCTGATCGACGGGATGAGCGAGAAGTAGCTCCAAACTCCGTTTCCCCGGCGAAGGCCGGGGCCCAGATCGAACCCAAGAGCGCTCGATAGGCTAATGAGGGCGTATCTCGGATCATCCCAAACCGCTCAGGCTGAATCTGGGCCCCGGCCTTCGCCGGGGAGATCGGTTTTTGGGATGAACGCGAAGACCTAACGCCTAAGCCCGCATCGCGCTCGCTTCAGGTCCAGCCTTCAACGCCTTGGCCGCCAGGTCCAGCGTTAGCACCGGCTTTTCCGGTTCATCTCCCTCCGGCCCGGGCCGCGCGCGCAAGGCGGTGACGAAGTCGTCGCGCCAGGCGGTGACGTCCTCGCGGCTGACATTGTCGAACAGCGCCTGCCAGCGCCGCCGGCGCTCCGGCAGCTCCATGGACAGGGCCCGCTCCAGCGCGTCGGAGATCTCCTCCGGGCTGTTGGGGTTGATGATCAGGGCGTCCTTCATCTGCCGGGCCGCGCCGGCGAAGCGCGACAGGATCAGCACGCCGGGATCGTCGGGGTTCTGGGCGGCGACATATTCCTTGGCGACCAGGTTCATGCCGTCGCGCAGGGGTGTGACCAGGGCCGCGCGGCTGGCGCGATAGATCCCGGCCAGCTCGTCGCGGCGGTAGGAGCGGTTGACGTAGCGGATCGGCGTGAAGTCCATCTCGGCATAGGCGCCGTTGATCCGGCCGATCAGGCCGTCCAGCCGCGCGCGCAGGTCCTGATAGGCCTCGACCTCGTCGCGCGAGATCGGGGCGATCTGCAGCAGCATGACGTCGCGCACCATGTCCGGATGGTCCGCCAGGAAACGCTCGAAGCCGATCAGCCGCTCTTCCAGGCCCTTGGAATAGTCCAGGCGATCGACGCCGACGATCATCTTGCGGAAGACGCTGTGGGCCATCATCCGGTCGTAGACCTTGCGCGCGTTCTCGCCCTGGACGATCTGGGCGAAGTCCGCCGCGTCTACGCCGATCGGGAAGACGGCCGCGCAGGTGCGCTGGCCGAACGCGACCAGCTCGCCGCGCTCGTTCTTGCGGCCGCTCACTTCCGAGAACACGTAGCCCTCGAAGGCCTGCAGCGACTCCTCGGTCTGGAAGCCGATCAGGTCGTAGTGGAACAGCGCCTCCACCAGCGCCTTGTGGCGGGGCAGGGTGGTGACCAGCTGGTGGGCCGGCCAGGGAATGTGCAGGAAGAAGCCGATCCGGTTGGTCACGCCCATCCGCCGCAGCTCGCGGGCGACCGGGATCAGGTGATAGTCGTGGACCCAGACGATGTCGTCCGGCTCGATCAGCGGCAGCAGGGTCTCGGCGAAGCGCTTGTTGACCCGGTCATAGCCCTCGCCGAACGAGCGGTCATAGGCGGTCAGGTCGACGCGATAGTGGAACAGCGGCCACAGCGTCTTGTTGGCGTAGCCGTTGTAATATTCCTGGTAGTCGGTTTCCTCGAGATCGACGGTGGCGACGGTGACGCCCTCGATCCGCTGCATGTTCAGCTGGCCGGTGAACTCCGGGATGGTCTTGCCGCTCCAGCCGAACCAGATTCCGGAATATTCCCGCAGGGCCGCGGCCAGGGCCATGGCCAGGCCCCCGACGCTGCCTTCGCCGCCTTCCGCCGGATTCGGCGGATTGACGCGGTTGGAGACGACGATCAGCCGGCTCACGCCGGGACCCCAAGGACACTCTGGGGCGCGCTGAGGCCCTCCAGCCAGCGGAAGACCGCCTCGGTGTTGGGCAGGCGATAGCGCGCCTCGGTCGGGCGGGGCTCGCCGACCAGGACGCCGAAGCCGCCCAGCCGGTTGGCGGCGGAGAAGCCGTCCTCGTCGGTCAGGTCGTCGCCGACGAACACGGGCGTCGCGCCCAGGAACGGGGCCTCGCGCAGGAAGGCGGTCACGGCCGCGCCCTTGTCGGCGCCGGGCGTGCGCAGCTCGGCGACCATGTCGCCCAGCTGCAGGACGAGGCCGGTGGATTGCGAGAGGCGTTCGGCGGCCTCGATCACCGCCTCCGCGCAGCCGGGGGCGCTGCGGTAGTGCAGGGCGACCGACAGGCCCTTGTCCTCGAACAACAGGCCGCGCTCGCAGTGCGCCAACTCTACCAGGATGCGGCGGGCGTCGGCCAGGCCCGCGTGGGGCTCGCGCTCGACCATCTGGCCGTCGGCGCTGCGGCGCACCAGGCCATGCACGGCCCCGATCGCCGGCACGCCGCCGTCCAGGATGTAGTCGAGATTGGTCAGGGCCCGGCCGCTGACCACGGCCACGCGGTCTTCCAACGCGTCGCGCAGGCGCGCCAGCACCCGCGCGCGGCGCGCATCGGGACCCACGTCGTCTGGACGCGGCATGATCGGCGCCAGCGTGCCGTCGAGGTCGAGAAACAGCGCCGAACGGCGCGGCAACTCGACGGGTGGGGGCGCGAGATCGACAGATTCCAGGCGCGAGACCGTTTGAGCCGCGGTCATGCGAGAACCCCCTCATCAGAAAGCAACATCCGCCAAGAACGCCGAACGGCACGGTTCGATCCCCCGGGACACTGAAGCTCACGTGTTTTTGCGCGGAGGCCTCGAACTTGGACGTGACTAGAACAGCAGCTTACGCACGTTGAACGACAGCACCCGGCCGCGCGGGTCCAGATAGTCCGGCTGGTAGGTCAGCGGGACCACGCCGGTGGCGTCGCGCACGGTCTGCCGTTGGTCGAACAGGTTGTTGACCGACAAGGTCAGGCGCGTGCCCCGCAGGATCGGATGGGCCTGGACCAGCTCGCGTCGCACGCCGAGATCGGCGAACAGGCGCAGGTTGATGGTCGCCAGGTCAGAGAAGTCCAGGTCGGTCGACGCCCCGCCCAGGCCCGCGCGGACGTGGGTGGCGCTCTGCCAGTCGGCCGAGACGCGCGCGCCCAGGCCATAGCGGGTGATCCCCGCCTGGGCCTCGACCTCGTGGCGCGGCTGGCCGCCGCCCGAGCCCAGGACGTCGCCGCCCAGCAGATCGAGCGCCGGAACGCCATCGGCGATCATGACCCGCTCGCGCAGGTGGATGGTGTGGAAGAGGGCCAGCTGCAGCCGCGTGGCGCGGGGATTGCCGCCGCCGCCTCTACCGCCGAAGCCGCCGCCACCGCGTCCGCCGCCGCCGGCGAAGCGGGGACCCTCGCCGCCGCCGCCGCGGTCGCCGAAGTTCGGACGCGGGGGCTCCTCGCCGGTCTGGGCGGGCTGGCTCTGCGGGTTCTGGGCCTGGTCGTCGGGCCGGGGCGCGCGGCCCGGCTCGCCACCGGCGCCGCCGTTGGCGGGCGCGCGGCGCAGGAGATCGCCGCCAGGGATGCTCGCGCCGTCCTGCCGCTGACCGCCGACGCCCTGGCGCGCGCGCCATCCGCCCGGAGGCGGCGGGGGAGTCTTGCCGATCTGGCGGGAGAAGTTCAGGCCCCAGCGGATCTGCTCGCTCTCGCGCTTGGCGAAGTTGACCGGTCGGCTGTCGATGCGGGTCAGATTGCCGTCGGCGTCGCGCGTGAAGCGATCGGGGAAGGCCGCCTCGACCGCCGCCGTCGCGGCCGGGAAACCGGCGACCGGATTGTCGATGCGGATGCGGGTGTAGTTGGCGTTCAGGGTCAGGCCCTGGATCTTCTCCGGCCGGAAATTGACGCCGAATTTCAGGACGTTGCGCTCCTCGGCCCGCAGGTTGGGATTGCCGCCGCTGACGCGGGTGACATCGACGGTCGCGCCGCGCACATAGTCGAACACCCGCGCGCCCGGCGTGGTGACCAGCGGATTGCCCAACTGGGCGATGCTGGGGGCGTTCTCCTGGCGGGTTGCCGAGACGATGAAGCTGACCGGCTTAAGCGGCGACCAGTTCAGGCCGCCGCCGATGGTGGTCAGGGTCCCGAAGTCCGAGACATGGCGGGCGGCCAGGTTCAGGTTGGCCGACAGGTCGCCGATCCCGGCCCGCACCCCCTTGCGGCGGCTGGCCAGCGGCAGGTCGAAGCTGACCTGGGTGTTGAGATCGCCGCGCGACTGGTCGCTGTCGGCCTCGACGCCGTTTCGGAACGACCTGGCGTCCAGCTTCGTGCCGTTGACGCCCAGCTTGAAGGTGGTCGACAGATCCCCGGCCTTGAACTTGGCCAGGGCGCCGTTGGCCACGAACTGCAGGTCGGCCGTGTCGGTGGTCGAGCGGGCGCGGTCCCGCGTCAGGGACAGGCCCGACAGCGGCGCGAACGGGTTCAGGGTCGGATCCAGCGCCGTCAGGCGGGTCTGGACGCCGGTCAGGTCGACGCTCCGGTCGGTCTCCGTCTTGCTGATCGCGTGGTCGTAGGCGCCGGTCAGCGACAGGCGCAGGTCTTCCGTGTCCTTGGTCAGGGTGAAGCCGGCGTGGCCCGCGAGGTTGCGGCTGGTCTGCTCCAGCGGGGCTAGCTCGCCCAGATAGCGATAGAGCGCCACGGTCTGGCTGAACGGCGAGAACGGGTCGCCGCCGGGGATCAGCAAACGCGCCCGCGCCGGCCCCAGCAGCGAATTGTTCCGCGAGGCGGTCAGGCCCAGGTTCAGGGTCGCCGAAACGCGGTCGAGGATGTAGCGGTTGGTGACGCTGTTGAGGCTAAGCTGCTGGTTCTCGGGTAGCAGGGTGCGGCTGTCGGAGAGGTCGCTGGTGTTGGCGACATTGGGCGTGAAGGCCGACAGGGCGGGGCGGCCGCTGGCCGCCGAGCCCGGCGCGCCGGCCACGGTGACGGGCGCGCCGACCAGGGCGCTGAGCGCCGGATCGATCTGCGTCGCGCCGGGCAGGGCGGGGCCGATATTGCCCACCAGGTCATAGAGGCCGCTGTCGTTGCGGCTGGTCAGGTCGCGGTCGCTTTCCAGCAGCCGGTCGCTGTTCTGGATCTTGACCGCGATGTTGGTGCGGCCGTCGCGGTTCAGCTGCAGGCGGCTGTAGTTGGCCATTTCGCTCAGCTGGCCGCCGGCCGTGGAGCCGCCGACCTGGCCCTCGATCGTGGCGGCGCGGAAGCGCTGGCGCAGCACCACGTTCACGACCTTCTGGTCAGCCGAGTAGCCGTACTTCAGGGCCACTTCCTCGGGCAGGATCTCGACGCGCTGGATGGCCTCGGTCGGGATGTCGCGGATCTCGCCCATGCCGGAGATGCGACGACCGTTCAGCAGCACGACCGGATCGCCGCCAAGGCCGCTGGTGGTCTGGGGCGTCAGCTCGGTCAGCAGGTCGGTGATCGACGAGACCCCGAACGAACGCACGTCGGCGGCGCTGAAGGTCTCTTCCGGCGGGATGTCGCCCATCACCGCGCCATAGGGCTTGCCGCTGGCCGTGATGGTGATGGCCTCGACCTCGTTGTCGAGGTCCTCGGGTGTGACCGGCTTCTCCGCGGTGGGCTTGGGGGTCTGCTCGGCGGAGGCCGGGACAGCGGGCTTGGTCGCCTGGGCGTAGGCGCTCGTCGCGACGCAGCCCCAGATGCCCAGCAGAGGGACGCCGGCCAAGGCCAGTTTGCGGCTCACCAAAGAGCTTCTCCGATTTTCGAGCGTCCCAACGTCGCCGTTGCCCGCGCGATGTGACACGAGGATTTCAGAATCTTCCCGCGCCGCAATATCGCGCACCTGAAGGGTCTTCGAGGTCTATCGCACCGATGTCCAGGGCCGGCTTAGCAGCACCGCGCAATTGATCAGGCCGACCAGGGAATAGGTCTGCGGGTAGTTGCCCCACAACTCCCCGTCCGCGAAGCCGATGTCCTCGGAGAGCAGGCCCGCGCTCGTGCGGCGCGACAGCATGTCCTCGAACAATGCCCGCGCCTCGTCCGAACGGCCGGACAGGTGCAGGGCCTCGATCAGCCAGAAAGTGCAGATGTTGAACGCCGTCTGCGGCGAGCCGAAATCGTCGGGGGTGGCGTAGCGCAGCAGATAGGCCCCGCGCCGCAGGCCGTCCTCGATCGCCTTCAGGGTGGCGACGTTGCGCGGGTCGTCGGGCTTGTGGAAGCGCAGGTCCACGAGCTGGAGGAGGGACGCGTCCAGCTCGTCGCCCTCGAAGGTGGCGGCGAAGCGGCCCAGCTTGTCGTTCCAGGCGCGGTCCTCGATGACCTTGCGCACCTGGGCGGCGCGGCTGTTCCAGAAGGCGGCCTTGTCGGTCAGTCCCAGCTTCTCGGCGGCGTTGCCCAGGCGGTCGCAGGCCGCCCAGCACATGGCCGACGAGTAGGTGTGGACATTGGCCCGCCCCCGGAACTCCCACAGGCTGGCGTCGGGCTGGTCGTGCAGCTGGAAGGCCCGCTCGCCGACCGGCTCCAGCGCCTCGAAATCCTCGACCGTGGCCGGTCGCAGCAGGCGCTCGTCGAAGAAGGCCTGGACCGTCGACAGGACGATCTGGCCGTAGACGTCGTTCTGGATGTGCTCATAGGCCTGGTTGCCGACGCGGACCGGGCCCATGCCGCGATAGCCGGGCAGGTCGGGGGCGAAGCGCTCGGTCAGCACCTCCTCGAAGCCCACCCCGAACAGCGGCTGGATGTGGCCGCCGCCGGCCCGATCGACGATGTTGCGCAGATAGCCCAGATAGTTCTCCAGGATGTCGACCGCGCCCAGCCGGTTCAGCGCCTGGACCACGTAATAGGCGTCGCGCAGCCAGCAGTAGCGGTAGTCCCAGTTGCGGCCGCTGTCGGCGTGCTCTGGGATCGAGGTGGTCAGGGCCGCGACGATCGCGCCCGTCTCCTCGTGCATGCAGAGCTTCAGCGTGATGGCGGCGCGGATCACCGCCGTCTGCCAGTCCAGCGGAATGGCCAGGCCCCGAACCCACTGTTTCCAGTAGTTGTCGGTCTCGCGCAGCATCCGCTCGCACGTCGCGCCGATCGGGGCGTCGAAACCCTCGTCGGCGCCCAGATACATGGCGATCGGCCGCTCCAGCCGGAACGTGCGCTCCTCCAGGATATGCGAGACCGGCGCGTCGGTGCTCAGGCGCAGGGTCATGTCCGAGCACAGATAGCGGATGTGGTTCGAGCCCGAGGTGTGCTCGGCCACCTTGGCGCCCCAGCCGGCGGTGGGCCGCAGGCGCAGGGTGATGCGCGCCACCCCGATGATCGGCCGGATCAGGCGGATGAAAGCGGTGGGGCGGAAGGCGCGGCCGAACTGCTGGTAGCGGGGGGCGAAGTCGAGGATCTCGAACCGCGCTCCGTCCTCGTCGGCGATCTCGGTGCGAAGGATCGGCGTGTTGCGCAGATAGCCCTGGCGGGTCTCGGCCCGGCGTTCGACCTGCACGTCCCACACGCCCTTGGCGTCGGCGCCCTCGATATCGGTGTCGTCGAGCAGGGCGCTGAACACGGGATCGGAATCGACGCGCGGGGCGCAGCCCCAGACGAAGCGGCCGCTGGTGTCGATCAGCGCGCTGACGGCGCAATTGCCGATCGGAAAGAGGTCGAGAGTCTTCTGATGCAAAGCCTTGTCCATCGCCATTATCGGCCGGTTATCCGGCGCGCCCCATTATGAATGAAACCGACGGTGTGGCTTGCGGGTTCCTGTTGTCGGAAAACGTCTTCAGGAGATGGGGGGAAGGCTCGCCTTTCGCGCTACCTTCGTTGACGCGGAGGGCCGACGCCGGCCATCTGGAAACCTCAATGCGGCTGGGCCGCGAGTGCGCGGGCGGGCTGTTCGACGGTGATGCGAGTTTCGAGATCCTGCGGCGTCCTGGCGGCGGCGATAGCGCTGCTGTCCCTGGAGGCGGCCCAAGCTCAACCTTTGATGGCCCAGTCGCAGCGCCCGCCCTTGGCCGGTGGCCGCGCCCCGCAAATGGCCCCGCAGGCCGTCCCGCAGGTCCAGGCCCCCCGGACGCCGGTGATCCAGCCGGACTATTCCAGCGTCGAGTTGCGGCCCGAGCAGATCGACCTGCTGCGCCAGGTGCTGGGCGACGCCTATCTGCACGGCTTCGAGCCGGGCGCCTTTTCGCCGGACCAGGCGATCGCCCAGCTGCAGTCGCGCGACGCGATGGCCCGCATCGCCGGCCAAGCGCAATTGGTAAGCCTGACCCTGGCCTATGCCCGCGCCGTGCGCTCGGGCCGCCTGCCGCTCAGCGGCTTCAAGAATGAGTGGGGCCTGCGTCCCGCCGCCTATGATCCCGCGCCCGAATTCTACGCCGCCGTGCAGCAGGACCGCCTGGCCGCGTGGCTGGGGACGCTGCCGCCGCCCTATACCGGCTACCAGACCCTGCAGAAGGGCCTGGTCACCTATCGCGACATCGCCGCCAAGGGCGGCTGGTCGCCGCTGGTCGCCGGTCCCGAGCTGAAGGAAGGCGCGACCGGTCCGCGGGTGGTCGCGCTGGAAGCCCGCCTGGCCGTCGAGGACCCGACGATCGCGGTCGACGCGGCGCCGATCTTCGACGCCGCCCTGACCCAGGCCGTGCAGCGCGCCCAGAAGCGCTTCGGCCTCAATCCGACCGGGACCCTCAACAAGGCCACGTTGAACGCCCTGAACATCCCGGTCGAACGTCGCCTGGACCAGATCACCGCCAACATGGAGCGCTGGCGCTGGCTGCCGCAGGTGTTGCCGGCCGACCGGATCCAGGTGAACGTCGCCGCCGCCATCCTGTCGATGTTCAGTCACGACACCCCGACCCTGACCATGCGCGCGGTCACCGGTCGTCCGGGCGACGAGACGCCGATGCTCTCGTCGATGATCCATTCGATCGTCCTGAACCCGCCGTGGAACGTGCCGTCCTCGATCGCCGCCAAGGAGCTGTGGCCCAAGGAGCGCAAGAGCCCGGGCTATCTGCGCCGCAATGACTTCATCGTCATCCCGACCGGCGACGGCGGCTCGCGCCTGCAGCAGAAGGCCGGCCCCAAGGCGGCCCTGGGCCAGGTGAAGTTCGACTTCAACAACCCCTACGGGGTCTATCTGCACGACACGCCCAGCCGATCGAAGTTCGACAGCTTCAGCCGGCTGGCCAGCCATGGCTGCGTGCGCCTGCAAAAGCCGATCGAGCTGGCAAAGGCGCTGCTGGCCGGCGACATGACCTGGACGCCGGAAAAGATCGACGCGACCCTGGCCTCTGGCGAGACCGTGCGGGCCAAGCTGCCGCAGCAGATCGCGGTCTTCCTGCTGTACTGGACGGCCTATGTGACCCCGGACGGGCAGGTCAACTTCCGCGACGATCCCTACGGCTGGGATCGCGAGCTGGTGCAGCGTATCGCCGCACTTCGTTCTGGCCCAGCTTGATTTCCTGAAATTTTTGGGATGTCCTCCCGGCATTGGTGTCGGGTAAGGCGTACCTATGGATCGACGTAAGCTGCTTCGAATGGGGCTCGGCGTGCTCGGCGCCGGCCTGCTGCCGGTCGCGGACGCCCGCGCAGATGACGATATCATCGGCCAGATCCTGGAAGGAAAAGTTCCTCCGGCCGCTCCGGTTCCGCCGGTGGGCCTGCGACCCACGCCGGTCGAGACGTTCGCCGCCAAGGCGGTGGTCGAGCCGCGCTGGGTCCATCTGCGCAACATCCACACCGACGAGAAGCTGGAAGCGGTCTACTGGGAGAACGGCGAGTACGTTCCCGACGCCGTCCAGGCCCTAAACAAGGTGCTGCGCGACTATCGTAACGACGAGACCCATCCGATGGCTCCGGGTCTCTACGACATCCTCGACCAGATCCGGGCCAAGACCCAGAGCAAGTCGCCGTTCCAGATCATCTCCGGCTACCGCTCGCCGGCCACCAACAAGATGCTGTCCGAGCGCAGCGGCGAGGTCGCCAAGCGCAGCCTGCATATGGACGGCAAGGCCATGGACGTCTTCCTGGAAGACGTCGACCTGCGCTACGTGCGGGCGGCGGCCCTGGAGCTCGGGCGCGGCGGCGTGGGCTATTATCCGACCAGCAACTTCGTGCACGTCGATGTCGGCCCGGTCCGCAAGTGGTCCGGAACCTGACGCCATCTTTCGCCCGCCTCTTTTCACCTGGGGGCCGAAACGGGTAACCAAGCTCTAGTTGAAGCGTTTAGAGCATGGTAGCCGGCGGTATCGGCGTCAGGGAATCCCAGTCAGATGAGTGAGCGTCGCAGCAATCCCTTTGGTTGGGTGATCCTCGGCTTCATCATCGGCGTCCTGGCGACGTTCGGCGCGATCCTGTTCCTGACCTCCAGCGACGGCGGTTATGAGGACGGCCCGTCCGAGACGCGCACCGCCGCCGATGACGCGGCCGCAGCCGCCATGGCCGCCAAGTCGACCGCCTCCCAGCCCGCGCCGCACAAGGTCGAGACCTCGGCCCCGGTCGTCGACGCTCCCGTGGCCGCCACGCCCTCCGAACGCCAGACCGGCCCCGCGCCGACCCTGGACCCGCAGGTGGCGGACGACGCGGCGGCGGCCGGCATGACCTCGCGGACGCGCTAGAGGCCTCCGCGGGACCTTTAGAAGTCGATCACCACCGACGGCGCGCTGCGCCGCGCCTCGCCGTGGTGCACGGCTTCGATGTTGTTGCCGTCGGGATCGAGCACGAAAGCGGCGTAGTAGCCCGGATGATAGGTCCGCTCGCCCGGCGCGCCATTGTCGCGCCCTCCATGGGCCAGCGCCGCCCGATAGAAAGCATCGACTGTCGCGCGATCCTTGACCTGAAAGGCCAGGTGGTGCCGGCCTGTCAGGACGCCCTGGCTCGCCGCGCTTTCTGGCGAGGACACGACGAGTTCATCAGCCCAGAAATAGCCGTCGGCCGTATCGACGACGGGAATCTCCAGAACATTCAGAACAGCCGTGTAGAATTCCCGACTAGCCTTGAGATCGCGGACGACCAGTTGGATGTGATCGATGAGCCGGCCACGATGCAGTTGTGTCGTTCCCATGACCATCCAGTCCGTTCATTTGTGTCGCGAAACCCTCGGATTTCATCCGGGTTTCGAGCTGACATGTGTGGCGCTGAAAATGGGGGTCTTCGCCGAGATCGCATTGATCATTCGCAAATCCATCATTCGCGCGGCTGTTCCGGAAAATCTGTTCTTCACCGTTCCCGGAACGTCAAACCAACGGCTTTAGGGTTTCGGATCGAAACTCTCATGGCGCGGGCTGACTGAACCGCGACAACCTGACTCACCCGCCCAATCACCCTGCTGACACATAGCTGGCGGCAGGGGAGGCGCAATTTCCCGAGATCACTCAAAGGATTGGGTGATCAAGGAGATGCGTATTGTCGATCAAGGGTAGCTGCTGTTGCGGCGGCGTCCGCTTCGAGCTGTTCGAGCCGCCGCTGCTGATGGGGATCTGCCACTGCTCGCGGTGCCGCAAGGCCGGTTCGGGCGTCTACGCCTATGTCCGGGCCGAGGCCTTCCACTGGCTGGCGGGGCAGGAGCTCCTGACCCGCTACCGCCCGAAGCCGCCGTTCCGGTTCACGCGGAGCTTCTGCAAGCGCTGCGGAACCTCGCTGGGCGATCCTGACAGTGGCCGGATCCTGGCCATCGCCGCCAGCTGCCTGGACGACGATCCGGGCGTGCGGGTCAGCTTCGACGAGTTTCTTCCGGACAGGCCGCCTTGGGAGAAGCCGGAATAGAAAAAGGCGGCCACCGAAGTGACCGCCTTTCCCAAATTCAGGTTCGGGGAGAACCTTATTCCTTCGGCATCGGCATGGCCGGCATGGCGCCCGCCTTGCTCTTCATCTGAGCGTGCGCCGCCGGCGGCAGCGGGATCAGACCGCGACCTTGCAGGTAGCCGCCGCGACCCGTGGCGGAGTCCGACACGAACTCGGCGACGAAGTCCTTCAGGCCCGGCGTCACGCCGACCTGCGACTTCTTCACGTAGATGTAGAGCGAGCGCGACAGCGGATACTGGCCGCTGGCGATCGCGGCCGGAGTCGGCTTCACGCCGTTGATCGCCGCGCCCTTGATGCGCGAGGCGTTCTCTTCCAGGAACGAATAGCCGAACACGCCCAGGGCGTTCGGGGTCTTCTCGATGGTGCCGACGATGGCGTTGTCGTTCTCGCCCGCGTCGACCCAGCCGCCGTCGGTGCGCGTCGGCGAGACGATGGCCTTGAACTTCTTCTCGTCCGACTTCTTCAGAGCGGCCAGGAACGGGATCTTGGCGGCGCCGCCTTCCATGGCCAGTTCGATGAAGGCGTCACGGGTGCCCGAGGTCGGCGGCGGGCCGTAGACCAGGATGCGGTTGGCCGGCAGGGCGCCATTGACGTCCTTCCAGGTCTTGTAGGGGTTCTTGACGGTCGCCGTGCCCTTCACGCTCTGGTCGGCCAGGCCCATATAGAGCTGCTCGAGCTTGAAGTTGTAGTCCGGCGACTTCTTGTCGGCGGCCACGACGATGCCGTCGAAGCCGATCTTGATCTCGACGATGTCCTTCACGCCGGCCTTCTGGCAGGCCAGGAACTCGGACTTCTTCATCGGACGCGAAGCGTTGGCGATGTCGGGGAACTGTTCGCCGGCGCCGCCGCAGAACATCTTGATGCCGCCGCCGGTGCCCAGGCTCTCGACCTTGGGCGACTTCTTGCCGGTCTTCTTCGAGAAGTTTTCGGCGACGCGCGTGGAGAACGGGAAGACGGTCGAGGAGCCGGCGGCCCAGACGTAGTCGCGGGCGGCGTGCGCCTGATCGGCGACCGCGAGCAGGGCGATCGTCGCGACCGCGCCAAGGAGCTTGTTCATGTCGTCAAATCCTATGTGGTCCGGGGGGACGGTGGGACCCTGCCGGAGCAATGCAAGGCCTTTTGTCACGGTTCCGCGACAGTTTTACGACGTAGCGTCCGTGGGCGGACGATATCGCGCGGGTCAGCGCTGGATAACCTCGCCGTCTTCCTTGGTGAAGCTTGCCGGCGCGTGCTCGAGCACATCGTAGACCGTCTCTGACGGGCGGGCCAGGACCACGCCCTTGGGGGTCGAGACGATCGGGCGATTGACCAGGATGGGGTGCTCGACCATGGCGGCCAGGATTGTCTCGTCCGAGACGCCATCGGCCAGCAGGCCCAGCTCCTCGGCGGGCGTGCCCTTTTCGCGCATCAGTTCGCGCGGGGAGAGGCCCGTGCGCGCCGAGAGGTCCAGCAGCAGCTCGCGGGTCCAGCCGGTCTTCAGGTACTCGACGACGGTCGGCGCGTAGCCGGCCGCCTCGACCATGGCCACGACGTTGCGCGAGGTGCCGCATTTGGGGTTGTGGTAGATCGTGATCGGGAAAGAGGGGGCGGTCATGCGGGCTCCTGCTTGAACATCCAGTCGAAGACGACGACGGCCGTGGCGGCTCCGACCAACTGACCCAAGACGAAGCCGGGGATCGAGGCGGGCGCGATGCCCGAGAAGGTGTCGGTCAGGCCGCGCGCCAGGGTCACCGCCGGATTCGCGAACGACGTGGAGGCGGTGAACCAGTAGGCGGCGGTGATGTAAAGCCCGACGCACACGGGCGTGCTTTCCGGCCGGAACCGCGAGGTCCCCAGGATCGTCGCCATCAGGCCGAAGGTGGCGACGGCTTCCGACAGCACCTGAGCGCCGCCGTCGCGGGCGTGGGCCGAGATCTGCAGGATCGCCTGGCCGAACATCGCATGGGCGACCCAGACGCCAGCCAGCGCGCCGACGACCTGGGCGACGATGTAGAGCGCCGCGCGCCAGGGCTCGACTTCACGACGCGCCGTCAGGGCCAGGGTCACGACAGGATTGAAGTGCGCGCCGCTGACGGATCCGAAGATCGTGATCAGCACCACCAGGGCCGCGCCGGTCGCCAGGGTGTTGCCCAGCAGGGCCAGGGCGACATTCCCACCGGACAAGCGCTCGCCCATGATGCCCGACCCGACGACGACGGACAGCAAGAGGGCCGTGCCCAGGCCCTCCGCGACCAGGCGGCGCGCGACGCTGAAATCCCCCATCCGGTCAGGCCGCCGGGTCGTCGGCGAGCGTGGTCCGGCCGATCTCGTCGAGGCGGCGCTGCAGCGACAGGCGGTCCAGGGCGTTCATCGGCAAGGCGCAGAACAGGGTGATGCGGTTGTTGAGCTGGCGGTAGGCGTCGGCGAAGGCCAGGGCGATCTCGGCCTCGGAGCCCGTGGCCTGGCTCGGATCGGGGATGCCCCAGTGGGCGCTCATCGGCTGGCCGGGCCAGATCGGGCAGACCTCGCCGGCGGCGTTGTCACAGACGGTGAACACGAAATCCAGTTCCGGGGCCTCGGGATTGTCCGCCAGCGAGAACTCGTCCCAGTTCTTCGAGCGAAGGTCGTCGACCTTGTAGTTCAGGTGCTTGAGAAGGTTGATCGCGTAAGGATTGACGACGCCGCTGGCCATCGAACCCGCCGAATAGGCCTTGAAGCGGCCCGCGCCGACGCGGTTCATGATGCACTCGGCCATGATCGAACGCGCCGAGTTGTGGGTGCAGAGGAAGAGGACGTTCATCGGGCGATGCTCGGTGCTCATGCGGGCTCCTTTTCCGTGAGACAGGTTCCGTCGCAGGCCTCGGCCCGGGCGACGATCGCGCCCAGGGGGGCGCAGATCTGGGGGGCGCCGTCGCAGCAGTCCTCCATCAGAAAGCCGAGAAGGCCGCTCATCGCGCCGAAATCCGCCGAATAGATGATCGACCGGCCCTCGCGCCGGGACGTGATCAAGCTGGCGTGCGACAGGACATTGAGATTGGCCGACAGGCTGTTGGGCAGGACCTCGAGCGTCCTGGCGATATCGCCCGCCGCGATCCCGACCGGGCCGGCCTTCACCAGCAGGCGGAAGATCGCCAGGCGCCCGTCATGGCCCAGGGCGGAGAGCATGTTGACAGCGGCTTTCGATTCCATATTTCCAATATGATCGAATTATTAGACAGTTCAATGACGCTGTTTGGAGTCGCCCGTGACCGAGTTCCCCGCCCTCGACCCGAAGTTCCTCGCCCAGGTCGATCAAAGCCGGCTCGCGGTGGCGACCCCCGCCGCCCACCCGCCCCGCATCCTGCTGCTGTACGGGTCTCTGCGGGAGCGTTCCTTCAGCCGTCTGCTGGTCGAGGAAGCCGCGCGCATCCTCCAGGCCTTGGGCTGCGAGACCCGCATCTTCGATCCGCGCGACCTGCCGCTGCCCGACGCCACCGGCCCGGACCACCCGAAGGTCCAGGAACTGCGGGCGCTGTCGCAATGGTCGGAGGGCCAGGTCTGGTGCAGCCCCGAGCGCCACGGGGCGATCAGCGGGATCATGAAGGCCCAGATCGACTGGATCCCGCTGGAGATCGGCAGCATCCGACCCACCCAGGGCAGGACCCTGGCGGTCATGCAGGTCAGCGGCGGGTCCCAGTCCTTCAACGCGGTCAACACCCTGCGCCTGCTGGGCCGCTGGATGCGGATGATCACCATCCCCAATCAGTCGTCGGTGGCCATGGCCTATAAGGAGTTCGACGAGAACGACCGCATGAAGCCGTCCAGCTACTACGACCGGGTCGTCGATGTGATGGAGGAGCTGGTCAAGTTCACCCTGCTGACCCGCGACCGCGCCGACTACCTTGTCGACCGCTACAGCGAGCGGAAGGCGGGCGGACGTATCGCCGAGCATGTGGCGCTGGGCGCGGAGGCGATGCGCCACGAAGCGGCGCGTTAGGATCCTCTCCGCTCGGCGGGGGCTACGGTGTCGGCGTCCAGCCGCCGCCCAGCGCGCGGGCCAGGTCGATGGCGGCGACCGCGCGGGCCTCGCGGGCCTGGATCACCGCCTGGTCCGCGGCCAGCAGGCCGCGCTCGGCGTCGATCTGCTCCAGGTACGAGGCATAACCGGCGCGGTAGCGGTCCTTGGCGCGGCGGGCGGCCTCGGCGATGGCGGCGCGCTGGGCGGCGATCTCGCTCTCCTGGCGTTGCAAGGCGTCGACGGCGCGCAGGGCGGTCTCCGTCTCGGCGAAGGCGTTCAGGACGACGCCGCGATAGCTGGCCGCCGCCTGGGCCTTGCGAGCCTCCGAGGCCTGGACCTGAGCCTTCAGCCGGCCGCCGTTGAAGACCGGCTGGGCCAGGCCGGCCCCGACGTTCCACAGGGCGACCGGATCGGGCAGGGCGTCGGTGAACGCCCGGTCGGCCGAGACCGACAGGCGCAGCTGCGGCAGCAGCTGGGCGCGCGAGGCGGCCAGGCTGGCGTCGGCGGCGATCAGGCTGTCCTGAGCTTGAGCGATGTCCGGGCGGCGGGCCAGCAGGTTCGCGGGGGCCTCGACCGGGATCGGCGTCTTCAGCAGGGCGAGAAGGTCATCGCCGCGCGCGACGGGGCCGGGCGGATCGCCGGTCAAGGCGCTGACAGAGGCTTCCAGGCGGGCGATGGCCAGCTCGAGAGCCGGAACCTGGCGGCGGACCCCGGCCAGCTCGGCCTGGGCCTGGTCGCGTTCCAGCTTGGTGGAGTAGCCCGCGCCCTCGCGGCGCGCGATCACGCGCAGCCCGGCTTCGCGGGCGGCGATGGTCTGCCGGGCGACGGTCAGCTGGCCATCCAGCGACAGCAGGCCGACATAGGCCCGCGCCACGGTGGCGGCGACGGCCAGGCGAACGCTGTCGCGGGCGGCGGCGCTGGCCTGAAGGCTGGCTCGCCCGGCGGCGTCGAGATCGCGCACCCGGCCCCACAGGTCGACCTCGTAGGCTACTCGCAGCCCGACCTGCTCGGCGGTCGACTCGTAGGACCTGCCAAAGGCGTCCAGCTGGCGCGAGCCCTGGAGGCCGGCCACGGCGTCGACCGTGGGCAGCAAGGCGGAGTGGGCGGCGCGGGACAGGGCGCGCGCCTCGTCGACCCGGGCCGTGGCCAGGGCGATGTCGGCGTTGCGGGCCAGGGCCTTGTCGACCAGGGCGTTGAGTCGGGCGTCCCCCAGCAGCGTCCACCAGTCGGCGGTCAGCGCGCCTTGGGCGCCTTGGGAATTTGGCGGCGTGGTCCGCCAGGCGGCCGGCGGCGGAACGGGCGAGGCCGGACGCTCGGGCGCGGCGGTGGTCGCGCAGGCCGACAGCGCCGCGCCAACCAGCAGCGGGGGCAGCGAGCGGCGCATCAGCGACCGCCCTTGGTGTCGACCTTGGTCACCACCGACATGCCCGGCCGCAGGCGGGCGGCCAGGGGCTGGTTCGGGCTGATGACGATCTTGACCGGGATGCGCTGGGAAACCTTCACGAAGTTGCCGGTGGCGTTTTCGGGCTTCAGCACCGCGAACTCCGAGCCGGTGGCCGGGGCCAGGTCCTCGACCACGCCGCGCAGCTTCGCCTTGCCCAGGGCGTCGACCGTGAAGGTCACCGGCTGGCCGACGGCCATGTGGGCGGTCTGGGCTTCCTTGTAGTTGGCCGTCACCCACAGGCGGGCGGGGACCAGGGCCAGCAGCTGCGTGCCGGCCGAGACGTATTGGCCCAGCCGCACCGAGACCTCGCCCAGCTGACCGTCGCGCGGGGCGCGGATGACGGTGTTTTCCAGATCGATCTGGGCCAGGCGCAGGGCGGCGCGCGCGGCCTCGACGGCGGCCTTCAGGCCATCGCGGGAGACGGCGACCGAGCGGATGTCCTGGCGGGCGATCTCGCCGCCGGCGGCGGTCTGGCGCACGGCCGCCTCGGTCTGGCGCAGGGTGGCCACGGCCTGGTCGCGCTCGCGCAGCGACACCGAGCCGTCCGAGGCCAGGTCGTTGATGCGGGCCAGGTCCGCGCGGGCCCGGGCGGCCTGGGCCGAGGCCGAGGCCTGCTCGGCCTCGCGGCCTTGGAGCGCGGCGGCGCGGGCCCGCTGGGCTTGATCGGCGTTGGCCAGATCGGCTTCGCGGGCGGCCAGGGTCGCCCTGGCCTGCTCGACACGGGCCCGGAAGATGCGGTCGTCGATGCGGGCCAGCACCTGGCCCTGCTTGACGTGGTCGAAGTCCTGCACGGCGACCTCGACGACATAGCCGTTGACCTGCGGCGCCATCACCGTGACCTGGCCTCGGACGTAGGCGTTCTCGGTCACCTGCAGGGTAGTGACGAAAGGCGGCAACCGCCAGACGAACAGGATGACCAGCACGGCCGCCACGGCGGCGGTGACGGCGATGGCCAGGGTCCCGGGGCTGATGCGGGGCGGGTGGCGCAGAGCCTCGGCCGCTTCGGGCGAGGGCGAGGGAGCGGCGGCGTCGGTCATTGAGCGGCCCTTTGCGCGGCTTTCATCTTGGCGATGGCGCGGAGCGTGAAGATCGCCGTGCCGATCAGGGTCAGCATGGCGATGACGAGGAGGAGCATAAAGAGGTCGTTATAGGCCAGGATGCCGGCCTCGCGCGTCGCCTGGCCGGCGACCGCGGCGACGGCGGTCGGACCGGCGCGCAGGCGGTCGGCGACGAACGGAATCGAGGCGTCCAGCTGGCCGACCAGGTGGGCGTAGTGGAACCGCATGCGGTCGTATTGGAAGGTCTGCGACAGGGCGGTGGCGAACAGGGCGCCCAGGTTCTGGGCGATGCTGAACGAGACGATCAGGGTGGGCAACGAGCGCCAGCCGCGCTGCAGCATCTGGACGAAGCCGATCAGCAGGGTGGGCGCCAGGACGAGGGCCGTGGCGAAGCCCAGCATGGACTGGCTGACGTACAGCTGGGCAGGGCGGGTCAGGTCGTTGGAATGGCTGTCGATATAGGCGGCCGCGCCGATCAGCGCCACGGCGATCATGATCTGGAAGAGCACGGTCTGTGGCGTGATCGTCAGGGCGCCAACGATCGCGCCGGCCAGGGTGGCCAGCATGATCACGAAATACAGGCTTCGGGTCTGTTCCTGGCCCATGCCGAGCACGGCCAGGAGACCCGCGGCGCCGCCGTTCTGCTCGACCAGCAGCACCCGGGTCAGGAAGGCGATGACGATGAAGCCGAGGAAGTCCGGCGTGATCGCCCAACGCAGGTCGAGCAGCGGATTGGTCCGATGCCATTCCAGCGCCAGGGCGGCGATGATCAGCACGACCGCGACGGCCAGGGCCACGCCGATCCAGGGCGCGGCGAACCACCATTCCAGCCGGCCCTGGCCCAGTATCCCGCAGATCAGGGCCAGGCCGACGGCCATCAGCGGATAGGTGACGAAGTCGGCCCACTCGAACACCTTCAGCCGCTCCGACGGCGGCAGGCGCAGCGCCAGCACGGCGGCCAGGGTGGCCAGCACCAGGGCCAGTTCGATCAGGTAGAGCGTGCGCCACTGGCCCAGCTCCAGGACATCCGGCGAGAAGCAGCGGGCCAGGGGCGTGGCCACCAGCGGCAGGCCGAAGGCCAGCACGAAGGCCGCCAGGCGCTGGGGCTGGGGAAAGGCCTGCAGCATGTAGAAGACCGCCAGGGTGGTCAGGGGCGCGGCGGCGACGCCGCTGGCCGCGCGCACGACCAGGGCCGAGGCGAAGTCGTTGACGAACAGGTGGGCCACGACCGCGGCCAGATAGGTCCCCAGCGCCAGCTGCACGAACAGGCGCAGGCCGTACTGCTGGCGGAACTTGACCAGCAGCAGGTTCATCGAGATCGAGGTCATCGCATAGGCGGTGGGCAGCCAGGAGACCTGGGCCGGATCCAGCCCCAGCGCGCCCTGGATGCTGGGCAGGTTGACCGTGATCAGCGCCGTGCCCATGGCGCTGGTAAAGGCCAGCAGCACCCCGACGCAGCCATAGCCAATGCGGACGCGCGGGGAAAAGTCGGGCGTCGCCGGCGATCCCGGGAACATCGGCCGCTCGTGCGGTTGCAGGCTGTCGATACCGGAATGACTCATGCCACCGTCCTTGCTGCCCACGCTGTAGCGTGCGCGCGCGGCTTGGGCGAGAGGCCGGGGGGCGGGGCAGGCGAACGCCGGGTCATGAGGCCGGCTTAAAGGGCGCTTGGCGCTCGCCGCTTGAACAATTCCATCGCCGTCCAGGCGGGGATCGGCTCCTCCGGCGTGAGCGGCCGGCGGGCCGCGCCATGGAGCGGGGTTCAGCCCGGTCCCGCGAAAAACTTTCGCGGGACCGGTGTGCGTTCGGGGCCCTTGTGCGTCATGACTGTCGTGAGCAGTCATGAGGGTTTCGCCGTGCGGCAGGTCGCGCCACACGATCTTCGAGGGTTGGATCGGCGCTACAGGCCAGCGCTGATGGCCTTCTTCATGCGCCGCGCCGCCACGCACAGCGACGCCGAGGACATGACCCAGGAGCTGTTCGCCAAGCTGGCGCGGGTCGAGGACCCGGCCATGGAGAACGCCGACGCCTACATCTTCCAGATGGCCGCCAACCTGCTGCGCGACCGCCAGCGGCGCGAGCGGGTGCGCGCCAGCTATCGCGCCGCCGTCGCGGGCGAGGCCTTCGACCAGGAGCCGCTCGATCCCGCCCGCATCCTGCAGGGCCGCGAGGATCTGGGCGCGGTGTCGCGGGCCCTGCGCGAACTGCCCGACCGGACCCGCGCCATCTTCCTGCTCTATCGCCTGGAAGGCATGAAGCAGGCCGAACTCGCCACGCTGTACGGCATGACCACCAGCGGGGTTCAGAAACACATCCTCAAGGCCATGGGCCACCTGACGCGCAAGCTGAGGGCGGGCGAATGAGCACCCCCATGGACGACGACAAGATGGATCTGGCGTTGAACCTTTCCCTGGATCAGGCCGCCGAGTGGTGCGTGCGACTGTCCGAAGGCGAGCTGACGCCGGCCGAGCAACTGGCGCTGGACGCCTGGTTCGCCGCCGATCCTTCGCATCGCGCGCTGCTGGACGACGCCGTCGCCGCCTGGCGGGCGGTGGACGAGCAGGCCGCGCACCCCGGCATGATCGCCCTGCGCGGCGAGGCGCTGAACGACCTGCGCCGCGCCCAGCGCCGGCAGTGGGCCAGGAAGCCCGGCCCGCGCGTCGCGATCTGGAGCGCCGCGGCCGCCGTGGTCGCCGCCGTCGCCCTGGGCGGAGCCTTCGCCTGGCGCTCGAGCCTGCCGGACGTCTATCGCACCACCGAGGGCGAGCGGCGCATCGTCGAGCTGGCCGACGGCTCACGCGTCTCGCTGGACGCCGCCACGGTGCTGAAGGTCCGCTACGACGGCGACCGCCGCCGGCTGTGGCTGGAGCAGGGGCGGGCGAAGTTCGCGGTGGCCAAGGACCCGCTGCGGCCCTTCTCGGTCGCGGCCGGCGGCAAGCTGGTGGTCGCCACCGGCACCACCTTCAGCGTCGAACGCGTCGCCGACCAGATGCGGGTGGTGCTCTACGAGGGCCACGTCGCGGTGCTGGACGGGGAGGGCGCGAAGGGGCGTCCGCCGCCGCTGCTGAGGGTCAATGGCGCGCCGACCGAGAAGTCGCTGACGCCCGATCACGAGCTGGTCGCCCAGGTCAATTCCGAAGCCGCCTCGGTCGCTCCGGCCGATCCGAACCGCGCGGCCGCGTGGGAGAGCGGCCAGCTGGTCTTCCAGGACGAGCCGATGAGCCTCGCCGTCGAGCGGGTCAATCGCTACGCTCGCGAGAAGCTGCGGATCGGCGACCCCAGCGTGGCCAATCTGCGGATCAGCGGCGTCTTCACCTCGGGCGACACCCGCGCCTTCGTCGACGGCGTCACCGCGGTGCTGCCCGTGCGGGCCGTCAGCGGCCAGGGCGGCGAGACCGTATTGCGCGCGTTCCAACGCCAGCCAAAAAACTTCACCGCCGGTGGTGAGTCCTCCGTGGAGTGAGGCGTCTAACTGACCAAAAGCGCCGATAGACAGAACAAGCGGCGCGAGGGAGGGACGTATGAGCAAGTCTTTCGAGCAACGCTGGCTGCTGGGCGCTTCGGCGGCCGTGCTGATGGCCCTGGCCGCGCCGGTCGCGGCGCAGGCTCAGGCGCGCGCTGAGCAAGCCTATGACATTCCGGCCCAGGACCT
Source organism: Caulobacter sp. GW822-FHT01G02 (assembly GCF_058802865.1). Taxonomy (NCBI): domain Bacteria; kingdom Pseudomonadati; phylum Pseudomonadota; class Alphaproteobacteria; order Caulobacterales; family Caulobacteraceae; genus Caulobacter; species Caulobacter sp. GW822-FHT01G02. Next base: position 920,567 of record NZ_JBXAON010000001.1, read on the forward strand.
GTCCGGCGCCCTGCGCGCCTTCGGCCGGGCCTCGGGCAAGCAGCTGGCCTTCGACGAGAACCTGACGCGGGGCAAGCGCGCGCCGAAGCTGAAGGGCGCCTATTCGGCCGACGAGGGCCTGACGCGGCTGCTGGCCGGCTCGAACCTGGTGGCCCAGCCCACCGCCAGCGGCGTCTACGCCATTCGCGAGCGGCCGCTGTTGGTCTCGGCCAGCGCCGCCGGCCAGTCGGCCGCGCCGGCCGCCGCCGTAGAACAAAGCCGTCCGGAAGAGCCCGCCCAGGTCGACGAAGTGATCGTCGTCGGCACCCCCGGCGGCGCCGGGATCGACAAGCTGTCGGCCAGTTTCGCGGTCACCACGGTCAGCGCCCAGGACATCCTCAAGGCCTCGCCCAAGAGCAGCGCCGAGCTGCTGAGCCTGGTGCCCGGCGTCTGGGTCGAGACCTCGGGCGGCGTGGCCGGGGCCAATGTCTTCGTGCGCGGCTTTCCCGCCACCGGCGACGCCGAGTTCCTGACCATCCAGCTGCAGGGCGCGCCGATCTATCCGCCCTCGACCCTGTCGTTCCTGGAGAACTCGTCGATCTTCCGCGTCGACGAGACGATCTCGCGCATGGAAGCCCTGCGCGGCGGTCCCAACCCGATCTTCTCGAACGGCCAGCCGGGCCTGACCACCAACTTCATGCTCAAGGAAGGCGGCGAGGAGACCAAGGGCCTGATCAAGGCCACGACCTCCGACTACGGGCTGCGCCGCATCGACGGGGTGATGAGCGGCAAGCTGGCCGATGACCTCTATTTTATGGCCGGCGGCTACGTGACCCGCTCGCCGGGCGTGCGCGACACCCAGTTCGACAACGAGAAGGGCCAGCAGTTCACGGTCAACCTGACCAAGCGGCTCGAGCACGGCAAGGTCAACCTGTACGCCCGCTTCACCGACGACCACGGCGCCTGGTACCTGCCGTTCGCCGTCAATGTGCCCGGCATCGACAAGGGCGAATACACCCAACTGGGCGAGCTTTCCCGCCAGCAGACCCTGCAGGTCCACGCCAATGGCGCGACCCGGAGCTTCGACCTGGCCGATGGCCGGGGCTGGAAGGGCTATGTGGCCGGCGGCAGCTTCGAGCACGATTTCGGCGACGGCTGGACGGTGCGCGACCGCTTCAGCTTCACCAAGGGCGACGCCAACACCTATGGCCTTGTGCCCGACGGCGGGGCGGTGACGGCCGCCTCGGTCGCGACCGTGATCGGCGGCCCGGTCCGCACGCGCGGCGGGACGGCCCTGGGGACCGGCGACTACGTCCAGAACTGGGGCGCGTGGATCGTCGAGAAGCAGATCCAGGCCCTGACCAACGACTTCAGCCTCAACAAGAAGGTCGGCGACCACTCGATCTCGGCCGGCTACTACGCCTCCAGCTTCTCGTCGGACGACTTCTGGACCATCGGCAACTTCAAGCCGATGCAGGTGAAGGCCAATGGCGACTACCTGGCCGCCAACGTCTCGTGCGCCAATCTGGCGACGGCGGGCAGCGGCTCGGGCTGCTGGGCCTATGGCCTGCTGTCGAACGGCGACGGCAAGGTCAACGCCGTCTACCTGGCCGACAGCTGGCGGATCGCCGAGCCCCTGCGCCTGGACGTCGGCGTGCGCCGCGAGAAGTTCGAGACCGACTATATCGTCGACGACGGCAACGGTTATCCGGACGGCCTGGCCATTCGCACCGTCGACTACGACCAGTCCAAGACCTCGTACACGGTCGGCCTGAACTACGACCTCAACGAAATGTCCGGCGTGTTCGCCCGTTACTCCAAGGGCTACAAGTTCCCCAGCTTCGACAACTTCCGCGAAAACCTGACCGACACGCTCAGCGTCAAGCAGTACGAGCTGGGCTACAAGCTGCGCTCGGGCCCGTTCGAGCTGTACGCCACGGGCTTCGCCAACACCTTCGACGGGGCCAAGTTCGCCGATGTCGGCGGCACGCTGGAGACCAACTCCAACAAGGCCCACGGCCTGGAGCTGGACGGCCGCTGGCGCTCGGACTTCGGCCTGTCGCTGGCGCTGAACGGCACGCTGCAGAAGACCGAGATCAAGAAGTCCTCGATCCCCGGCAACCAAGGCAAGAGCGCCCAGCGCCAGCCCGACTGGCAGATCCGCTTCACGCCCAGCTATGATGTCCAGCTGGGCTCGGTGGCGACCACGTTCTACGGCACGGTCAGCGCGGTCGACGATCGCTGGGGCGACAACGCCAACACCCAGAAGCTCAAGGGCTACACCAAGGTCGACCTGGGCGCGATCTTCAATGTCGGCGACTTCAGCGTCCAGGTGGCGGCCGACAATCTGACCGACAGCCATGGCCTGACCGAGGGCGATCCGCGTTCCACCAGCGGCGCCAACGCCCGTCCGATCCTGGGTCGGTCGGTGCGGCTGTCGGTGGGGTACAACTTTTAACGGTAACCCCACCCCGATCTCCCCGGCGAAGGCCGGGGTCCAGATCGTAGGTCAGAGCGTTCCGGACTATCGTCCATCGCTCAGGCTGAGTCTGGACCCCGGCCTTCGCCGGGGAGACGGCTTGATTGATTTGAGTTTGAGGTCCCGCATGGTCCGTCTGATCGCCACGACGCTAGCCGTCCTATCCTTGGCTTCAGCCGTCCATGCGCAGGACGCCGCCAAGATCCCAACGCCGGCGGACACTTACCAGGAGCTCTTCCACCAGATTCAGACGCGACGGATCTTCCCGGACGGCAAGACCTTCGTCGACGCGGTCCCGAGGCGCGCGCCGGCGAAGATCCTGGCCGATTATCGCGCCCATTCAAGGCTCAGCGACGCCGAGCTGAAGCGGTTCGTCACCGCCAACTTCGTGGTCCCGCAAGCGGGCGCCGCGCCCAAGCCCAGCGCCGCGCGGCCGCCGCTCAAGGATCACATCGCCGCGCTCTGGCCGCACCTGACCCGGCCGCCGGTCAAGCCGGTGGCCGGCGGTTCGGCCCTGGCCATGGACAAGCCGTTCGTCGTGCCCGGCGGGCGCTTCCGCGAGATCTACTACTGGGACAGTTACTTCACGATGCTGGGCCTGAAGGCCGACGGCCGCGACGATCTGGTCGAGAGCATGATCGACGATTTCGGAGGCCTGATAACGGCTTACGGACATATCCCCAACGGTGCGCGGACCTATTATCTCAGCCGCTCGCAGCCGCCGTTCTTCTTCGCCATGGTCGGGCTGTCCAGCGCCACGGACCCCAAGGTGCTCAAGACCCGCGTCGACCTGATGCGCCGCGAGCACGCCTTCTGGATGGACGGGGAGAAGGATCTCCAACCCGGCCAGGCCCACCGCCGCGTGGTGGCCTTGGCCAAGGGCGTCGTCCTCAACCGCTACTGGGACGACCGCGACACCCCGCGCGATGAGTCCTATCGCGAGGACTTGGAGACGGCGCTGAGGAGTTCTCGCCCTGCCGCCGACGTATTCCGCGACCTGCGGGCCGGGGCCGAGAGCGGCTGGGACTATTCCTCGCGCTGGATGGCCGACGGTCAGGCGCTGTCGACGATCCAGACCACGGCCATCGTCCCGGTCGACCTCAACAGCCTGATGTACGGGCTGGAGAAGGCGATCGCCAAGGGCTGCGCTCAGCTGGCCGACACCGCCTGCGAGCGCGACTTCGACCGTCGCGCCCAGGACCGGGGCGAGGCCATCGACTTCTATCTCTGGGACAACGCCAAGGGCGGCTATGTCGACTACCAGTGGAAGACCGGCCGGCGCCTGGACGACCTCAGCGCGGCGACCTTCTACCCGCTGTTCACGGGCGCGACGGACGAGCGGCAGGCCCACACCGTCGCCCAGAAGGCCTGGGACGTGCTGCTGGCGCCCGGCGGCCTGCGCACCACCACCGCCCGCACCGGTCAGCAGTGGGACACGCCCAACGGCTGGGCTCCCTTGCAATGGGTGGCCGTCTCCGGACTGCGCCGCTACGGCGAGGACGCCCTGGCCGCGGAGATTTCCAGGCGCTGGCTGGCCACGGTCGAGCGCGAGTACCAGGCCAGCGGCAAGATGCTGGAGAAGTACGACGTCGAGGAGGCCAAGGCCGGCGGGGGCGGGGAGTATCCCACCCAGGACGGCTTCGGCTGGACCAACGGCGTGGCGCGGGCGTTGATGGAGCCGGCCGCCAAATAGCTAGCTCCTCTCCTTGTCATCCCGGCCGTAGCGAAGCGGAGAGCCGGGACCCAGGGGCGACCGCACTGCGCCGGCCCCTGGGTCCCGGACAGCCTCTATGAGGCTTCCGGGATGACAAGGATTGCAGGCCTAGAACTCGAAGCCGATCGTGCCGAACACCTGGCGCGGGGCGGACGAGTGGAACACCAGAATGGTCCCCGCCGCGTCGTCCGGCGCGAACACGCTGCTGTCGAAGTTCGAGGCGTAGCGCTTGTTCGTCAGGTTGGTGACGTTCAGCGACGCCTTGGCCCCCTTCATGAAGCCGACCGGGCTGAACCGGTAGCTGACGCCCAGGTCGAAGGTGGTGACGCCGGCGAAGCTCTGGTCGTTGGTGTAGGTGTAGTAGCGGCGGCCGGTGTACTTGCCCTGCAGCGAGGCCGAGAAGCCGCCTTGCTTCACGCTCAGCACGCTGGCCAGCATTTCCTTCGGCGTATCGACCTGCTGCTTGCCGGCCGTCTGCTTGATCACGCAGGTGGTCGTGCACCAGTTGAGGTCTTCGTCGTAGGTCGACTTGTTGTACGAGGCCGAATTGTACCAGTTCAGCCAGGACGTCGCCTTCCACAGCACGCCGATCTCGGCGCCCTTGCTGGTGACGCTTCCGGCGTTGTGGAAGGAGTTGCCGCAACCCGGGTTCTGCTGCTGGTTGGTCGGGCAGGGATTGTACTGCAGCAGGCGGTTGTTGAACTTCACGTCGTAGGCGGCGATCGAGACCTGAAGATTGTCGCCGACATAGCGGTAACCGGCGTCGAAGCTCTTGGAGGTCTCCGGCTTCAGGTACTGGCCCTGGGCGTTCCAGACCGCTTGCGACACCGACTGCGGGCCCAGCTTAAAGCCGCCCTGGAACATGGCCATGTTCTCGGCGTAGCTGGCGAACACCTCGTGGCCCGGGGCGATACGGTAGCGCGCGCCGATTTCCGGCAGGAAGTTGTCCTTGGCGTACAGCGTGCCGCTGGCGAACTGGCTGGACGCCGTCACCGGCGCCTTGGCGATGCCGCGCTGGGCCTCGGCGGCCGACTTGGCGTGAGTGCTCTTGAAGCCGAAGTCGATGCTGAGCGCGTCGTCCAGCAGGGTGACCGTGTCCTGGACGTAGAACTGCTGGGTCGTCCAGTTGGTCTGCTGAACCCACTGGGCGGTGTCGGGCTGGCCCTTCAAGAACTTCGCCAGGCTGAACGGGCCGGTGACGTTGGTCCAGATGTAGCGCGCGGCGCTGCTGGTGTTGTCTTCCAGCCAGAGACCGGCCTGGATGTGGTTGAAGCCCAGCGTCCAGCCCACGTTCGCCACCACGCCGGTGCGGTCGATGGTGTAGCGGGTGTCGCGGATCTGGACCGGCAGGTCGTCGGCGGTCGAGGTCGTGCCCTGGTTCGACAGGCCGGTGATGAAGTTGTTGCCCGCGCCCTTGTCGGTGTGGCGATAGACCTGCACGTGGCTGGTGAGGTTCTCGCGAACCTTGAAGTCGCCCGACAGGTAGTAGACCTCGTCGTTGCGCAGGATCTGGCCGTTGGTGAAGGTGACATCGGCCAGCTTCTCGGGCGCGGTCGAGGGGACGCACTTGGCCGCCAGCGAGGCCACCGAGCAGGCGGCGCGGCCGACATAGGCGTCCCAGTTCGGCGCGTAGCCGGCCCAGTCCCAGCCCAGGCGCGAGCGCATGTCCTTGGAGAGATAGGTGTCGTCGGCCTGGTTCGTGCGCGACACGTCCGCGAAGGCGGTGATGACGTTGTCGCCGAAGCGGTACTGGGCCTTGGCGTTCAGCTGCTTGCCGGTCGACTTGGTGTAGGCGCCCTGGTTCACGAACAGGTCCTGCTGGGCGTAGTGGCCCGAGACATAGGCCGAGAAGCCGCCGTGCTCGCCGGTGTCGAAGCGCATGAACGTGCGGGCGGTGTCCTCGCTGCCCACGGTCCCGTTGATCGAAAAGCCCATGTCCTTCTTCGGATCGCTGGACGTGTAGATCAGCGCGCCGCCCAGGTTGCTGGTCGAGGGGATGGACAGGCCGGCGATGCCGGTGGCCAGGTCGGCCCGGCCCAGGTTTTCCGAGATCAGGGCGCGGCTGATGGTCAGGCCGTTGTAGTTGTTGTAGGCGCCGTCGCCCAGCGGCATGCCGTCCAGCGAGTAGCCCAGGTGGGTGGTGTTGAAGCCGCGCACCTGCAGTGACAGCGACTGCTCGTTGACGCCCAGGGCGTCGATCGACTGGGCGCTGACGCCCGGCAGGAAGTTCAGGGCCTTCTGAATGCTCGTGCCCGGGGGAAGGACCTCCAGGCTGGACGGCGTCAGGGTGTTGACCGAGCGGGTCTGACCGCTGCCGACGATGACGACCGCGTCGATCTCGTTGGTGTCGGCGGGGGCGCCCGCGACCGCATCGGCGGCCTTCGCGGCGGGAGCGTCGGCGGCCAGAACCTCAGCGGCTTGCGCCTGGGCGGCGAACATGAGGCAGGCGGCGATGGCCACCAGGCTGGCGGATCGGAGCAGCATTTCGGATATCCCCTCGATATCGCGCGCCACGCGGATTTTCGTCTATGGCGCCGATTGGTTGAGCGCCGCGTCTATTCCACAGGTTGATGACGGTTCTGCTGCGTCTGGATGACAGCGTGCGTCACAAAACCGATGCACACCCTCCCTAAGAGCGCGCCAGGTTCACCGAACGCCTCGCATCCTTTTCAGGAGCTCTCGATGTCGCGCCATCGCCTTGTCGGAACCCTCGTGGGTCTCGCCGCCCTGGCCTTGGCGGCTGGCGCCGGCGCTCAGTCGCGCACCTATGTCACGCCGCATTGGGACAACACCCCCGGCGACGTCACCGTCCCGTTCGGCGGCAAGACCTATGTCAATCACGGCCTGGCGGCGGTGGGCTGGTTGCCGGCGGCGACACGCGACTTCAACGGCGAGACCCTCGGCTCGTTCTCCAGCATGGCGCTGTCGAACTGGAAGAAGGCCGCCGACGGGTCCTATACCGGGACCTTGCGCACCCTGCCGGATCGGGGGCCCAACAATGTCGGACCGTTCAAGAGCACGACCGACTACGCCAACCGCGTCCACGAGCACGCGATCAAGCTGGTTCCCGGCAAGGGCCTGACCATCACGCCCACGGGCGGCTTCCTGTTGAAGGACCAGACCGGCCAGCCGTTCACCGGCATGGACCCGGGCGCCAACGTCGTCGAGCGGGGCGGCGTGCGCTATCCGTCTCCGGCCAGCGGCGAGGGGGCGGGCAAGCTCAGCCTGGACAGCGAGGCGATCGCCTACCTGCCGGACGGAAGCTTCTACGTCTCGGACGAATATGCGGCGGGCGTCTATCTGTTCGACAAGACCGGCACGCTGACCGGCGTGATCCAGACCGTCCCGGCGCTGCTGCCCCTCAAGAAGGGCCAGCTGAACTTCGGGGCCGAGAAGGCGCCCGACCAAGGCCGCCGCAACAACCAAGGCCTGGAGGCCCTGACCATCAGCCCCGACGGCAAACGCCTGATCGCGGTGCTGCAGAGCGCGACCATGCAGGACTCGATGTCGAACAACGCCACCCGCAACAACACGCGCGTGCTGGTCTACGACATCAGCCAGACCCGGCTGCCCAAGGCCCCGATCGGCCACTACGCGCTGCAGTTGCCGACCGTGCGCGAGAACGGCGACGGTCAGAGCGCCGACGTCACCGCGGCCCAATCCGAGGCCGTGGCGCTCAGCGAGGACCGCCTGCTGGTTCTGGCGCGAGACGGCAATGGACGCGGCAAGGGCACGCCCAATGCGCCGGTCTACAAGAGCATCCTGCTGGTCGATCTCGCCGGCGCCACCAACCTGGCCGGCACGCCCTACGAGCAGGACGGCAAGCCGATCGCCAAGGACGGCGCGCTGAACCCCGACATCAAGCCGGCGGCCCAGGCCGAGCTGGTCAACATCCTCAACCCCGTCCAGCTCGCCAGGTTCGGGATCAATCTGTCGGTCGCGCCCTCGACCCCGACCAGCCTGCCCGAGAAGATCGAGGCCATGGCTATCGGTTCGACGTTCGACAAGACCGGCGACGTCTTCCTGCTGGTCGGGTCGGACAACGACTTCGCCACGGCCAGGGGCCATGTGAACGGCCAGGACTTCGACGCCTCGCTGCATGGCGACACCGGGACCGGCGACAACGACAACCTGGTGCTGGTCTACCGCCTGTCCCTGCCGAAGTGAGCTTGACCCTCCGGGCGGGCGCGCCTACCCCGGACGGCGAAGGCATGGAGGTCGCGAGACCTCCGGGAACGCGGTGACCAATCCGCGGCTGCCCCCGCAACTGTGATCGTCCGTCGATCGTCGCGGCACGCGCCACTGGGAGTGATCCTGGGAAGGCGCCGCGACGGGAGGGCGTAAGCCAGGAGACCGGCCTTCGTCATATCAACGCGGCCGGCGGGGTGTCCGGCGAGGGCAGGGTGATGAACGAAGAACTCCCGGACGGCGAGGCCGCCCAAGAGGCGGCCCAAGAGGCCGCGAAGAACGCGCGCCACAACGCCAGGATGAAGGTGATCCAGGCCGCGCGGGCCAAGATGATGGCCGAGCGTCAGATCGAGAAGGGCCTGTTGATCGTCCATACCGGGGCGGGCAAGGGCAAGACGACGGCGGCCCTGGGCATGGTCTGCCGCGCCATCGGCCACGGCCAGAGGGTCAGCGTCATCCAGTTCATCAAGGGCGCGATGCAGACCGGCGAGAAGGTCGTGTTCGATGCCTTCCCCGATCAGGTCGAGTTCCGGCCGATGGGCGAGGGCTTCACCTGGGACACCCAGGACCGCGCCCGCGACATCGCCGTGGCGCGCGAGGCCTGGGAAGCCATCAAGGCCCGCATCGCCGATCCCGACTGGGACATGGTCGTCGCCGACGAGCTGAACATCATCCTGCGCTACGAGTACCTGCCGCTGGATGAGGTGCTGGAGGTTCTGGTCAATCGGCCGGAGGGCAAGCACGTGGTCGTCACCGGCCGCAACGCGCCCGACGCTCTGATCGAGGCCGCCGACCTGGTCACCGAGATGGCCCAGGTCAAGCACCCGTTCCGCGGCGGCGTGAAGGCCCAGGCGGGGATCGAGTTTTGACCGTTCTGCGCGCGGCCGACGACGGCCCGGCGGTGGTGGTCTGCAACACCTGCCGCGTCTCGACCGAGGAGCGCGAGACCCAAGAGGGCCTGCGCGGCGGCGCGCTGCTGGCGGCGGCCCTGCGCGAGGCGGCGGCGGGCAGCGACGTGGCGATCCAGGAAATGCCCTGCCTGTTCAACTGCGCCCAGCACTGCTCTATCCACCTGCGGGCGCCGGGCAAGATCGGCTATGTGCTGGGCCGGTTCGAACCGACCGCCGAGGCCGCGCGCGCGATCGTCGACTACGCCGTGGCCTATGCCGCCAGCGACGAGGGCGTGGTCCCGTACCGCCAGTGGCCGGAGGGCGTGAAGGGCCATTTCATCGTGCGCGTGCCGCCGGCCGGGAAGCTGGTGGGGGATTGAGACCCCCGGACAGATGGGTTTCTACCTCGCGTCCTAGCGAACCGGCCGCCGCACCGTCCAGACCAGGAGCGCCGCCGACAGCAGGACGCCGCTCACCACCACGCCGAAGGTGACCAGGCCGGCGCGCGTGGCGCGGGCCTCGGCGCGGGCGCGGAAGGGGCCGGCGTGGGCCTCGGCGAGGGCCGACAGGGTGTCGCGATCAGGGGCGTCGGACATGTCGGCTCTCCGGGTTAGGGGCGCGGCTCAGGCGGTGGCGGCGCGATGGGGGCGACCGGCGCGACGGGCGGCGGCGGGAGCGGGTCGGCGGGCACGGTCAGCGGGACCACCGGCAGGCCGTCGGGGCCGATCTCGCCTTCCAGCGGCAGGCCCAGGTCGTCCAGCGGGTCCTCGACGACCACGGGGGCGACGTTGCGGCCCAGGGCCGACAGCATGAAGGCTTTCCAGATCTTGGCGGGCTCGCCGCCGCCGACCACGCCGTTCATCGAGCTGTTGTCGTCGTTGCCGACCCAGACCCCGACCACCAGGTCGTCGACGTAACCGACGAACAGGGCGTCGTGATAGTCCTGGGTGGTGCCGGTCTTGCCGTAGGCCCCGTCGATCGCCGCTTCCAGGCCCGTGCCGCGATGGGTGGCCGAGCGCAGCAGGTCGCGCATGCCAGCCAGCACCTTGGGATCGTAGGCGGTGGTCTTGCCCTTCTGGAAGGTCTCCAGGGCGTGCGGAACGATCGGATATTCGCCGGCCGCGATCGAGGCGTAGGCGGCGGTCAGGCGCGTCAGGCTCATCGAACCGGTGCCCAGCGCCATGGTCAGGTCGTCCGGGATCTTCTCGGTGACGCCCAGCTGGCGGGCGACCTTGATCACCTTGGCCGGACCCAGGTCGTGGGCCAGACGCACGGCCGCGACGTTCGAAGACGCGGCGAAGGCGCTGATCAGCGGGATCTCGCGGTCGCGGTATTTGCCCTCGTGGTTCTTCGGCGTGTAGCCGCTGACCTGCACCGGCGTGTCGAGGATCGGGCTGGTGGTGGTCATGCCCGACTGCAGGGCGGCCAGATAGACGAACAGCTTGAACGACGAGCCTGGCTGGCGCGCGCCGTCGGCGCGGTTGAACTGGCTGGCGCCGTAGTCGCGGCCGCCAACCATGGCCACGACGCGGCCGTCCTTGCGCATCGCCACCAGAGCCCCTTGGGTGATGTTCAGGACCTTGCCGTCGCGGGCGATGTAGTCGTTAAGGATCTTCTCGGCCTTCTCCTGCAGCGCGGGATCCAGCGTCGTCTTGACGATGGTCTCGCCATAGCGGGCGCCGATCGCGGCGCGCGCCTGGGGCAGGGCCCAGTCTGCGAAGTAGGAGCCGGTCGGCAGCTTGTCGGGGTTCTCGATGGCCGAGACCTCGCCGACCGCGTCGGCCTGGGCCTGGGTGATGGTCTTGGTCTCGACCATGGCGCCCAGCACCACGCGCATCCGCTCGCGGGCGCCTTCGATGTTGTTGGTCGGGGCCAGGCGGGACGGGGCCTTGACCAGGCCGGCCAGCATGGCGGCCTCGCCGATCGACAGCTGCTCGGGCTGCTTGCCGAAATAGTGCCGGGCCGCCGCGCGCAGGCCAAAGGCGCCGTCGCCGAAATAGACCGACGACAGATAGCGCGACAGGATCTCGTCCTTGGAGAGGCGGGCCTCCAGATAGACCGCGATCAACGCCTCCTGCGCCTTGCGGCGAAGGTTGCGGTCGCTGCTCAGGAAGGCGTTCTTGGCCAGCTGCTGGGTGATGGTCGAGCCGCCTTCCGACACGCCGCCGGCCTGGGCGTTCTTGCCCAGCGCCCGCGCGATGGCCTTCGGGTCGACGCCCATGTGGCTGTAGAAGCGGCGGTCCTCGATGGCGATGAAGGCGCCGGGCACGTATTTCGGCAGCTTGGCGACGTCGATCGGGGCTTCCTTGTAGGAGCCGCGACGGGCGATCGGCGAGCCGTCATCAGCGACCAGAACGATGGCGGAATTGTTCAGCGGCTCCAGGGCGCGGCTCAACGGCAGCGACCAGAACAGCGAGGCGACCAGCACGACCGCCAGCACCACGGCCGCCGCCGCGCCGATCAGCCAGGCGGGACGCTTCCAGATCGGCGGCTTGGCGGTCTTGACGGGCTCGGCCGGGGAAAGGGCGGCTTCCGGGATCGCCTCGACGGCCTCCGGCAGCTCGGTCTCGGCTTCGGGAGCGGGCGCTTCCTCGGGCAGGACCTCGGGTTCGGGTTCGACGACCGGCGTGGGCGCGGGGGTCTCTTCGACGGCTGCGGGTTCGACGATCTCCGGCGTCTCGGCGACCGGTTCGGCCGGCGGCTTGGGGGGGCGCGGCTTTCGCGGACGAGGCGGCTTGGGCGCGACGGGTTCGGACGAACTCTCGGGCAGGACAGCCGCCGAGGTCATCGCGGCCTTGGCGCGCGGCTTCCGGGGCTTGCGCGGCTTCGGCGCCGGCGGGATGTCTTTGGGATCGGCGGGGTCGGACATGGACTGGCGCTCGCTTCGGGCCAGGCCCTCACTCGTCGAGCGCGCTCATTACCACACGGCCCCGGCAAGCCAAGCGCGTAGAAACCGAAGTTTCTTCCGCTCGGCCCTTGAATGGCGTTCGGCCAGGCATAGATGACCTCCCGTGAGGCCGAGGCCTCTGCCCTTCCTGGGCGTTTCCTCCCCTACTTCTCAAGCCCGGCTTTCGCCGGGCTTTTTCTTCGCGGTCATGCGTTCGGTTGGATCAGGCGGTCGGCTAGATCAGTTCGTAGGCCGGCAGGGTCAGGAACTCTTCCAGGCTGTCGGACAGCACCATGCGGGTGAAGAGCTCGGCGGCCGTTTCCAGGCGCGGCGAGGCGAAGTCGCGGCGCAGGTCGGCCATCTCCTGGGTGAACAGGCTGATGAACAGCTCCGAGGTCAGCACGCGGCCGTCGTCCAGCGCCGCGCCCAGGCGGATCCACTGCCACAGCTGCGTGCGGCAGATCTCGGCCGTCGCGGCGTCTTCCATCAGGTTGTAGAGCGGCACGGCGCCCCGGCCTTCCAGCCAGGCCTGGGTGTAGCGGACGCCGACGCGGATGTTCTCGCGCACGCCGGCCTCGGTGCGCACGCCCTCGTGCAGCTCCAGCATCTGGGCGGCGGTGATGTCGAGATCGGCGAGCAGCTTGTCGCGCTGGTTGGCCGCCGGCATCAGGCGGTCGAAGACCTCCATGGCGACGGGCACCAGGTCCGGGTGGGCGACCCAGGTGCCGTCGTGGCCGGCCCCGGCCTCGCGCTCCTTGTCGGCCTTGACCTTGGCGAAGGCGGCCTGGTTGGCGGCGTCGTCGCCCTTGACCGGGATCTGGGCCGCCATGCCGCCCATGGCGAAGGCGCCCCGGCGGTGGCAGGTCTGGATCAGCTTCAGCGAATAGGCGCCCAGGAAGGCCTTGCCCATGACCATGGCCGAGCGGTCCGGGGTCAGGAACTCGGGGCGGCGGCCCAGGCGCTTGATGAACGAGAAGATGTAGTCCCAGCGGCCGCAGTTCAGGCCGACGATGTGGTCCTTCAGCTCGAACAGGATCTCGTCCATCTCGAAGGCGGCCGGGATGGTCTCGATCAGCACCGTGGCCTTGATCGTGCCGACGGGCAGGCCGAGGGCCTCCTGGGCGCGGACGAAGACCTCGTTCCACAGGCGGGCCTCGAGGTGGCTCTCCAGCTTGGGCAGGTAGAAGTAGGGGCCCGAGCCTTGCGCCAGCGTCGCCTTGGCGTTGTGGAAGGCGTAGAGGCCGAAGTCGAACAACGCCCCGGCCACGGCCTGGCCGTCGACCTCCAGGTGGCGCTCCATCAGGTGCCAGCCGCGCGGGCGGATCTTCAGCACCGCCGGGGTCGGACCCATGGCGTAGGCCTTGCCGGACTTGGCGTCGACGTGGGTGAGGTCGCCCGACCAGCGATCCTTCAGATTGATCTGGCCCTCGACGACATTGGCCCAGGTCGGCGCCGTGGCGTCCTCGAAATCGGCCATGAACACCTTGGCCCCGCAGTTCAGGGCGTTGATGATCATCTTGCGGTCGACCGGGCCGGTGATCTCGACGCGGCGGTCGAGCAGGTCGGCGGGAACGGGCGCGACGGTCCAGTCGGCCGCGCGGACATCGGCGGTCTCGGCCAGGAAGTCAGGCAGCTCGCCGGCGTCGAAGCGGGCCTGCCGCGCCTGACGGGCGGCCAGCAGCTCGCGACGGCGGGCGTCGAAGCGACGGTGCAGGTCGGCCACGAACGCCAGGGCTTCCGGGGTGAGTACTTCCGCGGCGCGCCCTTCAACGGGACCGGTGACCTGGATGTTGGCGGCGATGTCGAGCGGCATGGGAAGCTTTCCGTGTGTCCGAAACCTCGTCCTTCGACAGGCTCAGGATGAGGTTTCTACTGCAAGCGATTGAGCTGGGCGTTTCTTTGCCGCGCCAGCAATGGTCCTCATCCTGAGCTTGTCGAAGGACGAGGACCACGCGCGGCGTCGGACTCTCTCGGTCTTAGGCGCTCTTTTCGGCGCCCTTGTCACGGACGGTGGGTACGATCTGGTCGCCCCAGTTGCCCGAGCCGTCATGGTGGCGCGAGGCGCGCACCAGCTCGACCGAGTAGCCGGCCTCGATGGCGCGGCGCACGGCCTCGTTGAGGCGGTGGGAGGCCTCGGCCACGCGGTCGACGGCGCGCTCCTTGGCGTCCGAGTTCGGCATGGCGGCGGGGGCGAAACGCTTGGCGGTCATGGCTTTGGCTCCTCGATCGGTGGGAAGGGGTTCGCGGCTATTCGGCCGCGAACTGGTTCATGGTGTTGGCGTGGCCGCCGGCCTTCAGGGCGCGCTCGCCGGCGACCATCTCCTTGAAGGTGTCGCCCAGGTCCGAGCCGACCTCGTGCTGGTGCTTCACGGCCGAGACGCCGCGGCGGATTTCCTCGCGCTGCACGGTGTTGACATAGGCCTGCATCCGCTCCTCGCCGAAGTAGCCGCGCGACAGCTCGTCGACGCTCTTGGCGGTGAGGTGGAAGGTCGGCAGGGTGATCAGGTTGTGGAACACCCCGGCGCGGGCGGCGATGTCGACCTGGAAGCGGGCCAGGCGTTCGTCGGCCTCGCGACCCAGGTCGGTCTTGTCATACTCGGCCGACATCAGGACGTTGCCGTCCGGATAGCTGTCCTTGTGGATCTTGCCCTCGGCGATCCACTGGTCGCGCACCTGCTTGCGCAGATTGAGCGTCCAGTTGAACGATGGCGAGTTGTTGTAGGTCAGCTTGGCGTTCGGCACGACCTTGCGGACCTCGGCCACCATCGAGGCGATCTCGTCGACATTGGGGGTGTCGGTCTCGATCCACAGCAGGTCGGCGCCGCCCTGCGTCAGGTTGGCGATGCAGTCCTCGATGACGCGCTGGCGGCCGGTGCCGTCCTGGAAGGCGAACAGGCCGTTGGGCATGCGCACCGGCTTGACGAAGGCGCCGTCCTTCATGATCGCCAGCTCGCCGTCCTTCAGAGGGTTCTCGGGGGTGACGGGCTCGGTCTTCAGCCACTTGATGTAGTCGCTGGCCAGATCGCCCGGCTCCTGGCTGACCGGGATCTTCTGGGTCAGGCCCGCGCCCAGGCTGTCGGTGCGGGCGACGATGACGCCCTCGTCGACGCCCAGTTCCTCGAAGGCCAGGCGGCAGGCGCGCAGCTTCTCGATGAAGTCCTCGCGCGGCACCGTGACCTTGCCGTCCTGGTGGCCGCACTGCTTGGCGTCGCTGACCTGGTTCTCGATCTGCAGGCAGCAGGCGCCGGCCTTGATCATCTCCTTGGCCAGCAGGTAGGTCGCGTGTTCGTTGCCGAAGCCGGCGTCGATGTCGGCGATGATCGGCACCACGTGGGTCTCGAAGTTGTCGATCGCCTTGATCGCGGCCTGCTCGGCGACCTGGTCGCCGGCCTTGCGGGCGGCGCTGAGGGCCTTGAAGAGGTCGTTGATGGCGACTTCATCGGCCTGGCGCAGCGAGACATAGATCTCCTCGATCAGGTCGACGACCGAGGTCTTCTCGTGCATCGACTGGTCGGGCAGGTGGCCGAAGCGATTGCGCAGGCCCGCGACCATCCAGCCCGACAGATAGACATAGGCGCCCTTGGTCGTGCCGCGCAGGCGCTTGACCGACTTGATCATCTGCTGGGCGTGGAAGCCCGACCAGCAGCCCAGCGACTGGGTGAACTTGCTGCTGTCACGATCATACTCGGCCATGTCGGCGCGCATGACCGGGGCCATGGCGCGGGCGATGTCCAGGTGGGTCGGGAAGGTGTTCTGCAGCTTCAGCTGGATGACGTCGTCGATGCCGACGCCGCCCGGCAGGACGCCGTCAGGATAGCGCGCCAGCAGGGCGTCGCGGTGTTCGGCATAGGTCTTGCGCTGCGTCATGGTCGTTCGATCCCACTACGGGGCCCGGGGCGTTACGCCTTTGCGGGCCAAGGAAAACTCGTCCTGGTGAGCTAACGCCGTGCCGCGGGATCGGTCGAACCTATTGAAGGCAATTTGTCATAGAATGACTTTGTAAGATCTGTAAAGTCGTGACAGATTGACCGAATGGCGACGCTTCAAAACATGACCGGCGACAAAAAGCCCCTCGACAAGAAACAGGGCGACAAGAAGCTGTTCCTCGGGGGACGGCTCAAGCGGCTGCGGCGCGACCTGGGCGTGACCCAGGCGCGGATGGCCGAGGAGCTGGGCGTCTCGGCCAGCTACCTGAACCTGTTGGAGCGCAACCAGCGGCCGGTCACCGCGCAGATCCTGCTGCGGCTGGCCGACGCCTATGACCTGGACCTGCGCAGCCTGTCGGCCGACGATCCGGGCGGCGGGGCCGGGCTGGAAGAGGTGCTGGCCGACAAGATGTTCGCGGATCTAGGGATCTCGCGCCATGAGGCGGCCGAGGTCGCCGAGTTGTCGCCGGGCCTGGCCGAGGCCATGACGCGGCTCTATCGCGCCTATCTGGATCGCGGCCGGATGATCGACCTGGGCGCCTTCGAGCGCCCGGACGGGACGGGGCCGGCCTCGGAGCAATCGTCGCCGACCGACTGGGTCCGCGACCTGGTGGGCGCCCAGCGCAACCATTTCGCCGAACTGGAGACTCTGGCCGAGAAGATCGTCGCCCAGCTGAAGGCCGACCCGCAGGACCTGGCGCCGGCGGTTCGCGAGCGTTTGCAGAGCAAGTTCGGCATCCAGACCCGGATCATGCCGGTCGAGGTGATGACCGGCTCGCTGCGCCGCTACGATCATCACCGCAAGCGCCTGATGCTGTCGGAGACCCTGGCCCACGCCAGCCGCACCTTCGGCATGTGCTACCAGCTGGGGCTGATGGAGGGCGGGGAGGTGCTGTCGGACCTGACCGACCGCTTCAAGGCCCCCGACAGGGCCACGCGCCAGCTGCTCAAGGTGTTTCTCGACAGCTACCTGGCCGCCGCGATCATGATGCCCTACGAGCCGTTCCTGGCCGCCATGGAGTCCAGCGGCTACGACATCGAGCGGGTGCGGCCGCGCTTCGGCATCAGCTACGAGCAGGCCGCCCAGCGGCTGACCACCCTGGGCCGTAGCGGTTCGCGCGGCGTGCCGTTCTTCATGATGCGGCTGGACGCGGCGGGGAACATCTCCAAGCGGTTCGCGGCCGGGCCCTTTCCGTTCTCGCGTTTCGGCGGGGCCTGTCCGCGCTGGAACGTCCATGACAGCTTCAAGACCCCGGGGCGCATCGTCACCCAGGTGATCGAGACCCCGGACGGCGAGCGCTACTTCACCCTGTCGCGCACGGTGCGGCGGACCTCGGGCCTGCAGGCGGGACTGGAGGACGAACTGGTCGTCGGCCTGGGCTGCGAGTTGAAATACGCATCCAAGCTGGTCCATGCGCGGGGCCTGGACATGGCCGCGCCGATCACTGTCGAGATCGGCCCCTCGTGTCGGATCTGCGAGCGCCCGGCCTGTCCGCAGCGGGCGGCGGCGCCGATCAATCGCACCCTGCTGGTCGAGGAGACCAGCAAGTCGCTATCGCCATTCCCTTTCGCTCGATAGAGGTTCTGAACCGAAGCCATCCTGGCGGATTGTTAGGCGGCGCGGCCGGCTCTCGGTCGCCCCATTTCCAGGATCGCCATGCGTTTCGACGTCGAAGCCTCGCTGACCTATGACTTCGCGGCCCCGTGCGAGGTGCTGCTGCTGGTCGAGGCCGCCCACGGACCTGACCAGGTGGTGGGGCTGGAAGCCCTGACCTTCTGGCCCAATGTCGAGGCCGTGCGGGTCGACGATCCGGTGACCTTCGAGCGGCGTACGGTGTTCACCGCCACGGGAACGGTCAACGCGCTCTACCGCGCCCAGGTCGAGGTCATGCGGCGCGACCACGACCTGGCCGACGCGCCGGCCATGGCCATCCGCGACCTGCCCAGCGAGGTGCTGCCGTTCCTGCGCGCCAGCCGCTACAGCCCGTCCGATCGCCTCGAGCTGTTCGTCGAGCGCGAGTTCGGCGAGCTCAAGGGCGGGGCCAAGGTCCAGGCGATGCTGGACTGGATCGCCGAGCACATCGAATATCTGGGCGGAGTCAGCAACTCGGGCACCACGGCGATCGACACCCTGGTCGACCGGGCCGGCGTCTGCCGCGACTTCACGCACCTGATCATCGGCATGTGCCGCGCCGCCGACATCCCGGCCAGAGCGGTCAGCGCCTATGCCTGGAAGCTGGAGCCGCCGGACCTGCACGCCATCGCCGAGGTCTATCTGGGCGGCCGCTGGCGCCTGGTCGACGCCACGGGCAAGGCGCCGATCGACGGCCTGGTGCGGGTCGCCACGGGGCGGGACGCGGCCGACATCGCCTTCATGACCATCTTCGGCCGCGCCACCCTGATCGAGCAGAGCTTCTCGATCCGAGAGGCGCCCTGACGCCGGCTCTGACGCCGAACTGTCATCAAGCTGTCGCCAAGACGCCCTAGGTCCGCCCGCCAACGCTAGGTCGGGGTCTTCACCATGTCCGTTCGTCATCGCCTGGCCCTGGCCGCTTCGATCCTGGCCTTGTGCGTCGGCGGTCCGGCGCTCGCCGAGGGGGGCCTGGCCAACCTGCCGCTGACCCAGAACGGCGGGACCTGGAAGGCCGGCCACGTGCAGGGCGTCGCCGTCGATGTGCGGGGCGGCTTCATCTACTACTCGTTCACGACCCTGCTGGCGAAGTACGACTTCAGCGGCAAGCTGATCGGCACGCTGGTCGGCTGGACCGGACACCTGGGCGACCTCGACTTCAATCCGGCCGACGGCAAGGTCTACGGCTCGCTGGAGTACAAGGAAGACAAGGCCTTCTATATCGCCGTGATCGACGTGGCCCGGCTGGACCGCGTCGGCGTCGAGGCGTCCGGCAGCGCGCTTTTCCGCACCGTCTACCTGCCCGAGGTGGTCAGGGACTACAGCGCCGACCTGAACGGCGACGGGGTGTTCGAGGGCGACGACGGCAAGTTCAAGGGCGACGTCGTGGCCTCGCCCGATCAC
Source organism: Caulobacter sp. GW822-FHT01G02 (assembly GCF_058802865.1). Classification (NCBI taxonomy): domain Bacteria; kingdom Pseudomonadati; phylum Pseudomonadota; class Alphaproteobacteria; order Caulobacterales; family Caulobacteraceae; genus Caulobacter; species Caulobacter sp. GW822-FHT01G02. The sequence goes on from NZ_JBXAON010000001.1 coordinate 939,664, forward strand.
CGTTACGACGCCTCGGGCATCGACGGCGTGTCGTTCGGTCCGGCGTTCGGCCAGACGGATGGCAAGCGCTACCTGACCGTGGCCTACGGCGTCTATGGAAACACGACGCGGACCGACAACGACCACCAGGTGCTGCTGCAGTACGACGTCGGCGACTGGGGGCGCTACGCCGGCCCGCTGACCGAAGCCGCGCCGCATCGCAACGGGCCGGCGGCGGTGGACGCCAAGGTCTTCGTCCGCACCGGCAACACCCGCTACGGCGTCCAGAACCTGGCCTATGACCCGGCCTCCAAGCGCTGGTTCATGGGCGTCTATCCGGGCCAGAAGCCGTCGTGGCCGAACTACGGTCTGTACGCCTTCGACGCCGCCGCGCAGCCGAAGACCGGCGACCTGATCGGCGTGAAGGCGGGGCAGGGCTGGGAGCAGGGGAGGCTCTTGCCGCTCGCCGACGACGGCCTGAAGGACCCCGCCACCGACGTGCGCGGCTGGAACCAGAAGGCCGATGTCGGGCTGCAGCCGGTCGGCGCCGGCCTGTTCTATCTGGCGGTCAACGCCAAGACGCCCGACGGCCAGACCGCCGACCTGACGCTCAACCGCTGGACCGGCGACGCCCACAAGCCGTTCGTCCCCGTCACCGCCGACGAGTTGCGAAAGCTGGCGGACAACCCTGCCGCGCGGTGAGGTCTGGCTGTCACAATAGGGCTCTAGGCGAAGGCTCCGTGGTGAGACGAATCCAGTCAGCGGGTGGACGATGAGCGGCGCCGACAGGGAAAGAACACGGTGGTTCCTGCGCAACATCCTGCCGCACGAATCCGCGCTGCGGGGATGGCTGTCGCGCGGCGCGCCGGTCGGCGTCGACCCCGACGACGTCATCCAGGAGGCCTACGCCATCCTGGCCGAGCAGGAGAGCGTCGAGGGCATCCGCCATCCGCGCGCCTATCTCTTCCAGGTGGCTCGTTCGATCGTGGTCCGCCACGTGCGCCGGGCGCGCATCGTCTCGATCCAGACGGTCGAGGACCTGGAGCGCCTGGAGCATCCCGACGAGGCGGCCTCGCCGGAACGTCTGGCCATAGACCGGGACGAACTTCGGCGGCTGGCCCAGGCGATCGCGGCGATGCCCGCCAAGACCCGCGAGGCTTTCGTGCTCAGACGGGTCAAGGGCTTGCCACAGCGCGAGATCGCCGCGCGGATGCGAATTTCAGAGAATACGGTCGAGACTCACATATCCCGAGGCGTTCTATTCCTGATTGATTGGTTTGGTCGTAGCGGAAACAGACGACCCCAAACCTCTAGGACCGTGAAAGCGGAGATTGCCCCGGTAGATGGACCAGCGAGAATCCAGTCGAGACATTGATCAGGCGGCGTCCGACTGGACGGCGCGGCTGGACCGTGGGCCTTTGTCCGCGAGGGAGGAAGACGCTTTCCAGGCCTGGCTGAAGGGGGATCCGCGCCGCAAGGGCGCGATGCTGCGGGCCCAGGCGATGGCGATGATGAGCGAGTCCGCCCAGGCGCTGGGCGACGACTTCGACCCGGCCGACTTCGCCGCGCCGAAGGTCTCGCGCCTGTCCCGCCGCCAGGCCCTGACCTGGGGCGGCGGCGCGGCCGTCGGCGCGTCCCTGGGCGCCTTGGCCATCGGCCTGCCAGCCGCGGCCGGCACGGTGATCAGCACCGAGCGCGGCGAGATCCGCCTGGCGCCGCTGAAGGATGGCTCCACGGTCCTGCTGAACACCGAGACCAAGATCCGCATCCGTTACGACAAGGGCCGGCGGATCGTCGCCCTGCTGAAGGGCGAGGCCTATTTCTCGGTCGCGCGCGATGACCGGAGACCGTTCATCGTCGAGGTCGACGGCCGACGGCTGAGCACGGCCCAGGCCAATTTCCGCGTCCGCAAGCTGGACCAGGCGCCGGTCGACGTATTGGTCAATCAGGGCCTGGTGGAGGTCGCGCCGGCGTTGGTGTCGGCCCACGCGGTCCGGCTGGCCAGTAACACCCGCCTGCTGCTCTCCGACGGTCCCGCCGCCGAGCGCCCGCGGGCGATCACCCCGGAGACGGTGAGCCGCGAGCTGGCCTGGCGCGAGGGCAAGCTGGCCTTCGAGGGCGAGACCCTGAAGCAGGCGGCCGAGGTCTTCGCCCGCTACAGCGACACCCGCATCCAGATCGGCGACCCCGTCCTGGCGCGCGAACCGGTCACCGGCCTGTTCGCCGCCAATGATCCCGTGGGTTTCAGCCGCGCCATCGCGCGGGTGTTCGACGCGAGGCTCGACCAGCAGGGCGACACGGTGGTGCTGAGCCGCCGATCGGTCGCCGAATAAGAAGTTTTTATTACCGTTAGCGGAAGGCCTCGGCCGGTTCCTCTCAATCGCGAAGGTCGCGACCAACGCGATGACCTTGGGGTGCTTGCCTATGATTTCCCGTTACTCCGTCCTCGCCTGTGGGACGTCGATCGTGGCGCTCGCGATCGCCGCGCCGTCCTTCGCGCAGGAGCGCGTCTTCGACATCCCGGCCCAGGCGGCCGTCCGCGCCATCCCCGAACTGGCCCGCCAGGGGCAGGTGCAGATCGTGGCTCCGGCGCGCGACCTCGGCGGAATCCAGACCCCGGCCGTGAAGGGCACGATGGACGTGCGCACGGCGTTGCGTCGCCTGATCGCCGGCACGCCGCTGCGGATCGACACCGATGACGGCCAGATCATCACTCTGAAGGCCGCGTCCGCCTCGGGCGCTTCGCGCCCCCAGGCCGGCGTGGGCTCGGGCATGGTGCGCGGCCGGGTCTTCAACACCGCGACCCATGAGTACGTCCGCAACGCCGAGATCCGCGTCGAGGGCACGCCGATCGTCGCCCTGTCCGAGAACGGCGGCGACTTTCGACTGACCGGCGTGCCGGCCGGCGACGTCACCGTCGTGGTCAAGTACACCGGCCTGCAGGAGTCCAGGCAGATCGTCACGGTCACCCCGGACCAGACCGCCACCGTCGAGTTCTCGCTGCAGCCGCCGGACGCGGCCCTGGCCAGCGAAGGCGTCGAGGCGGTGACCATCACCGCCAAGCGCGAAGGCCAGGCTGCGGCCATCATGGAGCGCCGCGCCTCGACCAACGCCAAGACCGTCGTGGCCGCCGACAACTTCGGCGCCCTGACCATGGGCGACGTCGGCGAGTTCATGAAGAACATGCCGGGCCTGTCGCTGGACTACACCGAGGTCGACGCCACCGCCGTCCGCATCGGGGGTCTCGATCCCAAGTACTCGACCTTCACCACCGACGGCGCGCGCATGGCCACGGCCACGTCGAACAACAACGCCGGCCGCCAGAACTCCTTCGAGCAGATGTCGATCACCGGCATCGACTCGATCGAGCTGAACAACACCCTGCAGGCCAATATGGACGCCGACAGCCCCGGCGGGTCCATCAACCTGCGCAGCAAGTACGCCTTCCAGCGCAACGGCCGCCTGCTGCGCTTCCAGGTCGGCGGCGTCGGCACGTCCGACTCCACGCTGTCGCGCCAGTATCTGCCGGACGACAAGAAGCACTCGACGATCTTCCCGTCCGCCCAGGTCGGCTATGCCGACGTGTTCCTGGACGGCCGCCTCGGCGTCGCCTTCAACGCCAGCTACAACGCCAACTTCGTCCAGCAGGACCGCATCCAGACCGACTGGTCGTATCTGGCCAACGGCCGGGTCATCCCGTACCAGCTGATGTACCGCCCGGGTCCGAAGCTGACCCACCGCAAGGCGGCCAATCTCAGCGTCGACTACAAGATCACCGACCAGTTGGCGCTGTCCCTGCGCAGCACCTACTCGTTCTATGACGTCGAGTACTTCAACCAGTACACCTACCTGATCTTCGGCACGACGACGGCCACCCAGGCCACGGCGGACTCGACCGGCACGCACATCGTCGTCAATCCGAACGGGACCAATACGCGGCTGCACACCCAATATTCGCACCGCTACGCCGGCACCCCGGCCTGGGTGTTCGCGCCGAAGCTGGAATATCGCGGCGACACGTTCGAGGCCGTGCTGCGGGCCAACTATTCCAGCTCGGAATTCAATTTCGAGGACAATGACCGGGGCTTCTTCGTCCGCACCGACAGCTACCTGACCCGGATCGGCTTCACCCTGGACCGCGCGTCGGAGGACTCCAACGCCTGGACGCTGAAGCAGACGGCCGGCCGTCCGTGGGGCGACCCGGCCAGCTTCAACCGCGACGACGACATCGGCAACAACATCCGCACGTCGCAGTCGAACGCCAACAACCAGATGTACGGCGCCAATCTGGATCTGAAGAAGAAGCTGGCCTTCGGTCAGGTCCAGCTGAAGGTCCTGGCCGGCGCGGGCTATCGCACCAACGCCTGGAAGACGATCGAGGGCTCGTTCAAGCAGTTCCAGTACGTCGGCCCGACCGGCGACCTGAGCCAGAAGGCGCCGGAAGCCATGATCCCGGCCACCCAGAACTACGCCTTCAAGATCCACGGCTTCGACGCCGGCAACCTCAATGACCAGCACTGGCGCGCCGACAGCAACTACGGCGTCTACGACATCTACGCCCAGCACCCCGACTACTTCGTCCCCGACACCGTGGGCAACCTGAAGCGTCAGCTGGATAACAACAAGAAGATCGGCGAGGAGGTCAGCGCGGCCTATGCCGAGGTGCAGCCGCGCGTCGGCAAGGCCCAGTTCGACCTTGGCCTGCGCTACGAGAAGACCAAGACCGAGGCGCGCGTCGCCGACATCCGTTCGGCCAAGGAGGTGACCGCCGCGGGCCTGTCGACCAGCACCGTCGCCGGCCTGCTGTACCAGTATCGCAACGGGACCTACACGACCCGCGAGGGCGAATATGACGACTGGTTCTGGAGCGGCGGCGTCAAGTACGACCTGACCAAGAAGCTGGTCGGCCAACTGGCCTTCAGCCAGTCGATCCTGCGTCCCGACTACGGCAACCTGGGCGGCGTGGTGGCCGTGGACGACAACAACCTGATCGTCACCGTGCCCAACCCGCTGCTGAAACCGGAGCATTCGACCAAGTACTTCGCCAGCCTGCAGTACTATCTCGAACCGTCGGGCATCATCGCCATCTCGGCCTATCAGCTGGACGTGCAGGACATGCAGGTGACGGGCGTCACCGTCGATCCCGCGGACGTCGGCTACAATCCCGCCGACTACGCCGGCTACACCTTCCGCAGCGCCCAGAACCTGCCGGGCACCAGCACCAACAAGGGCGTCACGCTGGAATACGACCAGCAGCTGACCTTCCTGCCGGGCGCGTTGCGCGGCCTGGGCCTGCGGGCCTCGGTGACCAAGGTCGATCCGGACGGCGAGCGCGTGAACCTGCCCAAGACCTCGGCCAATTGGGGTCTGCGCTACAGCTACGGCAAGTTCGACATTCAGCTGACCGGCAACTATCAGTCGTCGGCCCGCACCAGCGCGCTGAGCAACACGCCGACCACCGCCAACAACGGCATCCTCTACCGCGCCTCGCGCGAGCTGTGGAACGTCAGCGCCAGCTACAAGATCAATCGTCAGTTCGAAGTGATGCTGGCCGGCCGCAACATCTTCAACAAGCCGGACATCGTCTACTCCAACGATCGCAGCCGGGTGCAGCAGTACAGCATCTACGGCTCGATGTGGAACGTGGGGATCAAGGGCACCTTCTAGGTCGCCGATCCCTTCCATGGCCGCGCCTCTCCCCTGGGCGCGGCCATCTCCTTTCCCAAATTCACAGCCCGAGGATCGCGTCATGGTTCTGAAGATCGATCGCCGCCGCCTGGTCCTGGCCGGCGGCCTGGGCGCCGCCGCCTTCCTGTCGCCGCTGGGCCGCTCGCTGGCCGCCGAGGTGCTGGGCGCCACGGGTTTCACCCACGGCGTCGCCAGCGGCGAGCCGGGCGCGGATTCCATGCTGCTGTGGACCCGCTATGTCCCGGCGGCGGGCGAGAGCACGCCGACCCTGCGGGTCGAGGTCGCCCAGGACCCGAACTTCGCCAAGGTGGTGGCCGGCGGCGTCGTCCGCACGGGCGCCTATCGCGACTGGACGGCCAAGATCACGGTCGATGGGTTGAAGCCCGGCGCGATCCATTGGTATCGCTTCATCGCTCCGAACGGCGACAAGTCCCCGGTCGGCCGCACCAAGACCCTGCCGCTGGGGCCGGTGGATCGCTTCAACCTGGCGGTCTTCTCGTGCGCCAACCTGCCCGTGGGCTGGTTCAACGCCTATGGCCACGCCGCCGCGCGCGATGATCTGGACCTGTGGCTGCACACCGGCGACTACATCTACGAATACGGCCTGGCCTCGACCCGCGACAGCGACTGGGCCGACGGCCGCAAGGCGATGCTGCAACCGGTCACCGAGATCCTGAGCCTGGCCGACTACCGCCTCCGCTACGCCTGCTATCGCGCGGACCCGGACCTGCAACGGCTGCACCAGATGGCTCCGATGGTCGGCTTCTGGGACGACCACGAGTCGGCCAATGACAGCTGGGAGGGCGGGGCGCAGAATCACCAGGCCGCCACCGAGGGCGACTGGGGCGTCCGCAAGGCCGCCGCCATGCAGGTCTATCGCGAGTGGATGCCGGTCTCCGAGGAGCCGTGGAAGGCCTACCAGATCGGCGCGCTGGCCACGCTCTACCGCACCGAGTCGCGCCTGCTGGGCCGCACCCAGCAGATCAGCATGGGCGCGGCCTTCAAGGCCGAGAACCCGGACGCGGCGCTGAGGGCGTTCCGCGACGGGCCCTGGAGGGATCCATCGGCGACCATGCTGGGCTCGACCCAGGAGAGCTGGCTGAACCACGCCCTGAAAGCCAATAAGGGCTGGCAGATGGTCGGCATGGGCACGATCCTGGGCCGCACCGTCATGCCGAAGGACGCCGTCGGCTGGCTGCGCCCCGACGCGACCGAGAAGAGCATCAACGGCTTCCGCGACAATGTCCGCGCCGCACAGGCCGGCCTGCCGATGTGGATGGACCGCTGGGACGGCTATCCGGCGGCGCGCTCACGGCTGCTGAAGGCGGCGCAGGGCGCCGATGCCGACCTCGTCATGCTGTCGGGCGACAGCCACAACGCCTGGGCCTATGGCCTGATCGAGGACGGGCGGCCCGCCGGCGTCGAGTTCGCGGGCCACAGCGTCACCTCGAACGGCATGGAAAACGCCTTCGCGCCCGATCCCAAGACGGTGGCGGCGGGCTTCATGGCCGCCAATCCCGAGATGAAGTGGGCCGACACCAGCCAGCGCGGCTACATGATGCTGCGGATCACGCCCCAGCGGGTGACGGGCGAGTGGCTGTTCATGCAGACCATCAAGGCGCGGAGCCTCGCGGTCGCCGGCTCGCACCGGATGTCGGTGGAGCGGGGGCGGAAGGTGTTCGCGGGTTAGAGCCTGTCTGTCCCGTTCTGATGGTTCCATCTGAACGGGACAGACCCTAAGCGTCGACCGCGACCGGAACGCGCACCGTGAACGTGCTGCCCTGATCCTGACCGGCGCTCTCCACGGTCAGCGTGCCGCCGTGCAAGGTCACCAACTGCTTGGCCAGGGCCAGACCGATGCCGAGACCGCCCTGGGCCTTGGTCAGGTGGTCCTCGACCTGGGCGAAGATCTCGAAGATCCGCGACTGCATGTCCGGCGGAATGCCGACGCCGGTATCGGCGACGCGGATCTCGGCCATGGCGCCGTCGGCGACCGCCGACAGGGTTACCGTTCCACCCTCGGGGGTGTATTTTGCGGCGTTGTTGAGCAGGTTGGACACCACCTGGGCCAGGCGCGTGTGATCGGCGTCCAGCCAGATCGGCTCGTCCGGCATCTCCGCCACGAACTGGTGCTTTCCGGCGTCGAGATTGTGCTGGCTGGCCTCGGTGGCCGAACGCAGCACCTCTGTCAGCTCGATCCGTTGCTTGCGCAGCGAGATCTTGCCCTGGCTGACGCGCGAGACGTCCAGCAGGTCGTCGACCAGGTGCGACAGGTGGGTCAGCATCCGGTCCATGCGGGTGCGGATGTCGATGGCGCGTTCGGGCGCGATGTCCTTGCCCAGCAGGTGCAGGCCGCCGCTGAGCGCGGCGACCGGGTTGCGCAGCTCGTGGGCCAGGACGGCCAGGAAGCTGTCCTTGTGCCGGTCGGCGCGGCGCAGGGCCTGGGCGGCGACCTCCAGTTCGTCGCGCTGGGCCTCGATCTGCTGGCGCTGGCGGTAGAGGTCGAAGAACACCGCCGCCTTGCTGCGCAGGATGTCGGCCTCGATCGGCTTCTGGATGAAGTCGACGGCGCCGGCCTCATAGCCGCGGAAGCGCCGCGTGGCGTCGGCGACGCCGGCGGTGACGAAGATGATCGGCACGTGGCTGGTGCGGGCGGCGCCGCGCATGAACTCGGCCAGCTCGAACCCGTTCATGTCCGGCATCTGCACGTCGAGCAGGGCCAGGGCCACGTCGTGGACCAGCAGCAGCTCCAGCGCCTGCTCGCCCGAGCGCGCCTTCAGGCAGGTCAGGCCCTCGCGCTGCAGCAAGGCCTCGAGCGCCAACAGGTTCTCTTCCAGGTCATCGACCAGCAGGAAGTTGATCGGTTTGTCCGCCGTCATCGCGCGGTCCCCAGACTCGACAGGTAGGATAGGATTTGGTCGTGCTTCATGATCGTGGCCGATGGGGTGGCCTCCAGCGCCGCATGCGGCATGGCCGAGGCATAGGCCCCGTCCGGGTTCTCGACGACCGCCACGCCGCCGACGTCCGCCACGGCCCTGAGCCCCGCGGCCCCGTCGTGATTGGCGCCGGTGAGGATGACGCCGACGAGGGCGGATCCATAATAGTCCGCCGCGCTTTCGAACAGCACGTCGATCGAAGGGCGGGAATAGTTCACCGGCTCGTCGGTCGACAGGGCCACGCAGCCGTCGGTCTCGACCAGCATGTGATAGTCCGAGGGCGCGAAATAGATGACGCCCTTCTCGACCGGCTCCTTGTCCTCGGCCTCCTTGACCGTGATCCGGCACTTGGACTGGAACAGCGGCACCAGCATGTTGGAGCGGTCGGGCGGAACGTGGACGACCACCAGCACGGGCAGCGAAAAGCTGGCGGGCAGGGCGGGCAGGATGGCCAGCAGCGCCTGCACCGCGCCGGCCGAGGCCCCGATCGCGACGGCCCGGATCGGTGTCCCGCTCATGGCTCGCGCCTCTGGTAGATCTTTTCGCCCGGCACGAAATCGGTGAAGGCGCCGGCGTGGCTGGAGAAGCGCAGGCTCTCCTTCGAACCCAGACCCAGGAAGCCCTTGCGGGTCAGGGAGTCGCGGAACAGGCCGATGGCGCGGTCCTGCAGCGGGCGATCGAAATAGATCATCACATTGCGGCACGAGATCAGGTGCATCTCGGCGAACACCGCGTCGGTGACCAGGCTGTGGTCCGAGAACACCACCCGCTCGCGCAGCGTCTTGTCGAACGCGGCCCGGCCGTAGGCGGCGGTGTAGTAGTCCGAGAGCGACGACTTGCCGCCGGACTTCTGGTGGTTCTCAGTGAACTTGCGGATGCGGTCGATGGCGTAGACGCCGGCCTCGGCGGCGGCCAGCGCCTCGGGATTGATGTCGGTCGCGTAGAAGATCGTCCGGTCGTAGAGGCCTTCCTCCTTGAAGAGGATGGCCAGCGAATAGACCTCCTCGCCCGTGCTGCTGCCCGCGATCCAGACCTTCAGCGAGGGATAGGTCCGCAGATGCGGCAGCACCTTCTCGCGCAGGGCCTTGAAGTAGGTCGGGTCGCGGAACATCTCGCTGACCTGCACGGTCAGGAAGTCCAGCAGGCGCGGCAGCATCGAGGCGTCGTGCAGCACGCGATCCTGCATCGCCGAGATGGTCGCGAAGCCCAGATGCAGGCGCGCCTGAATCAGGCGGCGCTTGATCGACGCCCGCGCGTAGTGGCGGAAGTCGTAGTGGTAGCGCTGGAACAGCGCCTCCAGCAGCAGCTGGATCTCGAGGTCTTCGATCTCGGACACCGGCTACCTCGGCATCCAGACCCGGACCAGCGACAGCAGCTTGTCCACGTCGATCGGCTTGGCCATGTAGTCGCTGGCGCCGGCGGCGATGCAGCGCGCCTGGTCGTCGGGCATGGCCTTGGCGGTCAGCATCAGGATCGGCAACTTGGCCCAGCGGGCGTCCTCGCGGATCTCGCGGGTGGCGGTCAGGCCGTCCTTCACCGGCATCATCACGTCCATCAGCACCAGGTCGATGGCGTTGGCCGGGTCGCCCTGGGCCGAACGGTCGAGGGCCTCGATGGCCTCCTGGCCGTTGCGGGCGATCTCGACGATGGCCCCGCGCGGCTCCAGCACGTTGGTCAACGAATAGACGTTGCGGATGTCGTCCTCGACGATCAGCACCCGGCGGCCTTCCAGCACCGCGTCACGGTTGCGGGCCTTCTTGATCATCTTCTGCTGCTCGGGCGGCAGCTCCGACACCACCTGGTGCAGGAACAGCGAGACCTCGTCCAGCAGGCGCTCGGGCGACTTGGCGCCCTTGATGATGATCGAGCTGGAATAGCGGCGCAGGCGCTGCTCGTCGTCGGCCGACAGGTCGTGGCCGGTATAGACGATGACCGGCGGGAAGGCGTGGTCGCCGTTCTGGCTGAGCGTCTCCAGCAGGCTGAAGCCCGAGGCGTCCGGCAGCGACAGGTCCAGCACCATGCAGTCGAAGGTCTGCGTCTTCAGCAGCTCCAGGCATTCGGCGGCGGTGCCGACCCCAACCGTCTCCACATCGCCCGAGGACAGCAGCTTGCCGACGGCGTCGCGCTGCACGTCGTCGTCCTCGACGATCAGCACGCGGCGCACCGTGCTGGACAGCTTCGACTGCAGGTTGGTCAAGACCTGGGCCAGGTCGTCGCGCTTGACGGGCTTGATCATGTAGCCGATCGCGCCCAGCGACAGGGCGGTCTGGCTGTGGTCGGCGCCCGAGATCACGTGGATCGGGATGTGCCGCGTGGCGTCGTCGCGCTTCAGGCGGTCCAGCACCATCAGGCCGGACTCGTCGGGCAGGCCGACGTCCAGGACCACGGCGCTGGGCTTGAACTGGCGGGCCAGCTTCAGGGCGTCCTCGGCGGTGCCGGCGACCAGGCACTGGAAGCCCAGCTCGCGCGACAGGTCGCGGACAATGCTGGCGAACTTGTCGTCGTCCTCGATGACCAGCAGCACGCGGCGGCCGTTGGCCAGCTGGTCGCGGTCGTCCTCGATCGTGCGGGTCATCGGCGCGGCGGGACGTGCGCGGGCCGGGGCCGCCGGGACTGCCGGAGCGGGCGCGGGAGAGGCCGAAGGTTCCGGACGCGGCGCGACGCGGGCCGGGTCGTAGGATCGCGGGATGGTGACGGTGAAGGTGCTGCCTTCGCCCGGCGTGCTCTCCAGCGCGATCTTGCCGCCAAGCAGGCGCGACAGTTCGCGGCTGATCGACAGGCCCAGGCCCGTGCCGCCGTACTTGCGGCTGATGGTGCCGTCGGCCTGGCGGAAGGCCTCGAAGATGCTCTCCCGCTGTTCGCGCGCGATGCCGATGCCGGTGTCGGTCACCGCGAAGGCGATCTCGTTGTCGCCGGTTGGGGTGATGGCCAGCGTGACTTGGCCGGCCTGGGTGAACTTGAAGGCGTTCGACAGCAGGTTCTTGAGGATCTGCTCCAGGCGCTGGCGGTCGGTCTCCAGCAGGGGCGGGGTATCGGTCGCGACCTTGATCTCGAAGCCCAGCTGGCGCTCGTCGGCCAGCGGCTGGAACAGCGACCGCAGGTCGTTGGTCAGGCGCTGCAGCGGCACGCTCTCGGGGCGCACATCGATATGGCCGGCCTCGATCTTCGACAGGTCGAGGATGTCGTTGATCAGGGTCAGGAGGTCGTTGCCCGAGGATTCGATCGTCTGGGCGAACTTGACCTGCTCGCTGGACAGGTTGCCGGCCGTGTTGTCGCTGAGCAGCTTCGACAGGATCAGCAGCGAGTTCAGCGGCGTGCGCAGCTCGTGCGACATGTTGGCCAGGAAATCGGACTTGTACTGGCTGGCCTGGGCCAGCTCGCGCGCCTTCAGCTGCACGGCCGCGCCGGTGCGCTCCAGTTCGTCGCGCTGGGCCTCCAGGGTCTGGGCCTGTTCCTCCAGCTGGCTGTTGGTCTGTTCCAGCTCGACCTGCTGCTGTTCGAGGCGGGTCTGGGATTCCTTCAGGGCGCGGCCCTGTTCCTCCAGCTCCTCGTTGGAGACGCGCAGTTCCTCGCTCTGGACCTGCAGTTCCTCGGACTGGCGCTGGGTTTCCTCCAGGGCGTTCTGCAGTTGCGAGCGGTACCGAGCCGAGCGCAGGGAGACCCCGATCGAGGTCGACACCTGGCTCAGGAGCTCCAGGATGCGGTCGTCGACGGCATGCAGGAAGCCCAGCTCGATGACGGCGTTGACGATGTCGTCGGCGTGGGTCGGCGCCAGCACGAGGTGCTTGGGCTTGTCGTGGCCGAGGGCCGAGCCGATGGTCAGATAGCCGTCGGGCACGTCGCGGACGATGGTGGTGTGGCCTTCGGCCGCCACCTTGCCCAGCAGGCCCTCCTTGATATTGAAATGCAGCGGCGTGTCGGCGTCGGCCGGAATGCCCAGGGCGGCGGCGCGGTAGAAGCGGCCGTTCTCGCCCTTGAACAGCGCGCCGGCCTGGAAGCCGACATACTGGGACAGGAAGTGCAGGATGCTGTCGCTCAGCTCCTCGACCGTCTTGTCGCCCATCATCACTTCCGACAGGCCGACCTGGCCGGCCTGCAGCCACTGCTGGCGGGCGCGGGCCTGACCGCCGCGGCGGATCAGGGCGAAGACGACGAAGGTCAGCGCCGCGCCCAGCACGGCCGACAACACGCTGCTGATCAAGGCGGTGCGATGAGCGATGTTCATCTCGGTCAGGCGGATGTCGCGCAGGCGGTTTTCCTCCGCGCGCATGACGTCGATCTGCTGGCGGATGGCGTCCATCTCGGCCTTGCCGCGATCGGTGTTGACGACGGCCAGAGCGGCCTGCGAACCCTGGCTGCCTCGCAGGGCGACGGTTTCGGTCAGCTCGGACAGCTTGGCGTCGATGTGGCGCCTGAGCTGGACGTGATTGGCCTGCTGGATGGGATTGTCCTTGGTCAGCGAGCCGACCGCCTCGGTCCGCGTGGCGACGTCGGTCACCGCGCGCTGGTAGGGGGCGAGATAGCGGTCGTTGCCGGTCAGCAGATAACCCCGCTGGCCGGTCTCGGCGTCCTGGGTGGTGGACAGCAGGTCGTCCAGCGCGATCAGCACCTCGTGGGTGTGCCAGATCTTCTCGCTGTTGATCCGCAGCGTCTCGATGTTGCGATAGGCGATCACGCCGCTGATCAGGAAGAAGGCCAGGGCCAGGCCCATGCCCAGCGCCGACCACAGCTCCGTTCGGGCGCCGGTCGCGGACGCTTTGCGCGGTTCGATCAGGGACATGCGGTTCTCGACGTGGAGGCTGTGCGGCGGAGCCCGCCTAAGATGACGGACGATGGCGGGATGGACGATCTTGCGGAGATCAGCAAGCGCGCGGGACGGGCAAGGGCGGCTCGGTCCCGACGGGGCGGTAGCCTTGTTCGCGCGCGCGGACCGTCGGCTTGCCGACGCAAAGCTGCCTGATACGCTTGAAACTCACTGGATATCCCTGACCGCGCGCCCCTGAACGCGAGCCTCTAACGACTAAAGGCCGTAAAGGTTCCGTGGTCGGGCCTTTGCGGATCGGTCGCGCTTCGCGACGCCGCGACCGTGATGCGCGCCCACGGTCTTCAGTCTGGATCTTGTCAAAGCACATAACGTATACGATCAATTCGGGCGTAAACCGCGCAAGGGGAGAAGCGCATGAGGATCCTGGCCGCCGCGATCAGCGCGCTCTTCCTGGCGACCCCTATCCTGGCGATAGGCGGCCCGGCCGGGGCGGCGACGCCCTACGAGCAGCAGGTCACCCAGGGCGACTATGTCGTCCCGAACTTCGCGTTCAAGTCCGGCGAGACCCTGCCCAGCCTGAAGCTGCACTACCGCACGCTGGGTCAGCCCAGGCGCGACGCGCAAGGCCACGTGACCAACGCGGTGATGGTCCTGCACGGCACCGGCGGCACGGGCGCGCAGTTCCTGCAGCCGCAGTTCGCCGACGAGCTGTACGGCCCGGGCCAGCCGCTAGACATCACCCGCTACTACATCATCCTGCCCGACGGCATCGGTCATGGCGGCTCGTCGAAGCCCAGCAATGGCCTGCGCGCCAAGTTTCCCCACTACGGCTACGCCGACATGGTCGAGGCCCAGCGCCTGCTGCTGGTCGACGGCCTGAAGGTCGACCGCCTGCGCCTACTGATGGGCACCTCGATGGGCTGCATGCACGGCTTCATGTGGGGCGAGCTGCATCCGCAATTCGCGCGGGCGATCATGCCGATGGCCTGTCTGCCGGTGCAGATCGCTGGCCTGAACCGCGTCTGGCGCAAGGCGGCGATGGAATCGATCAAGGCCGACCCGGCCTGGCGCGGCGGCGACTACGACCAGCAGCCGGTGCTGGGCCTGCGCGGGGCGGTCAACCTGATGATCGTCGCGGGCTCGGCCCCGCCGGCCTGGCAGCAGCAGGCGCCCACCCGCGACGCGGCCGACGCCTTCTTCGAGGATCGCTTCGCCAAGGACCTGCCCACGCGCGACGCCAACGACATGCTCTATCAGGTGGCCGCGTCCAGCGACTACGATCCTTCGGCGGATCTGGAAAAGATCACCGCGCCCATGACCTGGGTGAATTCCAGCGACGACTTCATCAACCCGCCCAGCCTCGGCATCGCCGAGCCGGCGGCCAAGCGGCTGAAGAACGGCAAGTTCATCCTGATCCAGGCCACGCCCGAGACGCGCGGTCACGGCACGCACACCTGGGCCAGGTTCTGGAAGAAGGATCTGGCGGAACTGTTGGCCCGCTCCGAGAAGCCGTAGCGATCAGGCCGGGGAGGGGCCTTCCTCGGCCGAGACGTGGTTCAGGGCGATCACCCATCGCCCGTCCACCTTGCGCATCAGGCGCGTGTTGATCCCGCGCTGGGCCTGCTTTGGCCGGTTCAACTCATAGCGGCTGATCAGCTGGGCGGCGTCCGCCCCCAGGATTTCAACCTTGATGTCGTAGAACCGCACCTGGCCGCGGGTGTCGGCCGAGGCGCCGTAGTCGCGGATGTAGTGGTCCAGCGTGCCCTGCCAGCCGGTCTGGAAACGGCCCTTCGACACGAACACCACGCCCGGATTGAGAAACCCGGCCATATAGCCGGGGAAGTCGCCTCGGTTCCAGGCCGCCTGCATGTCGGCGATGACCTTGAGGATGGCGGCGGTTTCGGCCGCCTCGTCCTTCACGCGGGGACAAGCCCCGGGCGCGGCCAGGGCCGGCGTCGCCATCATGGCCAGAGCCAGGGCCGCCAGGCCGCGCCGGCTGGCGCCTTCGATTGATGCGTCCATGCGCGATGAAGTCCCTGTTTGCGTCGCTGCTAATATTGTATACGTTATTATAAATATCGGCGTGAGGGGAAGCAGAATGCCAACCGCCCGGCCGGCGTCTAGGGAACTTCGGCTCACACCGCGTTCTGGCGGCGGCTCGCCGCTCCTGTCACGCCGTGTTTCGTCGGTCCCCTTGCTCGGAAGGGGAGGCGGGCGAAGGCGCGGATCGTGGGCGCGGCCTGACTAATAGAGCGGCAGGTCGGCCCCTTGCCTTCCAACCCTTCACAAATCGGAAACACGGGCTTGACCAATTTCTGATCCAATATACCGTATTCTGTATACGGTACGGATCGAGAAGGTTTCTGGTCCTGAACCCGTCCTAGGCGGTGCTTGTCTTCGAAAGACGAGTATCGAGCGCTCTCGCTCGCCTGGTTGGTGGCGCGCGGGAACGTACTTGCTTTATCTAGTGAGAACTGACGGTCCGAAAACACCTACGAAATAGATCAGAAATTGGGGGATGAGCATGAGAAGTGGTGATCAGAATACGGGCGAGGCTCGGAAAAATCTTCGCTCTATCGTTCTATGTTCCAGCATGATCGGCGGGTTCCTGGCGATCGGAGCTCCAGCTCTGGCCCAGACAACGCCGGGCGATGCGCCCGCGACGGTCGAGGAGATCGTCGTCACCGGGTCCCGTCTGGCGCGGACGGACCTGACGGCGCCCAGCCCGACCACGGTGGTCGGCGAGCTGGAGATCAAGCAGTCGGGCAATGTCACGCTCGAAAAGACCCTGAACCAGTTTCCGCAGTTGGCCTCGGGCAACACCTCGACCGTCAACAACGGCGGCGGCTCGGGCGTGCTGACGGCCAACCTTCGCGGCCTGGGCTCGACCCGGACCCTGGTGCTGGTCAATGGCCGGCGCTTCATTCCAGCCAACTCGGCGGCCGACGTCGACCTGGCCAGCATCCCGGATACGCTGATCAAGCGGACCGAGATCATCACCGGCGGCGCCTCGGCGGTCTACGGCTCGGACGCCATCGCCGGCGCGGTCAACTTCATTCTGAAGGACAATTTCGAGGGTTTCGAGGCCTCGGGTCAGTACGGGGTCACCGATCGCGGTGACGCCAAGTCCAAGAAGCTGGACCTGACGATGGGCGCCAACCTGGACGGCGGACGCGGCAATGTCGCCATGTCGCTGTCCTACACCAAGCAGGATCCGATCACCCAGAACGACCGCGACTTCTCCAAGACCCCGCTGGGCGAGGTGAACGGCGCCCTGGTCTATTCGGGTTCGGGCAGCATCCCCGGCACGCGCGTGCCGCTCAGCGCCACCCAGCGCGCCCAACTGGTGGGCGTCAACCTGACCCCCGGCGGGACCTGCACCTCGGTCACCGGCATCCGCTTCGGCGCGGGCGGCGTGGTGCTGCCGTACTGCCAGCCGGAGGACACCTATAACTACGCGCCGTTCAACCTGCTGCAGCGACCGCTCGAGCGCTACAACGTCTCGACGATCGGCCACTACAATCTGACCGATCACGTCACGGCCTATGCCGAGGCGTTCTTCGTCAACTCGCGCAACAACTCGATCCTGGCGCCGGACTCGTTCACGCCGGTGACGCCGGGCGCGGCGTCCTCGACCCTGCTGGTGCCCAACTACGCCACCAACGCGGCGCTGACGCCGGCGCTTCGGCAGTTCTTCGTCAGCAACGCCGCGATCTTCGATCCCGGTCGCACCGGCACGGCCTCGGTGGTCGGCGGCGGGCGGCGCGCCGACGAACTGGGCACCCGCAACTCGTTCTACGAGCGTCAGTCCTACGAGATCACCACCGGCCTGCGCGGCGATTTCGAGGTGATGGACCACACCTGGCGGTGGGACGCCTTCTACCAGTACATGCGCAACCGCACCGACACCCACAACGAAGGCACGATCAACCAGACGCGCCTGAGCCAGGGCCTGGACGCCATCGTCAATTCGGCCGGACAGGTGGTGTGCCGCAGCGGCGCGCAAGGCTGCGTTCCGGTGTCGATCTTCGGCCTGGCCTCGATCAGCCCGGCGGCCGGCAAGTTCCTGACTCCCGATCGCGACGCTCACGACATCTTCGAACGTCAGGTCGGCGGCGGTTCGCTGAGCGGCACGGTGTTCACCCTGCCGGCCGGTCCCGTCGCCATGGCGGTCGGCGCCGAGTACCGCAAGGATCAGTACGCCTCCAGTCCCAGCGCCTTCGACCTGAACGGCGAATACGGCGCGGCGTCCTCGAACGCCCTGAAGGGCTCGTTCGACGTCAAGGAAGTCTTCGGCGAGCTGCGCGTGCCCATCCTGGCCGACCTGCCGTTCGTCAAGACCTTGGCCGTCGAGGGCGCGGCCCGCTATTCGGACTATTCATCGATCGGCGGGGTCTTCGCCTGGAAGGCCGGCGGCGAGTACGCGCCGATCGATTGGGTCCGGTTCCGCGGCGCCTATAACCGCGCGATCCGCGCGCCCAATATCGCCGAGCTCTACTCGGCCCGGGCGCAAGGCTTCACCGGCGGCACCGACCCCTGCGCCACGGCCCAGAAGCCCACGGCCGCCCAGAAGCAGCTCTGCGTCGCCCAAGGCGTTCCGGCCGCCGACATCGAGACCTTCACCCAGGCCACCCTGGGCCTCACCCAGGAAAGCGGCGGCAACCCGAACCTGACGGAGGAGAAGTCCAGCACCTTCACGATCGGCGCGGTCATCTCGCCGCCGATCATCCCGCGCCTGAACATCACGGTCGACTACTTCAACGTCGAGGTGAAGAACGCGATCACGACCATCAACGCCCAGCAGACGCTGAACGACTGCTTCACCAACCTCAACCTCAGCAGCGTCACCTGTCAGGCGGTCAAGCGCCTGTCGAGCGGCCAGATCGACTTCGTCCGCACCAGCAACAGCAATATCGGCCAGCTGAAGGTGCGCGGCGTCGACGCCCAGGTGGACTACAAGCTGCCGCTGCCGTCGGTGCTGGAGCTGGGCGGGCCGGCCAACCTGTCGCTGACCGCGGTGGCCAGCTGGCTGCTCGAGCGTTCGACCCAGGTCCTGGCCAACCAGAAGCCGCAGGACTGCGCCGGCTTCTACGGCGCGGGCTGCTCCAGCGGCACCGGCGGCTTCATCACCCCGGACTTCAAGCTGAACCTCAGCGCCAACTACACCAGCGGCGACGTGACCCTGCGCCTGGCGGCCCGGATGATCGGCGAGCTGGAACTGTACCCGACCGCGACCAACGTCGTGAAGAAGGTCGATCCCACCTGGTACGTCGACGGCTCGTTCGCGGTGAACGTGACCAAGCAGGTGAGCTTGTTCGGCGGGGTCAACAACCTGCTCGACAAGCAGCCGCCGATCCTGGGCACCACCCTGGTCGGCGACGCCAACACCGACGTGTCGCTCTTCGACACGCTGGGCCGGCGCTACTTCATGGGGGCGCGACTGCGCTTCTAGGCGAATGTCGAGGGCCGCGAGCGAAACGCTCGCGGCCTTTCGACCCTGGGGAGGGGAAACGATGAAGAGACTGGCTCGAGTGCTGCTGACCTCGGTCGCGGCCGTGATGATGGCGAGCGCGCCGCTGACCGCATCGGCGGCGGCGCCGCTGGACGACGCGCCGGCCGCCAAGGCGGGCAAGGTCGCCGATCCGATCCCGAAGCGGACGGAAGGGATCGGTCCGTTCAACCGCGTGGTGCTGCGCAACGTCACCATGATCGACGGCACCGGCGCGCCGGCCCAGGGGCCGGTCGACATCGTCCTGGTCAACGACCGCATCGCCGAGATCCGCACCATCGGCGCGCCCAAGGCGATCGACCCTTCGGCCCGCGCCGCCAAGGGCGACTACGAGCTGGACCTGACCGGCTACTACGTGATGCCGGGCTTCGTGGACGCCCACGTCCACCTGCACGACCTGAACGACGCGCAAGCCGTGCCATCGGACTACATCCTCAAGCTCTGGATCGCCAACGGCGTCACCTCGGTGCGCGAGGTGGGCAGCAGCCGGCCGATCGAATGGCTGGCCGACATCAAGGCCCGCAGCGCCCGCAACGAGATCGTCGCGCCGCGCATCGACATCTATCCGTTCTTCCACAAGATCCGGAACACGCCCGTCAACGATCCGGTCCAGGCGCGCCTGGCCGTGCAGGAGGCCAAGGCGCGCGGCGCGGATGGCGTCAAGTTCATCGGCGGCTCCGAGGATGTGCTGTTCGCCGCCATCGAGGAGGCCCACAAGATCGGCCTCCACACCACCATGCACCACGCCCAGCCCAGCGTGGCCTTCGCCAACGTGCTGACCACCTCGGCCCACGGCCTGGAGTCGATGGAGCACTGGTACGGCCTGCCCGAGGCGATGTTCACCGACAAGCGCCTGCAGAGCTGGCCCACCGACTTCGTCAACAACGACGAGCAGGAGCGCTTCGGCGAATCCGGCCGGCTGTGGGCCCAGACCGCCGCGCCCGGCTCGGCCAAGTGGGAACAGGTCATGCAGACCCTGCTGGACCGCAAGTTCACGCTGGACCCGACCTTCACCGCCTACCTGGCCAGCCGCGATCTCATGAGGATGAGCCGCGCCACCTGGCACGACGACTACACGATGCCGGCGCTGTGGGACTATTACCGCCCCAGCCGCGTCCATCACGGCTCGTACTGGTTCGACTGGACCACCGAGGACGAGGTCGCCTGGAAGGACAACTACCGCCTCTGGATGCGGTTCGTGAACGAGTACAAGAACCGCGGCGGGCGCGTCACGGTCGGCAGCGACAGCGGCTACATCTACAACCTCTATGGCTTCGGCTACATCCAGGAGATGGAGCTGCTGCGCGAGGCCGGCTTCTCGTCGCTGGAGGTCATCCATTCGGCGACCCAGGAAGGCGCGCGGCTGCTGGGCCACGAGGACCAGGTCGGCACGATCCGCGTGGGCCGCAAGGCCGACCTCGTCATCGTCCAGGGCAATCCGCTGGCCAATCTGAAGCTGCTGTTCGGCACCGGCTCGCTGCGCCTGAACGACGACACCGGCAAGGTCGAGCGTGTCGGCGGCGTGGCTTGGACCATCAAGGACGGCATCCTCTACGACGCGCGCAAGCTGCGCGAGGAGATCCGCCAGTCGGTGCTCAAGGACAAGACGGCGCGGGGACTGCCCGCCGGACCGATGCCGATCGAGGCGGTCGATCTGACTCACTGATTTTCGTTGGTTCGCGTGACGTGGGAGTAGGGGCATGAGCAAGGTTTCGATGGGACGGACGATCGCGGCGGCCTTGCTGGCCGCGAGCGTCATGGCGAGCGCCGGACAGGCCTCCGCTCAAGCCGGCGCCGCCGACGCGCGGCTGAAGGCGCTGTACGAGCGGGAGTGGGCCTGGCGGCAGGGCGAACTGGGCCGGGTCCGCGACGAGAACGGCCGCTGGGGCGACGGCGCCGATCATCTTCCGCGCGTCGACGCCAAGAGCCAGGCCGCGCGCCTGGCCTACTGGACCGCCGTCCTGGCCGAGCTGGACAAGATCCCGGTCGACCAACTGTCGCCGGAGGAGAAGATCAACGCCGAGATCTTCCGCGCCTCGGTGAAGTCCCTGGCCGACAACGCCCGCTTCAAGACCTACGAGGCGCCGTTCAATGCAGACACCTTCTTCTGGTCGGGCCTGGCCCCGCGCGGCGCGCTGAAGACGGCCAAGGACTACCGCAACTACATTGCCCGGATGCGCGACATCCCGCGCTATTTCGACGAGCAGACCGCCAATATGCGCAGCGGTCTCAAGCGCGGCTTCAGCGTGCCGCGCGTGGTGGTCACCGGCCGTGACAAGACCATCGAGCCCAACCTGTCGACCGGCGCGGACAATCCGTTCCTGGCCCCGTTCGAGACCATGCCGGCCTCGATCCCGGCCGAGGAGCAGGCCGCCCTCAAGGCCGAGGCCCAGCAGGTGCTCACCGGGACGGTGATCCCGGCCTACGCCAAGCTGCTGGCCTTCATCCGCGACGAATACATGAAGCAGGCCCGCACCAGTCTGGCGGCCGAGGCCGAGCCCGACGGCAAGGCCTTCTACCAGGCCCAGATCCAGGGCTTCACGACCCTGGACCTGACGCCCGAGCAGATCCACAAGATCGGCCTCGAGGAGGTCGCGCGGATCAGCGCCGAGATGGAGGCGGTCAAGGCCCAGACCGGCTTCAAGGGTACGATGCCGGAGTTCCTGAAGTTCCTGCGCACCGACCCGCAGTTCTATCCGAAGACGCCCAAGGAGCTGCTGTCGTTCTCGGCCTATGTGGCCAAGCGCGTCGACGGCAAGCTGGCCGACACCATCGGCTTCCTGCCGCGCCGGCGCTTCGCGATCCTGCCCGTGCCGCCGGCCCTGGCGCCGATCTACACCGGCGGTCGCGGCGGCCTCGACAGCTGCCTGATGAACACCTACGACCTGCCGTCGCGGCCGCTGTACACCCTGACCGCCCTGACCCTGCATGAGTGCAATCCGGGCCACGCCTTCCAGGCGGCGGTTGCGGCCGAAGCCAAGAACCGCCCCGACTTCCGCCGCCAGACCTCGTTCTCGGGCTATGGCGAGGGCTGGGCGCTCTACATGGAGTGGCTGGGCACCAAGATGGGCGTCTACGACACGCCCTATGAGAACTTCGGCCGGCTGTCCTACGAGATCTGGCGCGCCAGCCGCCTGGTGATCGACACCGGCATCCACCACTACGGCTGGACCCGCGAGCAGGCCCAGCAGTACCTGCGCGACCACACCGCGCTGTCCGAGCACGAGATCGAGACCGAGATCGACCGCTACATCGCCTGGCCGGGCCAGGCGGTGGCCTACAAGTTGGGCGAGATGGTGATCCGCCGGAAGCGCGCCGAGGCCGAGGCCAAGCTGGGTCCCAAGTTCGACCAGCGCAACTTCCACGACGCGATCCTGGCGCTAGGCTCGGTGCCGCTGTCGACCCTGGAGGCGCGGCTGGACCAGTTCATCGCCGACGGCGGGGTCAATCCGCCGGGCTTCAATCCGGCCCTGCCCGAAACCAAGTAGGGAGCAGGCGCCGTGGAGTCGATCGATCGACGCATGTTGCTGGCCATGGCCGGCTTGGCCGCCTCGGCGCCGTCGCTGCTGAGCGCCGCGCCCCTGGCTCCGCTCGGGCCGGCCAGCCCGTTGCCGCTGACGGACGTGCGGCTGCTGGATTCTCCGTGGCTGGAGGCGGTGGAGGCCAATCGCCGTTACCTCCACGCCCTGGAGCCCGACCGGCTGCTGCACAACTTCCGCACCAGCGCCGGTCTTCCGGCCAAGGGCGCGGTCTATGGCGGCTGGGAAAGCGACACCATCGCCGGCCACACCCTGGGTCACTACCTGACGGCCCTGTCGCTGATGTACGCCCAGACCGGCGACGTCGAGTGCAAGCGGCGGGTCGACTACATCGTCGGCGAACTGGCGGTGGTCCAGGCCGCCCATGGCGACGGCTATGTCGCCGGGTTCACGCGCAAGCGCGGCGACGTGGTCGAGGACGGCAAGGCGATCTTCCCCGAGCTGATCGCCGGCGACATCCGCTCGATGGGCTTTGATCTCAACGGCTGCTGGGTGCCGCTCTACAACTGGCACAAGCTGTTCGCGGGCCTGCTCGACGCGCAGGCCTATTGCGACAACCAGCAGGCCCTGAAGGTCGCCGTGGCCCTGGGCGGCTATATCGACGCGGTGTTCGCGCGGCTCTCCGACGCCCAGGTGCAGACGGTCCTCGACTGCGAGCACGGCGGCATCAACGAGAGTTTCGCCGAGCTCTACGCCCGCACCCGCGACCCGCGCTGGCTGGCCCTGGCCGAGCGCCTGCGCCACGCCAAGGTGCTGGACCCGCTCAGCCAGCGCCGCGACTCCCTGCCGTGGATCCACGCCAACACCCAGATCCCCAAGGTCATCGGCCTGGCGCGGCTGCACGAGCTGACCGGCAAGGCCGACCAGGCCGTGGCGGCGCACTTCTTCTGGGAGACCGTGACCCGCGACTACAGCTACGTGATCGGCGGCAACGCCGACCGGGAATACTTCACCGCGCCCCGCACCATCTCGCGGCACATCACCGAGCAGACCTGCGAGAGCTGCAACACCTACAACATGCTGAAGCTGACCCGGCATCTCTATGGCTGGCAGCCCCGGGCGGCGCTGTTCGACTATTACGAGCGCGCGCATATCAATCACATCCTGGCTCACCAGGACCCGTCGACCGGCATGTTCGCCTACATGGTGCCGCTGATGTCGGGCTCGGCGCGCCGGTTCTCGCGGCCGTTCGACGACTTCTGGTGCTGCGTCGGCTCGGGCATGGAGAGCCACGCCAAGCATGGCGACTCCATCTGGTGGCGCAGCGGCGACACCCTGCTGGTCAATCTCTACATCCCCTCGACCGCCCGCTGGGCCGAACAGGGGGCGACGTTCCGCATGGAGACCGCCTATCCGTTCGGCGAGCGGGTGGAGATCGTGGTCGAGGATCTGGAGGGGGCAGGTGACTTCGGCCTGGCGCTGCGCGTTCCCGGCTGGTGCCGGGGCGCGCGGATCAGCGTCAATGGCGAGGCTATGTCGGCGGGCCCGGCCGGCGACTACACGATCCTGCGCCGCGCCTGGCGCAAGGGCGACCGGGTAAGGCTGGACCTGCCCATGACGCTGCGGACCGAGGCCACGGTCGACGACTCCAGCGTGCTGGCCGTGCTGAAGGGGCCGGTGGTGCTGGCCGCCGATCTGGGGCCGTCCAGCCAGCCCTATGACGGACCCGCTCCGGCCTTGGTCGCTCGCGATCCGCTGACCGGCTTCGTTCCCGTCGAACCGGCGCTCGGCCAGTACCGGACAAAGGGCATCGGCAAGCCGGCCGACCTGTCGTTCGCGCCGTTCTTCCAGCAGCGCGACCGCCGCACCGCGGTCTATTTCGCCACCTTCGACGAACCCGGCTGGAAGAAACAGCAGGTCGCCTACGCGGCCGAGCAGGCGCGCTTGCAGGACCTGGCGCGGCGTTCGGTCGACGTCATGCACCTGGGCGAGATGCAGGCCGAGCGCGATCATGGCCTGACCGCCAAGAACAGCTACGCCGTCACCTATCGTGGCCGCCACGGGCGCGACGCGCGCACCTTCGGCTTCTTCGAATACAAGGCCGCGGTGAAGCCGGGGCCGCTGATCCTGCAAGCGACCTACTGGGGTGAGGAGCGCAACAAACGCTTCGACATCCTGATCGATGGCGTGCGGATCGCGACCCAGGCGCTGACCGGTCAGCATCCGGGCGATTTCTTCGATGTCGACTATCCGATCCCAAGCGAATTGACCCGAGGCAAGGGAAGCGTGACCGTGCGCTTCCAGCCCGCCGACGACACGACCCGCTGTGGTCCGGTCTTCGGCGTGCGGATCTATGCGCCGTCGGGGTCTTCGAGAACAACCTGACCAGGGCATGGGGAGGAGGGGCGTTATGAGACGAGTTTCGGGATTGGCGATCGCGCTGGGCATGGCGCTGGTCGCTCAGCCGGCGCTGGCGCAGACCAAGCCGGCGAAGCCCGCCATGAGCGCCGCCACCAGCGCCGACGCGCGCCTTAAGGCGCTCTACGACGCCGAGTGGAACTGGCGCGCCCAGGAGTTCGGCCGCGACGCCGACGACGAGGGCGGCGGCGCGGGCGACCGCCTGCCGCGCGTCGATCCCGCCAGCCAGCAGCGCCGGCTGGCCTACTGGACCAACGCCCTGGCCCAGCTGGACAAGATCCCCGTCGACCAGCTGTCGCCCGAGGAGAAGGTCAACGCCGCGGTGTTCCGCACCGCGCTGGAAGCCTTCGTCAGCCAGATCAAGTTCAAGGAATACGAGGACCCGTTCGGCTTCTGGACCTGGATGGCGCCGCGAACCGGCTTCGGGACCGTCGCCGAGTACCGCGCCTATCTGGGCAGGCTGCGCGACATGCCGCGCTATGTCGACGAGCAGATCGCCAACATGAAGGCCGGGCAGGCGCGCGGCTTCACCAAGGCCAGGGCGTCGATCGAGGGCCGTCACACCACGATCGCCCCGCTGGCCTCGAGCGACCCGGCGGCCAATCCGTTCTTCGGCCCGTTCGCCAACATGCCGTCGTCCATCCCGGCCGGTGAGCGCGACAAGCTGATGGAAGAGGGCAGGGCCGCCGTCACCGGCGCCGCCGCGCCGGCCTTCGGCAAGCTGCTGGCCTATGTGCGCGACGACTACATCCCGCACGCTCGAACCAACACCGCCGCCGAGAGCCTGCCGGACGGCAAGGCCTTCTACCAGGCCAAGATCCGCGAATATACGACCACCGACCTGACCGCCGAGCAGATCCACCAGATCGGCCTGAAGGAGGTGGCGCGGATCGACGCCGACATGCAGGCGACGATGAAGCAGGCGGGCTGGACCGGCGACTTCCAGGGCTTCCTCAAGTACCTGAAGACCGACCCGCAGTTCTACGCCAAGACGCCCTACGAGCTGATCGCCAAGTCGGCCTATGTGGCCAACAAGGCCAACGGTCAGCTGAAGTTCACCATCGGCCTGCTGCCGCGCTATCGCTTCACCATCGTGCCGACGCCGGCGGCGATCGCGCCATTCGGGACGGGCGGCAATGGCGGCCTCGAGAGCTGCCTGATGAACACCTACAACCTGCCGGCCCGGCCGCTCTACACCATCCCGCCCTTGACCCTGCACGAGTGCGTGCCGGGCCACAGCTTCCAGGCCGCCCTGGCGCTGGAGGGCCCGAACCGTCCGGCGATCCGCAAGCGCACCTACTTCTCGGGCTATGGCGAAGGCTGGGCGCTCTACATGGAGTGGCTGGGCACGAAGATGGGCGTCTACGAGACGCCCTATGACGAGTTCGGCCGCGAGACCTACGAGATGTGGCGCGCCGCGCGCCTGGTGGTCGATACCGGCCTGCATCACATGGGCTGGTCGCGCCAGCAGGCGCTGGACTATCTGTCCAGCCACACCGCCCTGTCCGACCACGAGGTGACCATCGAGGTCGACCGCTACATCAACGATCCCGGTCAGGCCCTGGCCTACAAGCTGGGCGAGATGCTGATCCGCCGCAAGCGCGCGGAAGCCGAGGCCAAGCTGGGCGCCAACTTCGACCAGCGCTGGTTCCACGACGTCATCCTGGGCCTGGGCTCGGTGCCGCTGCCGACCCTGGAAAAGGCCATCGACGACTGGATCGCCGGCGGCGGCAAGAATCCCAACCCCGCGACCGTTTCCTGACCCTAGTCCCTGAACATTTCCCGCCCGTCCTGGATGGAGACTTCCCTTGTTCGTTCGCTCCCTGATGCTTGTCTCCGCCCTGGCCCTGATGGCCAGCGCTCCGGCGGTCGCCCTGGCCCAGACCGCCGCGCCGGCCGCCGCTTCGGCCAGCGACGCCGACAGCCGCCTGAAGGCGCTCTATGACACCGAGTGGGCCTGGCGGCAGAAGGAGTTCGGGCGACTGGCCAGCGATGCGCCGTTCAGCGGCGGCGCCGGCCAGCTGCAGCATGTCGATGCGGCCACCCAGGAGACCCGCCTGGCCTACTGGACCAAGACCCTGGCCGAGCTGAGCAAGATCCCGGTCGATCAGCTGTCGCCCGAGGAGAAGATCAACGCGGCGGTGTTCCGCACCAGCCTCGAGGCCTTCGTCGCCCAGGGCAAGTACCGGACCTGGGAAGCGCCGTTCAACGCCGACAGCCAGTTTTGGTCCGGCCTGTCCGCGCGCAGCGGCTATTCCAGCGCCGAAGGCTATCGCCGCTACATCGGCCGCATGCGCGACGTCCCGCGCTATTTCGACGAGCAGATCGCCAACATGAAGGCCGGCGTGGCGCGCGGTTTCACCGTGCCGCGCGAGGCCCTGAACGGCCGCGACGCCACCATCGCCGCCTTCACCGATCCCGACCCGGCCAAGAACGGCTTCTACGAGGCGTTCGCCAACATGCCCTCGTCGATCCCGGCCGAGGAGCAGGAGAAGCTCCGCGCCGAGGCCCGGCAGGTGATCGCCCAGTCGGTGGCGCCGGCCTACCAGAAGCTGCTGGCCTACTATCGCAACGAGTACCTGCCCAAGGCCCGCAAGACGATCGCCGCCGAGGCCCTGCCGGATGGCAAGGCCTACTACCAGGCGCAGATCAAGGAGTTCACGACCACCGACCTGACCGCCGAACAGATCCACCAGATCGGCCTGTCGGAGGTGGCGCGGATCTCGGCCGAGATGGAGAAGGTCAAGGACCAGAGCGGCTTCAAGGGCGACATGCCCGCCTTCCTCAAGTTCCTGCGCACCGACCCGCAGTTCTACGCCAAGACCCCCGACGAACTGCTGGGCGTGTCGGCCTATGTGGCCAAGCGCGTGGACGGCAAGCTGAAGGACACCATCGGCCTTCTGCCGCGCTACCGCTTCACCATCGTGCCGGTGCCGGCCGCCATCGCGCCCTACTACACGTCCGGCCGGGGCGGGCTGGAATCCTGCCAGATGAACACCTACGACCTGCCGTCGCGACCGCTGTACCAGATCCCGGCCCTGACCCTGCACGAGTGCAATCCGGGCCACAGCTTCCAGGCCGCCGTGGCGCTGGAGCAGACCGGTCGGCCGGCCTTCCGCAAGCAGACCTACTTCTCGGGCTATGGCGAGGGCTGGGCGCTCTACATGGAGTGGCTGGGGACCAAGATGGGCATCTACCGCACGCCCTATGAGGACTTCGGCCGACTGTCGTTCGAGATGTGGCGCGCCGCGCGGCTGGTGATCGACACCGGCATCCACCACGACGGCTGGACCCGCCAGCAGGCCATCGACTACCTGGCCAGCCACACCGCGCTGGCCCAGCACGATATCGAGACCGAGGTCGACCGCTACATCAGCTGGCCCGGCCAGGCCCTGGCCTACAAGCTGGGCGAGCTGAGCATCCGCAAGAAGCGCGCCGAGGCCGAGGCCAAGCTGGGTCCCAAGTTCGACCAGCGCAAGTTCCACGACGTCATCCTGGCGCTCGGCTCCGTGCCGCTGCCGGTGCTGGAGGCGCGGATCGACAAGTACATCGCTGACGGCGGCGCGAGCCCGACCACGCCGGCCCCCTAGGACCTTCCCGCAGACCAGAACAAGACTTCCATCCGGAGATTTCCATGCGTGCGTATCCCCTCATAGCCGCCCTGGGCCTGGCCGCCCTCGCGGCGCAGCCTGTCCTGGCCCAGGAAAAGCCGCCGGCCGTCGAGGCCCCGGCCAAGGGTTCCGAAAAGGCCGCCAAGGCCGACGCCCCCGACCTGGCCCAGGCCACCGCCGAGGAGGACGCCCAGCCCAAGCGCGGCTCGGTGACGGTCGGCGGCAAGGTCATCGGCTATACCGTCACCCCCGGCACGGTCGTCATCCGCAACGACGACGGCGAGGCGGTGGCCAGCATGTTCTACGTCGCCTACGTGGCCGACCGCCCCAAGGGCTCGGCCCCGCGTCCGGTGACCTTCACCTACAACGGCGGCCCGGGCTCCTCGAGCATGTGGCTGCACATGGGCTCGATCGGTCCGGTGCACGTCGAGACGCCGCTGGTCGATGTCGCCGCGCCCGCGCCCTACAAGATCACCGAGAACCACGAGACGATGCTGGACAAGACCGACATCGTCTTCATCGACGCCATCGGCACGGGCCTGTCGCGGCCGATCGGCAAGTCGAAGGGACCGGAGTTCTATGGCGTCGACCAGGACATCGACGCCTTCGCGCGCGGCGTCATGCGCTACCTGACGATCAACGACCGCTGGGACAGCCCCAAGTTCCTGTTCGGCGAGAGCTACGGCACCCTGCGCTCGGCCGGCCTGGTCCACGCCCTGCAGGAGCGCGGCGTGCAGGTCAACGGCGTCGTCCTGCTGTCGTCGATCCTGAACTACGGCATCCGCCAGCCGGGCTTCGACCAGATCTTCGTCACCTACCTGCCCAGCTACGCGGCCACGGCCTGGTACCACAACCGCCTGCAAAACCGCCCGGCGGCGCTGGAGCCGTTCCTGACCGAGGTGCGCGAATGGGCCCGCGGGCCCTATGCCACGGCCATGGCCAAGGGCTCGGACCTCAGCGACGCCGAACGCTCGGCCATCGCCAAGCAGATGAGCGCCTATACGGGTCTGTCCGAGAAGTTCCTGCTCAGCGTCGACTTGCGTGTCGAGCTCGGCCGGTTCCGCAAGGAGCTGTTGCGTGACCAGTCGCGCACCGTTGGCCGCCTGGACTCGCGCTTCAAGGGCATCGACGTCGATGATGGCGGCGACGGTCCCGAGTTCGACGCCACCGACACCTCGATCAGCGGGGCCTATATCGGCGCGCTGAACAAGTACCTGTTCGGCACCCTGGGCTACAAGACCAAGCTCAGCTACCGCCCGAACTACTACGCCCAGATCGGCGGCGGAAAGTGGGACCAGAAGCACAGGGCGCCGGGCGGACGCGGAGGCGGCGCTCAGATGGCCCTGGCCGACACCGCCCTCGACCTGTCGATGGCCATGCGCCAGAACCCCAAGCTGAAGGTGCTGTCGCAGAACGGCTATTACGACATGGCCACGCCGTTCTTCGGGGCGGAGTATGACCTGAAGCACATGCAGATCGACCCGACCCTGCGGAAGAACCTGACCTACAGGTACTACGAGTCCGGGCACATGGTTTACATCAACCCGGCGGTCACCACGCAGTTCAAGAAGGACCTCGACGCCTTCTACGACAGCGCGACCCAAGGCAACTAAGCCCTCTCCTTGTCATCCCGGCCGAAGCGAAGCGTAGAGCCGGGACCCAGGGGCCGCGCGCACAGCGTTCACGCTCCCCCTGGGTCCCGGACAAGCGCTCCGCGCTTTCCGGGATGACAAGAGTTTGGCGCCTTGAGGTTGGCTATCGCGCCGCCACCGGGGTGACCATCGCGCGGGCGTTCCAGTTCGGCGGCTCCTGGCCGGCCAGGTGGCGCAGGAAGAACTCGAACTCCTTGCGCTGGCCGTAGTCGATCGGGCCGGTGGAGCGGCCGACCGCGTGGCCTTCGCCCGGGACGACCAGCAGGTCGAACGCCTTGTCGGCCTTGATCAGGGCGTCGGCGAACTGCAGGGTCGAGGCGGGGTCGACGTTCTTGTCCTGCTCGCCGACGATCATCAGCAGCTTGCCCTGCAGGCGCCAGGCGTTGTCGATCGCCGAGGCGGCCGAATAGCTCTGGTCGACGGGCCAGCCCAGCCACTGCTCGTTCCAGCTGATCTTGTCCATGCGGTTGTCGAAGCAGCCGGCGAAGGCCACCCCGACCTTGTAGAACTCCGGATGGTAGAGCAGGGCCAGGGCCGTCGACTGGCCGCCGGCCGAGCCGCCGTAGATGCCGACGCGACTGATGTCGTACCCGGGATACTTGGCCGCCACGGCCTTGTGCCAGAGGATGCGGTCGGGGAAACCGGAGTCGGCCAGGTTCTTCCAGGCCACGTCGTGGAAGGCCTTCGAGCGGTTCAGCGTGCCCATGCCGTCGATCTGCACGACGATGAAGCCCAGGTCCGCCAGGGACTGCATGCCCACCACCTTGTCGCCGCCGGCGTGATAGCCGAACGGCCACCAGGTCTTGGGCACGAAGCTGGAATGCGGGCCGGCATAGATGTTCTCGATCACCGGATAGCGCTTGTTCGGATCGAAGTTCCGAGGGCGGACGATCAGGCCATGGATGTCGGTCTTGCCGTCGCGGCCCTTGGCGACGAACGGCTCGGGCGGCTTGAAACCGGCGGCGACCAACTGGCTGATGTCCGGTTTCTCGAGCGTGGCGACCAGGCCGCCGTCGCGGGTGCGGCGCAGCTCCGAGACCGGCGGCAGGTCGACGCGCGAATAGGTGTCCACATAGAGGCTGGCGTCCGGCGACAGGGCCACGTCGTGATAGGCGTCGGCGGTGGTGAGGGCGGTGAGGCCCTTGCCGTCGAAGCCGATGCGGTAGACGTGCTGGAAGTAGGGATCCTGGCCGGCGACCATGCCGCTGGCGGCGAAGTAAATCTGTCGCCTGGCCTCGTCGACCTTCAGCACCTGGCGCACCACCCACGGGCCCTTGGTGATCTGGGTCTTCACCGCGCCGGTCTTGCCGTCGAACAGGTAGAGGTGGTTCCAGCCGTCGCGTTCGGACATCCACAGGACTTCGCGGCCGTTGTCGATGTCCTGCCGGAAGCGACGGCCCTCGTTGATGAAGGTCTTGGCCGTCTCGGTGACCACGGCGCGCGGCTGGCCGGTCCGGGCGTCGATCTCGACCACGCGGGCCAACTGGTGACCGCGCTGCTCGTAGATGAGGGACACGGTGGCGCTGTCCTTGCGCCATTCCAGCTTGGAGAGGTCGTAAGGGTTGGCGAACAGGTCGTCCGGCGTCGGCAGCTGCTTGCCCTCGGCCGGCAGGAAGACGACCGGCTGCTCGATGTCCACCGCGTCGCCGGGCTTGGGATAGAGCTGGGTCTGGAGCTTGGGCTGCACCTGGTCGGCGGGGCGGGCCTCGACGCGATAGACGATCCGGCGGAAGCCGGGGCGGACGCGATAGGCGGCCAGCTTGACCGAGTCCGGCGACCAGACGATCGATTCCGGATCGTAGAAGTTGGCCTCCGAGCCGTCGGTGCTGATCCGTTTCCAGGTCCCGCCGACCGGGCGCACGGCGATGTTGAAGTTCTCGACACGCGCCTCCCACTGGCCGTCGGGCGAGCGGCGCGGGGGATTGGCGGCGGGGACGGAGAGGTCGCGCACCACACCGAAACCGCTGGGCCGGCCCGGCCGGGGCGCCTCGGCGCAGCTGTAGTCGGTCAGCGTGCAGCGCCAGCCGGTCTCGTTGAACGAAAAGCGGATCGCCGCGCCCTTGTCGGCGAAGGTGAAGCTTTCGAACGGCAGCCGCAGCGGGTCGAAGGTCGCGCCCGCGGCCTTGCCGAGGCCGGCGGCGATGCGGATCTGGTCGAAGCTGGGCGTCTTGGCGCCGGTCTTGACGTCGTAGGTGACGAAGGCGAAGCCGCCCTCGACCGTCTTGCGGTAGAAGAGCTTGTCGTCGCCCGACCAGGCGGCCGGATCGGCGACGTCGCGGGTCAGGTACATCTGCGTCTCGCGCAGCCGCAGCGAGCGGGTCATGTCCTGAGCGGTGACTTGGCTCAGGGCCGGCGTCGCCTGCACGGCCAACGCCAATAGGATCATTCCGCCAGTCCGCATGTACAGTCCTCAGGACACTCGTCGAGTTATCGTATTATGTATACGGTGGCGCTTGGCGAGGTGAAGCCCAAAGGGGAGGGAAGCGTGTCGGTATTTCGCAAGGCGCTGGCCGGGACGGCCCTGACGCTGCTGCTCGCGGGACCGCTCCAAGCACAGACGGCCGCCACGCCGCCGCAACAGACCGAGTCCGACGGCTATACGCGTTACGAACTGCTTGGCCCGGGCAGCCACAAGTTCCGGATCGTCTACGAGATCACCGCCAGCACCGCCGGGGCGACCGCCTATTACAACCCGATCCGGCAAGGCAGCGTGGCCACCGACGAGCGCGTCAACGACCGCGCCACCGGCAAGCCGCTGAAGTTCGATGTCGTGCCCGGCGATGTCGCCAAGGCCGGCGGCGTACGCGGCGCGAGCCCCGACGGCAGCTATATCCGCGTCGAACTGGCCCATCCGGTGCCGGCCGACGGCGGCGAGGGCCGGGTGCTGATCGACAAGACCTACGAGGACGCCAAGAGCTACTATCAGGAGGGCGAGCTGATCGTCTTCGACCGGCCGCTGGGCGTGAAGCGCAACGCGGTGGTCCTGCCGGCCGGCTATGAGCTGGTGTCCTGCAACTATCCGGCCCAGGTGCTGCAGGAGGCCGACGGCCGCATCAAGATCGCCTTCTGGAACAACACCTCGGCCCAGGCCCCGCTGGTGATCAAGGCGCGACCCTCGCCGAACCTGAAGCCGGCGGTCTCCTCCCTGGCCAAGGCGCTGGACGAGCGCGCCTACCAGAACCGCGAGATCATGTATTTCCTGCAGCCGCCGGAAACCCACAGCTTCGATCTCTATCACGACTACACCGAGACCCGGCCGGGCGTGGGCGTCTATGTCAACATCGTCCGGGCCGGCAGCGCCGCCTCCAAGCCATCGGCGCGCAACCTCGACACCGGCGCGGCCCTGAAGTGGGAGATGCTGAAGGGCGCCGACATCCTGAAGGCCGCGCCCGACCAGAAGGGCGTGACGCCCGAGACCGAGGCCATCGTGTTCCACTTCGATCCCGTGAAGCCAGGCCAGAGCGCGCGCCTGCGCTTCAGCGAGACCTATACCGACGCCGAGCGCTACAAGCTGGTCGGCGACGAGCTGGTCTGGCGCCGGTCGCTCGGCCGGCCCCTGAACACCGTGGTGCTGCCCGCCGGCTGGGTGCTGACCAACAGCTCGGTCCCGGCCACGGTCAAGACCCTGGCCGACGGCCGCGTCCAGCTGGAGTTCATCAACCCTCGCGCCGACGAGATCGACACCATCATCACGGCGCGGCGGCGCTGATCCTAGAAGATTAAGCCGACAGCTGCTGCTGCAGATCCTTCATCGTGCCCCGGATGTGGGCGGCGGTCAGGGACTCGACCTTGGCGGCGTCGCCCCGCAGCCAGACGTCCAGCAGTTCGCGATGCTCCTCGGCGGCGCGGGCCTCGCGGCCATAAGGCTCCAGGTGGACGCGCACATAGCGCTCGGCCAGGACTTGGAGACGCTCGAGCAACTGGTAGGTGACCAGACCGCCGGAGGGGCGGATCATCGCCATGTGGAAGGCGCGGTTCATCGACACGTGGTCGCCCGGCGCGCCGGTCTGCTGAGCCGTCTCGAGCGCGGCCAGGGCGGTCTTGACCTTCTGCTGATCCTCGGGCGTGGCCTTCTTGCAGCCCGCGGCCGCCGCGCTGGGCTCCAGCTTCAGGCGCAGCTCGAACACCTCGTTGGCCTCGTCGGCCGACAGCGGCCGCACCACGTAGCCGCGGTTCGGGTACGAACTGAGCAGGCCGTCCTGCTCCAGCCGGCTCAGGGCCTCGCGCAGCGGGATCTTGCTGACCCCCAGCTCCTCGGCGATCGTGTCCTGTCGCACCGGCGTCCCTGGACCCATCTGACCCAGCAGGATGCGCTTGCGGACCAGTTCGTAGGTCTGGTCGGAGAGGGTGCGGACGACGATGGTCATCGGGTGGGCGTGTCTCTCAAGAAGCGCAAAGGCTTGGCGACGCGAAGCGCGCCCTCAACGGTCATAGGTCCCTGTAACCGGCCAGTGCAAACAAGAAATCGTCGACCACGCCCTAAACGACTTGAAAACCTCGCCAGAACTGGTCGGCCTGATCGATCCAGATCGTATTGAAGCCTGTCGAGATCGCCGAACCTTCGACGGACGGAATGATCGCGGCCTGGTTCCCGATCGCGGTTTCCGCCTCGACCTTGCCGATGAAACGGCTGCGAATGAAGCTCTCGTGCACGAAGGTCTCGCCGACCTTGAGCCTGTTCTTGGCGTGAAGGTGGGCCAGGCGGGCCGAGGTGCCGGTGCCGCAGGGGCTGCGGTCGATGGCCTTGTCGCCATAGAACACCGCGTTGCGCCCATCGGCGCCTTCGGTGCTGGGGCCGTCGGCCCACAGGACGTGGCTGACCCCGCGAATGGTCGGATCCAGCGGGTGGACCGGCGTGGTCTTCTCGCGGACGAGTTCGCGGACGATAGGGCTGTAGCGCAGAATGTCCTGGGCGCTGAACGCGTCCAGGCCCTTGTACGCGCCCTGCGGTTCGACAATGGCGTAGAAGTTGCCGCCGTAGGCGACGTCCAGCTTCAGCGGGCCCAGGCCCGGAACGTCGATCTCGATGTCGGTCGCCGCCAGATAGGCCGGTACGTTGACGATCTTCACCGCCGTGACCTTGTCGCCGGCCGTCTTGTATTCGATGTCGATGACGCCGGCCGGCACTTCCAGCTTCAGGCGGCCCGGGACGCGTGGGGTGATCAGGCCGTTCTCCAGGGCGAAGGTGACCATGCCGATCGTGCCATGGCCGCACATTGGCAGGCAGCCGCTGGTCTCGACGAACAGGATGCCGGCCTCGGTGTCGTCGCGGGTGGGGGGATAGAGGAAACCGCCGGACATCATGTCGTGGCCGCGCGGCTCGAACATCAGGCCCGTACGGATCCAGTCAAAGCGCTCCAGGAAGTCCTGGCGGCGCTCGCTCATCGACGCGCCCCGGAGCAGGGGCGCGCCGCCGACGATCAGCCGTACGGGATTGCCGGCGGTGTGGCCGTCAATACAGAAGAAGGTGTGGCGCATGGCTGATTGGTGGTCCTAGAGCATTTTCCGACGAAGCGGCCGCCGGCCGGTCGTCGGAAAATGCGTCAAACAGAAGTCTGGATCATTGTCCGATCCGGTTGGATCGAACAATGATCTAGCCGACGGGACGGGTCGCCGCGGCCTTCTCGACCATGGCGGTCACCTCGGCGCGACGGGCGCCGGCCAGCGGCAGGCGCGGCGCGCGGACCCGCTCGGAGCCCCGGCCCATGATCTGCTCGGCTAGCTTGATGGACTGGACGAGATCATGTTCAGCGTCGAGGTGCAGCAGCGGCATGAACCAGCGGTAGATCCGCAGGGCCTCGGCCAGGTCGCCGCGGTCGATGGCGGCCACAAGGGCCACCGATTCTTGCGGGAAGGCGCTGGTCAGCCCCGAGACCCAGCCGTGGGCGCCCAGCAGCAGGCCTTCCAGCGCGACATCGTCGAGGCCGGCCATCAGGATGTAGCGATCGCCGAAGACGTTGAGCAGATCGGTGAAACGGCGGGTGTCGGGCGCGCTTTCCTTGACCGCGACGATGTTGGGCACGTCGGCCAGTCGCTGCAGCACGCTGGTGGTGATCGAGACGCGATAGGCTGGCGGGTTGTTGTAGAGCATGAGCGGCAGGCTGGTGGCCGCCGCGACCGTGCGGAAGTGGTGCTCCAGCTCCAGTTCGGTCGGAACATAGACCATGGCCGGCAGCACCATCAGGGCGTCGGCGCCGATGGCCTCGGCGTCCTTGGCGAACTTGGCGGCGCGTTCGGTGGTCATTTCCGAGACACCGACCACCACCGGAACGCGCCCCGCGACGACTTCCACGGCGGCTTTCAGCGCCGCGCGCTTCTCATCGGCGTCAAGCGAGTTGTTTTCGCCGCAGGTGCCGAGCACGATGAGCCCGTGGACGCCGTCCTTGATCAGAGCGTCAAGGACGCCCTGACTCGCCTCGAAATCGATGGACGAGTCCGCATTGAATTGAGTGGTCGCCGCTGGATAGACGCCGCGCCAGGAGATCGAATTCATACCGCTTGCACCTCTGTGATGTTCGTCTACCATATACGATATGAGATCTCGAGGTAAAGGCCTGGTGGCTGTTCAATGGGTATAGTCGTTGTCGGCGGAGGCGTGGTGGGGCTTGCCTGCGCGTTGGGTCTCCGACGCGCGGGCGCTGACGTGCTGCTCATCGACGAGGGCGCCGGTCCGTCCGCGTCATGGGGCAATGCCGGCCATATCGCCATCGAACAGGTCGAACCGATCGCCTCGATGAAGGCGCTGAAATCGGCGCCGGCGCGCTGGTTCCCGCGGGGCGGGGCCCTGGACTTCAGATTCGTCGACATCCTCTCATGGGGCGCCTGGGCGGGACGCTATGTCCAGGCCTGCGCGCCGGACGCCTTCGATCACGGAAAGGCGGCGCTGGGCGGCTTGCTCGCCGACGCGATTCCGGCCTGGCGACGTCTTGCCGCGGCGGCCGGCCGGCCCGACCTGCTGAGTGAGCGCGGCCACATCGTCGTCTGGGAGAGCCTGGCCAGCGCCGAAAAGGGCAGGGCGGCCTGGGGCGCGGCCGACATCGGCCAGGCGCGGACGCGCGACCTGCGGGGCATCGAACTGCTGGAGGTCGCCAGCCGTCTGGCCGTCGCTCCGGCGGGCGGCCTGCGTTTCGAGAACAGCGGCCAGATCAGCGATCCGGGCCTGGCCCTGCGGACCCTGCGCGACACCTTTGTGGCCCTGGGCGGCATGATTCGTTCGGCGAGGGTCACGGCGCTGAGGCTCGAGGGCGGTCGCGCGGTCGTCGCGCTGGACGACGGCGAGGCGCTGCGAGCGGATCAGGTCGTCCTGGCGGCCGGCGTCGGCAGTGGGACCCTGATGCGGGGCCTCGGCCACGTCGCGCCCATCGTCGCCGAGCGCGGCTACCATATCGAAGGCGACGTGGGGGCCTGGGGCGACCTGCCGCCGGTGGTGTTCGAGGATCGGTCGATGATCGTCACCCGGTTCGGCGACCGGCTGCGAGCCGCCAGCTTCGTCGAGTTCGCCCGCCAGGACGCTCCGGCCGATCCGCGCAAATGGGCCCGTCTGCATAAGCACGTCGACGAACTGGGCCTGCCGATGGCGGCGTCGCGCAGCCAGTGGATGGGCGCGCGTCCGACCTTGCCCGACTACCTGCCGGCCATCGGCGTCAGCCGCCGGGCGCCGAACCTGATCTACGCCTTCGGCCATCAGCATCTGGGCCTGACCCTGGCGGCGACGACCGGCGAGATCGTCACCGCCCTGGCCGGCGGCGGCGCGGCGTCGGTTGACCTGACGCCCTTCGACCTGGACCGTTTCGCCCCCGGCGTCGTGCGACGCGCCAAGGAGATCGCCGCATGACGACCGGCATTGGCGGATCTTCCGCCGAACAGGAACTCGCTGACCTCGCGCCGCCGCCCGGCCGGCCCGC
The DNA here is from genome assembly GCF_058802865.1 of Caulobacter sp. GW822-FHT01G02. Taxonomy (NCBI): domain Bacteria; kingdom Pseudomonadati; phylum Pseudomonadota; class Alphaproteobacteria; order Caulobacterales; family Caulobacteraceae; genus Caulobacter; species Caulobacter sp. GW822-FHT01G02. Next base: position 977,605 of record NZ_JBXAON010000001.1, read on the forward strand.
GCCGATCGACGCCGCCGAGCGCCAGGTCCGCCTGGCCAAGGCGCGGGACCTGACACGGGCGCTGGGCGCGCAGGCGCTGCTGATCGGGGCCGGCGCCAGCCTGCGCTACTTCGCCGGCGTGACCTGGGGCGCGACAGAGCGGCTGGTCGCCATGCTGCTGCCCGTCGAGGGCGAACCGATCATGATCTGCCCGGCCTTCGAGCTCGGCTCGCTGCAAGCCAGCCTCGGTCTCGAGGCCGAGATCCGCCTCTGGCAGGAGGACGAGCCGCCGGGCGAGCTGGTCGCCGGGATGCTGAAGACGCTGGGCGTCACGACCCTGGCCTTCGACCCGGCCCTGTCCTTCCAGGCCTTCGACGATGTCCGCAGGGCCGCGCCCAACCTCACCGTGCTGAACGCAGCGCCCGTCGTCGACGGCTGCCGCGGAATCAAGTCGCCGGCCGAGCTGGCGCTGCTGCAGTACGCCAAGAGCCTGACCCTGGAGGTCCACCGTCGCGCCGCCGCGATCCTGCGCCCTGGGATTACCACCGGCGAGGTCAAGCGCTTCATCGACGCGGCCCACCGCGCCTGCGGGGCCGACAACGGCTCGACCTTCTGCGCGGTGCAGTTCGGCGTCGCCAGCGCCTATCCGCACGGCGTGCCGGGCGAGCAGAGCCTGGCCGAGGACGACCTCGTGCTGATCGACACCGGCTGTCAGATCGACGGCTACCACTCCGACATCACCCGCACCTATGTCTTCGGAACGCCCAGCGCCGAGCATCGGCGGATCTGGGCGATCGAGCATGAGGCCCAGGCCGCCGCCTTCGCGGCCGTGCGACCCGGCGTGCCTTGCGAGGTGATCGACCAGGTGGCGCGCGACGTGCTGCAACGTCATGGCCTGGGTCCCGACTACGCCTTGCCAGGATTGCCGCATCGCACCGGCCACGGCATCGGCCTGTCGATCCATGAAGGGCCGTATCTGGTGCGCGGCGACACGACCCCGCTGGCGGTTGGCATGTGCTTTTCCAACGAGCCGATGATCGTGCTGCCCGACCAGTTCGGCGTCCGGCTCGAAGACCATTTCCATGTCACGCCCGATGGCGCGGCCTGGTTCACCAAGCCTTCGGCCTCGATCGACAGGCCATTTTCGTAAAGCGCGGACCGGCGAGGGGGCCGGGCGCGACAGCAACAGGGGACTGGGACTGATGACCTTCTGGACGCGCCGCAAGGCGCTGGACGCGGTGCTCCGCGTCGAGGAAAGCCGCCGCCTCAAGCCGACGCTGAGTTGGCCGCACCTGATCGCCCTGGGCATCGGCGCGATCATCGGCACGGGCATCTACACCCTGACCGGCATCGGCGCCGAGCGGGCCGGCCCCGCCGTGATCCTGGCCTTCGCGGCCTGTGGCGTGCTCTGCGTGTTCGCCGCCCTGACCTATGCCGAAATGGCCACCATGATCCCGGCGGCCGGCAGCGCCTACACCTACGCCTACGCCGTGCTGGGCGAGGGGCTGGCCTGGATCGTCGGCTGGAGCCTGGTCCTGGAATATTCGGTGACCTGCAGCGCCGTGGCCGTGGGCTGGTCGGGCTATATGGTCGGCCTGCTGAAGAGCGCCGGCATCGTCCTGCCGGCGGCCCTGCTGGCCGGACCGCACGGCGGCGGTATCGTCAACCTGCCGGCGGTGCTGATCGTACTGGCGGTCACCGCCCTGCTGATCCGCGGCGCCAAGGAGAGCGCGGTGGTCAATATCGCCCTGGTGGCCATCAAGATCCTGGCCCTGGCCGTGTTCGTGTTCCTGACCATCACGGCGCTGAAACCCGAGAACTTCACGCCGTTCATGCCCTACGGCTTCGCCTCCGAGACCGTGAACGGCCACACGCGCGGCGTCATGGCGGCCGCCGCGATCGTGTTCTTCGCCTTCTTCGGTTTCGACGCCGTCTCGACCTCGGCCGAGGAGGTCAAGAACCCCAAGCGCGACCTGACCATCGGCATCGTCGGTTCGATGATCGTCAGCACCCTGATCTACATGCTGGTCGCCACCTGCGCGGTCGGGGCCTGGGCCTATAGCGAGTTCGCCCGCAGCGGCGAGCCGCTGGCCTTCATCCTGCGCAGCCTGAACCACCCCTGGGCGGCGGTCGCCATCGCGGCGGCGGCGGTCATCGCCCTGCCCAGCGTCATCCTGGTGATGATGTTCGGCCAGACGCGGGTGTTCTTCGTGATGTCGCGCGACGGCCTGCTGCCGCACAGCCTCAGCAAGCTGCATCCCCGTCGCGGCACCCCGGTGATGCTGACCCTGATGGTCGGCGCCTTCGTGGCGGTGGTCGCGGGCCTGTTCCGACTGGACGAGATCGCCGAGCTGTCGAACGCCGGCACCCTGCTGGCCTTCATCTGCGTGGCCGTCTGCGTGATGGTGCTGCGGGTGACCAAGCCCGATCTGCCGCGCCTGTTCCGTTGCCCGGCGGTGTGGGTCGTCGGCCCGCTGGCGGTGGTCGGCTGCCTCTACTTCATGATCAGCCTGCCGCCGGCGACGCTGGGCCGGTTCCTGGTGTGGAACCTGGTCGGCATCGTCGTCTACCTGCTCTACGGCCGTCGCAAGAGCTTCCTCAACACGCCCTCGACGGCGACCTGAGGCCCGTCGGCGGCGGACGCCCGCCGCCGACGTACTCTCTTAGCGCCTGGCGTCGAACCACGCCGGACGGATGACGAAACCCAGGCCCAGCGGGTCCGGGGCGCCGGGATAGTAGTCGGTGCTGATGATCTGGGCGCCCGAGTTGACCGAAGCCTCGAGGCGGCCCAGATCGTGGTTGCGGGCCTCGGTGGTGTCGGCGTCGCTGCGGGTGCGGACCAGGAAGCCCTGGGCGACCAGCGCCTTGATCATCGCCTGGGCCGGGCGCGGGTCCTGGATGTTGAACACCGCCGCCTCGGCCTGGTCGTCGGCATAGAGGCCGAACAGCATCCGGTTCTTCAGGGACGGATGGCCGGCGCGATAGGCCTCTTCGATGCGGGGATTGGCGTCCAGCACCAGCAGGACCTTGCCGCGCGCGCTGTCCACCGTCGGCCAGCCGCCGCCCGTCACGCCGTCGCGCAGGGTGGCGCGCGCGCCACGGACATCGTCCGGCGCGATGATCCGGTCGCGGCCGAACGCCTTGATCGCGTCGGCGTCCAGGCCGGCGAAGTCGGCCTCCGTCCACAGCGGAGGGTTCGGAATGGCCGGGGTGTTGAACGGCTCTTCCTTGGTGTTGACGAAGATCACGATCGGCTGGTGATCGGGGTGGGCCTTGGACCAGGTCGCCACCTCGGCGAAGCAGTCCGAGAGGCGCAGGCACAGGGTGCGGGCGTCGACGACCGGGGCGTGCAGCACCTTGGCTCCCGGCGTCTTCATGATCGCGAGCTTGGCCGGGTCGTTGGCGTAGGGGCCGGCGTAGAGGCCGCCGGCCGTGTCGGCGTAGGGATCGAATTCCAGCTGCCGGACGCCCAGGTCCAGCTGGGCGGTGATCGGCGGATGGCCGTATTCGACGCCGCGCGAGCGCTCGCCCATCACCTGGCGCTGGTGCGCGAGGGCGGCGGGATCAAGCTCGGGACGGTAGCTGTTGTGCGAGCCCAGCCAATGCAGGCCGTTGATCTTCGGCGCTTCGGCCGCCTGGGTTGCGAAGGCGACGACCGACAGGGCGGCGGCGAGAAACAGCGGGCGCATGGCGACCTCATGGGAAGGAAAAGGCGCGAACCGGCCGGCGTATGACCGGTCCGCGCGAGGTGACGACCTCTAAGAGCAGAGGGCGTTCAGGGGAGGGGTCAGAACTTGCCGCGGAGCGTCAGCGAGACCGTGCGGCCCCAGTGATAGATCTCCATCGGCTGGTCCTTGGTCTTGCCGTAGGTGAAGCGGACCTCGTCGGTCAGGTTCGACCCTTCCAGGGTCACCGCGTATTGCGGGGTGATCTGGTAGGAGAGCGAGCCGTCCAGCGAGCCGTACGGGGCGATATAGGACTGAGCGGTGGTGGTGCTGCCGATCGACTGCAGATACCGCGAGCGCCAGAACCAGCCGAGGCGGGCGCTGATCGGGCCCTTCTCATAGTAGCCGACCAGATTGTAGCTCTGCTTGGACAGGCCCACGAGGTCGTCCTTGATCTGACGGTTGCCGGCGAAATAGTTGGCCTTGCTGTCCACCAGGGTCACCGAGGCCTGCACGCCGAAGCCGTCGAAGGGGCCGGGCAGGAACGACAGCGACTGGTTGTAGGCGGCTTCGAAGCCGCGCACCTCGGCGTCGCCGCCGTTGACGCTGGCCGACAGCAGCACGTCGCCGCGGCCGGGCACCTGGATCGTGGTGTTCTGGGCGGTGATGTAGTTGTCCATCGTCTTGATGAACACCGCGGCGGTCACGGCCGTGGTCGGGGCCGGATACCACTCCAGCGAGGCGTCGTACTGGTCGGCCAGGAACGGATCCAGGTCCGGATTGCCGCCCGAGGCCGTCGGCGAGTCGCGGCTGACGCTGATGCGCGGGGCGCTGTCGGTGACGTTGGGACGGTTGACGACGCGCGAGGCCGACAGGCGGCCGACCAGGTCGTCACGCAGGTCGAGCTTGACGTTCAGGCTGGGCAGCCAGTTCTTGTATTCCTTCAGATAGCCCACGGGCACCGGCGTCGAGCCGCTGGTCAGCGTACCGCTGGCCAGTTGCTTGGTCTCGGCGTAGCGGACGCCCAGATTGCCGCTGACCGGCACGCCGCCCAGGTCGAACTTGAAGTCGCCGCGCACATAGGCGCTGTGGATCTTCTGGTCGACGATGAACGAGTTGCGCAGGTCGGCCGCCGACCACGGCTGAGCCGCCACGGCCGAGGTGAACAGCTTGTTGTAGTAGGCGTCGCTGGTCGGGGTGACCCAGGTGCGCGGCGTATTGCCGGCGAAGTCCTTGAGGAAGCCCTTATAGGGCATGGCCTCGTAGAAGCTGGCGCCCAGGGTCGTCAGCGGCGTGTTCAGGATGTCGTTCAGCACCCAGTCGCGACGCAGGTACGTGCGGTTCATGTTGTGCTGTTCGGCGCCGAACGCGATCTTCGTGAACCAGCCCGAGAAGACGCGCGCGCCGTCCAGGCGGAACGTCTCGTCGCTGTCTCGCGAATCCTTCCAGGTGTAGTCGAACGCCTGGCCCACGAAGTTGGCCGGGTTGGTGTAGTCGACATTGGTGGTCAGCTGCGGGATCGACGTCGAGCCGCGCGAGAAGTCGAAGCTCAGCGGCGCGAAGAACGCGATGCGGTCGCGGGTCGTGGCCTTGCCGTCCGGATGGTAGCTGCGAGCGCGCGAATAGCCGTACTCGGCGTTGAACGTCCAGGCGCCCGGCGTCCAGGCCTGCTTGATCCCGAAGATCGTCAGGTCGTGGCGGTTCATGCTGGTCTCGCGCGAGGCCATCCAGCGCACGTTGTTGATCGTGCCGGCCACGACGGTGTCGCCGACGACCTTCTGGCTGCCGGCCACGAACTGCGGCGTCGCGAAGGTGGCGTCGTCCGGATAGATGTCGAGACCGAACTCGTCGTAGTCGACGTCCAGCCGGGTCACCAGCAGGTCGACGTCGGTCTGGAAGTCGTTGTTGGGCTTCCACTGACCCGAGATGGCGCCCGAATAGAGCTTGCGGTGCTCGGTCTCGACGGTCGGACGCGTGCGGGTGGGCGTGTAGAGGCCCGAGCCCAACACCGATTTGAACTTATCGAGGTTCCAGCCGACCATGTACAGGCGGTCGTTGCGCACGTGGCGCTCGTCATAGAGGCCCGAGGCCAGCACGCCGATGGTTTTGTCGGCATTGGTCCAGCTGCCCAGGCCCGAGACCGACGGGTCGGCCTTCTTGCGCACGTCGCCATAGGTCTCGCGCACCGAGAAGGCGGCCTTCTTGCCCAGGTCGAACGGCTTGAAGGTCTTGATGTTGATATTGCCGCCCAGGGCGCCCTCGTCCATGTCGGCGGTCGGGGTCTTCACGACCTCGATCTGCGAGATCAGTTCGGCGGGCAGCACCTCGAAGCGGAACTGACGGCCCTTGGCGCCGCCGTTCTCGATCAGGTCGTTGACGGCGATCGAGCGGCCGTTCAGCTCTGTGTACTGGAACTGCGGGCCCAGGCCCCGGACGCTGACATAGAGGCCCGCGCCGCGCTGGCGGTCGATGGTGACGCCGGTGACCAGCTGCAGCGCCTCGGCGGCGTTGCGGGTCGGGAATTTGCCGATGTCCTCGGCGTTGACGGCGTCCAGGCCGTACGCGGCCGAGCGCTTCAGGGCGGCGGCGGCCTGCAGGCTCTTGCCATACGAGGTGATGACGACGGCGTCGACCGTGTCGGCCGTTTCGGCGGCGGCTGGCGCGGCCGTTTCGGCGGCGGTGTCGGCGGCCTGGGCCTGGCCCGCGCCGAGGGCGGCGAAGGCGAGGACGGCGACGGCGCCCGCGCAGGGCGCGGACAGGAACTTCGAGTTGGACATGGTATCCCCCGGTCTTTGCTGGGCCCGCGGGGAGGCGCGGGTCAGGGCAGAAGAACGGAGGGAGCGACGCCGAACCTCAGTCCGGCATCGGTGAAATATTTGCGACGATCCTGTTGAAAAGTCTGGATTTTATCCGTGCCGAGACGAACCGGCGACCGGAGACAGCTTCAGGTCTCCCTCGGGCGTGAGGCGCGCGCGCACCGGCAGCAGGGCCTCCAGGGCCGCGCCGACGTCGTCCATCCGGCCGATGTCCAGCGAGCCCGAGAGGCGCAGGCGGGCCAGCGCGGGATCCGTCAGCGCGACGTGACGGCCCGAGGCGCGCGACAGCCGTTCGGCCGCTTCGGACAGGCTGACATCGGCCAGCACGACGCGGCCGTCGGTCCATGCCGCATCGCCCTTCACGTCGCCGGCCTGGGCGTCGCCGCCCACCCCGGATGTCCCGACATAGCGCTGGCCGGGACGCAGCAGCACGCTGGCCGCGCCCGGCTGACTGACGCGCAGCGAGCCCTCGACCAGCGACACGGTCAGCCGACCGCCGCCGGCCACGTTGAAGCGGGTGCCCAGCACCGTGAGCGTCCGGCCCGCCGTGGCCACCTCGAACGGCCGGGTCTTGTCGTGGGCGACCTCGAAGAAGGCGTCGCCAGCGTCCAGCGAAACGTCTCGAGCGCGCGCCTTGAAGCGCGTGGTCAGGCGGCCGCCCGGACTGAGCACCACGTGGCTGCCGTCGGCGAGGGTCAGGCGGGCCGGGGCGTGCGCGGGCGCGGCATAGGTGTCGACTTGCGGCTGCACCTTCAGAACCACGCCGACGACCAGGGCGGCGGCCAGCAGGGCCAGGCCGGCGACCAGCGGGCGACGATCCGGCGCGGCCGGGCGGTCCAGGCGCGCCTCTCGACGGACCTCGCGGCGCAGGGCGCGGACGGTCGGATCCTCGGCGGCCAGGCCCATGGCCAGCCACACCTCGCGCGTGCGGGCGATTTCCTCGCGCGCCTCGGCGGAGGACGCCGACCAGGCGTCCAGCGCGGCCTGTTCGGCGGCGCTCAGCGGACGGGTCAGGCTGGCCGCCATCAGGCGGCGGGGATCCATGTCGTCGTCAGGCGTCATGCGCGGTCTCGATCGCTTCGCGCAGGCGCGTCAGGGCGTTCATCATGTGCTTCTCGACGGCGCTCAGCGACAGGTTCAGCCGCGCCGCCGCCTCGGCTTGGGTCAGGTTCTCGAAGCGGCACAGCACGAAGACCGCGCGCGCGTTCGGGTGCAAGTGGTCTAGGGCCGCCACCAGCTTGGCCAGCCGCTCGCGTCCGGCCAGGGTCGCCTCGGCCGTGGGCTCGTCGGCGGGGAGGGCGGGGTCGACCTCGACGTGGCGTCCGCGCTGGCGCGAGCGCTGATGCCGCTCGTGGTCGACCAGGGCGTTGGCGGCGACCGTGAACACCAGTCCGTCCGGATTGCCCCAATGCAGGCGCGAGAACCGCTGCGACAGTCGCATGAAGACCTCCTGCGTCAGGTCCTCGGCGTCCTCGACACCGACCGACCGGCGCTGGAAGAAACGCAGCAACGGGCGACGATAGCGCGACACCAGCGCCTCGAAGCGCGGCGCTTCCAGCGGCGGATTGGCCGGGGCCGACTCGCTGGGCCCGTCGGGCGGATCGGCGCGCGTCCCCGCGCCACGGAAGGTCAGAACGCCCATCTCATCCTCGCGGACAGGTACCGGCCCCAGTGATGGATTTCCATCGGCTGGTCGCGGGTCTCGCCATAGACGTAGCGGCGGGCGTCGGTCAGGTTGACGCCCTCCAGGGAAAGGGTGGCGCGGCGGTTCAGCCGCCACGAGGCCGCCCCGTCCAGCGATCCGAACGCCGCCGTGGTGGCCGGCGCCGTGATCGAACTGCCGATCGAGGTCAGATAGGAACCGCGCCAGTTGTAGCCGAGTCGCACCGACCCCCGACCCTTCTCGTAGAACACCAGGGCGCTGTAGGTGGCGCGCGACAGGCCCAGCAGCGTGTTGCGGATCACCCGGTCGCCGGCGAAGTAGTTGGCCTGACTGCGCACCAGGGTCGCCGCGCCCTGGACGCCCAGACCGTCCCACGGCGCGGGCAGGTCGCGGAACACCCGGCTGAACGTCAGCTCCAGACCCTGGATCCGCGCCTGCCCGCCGTTGACGTTGGTCGACAGCAGCACCTGGCCGCGTCCGGGCACCTCGATGAAGGTGTTCTGGGCGGTGATATAGTCGTCCAATCTTCGATCGAAGATCGCGAGGGCCAGGGCCCCGCCTGTCGGGAAATACCACTCGGCCGAGGCGTCCAGCTGGGTGGCCAGGAACGGATCCAGCTCGGGATTGCCGCCGTTGGCCGTCGGGGTGTCGCGGGCGACGGAGATGCGCGGGGCGTTGTCGATGACGTTGGGCCGGCTGACCACGCGCGAGGCGGCCAGGCGCAGATAGACGCGCGGCGACAGTTCGATCTTCAGATTGGCGCTGGGCAGCCAGTCGCCATAGGCCTTGCGCCATTCGGCGGGCAGGGGATCGGAGCCGCTGGACAGCACGCCCCGGGAGACCTGGCGCGTGGCGGCGTAGCGAACGCCCAGATTGCCGTCGATCGGCCAGCCGAACGCGGAAGCCTGAAAGTCGAGGCGGGCATAGGCCGAGCGGATGTTCTCCTCGACCACGAAGGAGTTGCGCAGGTCGGCGGTGGACGGCGGACGCGCGGCGACGTCTGGCGTGTAGAGCAGCGTGTAGAAGGCTTGGGCGTTCGGCGCGACCCAGTTGCGCGGCAGGTCCGAGCCGACGCCCGACAGGAAGTCCGCGAACGGCGTCGGGCCGTAGGCCGAGGTCCCCAGGCTGGTCAGCGGCTGGCCCATCAGGGTGTCCAGGGTCCAGTCGCGTCGGCGATAGTCGCGGGCCCGCCGGTGGCGCTCGACGCCCAGGGTGAGGTCGAACGCGCCGATGGGCCGAGCGAGGTCCAGCTTGACGGTCTCGTCGACGTCGCGGGAGTCCTTGAAGGTGTAGTCGAACGACTGGCCGACGAAGTTGGCCGGATTGGCGTAGTCGACCGTCGTGCGCAGATCCGGGCCGCCAGTGAGGCCGTGGCTGAAATCGTAGGTCAGGGGCGCGAAGAAGGCGACGCGCGCGCGGACGGTGCCGCGACCGTCGGGGTGGTAGCTGCGCGCCCGCGAATAGCCCCAGTCGCCATCGACCGTCCAGGCGCCGGGCGTCCAGCGCAGATGACCGCCCAGGGCGACCAGGTCGTGGCGGTTCAGGCTGATCTCGTGCGAGGCCATCCAGCGGACGTTGTCGATGGTCCCGGCCTGGACGGTGTCGCCCTTGACGCGTTGCGTGCCCGCCACGAAGCGGGGGCTCGAGACCGACGGGTCGTCCGGATAGATGTCCAGGCCGTACTCGTCGTAGTGGGCGTCCAGGCGCGTGGCCAGGAGGTCGAAGTCGAGGCCGAGACGATTCGTCGGCCGCCACTGCAGGGCGAAATCGCCGGACGCCATGCGTCGGTCCTCCAGCTCCACCGTCGGCCGCGTCCGGGTCGGGGTGTAGAGCCCCGGTCCCAGCACCGACCCGAACCGGTCCAGGTTCCAGCCGGTCTGGTAGAGCCGATCGTTGCGGATCCGCCGTCGATCGACCACGCCGCTGGCCAGCACGCCCAGGCGGCCGCTGGCGTCGACCCAGCTCCAGACACCCGACACCGACGGATCGACCTTGCCGACGCGTCCCTCGGAGGCGCGCACCGACATCACCGAGCGCTTGCCGCGATCCAGCGGCTTGAAGGTGCGAACGTCGATGTCGCCGCCCAGCGCGCCTTCGTCCATGTCGGCGGTGGTGGTCTTGACCACCTCGATCTGGTCGATGACGTCGGCGGGCAGCACCTCGAAGCGGAACTGACGTCCCCGGAAGCCGCCGTTCTCGACCAGATCATTGAGCGCGATGGGACGACCGTTCAGCAGCACGTTCTGGAACTGCGGCCCCAGGCCTCGGACGCTGACATAGAGGCCCACGCCGCGATGGCGCTCCAGGCTGACGCCCGGCGCCAGCTGCAGGGCTTCGGCGGCGTTGCCGGCGGGCAGGCGGGCGATGTCCTCGGCGCTGACGGCGTCCAGCCCGTGGACGGCGGTCCGCTTGAGGGCCAGCGACCGGTCGAGACTGGCCGCATACGCCGCGATCACGGTTACGGGCTCGACCTCGGTCCGCGTCGGAGGCTCCGGGAGCGGCGGGCGGGCGGTGTCGACGGTCCCCGAGCGCTCGACCACGAAGACGCCGCGACGGACCTCGCGCACATGGGCCGGCGCGTCCGCCAACAGGAGTTCGATCGCCCGGCGTGTCGAGACGAAACGCGGCGGCTTTCGCCCCGATCGATCGACGACGAGGTCGGGCGGGAAGAGGATCTGCACGTTCCTTTCGGCGGCCAGCGTGTTCAGGCTGTCGCCAAGCCCGCTCTGCGCGGCCTGCGCCCCACTCGACGCGGCCAGCAGGGCGAGCCCGATCGTGCAAGGGAGTAAGGTTGGTGACATGCCAAGCGGGAGGGCGCGCGGCTCGAAGCCGAGGCCTCCTTAGCGAGCGGGTATGACAGTCGGACGACAGTCCGGCGGCGGCTCGCTACTGGTTCTTGAACTTGTCCCAGTGTTCGAAGTCGAAGGTCGGTTTCGGACGGGTCGGTCGGACCTCGAACACCAGGGTGTCGCGGGACGGCGCGCCCTGGTCGCGGGTGACCGTGACGACCGCCGTGTGCATCCCTTCGGCCATGTCCCTGGGCAGGTCGTAGCGCCAGATGTGCGGCGAATGGTCGGCGCGTGAGCCGCGCGGCTGGGGCGGCATCGGCGGCAGGCGCTTCTGGCGACCCTGGACGTAGCCTTGCGCTTCCGGATCGCCCGAGCGGCTCTGGATCGCGGCGCGGGCCATGGTCAGCTGGCGCTGCAGGGCGAACGGATCCGACCAGGCCGCGCCGCTGTGGACGGTTTCGCCCTTCATGTCCTGGGTGCGGGTCATTGGCCGGGACGCGCCGCCGTCGATGGCGACCAGGACCTTGGTCGTGGAGTCGCCCATCCACACGTCGGCGGTCAGCCAGCTCTGGCCGGCCAGGTCGGTCGGGGTCAGCAGCTTGACGTCCGGCAGGTCCTGGACGCTGAGCGGCGGCACGGGATCGCGCTTGTCCTCGGGCGCGTCGCGCCAGGCGAAGATCTTCTCGGCCCAGTCGCGGAAGGCCGGGGTGCTGACCGACAGCCACATGGCCCGGTCGCGCGGCAGGCCGCTGGCGCGGTAGTCGAGCGTGTAGTTCGTCCCCTTGACCGCGAAGTCGACATAGCCGCGCGGCGAGCCGTCGCCCTGGATGCTCATCGGCGCGCCGTCGATGTCGTAGTCGCCGCCCCACCAGTCACCGGCCACAGCGCCGGCCACCAGGTGGCGGAACGGGATGGTCGAGACGCCGACATTCTCCTTCCAGCCGGCCATCGAGTCGCCGGGCGCCATGTTCTCCAGCGTGTGGCTGTGACCGGTGAGGGACAGGGCCGGACGGTCCTTCACCAGGGCGTAGAGCTCGCCCATGTTGTCGGTCTGGTGCGGCTGGGACTCGCTGTTGTCGAAACCGACGAACGGGATGTGGGCGGCGAACACGACCAGCTTCTTCGGGTCGGTCGTTTTCAGCACATTGGCGATGAAGGTCATCTGGTCGGGCAGCAGGCGGCCGTTATAGGTCTTCCAGTACTGCTTGCAGAACGGCCGCTCCCTGGCCTCGCGCGGATCCTCGCCGCAGGGGAACGAGACGTTGTCCAGCACGATGAACACCGCCTCTCCCATCTCGAACGCATAGTTGTTGGGACCGTACAGCCGCCGCCAGGTGTCGGAGCTGTCGATGTCGTGGTCGGCGTCGTGGTCGTAGTCGTGATTGCCCTGCACCCACCATTGCGGAACGCCGATCGCGCCCATCACCTCGGCCGTGCGCGGGATCAGATGAAGGTCGTCGCTGACGATGTCGCCCAGGGCCAGCAGGCAGGCCGGCTTCTTGGGCGCGTTCACCAGTTCGCGGACCAGCGAGTCGCGGACATAGCCGACCTCGATATTGGACGCCGGCTGCACGTCGCCCAGCACCGCGCAGTCGAAGGTCTGACCGGTTTCTGTGGGAATGATCGGAAAATTGATCGCCGAGGGCAGGGGACCGGTCGGCGGCAGGCCGCCATAGCGCAGGGCCTTGGGCGTGCCGGCCGGCTTGTGCTGATAGGCGAACCGGGGAACCCAGCGCGTGTCGGTGGGCACGCGCCAGCCGCTGGGCTGGATCACGAACACCGCCATGTCCTGACGCGCGGGCAGAACGTAGCGGCCGGCCTTGTCGGTCAGCGCCACCTCTCGGCTGTTGGAGACCTTCACCCCGGCCACGCCGCGTTCACTCGCGTCCAGGCGGCCGTTGCGGTTGACGTCATCGAATACGACGCCGGCGATCGTCCTGTCGTCCGTCCGCGCGTCGCGGCGCACGTCGATGTCGGCGAAATAGGGTGTCGTCGGGCTGGCCGGCGCGGCCAGGGCGGCGCTGGCGCATCCGCCGAGGATCATCGCGCACAGCAGGGCGATCGGCAGGGAAGTCTTGGTCACGACAGGCCTCTTGGCTGAAGACGCCCCTGTTTGGCGGACGTCTGACACATCCCGATGAAGCCCGCGCGGTGACGTCGATCTGACCACCATCGGAGGGCTTCGGTGTGGGGATCTGAGGGTTTTGTGGTCAATATGCTCACAAAGCGCAAGCCAATCTCGCGTGACATGAACATGAAATCAACAAATGTCACATCACATCCACAAATCGCGCCTAAGGGAGACCGTGGCGAGGGGGCAGCGGCCGGCAGGACGGCCGCAACGCTCGTCGGGCACAAATTTCTCTTTGGGAGAGTCGGTCGTGAGGCAACAAACTCGAGCCGGGCGGCGCCTGAGCGGCGTTCTGGCGTTGCGGGCGCTGGCCCTGGTCAGCACGAGCATTACGGCGGTGGCGCTGATGACGGCGCCGGCCTTCGCCGAGGACTACACCAACGTCCAGGCCTCGGGCCGCGTGCAGTCGGCGGAAGGTAAGCCGATCGCCGGGGCGGTGGTCCAGCTGACCTCGGAAAGCCTGGGCGTGAAGCGTTCGGCGACCACCAACGCCAGCGGCGCCTATTTTATTCCGCAGCTGGCTCCGGGGACCTACGGCGTCTCGGTCAGCGCCGACGGCTATGACGCCTATGCGGAAGCGGGCGTGCTGATCAGCCGTTCGGGCGGGTCGAACCAGTTCACCCTGGCGCCGGTCGGCTCGGTCGAGGCCATCGTGGTCAAGGCCGGCCGCATGCGCACGCCGGACTTCGAGATCACCACCACCGGCGCGGCGATCGAGATCGGCGAACTGGTCGAGCGCGTGCCGGTCGGCCGCTCGCTGCGCGACATCGCCCTGATGTCGCCGGGCGTCGTGCAGGGCTCGTCCTCGGCCAACGGCAGCTTCGCCAACCAGATCTCGATCTCGGGCGCCAGCTTCATCGAGAACGCCTTCTTCGTGAACGGCCTGAACATCACCAATTTCCGCATGGGCCTGTTGCCCGTGGAAGTGCCGTTCGACTTCTACAAGTCGGTGGAAGTGAAGACCGGCGGCTATCCGGCCGAGTTCGGCCGCTCGACCGGCGGCTTCGTCAACGCCGTCACCAAGTCGGGGACCAATGTCTTCCACGGCGGCGTGACGGCGACCTGGGAGCCAGGCGACCTGCGCGACAGCGCGCCCAACACCTTCCGCAACAACTTCCAGGACTCCACGTCCAGCCGCGAGGAGTGGGTGGCCGAGCTGGGCGGGCCGATCATCAAGGACCGCCTGTTCTTCTACGGCCTCTACAACCAGCGCAAGCTGAAGAGCTTCACGCCCCAGGCCAATGGCAACAACGCCACCCGGGTCAGCGACGACGCGCCGTTCTGGGGCGGCAAGCTGGACGGCTGGCTGACCTCCAAGCAGCACCTGGAGTTCACCTATTTCGACACCACCAAGGACGTGCGTAACCGCAGCCTGAACTACGATCCGACGACCAAGGCGGTTGGGGCGGAGACGGGCGGCACCAACCAGCGCTCGGGCGGCGAGAACTATATCGGCCGCTACACCGGCACCTTCACGCCCTGGTTCACCCTGTCGGCGGCCTATGGCGTCAACAAGTTCCGCGACGGCCAACTGCCGCTGGACACGACCCACGAGCAGGTCGTCGACTATCGGAGCAACACGGCGGGGGTGAACATCGGCCTGAACAAGGTCACCGACGCCCAGTCGTTCAACGACGACAAGCGCACGTTCTATCGCGCCGACGCCGATTTCAACTTCGACCTGTTCGGCGCCCACCACCTGCGGATCGGCTACGACCACGAGAAGAACACGGCGACCCAGTTCTTCGAGACGATCGGACGGGGGGCCTTCAAGCTGTACCGCTCGAACGGTTCGGACCAGAGCAATCTGCCGGCCGGCGTCGAGTACGTGACGACCCGCGTCTATCGCAACAGCGGCAGCTTCGGCACCGTCAACCAGGCGTTCTACGCCCAGGATCAGTGGTCGCTGTTCAACGACCGACTGCAGGTCGAGGCGGGCGTCCGCAACGACCGCTTCGACAACCGCAACGCCGAGGACAAGAGCTTCTACGACCCGGGCAACCAGTGGGCGCCGCGCCTGTCGGTCTCCGGCGACCCCTTCGGCGACGGCAAGTCCAAGCTCTACGGCTTCTTCGGCCGCTACTACCTGCCGCTGCCCAGCGACCTGTCGCTGAAGTTCGCCGGCTCGCTGGTGACCTACACTCGCTACAACCTGCTAAACGGCGTCGGCGCCAATGGCGACCCGTCCATCGGCGCGGCGATCACCACGGCCAACGGCGTTTCGGCCTGTCCGGACACCAAGGTGTCGAACTGCCTGGTCTCGGCCTCGGGCCTCGTCGCTGACACCGCCGAGTCCATCGCTCACAACCTCAAGCCGCAGTCGGCCGACGAGTTCGTGCTGGGCTATGAGCGCCGGGTCGGCGACCTGATCAAGGTGGGCGCCTATTTCACCCACCGCGAGCTGAACAACATCGTCGAGGACGTGGCCATCGACACCGGCGCGCGCGCCTATTGCGTGAAGGCCGGCTTCAGCGCCGCCCAGTGCCAGTCGAGCTTCGGCGGCGGTCGCCAGTGGGTGATCGTCAATCCGGGCGAGGACGTGAAGATCCGCCTCAACAGCCTGCCGGACGGCTCCAAGCCGATCGTCACCCTGTCGGCCGCGGACCTGACCTATCCCAAGCCCAAGCGCGACTACAACGCCATGACCTTCACCTTCGACCGGGCGTTCGACGGCCAGTGGTCGGTCTCGGGGTCGTACACCTGGGCCAGCCTGAAGGGGAACTACGAGGGCGGCGTGCGCTCGGAGAACGGCCAGCTGGCGATCAACACCACGGCCGACTTCGACTCGCCGGGCTTCCTGAACGGCGCCGACGGCTACCTGCCCAACCATCGCCGCCACACGTTCAAGGCCTATGGCAGTTACAAGGTCAACGACTGGCTGACCCTGGGCGGCAACGGTCTGGTGCAGTCACCGCGCAAGTACAGCTGCATCGGCATCGTGCCCAAGGCCGTCGACGCCACCGCCTACGGCTATCAGGGCTACGGCTTCTACTGCCAGGGCAAGGTGGTCGAGCGCGGCTCGGCCTTCGAGGGTGACTGGGTGACGCAGTTCAACGCCTCGGCGGTGGTGACCCTGCCGACGCCGGGCGAGCGGTTCGACGCCTCGCTGCGGCTGGACGTCTTCAACCTGTTCAATTCGCACGCGGTGACGGCCTATCACGAGTTCGGCGACGTGGGCGGCAGCGGCGTGGCGGACACCAACTTCCGCAAGCCGGTCGACTACCAGACCCCGCGCTACGCGCGGATCCAGTTGCGCGTCGCCTTCTAGGACGCGCGCGTCCCCGGCCGGTCTCCCCAATCCCCGCCGGCCGGGGCGCACTTCATCTATCGGGACTCACGGCATAGTGTCGCGCGGCCCGCGGAGACGGACAGAGAATGCTCAAACGCTACGATCGTCAGCGCGATATCCTGAACCTGCTGGAGCCGAACCAGACGCGCGCCATCACCGACATCGCCAAGGCGCTGTCGGTCTCGGAAGAGACGATCCGGCGCGAGCTGCGGGTGATGGAGGAGGCCGGGACGATCGTGCGCCTGCACGGCGCCGTCCGCCTGCCGCCGCAGGAGATCGAAGGCCCGTTCGATCTGCGCATGCAGAAGAACGTCGCCGGCAAGACCCGGATCGCCGAGGCGGTGGTCAAGTTCATCTCGGACGGCGACACCCTGTTCCTCGACAGCGGCTCGACGTCCTGCTTCGTGGCCAAGGCCCTGGGCGAGCACCGCCAGCTGAAGATCATCACCAACTCCCTGGCCGTGGCGCAGGCGGTGCGCAAGGATCGGGGCCACACCCTGTTCCTGGCCGGCGGCGAGCTGAACGCGGCCTACCAGTCGTTCTCCGACCGCCACGCCCAGGACTTCCTGGCGGGCTTCCGGCCAAGCCTGTCGGTCCTCACCGTCGGCGCGGTGAACCTGGAGCATGGCCTTATGGACCACTCGCCCAGCGAGGCGATCATGAGCCGCATCGCCTATTCGACGGCCAGCCGGGTGCTGCTGGCGGTGGACGAGGGCAAGTTCGGCCGCATCGGCCTGGTCCACACCGCGTCGTTGAAGGACGTCGACATCCTGGTCACCGACGCCGCGCTGAGCCCGGCGTTCCAGGACGCCTTTTCCCATGCGGAGGTCGTGGTCGCCTAAGGGCCGCCGCCGGGCTTGTGAGCTATCGGGCGCTCAGGTCGACTGCGCGGCGCTTTGGCGCCAGGCGCGGGTCGCGAACTCGGCGCTCCACAGCGCCGCCAGGATCGCCGAGACGACGAGCAGGGCGTTGAAGCCGCGCTCCCACACCAGGCGCAGGTCCACCGCCTTGAGGACGGGGAGGGTGGTGCAGTGGCCTTCCGCCTTCACGGGTAGCGGGCGTTTCAAGGCTTCTCGACGGGCCAGGCGCTCGCTGGTGGCGCGCACTTCGACGCATCGCGTCCAATCGTCTCCAGGGGCGATGGCGTAGGACTTCAAGGGCGGGTCGCGCAGAAGATCCGTGACCGAAAAGCCGACGGCGCCGACATAGGCGATCGCGCACAGCGCCATCAGAAGCTTTCGGCTGACCACGTCGACGTTCCAATTCTAACGGAGGCGGAGAACCCGCGGAGATCGTCGGTCCGAACCCTTGGGGCGCCCGGCAATTTGCTGATGGCGTAGGGCGTTCCCGCTTCGGGACCTTGGGACCGTTCGCTCGGGAACCTGTCCGAATGGCGTGATTGCGCGCCTCGGGGAACTCGTAGCACGGACAGCCGTGCGACGGGCAAATGATTGCGTCTCGGGCGCACCGCCGGGGGCGCATGGATCGGCCCGCGTCATGAACCTGTCACGCGATGGTGCTCTTCCCGCCCGCAGAGCGCGGGGTCGAGGCGGACGTGAACCAGAGTCGTGAAGCGATCATCGATTGGGTCGCGTTGCATATCCTGCCGCACGAAGCCTATGTTCGGGCCTGGCTGATGCGGGCGATGCGGCGCTCAAGCGACGTGGATGACGTCATCCAGGAAACCTATTGTCAGCTCGCCGAGCTCGACACGATCGGGCACATTCGCAATGGGCGGGCCTATTTCCTGGCCGCCGCCCGATCCATTCTGCTGCAGCGCCTGCGCCGCGAACGGGTGGTCAGAATCGAGACCGTCACCGATATGGAAACTCTGCGGGTGATGGACGAGGATCCTTCGCCCGAGCAGGTGATCGGCGCGCGGCGCGAACTGGAACGGGTGCTGGGGTTGATCGCGATGTTGCCGCCGGTATGCCGTCAGGTGGTCGAGCTGCGGCGCATCCACGGGTTTTCGCAGAAGGAGACCGCGCGACGCCTCGGCGTCACGGAGTCGGTCGTCGAGAACCATTCCGTCCGGGGGTTGAAGGCTATCCTGAAAGCGCTCGAAAGCGACCCCGGCGATGTCCAGGATGCGCCGGCTTCCTATGAGCGTTCCTCCGTCCATGTCCGACATTGACGCCCAGGCCGCCGAATGGGCGGTGCGTGTCGACGCCGGCGCGATCGATCAGGCCGAACGGGACGCGCTGGAGGTCTGGCTGGCCGCAGACGCCCGCCATCGCGGCGCCTTCCTGCGCGCCCAGGCCGGCCTGCGGCTGCTGGATCACGGCCGCGTGGTCAGCAAGGTGTTGCCTATCCCCAGCCGGCCCGGGTCGCGCCTGGTCAGGACCCCCGCGCGCCTGGTCCAGGGGACCGGATGGGTGCTGGCGGCGGCCGGTGTGATCGCCGTGGCCTGGCTGCTGTCGCCGTTCCACGACTTCCGCACCGAGACCGGCGAGCAGCGGCGCGTGGCGCTGCGGGACGGGTCGGTGGCGATCATCAATACCGACAGCCGGGTGGGCGTGAACTTCGTCGGACGCGAGCGGCGCGTCGCGCTGCGCCGGGGCGAGGCCTGGTTCCAGGTCGCCAAGGACCGCGCCCATCCCTTCGTTGTCGACGCCGGCGCGGTGCATGTGCGCGCCACAGGCACGGCCTTCGCCGTGCGGCGGGAAGAGCAGGGCGCCCGGGTCGTGGTCACCGAGGGACGCGTCGTGGCCTGGCGGGATGGCGCGTCGGCGACCTTGCTAGCGATCTCGGCGGGGCAAGAGGCGTTCATCGCCGACGCCGCGCCCCTGCCGCCAACGGCCCAGCCGGTGCGGACCGACGACGTCCTGGCCTGGCGGCGCGGCGAGATCGTTCTGGGCGGCGAGACCGTCGCGAGCGCCGTCGCCGAGTTCAATCGCTACAATGAGCGCAAGATCACCCTGCGCGATCCCGAGGCGGGGCGGCGCACCATCGTCGGCTATTTCCTGATCGATCAGCCCCAACAGTTCGCTCTGGCGGTCGCGCGCATGACGGGCGGCGAGATTCGCGAAGATAAAACTGGGATCGTCATAGAACATTCACAACAAAAATCGGGCCTTCCCTGAAGGAAAACGAGGCGCTCGCGCATCTTCTCCTCGCACATGATGCTTGGAGGGGTCCTGATGTTCCTTGGTCGCGGAAATAGTCTTATTCTATCCTCGGTTGCGGCCTCGGCGATCGCAATTCCATTGACGGCCCACGCCGAGGTTCGGCGCTTCGACGTGCCGGCGCAGGCCGCGGCGACCGGCATCCCCCAGTTCGCGCGCCAGGCCGGGCTGCAGATCCTGGTCGCCGAGCCGCTGACGCGCGGCGTTCGCACCCAAGCCGTGTCGGGCTCCATGGAAGCGCGCGTCGGTCTCGACCTGCTGCTGGCCGGCGCCGGCCTGCGCGTCGCCTCGCAGGATGGCGCCGTGATCACCCTCGATGCGGCCCAGGCGGCGCGATTTCCCGCCGCCGCCGCGCCTGAAGACGCGGCCGCCGTCGAGGCCCTCGTCGTCACCGGCACCGCGCTCCAGAACCAGGAAGCCATCGCCACCCGCCGCAATTCGCTGACGGTCGTCGACGCCCTGACCCAGGACGACACCGGCGATCTGGCCGACCAGTCGCTGGCCGAGGCTCTCAGCCGCGTGCCCGCCGTCAGCACCATGCAGGTGCTCTATGGCGAGCAGGAAAGCCAGTATGTCGCCGTGCGCGGCATAACGCCGGACCTGAACTACGTTTCGGTCGACGGTATCGGCATGATCTCCGTCGCCAACCAGGGCGCGGGCCAGCGCCGGGTGGACCTGGCCCTCATCCCCAGCCAGGCGGCCCGCAAGACCGAGATTTTCAAGACCTTCACCGCCGACCAGGACGCCGGCGCGATCGGCGGGGTGATCAACATCGTGCCCTACAGCGCCTATGGCCGGGGCAAGGACAAGTTCTACGTCGACACCTTCGTCAACTACGTCACCAACAACGACGTGCCCGGCGGCAACAGCCTGGGCGGTTACAAGGACTCACCGTGGAGCGGCGGGATCAAGGCGCTGTGGAGCCACCGCCTGGGTCCGGACGAGAAATTCGGCCTGGTGCTCAGCGGCACCTACCAGCAGCGCTCGTACGACGACGTCAAGCGCAACCCCAACGCCCGCACCTACTATACGGCGTCGGGGGCGGCCACGACGCCCGACCAGCCCAACTGGAACGGTTTCGACCCCGCGCCCCAGGCGCTGGTCGACTACGAATTCACCAGCTACATCAAGACCTACGGCGGCTCGGCGACCTTCGAGTTCAAGCCGGCGGATCGCTGGTACAGCTCGCTGATGGTCTATGACTACAAGCAGACCGAGGACCAGACCAACAACGTCTTCACCCTGCGGGCCTTCGCCAATCTCAGCAACCAGACCCAGCACACCGGCACGCTGAGGGTCCCGGACGTGCGGACGGCCTTCAACTACGACCGGTTCGAGAACGAGACCCGGGGCGCGTTGTTCAAGACCCGCTACGACATCGACGAGCGAACCAATATCGAGCTGCGGGCCGGCTACAACACCAACACCTTCTACGATCTGGAGTGGGCCAGCGCCTACCAGGCCAAGCCGACGAACCTGTCGATCAACTACGACATGTCCAACCCCTCGGTGAAGTTCACGCTGGGCGGCGCGGACGGCCTGACCGACCCCAGCAAATATTCGCTGCTCACCGCCGGCGACACGCTGACCAAGGCCAAGGGCGCGGCCACCGAGGTCAAGCTCGACTTCTCGCGCAACTTCGACTCCGACGCCCTGGGCTTCGGCTACAAGGCCGGGATCGGCGCCCGCCGGTTCGAAATCCGGCGCAACCTGGACCAGACCGTCTACACGTCGAGCAAGGTCGCCCTGACCGGCTACGACTACTCACCGACCGGCTACCTGCCGTGGCTCTGGAACTATCCGGTGGTGTGGATCAACTACGCCAGGTTCCGCCAGGACATCCTGCCGACCCTGGCGACCAACGCCGCCTCGTCGGCCAGCGCGTCGCTGGCCTCGGACTACCGCTATGACGAGACGATCTCGTACGGCTACGTCTCGGCGCTCTACGCTCTGTCGCGCACTCGCTTCATCGGCGGCCTGCGCCTGGACGCCGCCGACTACAAGGCCGACGTGCCGGTGTCGGTCGGCGGCGTCTTCAAGCCGGGCGCGACCCGCTACAAGGGCGACTACACGCACCTCCTCCCATCGTTGAACGCTGTCCACGACTTCAGCGACCACCTTCGCCTGAAGGCCGGCTACAGCCGCACCCTGGGCCGCCCCGCGCCCGAGGACATCGCCCAGGCCGAGACGCGCAACGACACCAGCTTTACGATCTCGCGCGGCAATCCCGACCTGAAGCCGCGCCGGGCCGACAATTTCGACCTGACGCTGGAGGCCTATTTCAACGGCGCCAAGGGAATGGCCAGCATCGGCGCCTTCGCCAAGTCGATCAAGGACGACATCTACGCGCTGAAGGAAGAACAGCTGATCGACGGCTTCCGCTACACGATCAGCACTCCGATGAACGCCAACAAGTCCAAGCTGCGTGGCGTCGAGGTCCAGTACATCAACAACGCCTTGCCGGGCCTGCCCGGGCCGCTGAAGGACAAGGTCGGCGTCGCGCTGAATGCCACGCGCACCTGGGGCGACATGGACTACATCGTCGACGGCAAGGTGCTGCACATCGATCGTCTGCTCTACCAGCGCAACTGGATGGCCAACGCGGCGGTGTTCTACAAGCTGCCGCGCGATGGCGAGGCCCGGGTCGGCTATAACTGGGGCGACGCCTACTATGACGGCATCGGCGCCAATCCCTGGCTGAACAGGGGGCCCGAGGCCCGAGGGCAGATGGACGCCACCGTGCGCTATCGGGTGGCCGGCGACTGGATCGTCAAGCTGCAGGCCAAGAACATCCTCAACGAGGATCTCTACCTGGGCTACGACGCGAACCTGAAGGAGCGTCGGGCCGAAATGAAGAAGGGCCGCTCCTTCTTCCTCAACGTCATCTATCGTCCGTGAGAGTCGGCATGACCATTCAACGCAGACGCCTGATCCAGGCCGGCGGCCTCCTCCTGCTGGCCGGCGCCGCCGCCGGGCCCGTCTGGTCGCAGGGGCTGGGCGCCGATCCCTTCACCCTGGGCGTGGCCTCGGGCGACCCCGCGCCCGACGGCTTCGTCATCTGGACGCGGCTGGCCACCCGGCCGCTGGAACTGGGCGGCGGCATGCCGTCGCGCATCGTGCCGGTGGGCTGGGAAGTCGCCGAGGACGAGGGCTTTTCCCGCATCGTCGCGTCCGGCAAGGCGCCGGCGCGACCGGAACTGGGCCATTCGGTCCATGTCGAGGTCGAGGGCCTGAAACCCGGCGCGCGGTACTGGTATCGTTTTTCGGCCGCCGGCGAGACCAGCCGGGTCGGCACGGCGCGGACGACCCCCGCCGCCGGCGCCCGCCTCGACCGCCTGCGCATCGGCGTGGCCGGCTGTCAGCACTATGAGGCGGGGCTGTATACGGCCTATAGGCGCCTGAGCCAGGAGCCGGACCTCGACGTCATTTTCCACTATGGCGACTACATCTACGAGGGCGCGGGCGGCAAGGGCTGTCCGGTCAGCAAGGACGCGGCCGACAAGGGCCGTGTCTGCTTCCGCGAGCATGCCGGCGGCGAGCTCTATTCGCTGGACGACTACCGCCGTCGCTACGCCCAGTACAAGACCGACCCGGACCTGCAGGCCGCCCACGCGGCGGCGGCCTTCCTGTCCTCCTATGACGACCACGAGGTCGACAACAACTGGGCCGGCGACGAGGACCAGGACGCCACGCCGCGCGAGATCTTCCGCCTGCGGCGAGCAGCGGCCATGCAGGCCTGGTACGAGAACATGCCGGTGCGCCGGTCGTCGTTCCCGGTCGCCGGCGCCGTGCGCATGCACCGGCGGATCGACTATGGCGACCTGCTGCGCGTCCAGGTGCTCGACACGCGCCAGTTCCGCAGCGGCCAGATCTGCGGCGCCAAGGCGCTGGATCGCTGCTTGCCGCTGGACTCGACCCCGCGCCCGACCATTCTGGGCGAGGCCCAGGCGGCCTGGCTGGAGCAGGGGTTGAGCGGCGACCCGCGCTGGAACCTGCTGGCCCAGCAGGTGATGGTGATGCCGTTCCTCTATCCCGCCACGCGCGGCGCGGGGCGCGCCAATCTCGACAGCTGGAGCGGCTATGCCACCAGCCGCGAGCGTCTGGTCGCGGCGATCCAGGCCCGGAAGCTGACCAATGTGGTGATCTCCACGGGCGACGTGCACCAGCACCATGCCGGCGTCCTGCCGTCGCGCGAAGGCGCGTGGGACAGCCCGGCGGTCGCGACGGAGTTCGTCTCGACCTCGATCAGTTCGGGTGGCGATGGCGTGGCGATCTCGGACGAGTGGAAGGGCGTGCCGGCCGACAACCCGCACTGCGAGCTGTTCGACGCCCGGCGCGGCTACCAGCTCTTCGACATCGGCCGCGACGTCTGGCGCACGGACGTCAAGGTCGTGGATCGCGTGACCACGCCCGGCGGGGCGTTGTCCACCGTCGCGCGGTTCGCCGTCGAACGGACAAGGCCAGGCCTGCAAACCCTTTAGCGGCCAGCGTAGCGGCGTCTCCTGGCGAGGACGAGGATCACCCGCGCTCTCGGAAAACGAGCCTCACGGCGCGGGTGCGCTTTGACCTTCGTCATGACGTCGGTGAGTGTCAGGATCAGGCTCGGTCATCCGGCGAGTCGAAACCCTCCGGAGGGGCTGGGCTAGGAGGCCTTCAATGCGCGCTGTCTATCGCCATATTGAGCGTCACCGCGTTTCGCGGATCGGCTGGCTGCGCGCCGCCGTGCTTGGCGCCAACGACGGTCTGGTGTCCACCGCGAGCCTAATTGTCGGCGTGGCGTCGGCCGCGAAGTCTCCGGGAGAAGTGGTCGTCGCCGGCGTCGCCGCCGTCGTGGCCGGGGCGATGTCGATGGCCGCGGGCGAGTACGTGTCGGTGAGCTCGCAGGCCGATACGGAAAAGGCGGAGTTGGCCCGTGAGGTCGCCGAACTCCGCGATCTGCCCGAAGCCGAGCATGAGGAACTGGCCCAGATCTATATCAGCCGCGGCGTCGAACCGGAAACCGCGCGTCTGGTCGCGACGCAGCTGATGGCCAAGGACGCGCTCGCGGCGCACGCCCGCGACGAGCTGGGCCTTTCGGACTTGACCGGCGCCCGGCCGGTCCAGGCGGCGTTCTCGTCCGCCGCCAGCTTCGCCGCCGGGGCGGTTCTGCCTCTCGTGGTCGCTGTGGCGGCGCCGCGCGCGATGCTGAGCGGCGCGGTGACGATCGCCTCGCTCTGTGGCCTGGCGATCCTCGGCTATGTCGGCGCCAAGGCCGGCGATGCGTCGCCTTGGCGGGGCGTCGTCCGTGTCACGCTCTGGGGCGCGGTGGCGATGGCCGTGACGGCCGTCATAGGGCGCTTCGTGGGCGCGGCGATCTGATCGCCACGCCCAAGCTATCTAGCGCAGCTTGGCCTGGGCCTGGCTGAGAAGGGCCGACGCCTGGGCCTTGCGGCCCTTGTCGGCGATCTCCCGACCCGGACGCGGCGGCGCGGCCAGCGCCTTCTGCAGCGCCTTGCTGGCGCCGGCATAGTCGTTCTGGCGCATCAGGAAATCGCCGTAGAAGAAGTTGGAGTCCACGCCGTTGGGATTGGCCGCGAGGGCCTTCTGCAGATAGCTCCGCGCCTTGGCGGGATCGCCGAAGCCGATCGGGAAGCCCGGCACCTGGGCGTAGAGCGAGCCCAGGCTGGTGTAGACGGAGCCGTCCCCCAGCGCGTTGGGATTGATCTTCTCGGCGCGTTCCAGAAGGGACCTCGACTCCTTGGCAAGGGCCAGCCCGCCGAGCCCGCCCTTGGCGCCGGCCTGGGTCGCCTTGGCGATGGCTTCCCAGACGAGGGGCTCGGCCCGGCCGGGGTTCTGCCTGGCCAGGGCGTCGGCTTCCGCGGCCACCTGCGCCGCCGCCGCGCCCTGGGCGCCCTTGTCGGTGATCTCATAGTTGGCGTGGGCCCAGGCGCGGGCGAGGCCGTCCAGGCGGGGATCGAGCGCATCGGCCCGGGCGGCTCCGGCCGCCAGCGAAAGGGCCAGGCCGAGGGCGACGAGAGATTTCTGAATCATGATGATGTCCTGGGTGATCAGCGCGCGAACAGCTGCGCGGCCTTGCGGTCGTTGGCGGAGAGGGCGCGGTCGACGAGACCGGGCAGCAGGGCGTTCAGGCGAACGAAGAAGGCTTCGGGGAAGCCGAGATACACGTCGCGGCGTCGCGCCCGGATAGCCGAGACGATCCGTCTGGCCGTGGCTTCGGGCCGGTCGATCTGCATCTGGGTGAGCTTGGCGAACTCCAGCACCCGATCCGACACCATCGCCGTCCGCACCGCGCGGGGCGCGATGTAGGTCACATCCACGCCCGTCCCAGCCACCTCGCGCCGAAGAGCCTGGCTGAACCCGCGCAGTCCGGCCTTGGCGCTGGAATAGCTGGCGAAATGGGCGAAGTTGATCGAGCCGAAGATCGAGCCGATGTTGACGATCTGTCCCGCCCCGCGCGCCTTCATGCCGGGCAGCACGGCCTGGGTCAGCCGGACGGGCGCGACCAGATTGACCATGTAGCCGGCCACCAGGCTCTCAGAATCCTCCGTCTCGACCGGGCCGAAATGCTGCACGCCGGCGAGGTTCACGAGGATGTCCCAACGGCGCTGGCCAAGGTCCTCGGCGGCCGCTTCAATGCCGGCGGGCGTCGAAAGGTCATGGGGCAGAAAGTCCACGTCGGTGTCCGGGCGGTTGCGGCCGAGCGCCGTGACATGCGCGCCTTCGTCGACCAGTTGCCGGGCCACCAGGGCGCCGAGTCCGCCCGAGGCCCCGGTGACGAGAACGGTCTTGTTCTCAAGCATGGGCCGTTTCCCGGACGTGCGGGATCGAGCGGAACACCGCGGCGAAGCGCTGGAAGATCGCCTTGGCGACCTCGATGATCGCGGCCTGGTCGGCGGGATCGTCGACCTGGTTCATCAGCGTCTCGAAGAAGCTCAGGTGCTCGATGTCGAGCGCTCCGTGTGAGGTGAGGTAGCTGAAGCATTCCGGGCCAAGGCCAAGGTTCTTGGCGACCGCTTCGGCGCCCTGCGTCGCGAGCCGAACGCTGGTGCCTTCGAGCACGAAGACCATGCCGAAGAAGCCCATCGGGTTGGCGTTGCGGACATAGTCGTAGGCGTAGTCGGTCATCGCCAGCGTCGCCGGGCGTGGCGCGCCGACGCGAACGGCTTCCGGATCGCCGCCGCAGTTCTTGATGTCGCTGAGGATCCAGTGTTCGTGACCGGTCTCCTCGACGATGTACTCGTCCAGGGCCTCGACGAAGCGCTGGTGAGCCTCGTCCATGCCGGCGCGCGCCGCGTTCATCAGCGGCACGGTATGCTTCACATGGTGATAGGCCTCGGTCAGGTAGGCGATATAGGTCTCGCGCGAGATACGGCCCGTCAGGCCGTCCTGAATCTGGGGCGTCGAGGCGAGCTCCATCTGTCCGTCGACCGTTTCGGCCACGAGGCGTTGATAGAAATTCACGCGAGATCTCCTGTCGTGGAAGCTTCCATGAAGTCCCGGTAGCGGGCGCCGAGCACCGCGCGTCGAGGACGACCGTTGTTGGTCAATTCGCCGGCGGCGGGGTCGAAGGCGTCGCGCGCGAGCCAGCGGCCGATCCGGGCGTAGGGCGGAAGGTTGGCGTTGGCGCGGGCGACGGCGCCCGCGATCGCCGCTTCGTCCATGCCTGGGATGAGGGGCACGATCAGCGCCGAGAGCTCGGCCTGGGCCTCGCCCAGGACCACGGCCTGGCGGATCTCGGGCTGGGCGGTCAGCTCGCTCTCGACCCATTCGGGCGCGACGTTGCGGCCGTGGCTGGTGATGATCGTGTTCAGGCGTCGGCCGGAAATACGCAGGAAGCCGTCCTCGTCGATCTCGCCGAGATCGCCCGTGAAGACCGGGCCGTCGTGCGTCTGGCCGCCCGCATAGCCGAGGAAGCCGGAGTTCTCGACGACGATCTCGCCTTCGCGAATGGCGACGCCCAGGTGCGGAAGCGGGCGTCCGACCGTTCCCGCCTTGCGCGCCGCCGGCGTGTTGAGCGCGACGACGGAAGCGCATTCGCTGAGGCCGTAGCCTTCGTGGACCGGCAGGCCCAGCTCATCGGCCTGGGCCTGCAACGAGGGCGCGACCTTGGCGCCGCCGACGGCGACCAGGGTCAGGTCGGGCAGGCGTACGCCGGTGAAGGTCATGACCATCATCAGGGCGCGCAGCAGTTCGGGCACGAGGATCAGGCTGTTGGCCCGCTGCTCGGCGATCGCGCCGGCCAGCTTGGGCAGGTCTGGACGGAAGGGGGCGGCCAGGCCCAGCTGGTCGGGCGGCAGGATGTGATAGCGGCCGCCGGCCAGCAGGGTGGTGTAGAGGCCGGCCACGTTCTCCAGCAGGATCGACAGCGGCAGCAGAGGCAGGTGCAGGCCGGCATAGTTCGCGCCGATGGCCTGGACCAGAGAGCTGGCGACCGCCTCCATGTGCTGGCGCGACAGACAGACGCCCTTTGGCTGGCCGGTGGAACCGGATGTGTAGGTGATCTTGGCGGTTCCGGCGGGCAGTCGCCGGTCCGGCAGGGACAGCGGCGTCACCCGCAGCGGAGACCCGGCGACGCCCAGATCGCAATTGGCGGCGTCGGAGAGCTCGACCAGCAGGCTGGCGCCCGCGTCGGCCATGGCGTGCTGGCGCTGGGCGTCGGTGAAGAAGCCGGGCAGCGGAAGACTGGCCCAGCCCAGGCGGGCCAGGGCGAGGTCCAGAATGACCCAGGCCGCCCCGTTGGGCAGGCGTACGGCGATCGGCGAGCCTGGCCTGACGAGCGGAGCCCAAAGGAAGAGATCCCGCGCCGCGGCGGCGATGGCGGTCTCGAGCGCGCCGTAGGTGAAGGCGCTGGTCTGGTCGCTGAGCGCGATGGCGCCGTCACCGAGACGCGCGCGCTGAGCGATGGCGGCGAGGACGAGGCTCATGGGCGATCTCCCAGATGGGGATGCAAACGGGAGCAGGCGCCTTGGATCGGCGGTGGCTGGGTCATCAGCAGCTGAGACAGGGGTTCGAGGGTGGGGGCGATGGCGCCGGCCAGCACCTCGGGATCGCGCTCGTAGTAGCCGCCCCAGTCCTTCACCTCCGGGCCCAGTCGCGCGGGATCGGCCGGCGTCAGCCGCCGGGTTGGAAAGCCGACGCGATTGAAGGTCCGGCGCAGTTGTCGCGTCGCGGTGGCCACGGCGTGCTCGCAGCCCAGATGATGCAGATGGCGCGCCAGGGCCATGAAGAGAAACAGGGACGCGCCGGCGCTCTGGGACGCCAGGCTGCCGATCTCGGCCACTTCGTCGCGACGGACGGCCGCGCCGGTCGCCGTGCGAAGCGCCGTCTCGATCGGCTCGTCCAGATAGCGTTCGAGGAACAACGGCGCCTCGTTCGCGAGGCGAAAGCCGACGGCGGCGTGAATCTGGCCCGCGGCGTCCTGCACGCTCATCAGGGTCGGATAGTGGGACCGGATCCGGCTCCCGAACGCCTCGGCGTAGGTCGCCTCGATATAGGCTTCCACCCTTAGACGCTCGGGGCGGAAATGGTTGTGGATCGAGATGATCCGCGGCTCGACGGAGGTGAACCGGCGCACGCGGTCGGCGTCGAAGCACAGGCTGCCGACGCGGGCTCCGTCGTTCATCATCATCACTTCCAGCAAGGGGATCTCCTGTCCGGCGCATGAACGAGCGCTTTCGACCGGCAAGGACGACACCCCCCGACGGGCGCCTCAATGCTTTCGGCGGTTGCGCGGCGTCGGCGCTTCGGAAAGATTGTCGCAGGCGCGGATTCTGGCGCCGGCCCTTCGAGGAGCGCGACCGCGCCTTGGACGACACAGACGTCCATCCCCTGCTTTCCGCCTACATGGAGCGGCGCGAGGATCTGTTGCGGTATTTCCGCGTGCGTCTGCGGTCGGACGAGGCGGCCGAGGATCTGGTGCAGGACATCTATCTGAAGATCGTGGATCGGCGCGCCGAGGCTATCGACAATCCCGCAGCCTATCTCTACCGCCTGGGTACGAACCTGATGCTGGACCGGATCAAGGTCCGGCGAAGGGCCCAGGCGCGCGACGCCCAATGGCACGGAGCGCATGTGTCGGACATCGGCGGCGACCAGGTCGTTGACGAGGTTCCCGCGGACGAGGCCACCGCCGCCAAGCAGCAGCTTTCCCGGGTCCTGGAGGCGGTCGAGGCGATGCCGCCGGCCGCGCGGGAGGCGTTCCGCCTGCACAAGCTGGAAGGGTTGACCCATGCCGAGACCGCGGCGGCGATGGGGGTGTCGCGGTCCAGCGTCGAGAAATACATGATGGCCAGTCTCAAGCTGATCGTCGCCAAGGTCGGGCGGTGGCCATGAGAAGGACGTGCGACATTCTTTTGAGGCGCCCGCCGCTTTGTGGCGTCTTTGGGGCGAACGGAAAGGCGAACGGCCTTCCAGGATATGGCGAAGTCGAATGAACGGTCAGGATCCGGAGACGAAGGAGGCGCTGCGCGACGAAGCCGTCGCATGGCTGCTCCGTGTCCAGTCCGACACGGCGACGGCCGAGGACTGGACGGCGCTGACCGACTGGCTCGAGGGCTCCGAAGCGCGGCTCGCCGCCTTCGAGGACGCCGAACTGATCATGGCCGATGTCGATCTCAGGAAGGCCGAGATCGCGGCGGGGCTCACGCCTCCGGGGCCGAACGTCATCGCGTTTCCAGAACGAACGGCGCGACCGGCGCGACCGGCGCGGCGCGCCTGGATCGGCGGCGCGATCGCCGCCTCGCTGGCGGTCCTGGTTGGCGGCCCGGCGCTCTGGAAATCCGCGCGGGGCGAGCAGGTCACCTACGAGACCAAGCCGGGCGAGATGCGGCGCATCGACCTTTCGGACGGCACCCGGATCATGCTGGACGGTGGCTCCCGGCTCAGCGTTCGACTGGGGTGGCGAACCCGCCGAGTCGAAATGGGCTTGGCGCAGGCCAGCTTCGATGTCGCGAAGGATCCCTCCCGGCCGTTCGTGATCGGGGTGGGCGACCAGCGCGTGCGAGTGGTCGGCACTGAATTCAACATCCGCCACGATGTCGGCGGCGTCCGGGTCACCGTGCGCCGAGGTGTCGTCGAGGTCGCCCAGCGGGACGGACGGGGAGGACCGCCGAGCCGTCTCACCGTGGGTCAGGAACTGCGTCACGATCAGGGCGCGGCGCGATCGGAGGTGCGGCGCGTGGAGCCTGATGGCGCGTTCGCCTGGACCCAGGGGCAGTTGGTCGCCGACAACGAGACGCTGGGCGATATCGTCGCCGACCTCAATCGTCGTTTCGCGACGCCGGTGCGTATCTCGCCTGGGGCGGCGACCCGGCGCTTCTCCGGCGTGATCGCCCTGGACGACCAGGAGACCGCGGTCCGCGCGCTCGCCGCCTATGCGGGTTTGAGCATCGATCGCGCGAACGGGGAAATCGTCCTAAGGTGACGTCCTGACGGTCTTGGAGGGGCGTGATTTTGCATAACCGCGCGTGGCGCCGCCTAGGGATGGCGTCGACGATCGGCTTGGCCGTCGCGTCGCCATGCGCCCACGCGGGCGAGAAGGTGGTCTTCTCTGCGCCCGCGGGTCCCTTCAAGGCGGCGGCCACGGCGTTCGCCTTGCAAGCGCGTGTTTCGATCGATCTGAGCATGGCCCAGGGATGCCGGCCGTCGCCGGGCTTTTCGGGACGCGCGTCTCCCGACACAGCGCTGAGAGCGTTGTTGCGGGGCACCGGATGCGACGCTCGCCAGATCGCGCCGAGGGTCTATAGGGTCACGCTCTCGCCGCCGCCGCCGATGGTGACGCGGCCGCCCCCCGCATCGGTGGTCCAGGCGGCGGCCGAGACGCCGCCGCCGCTGTCCGAATTGGTGATCGTCGCCACCCGTCGACTGGCGATCGCCGACCGTCTGGCCTATTCGGTCAGCGTCCTCGACGCGCGCGCCGCGGCGGCGCGGGGCGTGCGCGACGCCACCGATCTGGCGCTGACCGTTCCCTCCATGACGGTGACCAACCTGGGACCCGGTCGGGACAAGGTCATCCTGCGGGGGCTTTCGGACGGACCCCTGACCGGCCAGACCCAGTCGATGGTCGGCATCTATCTCGACGATGTGCGGCTGACCTACAATGCCCCCGACCCCGATCTGCTGCTGGTCGATATCGGGCAGGTCGAGGTGCTTCGCGGCCCCCAGGGCGCTCTCTACGGCGCCGGCTCGCTGGGGGGCGTCCTGCACCTGACGACGCACCGTCCGGATCCCGAGGCCTTCGACGCCTGGGCCTCCGTCTCGGCTTCGACCACCCACGGCGGTGAGGCCGGAGGACTGGCGTCGGCGATGATCAACATGCCGCTGCTGCATGGCCGGGCCGCGGTTCGGCTGGTCGGCTATGCCGAGCGCCAGGGCGGCTATATCGACGATCTCGGCCAAGGGCGGACGGATGTTAACGTCACGCGCCGCACGGGCGTCCGCCTGACCGCTCGGACGATGCTCGGCGCCGACTGGACCGCCGAGGCCGGCGTGGCCGCCCAGGCAATCGATTCCGAAGACACGCAGTACGCCGATCGCGGGGTCGGGACCTATGCGCGTCGCAATCGGATCGCCGAGCCGCACGACAACGACTTTGTCGAGGTTCATGTCGGCGCCCAGGGTCTCCTTTTCGGACAGGACGCGAAGTTCACCCTGGCCGCCGTGCGGCACGATCTCTCCAGCCGCTACGACGCCAGCGCCGCGCCGCCCGTCGTGGCTACGCCAGGCGCGGCGATGGCCTTCGATGACGACAACCATGTCGGCGCGGTCGTGGCCGAGACGTCGCTGGCGTCACGGCCGGCGGGGCGGATTCAATGGCAGGTCGGCGCCTTCCTCGCCCGCACCCGACAGGGGCGCGATGGCCTGATCTTCCTGGCCGATCAGCCGGCCGCGCCCTTGGTCCGCGAACAGCGCCGCGACGTGCTGGGCGAGGGCGCGCTCTTCGGCGAGGCGATCGGCGATCTTGGCGGCGGCTGGAGCCTGACGTTGGGCGGGCGACTGTTCGCGACGCGGTCGGAGGCGTCCAGCCGCGCGACGGCGGCGGGCGCCGAGGCCGTGTTCCGCGACGCCCAGAACTACCTCGGCTTCGCGCCGAAGGTGGTGGTGTCGTTCGCGCCAAGCGCCGCGACGCTGATCTATGTCCAGGCGGCCGAAGGCTATCGCTCGGGCGGCTTCAACACGGCCGTGATCCCGACCCAGACCTTCGACACCGCCGGCGGCGAGCCGCAGCGTCGCTATGACGGCGATGAGCTGTGGAGCTATGAGACGGGAGCGAAGGGCGTGTGGCTGGACGGCCGGTTGCGCCTGCGGGCGGCCGCGTTCCTGGCGTCTTGGAAGAACATTCAGAGCGATCAGCTCCTGCCCTCGGGGCTGCCGTACACGGCGAACCTGGGCGACGGCCGCAACGTCGGGCTGGAGTTCGAAGGGAGCTATGTCCACGAAGGGCTGCGGCTGGACGCCAGCTTCCTGCTGAACCATCCGGAACTGGAGTCCGTCAACGCCGCCTTTCCCGGGCGCAAGGACCTCGGCCTGGCGGGCGTGCCGCGAGGCTCGGCTTCGCTCGGGGCGAACTACGAGCGATCCGTGGGCGAGGGGTGGCGTGCGAGCCTTGACGTCCGGGCGGCCTATATCGGCCGTTCGCGCCTGAGCTTCGATGGGGCGACCGCGCCGTCCATGGGGAACTACGCCACGACCCGCATCGCCGCGCGACTTCGATCGGAACGCTTGAGCCTGGGCCTGACGGTCGACAATCTCTTCGATGGCGCGGGCGATACGTTCGCCTACGGCAATCCGTTCACCGTGAAGCTGTCGCGGCAGAGCACGCCGCAAAGGCCAAGGACGATCTCTCTCGAGATCCGCGCGCAATACTGACGATCGACGTCGCGATCAGGTCTTGCTCGTCCCGCGGTAAACGTCGCAAAGCGTCTCCAGCACACGCACCGCGGCCGGGTCGTCCAGCCGGTAGAAGATGGTCTGGGCCTCGCGTCGCGTGGCCACCAGCCCCTCGGCGCGCATCTTGGCCAAATGCTGCGAGGTCGCCGACTGGGCCAGCCCGACATGAGCCGCAAGATCGCCGACGGAGGCCTCGCCATCGATCAGGCGACACAGGATCAGCAGGCGTTGCTCGCTGGCCAGGAGCTTCAGAAGCCTGGCCGCGGAATGGGCGCTGGCGGCCAGATCCTGGATATCGTCGGCCGGCGCCGAGAGGGCTAAGTTGTTCATCTGCCTAATGTAGAAGGTACGCATAAAGGTTCAAGGCGACCTGGCTCGAGGTCGCGATCGCCATCCTGGGTCAAGGTTTCGAGGGTTGCGCGCGTCCGGGACGCTCGTCGTCGCGCAGGACGACGTAGATCGCCGGGATGACCAGCACGGTCAGCACCGTCGATGAGGCCAGGCCAAACAGCAGCGAGATCGCCAGGCCCTGGAAGATCGGGTCGAACAGGATCACCGCCGCGCCGATCATGGCCGCCAGGGCGGTCAGGACGATCGGCTTGAAGCGGATCGCCCCGGCCTCCAGCAGCACTTCGCGCAGAGGCCGGCCGCCCGTCTGGCTGTGGCGGATGAAGTCGACCAGCAGGATCGAGTTGCGCACGATGATCCCGGCCAGGGCGATGAAGCCGATCATCGAGGTGGCGGTGAAGGGCGCCTTGAACAGGATATGGCCGATGACGATCCCGACCAGGGTCAGGGGGATCGGCGTCAGGATCACCAGGGGGAGGCGGAAGCTTTTGAACTGGGCGACGACCAGCACATAGATGCCCAGGATCGCCACTCCGAAGGCCGCGCCCATGTCGCGGAAGGTCACCCAGGTGATCTCCCATTCGCCGTCCCAAAGCACGGTGGGCTTGCGCTCGTCGGTCGGCTGGCCGTTCATGCGGATGTCGGGCCTCCGCAGGGCGCCCCAGTCAGCGGTCCGGATGGCCTTGTCGACAGCCATCATGCCGTAGATCGGCGCTTCATAGGCGCCGGCCAGCTCGGCCATCACCATGTCGACGTCGCGGCCGTCGCGGCGGAAGATGTGGGTCGATCCGGGCTCCTGGGAAGCGGTGACGACCTCGCCCAGTTCGACGAGGCGGCCGCCCTGGCTCTGGGCCACGGGCAGGGCCGCCAGGCCTTCGCCCCAGCTGCGCGCCGATTGCGGCAGGCGCACCGAGATCTCCAGGGGATCGCGCCCTTCGCCACGATGGGCGTAGCCGACCACCTGACCGCCGAAGGCCGCGCCGATCGAGTCCAGCACCTGCCGGTCATCGACCTTCAGGGCTTCCAGCCGATCGCGATCGGGGATCAGCCGCAGGCCGGGGCGGGCTTGGCCGTAGCTGTCGTCGATGTCGACAATATAGGGCACGGATTTGAAGATGGCCTTGACCCGCTCGGCCACGGCGCGGCGCGTCTGGGCGTCGGGTCCATAGATTTCGGCCAGCAAGGTGGCCATCACCGGCGGTCCGGGCGGGGCCTCCACGACCTTGATCGACGCGTTGGCGGGCAGGGCGACCTTGGCCAGTCGCTCGCGCAGGTCCAGGGCGATGAGGTGGCTGGAGCGCTTGCGCTCGCCCTTCTCGGCCAGGGCGACCGACAGATCGCCCTGGTCGGGGCGGTTACGCAGATAGTAATGGCGCACCAGGCCATTGAAATTGAACGGCGAGGCGGTTCCGGCATAGGCGTCGATCGCCGTGACCTCGGGCAGGGTGCGGGTGATCGCGGCCGCGTCGGACAGCGCCCGGCCGGTCGCCTCCAGCGAGGTCCCTTCCGGCATGTCCAGCACCACCTGCAGCTCGGACTTGTTGTCGAACGGCAGCAGTTTCACCGTTACGGTCTTGGTGGCGAACATGGCGCAGGCCAGCAGGGTGGCCAAGCCCACGCCGATCAGGAACGTCCATGCGCTCCCGCGCGTGGCGATCACCCGGCTGGCGACCTGGCGATAGAGCGCGCCCAGCTTGCCTTCGCCATCGTGGTCGTGACCGCCGGCCGCCAGGGTCTTGCGGGCGAACCGCACCATCAGCCAGGGGGCGATGACGACCGCCACGAAGAACGAGAACACCATGGCCGCCGAGGCGTTGACCGGGATCGGCGCCATGTAGGGGCCCATCAAACCCGAGACGAACAGCATCGGCAGCAGGGCCGAGACCACGGTCAGGGTGGCCACCACGGTGGGATTGCCCACCTCGGCCACGGCGTCGACCGCCGCGTCGATCCGACTGCGGCCGTCGTTCATGGCCCAATGGCGGGCGATGTTCTCGATCATCACGATGGCGTCGTCGACCAGGATGCCGATCGAGAAGATCAGGGCGAACAGGCTGACCCGATTGATCGTGTAGCCCATCAGATTGGAGGCGAAGAGGGTCAGCAGGATGGTTGTGGGGATGACCACGGCGGTGACCGCCGCCTCGCGCCAGCCGATCGCCAGGCCGATCAGCACCACGATGGACAGGGTCGCCAGGCCCAGGTGGAAGAGCAGCTCATTGGCCTTTTCGTTGGCGGTGGCCCCGTAGTCGCGGGTGACGGCCACGTCCAGGCTGTCGGGCAGCAGTGAGCCCTTGAGCGCCTCGACGCGGGCGAGCACGGCCTGGGAGACGACCACGGCGTTAGCGCCCTTGCGCTTGGCGATCGCCAGGCTGACGGCGGGGGCCTGGCTCCAGACGCCGTCGACGCGGGCGTAGCGCCAGACGCGGGCCTGGTCTTCGCGAGGTCCCTGAATGACGTCGGCGACGTCGCGAACATAGACCGCCTGGCCGCTCGCCGAAGGCAGGGCCAGCAGGCCGATATCGATGGCGCTGGTCAGGCTGCGGCCGGCCGTGACGTCGATCGCCTGGCCGCCTCCGCGCACCTGGCCGGCGGGAAAGGCGCGGTTGGCCTGGCGCACGGTGTCCATCAGCGCGCCCAGCGACACGCCGTGCTGGGCCAGACGCGTGGGATCGGGCGCGATGCGGATCTCCTCCGGGCGGCCGCCCACGATGAAGGTCAGGCCGACATCATCGACCTTGGCGACTTCGGTGCGCAGTTTGCCCGCCAGCTC
This sequence comes from Caulobacter sp. GW822-FHT01G02, assembly GCF_058802865.1. NCBI lineage: Bacteria > Pseudomonadati > Pseudomonadota > Alphaproteobacteria > Caulobacterales > Caulobacteraceae > Caulobacter > Caulobacter sp. GW822-FHT01G02. Next base: position 1,014,070 of record NZ_JBXAON010000001.1, read on the forward strand.
ATAGAGCGCCTGATCGGTCCACTGGCCGGCGGCGCCGGACTTCGGCGACAGGGTCAGCACCAGGCTGGGCACGTCATTGATGCCGCGGGTCTGGATCAGCGGCTCGGCGATGCCGGCGGGGATGCGATCGTAGTTGGCGCGAATCTTCTCGTGGATGCGGACGGCCGCGGCGTCCGGGTCGACCCCGACCTTGAAGCGGGCGGTGACCATCACCTGGTTGTCGTCGGCGAAGGTGTAGACGTGCTCGACCTCGGCGACGCTCTTGACGATGGTCTCCAGCGGCTTGCCGACCAGTTCGATGGCGTCGGGCGCGCGCAGGCCGGGGGCCGCGACCATGATGTCGACCATCGGCACGCTGATCTGGGGCTCTTCCTCGCGGGGGATCGAGACCAGGGCCAAGAGGCCCACGGCGATCGCCGCCAGCAGGATCAGGGGCGTCAGGGGCGACTTGATCGACGCCTTGGTCAGGCGCCCGGAAAGGCCCAGGTTCATCGGGCTGTCTCCGCCGGGGTGAGGACGTCGCCCAGGCGCAGGCCCGACAGGACCTCGACGGTGTCGGGCGCGCCGCTCGCGCGGGTCTGGATCGGCGATTCCGAGATCGCCCCATTGGCGCCGACCAGTCGCGCATAGTCGACGCCAAACCGCGTGACGACATAGCGTCTTGGAATGACGATCGCCTGGCGCTCCCCGATCTTGATGGCGGCGCGCACGCGACGGCCGATCAGGTCGCCGGGCAGGTTGGGGGCGGTGACGTCGGCGGTGACCTGTCCGCCGCTGATCGCCGGATAGATCTGGGTGATGGTCCCGCCCGCGGCGACGCCACGAAGGTCCTCGGCCGCCAGATCGACGGGATCGCCGACCTTGAGGGCGCGCGCCTGGCCTTCGGGCAGCTCGATGCGCACGACGAGCGGACCGGCGGTGATCTTGGCGACCGACTGACCGGGCATGACCACCGAACCGACCGGCACGTCCGCGACCAGGACCCGGCCGGCGGCCGGAGCCAGGATCGCGCCCTGGGCGCCCAGTTCGGCGCTGGCGCCGCGCTGGGCGCGGGCCGCCGTCAGATTGGCGTTGGCGGCCTTGGCCTGGGCCTCGACCTGGTCCAGGCGGGCCTGGGCGTAGACGCCGTGCGAGAAGAGATCGCGCGTGCGGGCCAGATCGGCTTGGGCGCGCGCCGCCTCGGCGGCGGCGGCGGCGACCTGGGCGTCGAACGCCCCGGTCTGCAGGGCTAGCCGGTCATCCTTGATCCGGCCGATCACTTGGCCCTGGCGGACGATGTCGCCTTCCTTGACGCTCAAGGCCACCAAGGTTCCGGAGATCCGCGCCCGGGCCTCGGCCATGTCCCGCGTGGTCAGGGTTCCGGGCACGGGTTTGAGGTCCGCCACGGTCTGGGCGCGGATCGTCAGACGGCCGGCGGCGGGCGCCGTCCTGATCGTCGGCGTCGCCGCCTCCTTGGGCTCGCCACAGGCGCTGAGCAGCAAGGCCGCTCCCAAGGCGCTGATCAGATATGGCCGCGCCGTCATGGCGTCCCCTCCAGCTTTTCTTGTGATGGTCGACTAGTGTCCCGATTCCGAAGTTCGCAAGCGTTCGTGGCAAGCTCCGACGAACTTCGGAATCGATAGGGACACTAGTAAGTTTATGTTTCTATTGTGCTTTTTTGGATTTGAAGTTCGCTCGGAGCCTGATCCAAGTGCGGGCGAACTTCAAATCCAGCACACTAGCGGACGGTCGGCAGGCCCGCGGCCTTCCAGGCCATGATCCCGCCGGTCAGGTGGGTGTCGAGCGCCTGGCCGGCCTTCTGGCAGTGGCCCACGGCCGTGGCCGAACGTTTGCCAGAGCCGCAGCTGAACACCACGGCCTTGTCGCCGGCGTCGGGCAGGGCCTTGGGGTCGAAGCTGGAGAGCGGGACATTAACCGCGCCGGGAATGCGCTCGGCGGCGAACTCGGCGGGCTCGCGCACATCGACCAGCAGAATCTTCTCGGCGTCGAGGGCGGCCTTCACCTGGTGAGCGGTGAGGTCCTTGGTCTTGGGCGATCCGAACATCAATGGGTCTCCTTGAAGGGGGCGGGGGAGGGGGCGGTCTCGGGGACCGCGCAGAACAGACGCGACAGGGTCTCGACCAGGGCGCGGGCCTGGCCGCTGCGAAGGTCGTAGAAAATGGTCTGGCCCTCGCGCCGGGCCGAGACGACGCCGTCGCGGCGCAGCAGCCCCAGGTGTTGCGAGGTCAGGGTTTCGCGAACCCCCAGGGCCTGGGCGAGCGCGCCCACCGACTGCTCGCCGTTGACGAGCGCGCAGACGATCATCAGCCTATGCGGATTGGCCAGCGCCTTGAGCAGAGCGCAGGCGTCGTCCGCGGAGGCCTTGAGGGCGTGAGGCTCAAAATTCATAGTTGCGTATATGCGACTTTGCGAATATTAAGTCAAGCATCGATAGGGTGACGGTATCCCGGTGGTTCGGGCTCAAACCTGATCCTGATCAACATGAGCCGGTGGAGTGAGCCCAATCTCGGCTACGAACCACGGCATCGGAGGAACGAGATCATGGCCAAGCCCCGCATCGTCATTCTGGGCGCTGGACTAGGCGGCGCGATCGCCGCCTTCGAGATCAAGCAGGCTGTCGGCGACAAGGCCCAGGTCGAGGTGGTGTCGCAGGGCGACACCTTCCACTTCGTGCCATCGAACCCCTGGGTCGCCGTCCATTGGCGCAAGCGCGAGGCCATCGAGGTCAAGCTGCCGCCTGTGTTCCAGAAGAGGGGCATCGGCTTTCGGGGCGTTGGGGCGGCCAAGGTCATGCCCGATCGTAACCAGCTTGAACTGACCGACGGCGTGCTGCTCGACTACGACTATCTGGTGATCGCCACGGGGCCGGAGTTGGCCTTCGACGAAATTCCGGGGCTTGGCCCGCACGGTGGCTTCACCCAGTCGGTGTGTCATGTCGACCATGCCGAGGCCGCCGCCGCCGCCTTCGATCGCTTTGTCGAAAACCCCGGGCCGATCATCGTCGGTGCGGTGCAGGGCGCCTCATGCTTTGGGCCGGCCTACGAGTTCGCCATGATCCTCGACACCGAGCTCAAGCGTCGCAAGATCCGCGACAAGGTTCCCATGACCTTCGTCACCTCCGAGCCCTATGTCGGCCATCTGGGCCTGGACGGGGTGGGCGACACCAAGGGTCTGCTGGAAAGCGAGATGCGCCAGCGGCATATCAAATGGATCACCAGCGCCAAGGTCGCCTCGGTCGAGGCGGGCGTGATGCATGTGGAGGAGATCGGCGAGGACGGCGCGGTCAAGGCGACTCACGATCTGCCGTTCGCCTATTCGATGATGCTGCCGGCCTTCCGGGGCGTGGCGGCCGTCCGTGGGGTCGACGGCCTGACCAATCCGCGCGGCTTCATCCTGGTCGACAAGCACCAGCGCAACCCGACCTATCAGAACGTCATGGCCCTGGGCGTCTGCGTGGCGATCGCCCCGACCGGCAAGACGCCCGTGCCCGTGGGCGTGCCCAAGACCGGCTTCATGATCGAGAGCATGGTCACGGCCATCGCGCATAATCTCAAGGACATCGTGGACGGTCACCCCGCCACCCGCGAGGCGACCTGGAACGCCATCTGCCTGGCCGATTTCGGCGACGGCGGCGTGGCCTTCGTCGCCCAGCCCCAGATCCCGCCGCGCAACGTCAACTGGTCGGCCAGCGGCAAGTGGGTGCACTTGGCCAAGGTCGGGTTCGAGAAATACTTCCTGGCCAAGGTCAAGCGCGGCGAGAGCGAGCCCTTCTACGAGAAGCTCGCCCTGGACGTCATGGGCATCCACAAGATCAAGCCCTGAGGGGGGGCGGGGCCGTCATCGCCCGGTCCGCCGGGCCGCGGCCCAGATCGTCGCCTGGACGCACCAGGCCCTGGCCCAGGCAAGCGCCTGAGCCGTTAGAGGAGGTTGACCATGACTATCGACCGTATGGTTCTGGCTTTCGCCGGCTTTGTCGTCCTTCTGGGCGTCGGGTTGGCCCATTTCGTTCATCCCTGGTGGATCGCCCTGTCGATCTTCGCCGGACTCAACATGATCCAGGCGGCCTTCACCGGTTTTTGCCCGGCCGCGATGATCTTCAAGAAGCTCGGCGTCAAGCCGGGCGTCGCCTTCCGGTGAGCACCATGCGCGCCGTCCTCGCCCTGACCTTGCTGGCCGGTGTCGTCGCACCCCTGGGCGCGTCGGCCATGAGTCTGCCCGAGGCCATCGCCCTGGCGCGGCGCTCCAATCCCGGACTTGCCCAGGCGCAGGCCCAGTCCGACGCGGCCTCTGCTCGCCTGGCCCAGGCCCGCGCCGGCCGCCTGCCCAGTCTGACATTGTCCGGCGAAAGCGCCAGCGGAACGACCGATCTTGGCGGCTTCTTCGGCTTTGGTCAGAGTGATGTGTCGCCCCGCGCGGCGTCGCTGCAACTGCGCCAGCCGCTGTTCACCGGGGGCGGCGTCAGCGCCGCCATCGCCCGAGCCGGCGAGGGTGAGACCGCCGCCCAGGCCGAGCTTGGCGGCGCGGCCTCCATGCTGAGCGCACAGGTCGCGGCCGCTTATGTCGGCGTCCTCAGCGCCCAGGACCTGTTGGCCCTGAGCCGGGCGCAGGTCGTCCAGATGGACACCATCACGGCCCAGGCGAAGCTTCGCTTCAAGGGCGGCGAGATCCCCCGCACCGAACTCGACCAGGCCGTGGCCCGTCAGGCAGAGAGCCGTGCGGCGCTGGCCCGGGCCGAAGGACAGCTGGCCAGAAGCCGGGCCCACTTCGTCTCGGTGGTCGGCGCGGAGCCCGACGGCCTGGAGACGGCGATCGCGCCTCCCGCGACGCCCGCCTCGCTCGATGAGGCGATCGCTATGGCTTCCCAATCCAGCCCCATTCTGCTGGCCGCTCAGGCGGCCGAGCGCGCGGCCCAGGCCGGGGTCCGCTACGCCCGCGCCGAACGCCTGCCCAGCCTGGCCTTGACCGCGACCGCCAGCACGGCGCGCGATCAGTTCTTTCCCGGCTACCGCGCCGACGGCGTGACCGTCGGGGTGCAGGGGCGATGGACGCTATTTTCAGGCGGCGCGGTGAGCGGCCGCGTCGACGAGGCCAATGCGGAGCTTCGCCGCGCCCAGGCGGGCGTGGACGCGGCGCGGGCTCAGGTGCGCGAGGCGGTGATCGGCGCCTGGGGCGATGTGGTCACCGCGCGCGCGGTGATGCTGGCCGCCACCGACCAAGCCAGCGCCGCGACCAGCGCGCTCGACAGTGTCCGTAATGAAGTGCGGGTGGGCCAAAAGCCCGTTCTGGATCTTCTCGACGCCGAGCGCGAGGCCCTGGCCGCGCAAAGCGCCCTGGTCGCGACGCGTGGCGAGGTGACGGTCTCGGCCTATCGGCTCGAGGCGCTGCTGCACGGCCAATGAGGCGGCGACGCCCGCTGATATTCGAGGCGCGGCGGTGATTTTGCGCCGGGCGCGGCTTGGGGCGCCAAGGGGGCGCCCCGCGGATCAGGGCGCGTCGGACGGGAGAGTGATTGTCGCGGCCAAGCCGCCTTCTGGTCGGTTGCTCAGGACCAGCCGCCCCCCTTGTCCCTTGGCGAGGGCTTGGACGATGGACAGGCCAAGGCCGGCGCCGCCGGTGCGGCGGTTGCGGGAGGACTCGCCGCGCTCGAACGGGGCCGTGAGGGTCGCCAGCGCCTCGGCTGGCAGGCCCGGACCATCGTCCAGCACCACGATCTCGACCTGGCCTTCCAGGCGGCGAACGTCGAGCGTGACCGCGCCGCCATAGCGGACGGCGTTGTCGATCAGGTTGTCCAGCATCCGCCGTAGAGCCAGGGGCGAGGACCAGACCTTGCCGGCAATGTCTGGCGCGAGGACGACCGTCTGGCCCATCTCTCGGCGCAGGGCGACCAGGGCTTCCAGTTCGCGACGCAGGTCGATCGATCGAGCCCCGTCGCCGCGACCCGCGTCCTGGCGCGCGAACAGCAGGGTGTCGTCCAGCAGTTGGGCCATCTCGGCCAGATCGGCTCCGGCCTTGGCGCGCTGGGTCTCGTCGGCGATGAACTCGGCCCGCAGCGTCAGGCGGGTTAGGTAGGTGCGCAAGTCGTGGGCGATGGCGGCCAGCATCCGGGTGCGCTCGTCCATCAGGCCGCGGATCTGCTCCCGCATGGTGTTGAACGCCGCCGACAGCTCGCGAAGCTCGCGCGGACCGCGCAGCGGCAGGACCTTGGCGTTCAGGTCGTCACCGAACCGGGCCACCTCGCGAGCCAGCAGGCTTACGGGCCGGGTGGTCTGACGCACGGCCAGGGCCAGCATCAGCAGGGTGACCGCCAGCAGGGCGGCGGCCGCCAGCGAGACGCGACCGAAGAACAGGCGGGCGGTCTCGGGCGCGCGGCGTCTCAGGACCAGCACCTCGCCGTCGGTCAGCCGCACCGAGAGCAGCAGCGCGTGGCGACCGGGCAGGGCGCCGTCCCTCAGCCGGCCGCCGCGACGGATGTCGATGCGCAGCGCGCGACTGCCCAGGGCGCTTCGATAGGCTTGGTAGCCCGGGTCGCGGTCGTCGGCGATCCGGGCGCGAAGCCGTAGCGGGGGGAAGTCGGGCTGCAGGGTCGTGCGGATCACCCCGGTGTCGAGGGCCGCGATCACCTTGGCTCTGGCCGCCGGCGGGCTGGCTTCCACCGCCTCGACGATGGCCCGCGCCTCTGACGGGCGGGGCAGCTGATAGAAGCGCACCCCGCCTTCGCCGCCGCCCTGCGGCCACACCAGAAGCGCCGCGCCGATCAACAGCATTACCGCCAGACCGGTCAGCAGGATCGCCGTCATCCGGGTCGAGAGATTGTCGGCTAGCAACATGATCAGACCCGCTCGGCCGGGGCGCTGAACAGGTAGCCGCCGCCCCGCACGGTCTTGATCAAGGCCGATCCGCCAGCGCCCGCGCCCAGCTTGCGGCGCAGGCGGCTGAGCAAGACGTCGATGGCGCGATCGAAAGGCTCGGCGCTGCGGCCTCGCGTCCAGTCCAGCAGCTGGTCGCGGCTGAGCACCCGCTGAGGATGGCGCAGGAAGGCCATCAGAAGGTCATGCTCGCCCCCGGTCAGCACCACGGCCTGGCCTTCCGGATCGGTCAGGTCGCGGCTGGCGGTATCCAGCCGCCAGCCCGCGAAGGCCAGCACCTCGCCGGACGGGGCGCTGGCCACCCGATGGACCTCGCGCGTGCGGCGCAGGATCGCCTTCACCCGCGCCAGCAGCTCGCGCGGATTGTAAGGCTTGGCCAGATAGTCGTCGGCTCCGATCTCGAGCCCGATCACCCGGTCGATATCATCGCCCTTGGCGGTGACCATGAGGATCGCGACCTCGCCGCCCGCCCGCAGCCGACGGCACACCGACAGGCCATCCTCGCCCGGCATCATGATGTCCAGCAGGACCAGGTCGACCCGACGGCGGGCGGCCAGCCGGTCGAAGGCGGACGCGTCCTCGCAGCCGACCGCCTCGTAGCCCTCGCGGCGCAGCAGCCCCAAGGTCAGGTCCCGAATTTCGGCGTCGTCTTCCACGACCGCGATCAGCGTGTTGTCGGCCATGACAAGCCAATGCCCCAAGCCCGGGTTGGGCGGAAGTCGCCACCCGGCCCGTTTACACTTCGATACAGTTCGTCGGACAGGTGCAAACAGGCGATTGCACGACCATGGTCAGGTGGCGGCGTCGAGGGACACCGACACAATCAACGGAGCTATCATGCGCAAGACTTCCATCCTGGCGGCAGGCCTTTCGACCCTTACCGTGCTGGCCGCGATGATCGCCGCGCCCGCCCAGGCCGGCCAGCACGGCCGCTTCGTCAGCGTTCAGGGCGCGCGCGGCCACGGCTATGTCCACAGCCGCGATGTCAGCCGTCAGCCGGGCGCGATCGCCGTGTCGCGCGGAACCCAGACCAATTCGGGCCGCGGCGTCGCCAGCAATCGCAGCGCCAGCTGGGGCGAGGGCGCCTATCAGGGCGGGGCGACCCGCACCTTCAACAACGGCGCCTCGGCCAGCCGCAGCACCCATGTCGTCGACAACCATGACGGCACGGTGAGCTACGACCATTCGCGCACCGGCTATGACGGCGCCACGCGGTCGGTCAGCGGAACGGTGAACCGCCCCTGATCACCCACCCCTGACCGAACGCGTCCCGGCCCGCCGCGCCATTGCCCCCAAACCGCGCGGCGGGCTGCTCTTTCCGGAGTTTGAAAGTGAAGATCTTGATCCTGTCGGCCGCCCTGGCCCTGGCCGTCTCGGGAGCTCACGCGGCCCCCCGCACGTTCGGCGGCGGGCTGGAAAAGGCCGACGCCAACCACGACGGCTATGTCACCCCCGAAGAGTTCAAGGCCGCTCGATCAGCCCAGTTCGATCGTCTCGATCGCAACGGCGATGACCTGGTGACGCTGTCGGAGTTCCCCCGCCTAGCCAAGTCGAACCGTCCCAAGGCCAAGGCGCTGAAGACGATCATCACCCACGCCGACCGCGACGGCGACGGCCGCGTGACCCGCTCCGAGTTCGTGGACGGACCAGCCCCATTGTTCGACCGCGCGGACCGCGACCACGACGGGCGTCTGTCCCGGGACGAGATCGCCGCCGCCCGCGACCAGCTCGAGGCCCTGAAATGAAGATCAAACCCCTGACCACCGCGGCGATCGCCGTGGCGGCTTTGGCCGTGATGGGCGCTGGTGTCGTCGAGGCCCGGCAGCTGGGACTCGGCATACGCGGACAACTTCGTCAGCGCCTGCTGGAGAAGAAGGCCGAGGAGGAGCGGCCCATCGACCTGCGGGCCATTATGCCCGGCGCTCGAAAGCAGACCGACGCCTATGGGAGCGACGCGGCCCAGCGGCTGGATGTCTACCTCCCGCCGGCCGCCCGCAACGCGCCGATTCTGATCATGGTGCATGGCGGCGCGTGGAAGATCGGCGACAAGGCCAATACAGGCTCGGTCGAGAACAAGCTCAAGCACTGGCTGACGAAGGGCTGGATCGTGGTGAGCGTCAACTACCGGATGCTGCCCGACGCCATGGCCTATGAGCAGGCTCAGGATGTCGCCCAAGCCGTGCGGTGGGCGCAGGGACACGCCGACGGCTGGGGCGGCGATCCGAGCAAGGTGATCCTGATGGGCCACTCGGCCGGAGCCCATCTGGTGGCGCTGTTGTCCTCGCGCCCCGACATGGTCGGCAAGGTCTGGGCGGGGACGGTCGTGCTGGATTCCGCCGCGATGCGGGTCTCGACGACCATGGCGAGGCGCCACCCTCGCTTCTATGACGAAGCCTTCGGCGCCGATCCAGCCTACTGGGCCAAGGCCTCTCCGATGGACCAGTGGACGCCACGGGCCGTGCCCATGATGCTGACCTGCTCGACCAGGCGACCCGACGATCCCTGCGCCGATGCCCGCCGGTTCCAGGCCAAGGCGCAAGCGGCGGGGCGCGACATGCCGGTGCTGCCTCTGGATCTGACCCATGCCGACGTCAATCGCACGCTGGGGCTGCCTGGCGCCTATACGGACGCGGTCGACGACTTCATCGCCGCGCGGCTTTCTCGGTAGTCGCCCAGGCGCGGGGCTTCGGGATTGGGCGCGCGCCGCCGCCCAAGTTGGCGGCCGAACGCCCCGTTTCTGGACGCGAGCCAACGTCCGTTTCTCCAGTCGGGCGCGGGCAGCGCTTTTCGCAAGGCGCCGCGGACCGTTTTAAACGATTGTCACACCCGGCCGCTAAACGCCCCGCTTTTCGGGTTGGGTGGTGGCGATCTTGGCCAAGGGCGATGGAGACGCTGACGAGACGCCGGCGAGGCGGTCCGCGAACTACTGGCTCGGGCGGTACGGCGTCGAGATCCGGACAGCCCTGACGCGTCGGTTTGGACCCGATCAAGACGGCGTGGACGACGCGATTCAGAGCGCGCTCCTGAAATTCTGCCGGCTGGACGATCGCGACGACATCGCCGATCCGCGCGCGTTCCTGTTCGTCATGGCCCGCAATGCGCTGCGCGACTCGATTCGCCGGGCGAACAGCCAGAAGCGGCGTTGGGCGGCCTTGTCCGCGACGCCGACCCTGACGACGCCGGAATTGACCCCGGAAGAGGTTCTCATGCAACAGGAGCAGCAGCAGGCGCTCGAAAGGGCGCTCGAGGCTTTGCCTCCAGAAGCGCGCGAGCTCTTGCGACTGAGCCGGATCGAAGGACTGACCTATGCCGAAATCTCGCGAATGACCAACCGATCGCCCGCCGACATCAGCCGAAAGATCGCCGCCGCGCTGCTCCAGCTGCGCGAGCATCTTCGGGCCGTGGGGGCGCAGGCGGCATGACGGCGCGCGAGACGGACGTAACCGAGCAGGCCATGCAGTGGTTGGCCCTGCGGACCGGCGGCGCTTTCGACAGGGATCGGCGGCGGACCTTCGAGGCTTGGCGGGCCGAGTCTCCGGACCATGCGGCGGCCTATGCCGAGGCCGAGGCGCTGTGGGCGCGCCTGGCCTGGTCGCCGTCGCTGAACAGCAAGAGCCTGGAGCAGCCGATCGCGGCGGCCGAAGTCCCGCCGGCGCGCGTGCGCGCCAAGCGCGTCGGGACGTCGACCCTCGTCAGGTGGGGCGCGATCGCGGCTGGCCTGGTGCTGGCCTGCCTGACGCCGTTGGCCGTCGAGCGCCTGAACGCCGGCCGCGAACTGGTCACCGAGGTGGGCGAGATCCGGCACCTGACGCTGAGCGACGGCTCGCGCGCCTCGCTGGCCGGGGCCACCCGCATGACCAGCCTGATGACCGACCACGTCCGTGCGGTGCGTCTGGCGGAGGGCGACGCCTATTTCGATGTCGCCCACGACACCGGCCGGGTTTTCACGGTCCGGATGGACGGCTTGAAGGCCGAGGCGGTTGGCACGGCCTTCGAGGTCCGCAAGACGCCGGCGGGACCGCAGGTCCTGGTTTCGGAGGGCAGGGTGCGCGTCAGCGCGCGCGGCGCCGGCCAGGTCCTGATGGCCGGGCCCGGCGAGCGGGTGACCCTGGTTGGCCACGCCTTGCGGCGGTCGCGGTTCGATCTCGCCAGCGCCGCGCCGTGGCGGCGGCAGAGGCTTGTCTTCGTCAACGCGCCGTTCGCCGACGTGGTCGCCGAGCTCAATCGTTACTACGCGCCCGGAGTCGTGGTCGCCTCGCCGGCATTGGACGGCCGGAGGGTCACGGCCAGCTTCGCCGTCGACCAGACCCCCCAGGCCATCGAAAGCATGACCCAGGAGATGGGGGCGCGGCTGGAACGCGTTCCAGGGAAAGCCGACGTGGTCCGATAGGCTTCGGGGGCTGGGTTTCTTGAAGATTTGATGAAATCGGCGTTTCACCGGGAATGAACCCGGGCGAGCGGCGTCTAGGCGGTGTTTGAGGCTGTCAGGCCAAGAGGCCGCGCCGTCATCGTCTAGGGGGATCAAGTTGACCAGCCACCGTATCGGCCTGCGGGCCGCTTTCTCGGCGTCCGCCGCCGTTCTCGTCCTGGCCTGCGCGGCCGCGCCAGCCGCGGCGCGGCAGGCGAGCGCCCCGCGCGCCCAGGCCGCGGCCGTCCACCAGATCCGCCTCGAAGCCCAGTCTCTGGACCGGGCGGTCATCGCGCTGTCCGAACAGACCAACACCGTCATCCTGGCGACCGACGTCTCGCTGGACGGACGGCGATCCTCGACCCTGGTCGGCGCGATGACCGTCGGTCAGGCGCTGGCGCGGCTGCTGGAAGGCTCGAACCTGGCCTACCGGCGCGATCCCAACGGCGTCTACGTGATCGTGCCGGGCGAGGTGCGCGCCGAACCGGCCGTGCTCGACGACGTCGTGGTGACCGCCCACTATGACCCGCTGGGCCGCCTGCAGAAGAGCGCCACGGACGGGTTTCTCGGGCTGGACCGGTCGCTGCTGGAAACGCCCCGCTCGGCCTCGCGCGTCAGCGTCGACACGATCGCGCGCTACGGCATGCAGAATGTCGACGACCTGGTGACCGCCGTGCCGGGCGCCTTCACGGCCAGCTTTTTCGGCGTCCCGGGCAACCTGAACGTCCGCGGGACCTTGGCCGACACCTATTTCCAGGGCTTCAAGCGTATCGAGAACCGCGGCAGCGCCTCGTCCAACCTTGGCGCGGCGGCCTATGTCGAGGTGCTGCGCGGCCCGTCTTCGCCGATCTACGGTCCGGGCAAGGTCGGCGGCCTGCTGAACTTCATCCCGAAGTCGGCGCGCGGCGCCAACACCCGCTACGCCGACACGCTGGGCGGCGGCGTCAACGTCACCGTGGGCTCCTACGGACGCCGCAACGCCGCCGCCGATCTCGTCGTGCCCCTCGGCAAGGGCGGCCTGGCCTTCTATGTCGAGCGGGAGGATTCGGACTCCTACTACCGCAACATCCACCCCAAGCACTGGAACCTCCAGGCCAGCTATGTGGGCGATCTCGGCGGCGGCTGGTCGACCGAGATCAATCTGATGCGCTTCAAGGAGTCCGGCCGCATCCAGTCGCCGGGCTGGAACCGGGTGACGCAGGACCTGATCGACAACGGCGTCTACATCACTGGCCGTGACACCGACCTGAAGGACCTCGACGGTTCGGGCATGGTCGAATACGGCGAGATCGACGCGGCGTTCGGCGCGTCGGGCGGCACGTCCAACATCCGCCAGATCCTCGAATACGGCGGCAAGAACAACGCCAAGTTCGCCCTGGACGAGGGCGTGGGCGCGACGAAGCTCGATCGCCGCAACATCATGGCCGACGCGGCCGACCACAACGACAGCGAGACCTTCACCGCCTATGGCGCGGTGAAGAAGGAGATGTCCAACGGCTCTGTGCTGACCCTGGCCGGTTTCATGGACGAGTTCAGCAACGACCGCTTCAACAGCTTCGGGTTCGCGGCCGACTACTATGCGCGCGCCTTCGAGGGGCGGGTGACCTACAAGTTTCCCGCGCGGTTCGGCGATCACCTCCGCGCGGACACCATCGTCGGCGCCGCCTATCGCGACCACAAGGCCAAGCAGTACGAGTCGTTCCTCTCAGGCTATATCGGCTTGAACCGCCGCGACCTGTCGCGTGGTTCAACCGCGGCCGACCGCATCGCTACGCCCCGCGTCAAGTCGGGTCTCGAGATGTGGGACTCCCGCCATCACATGGAATGGAACAGCCGCTCGGTCTTCGGCCTGAGCGACGTCACCCTGTTCGACCGTTTCAGCGTCCTGGCCGGTCTGCGCTGGGATCGCTACGAGGTCGACGCGATCAACAAGGGCGAGACCGTCTTCGGCACGAAGAACAAGTGGGTCTCCAACACCGACGACGCCGTCACCTGGTCGCTGTCGGCGCGCTACGAGACGCCGTGGGGTCTGACGCCCTACCTGACCTACGCCAAGCCCCGCTCGCTGGAGTCGACCCAGACCGGCGGCGTGTCGGTCGGCTCGGTGCAGAACAAGCTGTTCATTTCGCCGTCGGAGTTGAAGGAGGCCGGCGTCAAGTTCTCGCTGTTTGACGGCTCGCTGCTCGGCGGCGCCGCCTACTATGAGCAGTTCCGCCGCTCGACGGACCTGCTGGGCAATGTCAGCGGCAACACCTCTGAGGGCTTCGAACTGGAGGCGCACTGGTTGGCCTCCAGCAACCTCAGCTTCACCGCCGCCCTGACCCTGCAGGAGACCAAGGTCGACGCGCCCGGCAAGGGCAAGGGCGAGTATCTGGAGCTGCGTCCCGAGCAGTTCGGCATCGCCAATCCGGCCCTGGCCTATGGCGGCACCTTCGCGGTCAACAACGCCGGTTCGCTGGCCGAGCTGACCCGCGGCTATGTCGTGCGCACCATGCCCGACACGGTGGTCAGCGTCTTCGGCTCCTACACGACCGATCCGTTCCCGTTCATGGGCGACAGGGCGACCGCGGGCCTGACCGCCGGCGCCACCTATGTGTCGGAGACTGGCGGCATTTTAAGCAACAGCATCCGTCTTCCGGAATACACCCTGGCCAAGCTGGCCGCCTTCGTGAAGGTTCGGGACATGACGGTGTCGGTCAATGTCGACAACCTGTTCGACAAGACCTACTTCACGCCGGCGGCCGAGGTTTACAAGGAAGTGTCGGTGATGCCGGGACTGCCGCGGATGGTCCGCCTGAACCTGGCCTATCGGTTCTAGCCCTGAACGGACCCGGCGGCCGTCCGCCGGGTCCGACCCTTTCGATCGCGTCTGGTGATCCCCGATGACTGAATCCTCTCGGCCCTCGCGGCGTGGCGTGCTGGCCCTGCTGGGCGGCGGCGCGACCCTGTCCTCATCGCCGGCGCTGGCTCGGGGCGGGCTTACCGCCGCCGCGTTCACCCATGGCGTGGCGTGCGGCGATCCGACGACGACCGGCCTGCTGCTCTGGACCCGCGCGGTCGGGGAGGAGGCGGAGACCCGCGTGGGCTGGGAGGTCGCCGAGGACGAGGCCTTCGCCAGGATCGTCCGGTCGGGCGTCGCCGCGACCAGCGCCGCGCGCGACCATACCTGCAAGGTCGAGGTCGACGGCCTGAAGCCCGGCGCGACCTACTGGTACCGCTTCCGAAGCGCGGACGCGGTGTCCCGTGTCGGGCGAGGGCGGACGTTGCCGGCCAAGGGCGTGAAGGCGGCCCGGCTGGCGGTCGTCTCCTGTTCTCACTACGGCTTCGGTTATTTCAACGCCTATCGCGCCATCGCCGACCTGCCGTCTCCGGTCGACGCCGTCGTCCACCTGGGCGACTACATCTATGAGTACGGCGTCGACGGCTACGGCGGTCCGGAAAGCCAGACTCTGGGCCGCGTCCACCAGCCGGCGCACGAGATCGTCACCCTGGCCGACTACCGCCAGCGCTTCGCCCAGTATCGGACCGATCCCGACCTGCAGAACCTGCATGCGCGCTCGGCCTTCATCACCATTTGGGACGACCACGAGACGGCCAACAACGCCTGGATGGGCGGCTCGCCCGCCCACGACGACAAGATCGAAGGCGCCTGGGAGGCGCGTCGCGACGCCGCCATCCAGGCCTATTTCGAATGGCTGCCGATGCGCGATCCCAAGCCCGGCCAGGCCGCTCACACCCTGAATCGCGTCTACGACTATGGCGACCTGCTGTCGCTGATCGTCATCGAGACGCGGCTGACCGGCCGGACCAAGGTCCCCAGCGCCTCGCGCGACATGATCCGCGACGCCGAGGGGCGGCCCGATCCGGTGAGGTTCGAGAAGGAGGTGCTCGACGCACCAAACCGCTCGATGATGGGCCCCGCGCAGGAGGCCTGGCTCGAGACGGCGCTCGCCGCCTCGGTTCAGCGCGGCGCGGCCTGGCAGGTTCTGGCCAACCAGGTCATCGTCGCGCGCATGCGGGCTCCGGACTTCATGTCCCTGCTGCCCAAGGACCTGCTCGACGACGCCCTGACCCGCCCCGGCTCCAAGCGCTGGCTGGAAAGCACGCGGCTTGGCCTGCCGATCAACCTCGACGCCTGGGACGGTTACCCCGCGGCGCGCCTGCGTCTCTACGACTCGGTGCGCAAGGCCAAGGCCAATCTCGCGGTCCTGACCGGCGACACGCACATGTTCTGGGGCAATCGCTTGCACGATCCCCGTGACGAAAAGGCGGTGGGTTTCGAGTTCGGGGCCGGCAGCGTCACCTCGCCGGGCGGCTACGAGACCGTCAGCCCGGATCCGCGCATCTACGAGGTCGCGGAGACCGCGCTCGTCGAGCGTAATCCGGACGTGCGCTTCGCCCGCGTTCGCGACCACGGCTTCCTGCTTGTCGACATCACCCGCCAGGCGATCACCTGCGACTATTTCAAGGTCGCCGACATCGGTGTTCGCAACCCCAAAGCGGCTCGGTTCTGCAGGATCGTCTCGACGCGCGGTGGCGAAATGACCGTGGCGCCCGGCGACGCGTAGCGACCGATCGGTGGGACGTGGGGACTGTTACTGATCGCCCCCTGAGGCAAGCGGGCGCGGTGTTCTACATCCGCTCGGACAATGGGCGGGAGATCCAGGTGTCGACGAACGCCTCGGTTCCAGCCTGTCGGCAAGGGGAAGTCACCGCGCGGCGATGAAGCAGCGGCCGTCGCCAGCGCGGCCGTCTATCGCGCGCGGCGGTCATCCGGGCCGCTCATCTGAAATTCCAGCTTGACTAAGTGCTATGTTATAACGTTTCAAATCACCCAGGGTGAAACACCGCTTTCTGGGGGCGTATCTTGATCTTCAATTGGCGGCCGACGCGACGGATCGCGCTGTTGGCCACATCCGGCATGACCCTATTCGTGGGTGCGGCTCGGGCGAATGACGCCACGACGGTGTCTCAGGTCGTCGTCACCCCGACGGCGGGCGAACAGAAGCTGGCCGACGCGCCGGCCACCATCTCCGTCGTCACCCGGCAGGATCTGGAGGCCCGGCCGGTGCAGGATCTGGCCGACGCCCTGCGCGGCCAGCCGGGCGTCAATGTGGGCGGCATCGGCATGACCCGGCGGGGGATCAGCCTGCGCGGCATGCCCGTCGAGCACACCCTGATGCTGGTCGACGGTCGCCGTCTGAGCGCGGTGGGCGGTCTCGTCGCCCACGGCGACTACGACTTGGCCTGGACGCCGGTCGAGGCGATCGAGCGTATCGAGATTGTCCGTGGCCCCATGTCGTCGCTGTACGGCGCGGACGCGCTGGGCGGCGTTGTCAATGTCATCACCCGCAGCGCGACAGACGACTGGCGCGGTTCGGCCACGATCAACGGCTCCTCGCCGGAGGGCGGCGAGGGCAAGGCCTACCAGTTCGGCGGCTATGTCGGCGGCCCGCTGGTCAAGGACAAGCTAGGCCTCAGCGTTTACGCCGACGCCACCGGCCGCAACCCGACCTTCATGGCTTCGGACCCGCGCCAGGCCGAGTTGGAAGGCCGCCGTTCGGTCAACGGCTCGGCCACCCTGAGCTGGACGCCGGACGCGGCTCAGCGGATCGACCTGACCTATTCGGCCGGTCACGACGTCCGCTATCGCGACACCGTCACGACCGCCGCGCCGATCACCGACTACCGCTTTTCCGACGACATCGATCGCGAGCAACTGGCCCTGTCGCACACCGGCAAATGGTCGTGGGGCGACACCAGCCTTCGCGCCTATCGCAGCGAGCTCAAGCGGGTCAACATTCGGACCAAGAAGCAGACGCCAAGCTCGCCGGTGCGGATTGTCGAGCGAGTCCTCGACGGTCATGTCAGCGTTCCGCTCGGCGACCACCGCGTCAGCCTGGGCGGCGACCTGCGTCGCCAGAGCCTGCGCAATCCCGAGGTCAACGCTTCCGGACGGGCCAGCGCCGACCAGGGCGGCGCCTTCATCCAGGATGAGTGGAGCGTGACCGAGCGCTGGTCGATCGTGGGCGGAGCTCGCTTCGATCACCACGAGGCCTATGACTGGCAGACCAGCCCGCGCCTCTACACCGTGTTTCACGCCACGTCGAAGCTGACCTTGAAGGGCGGCGTCGGCCGGGGCTTCAAGGCGCCGAGCCTCACCCAGCTGTCGCCCGAATACGACGTGGTGGCGGCCGGCGGGCGGTTCACCGTCTACGGCAACCCCAACCTCAAGCCCGAGATCGGCACGACCTACGAGGCCAGCGTCGACTATGACGCCGGTCCCTGGTCGGTCCGCGCGGCGGTCTTCCAGAACGATCTGAAGAACCTGGTCGAGACGCAGTGCACCGCCTTCTGCGGCATCCGGGGTCGTGAGGTGCGTCTCTACGGCAACGTCTCGCGCGCCCGGATCAAGGGTGTCGAGGCCGGCGCCAGCGCCCAGCTGCCGGCGGCCTTCAAGCTGTCGGCCAACTACACGCACTTGGACACCGAGAACCGCGCGACCGGCGCCGAGCTGACCGAGCGCCCGCGCAATAGCCTCAACGCGCGTCTGGAATGGGCGCCGCGCGAGGATTTTTCGGCTCAGCTTCGCGCCGAATATGTCGGCCGCCAGCTGGTGAGCACCGGCGTGCTGCCCGACTACAGCCTGTGGTTCTTCGAGGCCCAGAAGCGGCTGACCCCGAACGTCGCCCTTCGGATCGGTGTGGAGAACATCACCGACCAGCGCCTGGCCGAGAAATCGAGCGGCTACACCTATGCCGAGCCCGGCCGTCTCTACCACCTGGGCTTCAACCTGAGCTTCTGATGCAGCGCGCGGTCTCGTTCCTCGGTTTTCTCTGGCTGCTGTTCATCGCGGTCGGCGCGACGAACGCGCAGGTTCCGGCCGCGCCCGTCATCAGGGTCGTCACCACTGACTTTGTCCTGCCCGGCAAGATCGCGCGCCTGGACCGCTGGGCCAAGGAGCAGGGGCTTTCGGTCGAGAGCCTCTATGTCGAGACCGACAAGCGCGATCCCGCCGCCTGGGGCGAGGGCGCCGACCTGCTTGTTCTCGACACCCCGCGCGGCAATGACCTGGCCGCCGTGATGGCCAAGGCCGGAAAGGCGCTGGAGGCCAGCAAGACCCCCTGGCTGCGCGTCGGCGGCGGTCCGCCGGCCTATGGCGGCGGGCTTTCGCCGGAGCTGGGCCGGCGCCTGGTCAGCTATTACGGCAACGGGGGGCAGGCCAATCTCGGGCTGTTCTTCGCCGCCTACCGGACCTGGCGGGTGGGCGGGGACATCGCCAGTCTCCCGCCGGCCCAGATCCTGCCCAAGGCGGGCGTCTATCACCCCGACGCCGCGGCGCCGTTCGCCAAGGTCGAGGACTATCTGGCGTGGGGTGAGGGGCGTTGGCGCCGGGGCGCGCCGCGCCTGGGCGTGATCACCTATGGCGGCGCCCTGGCCAGCGGCGAGACCGGTCTTCTGGACGCCTTCGTCCGCGCGGCCGAGAAGGATGGCCTCGCGCCCATCGTCTTCTGGTTCGAGGCGAGCGATCCGGAGGCGATCGGCAAGATCGCCAAGGCCGGCAAGGTTGATGTGCTGATAAATCTGCAGCACCTGCAGAACGGCGCGGCGCGCAAGGCCGAGTTCGAGGCCCTGGGCGTGCCGGTGATGGCCGGCTTCACCTACCGCGAGGGCGACATCGCCGCCTGGCGGGCCTCGCCCACCGGCATCTCGCCGCAGATGGCCGCCGTGCTCCTGGCCACGCCCGAAAGCTGGGGCGTCAGCGACCCGATGGTGGTGGCCGCCGTTGAGAAGGGCGAGCTGACGCCCATCCCGGAACAGGTCGCGGCGATGGTCGGCAAGGCTCGGCGCCTGGCCTTGCTCAGGACAAAGGCCAACGCCGACAAGCGCCTGACCCTGATGTTCTGGAACCACCCGGGCGGCGAGAAGAACATCGGCGCGTCGAACCTCAACGTGCCCCGCAGCCTGGCGGTCTTGACCCAGCGGCTCGCCGCCGCCGGCTACGACGTTCCGCCGACCCAGGAAAAGATCCTGATCGAAGACGCTCAGGCCATGCTGGGCGGCTATTACCGGCCCGAGGCCCTCGATGGTCTGCTCGCGCGTGGTCTGGCGACGACCGCGCCGCTGGCCGACTACACGGCCTGGCTTGATCGCCAGTCCGCCGCCGTGAAGCAGGCGGTGGTCTCTCGCTGGGGCGCGCCCGAACGTCATTGGGCCGTGCGCACGGTCGGCGGGCGGCGCGTCTTCGTGATCCCGCGCTTGACGCTGGGCAAGTTAACCATCCTGCCGCAGCCGCCGCGCGCCGACCGGGTGGGCGAGTCCTATCACGACACCAAGGTCGCGCCGGGGCATCTCTATCTGGCGACCTATCTGATGGCGCGCCAGACCTTGGCGACCGACGTGCTGATTCACTTCGGGACCCATGGCACACAGGAGTGGACGCCGGGTAAGGACCGTGGGCTTTCGGTCGAGGACTTTCCATTTCTGACGGTCGGCGATCTGCCGGTCTTCTACCCCTACATCCAGGACAACATCTCCGAGGCCATCCAGGCCAAGCGCCGGGGGAGGGCGGTGACGATCAGCCACCAGACCCCGCCGTTCGCGCCGGCCGGCCTCTATGACGAGCTGCGCGACCTGCACGCCCTGATCCACGAGTACGATCAACTGGACGTCGGGCCGGTGCGCGATCGCACCGCCGGGCAGATCCAGGCCTTGGCGCGGTCCAGCGGCCTCGCCGGCGACATGGGCTGGAGCGACGCGCGGCTTGGCGCGGAGTTCCCGGTCTTCCTGCTGGCGCTGCACGACCACCTGCACGCCCTGGCGGCGACGGCGACCCCGCTCGGCCTGCACACGTTCGGCGAGGCCGCCGAGGTCGAACTGCGCGCGGCCACGGTCATGCAGCAGCTGGGCGAACCCTACTACAGGCGCCTCGGTCTCGACCCCAAGGAGGTGTTCGCCGAGGACTTCGGGGCGCTGAAGACCTCGCCGGCCTATGTTCTGACGCTGCGCCGGCTGAAAAGCGCCGAACCGCTGGCGGACATCGCCGATCCGGAGCTCTCGGCGATGCTGGAGCGCGCCGCCGAGCTCGACCGTAACCTAGCCCAGACCGGCGAGGTCGAGGCCCTGCTAGCTGGTCTCTCCGGCGGCTTCGTGCGCCCCGGATCGGGCGGCGATCCTGTCCGCAATCCCGAAGTTCCCAGCGGCCGCAACCTCTTCGCTTTCGAGCCCGACAAGCTGCCGACAAAGGCGGCCTACGCCGCGGGCATGCGCGCCTTCGACCAGCTCTACGACGCCTATCGTCGGCAGCACGGCGCGCCGCCGGAGAAGCTGGCCTTCTCCCTGTGGTCGGGCGAGGCGATCCGCACCCTCGGGATCGTCGAGAGCCAGGCGCTCTACGCCATGGGCCTTCGCCCGATTTGGGATCAGGGCGGGCGGGTGACCGGGCTTGAGATTATCCCCGCCCAGGAGCTGGGGCGGCCACGCGTCGATGCGGTGCTGCAGGCCACCAGCGTCTACCGCGACCAGTTCGACGGCTTCATGCGCCTGGTCGGCGCCGGCGTGAAGCGGCTGGCTGCCCTGGAGGAGCCGGGCAACGTCGTGGCCGCCAACAGCCAGCGGATCGAGGCGGAGCTGATCGCCGCCGGCATGGCGCCCGAGCGCGCCCGCCGCCTGGCCGCGGCGCGGATCTTCAGCAACGCGCCCGGCGACTATGGCAGCGGCGTGCCCGAGGCGACCCTGGCTTCGACGACCTGGAACAAGGATGATGAACTGGCCGACCGGTTCCTCGATCGGCTGCAGTACGTCTATGCCGACGACGCCTGGGGCGAGAAGCCGGCCGAGAAGAACCTGTTCGCGGCCCAGCTTCGCGGCGTGCAGGCCGCCGTGCTGTCGCGGTCCTCGAACCTGAACGGGGTCCTCTCGACCGATCACCCGTTCGAATATCTCGGCGGCCTGTCGATGGCCGTGCGCCGCCTGGACGGCAAGAGCCCGACCCTGTTCATCACCGATGCGCGCGGCGCCGAGCCGAGGATCCGCGACGCGGCCTCTGTGCTGGCCGACGAGTTGCGCGGCCGCTACCTCAATCCCGAATGGATCAGGGCCATGAAGGCCGAGGGCTATGCCGGCACGCTGGAGGTGCTGGACGTGACCAACAACCTGTTCGGCTGGCAGGTCGCCGATCCGTCCATGGTGCGGCCCGAGCAGTGGCAGGCCATGCATGAGACCTTCGTCATGGATCGCCGCAAGCTGGGCTTGAACGCCTGGTTCGAGGCCAGCAATCCTACCGCCCAGGCCCAGATGATCGAGCGGATGACCGAGGCGGTCCGCAAGGGCTACTGGCGTCCGGACGAACGCACCCTGCATGAGATGGCCGAGCGCTGGCGCGAGCTGACGGCGCGAAAGGGCGCACAGCGCGGGGCCAAGCCAACGACGGCGGTGCTGGAGGCGGCGCTTGGCGGCTTTGGTCTGTCGCGCGGCGCGACGGCGTCCCCCGCTAAAGCCGCCGCTCCGTCGGCGCCCGCCCGGATCTCGCCGACTCCGCCGCCGACGCCGAAGGTCAAGGGGCGCCTGCTGGAAAAGGTGGTTCCGCCGCCGGCCAACGCGCCTAAGCCGTCGCACGCCATGCTGGGCCTGCTGGCCTTGATCGCCCTGCTCGTCGCCGGAGCGGCGCGGCAGCTTCTTTCCAATGCTCGTATCTCCGAGGAGTCCTCGTATGCAAAGTCTTGAGGCGGGTCTGTTCGACCTGGCCCGACTGTTCCTGCCGCCGGCGCTGGCGCTGATCCTGCTGGCCCTGGCCTACGCCTTCGTGGCGCTGGGCGGCTTTCTGATCGAAGCCGCCCCCGTCTCTTATACACATCTCCGAGCCCACGAGACCTGTGGTGAAA
>NZ_JBXAON010000001.1:1036235-1082641 GCF_058802865.1 Caulobacter sp. GW822-FHT01G02
TCCCCCCCCCCCCCCCCCCCCCCCCCCCCCCCCCCCCCCCCCCCCCCCCCCCCCCCCCCCCCCCCCCCCCCGAGCCGGCGTCCACCGCTCCGGCCTGGCGGCCTATCAGGCCAAGACGGGCGCTGGCAGCGACGATCTGGAGCTTTGGATCATGAAGAAGCTGGAATGGTTGCGGGTGACCTCGCGCAGCGCTCCGCTCCTGGGCCTCGTCGCGACCATGATCCCCATGGGGCCGGCGTTGCTGGCCCTGGGCGAGGGCGACGGCGGCGCCATCGGCAAGAACCTGGTCGTGGCGTTCTCCGGCGTGGTTCTCGCCCTGATCGCCGCCAGCATCACTCACTTCGTGCTCACTATCCGTCGGCGCTGGCTGCTGGAAGACCTGCGCGCGCTTGAGCGGGGCGCGGCCTGATGCGGTTCCTGGAGGACGATGAGGCCGACGATCCGATCCTGTCGGTGGTCAATCTGATCGACCTGTTCGTCGTGGTGATCGCGATCCTGATGATCCTGATCGTCCGTAATCCGCTCAATCCCTTCAACGCCGACAAGGTGGTGGTGGTGAAGAACCCCGGCCAGAAGGACATGAGCATGATCGTCAAGGATGGGAAGGAGATGACGCGATACGAGGCCCGTGGCGCGATCGGCGAGGGACAGGGCGTCAAGGCCGGGATCACCTACCGCCTGCCAGACGGCAAGATGGTGTACGTGCCTGAGTGAGCTGAGGCCTTAAGTCGTGTGGACGGTTGTCGAAGCCATGGGATGATGGCAGCGACGCGCGCGACCAATTGCGCCTGATCATCGGCTTGGCCGCGCGCATCCCCGCGGTTATGGCCGAGAGCCTGGACGGCGCTCGCGGCTCGACCACACACTATCGACCGACTTTCAACAGCAGGTGTTTGAGCGCCAAGCTGACATGCTTTTCGACAGCGCTCTTCGAGATTTGAAGCCGTTTCGCCGTTTCGGGGTGTGTGAGGCCTTCCAATTTGTGCAGCCGGAACACTTGCCGTGTCATTGGCGGCAAAGCCCCAAGGGCCTGGATGAGCCGTTCCAGACGCAGGCGTGCGCAGGCAGCGGCCTCGGCGTCCGCCGCGTCGGCAATGTCCATGGCGCCGAAGCTCGCATGATTTGCGTCTCGCCAAGCCGCGTCTCGCGCGCCGGACCGGCGCTGGGCCCGCAAGCGATCCAGGAGCAGGTTCGACGCCAAGCGATAGAGATAGGCCGACGGATTCTCGATGGCCCCGCCATCTGCCCGCCGGACCTTGAGGTAGAGGTCCTGCATCAGGTCCTCGACGTCTCCGCCGCCGCCGGTCCGGACGGAGAAGAAGCGACGCATGTCTTCACGTCGCGCGAAATAGGTGGCGATGAGTGGGGAGCCCGGCGATGAAGGGGGAGCGTTCACTGGACTTGGCGCCTAATCGCCTGGACCGATGCCGCGGCCGCTTGACCGCGAGACGTCAGCATTGAGGCCCCGGCATGAGGGCCGGGGCGATGACGCGATGACTGCGGTCCATGAAGATCCAAGCTCCTAAAGCCACGCCTTTCTGATCGCGTTGCGCCTATGCCCGAGCCCGGTTGAGCAACCATGGAAGCCATGTTGCGACTTCGTGCAGGACCCTGGCGTCGCCCGCCGCTGCTGCTCCGCTCGAAGGTCAGCTGCTGGCGCTGCTGGTTCTGACCGCGCGGGCGCCTAGGCCGGAGCGGCGGTCAACGCGCGCCGCACGAGAGGGTGAGATGAAGAATCCTCTCGTCGGCAGCGGCGCCGTGACGATCCGCGATCGTCCGATCGATGAGGCGGTGCGCGTCAGTTTCGTGATCCAAATGCATCACTCACCCGATCTTCGCGCCGTGCTCACGATCTCGCTTGGCTAATGTTATGCTATAACATACTTGGCGGCGGTTCGCTTTTTTTTGGAGAAGCCACATGCGGCTGCGTTCGATGTTGTTGACGGCGTCCAGCGCCGGAGTCCTGCTGGCGTGGGGCGCGGTCGCCCAGGCCCAGGACCTTGGTCATTCGGTGTCGGAGGTGGTGATCACCGCCTCGCCGCTCAGCGGTGACCCGGACCGGTTCGCGACGATCGTCGAGCAGGTCAGCCGCGATCAGGTGCTGGCCAATGGCGGCGCCAGCCTGGCCGACGCCCTGCGCAACGTCCCCGGCGTGGCCGGCACGGGCTTCGCCGCCGGCGCCAGTCGCCCGGTGATCCGCGGCATGGACGCCCAGCGCGTCAAGCTGGCTGAAAACGGCTTGTCCAGCTCGGACGTCTCGGACGTCGGTCCCGACCATGGCGTGCCGATCGACCCGCTGGCCGCCCAGGATATCGAAGTGGTGCGTGGCGCGGCCACCCTGCGCTATGGCAGCCAGGCGATCGGCGGCGTCGTCAACGTCATCAACAACCGCATCCCGATGAAGCCCATCGACGGGATCGGCGGCGAAGCCACGGCCGCCTACGGCTCCAGCGCCAAGACCGGCGAGGGCACGCTCAGCGTCGATGCGGGGCAAGGTCCGTTCGCCGTGCACTTCGACGGTTTCGGTCGTCGTTCCAGCGACTACGACACGCCCGAGGGCCAGCAATCCAACTCGTGGTTCCACGGCAACGGCTATTCGGGCGGCGCGTCCTATTTCTTCGGCGACGACAGCCGCGTCGGCGCCAGCGGTACGCACTACAAGGCCCGCTACGGCATCCCCGCCGAAGACACCTTCATCAACATGAAGCAGGACAAGGGCGCGTTCGGCGGTTCGTTCAAGTTCGGCGACGGCGTGCTGCAGCGCCTCAATGTCGACGCCGGCTATGCCGACTACACCCACAGCGAGATCGACCCGGCGACCAACCAGGCGCTGTCGACGTTCAACAACAAGGAATGGGACGGTCGCGCGGAGGCCCTGTTCGGCCAGACCGGCTTCCTGTCGGCTTCCGCCCTGGGCGTCCAGTTCCAGGATCGAAAGTTCAGCGCCCTGGGCGAAGGCGCCGACTATCTTAAGCCGACCCACACCGTCAGCACCGCTGGCTTCGCCTTTGTCGAGGCCCCGATTGGTCCGCTGCAGTTCCAGGGCGCGGCGCGCGTTGAGCATGTCCGAATCGACGGCACGCCAGCCTCCGGCGTCGAGACCCGTAAGAAATACACGCCGGTCAGCGTCTCGGCCGGCTTCACCTATCAGGCTTCCGACGCCCTGCGGCTTGGTCTGACCGCCGCCTCGGCCGCGCGCGCGCCGGCCCAGACCGAGCTCTTCGCCATCGGCCCGCACGATGGTCCGCTGACGTTCGAGACCGGCGATCCGAACCTGAAGATCGAGCGCGCCAACTCGCTGGAGGCGACGGCGCGCTACAAGATCGGCAACGAAGGCCGGATCGAGGCCTCGGTCTGGGGCGCGCGGTTCGACAACTACATCTTTGGCGGTCTGACCGGTCGGATGTGCGACGAGGACGGCGTTTGCGAAGTCGGCGGCGCCGGCGAACTGAAGGAGCTCAACTACGGCCAGCAGGACGCCAAGTTCTGGGGCGTCGAGGCCAAGGCCTTCTTCCCTCTGGCTTCGGTGGGCGGCGGCAAGCTGTCGGGCCAGGTCCTGGGCGACTATGTTCGGGCCAAGTTCAGCGGCGGCGCCGGCAACGTGCCCCGCATCCAGCCTGGCCGTTTCGGCGGCGGTCTGGAGTGGGACAACGGCGCGGTCGACGCCTCCTTCCTGATCCTGGCGGTCGCGAAGCAGGATCATGTCGGCGTCGCCGATCTGGCGACCGACGGCTACACCTCGGTGGACGCCCAGGTGCGCTGGAAGCCTTTCAAGGCCAAGCCGGGGATCGCGCTGACGCTGGTGGGTCACAACCTCGCCGACGAGACCATCCGCAACGCCACCGCGCTCAACAAGGGTGAGGTCGTGATGCCGGGGCGCGACATCCGTCTGGTGCTCAGCGCCAAGTTCTGACGAGCCAGGCGTCACGGGTCGGCCAGCTTGCCGGCTCGTGACGCCGTCTTCGACTTTTCGGGTCGCATGGTTCTCGATAGCGTCCTCGCCGAGCGGCCCGTCACTCCGATCCCCGCACGCCAGGAGACTTCCATGACCCAAAAACCCGGCGATCCGGACCGTTCGGGCGACGCGGCGTCCAAGCCCACCGACCCGTCTCGTCGCCGCTTGTTCGGCGCGGTGGCCCTGGCCGGCGTCGCGGGCGCGGCTCTTGGCGCGGAGGAGGCCAACGCCGCAGCCTTCGGACTCGGGCGCCTGTCGGCGCGCGAGATCGATCGCCGTCTGGCCAAGGCCATCGACACCGTCGTGGTGATCTATGCGGAGAACCGCAGCTTCAATAACCTGTTCGCCGACTTCCCGGGCCTGCGGGAGCCGTTGAAGAGCTTGCCGCCGGAACGGGCGCTGCAGCGCGACCGCGATGGCCGGGTGCTGGATCGCTTGCCGCCGATCTGGGGCGGCCTAGTCCCGCACGAGCAGGTCGTCGAGCACGCCCGCTACCACATCGCCGAGGCGGACCTGCCGCCACTGGCCAACGCGCCGTTCGCCCTGAAGACCCAGGACGGCGATCCCTTGCCCCACGGAGTCGTCACCCGTGATCTGGTCCACGCGTTCTACCAGAACCAGATGCAGATCAACGGCGGACGCAACGACCAGTTCGTCGCCTGGGGCGACAGCGGCGCCATGGTCATGGGCCACTATGGCGACGCGGCGGTGAACCTGCGCCTGTGGCGACTGGCCGAGCAATATACGCTCTGCGACAACTTCTTCATGGGCGCGTTCGGCGGCTCGTTCCTGAACCACCAATATCTGGTGGCCGCCCAGCCCCCGTTCTATCCGGACGCCGAGACCAGCCCGGCCGGTGCGGTGATCGCCCAGGTCGAGGGCGACGATCCCAAGGGCGCGCGGCTAAAGGCCTTGGCGGATTCGCCGGCCAGCGCCTTGGACGGGCGGCCCAGGTTCGCCCCCAGCGCGCTGACGCCCGACTTCTGGGCGGTCAACACCATGGCCCCGCCCTATGCGCCCAGCTGGAGCCAGGACAAGACCGACCCCCGGCTGGCCGATCCGTCCCAGCCGATGACCCTCGTGCCGCAGGTTCACGCCACGATCGGCGACCGCCTGAGCGCCAGAGGCGTCGACTGGGCCTGGTACGCCGGCGCCTGGGGCGAGGCCCTGGCCGGCGGCCGGGATGAAGAGGTATTGTTTCCGGCCAAGCCGAACTTCCAGGCTCACCACCAGCCGCTGAACTATTTCAAGAGTTTCGCGCCGGGGACGGCCGAGCGCGCCAAGCGGCTGCTGGACGCCGGCCTGGGCGACAGCCCCCGCACCAACCGGTTTCTGGCCGACGCCGCGGCCGGGCGCTTGCCGGCGGTGAGCTTTTACAAGCCGCAGGGCGACCTCAACATGCACGCCGGCTATTCGGACGTGGACGCGGGCGACCGCCATATCGCCCGGGCCATCGACGCCCTCAAGAGCGGGCCGCAATGGGACAAGATGCTGGTCATCGTCACCTTCGATGAGAACGGCGGCTGGTGGGACCATGTGGCGCCCCCCAAGGGCGATCGCTGGGGACCGGGCACCCGGATTCCCGCGCTGATCGTCTCCCCGCACGCCCGCAAGGGCCACGTGGACCACACCCTCTATGACACCGGCTCGATCCAGCGATTCCTCAATCGCCGCTTTGGCCTGGAGCCGCTGCCGGGCGTCGTCGCGCGCGACCAGGCCATGTTGGCGGCGGGCGGTGTCGCGCCGGGCGACCTGACCGCGGCCCTGGCTCTATGAGCGTCCTGGGTCCGGAAGCCTGACCGGTCGCGCCGAGGTGGCCGCCGCGAGTCCCTGGGCCAGTTGCACGTCCGGCCGCCCGGCCTCGACCGCGAACCGCTGGAGGGTCCGCACCGCGGCCTTCGGATTCTTGCGATCCGAAATCGCCCGGAAGCGCGTCTCGATGCGTGCGTGGCCTGCCCCATGCCCGCGGCCACCTTCATGGTCGCGGCTGGACAGGCGGCGCGGTTGCGCGTAGGCGAGCGCCCATGGGACTGGGGTGGTCACGTTTGACGCGGATGCCGGCGCGCCTGGGCGCGCTGCTGACCGTCTGCGCGATCGCCGTGCGGGTCCTGATCCCGGCCGGCTACATGGTCGCGCCGACCCAGGGGCAGGGCGGTCTGCCCGCGATCGTCATCTGTACGGCCCAGGGCGCCAAGACCGTCGCGGTCGACGCCAGCGGTGTCGTCCAGGACGATCAAGGAGCCCCCAAGCCGGCTGACGGCAAGGCCAATCCCGACCATGGTTGCGTCTTCGCCGGCGCCGTCACGCCGCTGCCGGTTCCCAGCCTGACCCTGGCCCCCGCCGAAACCTTCGTCACCCGCTCGCGGATCGATCTGCCGCTCGCCCATCAGCGCCCCGGCCTGGGCCTGGCCGCCCCGCCGCCCTTCAAGACCGGACCACCCGCCATCGCCTGACGCCCATCGCCGCCGGCCGCCTCGCGCGCCGGCCCCTTGACGTTCGACGATTGGAATTTTCATGTCCTCCCTGCTTTGCCGCGCCGTTTCGGCGCGCGCCCTGCTGGCCGCGCTCGCGGTCAGCCCCGCCGTCCTGCCCGCTCTCGCCCTGGCCGACGACCGCGTCGCCGTAGCGGCCGATCCCGCCGACACCACGCCCTTGGAAGTCGATCCGGTCCTGGTCGTCGGGCGCGGCGACAAGCCGGTCACCGTCGTGCCGCGTGGCCTGGCCGTGTCCCTGGGCCAGACCGAGTTCGAGGCGATCAACGCGGTCAATGTCGAAGACCTGATGAAGTACGCGCCCGACTTCTTCGTGCGCAAACGCTTCGCCGGGGACGACAACGCCGTGGTGGCCCTGCGGGGGACCAACACCGTCCAGAGCGCCCGCACCATCGTGCTGGTCGACGGCTTCGTGGTCTCCAACTTCCTGGGCAATCGCTACGACTATCCGCCCAAGTGGAACGTTGTCGGGCCGGCCGAGGTGCGCCAGTTCGACATCGTCTACGGACCCTATTCGGCCCGCTACGGCGGCAACTCGATGGGCGGGGTGATCTCGGTCACCACCCGTGAGCCGGAGCCCGGCCGCGAGGTCTACGCCAACGCCCAGACCATGATCATGCCGTTCAAGGAGTACGGCTTTGATCAGACCTTCAAGGGCTACAGCGCCGAGGGCGGGATCTCCTACAAGCAGGACGACGGTCCGTGGAGCGTGCGTGGCGGCTTCCGGCATTTCGAGAACACCGGCCAGTCGATGACCTACAACCTGTTGTCGGCGACGACCGGCGCGGACACGGCGGTGACCGGCGCGTATGACGACAAGCGCCTGGCTACGCCGGTGTTTGGCGCGGCCTCGCCGGTGCATGTGATCCAGGACCAACTGCGCCTGCGGGTCGGCTATGCGGCGGCCAACGGCTGGGACATCCAGGCCTTGGCCTTTGCCTGGAAGACCAACCAGGACCTGACCAATCCGCGCAGCTGGCTGGTCGATGCGTCGGGCAAGCCGGTCTACCAAGGCAAGGTCAGATACGGCGGCAAGACCTGGAACGCCACGGGCCTGACGTTCTCCGAGACCGACCGCACCGAATATCTCGCCGGACTGAAGTTCACCGGCCCCCTGGCCGGCTGGAAGGCGTCGTTCAACCTGTCGCGCTACTGGATCCCCGACCAGGACGCGCGCACCTCCAACGACTACGCCACGGGCGCGTCCAACGGCGCGGGCACGCAAAGCCGTCAGACCAAGCCCGGCTGGTGGACGGGCGATGCGACCTTCGATCGCGTGTTCGGCAAGCATGAGGTCGGCTTTGGCCTGAACGCCAACCTCTACGAGGCCGGGACCGACACCTACGCCACCACCAACTGGCGCACGGCGACCGCGCCGGTCTATTCGACCTCGACCTATGGCAAGACCAGCCTTTGGGGCGTCTGGGCCGAGGACGCCTATGACCTGGACGGCAACTTCGTCCTGACCGGCGGCCTGCGCTTCGACAGCTGGCGCGCCTTTGACGGCGGCATCGGCAAGCGGGTGAGCGGCGCGCGCGTCGACAGCGCCTATCCGGAACGCGACGAGACCTCGGTCAGCCCGAAGCTCTCGCTGCAGGGCCAGATTCCGGGCGACTTCGAGCTGCAGGTCAGCCTGGGGACCGCCAAGCGCTTTCCGACCGTCGGCGAACTCTTCCAGGGCCGGTTCGACGACATCACCCGCCAGATCGACCCGACCAGCTATGACCCCAACCTGAAGTCCGAGAAGTCCAAGGACGCCAGCGTCATCCTGCGCCGGACGTTCGGGAAGGTCCGCTCCACGACCAGCCTGTTCTATCAGGACATCGACGACGCCATCTTCAGCTTCAGCGGCCTGAACCAGTACGGCACGGTCATCACCTCGTACAAGAACGTCGACAAGGTCCGGCAATATGGTCTGGAGCTGATCCTCGAGGCCTCGGACGTCCTGATCCCGGGCCTGGACATCGACGCCAATGTCACGCGGATCGACGCCAAGACGATCAAGAACAGCGCCAACACCGCCGCCGAGGGCGTGAAGTTCCCGCGCATCCCCGATTGGCGTTCCAGCGGCAATATCCGCTATCGCATCAGCGACCACCTCAAGGCCTCGCTGGGCTGGCGCTACGCCTCGCGACCGAACTCCGACCTGTTCGGCCTGTCGCGCGGCGACGCCTACGGCTTCCAGACCGAGTACTTCACGGTCGATACGCGGGTGTCGTGGGACGTCACCAAGAAGGCCCAGCTCAGCGTCGGGATCGACAACCTGTTCAACGACCAGGCCTACGTCTCGCACCCGCTGCCGCAGCGGACCTTTGTCGTCGACATCAAGACCAAGTGGTAGGAGCCTGATCCCATGACCGCTTCCAGCCCGGCCCTGGCCAAGGCCCGACGGACGATCTTCGACTACCGCGCGATCTGGCGCTGGCACTTCTATGCTGGGCTTTTCTGCGCGCCGTTCATCGTCATCCTGGCGATCACCGGCTCGATCTATCTGTTCAAGCCCCAGGTCGAGGCCTGGCTGGATCGGCCCTATGACCACCTGGCGCTGACGGGGAAGCCCGTCAGCGCCCAGGCCCAGGTCGACGCCGCCCTCAGGGCCGTGCCCGGATCGCGCCTGCGCACCTACGAGGTGCGGCGCGAGGCCGACGACGCCGCCCGCGTGGTGGTGGGCCGGAAGGGCGAGAACATCCTTGTCTATGTCCACCCCGAGACGTTGCAGGTGCTGAAGGTGATCAACGAGAGCGATCGCCTGATGGACATCGACAAGACCATCCATGGCGAGCTGCTGATGGGCGACAACGGCTCGATCCTGGTCGAGCTGGCCGCCTGCTGGGCCATCGTCATGGTGGTCACGGGCCTCTATCTGTGGTGGCCGCGGCAGGCCCGGGGACTGGGCGGAGTGCTCTATCCGCGCCTGGGGCGCGGCTCAAAGCTGTTCTGGCGCGACATCCACGCGGTGACCGGCGTGTGGATCTCCAGCCTGGTATTGTTCCTGCTGCTGACCGGCCTGCCTTGGGCCAAGGTCTGGGGTGACAGCCTCAAGGAGGTCCGCAAGCTGACTGGCACGGCTGTGGCCAAGCAAGACTGGTCCAATGGCCGCGCCGGCGAGAAGGCCGAACGCAAGGCGATCGACGCCGCCGCCGGGTCCGAACATGCCGGACATATGGCCGGCATGGATATGGCTGGGATGGACATGGGCGGCATGGACATGTCGGCGATGTCCGTGGAGGCGACGCCCGCCCTCGACCGCATGGCCGCGACGGTGCGGGCCATGGACCTGCCGCCGCCCGTGCTGATCGCGCCGCCGTCCGGCAGGAAGGGCCGCAACGCCTCGCCCGACTGGACCGCGCGGTCGGATACGCCCAACCGGCCCCAGCGCGTGACCCTGACGCTCGATCCCGACACGGCCCAGGTTGTCCGTACCGAGACGTTCTCGAGCCGACATCCGATCGACAAGGTGATCGGCTACGGCATCGCCGCCCATGAAGGCCAGCTGTTTGGCTGGGTGAACCAGCTGCTGGGCGTTCTGGCGGCTCTGGGCCTGATCACCCTCAGCATCAGCGGCCTGGTCATCTGGTGGCGTCGGCGGCCGGACGGTCAGTTGGGCGCGCCGCCGGCCTTGCCGGAAGGCCGCATCGCCGCGGGCGTCGGCGTGCTGATCGTCGTGTTCGGCGTTCTGCTGCCGGTGCTGGGGATCT
This sequence comes from Caulobacter sp. GW822-FHT01G02, assembly GCF_058802865.1. Lineage (NCBI taxonomy): Bacteria > Pseudomonadati > Pseudomonadota > Alphaproteobacteria > Caulobacterales > Caulobacteraceae > Caulobacter > Caulobacter sp. GW822-FHT01G02. Next base: position 1,046,381 of record NZ_JBXAON010000001.1, read on the forward strand.
CGATGATCGTCATCGCTCTGATCGAGCGCCTGGCGCTGCGGCGCATCCCCGGCGTGCGCCATTGGCTGGGTCTGCGTTCAGCGGGGGGAGGGGCATGAACGTTCATCTCTAACGGACGCCAGCCTTGGCTTGATGGTGGCGCCGAACGGGAGCTTGGCGCGGAGCCTGACCCTCGGGCACGGCCCAAAATTTTCCCCGACCCGATGGAATAAAACGCGCTGGGGCGGCGTCTCACGTTCAATGCGCGCCATCGAACGCCGAACTGGAGATCACCTTGCCTCGCGTCCCAAGCTCTTCGAACCTCCTCTGGACGCCGATCCTCGTCGCGGCGAGCCTGGGCTGGGCCGCGCCGCTGGCGGCAAGCACCCTGGCCGACAGCTTCATGTCGGAGAATGACGCGGCCATGAGCAGGATGATGGCCGCCATGGACATCAAGCCGACCGGCGACGTGGACCGCGACTTCGTCGAGATGATGATCCCCCACCACCAGGGCGGCATCGACATGGCGGTCGCCGAGCTGCGCTACGGCAAGAACGAGCAACTGCGCCGCGTGGCCCAGGAGATCATCGTCGAGCAACAGCAGGAGATCGCCGCCATGCGATTGGCGCTGGGCGATCCGCTGCCGCCGGCCGTCGCCGCGCCGACCGGGCCGCCGCCCGCCACGCCTCATGCCCACGCCGCTCCCACCCGGGATCACTAGGATGAAGACCTCACTCTTCGGGCTGTCCATCCTGGCCGCCAGCGCTGTGTCGGCCGCCGCCTTCGCCGGCCAGGCCCCTGGCAAGGCCGGCGCCGCCGACATCGCCATCAGCCACCGCGACCGCGTCTACGCCGCCGAGCAGTTCTCCAACACCGTGTCGGTCACCGATCCGGTCGACAACAAGCTCTTGGGCGTGATCCGACTGGGCGATCCGTCGCCGGGCAATTTCAGTCCACTCTACAGGGGCCAGGTGCTGGTGCACGGCATGGGCTTCTCGCCCGACCATAGGACGTTGGCGGTGGTGTCGATCGGCTCCAACGCGGTGACCTTCATCGACACCGCCACCAACGCGGTCAAGCACACCACCTATGTCGGCCGCGCCCCGCACGAGGCGTTCTTCACGCCCGACGGCAAAGAAGTGTGGGTGACGGTCCGCGGCGAGAACTATGTCGCGGTTCTCGACGGGACGACCTTCGAGGAGAAGAGCCGCATCGTCACCGCGGCGGGGCCGGGCATGACGATCTTTTCGCCCGACGGCCAGTACGGCTATGTCTGTTCATCGTTCAATCCCGAGACCGCCGTGATCCGTGTGGCCGACCATCAGGTGGTCGGCAAGGTGGTCCAGCCCAGCCCGTTCTGCCCCAACATCGCCGCCTCGCCGGATGGCCAGCAGGTGTGGTTCACCCTCAAGGACGTGGGCAAGGTTGTGGCCTTCAACGCCCGGCCGCCGTTCAACATCCTGAAGGTCATCGACACCGGCCCGATCACCAACCACGTCAATTTCGTCCGCAACGCCAAAGGGCAGTTCGCCTATGTGACGATCGGCGGCCTCAATCAGGTTCAGGTCTTCCGCACCGACGACTTCAGCAGGATCGCCACCATCCCGGTCGGAAAGCTGCCGCACGGGATCTGGCCGTCGGGCGACGGAACGCGCGTCTATGTCGGTCTCGAGAACGCCGATGAACTGGCGGTGATCGACACCGTCGACAACAAGGTGATAGCCAACGTTCCGATCGGCCAGGCCCCCCAGGCGCTGACCTATGTACCGAACGCCGTGCCCGAGGGGCCTGGCGTTCAGAACCTGCAGCCGCTGGGCGCCGCCGGACAAGCCGCCCACCTGACCCTGGCGGCCGTCGGCGGCCCTGCGGGTTCCGCGCCGACCAGCGTCAGCCTGTTCGACCAGGGCCTGATCCAGGTCGTGCAGGCCTCGGTTACGGGCCTGGCGCCCAAGTCCCCCTATGTGCTGGCCCTGTCGGACCAGGCGGACGGGGGCGGTGCGCTGCAGCCGCTGGCCAACTTCATGACCAATCCGGCCGGCTCGGCGATCGTCAACGCCATCGGCCCCATTCGGCAGTTGGTCCAGGCTAGCCAACCCGACCAGCGGCGCTACCTTGTGATCGCGGCCGGCGGGCCGAGCGCGCCCGGCGCGCCGGTGCAAGTCCAGGCCCCGTGAGGCTTTGGGCGAGGGCGTCACCATGGACGACATGATCGCTCTGATCGAGCCGTCGATCCCAAGCCTGCGACGCTATGCGCGCTCTCTGGTGCGCGACACGTCGGAGGCCGATGATCTCGTCCAGGACTGCCTCGAACGCGCCATCCGTCGCTGGGGACAACGACGCGGGCATAGCGATACGCGAAGCTGGCTGTTTTCGATCCTGCACAATCTGGCGATCAGCCGCTGGCGACAAGTCCAGCGGCAAGGGCGGCATATGGCGATCGGCGACGCCACGGACGCGGCCCTGTCCCAGCCCGCGAGCCAATCCGACGGAATGGATCATGCCGATCTGATACGCGCCCTGGCGGACCTGTCGCCTGATGATCGTGCCGTGCTCCTGCTGGTCGGCGTCGAACAACTGACCTACGCCCAAACCGCCGCGGTGTTGGGTGTTCCGATCGGCACGGTGATGTCCCGGCTCTCCAGGGCGCGCGAACGGCTGGCCCGACGCATCGCCGCCCCTGCTATCACCACCCAACGCGCACACCTGCGGAGGATCAAATGAGCGCGCCTCGTCCGATCAGCGAAGACGACCTGCAGGCCTATGTCGATCAGGTCTTGGACGATGGCCGCCGGGCGGAGGTCGCCGACTATTTGCGCCTTCACCCCGAGACAGCGCGTCGGATCGAGGGCTACATCGCTCAGCGCGACGCTCTTCGGATCGCGCTTGCGCCGATCGTCGAGGAGCCGATCCCGCCGGAACTGGGCGTTCGCGCCCTGTCCGAAGCTCGACGCGCGCGCTTGATGATCTGGCGCCCCGCCGTGGCGGCCGCGATGCTACTCTGTCTAGGCGGTGTGGGCGGATGGGCGGCGCGCGCTGTGTTCGCGCCCCCGGTCAATGGCGTTGGCGCGCTGGCGCGCGAGGCGGCCGACAATTATCGCGTCTACGCGTCCGACGTTCATCGCCCTGTCGAGATGGGGGCAGCGCAAAAGGCCGACCTGGTTCGCTGGGTTTCGAGCCGCCTGCATAGCCCGGTCGAGGTCCCAGATTTGCAGTCGGCTGGTTACCGGTTCATCGGTGGTCGCCTGGTGACGACGCCGCATGGTCCAGCCGCCATGTTCCTCTACGAGGACGGCGCCGGTGAGCGGTTGGCGGTGATGGTCCGACCGATGAAGGTGCAGAAGAACACCGCCATGTCGGAGCAGAGCGATGGCGGCCTGGGCGGCGTTTCCTGGGCGACCGACGGCGTCGGCTACAGCCTCGTGGCGCCGACCGCGCCAAAGTCACTCCATCCCCTCGCCAACGAAGTGCGTAGGCAGGCGGAGGCGGTGATCTGATCATTGGCGGCTTGCCGTCCGGTCTGCCTGGGAGCGCAAGGACCCGACATCCGCCGACGCGACCTACCGGGCGCCTTGCGTCTACCTTGCATGGATGACGCCGTCGGCGCCGCTGATCCTGGTCGGGACCTCTTGATCGCGCGCGCCGGCGAGGACTAGGTCTCGCCGGTCAGGTCCCGTCGAACCTTTTCAAGCTCCTCGGCATAGCGCCGCGTGGCGTGGGCCTCCGACACCAGGCCGATCACCCGCCGCTCGCCGTCGACCACGGCCAGCTCGTCGGCCTCGGTGCTGTCGAACGCGCGCATCACGTCCTTGATCGACTGGTCCGGCGTCAGGGCCGCGTCTGGATTGACCGCCAGCACCGAGACCGGTCGCTCGTCGCCGCCAGGGTCGGCATAGGCCAGGGCGGTGACGATCATCCCGGCGTAGTGTTCGGCCTCGTCGACCATCACCACCCGCCGCGTCGAGCCGAGTGGAAAGCGACGGCGAAACTCCGCCAAGGTCGTCGCCGACGACGTGGTCTGCACGTCCTTGCGCATCATCCGGCCCGCCGTCAGCGGCCGCAGCCAGCTGACGTCATGGGCGCTGCGGATGGTCTCGCCGCGCAGGTGCAGCCGCCAGGTCGAGAAGGAATAGCCGAAGGTTTCGCGCACGATGGTGCTGGCGATCAGCGAGGCCGCCAGAGCCGCGGCCGTGACCGAAAAGTCGCGTGTCGCCTCCAGGACGAGGAACGACATGGTCAAGGGGCCGCCGACCACGGCCACCGCCAAGGCCGCCATGCCCACCAGGGCCGCCACGGTCGGATCCAAGCCGGGCAACCACGGGGCCAGTACTGACAGGGCCGAGAAGATCTGTCCGATCAGAGCGCCCAGGAAGAGCGAAGCGAAGAAGAGACCGCCCCGAAAGCCAAAGCTCAAGGACAGCACCGAGGCCAGAGCCTTGAGGGCTACCAGCATCAACAGCGTCTTGAGGCCAAGGTCCGAGATCAGGTCCAGGTGCAATGCTCCGTGTCCGGACGACAGGATCTGGGGTGTGATCATCGCCAGGCCCGCCAGCGCCACGCCCCCCGCGGCGGGTCGCCAGCCCCGCGGTAGACCGCTGCGCGCCACGCCGCGCTCGGCCAGGGCCACGAGACGCATCAGGCCTATGCCGAACGCCGCGCAGACCAGACCCAAGAGCGCGTAAAGGCCATAGTCGAGCCAGGACTGAATCGCCGGCGTCGTCGTTCTCAGCAGATAGGGAATAGCGCCCATACGGCCCGCCACCAGCGCCGCGGCCAGGGCCGCGGCGGCGACAGGCGCCAGGTTGGCGACGGTGTAGGCTCCGATGACGATCTCGAACGCGTAGAAGGCGCCGGTGAGGGGGGCGCCGAACGCCGCGGCGATGGCCGCGCCCGCGCCGGCCCCCACCAGGGTGCGCATGTCTGCGCGGCGCAGGTTGAGCTTCTGGCCCGCGAACGAGGCGACGGCTGCTCCGGCCTGGGCATAGGCCGCCTCCAGCCCCACCGAGGCGCCAAAGCCGTTGGAGATCAGGGTCTGGACACAGATAAAGGCGCTGTCTTTCAGGGACAGGCGACCACCGTGGAGCGCGTTGGCCTCGACCGGGTCGACCGCCGGTCGCGGTCGATAGGTTAGCCAGGCCCAGGTCAGCAGGCCAAGCACCAGCCCGCCCAGCGGAATCGACAGCACACGCCAGGGCGCGATGGCGCTCTGGGCGCTTAGTCGCTCATCCAGATTGATGCCGAACAGTAGCCCTTGCAGGCCGTGGGCGAGCTTGGCTTGCAACACCGCCAGCGCCCCCGCCGCCGCGCCGATCAGGACCGCCACCGCGATCAGCCATAGTTCGCTGGAGCGGGTGCGCCGACGCAGCCAGCCCAGCCAGCGGGTCGCGGAGGGGGCGGGCAGTGGGAGCGGCAGGGGCATGACGGGCTCGACAAGCGGCGGATCGGCAAACCCAAGCCGCGCCGGACGCGCCCGCGGGGGGATCCGAGAGCGGCTTGCCAGGCCTCATAACCGGCGTAAGTTCTAGTAACGCACTGCGTAGACGGTGTGGGAAGACCTCGTCAATGAGGCTGGGAGACAGGGCGCGAGGAGCACCCCAAGAGTCCGGAGGGAACTTTTGGCCCGACGAGGCGCCGAACTTGGCGCGGTCGATCAGGGTGCAGGTCGAACGCGCCCAAACACGGGAGCGGCTCCCATTGTGTCAAGTCTGACTTACGTTGGGTCCTTCTGGCGCATGCCGTTTCGGCGCTGTCATGAAGCCGTCCGGGCTCTGTCGTTAAGCTTGGTCGCGTTAGGCTGTGGAGGCGGATCTTGCGAACACACCGGTTGAGACGCCTTGGCGTCCACGCGGCGAACCTGGCCCTGGTGGCCGCGGGCTTCACGGCGCGTTGGGCGCTCGATCCCGTGTTCGGCGCCAATCATGCCTATACCGTCTTTTATCCCGTCGTCCTGGTCAGCGCCTATGTGCTGGGCGCCAGGCCCGCCGTGATCGCCGCGGTTCTGTCGGCGGCGATCGGCTATTTGCGCTTCACCCGGCCCGAGCTCGAGATCAAGGCGGATCTGGACTCGCTGACCTCGCTGCTGTTCTTCGCCACGACCTCGGCGGTGGCGATCTATTTCATCACCGGCATGGCGCGCGCGATGGCGGCGACCAAGGCCGCCCAGGCCAAGGCCGAGGAACTGGCTCAGGCCCACGCCGGCCTTTTTGGCGAGCTGAACGAGCGGGTGACCAACCATCTGCAGCTGGTCGCGGCGATCCTGCAGCTTCAGGCGCGCGACGAGCCCGACAAGGCCGTGGCGCGCGCCTTGGCCGAGGCCTCGGCCCGCACGATGCTGATTTCCAAGACCCATCGCAGTTTCTCTGGCGAACCTAGCGATCTGCTCGACTTCGACGCCTTCGCCCGTCAGTTGCTCGACGCCACCCTGTCGGCGCGCGAGCACCCGCCCGTGCGCATCGAGTTCGAGCGCGGCGGACTATGGCTTTCGACCGAGCAGGCTACCTCCGTGGCCCTGGTGCTGCTGGAGTGTCTCAATGTCCGCCTGGCCGCCGACGATCCGGGCCTCATGCGCATCAGCCTGCGCGGCGATCGCGGCATGGGCAAGCTGCGGATCACCGAGATCGAACGCCCGCTCGACCCGCTCGCGGCGGCTGGCGGGGACACGGCGATGATCCAGGCCATGGTGGAACAGCTGCGGGGCCGCTTCAGCTCGCGCAGCGCCGCCGAGGGGCGCGTCTCGGAGCTGACCTTTCCGCTGGAAGGCGGCGCTCACGGCCTGCGCGAGGCGCTATCGACCCTGCACTAGCAGGGGGATTCGGTTCGAACCATTGTAAGTTCAACTTCCGGCGTTAGACTCAAAAGCCATGTCAGGCAGACCACCGCCCTTTACCGCCCTGCGCGCCGTCGAGGCCGCCTCGCGCCACCGCAGCTTCACCTCGGCGGCGCGCGAGTTACAGATCACCCACAGCGCGGTCAGTCAGTCGATCCGCCGGCTTGAGCTGGATCTCGGCACGCGTCTGTTCGAGCGCAAGGGCGGGGCCATGGAACCGTCCTCGGCGGCCCTGCGCCTGGCCCAGACCTATTCGGAGGCTCAGGAATCGCTGAGCCGAGCCATGCGCGAGGTGCTGGGCTCGCAAGCCGGCGCGGTTCTGGGGATCGCCATGCCGGCGGTCCTGGGGCGGCTGTGGTTCTCGGCCAAGATCGCTCGGCTCAATGAGGCCTTGCCTGACGTCGAGGTGCAGGTCTCAACCCGCGAAGGCGGGGAGGGCGCGGACATTGCCCTTGCCTGGAGTTCGAAGGCGGTCAAGGGCGCTCTGTGTGAACTTTCCTACCTGCCGCTGTGCGCGCCGGCCCTGGCCGCCAAGCTCGATCTGGCCCAGCCGAAGGCCTTGCTCCGCTCACCGCTGATCGCCGACGCACCCGACAGCTGGGGTCTATGGGCGGCGCGCTGGGCGCCGAGCGCCAAGGCCCCGCGCGTCCATCTCTTCGACGATCCGGCCATGGCTCTGGACGCGGCGGTTCAAGGCGGCGGCATCGTGCTCAGCAACGTGTTCGCCGCCGAATCCTATCTGGCCTCCGGACGCCTGGCGGCCTTGGGCCTGGAAGTCTCGGCCGGACAGTGGCTGACGGCGCGCGTCCAGGCCTCGCCGGAAACCGCCGAGGCGGCCGAGCGGTTCGTCATGTGGCTGCGCCTGGAACTGCGCCGCAGCCAGGCTCTGGCCCAAGGTCACGCGCCGCGCGGCGAATGATTGTTCGTTAGGTGAGCTTACTTCGCGTCGCGTGACTGTTATATTTTCCGTCTAAGTCCCAATCTGGAGGCGGCCCTCTGCTGGCGCCCGAGGAGATGACGGATGTTGAAGACGCTCGCGGCCGCCCTGGGTGTGGCCCTTCTGGCCGGCACGGCCGTTCAAGCCGGTGACATTTCGGGCGCCGGCGCGACGTTCCCCGCGCCGGTCTACGCCAAGTGGGCCGAGACCTATAAGGCTCAGACGGGCACGGGCCTGAACTACCAGGCCATAGGCTCGGGCGGCGGCATCAAGCAAATCAAGGCCAAGACCGTGGCCTTCGGCGCGTCGGACAAGCCGCTGAAACCCGAAGAACTGAATGGCGCGGGCCTGATGCAGTTCCCCACCGTGATGGGCGGCGTGGTGCCGGTCGTGAACCTGCCAGGCGTCAGCCCCGGCCAGCTGCATCTGACCGGCTCGGTCCTGGCCGACATCTATATGGGCGCGATCACCAAGTGGAACGATCCGCGCATCGCCGGCGCCAACAAGGGCGTCAAGCTGCCGGCCCTGCCGATCACCGTCGTCCACCGCTCGGACGGTTCGGGCACCTCGTTCCTCTTCACCTCGTACCTGTCGATGAAGAGCCCGGCCTGGCAATCGAAGGTCGGCGCCAGCGACTCGGTGCAGTGGCCCGTCGGCCTGGGCGGCAAGGGCAATGACGGTGTCTCGGCCTTCGTCAAGCAGACGATCGGCGCGATCGGCTATGTCGAATACGCCTACGCCAAGCAGAACAAGGCCACCTACGTGCTGGTGCAGAACAAGGCCGGCCAGTTCCCGGCTCCGACCGCGGCCAACTTCGCCGCCGCCGCCGCCGGCGCCGACTGGGCCAAGGCCCCGGGCAACTATCTGCTGCTGCTGGACGAGCCGGGCGCCAAGTCCTGGCCGATCACCGGCGCGACCTTCATCCTGGTCTACAAGAAGCAGGACGACGCGGCTCAAGGCCAGTCGGTGCTGAAGTTCTTCGACTGGGCCTACAAGAACGGCGACGGCGCGGCCGGCGCGCTCGACTACGTGCCCATGCCCGCTTCGGTGAAGGCCATGATGCGCAAGCAGTGGGCCGCGATGGTCAAGGGGCCGGACGGCAAGCCCGTCTACGTCTCCAAGTAAGCCTCAGACCTCGACCTTCTGCCGGGCGGGAGACCTGCGCTCCCGCCTATTTCCTTTAGCGGAAACCCATGGCCGACATCCCCCTGACCGCGCCAAGGCCGAGCAGAGCCGCCTCCAAGGGCGCCTGGTTCGACCCGATCTTCCAGTTCGCCTGTCTGTCGGCCGCCACCTTGCTGCTGGCGGCGTTGGGCGACATCATCGTGTCGCTGGTGATCGGCGGCTGGCCGGCCCTTCACAAGTTTGGCCTGGGCTTCTTCACCAGCACGACCTGGAACCCGGTGACCGAGGTCTACGGCGCGGCCGGACCGATCGCCGGCACCGTGATCACCTCGGCCCTGGCCCTGTGTCTGGCCTTGCCGATCGCCCTGGGCGTCTCGGTCTTCCTCGTCGAGTTCTGCCCCAAGCGCCTGGCCCAACCCATCGCCATCGCCGTGGAGCTGCTCGCGGGCATCCCGTCGATCGTCTACGGCATGTGGGGCCTCTTCGTGCTGGCGCCTTGGTTTGCGCTGCACGTCCAGCTACCGCTGATGATGAACGTCCCGACTGGTTCGATCTGGGAGAAGCTGTTCTACGGCGTGCCCAACGGGGCCAACATCTTCACCGCCTCCCTGATCCTTGGCGTGATGATCCTGCCCTATATGGCGGCGGTGTTTCGCGAGCTCTTCCTGACCGTGCCGGCCCAGGTGCGCGAAAGCGCCTACGGCATCGGCTGCACGCCGTTCGAGGTCATCCGGTCGGTGACCATTCCCTATGTGCGAAGCGGCATGGTCGGGGTGGTTATGCTGGGCCTGGGTCGCGCCCTGGGCGAGACCATGGCGGTGACCTTCATCATCGGCAACGCTCACGGCCTGCCCCAATCGCTGTTCGACAGCGGCTCGACCCTGGCCTCGACCATCGCCAACGAGTTCACAGAAGCCACCGGTGAGTTGCACACCGCGGCCCTGACGGCGCTCGGCCTGGTCTTGTTCGTCATCACCTTCGGCGTGCTGGCCATCGCCCGGGCGCTGCTGTTGCGCCAACGCTACGACTGAGGGCCGCCATGAGGTTCGACCGCGCCTTCCGTCGCAAGGCCGCCAACTCCATTTTCGTCGCGCTCTGCGCCCTGGCCACGATGCTGGCGCTGGCCGCGCTTGGCCTGATCATGTGGTCGCTGCTCAAGCAGGGCTTGGGCGGGATCAATCTGAACGTCTTCACCCGCGACACGCCCGCGCCCGGCTCGCTGGGCGGCCTGCGTAACGCCATCGTCGGCTCGATCATGATGTGCGCGGTGGCCATGATCATCGCGCTCGTCGTCGGGATCCTGGCGGGCACCTGGCTGGCCGAATACGGCGGGGCGACGCCCTACGGCCATGCGGTGCGCTTCCTGAACGACGTCCTCTTGTCCGCGCCGTCGATCCTGGTGGGCCTGTTTGTCTATGAGCTGGTCGTTCGGCCGTTCCACGGCTTCTCGGGACTGGCCGGGGGCGTCGCTCTGGCTCTGATCGCCGCGCCGGTGGTCACCCGCACCACCGAGGATATCCTGCGGCTTCAGCCCAACGCGTTGCGCGAGGCGGGGGTCGCCCTGGGCGCGGCGCGTTGGGTGACCATCCGCAAGATCATCTGGCGCGGGGCGAGAGGAGGGCTGCTGACTGGCGGACTCCTGGCCTTCGCCCGGATCAGCGGCGAGACCGCGCCACTGCTGTTCACCGCCCTCAACAACCAGTTCTTCGCCCTGGACATGACCAAGCCCACGGCCAGCTTGCCGGCGGTGATCTTCCAGTACGCGCTCAGCGCCTATGACGATTGGCGCGCCCTGGCCTGGGCCGGGGCCCTGCTCATCGCCCTCACCGTGCTCTCGATCAACATCATCGGCCGCGTGATCATCGCGCGGGGGAACACCCGCCCATGACCAAGCCCTTCCAAACCGACACCCTGGCGCACATCCTCGAGCCGGCCGCCGACAGCGTCGCCCTGCGCGCCAAGGGCTTGGACTTCTTCTATGGCAAGACCCAGGCGCTGTTCGGCGTCGACCTGCCCATCGTGCGCAATCAGGTCACCGCCCTGATCGGTCCCTCGGGTTGCGGCAAGTCCACCCTGCTGCGGACCTTCAATCGCATGTACGACCTCTATCCGGGCCAGCGCGCGGTCGGGATGATCGACCACGAGGGCGAGAACCTGCTGGCGGTCAAGGACATCGCCAGGCTGCGCTCGCGCATCGGCATGGTGTTCCAGAAGCCGACGCCGTTCCCGATGTCGATCTACGACAACGTCGCCTTCGGCGTGCGCCTCCATGAGAGCAAGAGCCGCAAGGACATGGACGGGGTGGTCGAAAAGGCCCTACGCCGGGCGGCCCTGTGGGACGAGGTGAAAGACAAGCTCCACGCCTCGGGCCTTTCCTTGTCGGGCGGCCAGCAGCAGCGCCTGTGCGTGGCGCGCGGCATCGCCGTCGAGCCGGAGATCCTGCTGCTGGACGAACCGGCCTCGGCCCTGGATCCGATCTCGACCGCCAAGCTGGAACAGACGATTGGCGAGCTGAAGAGCGACTTCACCATCGTCATCGTCACCCACAACCTGGGCCAGGCCGCGCGGATCTCCGACAACACCGGCTTCATGTACCTGGGCCGGATGGTGGAGTTCGCCGCCACCTCGGACATGTTCATGAAACCGATGGCCCAGGAGACCCAGGACTACATCGGCGGGCGGTTCGGCTAGAGCCCTTTAGCTTTAGACGGACTCATCTGAAGCGTTCAAAAGGGCTCTAAATATTTGATTCTAGAGCCTGTTTATCCCGTTTAGATGGTTCCATCTAAACGGGACAGGCTCTAGGCGGCTGTCGCCGGGAGAGCCGCCGCTGGAAGGGATGCGGATCGTCAGGCCCCGATGGTCACGGGTGCGCGCCCAGCGTGATCCGCTGCTCGGATACGCCGGCGTTGGCGGTCTTGGCGTCCGTGGCGACGACGCGCAAGACATAGCGGCCCGGCGGAAGCTTCGGTGCGGTCGCGGCGTACTCGCCCGTGCGTCCGGTGAAGGTCAGGGGAATGTCGACGGCGGGACGACCGTTCTTCATCAGCCGCGCTTGGACGGCATAGTTCGCCGCGTCCCAGAGGCCGCCGCTTTCGATGGGGCAGCCGCACATCAGGGAGACTTTCGCCGTCAGGGTCACCAGACCGTCGGCCGAGGTCTTGGCGTTGGGTTCGACGACAAGGCCTGGCAGGGTGAGGATCCAGCCCTCGCCCAGGACATCACGACCCGGAATGATCCAGAGGCTGGAGGTGACCAGGATTGAGGATCCCGGCTTGCCCATCGGGCCCGTGGCCTCGGCCCGCACCAAGGTCGGCGCCTTCAGGTCCAGCACCGCTTCGAAGCCGGCGGTCGCCGCGTCGGTCACGCTGTCCCCGCGCACCCTGGGCGCGCGCATGATCCGCTGGGTGTCGCCCGTGCCGCCCTTGGTCAGGCCCTTGGCCAGAACCGCGCCGGTGCGCGCGTCCTTCAGCGTGATCGCGACCCCGCCCATATGGTCGCCGATAAACTTGGCGTCGAGCGCCTGGGCCCGGACCATGACGCGGGTCGGCTCGGCCCGGACGGCCAGGGGCGCGACGAGGAGAAGAGCTGCGACGAGGGCGAGAAGCTTGGACATGGCGCGGGTCACACGGCGTTGAGGGGGATCTTCAGATAGCGCACGCCATTGTCCTCCGGTTCGGGAAAATGGCCGCCGCGCATGTTGACCTGCACCGAGGGCAGGATCAGCCTTGGCATGTCCAGGGTCCGGTCACGCGCCTGGCGCAGCGCCACGAACTGGGCCTGGCTGACACCCGAGTGGACGTGGATGTTCTCGCGCCGCTGCGCGTCGATCGTGGTTTCCCAGGCAAAGGCGTCGCGGCCAGGGGCCTTGTAGTCATGGCACAGGAAGACGCGGGCCTTATCGGGGAGCGCCAGCAGGCGCTGGATCGAGGCGAACAAGGTCGCCGCGTCGCCGCCGGGAAAGTCGCAGCGCGCCGTGCCGTAGTCGGGCATGAACAGGGTGTCGCCGACGAAGATCGCGTCGCCGATGACATAGGCCATGCAGGCGGGCGTGTGGCCGGGCACGTGCAGGGCGATGGCGCTCAGGCCGCCGATCGAAAATGCCTCGCCGTCCTGGAACAGGTGGTCGAACTGACGGCCATCGCGTGCGAAGTCGGGCCCCGCGTTGAACAGTTTTCCGAACGTCTCCTGAACGCGAACGATCTTCTCCCCGATCGCCAGACGACCGCCCAGAGCGTCCTGCAGATAGGGCGCGGCGGACAGGTGATCGGCGTGAGCGTGGGTCTCCAACTGCCAGACGACATGCAGCCCCTGTTCCCTGACATAGGCAATCAGGGCGTCGGCCGAGCGCTCGCTGGTCCGGCCCGAGGCCGGGTCATAGTCCAGAACACTGTCGATGATGGCGCAGGCCGATGTGCTGGGATCACGAACCACATAGCTGACCGTGAAGGTCGCCTCGTCGAAGAAGGCTTGCACCTGCGGCCTCAAGCCGGGCGCGGCCAGCGCCGCATCGATGATGGTCGCCGCCTTGGCCACGGCGACGTCGGGCGGTGGGATCGGTTCGCGCATCACAGACCTTCAGGCTCCGGCATCGACAAACTATTTATATGCGAATATATGAATATACAAGTCCCGTCGGATTGGCGCACATGTCCCTGTTCATGATCGTATCGGCATTGCTGAGCGGCGCGCTCGTCGGCGCGCTGCTGGGCCTTTTCGGCGGCGGCGGCTCGGTGCTGGCGACGCCGCTTCTGCTCTATGTCGTCGGCATCCATGATCCGCACGTGGCGATCGGCACCTCGGCCGCGGCTGTCGCGGTCAACGCCGGGATGAACCTGGTGGGTCATGGCCGGGGAGGGCGGGTCAAGTGGCCCTGCGCGAGCGTGTTCGCCGGCGCGGGCCTGATCGGCTCGTTCCTGGGCTCGACCCTGGCCAAGGCGATCGACGGCCAGCGGCTGTTGCTGGGGTTCGCCGTGGCGATGGCGGCGATCGCGCTGTCGATGATGCGTCGCCCCAAGTCTCAGGGTGATCCTCTGGTCCACATAACCCCCGGGCTGATGCTGAAGCTGGCGCCGCTGGGTCTGCTGACGGGGCTGGCCGCCGGATTCTTCGGGATCGGCGGCGGGTTCCTGATCGTGCCGGGGCTGATGGCGGCGACCGGCATGACCTTGGCCAACGCCACGGCCTCGTCCCTCCTGTCGGTGTCGCTGTTCGGTGCGGCGACTTCGCTGAACTACGCCGCCTCGGGCCTGATCAACTGGCCTGTCGCGGGCCTTTTCGTCTTGGGCGGCCTGGCGGGCGGCGCCGGGGGCGTGCGCGGCGCGGCCCTGCTGGCGACTCACGCCCTGACGGCGCGCAGACTCTTCGCCTGCTTGGTGCTGGCGGTCGCGGCCTATGTCGCCTGGAAAGCCTTGCGCGGCTGAAGCCCGGAAAGGGCGGCGGCCACTGTAAACATGCGTAATTGCGCAAATAATAACATAAGCGTACCTGCCCGCCTCAGAGGGTCATGGACCCCCGGACCAGAGGATTGTGAGTCATGGATATGGGTGTCGTCGAGCTGTCTCGACTGCAGTTCGCCCTGACGGCGATGTACCATTTTCTCTTCGTGCCGCTGACCCTGGGGCTGTCATTCCTCCTGGTCATCATGGAGAGCATCTATGTGATGACCAACCGCCCGATCTGGCGGACCATCACCCGGTTCTGGGCGACCATTTTCGGCGTCAACTTCGTGCTCGGGGTCGCAACCGGCCTGACCATGGAGTTCGAGTTCGGGACCAACTGGGCCTACTACTCCCACTATGTCGGCGACATCTTCGGCGCGCCGCTGGCGATCGAGGGCCTGATGGCCTTCTTCCTGGAGGCCACCTTCATCGGCCTGATGTTCTTTGGCTGGGAGAAGCTCTCAAAGCGGGGCCACCTGCTGGTCACCTTCATGGTGGCCCTGGGCTCCAACCTCTCGGCGCTGTGGATCCTGGTCGCCAACGGCTGGATGCAAAACCCCGTCGGCGCCGCGTTCAATCCCGACACCATGCGCATGGAAGTCACCAGCTTTCGCGAGGTGCTGTTCAATCCCGTCGCCCAGGCCAAGTTCGTCCACACCGTCAGCGCGGGCTATGTCACCGCGTCGGTCTTCGTGCTGGGCGTGTCGGCGATCCTGCTGCTGCGGGGCAAGTGGCCGGCGGTCGCCCGCCGCTCGTTCGCCGTGGCGTCGGCCTTTGGCCTGGCCTCGGCCCTGTCGGTCGTCGTGCTGGGCGACGAGAGCGGCTATGCCCTGACCGACAACCAGAAAATGAAGCTCGCGGCCCTCGAGGCCATGTGGGAGACCGAGCCCGCACCCGCCGGCCTGACGGCGTTTGGCATTCCCAGCCTGGCCGAGCGCAGGACCCACGCCGAGGTCAAGATCCCCTATGTTCTGGGGCTGATCGCGACCCGCAGTCTCGACAAGCCCGTCGCGGGGATTTTCGAGCTGGTCGCCGTCGCCGAAACCCGCGTCGAGAGCGGGGTCCAGGCCTATGACGCGCTTGAGCGCCTGAAGGTCTCGCCCGAGGACAAGGCCGCGCGCGGCCAATTCGAATTGCACCGCCGCGATCTTGGCCATGGGCTGCTGCTCAAGCGCTATGTCGCGGACCCGCGCAAGGCGGATGCTGCGACCATCCGCAAGGCCGCTTGGGACACCGTGCCTAATGTGCCGGTGATGTTCTGGGCGTTCCGGGCCATGGCCGGCATCGGTTTCCTGCAGGTGGCGGTGTTCGCGGCCGCCTTCGTCCTGACGGCGCTGCGCCGCTGCGAGACCCGGTGGATCCTCTGGACCGCGGTGCTGATCATGCCTTTGCCGTGGATCGCCGCTGAAGCTGGCTGGATGCTGGCCGAGCTGGGGCGCCAGCCCTGGGCGGTCGAAGGGGTGCTGCCCACCTTCCTGGGCGCCTCCAGCCTGACGGTCGCCCAGCTGTGGACCACCATCGTCGGCTTCACCCTGCTCTATGGCGCGCTCGCCATCGTCGAGGTCGGGCTGATCATCCGCACGATCAAGCGTGGGCCTTACGCCCACCATGAGGAGCCCGACGCCGTGACCGACGACCTTCGCCTCGCCGTGGCCGAATAAGGAGCTCGACCGATGGATCTGCCTCTCGACTACGCCACCTTGCGGATCATCTGGTGGGCCCTGATGGGCGTGCTGCTGATCGGCTTTACACTGACGGATGGCTTTGACTTGGGCGTCGCGGCCCTGCTGCCCTTCGTCGCCCGCGATGATCGCGAGCGCCGAATGGTCATCAACACCATCGGCGCGACCTGGGAAGGCAACCAAGTCTGGTTCATTCTGGGCGGGGGCGCGATCTTCGCGGCCTGGCCGTTCGTCTACGCGGTCAGCTTCTCGGGCTTCTATCTGGCGATGTTCGCCGTCCTGGCCGCGCTGATCCTGCGGCCCGTCGGCTTCAAATACCGCTCCAAGCGGCCCGACCGGCGCTGGCGCTCGGCCTGGGATTGGGCGCTGTTCATTGGCGGCTTCGTCCCGGCCCTGGTCTTTGGCGTCGCGGTCGGAAACGTCCTGCAGGGCGTGCCCTTCCGGTTCGACAGCGATTTGCGCGTCGCCTACGAGGGCTCGTTCCTGGGACTGTTCACGCCCTTCACCCTGGTCTGCGGCCTGTTGTCCGTGGCCATGGTGGTGACCCATGGCGCGGCCTGGCTGACCATCAAGGCCGAGTATGGGGCGGTGCGGGACCGCGCTCGCCTCATCGGCTCGATCGCGGCCCTGGCGAGCCTGGCCCTCTTCGCGGTGGGTTACCTGTTCGTGGCCTTCGCCGGCCTGGGCTTCCGTCTAGATGGCGCGGTCAATATGGCGGGCCCGTCCAACCCCCTGCGCGCCGTCGCCGTGGCCGCGCCGGGCGCCTGGCTGGCAGGCTATCAGGCCCATCGCTGGATGGTGCTGGCTCCTGTGCTGGGCTTCGTCGGCGCGGCCATGGCCTTCTTCGGCATTCGCCGGGGCCGGGAATGGCCGGCTTTCGCCGGCTCGTCGCTTTCGGCCCTGGGGATCATCTCGACCGTCGGCCTGTCGATGTTCCCGTTCATCCTGCCCAGCAGCCTTGATCCGCGCTCCAGCCTGACGGTTTGGAACGCCTCGTCCAGCCACCTGACGCTGTTCGTCATGCTGCTGATGACGGTGGTCTTCCTGCCGCTGATCCTGGCCTATACGGCCTTCGTCTACAAAGTCCTATGGGGACGCTCGTCGGTGGCGGCCCTGTCCAGCAACCCCGACCTTTACTGAAGAGGAGCCTGATCCATGTGGTATTTCACCTGGGTGCTGGGCCTTGGCCTGGCCGTCGCCTTCGGCGTCCTCAACGGCGTGTGGTTTGAGTTCCACATGGTCGACGGCGGCGACGAAGGGCAGGACGAGGCCTGATCGCCAAGGGCCGCTTACGGCGGCGATCTCAAAGTCGCGAGATCGCCCGTCCGCGAGAGCTCGGTTTGGCGACAGGGGCGCGCTTGCGACGCGCGCCATCGACAGAGACCGGACCGCCGCCGCGCACATAGATGAAATAGAGCGCGCCCAGAATCGCGAACCCCTCAAGCCGCGGGGCGAGGGGATCGGAGGCAAAGATCGTCGCTACGGCGCCGGGCAGGATGGTCACGCTCCAGACAACCGCCAGCAGCAGCGCGGACAGTCGCGTCCATAGTCCCGCCGCGAGACTCCCGCCCAGGACCATGAGGCTCGCGCCGGTCAATTGCGTGACGGGCTCGCCGGACTGGGTCAATCGCCCGACGCCCGCGCCGATGACCGCCAGCCCGACCAAACCCCGGAAAATGGTATCGGCCGACAGCGCCATCCAGCGCGGCCGGGGCAGGGCGTCGTTGAGCGCGGTCAGCATGGCGATCTCTCCTGGGCGATGGGCCCAGGATGGGACGGCGTCGCGCGGCGATCAGGACTTAGCCTTGTCGCGATAGACGTCGCAAAGGGTTTCCAGCACGCGCACCGCGAGATGGACCGAAGCCTCGCGGTCGATACGACCGCAGAGGATCAGCGGGCGTGCGCTCAGGCGAGTTTAAGCGTCATTGGAAGTCGACCTAGACCTTGCCGGACCCATCCGGAGACGCTGGCTGGGACTCCAACGCGGCGATGAATGCGGCCACCGCCCGACTGGTCGAGCGCGCCCGGTGGGTCAGCATCTTGAAACGTCGGGCGGGCAGGGGCCAGGGCAACCGCGCGATCGCGCCTGTCCGCAGCCGGCTCGCGGCGGCCAGCTCGGAGACGGCCGTAACCAGGTGGGTTTGCTCGATCGCTTCCAACGCCGCCTCGTTGGACGGCAATTCCAGGCAGATTCGGAGGTGATCTGGCCTGACGCCGGATTGGGCCAAGCCGGCGGTCAAGTGGTCTCGGGTCCCCGACCCCTGGTCGCGCATGACCCACATCGCGGCCTCGAGATCCTGTCGGGTCGGTAGCCGCCCGACCAACGGATGGTCCGGGGATACAAAGAGCCCGATCTGATCGCCGCCGATCTCCGTGCCGCGGAGCAGATCCTCTTCGATGTCGCCTTCGACAAAGGCCAGATCGGCCTTGCCCTGCAAGACCATGGCGGCGGCCTGGGCGGAGTTGCCGACCGTCAGGCTCAGATGAATGTTGGGCGCTTGGGTCACGAACCTGGCCATCCGGGGCGGCAACCAGAAACTCGCCACCGTTTGGCTCGCGGCGATCCGCACCTCGCCGCGCGCCAAGCCCGACAAGTCGTCGAGCAATTGACGCGCGCGATCAGCCTGGCCGAGCACCGCGACGGCTTGCGGCAGGAACAGCCTGCCCGCCTCGGTGAGTTCCAGGCGTCGGCCGACCCGGTCGAAAAGGCGTGAGGCGTAACGCTCCTCAAGGGTCGCGATGGCCGCGCTGACCGCCGGCTGCGACAGGTGCAGTCGCTCGGCCGCGCGGGTCATGCTGAGCAGCTCGCCGGCGGCGACGAAGATCCGAAGCTGATCCAGGGTCATTGCATAAGCATTGCTTATGCTATTTCAAAAATCAATCGATTGGAGTTCTGACAGCCGAGCAGCGAGGTTCGGGCCATGCTCATCTCGCGCCAAGCCAAGTCCCTTGTTCCCGGTCTCCTGCTCACTGGCCTCGTCGCCGCTGGCGCGCTCGCGTTGGAAAGGTTCGAAGTCGGCTTGTCTGGCCGAGCCTGGCTGGAGGCTCTGGTGCTGGCGATCTTGGTCGGGGCGGGGGTGCGCACGTTCTGGGGAACCTCGCGGCGCACCGCTCCGGGGATCCGCTTCGCCGCCAAGACCCTGCTGGAGCTGGCCGTCGTCCTGATGGGAGCCGCGGTTAGTTTCAAGACTCTATCCTCGGTGGGCGCGCCTCTGGTGTTCGCCATTGTCGCGACCGTGGCGCTGGCGATCGCGACCAGCTTCCTCATCGGGCGTGCGATGGGACTTCCGGCCAAGATGGCCACACTTGTCGCGTGCGGAAACGCGATCTGCGGCAATTCGGCGATCGCGGCCGTCGCGCCGGTCATCGAGGCCAGGGATGAAGAGGTCGCCACCGCCATCGCCTTCACCGCCGTTCTTGGCGTGGTCGTGGTCATCGCCTTGCCGGTGCTGGCCCATGTCTTGGGTCTTTCTCCGGCGGCGGGCGGGGCCTTGGCCGGGCTGACGGTCTATGCGGTTCCCCAGGTCCTGGCCGCCGCCACGCCCATGGGGCAGGTCGCGGTGCAGTTGGGAACCCTGGTCAAGCTCGTCCGGGTCCTGATGTTGGGTCCGGTCGTCACGGTCCTGTCGGTCGTGACGGCCCGCAAAAGCCAGGGAGCCGACTTGGCGAGGCCCAGGATGGGCCTTGCACACCTACTACCGCCGTTCATCCTCGGCTTTCTGGGCTTGGCCGGACTCAACTCCGCCGGGCTGCTGCCCGCAGGCCTGACGGCTCGCGCCCACGAGGCCAGCCTTGGGCTGACGATCATGGCGATGGCGGCGCTGGGCCTAGGCGTGGATTTGCGCGATCTTCGCGCCGCGGGCCCGCGCGTGGTGTTCGTCGTCACGGCCTCGCTGCTGGTCTTGACGCTGATGGCCGTCGCGATGGTCAAGATCCTGAGTTTCAGCTGATCGAGAGGGCGTTGGCCGTATATGGAACGCACGAGCTGTGGCTCCTGCCGAAATGGCATTCGCGGTCGGGAAGGTCTGGTTCTTCTCGGGCCTTGGTAAGATCCGCTTTTGATGGAGTCAAAGCCCGCTGGCGCCTGAGTAGCTGATCACAATTCAAATAATGACATTAATATTATCTTGGAATACATAGTAATGCTAAAGCTACTTATTGCGATGGAAATTACTAATTGGGGTGACAAGCTGGGAACGATTGCAGCTATAAAATACTGGCTGGCCGTCAAGGTCGTCCTCAAACCTGAGTGGGAAAAGCAAGCGGCCTGATCGTCGCGCTGCAACGCGGCCGCTCGCCGATGATGATGTCGAAACTTCGATTGATAGTGCTCTGAAGAATATGGGCTTTCCCTGCCCTGGAATATTGCATTCCTCGTAATATTTCCGGAACTTTGAGCGCCTCGAAGTCTTCCCTAAGAACCTAAGGGAGCTTCTCGACATGATTAAAATTATGATGGGCGTCGCGGCCGCCGCGATGCTGTTGGCCGCTTGCGGCCAGAAGACAGCCGACAACCAGAAGGTCGATGGACCGGCCATGTCGGCCGCCGCCGCGCCGGGCAATGTCGCGGTCGACACCAAGCCGACCACCGGGGAGAGCGGTCCGACGCCGGGCGCCAGCTCCTACACCGAGGATCAGGCCCGCGCCGCCATCGAGAAGGCCGGCTACTCGGAACTAGGCCCCTTGAACCAGAACGCCAACGGCCTCTGGCAGGGCGAGGCCACCAAGGACGGCAAGAAGGTCAGCGTCTCGATCGACTACAAGGGCGCGATCACCGCGCTCTAGGTCTCGGCACGTCCTTCTCCTCGAAATCACATCACGCCCAGGACAATCATCATGAGCAAGACGATCACCCGGCTGTTCGACAGCCACACCCAGGCCCTCGACGCGATCTCGGATCTGGAAACGCGTGGCATCGACCACGACAAGATCAGCCTCGTCTCCAACAACACGGAGAACTGGCATGACGGCCACAAACATGCCGGCTCCGAACGTGACGGCGAAAGCGACGTCGCCGAGGGCGCCGGCAAGGGGGCCGCCACGGGGGGGCTATTCGGGGGCGGCGCCGGTCTGCTGGCGGGACTTGGCATGCTGGCCATTCCGGGTCTCGGCCCCGTCGTGGCGGCGGGCTGGCTGGCGGCGACGGCCGTGGGCGCGGCGGTTGGCGCCGTCGCTGGCGCGGCTACCGGCGGCCTGCTCGGCGCGCTGAAGGACGCAGGCCACACCGACGAGGAAGCCAACGTCTATGCCGAGGGGGTCCGTCGCGGCGGCGCCTTGGTCAGCGTCAAGGCGCATGCCGACGAAATCGCCACGGTCGAGGAGGTCCTGAACGCGCGTCGCGGCGTGGACGCCGCGGTGCGCGGGGACGCCTATCGCCAGAGCGGCTGGACGGCTTTCGATCCGGCGGCCACGCCCTATAGCACGGACGACATCGGCCGGGAGCGAGCGCTCTACGGCGAGCAGCGTTCCTTCGCGGCCGCCGATGATGTCGCTGTCGACGACGAGGTCCGCCGCACCGACCGTCCCGTGGTCGACCCAGCCCGCCGCGACTATTGATCGAAGCGCGCGGCGACCCGGATCATCGGGTCGCCGCGCGAAAGATGTGATCAGCCGTGATGTCACCTATTGCTGCGTCGCAGCATTATATTGCGACGCAGCATTTTCGCTGCGCCGATTAGGATGACGTCATGCCGGGCCTAGGTGATACGACCGCGATGCTGGCGCGGCTGCGTAAGGCGTCGCTGTTTAGCGCAGGAGACGGCGGCGACGCCCTCGAGCGCACCGAACACTTCGGCGCCAATCCCGGCCAGTTGACCATGCTGAGCCACCGGCCAGAGCGTCTTGCGCCGGGCGCACCGTTGGTCGTCGTCCTGCATGGCTGCTCCCAGACCGCCGAGGCCTATGCGGTCAATGCCGGGTGGACGGCCCTGGCCGAGCGCTTCGGGTTCATGGTCCTGGCGCCGCAGCAGTCATCGTCCAATAATCCCAACCGTTGCTTCAACTGGTTCTCGCCGGGCGACGTTCGGCGCGGTGAAGGGGAGGCCGCCTCGATCGCGGCGATGGTCAGTCACGCGGTGCGGGCCAACGACCTGGACGCCGACCGCGTCTTTGTTACGGGCCTTTCGGCGGGTGGCGCTATGGCCGCCGCGATGCTGGCGGTCTATCCCGAAGTCTTCGCTGGCGGCGCGGTGATCGCGGGCATCCCTTACGGTGTGGCGGGAAACGTGCAGCAAGCCTTGGGCGTGATGAGCCGGGCCGATGGCCGACCGCAAGCGGCCATGGGCGCGTTGGCGCCTCCGCGCACGGATGGCGAGGCGTTCCCGCGCCTCTCGATCTGGCATGGCGACTCTGACGGGGTCGTGCGGCCTGGCAACGCCGACGATCTGGCCCAGCAATGGAGCGCGCTGCACGGCCTTTCGTCCGCGCCGCATCGCGTCGAAGCCTTGCCGTTCGGCACGCGCTCGATCTGGCGCTCGGCCAACGGCGAGACGGTGCTGGAACTGAACATCGTGCGCGGCCTTGGACACGGAACGCCGCTATCGACCAAGGCGGCGGACGATGTCGGCAAGGTCGCGCCCTACATGCTTGAAGCAGGCGTATCATCCTCGCTGGAGATCGTCCGGTTCTGGAAAATCGATGCGACGGGCGCCGATGCGGCGCATGTTCCCCGGTCTACGGCTTTGGATCAGAGAACGGTTGCGGGTCGCGTCGAGCACCCTGACCTGGGGCAAAGCGTCATGCAGGCCCTGGTTAAGGTTCCCACCGGCGTCCAGGACGTCATCGCCAAAGCGCTACGGACGGCGGGCCTGCTGAAGTAGAGGCGGGCAATTTGCGATCTGTCGTGGCCGGTTCGCTTTCGGAGCTTCCGCAAGGGCTGCGTCGACGCGTACTCAAGCCGCGCAGGATGCGGAACAGGGCCCCAGGCGCACAGCACGCCGCTGAGCACGGAACCTTGACCGCAGGCGCGCGCTATTGCGCCCATGACCGATCTCAACAGCGCCAGCCTCGCCGACATCACAGCGGCGGGCTTCGACCCCATGCTCGCACGCGAGGTGGGGTTCTGGCGGCCGTATCGGTCCTGGGAACAGGTACTGCTGGTCTGCGGCATGGATGAGCAGGCGCTGGACCGCTTTCGGGACCAAGGCTTCGAGATCGCCCCGCCCGACGATGCGGCCCTGGCGCCGCCCAAGCCGTTCAAGCTCTCTGTAGGAGCGGGCTGAGGCTCGGGCGCCTCGGACGAAAGCGATCTTGCGCGCGTCGTGCGTCGTGGCGGCAGCCAGGCGCAGCCTCACTCGGCTTCCGACCTTGACGGTGCGGCCGGGCGCGCCGCTTCGCGTCGTCCTCGCACGCGATCTTGTGCTGTGGCCCATGGACGCGCGTCCTCGCGGTACGCGAAAGTCTCGCCTATATAGCGACCCTTCCGGCGCACCTGGGTTCTCCAGAAGTCCGACGGGAGTCTCGTGAATGTGGCCAATCTCGTGTGCTCTGTGTGTGCGCTCAGGGAGGAACTACGGAAACAAACGGCGAAAGCGTGTGCAATTTTAGGAACGTTTCGGCATGACCGAACTCGTTGATCTTGCTGAAAAAATTCCGGAACTTCAACCGGTTAGATTCAGTGTGGCTCCCATGATGGACTGGACCGACCGGCACTGCCGGTCGCTGCATCGGGTCCTGTCGCGTCGGACGCTGCTCTATACCGAGATGGTGACCAGCGGGGCTGTCGTGCATGGCGATCGCGCGAAGCTGCTGGGCTATGACCCGGAGCAGCATCCGGTGGCGCTGCAGCTGGGCGGATCGGATCCGGCCGAGCTGGCCCAGGCGGCGCGGATCGCCGAGGACTACGGCTATGACGAGATCAATCTGAATGTCGGTTGTCCGTCCGACCGCGTGCAAAGCGGCCGGTTCGGGGCCTGCCTGATGCGCGAGCCGGATCTCGTGGCCGAGTGCATGGCCGCCATCAAGAACGCGGTGAAAGTCCCGGCGACGGTCAAGTGCCGAATCGGGGTCGACGACCAGGATCCGGAAGAGGCGCTGTTCACCCTGGTCGACCGCAGCGCGGCGGCGGGTGTCGAAGGCTTTGTGGTGCATGCCCGCAAGGCCTGGCTGAAAGGTCTGTCGCCGAAGGAGAACCGGGACATCCCGCCGCTGGACTATGAGCTGGTCTATCGCCTGAAGCGCGAGCGGCCGAACCTGACCATCGCCATCAATGGCGGCGTGCCCTCCATCGACGCGGCGCTCGAGCATCTGGCCAATGGCGTCGACGGCGTGATGCTGGGCCGCGCGGCCTATCATGAGGCCGGCCTGCTGGGCGAGGTCGACCGGCGGGTGTTCGGCATGGATGTCGCCGATGTCGACAGCTTCGAGGCGGTCGAGCGCTACAAGCCGTATCTGGCCCGTGAACTGGCGGCGGGAACGCATCTGGCGGCGATGAGCCGGCACATGCTGGGCCTGTTCCATGGCCTGCCGGGCGCGCGGGCGTGGCGGCGCATCCTGACGGTCGAGGGCGTCAAGGCCGGCGCGGGTCTGGATGTGGTGGATCGGGCGCTGGACGCCGTGCGCGCGGCCCAGGCGGCGCGCGAGGAGCGGGCGGAAGTTCCGGCCGTCTAAAGCCGGGTCTGGTTCCTATGGGTGCAGGATCAGCGAGGTGGGGGTCGCTTCGAACCGCGACAGGCGGCCCAGATAGCTCATGCCCAGCAGCGAGTTCTCGAGACCCTTCTCGATGACGAGGGCGTCGACGTCGCGGACCTTGGCGCCGGCGATGGCGACGGTGGCCAGTTTGACCGAGGCGGCGCGCGTGCGGCCGTCGGCGGTGATGACGTTGTAGTCGTAGTTCAGCTTGCTGGTGTCGATGCCCAGGCGCTGGGCGTCGGCCATGCTGAGCGAGACGGCGGTGGCGCCGGTGTCGACCAGGAAGCGCACGGCCTTGCCGTCGACATTGCCTTGAGCCCAGAAGTGCCCGTCGCGGTCCTTGGTCAGTTGGGCCGCGCCGCCTTCGGCGCCGCCGAGCGTGGCCGCCGCGGCCGAGGGGGCGCGCAGCTCCGGATGGCGCAGATCGTCGAGCGAGACGACGGCCTTGGCCGCCCCCACCGCCGAAAGGGCCCCCACGAGTGCGATCGCCGCGAACCTCAACATAAAGACACCCTGCCGTATCGGCTTTGAGACCGCTTCTGCGGCCGATGCCTAATCATTAGCGGGCAGGCGTTTTCAAGGCGTGAATCGGCAAAGCGATTTTCGCGCCATGGTTACTAATAAGGTAACAAGTATATCCCTATGCTGAGCATTGTTCATATTACATCGATTTAATATTCTTCATTACGTCCGTGTAATGCTTTTCATGTCCTGGAATTAACTTCGGAAAGCTTTCGTCCGGCGTTATCTCTGTAGGCCACAGAACAAATGGCTATAGAGGGATTATCGCCATGAAAGCCGTCCTTATCGCGCTCGTCGCCGCGGGCTCCATCGCGGGCGTTGCTCACGCCGGCGTCACCGACAAGCAGTTCGTGGAAGCCTCGCGCTGTAGCGCTCTGGCGGCCTCGGAAAACCTGGGCAAGCTGGACACCTCGGCCGTCGACGCCTTCCTGCGCAATTCGGCCGCCGAGCAGAAGCAGTCGACCCGCATCGAGGCCGTCACCAAGATGAACAACGCCCGCAAGAAGGCCGACTCCGCCAACGGCAACGCCAAGCTGAAGCTGATCGCCGAGCGTGATCAGGTCTGCGCGCCGTTCATCGGCGCGGCCCAGGCCTCGCGCTAAGGCCTGCCGCTAAGAGCGGGCCGCGGTCGCCGCCATCAGGGCGATCATCGGATCCGGACGATCGGGGAGGGCGGCCATGATGGTCGCCCTTTCCTCGTCGGAGAGCCGCGCCCAGCCGGCGATTTCCGGCAGGGTCCGGCGGCATCCCAGGCAATAGCCGCTGGCGCCGTCGACCGCGCAGACCTTCACGCAGGGCGTGGCGATCGGGCGGGGCGGCTTGGCTGGCGCGCTCATAGGGGCGTCGGTGCTCATCCTTTTCAGCATCCCCGCTCTGGCGGCGGCGCGCAAGCGCGGCCCTCGGGGGTTGCTTTGGCCGTGGACGGGTTTAAGTCCGCGACCATGACCGCTTCTCCCTTCGCCGATATCCGCCAGCTCGCCATCTCGCCGCCCGCGCCGGGGCCGTCTCCGACGCTGGAGCAGGGCGGTCGCCTGGCCGAGATCGCTGGCTGGCTGACCGCCTGGAGCGGCAAGAGCCCGCCGGCCGTGAATCGCCCGGTCGTGGCGCTCTATGCTGGAGCGCGCCAGGGCGTTGGACCGCGCGGCTACGCCCGCGACCGCCTGGAAGCCATCGCCTCGGGCGGCGCCACCGTCTCGCGCCTGGCCGGCGCGCAGGGCGCGGGCCTGGAAGCCTTCGACCTCGCCATCGACCGTCCTTCGCCGGACTTCATCGACAAGCCCTCGATGAGCGAGAAAGAGGCCGCCGCCACCATGGCCTTCGGCATGGAGGCCCTGGCCAAGCAGCCCGACTTGCTGATCCCCGGCGTCATCGTCGCCGAGGCCGCCCGCACCGCCGCCGCCGTGTGCCTGGCCCTGTTTGGCGGCGAGGCCTCGGACTGGTCCGACGATCCCGAGCCCGTCGGGGCCGCCGTCGCGCGGGCCAAGGCCGAGGGTATGGGCGACGATCCGCTGGAGATCCTGCGCCAGCTGGGCGGCCGCGAAACCGCCGCCGTCGTCGGCGCCATCCTGGCCGCGCGTGTCCAGAAGGTGCCGGTGCTGCTGGATGGCTACGCCGCCTGCGCCGCCGCCGCCATCGTCCGCGCCGTCGAGCCGGGCGCCATCGATCACTGCCTGGCCGCCCATGTCAGCCCGGCCAAGGGGCATGCGCGCCTGCTCGAAGTCCTCGACAAGCGGCCGCTTCTGGCGCTCGATACGCTTGACGAGGAGGGGGTTGGCGGCGCCTCGGCCCTGGCTCTCGTCAAGCTGGCCTGCGAGGTCCGCTAGTCGCGTTTCGGGCGACGTAGGTGAACGCGGATAACATTCGCTTCCGTTGACGCTAACGTCATCTTTCCAAACGTTCGTTCGACATCTATCGTGGCGCCCGAAACGCAATAACGGCCTCCCGCAGAGGGGCCGATTGAACGGGAGCCCGCCATGAATCTGGACTTCTCGCCCGAGGACCTCGCCTTCCGCGACGAGGTTCGCGCCTTCATCGCCGAGAACTACCCGGCGGGCCTGCGCGAAAAGCAGGAAGAGGGCGAGGAGATGGCCAAGGAGGACTTCCTCTCCTGGCATCGCACCCTCGCCAAGAAGGGCTGGGTCGCCCCGGCCTGGCCGGAGAAGTACGGCGGTCCGGGCTGGACCTCGGTGCAGCGCTACATCTGGTCGGAAGAGACCGCTCGCGCCGACTGCGTGCCGATTCTGCCGTTCGGCATCAACATGGTCGGCCCGGTGATCTACACGTTCGGCACGCCCGAACAGAAGGAACGCTTCCTGCCGCCGACCCTGTCGGGCGACATTTGGTGGTCGCAAGGCTACTCCGAACCGGGCGCCGGTTCCGACCTTGCCAGCCTGAAGACCAAGGCCGAGCGCTTCACCGGCGATGACGGCAAGGAATACTATCTGGTCAACGGCCAGAAGACCTGGACCACCCTGGCCCAGCACGGCGACTGGATCTTCTGCCTGGTCCGCACGGACCCGACCGCCAAGATCCAGGAAGGCATCTCGTTCCTGCTGATCGACATGAAGTCGCCGGGCGTGACCGTGCGCCCGATCATCACCCTGGGCGGCGAGCACGAGGTCAACGAGGTCTGGCTCGAGAACGTCAAGGTGCCGGTCGAGAACCGCATCTACGAGGAAAACAAGGGCTGGACCTGCGCCAAGTTCCTGCTGGCCCACGAGCGTAGCGGCATCGCCGGCGTGGCCCGCTCCAAGCGCGGCATCGAGCGCATCCGCCAGATCGCCTCGGTCGAGCTGTCGGACGACGGCGACGCCCTGATCAAGGATCCGATGTTCAAGCGCAAGGTCGCCGAACTGGAGATCGACCTGACGGCGCTGGAATATACCGAGCTGCGCACCCTGGCCGGCGAAGCGGCCGGCAAGGGCCCCGGTCCGGAGTCTAGCGTGCTGAAGATCAAGGGCACCGAGATCCAGCAGAGGATCACCGAACTGGTGCTGGAGGCCGCCGGCCACTACGGCGCGCCGTATTTCCGTGGCTTCCCGAAGGACGGCGACAACGCCCATCCCATCGGCCCCGACTTCGCCCACCGCGCGGCGCCGACCTATTTCAACGTCCGCAAGACGTCGATCTACGGCGGCTCCAACGAGATCCAGCGCAACATCATCGCCAAGATGGTGCTGGGGCTCTGAGTTCAACCAAGCACCCCTCCCCCTTGCGGGGAGGGGATGGCTTCGCCGGATGCGCCCCTGGACGGCCCGCTCGATGCGCCTCGGGGCCTAAACAACAAAGGGATAAGGGATGGATTTCAACTTCACCGAAGAGCAGTCGATGGTCCGCGACACGGTCGCGAGCTTCCTGCAGGACAAGTACGACTTCGAGACCCGCCGCAAGATCGTCAGCTCCGACGCCGGCTGGCGCGCCGACTACTGGAAGGCCTTCGCCGAGGAGTTGGGCATACTGGGCGCTTCGTTCAGCGAAGAGCTGGGCGGCCTGGGCGGCGGCGCGATCGACAACATGATCATCATGGAGGAGTTCGGTAAGGCGCTGGTCATCGAGCCCTATCTCGGCTCCGTGGTGATCGGCGGCGGCTTCATGAAGCACTCGGGCTACGCGGGCGCGGCCTCGGTGATCGAGGGCGTCGTCGGCGGGACCACCACCATCGCCTTCGCCTATGCCGAGCCGCAGGGCCGCTACACTTGGCACGACCTGAAGACGACCGCCAAGAAGGACGGTTCGGGCTGGGTCCTGAACGGCCACAAGGCCGTGGTGGTTGGCGCGCCGTTCGCCTCGCACCTGATCGTCACGGCCCGCACCGGCGGCGCCCAGCGCGACGCCGGCGGCGTCGGCGTGTTCCTGATCGACAAGAGTCTGCCGGGCGTCGTCACCCGCGACTACCCGACCGTCGACGGCAACCGCGCCTCGGAAATCTATTTCGAGAACGTCTCGGTCCCGGCCGACGCCCTGATCTCCGAGGACGGCCTGGACTTGGTCAACCAGGTGATCGACGAGGCCACGGCCGCCGTCGGCGCCGAGGCCGTGGGCGTGCTGCGCAAGCTGCACGAGGGCACGCTGGACTACGCCAAGCAGCGCAAGCAGTTCGGCACGGCCATCGCCAACTTCCAGGTGCTGCAGCACCGGATGGTCGACATGTTCATCGAGGTCGAGCAGTCGGTGTCGATGATCTACATGGCCACCATCAAGGTTGACGAGAGCGCCGCCGAGCGCGCCAAGGCGGTTTCGGCCATGAAGGTCCGCATCGGCCGCGCCTGCAAGTTCGTGGGCCAGAACGCCATCCAGATCCACGGCGGCATGGGCATGACCGACGAACTGGCCATCGGCCACTATTTCAAGCGCGCGAGCCTGATCGAGGGCCTGTTCGGCTCGGTCGATCATCACCTGAAGCGCTACGAATCGCTGTCGTTCGACGCCGCGGCGTAAGCCTCGGGCGGCAACGCCCACGGACGATCGACGAACCCACGGAAATCGCCTGCGTCACGCCGACGCGGGCGATTTTTTTATGCGCCGATCTGTTCGCCCCGCCGGATACCGGAAAGCCGGATTGCGGTGCTAGCTCTTGTACGCAAAGGCTTTGTGCGCAAGGAAGTGGAAGATTATCATCCGTATAGTGACTAAATATGGCGCATCGGAAGACGCTTTGTCCGCACGCTGATATGATCCTTATACGGACAAAATGCGCTTGCGAACGCTGCTATTGGGGCCATCTTGGAGGCCGACGCGCTGACGACTAGGAGGGTGAGAACCCCTGTAAGCCGCGCGCGTCTCCTGGTCCTAACGGCTAATGTCTGGGAGACGCCGCCATGAATGTATCGAAGATGAACCACGCCATGTTTTCGTTCGCCCTGATGGGCGGCATGCTGGTGGGAGGTCGGCCGAGTTCGAACCCGCCCAAGTCGTCGTCCACGAAGTCCGGACGGAAGTAAGCGTCTAAGCGTTGGCGCGTGACGGTCGCCGAAACCGGCGCCCACTTTCGGCTGTCACGCGCGTAAAGGGTCTCACACCCCACGAAAAAGGCCTCCGCCGGTTCGCCGACGGAGGCCTTTGCTTTTCGACGCCCCCGAGAGCCTCAGCCCTTCTTGGCGGCCGTGTTGCATTCGGCGAGGCCGGCTTCGTCCAGCGACTTGCCGCGATAGCTGAACGCGGTCAGCTCGCCCACCTGGCCGGCCAGCCGACGGCAGGCGCGGGCGATCGGCAGCGACGGCACGGTCAGCGAGGAGCAGGCGTCATCCTTGCAGCGCCAGACCGAACCTTCGTGGATGAACTGTTCGGTGGTGGCTGCGGTCTTCAGCTTCAGCGAGGCGCTCTGGGTGTCGGCGGCGTGGGCCGAACCCGCGAACATCAGGGCGCAGGCCGTCAGGCCCGCGAAAACAGCGGTACGCATATCTTGGTCTCCTATCCCCGCGCCGGATGGGAGTTCCGACGCATGAGCGCGCGCCGTTCGATGAACGGCAGCTCAAGCCCATAGTGCGTTTCTTTTGAAAACTAAGTCAATGGGCGAAGCGTCGCCGGAGCGCCGGTCTGGTAGGTTTCCTGGTCCCAGGCCAGCAGGGCTGGCGTGACGTCCTCGGCCTTCTCGACCGAACGCCAGGCGTCGGCCAGGGTGGGCGGGGTCAGGCGCGCTTCGATCGTGTGTTGGATCAGCGCGAAGAACGGATCCCAGAAACCGCCGGGGTTATGGAACACGATCGGCTTCTGGTGAAGATCTAAACGACGCCAAGATAGCAATTCGACGATTTCTTCCAGCGTGCCGATGCCGCCCGGCAGCACGACGAACGCGTCCGCTCGCTCGAACATCATCATCTTGCGCTCGTGCATGTTGTCGACGATCACGGTCTCGACATCGTCGAAGGGCTGTTCGCGGCCGCGCAGGAAGTCCGGGATGACGCCCAGCACCTTGCCCCCGGCCGAATGCGCGCCGCGCGCGGAGGCGCCCATCAGGCCCACGCCGCCGCCGCCATAGATCAGCTTCAGCCCCGCCCGGGCGAAGCTCTCGCCGATCGTGAAGGCGTCGGTGATGTAGCGCGGATCGGCGTCGTTGGAGGATCCGCAGTAGACGCAGACGGACCCCAGGCGGCTAGACTCGTTGGGCATCGTCGTCCACTCCACAAAAAAGGCGCGCGGTTTCGCGCGCCCGTTCCTATTTGAGGCCGCATGATCAGGATTCGTCCCCGGGCTTTCAAGTCGTCGATCCTCGCCGTGAGCCTTTCCGCGCTGTTGCTGGCGGCCTGTGAGCCTGGCGCGCCGGTGGCGCCGAAGACCGCCGCCGACAAGCCAGACAGCGCCGAGGCCGGCTATCTGGCCCCGCCGACCCTGGAGTCCGCGCGTCGAGTCGCCAACGGCATCGCTATTTCGGGCCATGGCGCGCCGGACGCCGACCTGCGCCTGGGGGCGCCGACGGGCGAGGTGGTGATGGGCAAGATCGACGCCCTGGGGCAATGGAGCGTGACCGTGCCCAATGGAACCGGGGTTCGCCTGTTTGGCCTTTCGTCCATCCAGGACGGCCGCACCGTCCAGGCCGAGGGCTACGTGATGGTCGCCGACGGCGGTGAGGTCGCGCTGCTGCGGGCCGGAGCGGGCGCGCGCCGCCTGGCCGCCGAATCCAGTTCGCCGCGCATCCTGACCGTCGACGTCGACCGCGAGGGGGGGGCGGTGGTCTCCGGCGTCGCCGGCCCCGGCGCGGGCCTGAACGTCCGTGTCGACCGCGTCACCCGCGGCGGCGCCCGCACCGGCGACGACGGTCGCTTCGATATTTCCCTGACCGACACGCTGGCGCCGGGCGTCCACGACATCCAGGTGGCCGGGGAGGGGGGCGAGACCGCCATCGCCGTGGCCGTCTCGTCGGCCGCGCCCCTGACCTACGGACCCGTCCGCGCGGATCGCACGGCGGCCGGCTGGCGGGTCGACTGGATGACGCCGGGCGGCGGCATCCAGACCACCTACCTGATCGGCGGTTCTCGATGAGGGGCATGGGCGGGCCGCCGTCGGCCGGGCGCGCGGCCGTCGCGGGGGGGATCGCCAAGGCCGACCAGCCGGTCCGCTTCTGGCGGGCCATGGGCGACCTCGTGCAACTGGTGCTGCGCTCGGAGGCCCCGGGTCTGCGCTGGCGCGTGACCGTGGCCCTGCTGCTGACCCTGGCCGGCAAGGCGCTGGGCGTGCTGGCCCCGCTGATGCTGGGCAAGGCGGTCAATCAGCTGTCCGCCGGGCAGACCGCGGTCGTGTCCGTCACCTGGGCCTTCGCGGGCCTGGCGTGCGGCTGGGCCCTGGTGCGCTTTATCTCCGCCGCCGCGCCCCAGGCGCGCGACGCGGTGTTCACGCCGGTGGCCCAGGCCGCCCAGAACCGCGCGGCGGTCGAGACCTTCGCCCACGCCCTGTCGCTGTCGATCGACTTCCACCAGTCCAAGCGGACCGGCGCGCTGTCGCGGACGATCGATCGCGGCGCGCGATCGATGGACTTTCTGCTGCGGGGGCTGGTGTTCAACGTCGCTCCGACCGGCGTCGAGCTGATCATGGCCGCCATCGTCCTGGCCAAGGCCTATGACTGGCGGTTCGCGGCCGTGGCCCTGCTGACGGTGGCCGTCTACGGCTATGCGACCTTCGCCATTTCGGACTGGCGGATCGGCCATCGCCGGGTGCTGAACGAGGCCGACGCCGAAGCCGCCGGCCGAGCCGTCGACGCCCTGCTGAACTACGAGACCGTCAAGTCGTTCGGCGGCGAGACACGGGCCGTGGCGGGCTATGGCAAGGCGCTGGACGTCTATGGCGACGCCCAGATCAAGGCCACCAACTCGCTGAACCTGCTGAACATCGTCCAGTCCGCGGTGATGAGCCTGGGCCTCGGCGCCATGGCCGTGCTGGCCGGCGCGCAGGCGACCGCTGGCAAGATCGGCCCGGGCGACGTCACCGCCGCCATTCTGATCCTGATCAACCTCTACGCCCCGCTGAACATCCTGGGCTTCGCCTATCGCGAGATCCGCCAGTCGCTGATCGACATGGAGGCGATGCTGGAGCTGCGCCGTCAGACCGCCGACGTCGCCGACTCGCCCGACGCCCAGGACCTGCCGCCCTGCGCCGACCAGCGCGGTGGGGCGGTGGCCTGCGAGAACGTCTCCTTCCGCCACGGGGCGCGGTCCGAGGGCTTGTCCGGCGTCTCCCTGACTGTCGCGCCGGGGACCACCGTGGCCATTGTCGGACCCTCGGGCGCGGGCAAGACCACCCTGGTGCGCCTGGCGCTGCGGATGATCGATCCGCAGGAGGGCCGCGTCACCCTGGACGGCCACGACCTGCGCGACCTCAAGCAGGCCTCCCTGCGCCGCGCCGTGGCCCTGGTCCCGCAGGACGTGGCGCTGTTCAATGACACCCTGGCGTCCAATATCGCCTTCGCGCGACCCGGCGCCAGCGAGACCGAGGTGTGGGCGGCGGCCGAGGCCGCGGAACTGGGCGAGTTCATCCGCAACCTGCCCGAGGGCATGGACACCAAGGTCGGCGAGCGCGGCCTCAAGCTGTCAGGCGGCGAGCGCCAGCGCGTGGGTATCGCCCGGGCCCTGCTGGCCGAGCCGCGCGTGCTGATCCTGGACGAGGCTACCAGCGCCTTGGACAGCCGCACCGAGGCGGCGATCCAGGCGACCCTGCGCAAGGCCCGCGCGGGGCGCACCACCCTGGTCGTGGCCCACCGTCTGTCGACCATCGCCGACGCCGACGAGATCGTGGTGCTGCGCCGGGGCAAGATCGTCGAGCGCGGTCGCCACGCGGTCCTGCTGGAGGCCGGCGGCGAGTATGCCGCCCTATGGCGTCGCCAGACCCGTGAGCGAGAGCCCGTTTAGTGGATTTCTCTGGTCCCGGCCGGGGTCTATACCGACATCGGTTTCTCTGAGGGAGCTTCGCCTTGCGCTATCTGCACACCATGGTCCGCGTCCGCGATCTGGACGCCTCGCTGCGGTTCTATTGCGAGGGCCTGGGGCTCCAGGAGGCCTACCGAATGGAGAACGAGAAGGGCCGCTTCACCCTGGTCTTCCTGGCCGCGCCCGAGGACGTCGAGCTGGCCAGGGAGCGTAAGGCTCCTCTGGTCGAGCTGACCTACAACTGGGACGACGAAGAGTATGCGGGCGGTCGCAACTTCGGTCACCTGGCCTATCGCGTTGACGACATTTACGAGACCTGCCAGCGCCTGATGGACATGGGCGTGACCATCAACCGCCCGCCGCGCGACGGCCATATGGCCTTCGTGCGTTCGCCGGACGGCATTTCGATCGAGCTGCTGCAGGACGGCAATCTGCCCGCCGCCGAACCGTGGGCTTCGATGCCCAACACGGGCGCCTGGTAGGTCCTAGGGCCGGGGGCGAGCCATTTCTTCCAGTCGCCGGCGCGGCGCGTCGGCGATGCCGGCCCACAGGATGCGGGCCAGCTCCAGGCGATAGGCGGTGGCGTAGCCGGTGACGAACATCGGGGCCACGCCATCCGCCAGGGCGCGGCTGAGGTCCTTGCGGGCCAGGATGGCCTTGCGGTCGACGGGGACGTTCGTGTCGGAGACCGCGACCCGTTTGTCGAGTTCGATCGCCGCGTGGACGGCCAGATTCACCAGGGCCGGAAGCTGGCTGATGTCGCCGCGGGGTTTGGCGCGCATGCCGCCCCCCGGTGCGAGGTCGAAGTCCAGCGCGCTCGCCACGCGCTCCAATGTGGTCGGCCAGTGATCATTGGCGGTCGTCATGGTGCAGTCTTCGCCCCCCCGAGCGTGTCTCGTTCTCTCGGATAGCGATGTTCGCGGTCGGATCAAATGGCCCGAATCGTCGGTTCCTCGTTTTGGGGCGGCTCTGGAAAACCGGGGCGGGGACTCCCAAATGCAACCGACGCCGTTACGAGCGCTTTGAACGAGGTCTCCGATGCCGGATCTGTCCGCCTTTCCGATCACCAAGCGCTGGCCGGCCCGGTATCCCGACCGGATCCAGCTCTATTCGCTGCCGACGCCCAACGGGGTGAAGGTCTCGATCATGCTGGAGGAAACGGGGCTGGCCTACGAGCCGCACCTGATCGACATCGGCGCCAACGAGACCTGGGGTCCCGAGTATCTGTCGCTGAACCCGAACGGCAAGATCCCGGCGATCATCGATCCCGACGGTCCGGGCGGCAAGCCGCTGGCCCTGTTCGAGAGCGGCGCGATCCTGGTCTATCTGGCCGAGAAGACCGGCAAGTTCCTGCCCGCCGATCCGGCGGCGCGCTATGAAACCCTGCAGTGGGTGATGTTCCAGATGGCCGCGATCGGCCCGATGTTCGGCCAACTTGGCTTCTTCCACCGTTTCGCCGGCAAGGACTACGAGGACAAGCGCCCGCGCGATCGCTATGTGGCCGAGAGCAAGCGCCTGCTGGGCGTGCTGGAGGATCGCCTGGCGACCCGCGCCTGGATCATGGGCGACGACTATACCATCGCCGACATCGCCACCCTGGGCTGGGTGCGCAATCTCGTGGGCTTCTACGGGGCGGGCGAGTTGGTCGATTGGGCGTCGCTGAAGCACGTGCCGCGCTGGCTGGAGGCGGGGCTGGCCCGTCCGGCCGTGCAGCGCGGCCTGGAGATCCCCAAGCGTCCCTAAGCGCGCTCTTGGAAACGGGGGTGCGACTCCTGCGACCAAATGGCCGGGGCGTTAAGAATTAAGATCTGATTCACCATAAAGCCCGAGTTTCAGGGTGTCTTCTTTGAAGGCGCCCACCATCACTGACTTTCAACAGCCCGGCCGCAAGCCGGGCTGCTTTTTTGAAATTCGGTGCTTGCATCGGTGCAGGGAGGCGGCTATCACGCGGCCTCTTCTGAGAGCGACCTGTTCCGCGGTAGCTCAGTGGTAGAGCAGCCGGCTGTTAACCGGCTGGTCGTAGGTTCGAATCCTACCCGCGGAGCCACTCTTCCTTCTGTTCGCTCAGAAGATTCCGACAAACTGAGCTTGGCGTTTCGCGACGCCGCGTCCGCGCGCTTTGGACGTAAAACGCGCCGCAGTGATCGCTTGCATCGACTCGAAGCGACGGCTATCACCCGGCCTCTTCTGAAGAGCGACCTGTTCCGCGGTAGCTCAGTGGTAGAGCAGCCGGCTGTTAACCGGCTGGTCGTAGGTTCGAATCCTACCC